>NZ_CP180352.1:3197500-4635690 GCF_048007105.1 Minwuia sp.
GCTGGGCGCCGGGATCGCCCGCGGCTGGGCGCATATCGGTGTTCTGCAACGTCTCGAGGAAGCGGGAATCCGGCCCGACATCATCTGCGGCACGTCGATCGGCGCCCTGGTCGGCGGCGTCCACGCAGCCGGCAAGATGGAGGTGCTCGACCACTGGGCCCGGGAACTGACCCGCGGCCGGATGTTCCGCTATCTCGATCTGGCCTTCGGCAGCGGCGGGCTGATCGGCGGCAAGAAGCTGGTGCGCCGTCTGGAAGAGGATTGCGGGCCCATCCGGATCGAGGAGATGAGCATCCGTTTCGCCGCGGTGACGACCGAACTCGCCACCGGTCACGAGATCTGGGTGCGCAACGGCCCGCTCGTCCCCGCCCTCACCGCCTCCTACGCCCTGCCCGGCATCTTTCCGCCGGTCCGCATCGGCGACCGGTGGCTGGTGGACGGGGCCATGGTCAATCCGGTGCCGGTCTCGGTCTGCCGGGCGCTCGGCGCGCGTCTCGTGATCGCGGTCAATCTGAATGGCGACGTTTTCGGCAAGAACAACCTCGCGGCGGAACTGATCGACGAGGACCTCCAGTTCGGCGATTTGCTCGACCGGATCCGCGAGAATCCTTCCAAGGCGCTGAACCCCACGACCATGATGATCCGCCAGCTGTTCGGGCGGGAGGAAGGCGCCCCCAGCGTGTTCTCGGTGATGATGAGCTCGATCAACATCGTCCAGGACCGGCTCAACCGTTCGCGAATGGCCGGCGATCCGGCCGACGTCAGCATCGAGCCGCGCCTCGGCCATATCGGACTTCTCGAGTTCGATCGCGCCGAAGAGGCCATTCAGGAGGGCCGTGCTGCCGCCGAACGCGCCCTGCCCGCCCTGGCCGACGCCTATGCGGTCCTGGCCTGACAGCCGCGCCGTTTTCGGCTAGGAAGTCGCGCGCCGATACCGCGGTCGGCTTGAGGGGATACCGACATGGCTGGCGCGCTCGCGTCCTTTTCCGCGCTGTTCTTCGGCATCGCCCTGATGATGATGGGCAATGGCCTGCAGGGGTCCCTGCTCGGCCTGCGCGCGTCGATCGAGAATTTCGACACCGCCGTGCTCGGCGTGGTCATGTCCGGCTATTTCGTCGGCTTTCTCGCGGGCTCGCTGTATGCCCCGCGCGTGGTCGCGAAGGTCGGACATATCCGCGTCTTCGCCGCCCTCGCCTCCCTGGCTTCCATCAGCATCCTGGTGCATTCGGTCTTCATCGATCCGTGGGTCTGGGGCGCGATGCGGGTGATTACCGGATTCTGCTACGCAGGCCTCTACATCGTCGCCGAAAGCTGGCTCAACGACATGAGCGACAACGCCAACCGCGGCCGGCTTCTCTCGATCTACATGGTCGTACAGCTCGGCGCGGTGGCGGGCGGGCAGTTCCTGCTCGGTCTCGCCGATCCCAGCGGCGCGAACCTGTTCATGCTCATCGCCGTACTGGTCTCGCTGGCCGTGCTGCCACTCTGCCTCTCTGCCTCGAAAACCCCCGACTTCTCGACGCCGGAGGCCATGGGTTTCCGCGAGCTGTTCCGTCTCTCGCCGCTCGGCAGCCTGGGCATGGTGCTGTCGGGCGTCGCCAACGGCGTCATCTTCGGTTTCGGCGCGGTCTACGCCCAGCGCGCCGGCCTGACGGTGAACGAGATCGCCACCTTCGTCGCGGCGATGTTCCTCGGCGGCATGGTGCTGCAATGGCCCATCGGCCGGATGTCGGACCGGATCGACCGGCGCGTTGTCATCCTCGCCGTGACCATCGGGGCAGCCGTCGTTGCCGCCGTCGCCGCCATGTTGCCCGAGCCGGCGCCGCTTTCGATGCAGCCGGGCGGAGAGGTCCGCGTCATCTGGCCGATCATGGCCGCCGCCGCCGTGTTCGGCGGCCTGTCCATCCCGCACTATTCATTGTTCACGGCGCATGTGAACGACCGCGTGCCGGCGCGGAAGATGGTGGCCGCCTCCAGCGCCCTCGTCTTCCTCCACGGCGTCGGCGCCATCGCCGGCCCGAACCTCGCGGCCCTTATCATGGGCAGGGCGGGCCCGTCGGGCTTCTTCATCACCCTGGCCGGGGTTCACGCCGTGATCGGCCTGCTTGCCGGCTACCGGATGCTGCGACGGAGCGCCCCGGCGCCCGTCGATCAGAGCGACTTCGTGGCCATGCCGCTCAGGGCGACGCAGATCGCCAGCCAGATGCCGGATGGCTGGGGGCCGGACGATGTCGAGGACGCCAGCGATGACGATTCCGAACCCGCCATCTCGATGCCGGATGACGGTGAGACAATGCATGAGCAAGGGCCCGCAAACGTATGACTGAACTGGCAGATGTTGTCGTCATCGGCGCAGGGGTCGTCGGCCTGGCCGTCGCCCGTCGATTTGCGCTCGCAGGACGGGATGTCATCGTCATCGAGCGCGAGGGTCATATCGGCGAGGGCACGAGTTCCCGAAACTCCGAGGTCATCCATGCCGGCATCTATTATCCGAAAGGCAGCCTGAAGGCCCGCAGCTGTGTGGCCGGCAAATGGATGCTCTACGATTTCTGCCAGAGCCACGGCGTGGCTCACCGCAATTGCGGCAAGCTGATCGTTGCGAGCAGCGTGGGCCAGTTGCCCGAACTCGAGGCGTTGAACGGGCGGGCAGCTGCCAACGGCGTTGATGACATGCGTTTTTTGGACCGTGCCGCGACACTAGCCATGGAGCCGGCCCTGCGCGCCGAGGGCGCCCTGCTCTCCCCCTCGACCGGCATCGTCGACAGCCATGCCTTCATGCTTGCGCTTCAGGGCGCCGCAGAAGACCACGGGGCCATGATCGCCTTCAACACACGGGTCGCCGCGATCCATGCGGAAACCGCCGGGCCGGTGATCGAGACGGCGGGCGAAGCGCCGATGCGCCTGAAGTGCCGGACGCTGATCAACGCAGCGGGCCTCTCTGCGCCCTTGCTGGCCGATCGTGCCGGTGGCGGACCGCGGCCGCGTCACTACGCCAAGGGCAACTACTACACGCTGGCCGGCCGGTCCCCGTTCTCGCGCCTGATCTATCCGGTGCCCGAACCGGGGGGCCTCGGCGTACATCTGACCATCGACATGGCCGGAGAGGCGCGCTTCGGACCGGATGTCGAGTGGCTGGACGGGACGGATCCGGACACCTTGCCCTATGCCGTCGATCCGGGGCGGGCCGACGGGTTCTACGCCGCGATCCGGAGCTACTGGCCCGGCCTGCCCGACGGCGCGCTGCAGCCCGGCTACAGCGGCATCCGGCCGAAGCTGTCGGGCCCCGACGAGCCTGCGGCGGACTTCGTCATCGAAGGCCCGGGCGAGCACGGCTTGCCCGGGCTGGTCAACATGCTGGGTATCGAATCGCCTGGCCTGACAGCCTCGCTCGCGCTTGCGGACATGGTCTACGAGGCCGGCGGCAGCTGATGCTCCAGGGCGCGCCGCAAGGCCGCGATCTGGGCGCCCACATCGATCCGGGCGATCGATGTGATCTCAAGCCCGCGGTGCGCCGCCACATTCTCACCCGGATGGGTCTCGATATGGTGCCGCAGAACTGCATCGCGTTTGTGCAGCAACATCTCGACCTGCGGCCTGAACAGGGCGAGCAGCGATCCGAGCCAGCGGTTCACCAGTCCATGCGGGCCATCGGCGCCAGGTGAGAGCCGGTCGAGCAGCCCGATGACGTCGGCGGCCGGGAACAGCGTCTCGTCGGTGACCCAGCGATTGGTGGTGAACAGATGCGTCGGCCGGCCGTCGACATCCATGGAAACGGCGGCGATGTGCGCCAGCGCGCGGCCATCACGGGGATGCTCGGCCGAACCTTCCAGATCCAGAGGCCGGAGATCCTTGGGCATCGCACCCGCGCGAACGAAAGTGTGGAAATGACCATGCTCGGCATTGGCGGCGTCATGGCGGTGATAGAAAAACTGGCAGTGCGTTTCCGGGTTGTGAACGCCGCCGTCGGGATAGTGGCTCCAGGCCTCGAACCGTTCCGCTTCGCCGAGCACACGGCTGATCACCGTCTCGCGTGCCGACGACAGCTGTCTGGCCATCTCTTCGAGCCCCAGGGCCGCCTCGTGCATGGCACGGAGCCGTGCGCCCGGCAGTCCTTCAAGCAGCGAGTCCTCGGCAAACCGAAGCACTTGTTCCGGCTCCGCTTCACCGCCTCCGGACCACATGCGACTGAGCCGCGCCGCGCCGGACTGTCCGATCCCGTCCTGTGACAGATCAGGCATCGAATTCACTTGCCGGATCGCCCGCCGGCGGCAAAATCACTTTCGAATGGAGCGTCCGGCCGCATCTGGCCAAAATTTGAACAAACTGCCGGATTTTCGTGCAATCATGCTGCCAATGAAATCGGCATTCAACGTAACCAATTGATTGCATTGACAAGTTTCGGCACAATAGCGTGGCACGAGACATGCGAACTGCGTCATCCGCAGCCTGGTGAAGCTGTACAGGTAACGGACGCAGGACAGGAGGGAACAGGGAGCGCCCGATGAAAAAAATCGAAGCCATTATCAAACCTTTCAAGCTCGACGAAGTGAAGGAAGCTCTGCACGAAGTCGGACTGCAGGGCATTACCGTCACCGAAGCCAAGGGATTCGCCGGCAGAAGGGCCATACGGAACTCTACCGTGGCGCCGAATACGTCGTCGATTTCCTGCCCAAGGTGAAGGTGGAAGTCGTACTGGACGACGACATGGTCGAGCGCGCGCTGGAAGCGATCCAGCAGGCGGCCAAGACGGGTCGGATCGGAGACGGGAAGATCTTCGTATCGACCGTCGACGACGTCATCCGCATCCGCACGGGCGAAAAGGGCGCCGACGCCGTCTGACGCCAGGCCGCCCGTCCTCCAGGGCTTCGTTACCTTCGGGCGTCCGCCCGACCACCTCAATGAAACGACCACATAGACAGGAAGAGACAGCATGTCCGATGACATCAAATCCGTGATGGAACGCATCAAGTCCGACGAGGTGAAATTCGTCGACGTCCGGTTCACCGATCCGCGCGGCAAGTGGCAGCACCTCACGATGGATTCGGCGGAGTTCTCCGAGGACTTCTTCGAAGAGGGCATCATGTTCGACGGCTCGTCGATCGCCGGCTGGAAGGCGATCAACGAATCCGACATGGCCCTGATGCCCGATCCGACCACGGCAGTGATGGATCCGTTCATGGCGCAGCCGACGATGATCCTGTTCTGCGACATCAACGAGCCGTCAACCGGCGAAGGCTATGGCCGCGATCCGCGCACGACCGCCAAGCGCGCCTCGGCCTACATGAACTACGCCGGCCTGGGCGACACCGCCTATTTCGGTCCGGAAGCCGAGTTCTTCATGTTCGACGACGTTCGCTTCAACGTCTCGATGAACCACACCTTCTTCAAGCTGGACGACTCTGAAGGCCCCTACAACACCGGCGCCGAGTTCGAGGCCGGCAACATGGGTCACCGTCCGGGCGTCAAGGGCGGCTACTTCCCGGTCCCGCCGGTCGACGGCAACCAGGACATCCGCTCCGAGATGCTGGCGGTCATGCGCGAGATGGGCCTGAATACCGACAAGCATCACCACGAGGTTGCGCCGTCGCAGCATGAGCTCGGCATGACCTTCGCCGAGATGACCAAGGCCGCCGACAACATCCAGATCTACAAGTATGTCGTGCAGCAGGTTGCCAACCAGTGGGGCAAGACGGCGACCTTCATGCCGAAGCCGATCATGGGCGACAACGGCTCGGGCATGCATGTCCACCAGTCGATCTGGAAGGCCGGCGAGCCGACATTCGCCGGTTCAGGTTATGCCGACCTTTCCGAGACGGCGCTCTACTACATCGGCGGCATCATCAAGCATGCGAAGGCCATCAATGCCTTCACCAACCCGTCGACCAACTCCTACAAGCGCCTGATCCCGGGCTTCGAGGCGCCGGTGCTGCTGGCCTATTCGGCCCGCAACCGCTCTGCTTCCTGCCGTATCCCGTTCGGCTCCTCGCCGAAGGCCAAGCGCGTCGAGATCCGTTTCCCGGATCCGATGGCCAATCCGTACCTCGCCTTCGCGGCGATGCTGATGGCCGGCCTCGACGGCATCGAGAACAAGATCCATCCGGGCGACCCGATGGACAAGAACCTCTACGACCTGCCGCCCGAGGAGCTGGAGGGCGTGCCGACGGTCTGCGGATCGCTGCGCGAGGCTATCGCGTCGCTGGATGCGGACCGCGAGTTCCTGAAGAAGGGCGACGTCTTCACCGACGACCAGATCGATGGCTACATCGACCTGAAGTGGGAAGAGGTCTACACATTCGAACACACGCCGCATCCGGTCGAGTTCAAGATGTACTATTCGAACTGATCCTGCGATCAGATCGGAAGGCGGAGGGGCCGCGGGAAACCGCGGCCCCTTCTGCTTTTGCGTGCGGGATTGCAACGGGCCGACCGCTGCCGGGTATTACGGGGGCAGAACTGTTTCCAACGGCGGCAGGTTTGCTCTAGATTGCGGGCGGAATCCCGGATTCCAAGCTGTAAGTCGTTGCCAGGAGAGGCGGGCATGATGGGCAAGTTTTCCCGAGTGACAGAAGCGTATCGGCCGTACCGGCGCTGGAGCCGAGCGGCTGGCTGCGCCATCCTGCTTTCGCTCGGCGCGTGCTCCGTTCCCGACTGGGCCGATCCGACCAGCTATTTCGAGCCGGACTACGGCCCCGCGCCGAAGCCTGTGGCGCGCGCAGGCGGCGATGTGCTGCCCGAGTCACAGCCGGCGCCACAGCTCGCTTCGGCGACCGACAATGTCCGCCGCGCCGGCGAACGCCCGGTGGTCGCCGTCACCCGGGGCAGCGCCGCGCAGCCCACTGCTGCCACACCGCCGCTGCAGCCCCTTCAGCCCGACCGCGCGGCCGTGCCGGAGACTGCGACCGAGTCCCGGACCGCCCTGATCGATGCCCGAGGCGAAACCGCGGCGCAGGCGCAGCGGTCCGCGAGCCCGATTCCGCTGCCCCGTTTCGAGAACAGCGAAACGTCGGCCCCGACCACACAAACCGCCGCTTCGGAGCCCGTGGTCCAGCGGACGCCGGTCGCCGCGCGGGAGCCGTCGGCGCCGCCGGCAGCCCCGGCACGCACGCAGACCGCCGCGGCACGACCCGCGGCCGCGGCGCCGAAGCCGGCTGCGCAGCCCGCATCGGGATCGCCGACACCGATGATCGCGGCCATGACCCGTGGCCAGCAGCCGCCGTCCTTCAGCGAGAACGGATCGGTCGTTCCGCGCCGCACGGACGTTCCGACCGGTGAGGTCGATCTCTACAAGCCCCGCACGGCGGCTTCGTCGAGCGGCGAGACCGGTCAGGCAACCCCGGCGCCGTCCAGGACCTCTGCAACGGCAAGCCGCTCCTCGACCGCTGCCGGCCAGACGGCGGCGCTCGCCAACAGCCGTCAGCCGGCGCCGAGCCGCACCTATGCCGAACAGTTGCGGGAAGCCGGCATCGAGCCGGTGCAGCCGACCCAGCCGGCGCCGGGACGGGTGCAGCCCGGGCGTGTCCAGCCGGGCACCTTCCCGGCCAGCGTGCCGCAGGTCGTTCGGCAGACCTACGCCGAGTCGCTGAACGCGCCACGCACCTACGACGAGGCCATCGGGTCCTATCCGTCAACGGGCGCCGGTTCGGGTCCGGTGATCATCTCGGGCGATGCGGTGCGCCAGTCGGCCGCCTACGCCGCGCCGTCGCGTGCCGGCTCGCCTGACGCCGTGATCCAGTTCCGCCACGGTTCGACCGGACTTTCGTCATCTGACATGTCGACACTGCAACGGGTCGCGGCCCGGGCGGTGCAGACCAACGCCAGCGTCCGGGTACGCGGGCATTCGTCCAGCCGCACCGGTCAGATGGCGGTCGAGCGTCATCTGATCGCGAACCTGAAGATCTCGTCGCAGCGGGCCGAGAACGTCGCAGACGCCCTCGCCCGGTTCGGCGTGCCGTACGAACGCATATTCGTGGAAGCCAAGGGCGACAACGAGCCGGTCTACAACGAGGCCATGCCGCGCGGCGAGGCCGGCAACCGCCGTGCAGAGGTCTTCCTCGAGAACTGAGCCGCCTGTCAGCGTGGCGCCCCTTTCCCGCCGGTTCCGCGGAACCGGCCCTTCATCGGTAGTATGAGATGCAAGTCGACTTTCACCTGATCAAGCGCCTGCCGCCCTATGTCTTCGCCGAGGTCAACCGCCTCAAGGCCGAAGCCCGCGCCGCCGGCAAGGACATCATCGATTTCGGGATGGGCAATCCCGACCAGCCGACGCCGCAACACATCGTCGACAAGCTGGTCGAGGCCTCTGCCAATCCGAAGACCCACCGCTATTCGGCCAGCAAGGGCATCCCGGGCCTGCGCCGTGCGGTCTCGGCCTATTACGAGCGCCGCTTCAACGTGTCGATCGACCCGGAGACAGAGACCATCGTGACGCTCGGCTCGAAGGAGGGTCTGGCCCATCTGGCGATGGCCATCACCACGCCCGGCGATGTGATCCTGTCGCCGAATCCTTCCTATCCGATCCATCCCTACGGCTTCATCATCGCGGGCGCCGTGATCCGGCATTTCCCGGTCGGGCCGGATACCGACTTCTTCCGCAGCCTCGAATCCTCGATGAAGCACTGCATTCCGGCACCGGAAATCCTGATCCTGAACTTCCCGTCCAACCCGACGGCAATGGTCGTGGATCTGGACTTCTACCGCGAGGTCGTCGATTTCGCGCGCCGCCGCGGGCTCTACATCCTGTCCGATCTCGCCTACTCGGAAATCTATTTCAACGACACCCCGCCGCCCTCCATCCTGCAGGTGCCCGGCGCGCGCGAGCGCTCGGTCGAGTTCACCTCGATGTCGAAGACCTACAACATGCCCGGCTGGCGCATCGGCTTCGCCACCGGCAGCAAGGACCTGATCGGCGCCCTGACGCGCATCAAGTCCTATCTGGACTACGGCGCCTTCACGCCGGTTCAGGTTGCCGCCGCCGCCGCTCTCAACGGTCCCCAGGATTGCGTCGACGATATCCGCGGTCTCTACCGCTCGCGCCGCGACGTTCTGATCAAGGGGTTCCGGGACGCAGGCTGGGACGTGCCGTCGCCGGATGCGACCATGTTCGCCTGGGCGCCGATCCCCGAGCCGTACCGCCATCTGGGCAGCCTCGAATTCTCGAAGCTCCTGCTGCGCGAGGCCGAGATTGCGGTGTCGCCCGGCATCGGCTTCGGCGAGTATGGCGACGGCCATGTGCGCATCGCGCTTGTGGAGAACGAACACCGCATCCGCCAGGCCACACGCAGCCTTCGGCGCTTCTTCCAGGCGGGCGACGCCCCGCTGGAGCGTCATCTGCGGCAGGCCGCGGAATAACGGTGCGCAGCAAGACCAATCTGGGCTGAGGGTATGAGCGAAACATTGCGGATAGGCGTCGCCGGGCTGGGCACGGTTGGCGCAGGACTGCTGCGCCTGCTGGAAACCAACGGCGAGGTGATGGCCGCGCGAACCGGCCGCCGGATCGAGGTGACGGCCGTCTCTGCCCGCGACCGCAGCCGCAACCGTGGCGTGAACCTGACCGGTGCCGCATGGGAAGACGATGCCGTCGCCCTGGCCGGCCGCAACGATGTCGACGTCATCGTCGAGATGATCGGCGGTTCCGAGGGGCCGGCGCGGGATCTGGTCGAGGCGGCGCTGGATCGCGGCAAGGCCGTCGTGACCGCCAACAAGGCCCTGCTCGCGGTGCACGGCGCCTCGCTGGCGTCGAAATCCGAGGCGTCCGGCGCACCGCTTCTCTATGAGGCCGCAGTCGCCGGCGGCATCCCGGTCATCAAGGCGATCCGGGAGGGTCTGGCCGGCAACGCGCTGGACCGCGTCTACGGCATCCTCAACGGCACCTGCAATTACATCCTGACCGAGATGCGGACGACGGGGCGCGACTTCGACGGCGTGCTGGCCGACGCCCAGGCGCTCGGCTATGCCGAAGCCGATCCCACATTCGACGTGGAAGGCATCGACGCGGCGCACAAGCTCGCGCTGCTCGCGGCCCTCGCCTTCGGCGTGACTCCCGATTTCGACGCCGTCGCGATCGAGGGCATCCGAAACGTCTCGGCGATCGACATCGCCTATGCCGACGAGTTCGGCTACCGCATCAAGCTGCTGGGCGTCGCAGAACGGGTCAACGGGCGCGTTTCGCAGCGGGTCCAGCCCTGTCTTGTCCGGGCGGGAACGCCCATCGCCAAGGTGGACGGCGTCTTCAATGCCGTCGTCGCAGAGGGCGACCAGGTCGGCCGGACCGTGTTCGAAGGCCCGGGCGCGGGCGCAGGACCGACAGCCTCCGCCGTCGCCGCCGATCTCGCCGATCTTGCAGCCGGCCGGGCTGGCCATGCCTTCGGCGTGCCCGCCTCCCGCCTGCAAGCCCCGGAACCGCATGACGAAACCGAACGCCGCCGGCACTACTACATCCGCCTGAATGTGATTGACCGTCCCGGCGTGATAGCGGATATCGCGAGCGTGCTCCGTGACGAGCGAATTTCCATCGAATCCCTGCTACAGAGGGCGCGTCCCGACGAGGCCGGGACCGCACCGGTCGTCGTTCTGACGCATGAAACGTCGCAAGGGCAGATCGGCGCGGCGCTTGCAGGTCTGGAGGCGCTGGAAGCGGTGTTGGAACGTCCGCACCTGCTGACGATCGAGGATTTCTGAGGGCGCAGCAGAACGCCCCGACGAGGAGGGACAGATGTCGACCGCGAGCAAGCTTGACCGCAATCTGACGCTGGAAGCCGTACGTGTGACCGAAGCGGGCGCCATCGCCTCCTTCGACTGGATCGGCATGGGCAACGAGAAGCAGGCCGACCAGGCTGCCGTCGACGCGATGCGCAATGCGCTGAACGGGCTCGCCATCCGCGGCACCGTCGTGATCGGCGAAGGCGAGCGGGACGAGGCCCCGATGCTCTATATCGGCGAGGATGTCGGCGCCGGCCACAAGAACGGCACCGGCCCCGAAGTCGACATCGCGCTCGACCCGCTGGAAGGCACGACCATCACGGCCAAGGCGGCGCCCGGTTCCCTGTCGGTCATGGCCCTCTCCGAGAAGGGCATGCTGCTGAATTCGCCCGACGTCTACATGGACAAGATCGCCGTCGGCGGCGGTCTGCCCGAGGGTGTGGTCGATCTGGACAATCCCGTGAGCGAGAACCTCGCCAGCCTGGCCGACGCCAAGGGCTGCGCCATTGCCGATCTGACGGTCTGCGTGCTGGACCGCCCGCGCCATTCCGAGATCATCAAGGAATGCCGCGCCGCCGGCGCCCGTATCCAGCTGATCCCGGACGGGGATATCGCCGGCGTCATTGCAACCACCGATCCGGAAACCGCAGTGGACATCTATATCGGCACCGGCGGCGCCCCTGAGGGTGTGCTGGCCGCCGCTGCGCTGCGCTGCGTCGGCGGGCAGATGCAGGGTCGTCTGGTCTTCCGCAATGCAGACGAGAAGGAACGCGCGCACCGAATCGGCATCACGGATCTGGCCCGGAAGTACTCGATGGAGGAGATGGCCGCTGGCGACGTGATCTTCACCGCCACCGGGGTGACCTCCGGCGGCATGCTCCGCGGCGTTCGCCGTCAGCATGGCGTCATCATCACGGACTCGGTCGTGATGCGCTCCAAGACCGGCACCATCCGCCGGATCGAAGGGCGCCGCCGCATCGCCAGCTGAGACCTTGTCCGAACCCGCCTTTCTGGATGTCGAACAATCCCTTACGGGACGCCGTTGGCAAAGGGGATCAGGTGAAACGCGGCTGAGCGAAGCACTCGCCCAGCGTCACGGTATTCCCGAACTGCTGGCCGAAGTCCTCGTCAACCGGGGCGTCGGCATTGACGATTGCGAACAGTTCCTCAAGCCGCGGCTCAAGGATCTGATGCCCGATCCTTCCAGTTTCCGCGACATGGACAAGGCCGCCGGGCTGATCGCACGCTGCATCGCCGAGCGTCGCAGGTTGGCCGTGTTCGGGGACTACGACGTCGACGGCGCGACCTCCTCGGCACTCTTCATGCGCTATGCCGAGGCCGTCAGCGGCAAGGTCGCCGCCTACATTCCGGACAGGATCGCCGAGGGCTACGGCCCCAACCTCCCCGCCCTGCGGCGGCTGGCTGAAGACGGCAATGAACTCATCGTCACCGTCGACTGCGGCACCGCGGCCTTCGAGGTTCTGGACAGCGCCGCAGACGAGGGTATCCGGGTTGTGGTCGTCGACCACCATCTGGCCGAGGACCGTCTTCCGAAAGCTGCAGCCATCGTCAATCCCAACCGGCTGGACTGCAGCGGCGGCCACGGCAACCTGGCGGCCGTCGGCGTCACCTTCCTGTTGCTCGTCGCCGTCAACCGGGCGCTCCGCGAGAGCGGCTGGTTCGCCGAACGGCCCGAACCGAACCTGCTCGCCATGCTCGATCTGGTCGCCGTCGGCACGGTCTGCGACGTCGTCCCACTCACTGGCCTGAACCGCGCTCTTGTCGCCCAGGGCCTCAGGGTGATGGCCGAACGCCGGCAACTCGGGCTGACCACGCTTGGCGACATCGCCCGTCTCACAGGCCCGCCCAGCACCTATCACGCCGGTTTCCTGATCGGCCCACGGCTGAATGCGGGCGGGCGCGTCGGAAAGTCCGATCTCGGCGTTCGCCTGCTCACAACCGAAGACCCGGAAGAGGCGACCGGTATCGCCGTGGAACTCGACCGCCTCAACGACGAACGCCGGCGGATCGAACAGACCGTGCTCGAGGAGGCGTTGACCCTGGCCCACCGGCAGGCGAACCGCGCCGTAGTGACCGTGGCCGGCGACGGCTGGCATCCCGGCGTCATCGGCATTGTCGCCAGCCGGGTGAAGGACAGGACCGGCCGGCCAGCCATCGTCATCGCCCGCGACGGAGCCACCGGCAAGGGTTCGGGCCGCTCGGTGAAGGGCGTCGATCTCGGCGCGGCCGTCACCGCCGCGCGCCAGGCAGGTCTTCTGATCAATGGCGGCGGACACACCATGGCCGCGGGCCTGACGGTCGAGAGTGCACGAATCGACGAGTTGAGCGCGTTTCTCGACGACCGCCTCGGCGAAAGCGTCTCACGCGCCGCCGGCGCCCGCGCGCTGACCATCGACGGCGCCATCAGCCCCGCGGGTGCGACGGCGGCCCTCGTGGGCGAACTGGAACGCGCCGGGCCCTACGGACAGGGCAATCCGGAGCCAAGGGTCGCCCTGCCCGACTGCAGACTGGTCAAGGCCGACATCGTCGGCGGCCAGCATGTGAAGATGGTGCTGGCCGGCAAGTCGGGCGGGCGGCTGGAAGCCATCGCCTTCCGCATCGCCGAGGAACCTCTCGGCGCGACGCTTCTGGGACGGGCCCGCGACAACCGCCCGCTGCATCTCGCCGGCCATCTCCGCATGAACCACTGGGGCGGCCGGCAGACGGTCCAGCTGACAGTGGAGGACGCGGCCGACCCGCGCTGACGGGGGTTCCGCTGCGGCAGTCAAACATGCTGTTCGAGAGTGTTGATTTCGCTGCCGAACCTCATTAAATCCTGCCGCACCCGGACGGTCCCTTCGTCTAGTGGTTAGGACGCGAGATTTTCATTCTTGAAACAGGGGTTCGATTCCCCTAGGGACCGCCACCTTCCCCACCTCATCCCCGAACACTTCGCGGCTTGACCTTGCCGCGGCGGCGGGCGATTGCTCTAGCTGTCACAAGGGCGGGGAATGCCATGAAGATCTGCATCTACGGAGCCGGCGCGATCGGCGGCTATGTCGGCGCGATGCTGGCGCGGGAGGGTGCGGACGTCAGTCTGATCGCCCGCGGCGCACATCTGGCCGCGATGAAGAAGAACGGACTTCGGCTGGAGGTCGGCGACGACAGCTTCACCGTCCATCCGACGCTGACCGACGATCCCGCCGAACTCGGACCGCAGGACTATGTCCTGCTGACCATGAAGGCGCACGGCGTCCGCGCCGTCGCCGATGCGATGCAGCCGCTGCTGGGCCCCGACACGGCCGTGGTGACAGCGCAGAACGGCCTGCCGTGGTGGTACTTCTACGGCCACGAGGGCGAATACGAGAACCGCCAGCTCGACAGTTGCGATCCCGGCGGCGAACTCTGGGACAAGATCGGTCCGGAACGCGCCATCGGCTCGGTCGTCTGGCAGGCGGCCGAGGTGCCGGAACCGGGCGTTGTGAAGCTGGGCTACGGCGAGCGGCTGTCGCTGGGCGAGCCCAGGGGCGGCAAATCCGACCGGATCACGGCGCTCTCCCAGGCCTTGATCTCCGCCGGCGTGAAGGCGCCGATCCGACCGAACCTGCGCAACGAGATCTGGGCCAAGCTGTGGGGCAACCTGAGCTTCAACCCGGTCTCTGCACTGGTCTGCGCCACACTCGAGGACATGGCCAACGACGACGGTACCCGGGCGGTGATATCGCAGATGATGAGCGAAGCGCAGACCATCGGCGAGAAGCTGGGCGTCCGTTTTCCGATGACCGTCGAGAAGCGCATCGAGACTGCGCGCGCCGTCGGCCATCACAAGACGTCGATGCTGCAGGATCTGGAAGGCGGGCGAACGATGGAAATCGAACCGATCCTTGGCTCCGTCGCCGAACTCGGCCGCATGACGGAAACGCCGACACCTGCGATCGATATCGTCTACAACCTGGTCGTCATGCGGGCGCGCCAGGCCGGCTGCTACGCGGCCTGAGGGGAGAGCGAAACGACATGACCTACTGGCAGGACTGGCCGGCCGAGGAGATCGAGCGGCATTTCAATCCGCGCGTGGCGGCGGCGGACGCCGCGAAGCATCTCGAAGACTTCACCGTGCGTTCGGCGCAGACACGCAAGGTTTACGACATGCGCCGCAATATCCCCTATGGCGATCATCCGCGGGAAATCTACGACATCTTCCCCGGCATCATGGGCGGGCCGCTGCACATCTTCATCCATGGCGGCTACTGGCGGGCGCTGTCCAAGGACGAGCACAGCTTCGTCGCCCAGCCTTTCAACGCAGCCGGCGCCACCGTCGTGATGATCAACTACCCGCTCTGTCCGGACGTCCGTCTGAGCGCCCTGGCCGACGCCGTGATGCGAGGGATCGCCCATGCCGTTTCCCATGCCGACAACTACGGCGCCGATCCGACCCGCGTTCATCTCAGCGGGCACTCGGCGGGCGCCCATCTGGCGGCCGTTGCGGCCGCAAATGACTGGACTGCCCATGGCCTGCCGGCCGACTGCGTGAAGACGGCGACACTGCTTTCCGGCATCTTCGATCCACGGGTCGCCATGCGCACCACGATCAACGCCGAGATCGGGCTCGACGAGGACCAGGCGGAACGCAACAACATCCTGACGGAAGCTTTCCAGCCCCTGCCCCATGTCGACATTCTGCTCGCCGCCGGGGGCGCCGAGCCGGACGGCTGGATCCGGCAGTCGACCGGTTACCGGGAGTTGTTCGGCGTCCGGCGCGAGGTGATGCTGCCCGAAGGCGCCAACCACTTCACCCTGCTGGACCATGTGGCCGACCCGAAGGCCGGGCTCTGCAAGGCGATGCTCGCCCTCATGGCGTCATAGGCGCGTCGACGATCCCGAGCGCCTTCGCACCGTCCATGTTCTCTTCGGCACGGTCGAAGTCGCCCTCGCCGATCAGCGCGTCCCCGAGCATGTGGTGGAAGTCCGCCTTGGGGACCGACAGGACGTTGAACTGCTTCAGGTGGTCGTTGACGAACTGGCTGTCGAAGAGCCGGTAGCCGCCGAACTTGAGCCGTGCGACCATGTGGACGAGTGCGATCTTGGACGCGTCGGTCGCGCGCGAGAACATGCTCTCGCCGAAGAAGGCGGCACGCAGCGCCACGCCGTAGATGCCCCCCACAAGCTCGTCGCCGCGCCAGCACTCGACGCTGTGGGCTATACCGATCCGGTGCAGTTCGCTGTAGGCCCTGACGATCTCCGCATTGATCCAGCTGTCGAAACGGCCCCGGGCGAAATTGATTTCCGAGCAGGCCTGGATCACATCGTCGAAGGCGCGGTCGGCGGTGATACGAAACGGGTTCTGCCGGATGGTCTTGCGCAGCCGTTTAGGCACGTGGAATCCGTCCAGCGGCATGACCCCGCGCGTTTCCGGATCGACCCAGAAGATCTCGCCGCTCTCCCGGCTCTCGGCCATGGGAAACAGGCCTCGGGCATAGGCCTGGATCAGCAGGTTGGAACTGAGAGCCTCAGTCACCGACCAATCGTTCGAGATTCTGCTCGAGCCAGTGGATCGTGTAATCCCCGTCGATGAATTCGGGATCGTCCACAAGGGCTGCGTGAAGCGGAATGGTCGTGCTGATTCCGCCGATGACAAACTCCTCCAGGCACCGCCGGAGGCGCATGAGGCATTCATTGCGGTTGCGGCCGTGCACGACCAGCTTGGCGATCAGGCTGTCGTAATAGGGCGGCACCCGGTAGCCCTGATAAAGTCCGGAATCGACGCGGACGCCCAGACCGCCCGGCGGATGATAGTCGGTGACGTTGCCGGGCGTCGGGCGGAAGGTGCGCGGGTCCTCGGCATTGATCCGGCACTCCACAGCATGGCCGGCGAAGCGGACATCCTTCTGCGACAGGCTGAGCGGCGCGCCGGAAGCGATGCGGATCTGCTCCCGGACCAGGTCGATACGGGTGATCGCCTCCGTTACCGGATGCTCGACCTGAAGCCGGGTATTCATCTCGATGAAGTAGAACTCGCCGTCCTGATAGAGGAACTCGATCGTGCCGGCGCCCCGGTACCCGAGCCCGGCCACCGCCTTTGCCGCGCGCTCGCCGATGGCGTTGCGCTGATTGGCATTCAGGGCCGGTGATGGCGCTTCCTCGAGGACCTTCTGATGCCGGCGCTGCAGCGAGCAGTCCCGTTCGCCCAGATGGATCGCCTCGCCCTTGCCGTCGCCGAAAACCTGCACCTCGATATGGCGCGGGGACGGCAGGTACTTCTCCATGTACATCGTGTCGTCGCCGAAGGCGTGCATGGCCTCGTTGCGGGCCTGGGTCAGCAGTTCCTCGAGCTGGTCCTCGCTCTTGATGACCTTCATGCCGCGGCCGCCGCCGCCGGCCGCCGCCTTGGCCAGCACCGGATACCCGATGGCGCCGGCTTCCTTCCGGGCGACGTCCATGTCTTCCAGATTGCCCTCGAAGCCGGGCACCACGGGCACCCCGAGGTCGCGCATGGTCTTCTTGGCCGCGATCTTGTCGCCCATCAGGCGGATGTGTTCCGGCGTCGGTCCGATGAAGGCGATCTCGTGCGCCTCCACGATCTCCGCGAAGCGGGCGTTCTCGGACAGGAAGCCGTAGCCCGGATGGACGGCGTCCGCGCCTGTGATCTCGGCGGCCGAGATCAGCGCCGGGATGTTGAGGTAGCTTTCCTTCGGATTCGGAGGGCCGATACAGACGAACTCGTCGGCGAGCCGGACGTGCATGGCGTCCGCGTCGGCGGTGGAGTGCACCGCCACCGTCTTGATCCCCATTTCCCGGCATGCCCGGTGGATGCGCAGCGCGATCTCACCCCGGTTGGCGATCAGGATTTTCTCGAACATGCTGCCTGCCCTATTCGATCACGATCAGGGTCTGCTCGAACTCAACAGGCTGCTCGTTCTCGACCAGTATCGCCGCCACGCGGCCCGCGACGGGCGACGGGACGGGGTTCATCGTCTTCATGGCCTCGACGATCAGCAGGGTCTGGCCGACCGTGACCGTGTCGCCCACCTTGACGAAAGCCGCGGCGCCGGGCTCCGGCGAGAGATAGGCCGTCCCCACCATCGGCGACGTCACCGGCGTGCCCTTCATGTCCGGGCCGGCGGCGGCTGCGTCGGAAGCCGCGGCCGGCAGCGGAGCGGCGGGTGCGGCGACCGGCGCCGCAACCTGGGCGGCCGTGACCATCTGCGGCGCCTGCTTGCCCAGACGGACCTTCACGTCGCCCTCTTCCCATTCGATCTCCGTCAGACCGGCCTCGTTCAGCAGCGCCGCCATCTGGGCGAGCGCCTTCATATCGACATTCAGTTTGCTCATGACTTCGCCATTTGTTGTTGTTTCGCCGCCCTGAGTTCCGCGGTCAGGGCCTGGATCGCAAGGATGTAGCCGAGGGATCCGAAGCCGCAGATCACGCCCTTGGCGGCCTTCGAAACATAGGAATGATGCCGGAACTCGTCACGCTGGTGGATATTCGACAGGTGCACCTCGACCGTCGGGATTTCAACCGCCAGCAGCGCGTCGAGGATCGCAACCGATGTGTGCGAATAGGCGGCCGGATTGATGATGATGCCGGATGAGCGCCCCCTTGCCTCGTGGATCCAGTCCACCAGTTCGCCCTCATGGTTCGACTGGCGAAAATCCACCTGCACACCGAAACCCTGGGCGACCTGCTGGCAGGCCCCTTCGATATCGGCAAGCGTTTCCCGGCCATAGACCTCCGGCTGACGGGTCCCGAGCAGATTCAGGTTCGGTCCGTTCAGGATCAACAGCGTGTCGGCCATGCGTGACGTGCGCCCCTTTCCCCTTGATCGACACGGCGTTTATAGTGCCATTACAGGCCGCGCGAAACCTTGGCCATCCGGCTCGCGGGACTATCTCCTCTGAAACACTGGATTACTGGACCTTTCAGCATGCGCATCACCGTCAATGGCAAGCAACGCGACTTTGACGACGGCATGACCGTGCATGATCTGCTGACGCGGATGCGGCTCAATTCGCGGAAGATCGCCGTCGAACTGAACCTGGAGATCGTCGCCAAGTCCGCCTACCGCCGGACCACGCTGGACGATGGCGACGAGGTGGAGATCGTCCATTTCATCGGCGGCGGCGCCGATACAGCGCCGGCCCGGAAGGACGACGACAGCTTCACGGTCGCCGGCCGGACCTTCCGCTCCCGTCTGCTGGTCGGGACCGGCAAGTACAAGGATTACGAACAGAACGCGCGCGCCGTCGAGGCCGCGGGCGCCGAGATCGTGACCGTCGCCGTGCGGCGCGTGAATGTGACCGATCCGGACCAGCCCATGCTGGTGGATTTCATCGATCCGCAGAAATACACCTACCTGCCGAACACCGCCGGCTGCTTCACGGCCGAGGATGCGGTGCGCACGCTGCGGCTGGCCCGCGAGGCCGGCGGCTGGGATCTGGTGAAGCTGGAGGTCCTGGGCGACCAGAAGACCCTCTACCCGAACATGCCGGAAACCGTCCGGGCCGCCGAGGCGCTGCTGAAGGAAGGCTTCGAGGTGATGGTCTACTGTTCCGACGATCCCATCCAGGCCAAGCGGCTGGAGGAAATGGGCTGCTGCGCGATCATGCCTCTGGGCGCACCGATTGGCTCCGGTCTCGGGATCCAGAACCCGGTCAACATCCGCCTGATCGTCGAGGAGGCGAAGGTGCCGGTGCTGGTCGACGCAGGCGTCGGCACGGCCTCCGACGCCGCCATCGCCATGGAGCTCGGCTGCGACGGCGTGCTGATGAACACCGCCATTGCCGAGGCGAAGGATCCGATCATGATGGCGCGCGCCATGAAGGCGGCGGTCGAGGCCGGCCGCCTGGCCTATCTGGCCGGCCGCATGCCGAAGAAGAAATACGCCGATCCGTCATCGCCGCTGGCCGGCCTGATCTGATCGAGAAACACGCTACTGGGGAGGGTAAGCGCATGATGTTCGACCTGCGCGGCAAGTCCGCGATCGTCACGGGATCCACCAAGGGTATCGGCAAGGCCATTGCCGAAGCCTTCGCGAAACAGGGCGCAAATGTCGTCGTGTCCAGCCGCAAGGCCGACGCCGTCGAGGCGGTCACGAAGGATATCAACGACAACCATGCCGCCAATGGCGGCCGCGCCATCGGCATCCCCTGCAACATCTCCTACAAGGAGCAGCTGCAGGAGCTGGTTGCCGGGACCCGCGCCGAGTTCGGCCAGGTCGACATCTATGTCGGCAACGCCGCCGTGAACCCGTTCTACGGCTCGTCGCTGGATATACCGGACAGCGCCTTCGAGAAGATCATGGCGGTGAACATCCAGTCCAACCACTGGGCCTGCAACCTGGTGCTGCCGGAGATGATCGAGCGCAGGGACGGCGTCATCATCATCGTCTCGTCGATCGGCGGCCTGCGGGGATCGCGGGTGCTGGGCGCCTACGCCATCTCCAAGGCCGCGGACATGCAGATGGTCCGCAACCTGGCCATGGAGTACGGCAAGCACAACATCCGCGCCAACGCCATTGCGCCGGGCCTGATCCAGACCGATTTCGCCCGCGCGCTGTGGGAGGATCCGGAGTTCCGCAAGCGCTCCGAGGCGCAGGCGCCGCTCAACCGCATCGGCCAGCCCGAGGAAATTGCCGGTCTGGCCGTCTATATGGCCGCCAGCGAGGGCAGCTTCCTGACCGGGCAGACCATCGCCGTGGATGGCGGGGTGACCATCTCCGGCGGCTGACCGCCAGACGACCGGTTCACATCTCCGGAACGAACAAGGGCGGCGGCAGCAAGGCCACCGCCCTTTTCTTCTGCGCATTCCCCTCAGACGTCAGAAGATGAAGTCGTCCGTCTCGTCCAGTGACGACGCGACCACACCTTCCAGCGTGATGGTCTGGCCGTTGAAGGTGATCACGGCATCGCCGCCGGTCTGCTGGATGTTGAGATCCCCGAAGCTGATGCTCAACGCCGACAGGTCGATCACATCCTCGCTGCCGGATCCGGTCGTGAAATCCTGGATGATGTCATTGCCCCACAAGGCATTGTCGAAGATGAACAGGTCGTCGCCCAGGCCGCCTGCCAACGTGTCGGTGTCGCCGCCGCCGGAGCCGCCGTTCAGCGTGTCGGAACCCTCGTCGCCGAACAGGCTGTCATTGCCGGCGCCGCCGAAAAGTTCGTCGTTTCCGAGACCGCCATCGACAATGTCGTCGCCGTCATTGCCGAGTACCGTGTCGTTGCCGGCCTCGCCGCGGACCGTGTCGATGCCGTTGCCGCCTTCCATGCTGTCATTGTCGGCGCCGCCAAGCATCGTATCATTGTCGTCACCGCCGAAGATGACGTCCTGACCGCCTGCGCCGTTCAGCTGATCGTTACCGATACCGCCGAAGATGGTGTCGAAGCCGACAAGGGTGTCGATGGACGGATCGTCGCCATTGATGGTGTCGTCACCCGCACCGCCGAACAGGCTGTCCAGATTGCCACCGCCGAGGATGAAGTCGTTGCCGCCCTCGCCGTTGATGGTGTCGTTGCCGAACTGGCCGCGCAGCGTGTCGGCGTCGTCGCCGCCATTGATGACATCGGCATCGGCGCCGCCGATAACCGTGTCGAGGCCCGCGCCGGCATTGACCGTATCGAAGCCGTTGCCGGCCGAGATGATGTCGTTGCCGAGCCCGCCTTCCAGCGAGTCGTCGCCATCACCGCCATTCAGACTGTCATTGCCGTCGCCGCCCAGTAGCGTGTCGATACCGGCGCCGCCGAACAGCGTGTCGTTGCCGCCGTTGCCTGTGATCAGATCATCGCCCGCGCCACCGTTAAGGCTGTCGGCGCCGAGGTCGGCGCCGCCGTCGATGGTGTCGTTGTCGCCGCCGCCATTGATCGTGTCGGCGCCATCGCCGCCGGACAGGCTGTCAAAGCCGAGCCCGCCGTCGATGCTGTCATTACCCAGACCGCCGTCGACCGTGTCGTCGCCGTCGCCGGCATCGACCGTGTCGTTGCCGTCGCCGGCCGCGATGGTGTCGACGCCCGTGCCGCCCGAGATGGTGTCAGCCCCGGCCCCGCCGAAGATGGTGTCGTTGTCGTCGCCGCCCGACAGCGTGTCATTGCCGTCGCCGCCGCTGATCAGGTCGGTACCGGCAAAACCGAAGAAGTGGTTGTTCAGCGTGTCGCCGGTCATCGTGTCGTTGAAGCCGGTGCCGAGCGCGCCTTCGATGCCGACCAGGGTGTCGCCGTCGGCATCGCCACCGGATACCGTCCCGAGACCCAGATCGATCGCAAGCGCGGCGCCGGACGTCGTGTAGTCCGCACAGTCCTCGCCATCGCCGCCGATCAGACTGTCGGCGCCGGCCTCACCCCGCAGGGTGTCATTGCCGAGGCCGCCCTCGACCGTGTCGTTGCCCGTGCCGGCGACGATGAAGTCGTTGCCGTCGAGACCCTGGATCACATCGGATGCGGCGGTGCCGTTCAGCGGATTGTCGTCGCCATTGGTGCCGGTGATGGTCACCGGACCGCCGAACTCGAAGTCGTCCGGATGCAGCTGGCTGACCAGAACGCCGGTCAGGACGACGGAATTCCCGCCACCGAGATCGATCGTCGTGTCGACCCCATTGTCCGTCGCATTGGCAAGAACATCGGAGAAGTCGTTGATCGAGCTGACATTCTGGACATCGATGACATCGATGGTGGCCGCGCCCGGCGTGAAGCCGTCGATGGTGTCGTTGCCGTCGCCGTCGTTCAGGATGAACAGGTCGTCGCCGGCGCCGCCATTCATCAGGTCGTCGCCCAGACCGCCGGTCAGCGTGTCGTCGCCATTGCCGCCACCCAGCGTGTCGCCGTCCGCGCCGCCGTCCAGGCTGTCATTGCCATTGCCACCCTGGATATTGTCGCTGCCCGTGCCGCCGAAGATCGTATCCGCGCCGTCGTCGCCGGACGCGAAGTCGTTGCCCCCGCCCATCGTGATGATGTCGCCGCCGGCGCCGCCGAAGAAGCGGTTGTCCTCGACCCCGCCGGTCAGCGTGTCGTCCAGCGCGGTGCCGATGGCGCCTTCGAAATTGGACACGGTGTCGTTGCCGACCAGCGTGTCCGCCGTGTCGTAGTCGACCGGCCCGGTCTCGCCCGACAGGTCGAGAATGTCGAGGCCCGCGCCGCCGTCGAGCACGTTGGCGCCTTCGCCGCCGCTGACGGTATCCGCGCCGATGCCCGCATCCACGGTGTCGTCGCCGTCGCCTGCGGCTATGGTGTCACCGCCACCGCCGCCGATCAGGGTCTCGCCGGCCGCCGAGCCGATCAGCGTATCGGCGAAGGACGACCCAATGACCTGCTCGATGCCGGAGACCGTATCGTTGCCGCCGTTCGACAGGTCGAAGCTGACGCCCGAGTTCTCGATGGAGAAGTCGACGGTGTCGCTGCCGAGGCCGCCGATCACGCTGTCCGCGCCCTGGCCGACGAAGATCAAATCGTCGCCGTCGCCGGCGTCCAGTGTGTCGTTGCCGGCGTTGCCGCCCAGCGTGTCGTTGCCGTCGCCGCCGGTGATGATGTCCGCGCCGAGTCCGCCGGTCAGGATGTTTGCGCCCGCTGTGCCGGTCAGCGTGTCGTTGAAGTCGGAACCGGTGATGTTCTCGAAATTCGAGATCACGTCGCCGGTTGCATGGCCGCCAGCCGCCGTGTTCAGGGCGATGTCGATGTTCACCGCCGCCGTCGAACCTTCATAGGACACGGTGTCGTTGCCGAGACCGCCGTCGAGCGTATCGCCCGAGGCGCGGCCCTCGATGGAATCGTTGCCGTCGAGGCCGAACAGCCTGTTGCCGAAGGAGTCGCCACGCAGCGTGTCGCCGAACAGCGAGCCGATGGCGTTTTCGATCCGGTCGAACACATCCCCCGTCGCCTCGCCGCCGCTCGCGGTGTTGAGGTCGAGATCGATGTTCACGCCCGCCGCGGAGTTCTCGTAGGTGACGGTGTCGTCGCCCAGGCCGCCGCGCATCGTGTCCGCGCCGTTGCCGCCCTCGAACAGGTCGTTGCCGGTTCCGCCCACCAGGCTGTCCGAACCGCCCTGACCGCGCAGCGTGTCGTTGTCGAAGCCGCCGATGATGGTGTCGTCACCGGTCCCGCCGTCGAGAGAGTCGTCGTTCTCTCCGCCGTCGATAAGGTCGTTCTCGCTGCCGCCGAAGATGACGTCATCGCCATGATCGCCCAGCAGCGTGTCGGCGCCCTGATTGCCCTCGATCGTGTCGTCGTGACAGTTGCCGTCCAGCAGGTCGTTGCCATTCCCGCCCTGGACAAAGTCGTCATCGTCGCCGGCATCGACCGTGTCGTCGCCATCTCCGCCGAAGATGCTGTCATTGCCCCAGTCGGTCAGGATGCTGTCATTGCCCAGTCCGCCGATGGCGACGTCCGCGCCGGCGCCGGTGTTCAGCGTGTCGTTGCCGTCATTGCCGAGAACGCTGTCGTCGCCCTCGCCCGAATTGATCAGGTCGTTGCCTTCGTCGCCCTGCACGGTGTCGTTGCCCGCGCCGCTGACGATGGTGTCGGAGTTGGCGCCGCCCTGGATCAGGTCGTTGCCGCTGCCGGAGGTGATGTTGTCGAGGCCGGACCCGCCGAGGACGGTGTTCTGGCCCTCGCCGGCCAGAATGACATCGTCGCCGGTGTCGCCGTCGATGGAATCGTCGCCGGCTCCGGCGTCGATGAAGTCCGCACCGGCATTGCCGAACAGCAAGTCATTGCCGTTCTCGCCGAAGATCCGGTCGGCGCCGTCACCGCCCGCGATGCTGTCATTGTCGGCGCCGCCGCGGAGCGTATCGTCCAGCGCGTCGCCCAGCAGGGTGTCGTTGCCCGCGCCGCCGTTCAGCACGCCGATGCCGACGCCGCCGTCGAGCAGGTCGTCGCCCAGGCCGCCATTCAGCGTGTCGTCGCCTTCTTCGCCGCGGACGATGTCGTTGCCGTCGCCGCCATCGAGGGAGTCGTTGCCCAGGCCGCCCAGCAGCGAGTTCGGCTTCTGTGCCGCCATCCAGCGTGTCATTGCCATCGCCGCCGTTCAGCGTGTCGATGCCGGAGCCGCCGAACAGCCGGTCGTCGCCCGCGTCGCCGGTTAGGGTGTCGCTGCCCGCGCCGCCGAAGATGGTGTCGTCCTCGGCGCCGCCGACAACCAGATCGTCGCCATCGCCCGCGTCGATGCGGTCGGTGCCTTCATTGCCCTGGATCGTGTCGTTGCCGATGCCGCCGTTCAGCGTGTCCTGGCCCTCGCCACCGAAGATGCGGTCACTGCCGTCGCCGCCTTCGACGCTGTCATTGCCGGCCGCGCCGGAGACCGTGTCGTCGCCAGCCCCGCCCAGCACGGTGTCATTGCCGTCGGCCGCTGTCAGGTTGTCGCTGCCGTCGCCGCCGAAAATCTGGTTGTCGGCGGCATTGCCCGTGACCGTGTCGCCGAAGGCGCTGCCGATCAGGTTCTCGAACCCTGTGACGACGTCGCCCTGGGCGTCGCCGCCCGAGCTGACGCCGCCTGACATGTCCACACTGACCCCGGCCGAGGAGGCCGAGTAGTCGATCAGGTCGATGCCTGCGCCGCCGTTCAGATTGTCGGCGCCGGCCGCCGCGATGACGGTGTCGTTGCCATCGCCGGCCCGGACCGTGTCGTCGCCGGCGCCGTCGCTGATCAGGTCGCCTTCGGAACCGCCGTCGATATCGTCATTGCCGTCGCCACCGGTAAGTGTGTCGGCACCGGAAGCGCCGTCGATGACGTCCGCACCCGCGCCGCCGTTGATACTGTCGGCGCCGCTCGCGCCAAGCAGCGTGTCCGCGCCGTCATTGCCGATCAGCGTATCGTTACCGGCCAGGCCTTCCAGCTTGTTGTCGCCGGCGTCGCCGGTCAGCGTATCGGCGAAGTTGGTGCCGACCGCGCTTTCGATCGAGGTCAGCGTGTCGCCGTCGGCGTCGCCGCCGGTCGCGATGCCCGTGCCGATATCGACATTCACCGCAGCCGTGGAGTTGCGGTAATCCGCCGAATCGTTGCCCGCGCCGCCATTGAGCACGTCAGCGCCCGCGCCGCCTTCCAGGCTGTCATTGCCGCCATCGCCGTTGAGCGTGTCAGCGCCCGCGCCGGCTGAGATCAGGTCGTCGCCATCGCCGCCCTGCAGCGCATTGGCGCTGGAATTGCCGATGATGATGTCAGCGTCGAAACCGCCGATGACGTTCTCGATCTGCTGATAGGTGTCGCCCTCGGCGTCCGAACGGGAACCCAGGCCGGTGGCCAGATTGACCGTCACGGCGCCGCCCGCGCCCGAATAGTCAATCGTGTCGATGCCGTTGTTGCCGTTCAGCGTGTCGGCGCCGCCATCGCCCAGCAGCAGGTCGTTGCCTTCGCCGCCGGACAGCAGGTCGTCGCCCAGATCGCCGCTCAGCGTGTCGTCACCCTCGCCGCCGCGGACCTGGTCGTTCTCGCTGCCGCCGAACAGGCTGTCATTGCCGATGCCGCCGTCCAGGATGTCGTCGCCGCTGTCGCCCAGCAGCGTGTCGGCCCCGGCCTCGCCCAGAACCGTGTCCGCGCCGATGCCGCCGATGGCGGAGTCATTGCCGTCGCCGCCCTTGATCAGGTCGAGGCCGTCATTGCCGTTCAGCGTGTCGTTGCCAAGGCCGCCGACAACCGTGTCGTCGCCCGCATCGCCCTGGACCTGATCGTCGCCATCCTCGCCGAGAACGAAGTCGTTGCCGGCGCCGCCGATCACCGTGTCATTGCCGGCGCCGCCAAGCGCCTGATCGGCGCCGTCGCCGCCATTGACGACGTCGTTGCCGAGACCGCCGCGCAGCGTATCGTTGTCGGCGAGACCGGAGACGATGTCGTCATCGTCGCCGCCGTCGAGCACATCGTCGCCTTCGTCGCCGGTCAGCGTGTCATTGCCGGCATCGCCGAACATGGTGTCGTTGCCTGCGTCGCCATCGACGACGTCGGCGCCCGCGCCGCCGCGAACCACATCGTCGCCGAGTTCGCCGCGCACGGTATCGTTGCCGGCATCGCCGAGCAGCGTGTCATTGTCATTTCCGCCGCGGATTGAGTCGTTGTCGTCGCCGCCGAAGATGATGTCGTTGCCGTCGGAGCCGAGCAGATTGTCCTGACCCGCGCCGCCATTGATGACGTCGTTGCCGAGTTCGCCATTCAGGCCGTCATTGCCCGCGCCACCCTCGATCGTGTCGTTGTCGGCACCGCCGAAAGCGGAATCGTCGCCGTCGCCGCCCTTGATGCGGTCTGCGCCGGCATCGCCGTTCAGCGTGTCGTTGCCTAGGCCGCCATCAAGCGTGTCGAGCCCGTCGCCGCCGAAGAACCGGTCATTGCCGTCCGCACCGCCCAGGAAGTCGTTGCCCGCATTGCCCGAAAGCGTGTCCGCGCCATTGCCGCCGAAGATCCGGTCATTGTCGCCGCCGCCGTTGATCGAGTCCGCGCCGTCGAGTCCAAACAGACCATTGGACGCATTCGAACCGACGATCGTGTCGTTGAAGTTCGAGCCGATGACGTCTTCCAGGTTCGAATAGGTGTCGCCCAGCGCATCGCCTGCAGTGCCAACTCCAAGGCCGAGATCCACACCGACGGCTGCGCCGCTGGCGGAGAAGTCGATGACATCGATGCCGCCGCCGCCATTGATGCTGTCCGCACCTGCGCCGCCGATGATCGTGTCTTCGTTCGCGCCCGCCAGAATGGTGTCGTTGCCGTCGCCGTCGCGGATCAGGTCGTCGCCATTGCCGGTCGTCAGCAGATCGTTGCCCGTCCCGCCATCGACCGTATCGTTGCCGTTGCCGCCATCGATGGTGTCGTCGCCGCCAGCACCGGAAATCGAGTCCTGACCGATGCCGCCGACGAAGTTGTTCGCGCCGCCATTGCCGATCAGCGTGTCATCGGCCGTTGTGCCGATTGCGCCTTCGATCGCCGTCAGCGTATCGCCGTCGGCGTCACCGCCGGTCGCGATGCCCAGCGCGATGTTGACATTGATAGGCCCGACCGAGCCGGAATAGTCCGCCGTGTCGATGCCGGCGCCGCCATCCAGGCTGTCGGCGCCTGCGCCGCCCTTCAGCGTGTCGTTGCCGTTGCCGCCGAGCAGCGTGTCGCCGCCGCCAAGGCCGGAAAGGAAGTCCGCGCCCGCGCCACCGTCGAGGACGTTGTCGTCGGCATTGCCCTTGATCGTGTCGGCCAGAGAGGTGCCGATCACGTTCTCGATCTTGCGCAGCTGGTCGCCTTCGGCATCCGAGCGCTCGCCCTTGCCGTTGTTCAGGTTGACCGTGACGCCGCCTGAGGAGCTCGAATAATCCGCGACGTCGATGCCGTCGCCGCCGGCCATGCGGTCCGCGCCCGACGCACCGATCAGGGTGTCGTTGCCCAGGCCGCCGCGCATGTCGTCATTGCCGGACCCGCCGAACAGGCTGTCGTCCCCGCCATCGCCATTGACGATGTCATCGCCGCCGCCGCCGACCAGGGTGTCGGCGTCGTCGCCGCCGCGCAGGATATCGTCCTGGGAGCCGCCGTTCAGGCTGTCGGAGCCGGCGCCGCCTTCCAGAATGTCGGATTCGGTGCCGCCGAAGATGCTGTCATTGCCGTCGCGGCCGCGAATGACGTCGCTGCCCGCATTGCCGGACAGGCTGTCATCACCGGCACCGCCGTCCACGGTATCGCTGCCTTCGTTACCGAGGACGGTATCGTTGCCGTCGCCGCCCAGCAGCGTGTCGATGCCCGCGCCGCCGTCGATGAAGTCGTCGCCGGCGTCGCCCTTGACGACGTCCTTGCCATTGTTGCCGAACAGGCTGTCATTGCCTTCGCCGCCGCGGACCGTGTCCTCGTCGTCAAGACCGCGGATCGTGTCGTTGCCATCGCCGCCGAACAGGATGTCACGGCCGGTCTCGCCGTGGATGGAATCGTCGCCAAGGTCGCCGAAGACGATATCGTCGCCGCCGTCGCCATTCAGCGAGTCGTTGTCGGCCTGACCCAGCAGGCGGTCGTTGCCGTCGCCGCCCCGCAGCGTGTCGTCGCCATCGCCGCCTTCGAGCGAATCCACGCCCTCCTGGCCGAGCACGGAATCGTTGCCGATACCGCCGAAGACACTGTCATTGCCTTCATTGCCGGCGACGGTGTCGTTGCCCGCACCACCGAAGACGCGGTCATTGCCGATTTCGCCGGAGACCACGTCGTCGCCGTCGTCACCTGACAGGCTGTCGCCACCGGTGCCGCCGGCAATGTCGTCATTGTCCGCGCCGCCATTGATGGTATCGAGGCCGTCGCCGCCACGCAGCAGGTCCAGGCTGATACCGCCATCGATCGAGTCATTGCCGGAATCGCCCTTCAGCTCATCCGCGCCCGTGCCGCCGTCGATGGTGTCGTTGTCGGCGCCGCCCTCGACGGAGTCTGCACCCGCGCCGCCCTGAATCAGGTCCGCGCCATTGCCGCCACGCAGCGTGTCCGCGCCGTCGTCGCCATTCAGCGTATCGGCGCCCGTGCCGCCGCCGATCTCGTCATTGTCGAGACCGCCGCTGACGAAATCGTTGCCATCGTCGCCGCTGATGCGGTCGGCGCCGGAACCGCCGGCCAGCGAGTCATTGCCGCTGCCGCCGCCGATATTGTCGACCTCGGTACCGCCGGTGATCGTGTCGGCGCCGTCGCCGCCGAACAGCCGGTTGAAACCGCTGGTGGCCGAAATCAGGTCGTTGCCGGCAAAGCCGAGCGCCTCGTCATCGCCGTCGCCGGCTTCCAGCGTGTCCGCACCGCCCAGCGTGTCGCCGGCCAGATCGCCGGTCAGCGTGTCGTTGCCGGCGCCACCGACGATGCTGTCGCTGCCATCCTCACCGATCAGGATATCGGCGCCTTCGCCGCCGAAGATCGTGTCCGTGCCCAGGCCGGCCCGGACGATGTCGTCTCCGTCACCGGCGTCCAGGAGATCGTTGCCCGAGTCACCGTCGAGAAGGTCGCCTTCGGTGCCCCCGAACAGGCTGTCGTCGCCGGCCTCGCCGAACAGCCGGTCGAAGCCTGCCGAACCGGAGATCGAATCACCGCCGGCGCCGCCGCGGATGTCGTCATTGCCGCCTTCGCCGTCGAGCGTATCGATACCGCCGCCGCCGACGATGTTGTCCGCATCGGCGCCGCCAAGGATCAGGTCGTCGCCCAGTTCGCCGGCGAGCGAATCCGCGCCGTCTCCGCCGGAGATCTCGTCGTTGCCGTCCTTGCCGAAGATTGTGTCCTGCCCGGCCGAGCCGACAAGCGTGTCATTGCCCGCGCCGCCGTTCAGCAGGTCGCTGTTGTTCCCGCCGTCGAGCGAGTCGTCGCCGTCGCCGCCGAACAGGGTGTCGTTGTTGTCGCCGCCGGCCAGGGTGTCGTTACCGCCACGGCCGTCGAGCAGGTTCTGGGACAGATTGCCGATGAGGATGTCGCCGGCCGTGCCGCCGAGAACGCGCTGGATCGCCGAAACGACGTCGGTGCCGAGATCCGCGCCAAAGGCGATCCCGGAATCGAGGTCGGCAATGATCTGCGTGTTGATGTTGGTGTAGTCGAGAACGTCGATGCCGGCCCCGCCGAACATCGTGTCGTTGCCAAGTCCGCCGCGGAAGGTGTCGTCGCCGTCATTGCCGGCGAGTGAATCGTCTCCGTTCCCGCCACTCAGAAGGTCGTCGCCTTCGAGACCCAACAATGTATCGTTGCCGTCGCGCCCTTCGAGGACGTCGTTGCCGGACGTGCCGGTCAAACTGTCATCACCCGGTGTCCCGACCTCCTCGATGAAGCGGACATCCGACAGGGCTGCAAACCGCAGCAGTTCGCCTAACAGCGACATGATCGCCCTCCAACTAGGCCATCAACTCAACTCAAACTGCCGCAGCATTCCGTTATTATTCTTATTGCACCGACTATTAAGCAGATACGGGCCTGCACAACAAGCCGCTATCGACATGATGCCGCAAGCGGAATGCCAGTTTTCCGGCCCTACTCGACCGCTGGTGGAATTGATCCCGTCCGACCGCGCGGACAGCGCAGTCCAGTCTGGTTCCCTTGCCACGAATGTCATGTAATTTCCGGAATTTGCGACTTTCCGGTTTGCGAACTGCACGCGTGTCGGGCATTTTTTCCAAAGCACATCGGTCATACCGGTGGCAGCCGTTTGGTAGAACCGGAAGGACCTCGACATGAAACCCGGTGCGCCGTGGAGCATCAAGGGCATCGAGCAGGAGGCCCGCGAACTCGCCAAGGAACGCGCCAAGGCCGAGGGGCTGACGCTTGGCCAGTGGCTCAACAAGGCGATTTCCGAATCCGGGCAAACCGCGCCACAGGCGGCGCCGGCCGCGTCCCAGGCGGGCGGTGCGCTGGATACCGCACGCATCATGCGCGCCATCGCCGAGCTGGCACGGCGTGTCGACGCCCTGCCCGCCGAGTCCGGTCAGGCCGCTGCCGACCTCAAGCCGCTGACCGATGCGATCGCGGCCATGGAAGTCCGGCTGGACGCGATATCCGAAGCCCTACCCACAGAGACGCCTGCCTTCGATCAGTCCCGGCTGGAACGCGGCCTGATCGCGATTGCCCGCCGTATCGAAACGCTGGAACAGCGTCCCGACCCGGGTCCGGCCCTGGCTGAACTGAACCGGCAGATCGCAAATACCCCTGCTGGCGGCGAGTCACCGGATCTGTCTCGAATCGAGGCATCGCTCGCAAGTCTGGAATCCACTTTCGGCAGCAGCCCGGTTTCCGGAGACGGCGATACCGCAGCCCTGACCGCGCTGACCGGCGATATCCGAAAGGTCATGACAGGCATGGTCAACCTGGCCGCCAAGATCGATGCGGCGAACCAGGAAGTCGGGAAGAAACTGGCAGCACTGGATACCGCCCTGCAGGAGGTCCGGACCGAGTCCGCGACACCGGCGCCCGCCGATGGCACCGAACGGATTGAAGCGCGTGTCGACGCGCTGACAGCGGCGCTGGCCCGGTTGAGCGATCAGCTGACCGCCCGGCCCGGGCCGGTGGCGCCGCCGGTTCCAGAACCGGAACTTGCCCCCGCGCCGCTGGAACCCGAGCCGACGCCGGAACCCGAGCCGCAGCGAACGGAATCGAGCCACCTCGCCGCCCTGAACGATCTTTCCGCCCAGGACGAGACCGTTGGCGGCGCCTATCCCGACGACGAGCCCTTCTTTCGCGAGATCGAACCACAGGCCCCGGAGCCGGAAATCGAAGAGAAGCCGGATTTCGGTGCCACCGGGATGCAGGATCACGAGCACGCCGACGAAATCGTCGGCGCCGGTGGCGGCGACACCCTGCTGGACGACATGCCGCCTCCGGATACCGGAGACGACGAACCGGCCGCCTATCAACTCGGCGCCACACCGTCGACGGATGCGGACCCGGCGGACCGGCCGCGCCGGTTGGTCGCCGTCGAGTCGCTGCTCGGAGAATCGCCGGAGCCCGAAGCGGTTCCAGACGCCGAAGGCGCGCCCCGCAATACCGGCGAGACCCGGAAGCCCTTCCGGCTCGACGAGCCTCTCGACCTTTCCCGTCAGAGACCGGAAACGCCAAGACGGCGCGGCAAGGGCTGGATCGGCTATGCCATAGCGGCACTGGTCCTCGCAGCGCTGCTCGTCGGCGGGTTCTGGTTCGCCGGAACGCCGGAATTCCGGGACGCCCGCGAACAACTGACCCGAATCTGGGACGGCCTGGCCGCCTCGGCAGGGCTTTCGGGGAACAATGATGATGCGCCGCCGCCCACGGCCGGGACAGCAACAGGACAGTCCGGCGGATCTGCCGAACCACCCAAGCCGGCTGCGCCGGAAACGGCGGCAACCTCGGAAACGGCGGAGACACCGCCGCCCGATCCGGCCCCGGCGCCGTCGGCCGAGGCAACGCCGGAACCCGCTGCGCCACCGGCGGCAACGGTAGAAACCGCGCCCGAGCAGCAGGTGGCCGCCACGCCGCCACCGACGGCGCCCCAGTCAGACCTCGACAATCTGCGCGATGCGGCCCAGGCCGGTTCGGCGGATGCGCAGTACGAACTCGGCGTTCGCCATCGCGACGGCATCGGCGTCGAAGCCAATTATTCCACGGCGGCCGACTGGTTCGACCGCGCGGCGCAACAGGGCCATGTGCCGGCCCAACTCGGGCTCGGCGTCATGTACCGGCAGGGTCTCGCCGCCAGCGCGATCTGGACCTGGCCCGGCTCTGGCTTCACGCCGCCGCCCGCGCGGGCAATCCGGATGCACAGAAATATCTGGCCGAGGTCTATGTCGACGAAAGCGCCGGCGCGCCCGACTATTTCCAGGCGGCCCGGTGGTTTCGGGAAGCCGCCGATCAGGGTGTCGTGGATGCGCAGTACAACATGGGCGTCCTCTACGAGGGCGGTCTGGGCGTGCCACGGGATTTCGAACAGTCCTATTACTGGTTCAGTCTCGCCATGCAGTCGGGCGACAGCGGCGCGGCGGCCGACGTGGACCGCGTCTCGGCGCTGCTGACGCCGGAGCAACGCCAGGAACAGGATGCGCGGGTGTCCGGTTTCAGCCCGGCGCCGAGCGCCGCCGGCGAGACCGGGGCGACCACGGCCGACGAGAGCCCCGACCGGCTGACGCGGCGGGACGAAATCAAGGAACTGCAGCGGCTGCTGATCGATCGGGGGTATGACCCGGGGGTCGCCGACGGTCTGCCTGGTTCCAAGACCCGCGACGCCATACGGGCATGGCAATCGGACCGCGGCCTGCCTGAGGTAGGACAGATCAACCGGGATGTGCTGACACGCTTGCGCGCCGATGGATGATTTCCGTAACCTTCTGAAAAGCAAATCGAAATTCTCTGGCCCTACCCGGCCATGGCCCACCTTTCGCTACCTTGAGGGAGGTGCTGTCGCCGGGCAAGTCATGCCGATTGCGGCGCACCGCAGGCCGACCCGTGGGGAGCCCGCATTCATCCGGAAATGGGTCCTACCCTGTCCCGGAGCCGATTCCCGCGGCCGGCCATGGTTCGTTGAACGGGATGCCGTTGCGGCAGCCCCTGACCCGCCGGCTCGGCGCCAAGGTTCCGGAATCTCAGGAAAACTGCCGCCATGCCGCACAGGCGGCATTGTCCAATCGAACGTCGGGGCGTAGGTTGCAGCGTCTCGCATCCGGTACCGGGCCGCGCCATGAGAGTGGCGCCGAAGGGGTTGCCGGCAACGGGGGATTCCTAGGGAAGTGACGCGGCGCGCGGGACGGATCCTGGCGCCGCATGGCCAAGACCTGAACTGAGCGGGCGACGCGTTGCAGATCTACCTACCCATTGCCGAACAGTCCGTGAGCATCTTCCTGCTTCTCGGCATGGGTGGCGGCGTCGGCTTCCTGTCCGGCATGTTCGGTGTCGGCGGCGGCTTCCTGATGACTCCCCTTCTGATCTTCGTCGGCATACCGCCTTCGGTCGCGGTCGCCACCGAGGCGAACCAGATCGTGGCCTCCAGCGTCTCCGGGGCGCTGGCTCACTGGCGGCGGAAGAATGTCGACATCAAGATGGGACTGGTTCTGCTGGCCGGTGGCCTGGTCGGTTCCTTCATCGGCACGCAGATCTTCACCTGGATGAAGACGCTCGGTCAGAACGACCTGATGATCAAGGTCTGCTACGTGCTCTTCCTCGGCATCATCGGCGGTCTGATGTTCGTCGAGAGCGCGAGAGCGCTGTTCCGCCAGCGCAAGGGCGGCGTCTCGCGCAAGAAGCGCCAGCACTACTGGGTGCACGGCCTGCCGTTCAAGATGCGGTTCAAGCGCTCCAAGCTCTACATCAGCGCCCTCCCGCCGCTGGCCGTCGGCTGTCTGGTCGGCATCCTGGCGGCGATCATGGGCGTCGGCGGCGGCTTCATCATGGTGCCCGCGATGATCTACCTGCTGGGGATGCCGACCGCCGTCGTGGTCGGCACCTCGCTCTTCCAGATCACCTTCGTCACCGCCGCGGTCACGATCCAGCATTCCTTCTACACCCAGACCGTCGATGTCGTGCTGGCGCTGCTGCTGCTGTTCGGCGCCGTGATCGGCGCCCAGTTCGGCACGCGGGTCGGCCTTTATCTCAAGGGCGAGCAACTGCGCTTCCTGCTGGCGGCAATGGTTCTCGCCGTCTGCCTGAAGCTCGGCTACGACCTCTTCGCCACGCCGGCAGAACTCTTCAGCCTGTCGCTCGGCGCAGGAGGCGGACACTGATGGCACGGCTCGCCGGATTGCTGTTGCTGTTGACGCTGTGCGGCGAAGCCGGCGCGCAGACCGCCATGGTCGCGGATATCTCGTCGCGCCGGATCGGCATCGATTCGGGCTTCAAGGGCACCGAACTGCTGCTGTTCGGTTCCCTCAGCCAGCCCGGCGACGTCGTCATCGTGGTCAAGGGGCCGCCTCAGCCCCTGACGGTGCGGCGCAAGGAGCGTGTCGCCGGCATCTGGGTGAACACGGATTCGGTCACCTACGAGGACGTGCCGAGCTTCTATGCGGTGGTTTCCAGCCGGCCACTGGACGAGATCGCCGCCGACCGTGTCCTCAGACGGCACGATATCGGGATCCGGAATCTCTCCCTGCAGGGCTCCGGCAGCGAGGACGAGGACGGTTTCGACAACGCCATACGCCGGCTGCGGCTGGACAACGGCCTCTTCTTCGAGGACGGCACAGGTGTCTCGGTACGCAATGGCAGGCTTTATCGGGCCAATGTCGCGTTCCCGGCCAATGTGCCCGTCGGCCAGTACACAACTCGTGTCTACCTGTTTCAGGACGGCAATGTCATTGCCGCCGAAACCAGCCCGATCCTGATCGACAAGACCGGCGTCGAGCGCGCGATCTTTTCCTTCGCGCATCAATGGCCGCTGTTCTACGGCATCTTTGCCGTGCTGATCGCCGGGTTCGCCGGCTGGTTCGCCGCCCAGGTCTTCCGCAGCCGCTGACCGGCTCAGATGCTGGCCGGGACTGCCAGTTCGCTGAGCAGCAGCGCCGCGATTGCCCACATCACAAGTGCGATCAGCAGGTCCAGCACCCGCCACGCCGCGGGCCGGGCAAAGACCGGCTGCAGGAACCTCGCGCCATAGCCGAGCGAGAAGAAAAAGACGAACGAGGCAGCAGCGCCGCCCGCCCAGAAGGCGATGCGCGCATCCTCGGGATGCCGCGCGGCGATGCCGCCGAGCATCACCACCGTGTCCAGATAGACATGCGGGTTCAGGAAGGTGAATGCCAGGGCCGTGGCCACAGCCGCCCGCCGGGACAGCGTCCGGTCCGGCCCCGCCTCCAGACTGCCCGGCCTCAGTGCGCGGCGCAGCGCAAAGAGCCCATAAACGATCAGAAAGGCGGCGCCGCCCAGCGTTGTCCAGAACACCAGACCCGGCCAGGCCACCACCAGGGCGCCAAGCCCCAGCACACCTGCGCCGATCAGCAGGGCATCGGCCAGGGCGCAGACCAGAACGATTTCCAGCACGTGACTGCGCAGAAGGCCCTGTCGCAGGACGAAGGCGTTCTGCGCGCCAATGGCGAGAATCAGGCTCAGACCCAGCAGAAATCCCTCGGCAAGCGCCGTCATGTCCCCTCCGCCCTCTCTCATGCGCAAACCGCCCATGAGCGGGGCAGGTCTGGACCGACCTTGAAGCCTGACCTAGGTTCCGGCGCAACCCCGTTTCAGAAGCTTCCGGAGAACATCATGGCGCTCAGCCCGCCCGTAAAGAGAAAGCACCTCCACACCCGTTCGATCGAGATCAACGGCTATGAGCGCGAGGACGGCCTCTGGGACATGGAAGGCTCGATCTCCGACTACAAGCCGGTGGCCTACGGCAAGATGGAAGAGCGCCGGGACGACGGCATGGTCCACAAGATGCACGTCCGTCTGACCATCGACATGGATTTCGTGATCCGCAAGGCCGAGGCCTGGTCCGAGATCACACCCTACGAGATCTGCAAGGAAGTGAACCCGAACTTCTCGGCGCTGGAGGGTCTGCGTATCGGCCCCGGCTTCAACCGCAAGGCTCGCGAACGGGTCGGCGGCACGGCCGGCTGCACCCACATCGTCGAACTTCTGCCGCAGATGGGTACGGCCACGATGCAGACGCTGTGGCCCGTGATCGACGCCATGGGCAGCACCGGCGAATCCGAGCGGCGGCCCTCGATCCTGAACACCTGCCACTCGTGGGCCGAATACAGCCCGGTGGTCGAGAAACGCTATCCCCGCTTCTATCGTCCGAAGCCCGAGGACCCCGAGGCCGCCTGAGCGCGGTTGACTCCCCGCCACCCGGGGCTATCGTCCGCGCGCCGCAGGATACCGCAAGATGAGGGAACGCCCGCCATGAGCCTCGAGCAGCTCGAAATCAACATCGAACAGGCCTGGGAGAACCGGGACCAGATCACACCGCAGACCACCGGGATCATCGCCGAGTCCGTCAACGAGGCGCTCGACGCCCTCGATAGCGGCCAGGCCCGCGTCGCCGAGAAGACCGCGAGCGGCTGGGTCGTGAACCAGTGGCTGAAGAAGGCCGTGCTGCTCGGCTTCCGTCTGAACGACATGACCACCATCGCCGGCGGGCCCGGCAAGGACACCACCTGGTTCGACAAGGTGCCGAGCAAGTTCGAGGGCTGGGGCGAGGCGGAGTACCGCAATGCCGGCTTCCGCGCCGTGCCGAACTGCATCGTGCGCCGTTCCGCCTACATCGCGCCGGGCGTGGTGCTGATGCCGAGCTTCGTGAACCTGGGCGCCTATGTCGACAGCGGCACAATGGTCGATACCTGGGCCACTGTCGGCTCCTGCGCCCAGATCGGGAAGGAATGCCACATCTCCGGCGGCGCCGGCATCGGCGGCGTGCTGGAGCCGCTCCAGGCGGGACCGGTGATCATCGAGGACAACTGCTTCATCGGCGCCCGCTCCGAGGTCGCCGAGGGCGTCATCGTCGAGCAGGGCTCGGTCCTCTCGATGGGCGTTTACATCGGCGCCTCGACCAAGATCATCGACCGCGAGACCGGCGAGGTCCATATCGGCCGCGTACCGTCCTATTCGGTCGTGGTGCCCGGCTCCCTGCCCGGCCCCGTGGTCGACGGCAAGCCGACGCCGGCGCTCTACTGCGCCGTGATCGTCAAGCGCGTCGATGAGCGCACCCGCGCCAAGACCTCGATCAACGAGCTGCTGAGGACCTGAGGCCGCCATGCCGCGCCTGAACCGTGACGAACGCGAGGCCTTCCTGACCGAAAAGCGGGTCGTCATGCGGATCGCGGTCGTGCGTCAGGACGGCAGCCCGCTGGTCACGCCACTCTGGTTCCTCTACCGGGACGGAACGATCTGGTTCACGCCGCGCGAGCGCTCGGAATGGTTCGCCTGCCTTCGGCACGATCCGCGGGCAGCGCTCTGTATCGACGAACAGCCGCTGCCCTACCGCAAGGTGATGGTCGAGGGCGTCGCCGAACTGGTTCACGATGTCGGCGAGGACGACGCCTGGCGCGACCTGTATCGCGAAATGGCTAGGAAATACGTCCCGGCGAAGGATGCCGACGCCTATGTCGACAACACCATCGACGAGCGGCGCGGGCTTTTCCGGATGGTGCTGGCGGACTGCAAGGTGCGCAGCTGGCGGCTGCCGGTCGGCGACGAGCCCGGCGAAGGCATCTGGCATTCACGCTATTATCAGGACGAGAACACCAGCTTCGACACGCGGACGCCCGACAAGGCCTGATCAGTCCGCGGCGAAGGCGCCCCGCATCCGTTCGCGGTAGTCCCAGCTCATCATCTTCTCCGGCCTGATCCGGATCGCGACCTCGTCCGCGTCGCGGCCCAGTAGCCAGGTCGCGAAATCATGGGTCAGATCGCCGCCATAGCGCTGGTAGAGCTCCTTCAGAAGGCCGTCGCCGCCGGGTTCGAAGCTGACCGTCCCCTGCCCGCGCACGCCGAAATAGGGCGGCTCGTCGCGCGCGATCTCGAAACCGCAGGCCGGGTTCTTCCTGAGCGCCCTGACCAGGGCCGCCTTCTCGGACGACGCGCACCACAGGCAGTCATCCCGCCAGATGTACCAGACCGACAGCACCATCACGCCATCGCCGGAGCCTCGGACGCCAAGCCGCACAGGCAGTCGCTCGCCTGCGAGATGGGCATCGATGTCGGGCTTCGACCACGGTCCCGTCAGTTTCATCTGTCTCGCTCCTTCTTCTTCTGTTCTTATGCAACGCATGAGATGCGGACTCATTTTCGCCCTTGCACTCGGGTTGATTGCCGCTGCCTGCGCCAGCCCCGCGCCGGAAGATGCGGATGCAGGTGGCCAGGAAAAATCCGAGTGCGGCGGTAACTACGTTCTGGGTGGCCCGACGGTTCGCTGCTGATCACTCGGACGGCGGACTGAAGCGCTTGCGCAGTTCCTCGCAACGATCAGGCGTCTCGACCCTGTCCGTGAAGATCACCGCATCGAACTGGCGGTCATTGTCGAAATAGGCGGCCGGATCGGTCTCGCCCGGATAGGCCTCGACGATGCCGATTGCGTAAGTCCCGGTCTCCGGTCTCAGGTAGATGGGTACGCCGCGATCCGCCCTGGCGTGACCGTTACCCGAAATCAGCACGGCGCCATCGCCCGTATCGGCTTCCAGAAGCGCCGCAGCCATCGACGCATCCCGCGCGCCCTCTGCACCCGCGCCATCGGCCCCAGCATCGCATCCGGCATGAAGCCGCAATGGCTTTCGACCAGATCGGCGTTGAGCGCAGCCTCTTCTGCGTCGCCCCAGCCTGCAGCGCCGATCAGCGCCTCGGCGGTTGGATCGTTGAGCGCGGCGTAGCCTTCGCGCGACACCGCCCGCACGGTGGTCCGGTCGATATTGCCCGGATACTGCGTCAGACCGGCCTCGATCGCAGCCTCGGCAATGGGCTGGTAGTTCGGCCAGGCTGGCCAGCCGCTCCGGTCCCAGCCGATGGCGGGCCCCATCCCGTCGGCCGTAGCGTCTTCGGATGAGAGATAACCATCCAGCGCTCTCTGCTGACTGAAATCGATCATCTCCCAGACCACGGCCGGCGACCGCCCGGAGACGGTCAGCGCCCGGATCAGCATGGCCTGAAGCTGGTGATGGCCGGGATTGTCGTGCTTCTCGCCCAGCATGACGAACCGCGCAGAGGCGGCCCGGCGAACCAGTTCGTCCCAGGTGATGTTCGCCTGCTCCGCCGGCGACCAGACCGTGCCGATGAGCGGATGCTCGGCCTCGCCGGCAACCGTCAGCGGCGACAAGCCACTGCCGGTCCGGGGCTCCGCGCCGACGGCGGGCGTCTGGCAGGAGGCCAGCGCAACACAGGCGACGGCGGCCAGCATGGCCTGACGCATCCGGATCATTCAGTTCACTCCCGGCCTGTCGGTCTCGAGCTGGTTCAGCAAGGCGCGCATCTGCGCCATATGGGGATTGATCTCCAGAGCGCGAGCCAGAACCAGCCGCGCGGTGCCGCCGTCGCCATGGCGCAAGCAGATCTGCGCAAACCCGGCCAGCGCCCCGAAATGCCGCGGCTCACGCGTCAGCGTTTCGGCGATGTCATCGAGGCTTTCCCGGTCCCGCCCCTGCAGGAAGCGCAAGGTCGCCCGCTTGTTCCAGGGTTCCGCCCATGACGGGCAGAGTTCGATCAGGCCGTCGAGGACCTTGCCGCCGGTATCGTCGTCCCGTCGGGCAATCAGGGTGATTGCCCGCTCCATCACCGCGGTGGCGTCCGCGTCGACATGCCGGTGCCACGCCGCCCATATCAGATCCTCGATCTGATAGGCCGGATCCGCGGAAACCGGGTCCCGGATTTCCTCGAACAGCCGGGCAAGATGCGGATCGTCGGGCGGCGACGGCGGATTCAGCGCCGTCTCGAGCGCGCGGTGGATCGCGGCGTGGACCTCCGCCGCGCCGCCGACGCTCATTCCTGCTTGCCGGTCAGCGCGTCGATCAGGCAGTGCTTGGTGAAGTCCGAGGTTTCGTTGATCGTCCAGTCGCCCTTCGGCTTCTCCTGCATCTCCGCGCACCAGTCCTTGCTGCCCACCTCAGGTTCGCAGGCCGCAAGTACCGGCAGTAGCAGGGCAAGCCCGATCGGAACCGCTCGTTTCATCTTCTCACCTCAATCGTCGCCATCATCAGCCTGTACCTCTTTCAGCCCGAACGCCAGAACCGACGCGAGGGCGCACATCGCCGCGAAGATCAGCAGCACGACAAGGGTCCCGAGCGCCGAAGCGACAAATCCCAGTCCCGATGTCGCGAGCAGCAGAACGCCGATGATGGTGTTGGAAAGCGCCGTGTAGGCGGCCCGGCTGTCCTTGTCGGCCATGTCCGTCAGATGTGTCGACCGGGCCAGACGGACGCCCTGATACCCGAGTACCAGCACGAACAGCAGACCCGGCAGCAGGATGGCATTGCCCGAGAGGTCCGCCGCCTCGACGCCGGCTGCGGCCAGCAGCGTCAGCGCGCCAAGCGCACCGGCCGCGATCAGCGTCTTGCGGCTGGAGCGGTCGGAGAGCCGGCCCCAGACATAGCCGCCGAAGATCGCCGCCAGCGACGACGCGACGACGAAGAATCCCAGATCGCCGAGGCTTCGGGACGCCGCCTGTCCGCTCAACGTCAGCAGATAGGGCGGCGCCAGCGCCGTCGGCACCAGAAGGCCGCGCACGGCGATGAAGAGGCGGAGTTGCGGGTCGGCGCCAAGCAGGCCGAACTGCTGCACGGCGACACCGAAAGCGTTGCCGCCGCCGCCCGTCGAGCCGGGCTCTTCCAACAGTGTCGTGAACACCGCGGCGGCGAACAGCCAGAGACCGCAGGCGACGCCCAGGGCGATGGCGATGGTCCAGACTTCCAGCGGCAGAAGGCCCAGACCGATCAGCACGCCGAAGGCGAGCACGCCGATCGCGGCGGCGCTGCCGGCCGTGCCGGTTGCGGTGCCCCGCGTCGACTTGGACACGGTCTTGCCGAGTACGTCCTTGTGGCTGACCGAGCACACGCTGCGCCCGATGGCGAAGAGTGCAACCAGAGCCACGATGATCCATCCGGCGGTCTCGCCCTCCATCGTGGCAGCCGTCAGGGCCACACCGGCGGCGCACAACCCTTGTACGGCCGATCCCGCGGCCCAGGCCCATTTGCGTTGCGGCATGGACCGGATCCAGGCGGCCGTGAAGAGTTGCGGCAGCAGGGCGCCGGCCTCCCGGAGCGGCACCAGCGCGCCGGTCAGATAGACGGGCGCGCCGATGGCGTTCATCAGCCAGGTCAGCACCAGCTTGGGATCGAACAGGCCGTCGCCCAGCTTTGTCGCGCTGAGCGAGACCACATGCTTCATGAAGTTGCGAGGCTGCTCGTTGCAGGCGCTTTCCGGAATATCCCGGCACACCCGACCCTCGTCGTCATTGGTCAGCAACGCATAGGCGCGACCGACGGCCGTGTCGGACATGCCCTGTCCTAGTGGTCGTGGCCGGCGATGTCGCCGTCGGTGTACACGAACTCCTTCAGCATGCCGGCGAAGTCGTCATTGTTGCGGCGCATCCACTCGATGACCATGCAGGCGTGCTCCATTTCCTCCCGCATGTTGTGGAGCAGGATCTCCTTCAGGTCGGCATCCTCGCAGTCGTCGGCGCGCTGCTGGTACCAGTCGACCGCCTCCATTTCCTCCATCAGCGAGACGATCGCGTGATGCATGTGCAGGGTCTTCTTGCTCAGCCGCTCCCGCGGCGCGTGCAGGTTGTCGCTCGCCATGATTCGTTCCCCATGTTGGCTGGCCATCGAATACGTAGAAAGATGACCGACGGTTCTACAAACCCGGACCGGACAAAATGGCGCAGCGCGATCAGCCTTTGCGGCCGGCCATCGCCGTCAGGATCTCGAACAGCATCTGTCCGCCGGTCAGCGCGGTGTTGGTCGTCGCGTCGTATTGCGGCGCCACCTCGACCACGTCGCCACCGATGATGTCCAGGCCGTCGAGTCCGCGCAGGATCGCCTGCGCCTCGCGCGGTGTCAGACCGCCCACTTCCGGCGTGCCGGTGCCCGGTGCGTAGGCCGGATCCAGCCCGTCCACATCGAAGGTGACGTAGACGGGGCCGTCGCCGATGACTTCCCGCGCCTTCGCCACCACCGCATCGGTGCCCATACGGGTCACGTCCTCGATGTGAAGCACTGTCATCCCGGAATCGTAGGAAAACTCCCAGATCATCTCCGACGAGCCCCGGATGCCGATCTGGATCGACCGTTCGGGGTCGAGCACGCCGTCAAGTACCGCCTGGCGGAACGGGCCGCCATGGTGGAACTTGGAGTAGTCGTATTCGCCGCCCGTGTCGCAATGGGCATCGATATGGACCATGCCGAGCGGCCGGTCCGTGCCGAGCGCCCGCATGACCGGGTAGGTGATCGAATGATCGCCGCCGACCGAGAGGGGCCGGACGCCCTCCGGGATCGTCCGGTAATAGGTCTCGATGTCCTGCATGCACATTTCCAGGCTGAAGCGGCTGCGGAACGGCACGTCGCCGACATCCGCCACCTTCATCTCGGCGAAGGGCGCGCGCTTCAGTTCATGGTGGTAGGGCCCGATCCGCTCGATGTCGCGCAGGGCCCTGGGGCCGAAGCGCGCGCCGGGCCGGTTGGTGACGCCGAGATCCATCGGCACGCCGATCAGCGCGACATCGAGACCCTCGAACCCTTCCTGCATCGGCGCGTCCAGCAGCGTCGGAATGCCCGAATAGGGCGGCTTGCGGCGCTGCGGATCCGAGAAGACGAGGTCGATGACCTTCTTCAGGGCCGGATCGTGCACCTCGCCGCCCAGCGCGTTGGCGTACTTGTCGCGAAGACGTTGCAGCTTCTCGGCATCCATGACGGGCTCCCTGCTGGCTGACGGCGTCCGGCAGCATGTCGGCTGGGCGTCCGGTTTTCCAGTATGTCGACCGGCCGGCGCGTCAAACTGTCTGTCCCGCACCGCATCCCATGGGCCGGCGTCTGATGTACCCTCGCACCGGCAGAACTGGAGACGGCGGACATGGCCGAAGGTGAAGCGGCGCAGCGTGAAATCGTCGAATTCCTGTCTGACCCCGCGACCCATGACGGCGCGGAGGTCTGCACGATCGAAACCCATGCCTCACGCATCTTCCTGGCCGGAAACATGGCCTACAAGCTGAAGAAAGCCGTGACCTACCCGTATCTCGACTATGGCGATGCCGGGAAGCGACGGCATTTCTGCGAGGAGGAAATCCGCATCAACCGCCGCACCGCCCCGGCGCTCTACAACGATCTGCTCGCGGTGACGCGGGAAGCGGACAGCAGGCTGGCTCTCGGCGGCGAGGGCGAAGCCATCGACTGGCTGGTGCCGATGCGGCGCTTCGACAATGACTGCCTGCTCGACCGAATCGCCGGCCGCGGTGAGATGGACGATCTGCTCTGCCGCGATGTCGCCGACGCGATCTTCGCCTTTCACGGGGCCGAACCTGCCGTCGTGCAGGACGAACCGGTCGCAGCGGTCCGCCGGACGGCGACCGGCATCAGCGAGGAACTGAGACGGCATGGCGCCGACGTCTTCGACATGGACCTCGCCTCCAGGGTGACGGCGGCGTGGGACAGCCTGCTGAAGCGGCATGACGGCCTGATCGAGGCTCGCGCGCGCGGCGGCAATGTGCGGCACCTCCACGGCGACCTGCATCTCAGGAACATCGTGGTGATCGAAGGACGGCCCACCCTGTTCGACGCCATCGAGTTCGATCCGGAAATCGCCGAGATCGACACGCTCTACGATCTTGCCTTCCTGATCATGGACCTCCTGCATCGCGATCACCGGGACAACGCAAACCGCGTCCTGAACCGCTACCTCGGCCTGTCCGAGGACTATGAGGGCCTGCCGCTTCTCGCGCTCTTTGTCTCACTCCGGGCCGGTATCCGTGCCCACACCACCGCATCCCAGTCCGGCGAGGAGAACCGCAGGGAAGCCCGCGCGTATCTCGAACTTGCTGACGCGGTGCTTGCCCCGGCCCGGCCCCGGCTCATCTGCGTGGGCGGCGCCAGCGGCAGCGGCAAGTCGACGGCGGCTGCGGCAGTGGCACCGGATCTTGGCGGGCCGGCTGGCGCCATCATCCTGCGCAGCGACGTCGTCCGGAAGCGGATCTACGGCATGCATCCGGAAGAACCTCTCCCCGAAAAGGCATACCGTTCAGAGGTTTCCGAGAAAGTCTTCAACCGGCTGGCCACGATGTCCAGTGCGGTCATCGACGCCGGCCTGCCGGTCATTGCCGACGCCGTGTTCGGTAGCGAGAAGAACGCCGCGCCCTTCCGCGAGCTGGCCCGGAAGAGCGGGATCCCGCTGGAGGGGTTCTGGCTCACTGCACCCGAGGAAGTCCTGTTGCGGCGCGTCCGCAGCCGGACGAATGACGCATCGGATGCGGATGAGACCGTGCTTCGACGGCAACTGCGCGGCGTCAACTCACCCGCCGGCTGGGCATCCGTCGATGCCTCGGGATCGCCAGAAGACTCGGCACGAGGCCTTTCGGTCGCCCTGGAGATTGCCGGTCAGAAGGACTAGACGAACGCCGCCGCATATCGCGCGAGCATCAGTTCCTCGTCGGTCGGCAGGCGCAGGACAGTCACAGCGCTGTCCGGCGTGCTCAAGACCTCGGCATTGTCGTCATTTGCGTGGCCGTCGATCCGGATGCCGAAGAGACCGAGGCGGGCGCAGACATTCGCCCGAACCGGCGGCTGGTGCTCGCCTATGCCGGCCGTGAAGACGAGACCGTCCAGCCCGCCCAGAGCCACAGCGAGCCCCCCGATCTCGCGCGCCACCCGGTGACAGAAATAGTCGACCGCAAAAGCCGCTTCATCCGTCTCCGAGTCCAGAAGCCGGCGCATGTCGCCGCTGATGCCGGAAAGGCCCTTCAGCCCGCTGTCGCGGTAGAAGGCCTGCTCGATCCGGTCCAGATCCATCCCCTCCCGTGCAAGGTGGAAGACCACGCCGGGATCGATCTGGCCGGTGCGGGTACTCATGGGCAGGCCGTCGAGCGCCGTGAATCCCATCGTGGTCTCGATGCTGCGTCCGTTTTCCATGGCGCACAGGCTCGCGCCCGAACCCAGATGCGCAACGATGACCCGTCCCGCAGCAAGGTCCGGACGGCTGCGCCGCAACTCGCCGGCGATGAAGTCGTAGGAAAGGCCGTGGAAGCCGTACCGGCGGATGCCCCGCTCGGTCATCTCGCGCGGCAAGGCGTAGACCTCGGCGACCCGCGGATGGTTCCGGTGGAAGGCTGTATCGAAACAGGCGATCTGCGGCACGCCGGGAAAGGCCACAGCCAGCCCGCGGATCCCGGCGAGATTGTGGGGTTGATGAAGGGGCGCGAGGTGCGACAGCGCCTCGAGCCTTGCCATGGTCCCGCCGCTCACCTCGACCGGACGATCCAGTTCCCCGCCACCGTGGACGACACGGTGGCTGCAGGCCGCAACGGTCCAGCCGGACATTCGGTCGGCGATCAGCGCCGCAATCTCGGCGAAGTGGTCGGCGTAGCTCCGCTCTCCAAGGAGATGCGTCTCCTCGCCTTCAGAACCGCGCCAGACCAGCCGGCAACCCGCCGTTCCGACGCCGTCGACCAACCCGCCGGCCAGACGTTCCAGCCCCGCCCTCTCGAACAGCGCGAACTTGATGGAGGACGAGCCGGCGTTCAGGGCCAGAATGGCCGCACCGCTCACGCCTTCAGATCCGCGGCCAGAGAGGCTTCCCGCGCCCGGGCGATCAGAACCGCGATGGCGGCCGACGCGAGGCGGGCCGCCGGGCCATCGGCGCGGCTGGTGAGAACAACCGGCACCCGCGCGCCCATCACGACCCCGGCGGCCTGTGCCCCGGCAAGGAAGGTGAGTTGCTTGGCGATCATGTTGCCCGCTTCCATGTCCGGGGCGACCAGGATGTCGGCGTGCCCGGCGACAGGCGAGCGGATCCCCTTGGTTTCCGCGGCTTCCACGCTGAGGGCGTTGTCGATGGCCAGCGGGCCGTCCAGCAAACCTCCGGTGATCTGGCCGCGGTCGGCCATCTTGCAGAGCGCCGCCGCCTCGATGGTTGACGGGATACGCGGCGTGACCGTCTCGACCGCCGAGAGGATCGCAACCTTCGGCGTCTCGATCCCGAGAGCACGGACACAGTCGATGGCGTTCCGGACGATGTCGGCCTTGGTCAGCAGGTCGGGCTGGATATTGATGGCGGCGTCGGTGACGAAGAAGAGATGCGGCTGCTTCGGGATCTCCAGGGCGAAGACGTGGCTGAGACGCCGCTCCGTCCGGAGACCGGATTCCTTCACCAGGATCTCGTGCATCAGTTCGTCGGTATGCAGGCTGCCCTTCATCAGCGCCTGCGCGCGGCCCGTTCGGACAAGTTCGACCGCCTTCGCCGCCGATTCATGGCTGTGCGCGGTATCGACACGCTCGATTGCGGTCAGATCTGCGCCAGTCTCGGCTGCAAGGGCGTCGATGCGGTGCTGCGGTCCGACCAGGATCGGGACAATCAGGCCACGAGCCCCCGCCTCCAGCGCCCCTTCCAGTGCCGAGACACTGCAGGGATGAACCACAGCGGTCGGTATCGCAGCGCCGCCGGCCGCGCGATCGATCAGGGTCTGGAAACTGTCACTCATGCGCCGCCGCCCATGCTGGTCTGGTTGAATCCAATCTGCCCGGTTTGAGGGACAGGTGTGTTGCGCTGGATCAATTCTGACAGCCATGCGGCGGCAGACACGAAAAAATGCGCGGCCGTACGTTGGCGATCCGCCTGCCCCGCCCTACTGTTCAGCGATGCGCAGCGTTACGGGACTGTTGAGATGAAGCCATCGGGGTCGGCCTGCCGCCTGATCGCGATTTTCGCGGCATGTGTCCTGTCCGCCTGCCAGACGACCGGTCCGGGCAACAGCGTGCAGTCTCCCGCCACGGCGCCGACATATGGCGGCATCGTCGATGAAGGCACCACGCCGCTGATCGCCGGCCAGCCGAGCGGGGAAAAGTTCATCACCGGAGCCGACTACGCCGCCACCATGCGGGACCTCGATCCCCAACTGGCCCGCGCGGCCAATCTGATGGTCGTGACCCGCGGCCTGAAACGCAGCTGCAGCGAAGAGGAAATCGCCGAAAGCAGCGGTTTCGGGCGTTTTCTCGATCAGGCCGACCGGCTGTTCGCCCGGGTCTTCGCCCAGGCCTTCACCATGGAATCGCGGCGGCTCGAGGCCGCCGGAAAGCCGCAAAGGCCCGCAGCCATCGGTCTCATTCTGAGCACGACGGCCATGGCCGACACTTCCGACGAGATCGTCGGCATCTCGCGTGAGCTGGAAAAGAAACTGGGCGAAGAGGCCCGGCTGCTCAGCGACGCCGACCGGCTGACGCTCGGCTGCGCCCTTCTCAGCCGGACCAGCGAAAGGCGGGCCATCACGAGACGCATCTCGACCCCGCTGCTTGAATACTTCGTGATGATGAAGCACGGGCATCCCGACATCTACAACGCCATCGACAATCACGAAGAGATCCTCGACGGCGGGCGAACGCTCTCCCAGATCTGATTTCCCCCGAATACGCCCCGAAGGCGTGGACACCGCCGGTCCGCTGGTCAAGACTGTGCACGCAATGAGGGAAAAGCGTCCTCCGGGACGCGGAGGGGCACATGACACGAATCCTTGTGCGGCTGGCCGTCGTCTTCGGCCTTCTTCTGATGGCTGCCTGCGTCACACAGGGCCAGACGCATGCCGATGGCGTCCGCTTCACGCCCGGCGAGACCCGGGTCGCATTGATGCCGCTCGACGTCAGCCTGTTCCAGCTGACTGCCGGCGGCGTTCTGGAACCACGGGCCGACTGGACCGAGCAGGCCGAAGCGCATGTCGCCGCGGCGGTGATGCAGGTGAACAGCAGCCGCGGCCTTCGTCTCATCGATTTCGACGACTCGAAGCTCGCCCCCGCCGAGCAAGTGCGAATGGGCCAGGTCATCAAGCTGCATCGCGTCGTCGGCGGCGAAATCCTGATTCAACAGCGGGTTCCAGCGCTTCGTCCACCGTCGAAGGAAGGCACGTTCGACTGGTCCATTGGCCCTCACGCCCGGGCGGTGAAGGCCCAGACCGGCGCCGACTACGGACTGTTCGTCTACCTGAAGGACAGCTACTCCACCGGCGGACGCGTGGCGCTGAACATCGTGACCGCCGTCCTTTTCGGCACGACCGTCGGCGGCGGCCAGCAGATCGGCTACGCCTCGCTGGTCAATCTGGAGACCGGCCAGATCGTCTGGTTCGGTTCCCTGGCACGCGGCGCGGGCGACCTGAGAACACCGGAATCGGCGCAGGAAGCCGTCGATTCCCTGTTCACCACGCTGCCCGAAGGCTGACCGTGAACCTGACCCGCCGGCAGATGCTGCATGGCGCCTGCGGGTGCCTTGCGGCGGCGGCGACCGGCTGCGTCTCGACGGAATCGAGCCGCCCGCTGCCTGACAGCAACTACACGCCGACGTCCCAGTCGCTGGAAGGCGGCCTGTGGCGGATGTTCGAGGATATCGAGGAGGAAGTCCGCTATTCCCCGGCCCGCGTCACCGAGCCGAAACTGAACACCTACCTGACCGGACTGGCCTGCGACCTCGCCGGCGATCATTGCCGCAATCTGCGCGTCTACGTGATGGAGACACCGCACTTCAACGCGACCATGGCCCCGAACGGCATGATGCAGATCTGGACCGGACTGCTGCTCCGCTGCCGCAACGAGGCTGAACTGGCGGCCGTGATCGGACACGAGATCGGCCACTACACCCGCCGTCACAGCCTTCAGCGGTACGAGTTGCTGAGCAATCAGGCCTCTATCGCCGCCTTCTTCGGCGTCGCACTGGCCGGTGTTGGCGGAGGCGCCTTCGCCAGCCTGCCGACCCTGATCGCCGTCGCGAACTTCCTTGCCTACAGCCGGGAGCAGGAACGCGAGGCCGACAGCATCGGCCTGGAGCTCATGTCGAAGGCTGGATACGCGCCCATTGCCGCCTCCCAGATCTGGCGCGGCCTGGTGCAGGAAGTCGATGCCGGGCTGGACAGCGATGAGAAAGAGGACCGGCGTCAGCGGGAGGCTGTCTGGACGGCGACACACCCGACAAAGGACGAACGCATTGCGGCGCTGGAGCGTCAGGCCCGGTTGATGGGCATTACGTCGGGAGGCGATTTCCGCACCGAGTCCTATCTGGCTGCTGTCCGACCGCACCGCGACGAGATGATGGAGGCCGAACTGAGCCTGCATCAGTACGACCGTACGCTTGTGCTGATCGACCGGCTCGCCGCGGCCTATCCCGACGATGCCTCGGTCAGCTACTACCGGGGCGAAGTCAACCGACGCCGCAACGCTGCCGGCGACGATCTGAGAGCTTCGAACGCCTACGGCGCGGCCCTCGAAAAGGATCCGGAACATGCGCGAAGCTGGCGCGGCCTGGGCCTCGTTCACCGCCGCGGCGGCCGCCACGAGAAGGCCCGCGACGCGTTCCGCAATTACCTGAGGCTGGATCCCGCCGCCTCGGACCACTTGATGATCCAGTCCTACCTGGGAGCCTGACCATGACCCCGATCCGCCGCCTGCTCTTGCCGCTTCTGCTGCTGGCGCTCGCCTCGTGCACCACCTATTCGGCCATCAACACGGGCGACCGCCACGAGATGGGCGACGGCATGTCGGTGCAGGTGATCGGGGAGTGGTCGGCAATCAACGCCGCCGCCGTCGGTCTTCGCGATGCCGATGCGATGTGGACCGTCGACGGTCTGTCCCTGAACCGGCTGGTCTTCTACGGCGGTCTGGAGGACGGAGAGCACTTCGTGAGCACCGGGCAGGAGGATCAGGACCGCACGCGGCCGGTCTTCCGCTCCACAATGTCGGAAACCGCGGTGATGGAGCTTGTCGAAGCCAGTTTCGCCAAGTCCCGGGGCGTCGTCCGCGCCGAGGCCAGCCGGCTCAGGCCGCATCCCTTCCTCGGCCGGAACGGCTTCGCGTTCGAGGTCGATCTGATCAACAGCGAACAGGTCGAACTGCGCACCCATGTCACCGGCGCCGTGGTGGGCGGGAAGCTCTACCTCATCTACTTCGCGGCGCCGAAGCTCCATTTCTTCGACAAGGACAGCGCGACCGTGAACGCCATCATCAACAGCGCCAGACTGGTCGCCACTGACGCCTGAGCGGCGCGCCCCGCTGCGCGACCGCCATCATGTCGCTTCCGGCACAAAAGCGGTATTCTGGCCGAAAGAGAATCCAGAACCCGGCAGGATGAATGTCAGGAAACGAGAGCCAGATAAGCGGCTGGTCCGCCTACAGGGGCGCCCTCAGGCCAGGGCGTGCGGTGATCCGCCGCGCAGCCGTCGAAACCGTGGACGATCTGGAAGAGGCAAGCGAACTGATCCGCGAGGGACACGCGTTCTGGGACGCGCTGCGGGGGACGCGCCCCTGGCCGGCCAGGACGGATCTGGATCCACTTGATGTGCCGCGTCATCTGCTGCCCCACATGCTGATGATCGACGTGGAGCGCGGTCCCCCGCGCCGCTTCCGATGGCGTCTGATCGGCACTCACATCACCTCGGTGATGCAGCGGGATTCCACCGGCCGGTATTTCGACGAACTCTACAGCGCCTCGGAATTCGAGCGGGTCACCATCGGCCCCCTGACCGTGTTCGAGACCGGCCGCGCCTGTCACAACATCACACGCGCACCCAGCAGCGAACGGGCCTTCATCCAGATGGAGGCGATCGACATGCCCTTCTCGCGGACCGGCGAGGAGATGGACATGATCCTGGCCTTTGCCGTCGCCACCGAGGGACGCTTCTGACGGCGATTGAAGCCGCCCGGACCATGAGCTAAAACGCGGCCTCTTCCACGCAACTCTCGGGACGGAGCCGGCGCGACATGGCCAACTACCAGTACGTCTACACCATGCAGGGGCTGAACAAGACCTGGCCCGGCGGCAAGACGGTGCTGAAGGACATCCACCTCAGCTTCCTGCCCGGCGCCAAGATCGGCGTCCTGGGCCAGAACGGCGCGGGCAAGTCCACGTTGCTGCAGATCATGGCCGGCGACATCACCGAGTTCAACGGTGAGGCCTGGGCCGCCGAGGGCATCAAGGTCGGCTATCTCCGCCAGGAGCCGCAGCTCGACGAGAGCAAGGACGTGCTCGCTAACGTCATGGATGGCGTTGCCGCGAAGAAGGCGATCCTGGACCGCTACAACGAGGTCTCCATGAAGTTCGCCGAGCCCATGGAAGACGACGAGATGAACGCCCTGATCGAGGAACAGGGCAAGCTGCAGGAAGAGATCGACGCGCAGAATCTCTGGGACCTCGACCGCGAGGTCGATGTCGCGATGGACGCGCTGCGCTGCCCGCCGGGCGACTGGTCTGTCGAGAAGCTTTCAGGCGGCGAGCGCCGCCGCGTCGCTCTCGCCCGCCTGCTGCTGTCGCGCCCCGACATGCTGCTGCTCGACGAACCGACCAACCATCTGGACGCCGAAAGTGTGCTGTGGCTGGAGCGGTTCCTGGACGACTATCCGGGCACCGTCGTGGCCGTGACCCATGACCGCTACTTCCTGGACAATGTCGCCGGCTGGATCCTCGAGCTCGACCGCGGCAAGGGCATCCCCTACCAGGGCAACTATTCCGGCTGGCTGGTGCAGAAGGAAAAGCGGCTGAGGCAGGAATCCCGCGAGGAGGCCTCCCGCCAGAAGACGCTGGCACGCGAGCTGGAATGGATCCAGCAGAGCCCCCGCGCCCGCCAGACCAAGTCGAAGGCCCGTATCACCGCTTACGAGGAACTGCTTTCGGCCGACACCGAAAAGCAGCGCTCGGAAATGCAGATCTACATCCCGCCGGGACCGCGCCTGGGCGGCAACGTCATCGAGTTCGAGAACGTCTCCAAGGCCTTCGGCGAGAAACTGCTGATCGACGATTTCACGGCCAAGATCCCCCCGGGCGCGATCGTCGGCATCATCGGTCCCAACGGCGCCGGCAAGACCACGATGTTCCGCATGATTACCGGTCAGGAACAGCCCGACAGCGGCACGGTGAAGATCGGAGAGACCGTGAAGCTCGGCTATGTCGACCAGAGCCGTGACGCGCTCGACCCGAAGAAGAATGTCTGGGAGGAGATCTCGGACGGCCTCGACGTGATCGAACTCGGCAAGCGCTCCATGCAGTCGCGCGCCTATGTCGGTTCCTTCAACTTCAAGGGCGGCGACCAGCAGAAGAAGGTCGGTCAGCTTTCGGGCGGTGAGCGGAACCGCGTGCATCTGGCGAAGACCCTGCGCTCGGGCGCCAACGTGCTGCTGCTGGACGAACCGACCAACGATCTGGACGTGGAAACCCTGCGCGCGCTGGAAGAGGCGCTGGAGACCTTCGCCGGCTGCGCGCTGGTCATCTCGCATGACCGCTTCTTCCTCGACCGCATCGCGACCCACATCCTCGCCTTCGAGGGCGACAGCCATGTCGAATGGTTCGAGGGCAATTTCGAGGACTACGAAGCCGACCGCAAACGCCGCCTGGGCGACGAGGCCGACCAGCCCCTCCGGATCAAGTACAAGAAGCTCGTGGGCTGACCGCCACCTTCCGGTGTCACCCCCGCTTCATGCGGGGGTCCGGTGCGGCTTCGCCGCAGGTCTGGTGGTTGGACCGGATGCCCGCATGAAGCGGGCATGACAAGCAGCGCAAGGCAGACACGATGCCCCCCATCCTCCATCTTCGCGACGTCCATCTGACCTTCGGCGGCAAGCCGTTGCTGGACGGGGCCGAACTGGCTGTCGAGCCGGGCGAGCGGGTGGCGCTGGTCGGCCGGCAACGGGTCGGGCAAGTCGACCCTTCTGAAGATCGTGGCGGGCACCGTCGATGCCGACAGTGCCGACATCTTCCGCCAGCCCGGCGTCACCACCCGCTACCTGCCGCAGGAGCCGGACCTTTCCGGCCACACGACGGTTCTGGACTTCGTCATGGCCGGCCTTGCCCCCGGCGACGACGAACACCGGGCCAGCTATCTGCTCCAGCAACTGGGTCTGGACGGCGACGCCGACCCGGCGCCCCTCTCCGGCGGCGAGGCCCGCCGCGCGGCTCTGGCGCGGGCCCTCGCCCCCTCGCCCGACATCCTGCTGCTTGACGAGCCGACCAACCATCTGGATCTGCCGGCCATCGAATGGCTGGAAGGCGAACTGAAAACGTCCGGCGCGGCCATGGTGATCATCAGCCATGACCGGCGCTTCCTGCAGAACCTGACGGCCTCGACGGTCTGGCTCGACCGCGGCCGCACGCGGAAGCTGGACCGCGGATTTGCCCATTTCGAGGAATGGCGCGACGCCGTGATCGAGGCCGAGGAGGTCGAACTGCACAAGCTCGACCGGAAGATCGCCGCCGAGACCGAATGGCTGCACAAGGGCGTCACGGCGCGGCGCAAACGCAACATGGGCCGTCTGAGGGCGCTGCACGACCTGAAGTCGGAGCGCCGCAACTTCGACCGCGCCCAGGGCACGGTTCAGATGGACGCCGCGGAGGCACAGGCCTCCGGCAAGCTGGTGCTGGAGGCCAAGAACATCACCAAGGCCTTCGGCGGCCCGCCGGTGGTGAAGGACTTCAGTCTCCGTATCCTTCGCGGCGACCGGATCGGCATTGTCGGCCCGAACGGCGCCGGCAAGACCACCCTGCTGAAACTGTTGCTGGGCGACCTCGAGCCGGACGAGGGATCGGTCCGTATCGGCACGAAACTGGAGACGGCGACGCTTGACCAGCGGCGCGAGAGCCTCGATCCGAAGCAGTCGCTGGGCGATGCGCTGACCGGCGGCGGCGGCGACCAGGTGATGGTCGGCGACAAGCCGCGCCACGTCATCGGCTACATGAAGGACTTCCTGTTCGATCCGAAGCAGCGTCCGACCGCGATCTCGGCGCTGTCGGGCGGCGAGCGCGGACGTCTGATGCTGGCCCGCGCTCTCGCCCGGCCCTCCAATCTGCTCGTGCTCGACGAACCGACCAACGATCTCGACATCGAGACGCTGGACCTGCTGCAGGAACAGCTCGCCGACTATCAGGGCACGATCCTGCTGGTCAGCCACGACCGCGACTTCATCGACCGCGTCGTCTCCACGACGGTGGCCTTCGAGGGCGAAGGACGCTGGCAGGTCTATGCCGGCGGCTACACCGACATGCAGCGCCAGCGCACCGGCAAGGAGCGCGACGAGGCGAAACCGACGAAGGACGAGAAGAAGGCCGCGCCGAAGCCGAAACCCGCGTCGGGCGGCAATGCCGGCAAGCTCAGCTACAAGCAGAAATATGCACTGGAGACCCTGCCGAAGGAGATCGCAAAGCTGGAAGAGGCCATCGGGATACTGCAGTCCGAACTCGAAGACCCGAAGCTCTTCACCCGCGACCCGTCGCGCTTCCAGCAGATCACTCAGCAACTCGAAGCGGCCACCGTCCGCCATTCGGAAGCCGAGACCGAGTGGCTGGAACTGGAGATGCTGAGGGAAGAGATCGAGAGTTAGGCGCCCGGATCCTTCGCGTTCGCCACCACGACGATGCGCGAAACCGCAATCGCGAGGAAGGCGACGATGACGCCGATCTCGTCATTGACGTACATCGACAGAGCGACGTAGAGCGCCCCGCCGGCCAGCGACAGCGTGGCGTAGATGTCCTTGCGCAGGACGATCGGCGTCATGCCCGACAGGACATCGCGGAACATGCCGCCGGCAATGCCGGTGACGCAACCCAGCACGACGGCGAAATGCGGCGCGATGCCGTGGACCAGGGCGACCTTGATGCCGACCAGGGTGAACAGCGCCAGTCCGATAGCGTCGAGATAGGCCAGAATTCGGAGACGCCGCCCGCCTCCGGCCTTGAGCCGGCGTGCCGCAAAGAAGGACAGCAGGGACACCGGCACGGCGGTCGTCAGGTAGGTCGCGTCCTGCAGCCAGAAGACCGGCGTGGCGCCAATCAGGAGATCACGGATCGTGCCGCCGCCGACAGCCGTCGTGACCGACAGGAAGATCGAACCGATGGGGTCGAACTCGCAGCGGACGGCCTGCACGGCCGCCGACGCAGCCATGACCGCGGTCGCCAGCACGGTCAGGACCAGAACGAGATTGTCGACGGTCAACACGGTCGCGCCCTCCCCTGACGGGCGGAACCCGTCTCGCGGCTATTCCGCGGCGGCGGGCTGGCGCGACTTCTTGATCAGGTCGAGGATCTCCGCCGCGGCCGCAGGGATATGCGTGCCGGGGCCGTAGATGCCGGCAACGCCCTGCTGGCGCAGCATGTCGTAGTCGCCCGACGGGATGACGCCGCCGCAGATCACCAGGATGTCGTCCGCGTCCTGCTCCTTCAGCGCCTGCATCAGCGCCGGCACAAGGGCCTTGTGACCGGCGGCGAGCGACGAGACGCCGATGACATGGACATCGTTCTCGACCGCGTCCCGGGCGACCTCTTCCGGCGTCTGGAACAGCGGGCCCACATCGACGTCGAAGCCGATATCGGCGAAGGCCGTGGCGATCACCTTGGCGCCGCGGTCGTGGCCGTCCTGCCCCATCTTCACCACCAGCATGCGCGGCCGGCGGCCTTCGGCTTCGGCGAAGGTCTCGATATCCTTGCCGATCTTCTCGAAGCCCTTGTCGCCCTCATAGGCGGCGGCATAGACGCCCGAGACCGAACGAATCTCGGCGCGGTGACGGCTGAAGATCTTTTCCATGGCGTCCGACATCTCCCCGACGGTGGCGCGGGCCCGGGCGGCATCGACGCAGAGCGACAGCAGGTTGCCATTGCCGGCGGCGCCTTCGGTCAGCGCTTCCAGCGCCTTCTGGCAGGCCGCCTCGTCGCGGGTCGCGCGGATGTTCTTCAGCCGGCGGATCTGGGCCTCGCGCACCTTGGTGGTGTCGATATCCAGCACGTCCGGCGCGTTGTCCTGGGTCGGCTTGTACTTGTTGACGCCGACGATCACCTCCTCGCCGCGGTCGATGCGCGCCTGCTTGCGGGTGGCGGCCTCCTCGATCCTGAGCTTCGGCATGCCTTCGGCCACGGCCTTGGTCATGCCACCCATCTCCTCGACCTCTTCGATGATCTTCCAGGCGTCCTCGGCCAGCTGGTTGGTCAACGCCTCGACGTAATAGGAGCCGCCCAGCGGATCGACGACCTGCGGGATACCGGTCTCCTCCTGCAGCACCAGCTGGGTGTTGCGGGCGATGCGAGCCGAGAAGTCGGTCGGCAGGGCAATGGCTTCGTCCAGCGCGTTGGTATGCAGCGACTGCGTCCCGCCCAGCACCGCCGCCATGGCCTCGATGGTCGTGCGCATGACGTTGTTGTAGGGATCCTGCTCGGTCAGGCTGACGCCCGACGTCTGGCAGTGGGTCCGCAGCATGGTCGAACGCGGATCCTTCGGATCGAACTGGCTGACGATCCGGTGCCAGAGCAGGCGCGCGGCCCGCAGCTTGGCGACCTCCATGAAGAAGTTCATGCCGATGCAGAAGAAGAAGCTGAGCCGCGGCGCGAACTTGTCGATATCCAGACCGCGCTCCACAGCTGTCCGGACATACTCAAGACCGTCGGCCATTGTGAAGGCCAGTTCCTGCACCTGCGTCGCCCCGGCTTCCTGCATGTGATAGCCGGAAATGGAGATCGAGTTGAACCGCGGCATGTTCTCGGCCGTGTACTCGATGATGTCGGCGACGATCCGCATCGAGGGCTCGGGCGGATAGATGTAGGTGTTGCGGACCATGAACTCCTTCAGGATGTCGTTCTGGATGGTCCCGGCCAGCTTGTCCGGCGTCACGCCCTGTTCCTCGGCGGCGACGATGTAGCCGGCGAGGCAGGGCAGCACGGCGCCGTTCATGGTCATGGAGACCGACACCTGATCCAACGGGATCTCGTCGAACAGGATCTTCATGTCCTCGACGCTGTCGATCGCGACGCCGGCCTTGCCGACATCGCCCATGACACGCGGGTGGTCGCTGTCATAGCCGCGGTGGGTGGCCAGATCGAAGGCCACCGACAGGCCCTGCTGGCCGCCGGCGAGGTTGCGCTTGTAGAAGGCGTTGGACTCCTCGGCGGTGGAGAAGCCGGCATACTGGCGGATGGTCCACGGTCGGTTGGTGTACATCGTGGCACGGACGCCGCGGACATAGGGGGCGAAGCCGGGCATGCTGTCGATGTGGTCGAGACCTTCGATGTCAGCGGCCGTGTAGAGCGGCTTCACGTCGATGCCTTCGGGCGTCTTCCAGACGAGATCGTCGGCGCTGCGGCCTCGCATCTCCTTTTCCGCCGCTGCTTTCCAGTCCTCCAGCGTCTTCTTGTCCGTACCGCTCACGACCGTTCACCCGCTTCCTGTTTGATGTGCGTCACATATACCGCCGCGCGATGCGGCGCGCAAAGACGCGTTCTGGCGCGGTGCGTCACCCATTCCACTTGAACGGCGTGTCCGCGGTCACATTTTCACCGTGTGAAGTCACAGTCTGACTCTGACGGACCGAGATTTGCTCAATTTGCAACCCAGACGGGCCATCAGAGAAAGATTTGACCGAAATAGAAACTGGCACACCCCTTGCTTATGTGTCTGCGTGAGTGACAAAGCGTGCCGCCGGAGAGTGCGGCAAAGGGACAAAACAGGAGACCCCAAATGTACTATCTGCTCGTTGCTGCCGCCGTTTCCGTGACTGCCCCGACCGCCGACCACGGGCTGATCACCATCGAAGACAACGTCAAGCCGGCTCAGGGCCTGAGCGCCTACGACCTGCAGCGCATCAACTACAACGTGCGCAACTGGGAAGCCGAACTCGGCAGCGAGGCCACCGTGCACTTCGGCACCTTCGACGATCTGGAGGCTTGCAAGGCCGCCCGCGCCGATCTGCGCATCGCCATGCGCGAAGCCGGGACCTACGAGCAGATGCGCTCCAACTGCTACGAGAGCAAGGAGCAGGTCGCGAGCAACTGATCACGCGATCCCCGATACTTCAGCAAGAAGGGCGGTCCCGACGGGCCGCCCTTTTTCGTTGCCGTTACCTCGCTCAGTTGGACAAGGCGTCGATTTCCCGGTCCAGCGCCTGGGCCTGGCCCTGCAGCGAGTTGAGCTGGCTGCGAAGCTGACGGGCCTTCGCGGTATCGCCGGTGGCCTGGGCCGACAACATGCGCAGTTCCGCGTCCCGCACTTCGTTGTCCAGATCGCGGACACGGTCGCGCATCGCCTGTTCCTTCTCCCGCGTGATGCGGTTTTCGCGGCGCGCGCGCTCGATGGCCCGGTCCTGTTCGGCCAGCTGGTCGGTCAGCGCGGCAATCTGCTCTTCCTGCATCTGCCGCTCCTCGTCCAGCGCCTCCCGGTCGCTTTCCAGCCCCAGCGCGGCGTCCTGGGCGGCCTGCTGCCGCTGTTCGGCCTCCCGAACCCGGCGTTCGGGGCCGCCTGAAAGCGCATCCGCCTTCTGCTGCTGGTAGGTGGTGCACCCCTCCCCTGCGATCGCAAGTCCGATCAGGGCGGCAACCGCCGCCAGTCGATGTCGTCGTATCATCCGATCCTCACGGCCCTGTTGATGGCTTCAAGTTCGTTGCGTTCTCGTTCGAGGGCGGCAATCTGCTGGTTCATTTCGCCGATCTGCGCCTCCAGCTGGGCTGTGTTCTGGCCGCCGGCACGCAGTTCCCGGACAACTTCCTCATAGTTGTCACGCTCGTCGCGCAGGTTTTCCAGCGTGTCGTCCATGACGTCGATATTGGCTTCGAGCCGGTCCTTCTCCCGGCGCAGTTCGTCCTCGCGCGCTGCGTTGGCAGCCACCTTGATGCGCACCTCTTCGAGACGCTGACGGTTCTGGTCCACGACCCGCCGTGAGGAGTCCACGAGGCGACGGAGCTTCACGTTTTTCGCCTCGATCTCCTCGGTCACCAGATCGATCTCGCGGACCTGCTTTCGGGCGGCTTCCTGGCGCTTGGCGACCATGTAGCCGTCGATCGCGCCGATGGCGCCACCGACACCGGCCATGATGGCGCAACGGCCCAGCGCATTGCCGCCATTGTTGCCCAGCAAGGCGCCAAGGGCGCAGAGCCCGCCGGCTATGACCGCCCCGGTCGCGGCGCCACCGAAGACGGTCTCGTTGAAGACCTCCGCGTCCTCGCGCAGCGCGCGCTCCTCGGGCGTCAGATTGGGGTCGTCCGACGACGAGCCACCGAAATCGAACAGGCTGCCGCCGCCATCGGAATCCCCGGTCGTCTGGCAACCGCCGAGCAACACGGGAAAGGCAACCACGGCCACGGCCAGCACACGGGCGACCTTGCCTGCTGTTTCCGCCATGACACTTCTCCTCTACTGAAGGTTCCGTTCCGACAGCTCCTGCAGGGAGCTGAAGATATCACCACGGGCCGAGGTGCCCGACTTGCGCACCAGGCCGACGTGATCGACAACGCTGTCGGTCAGCGCGCGCAGATGCTCAAGACCGCGTTCGTCGTACTGGACTTTGAGCGCACCGGCCTGCGATTTCAGCGGCCCGTCGCCATAATCACCCGCAATGGTCGTGAGCCTGTCGAGATAGTATTGCAGGTTGAACTCGAGCACCTGTTGATCCTCGTTACGATTCTTTTCGTAGCGCTCGCGCCGCTCCGCATTCGACGTGCTCTCGACCAGGCGGCTCCATCGTTCGACGATGGCGATGTCCGTGGCCACCCGGCGGGCGGCGAAGATCGCGTTGGAGAGCAGTTCGCGCGCCGCACGGTCGCGTTGCTCGTTCCGGGTACGGATGCTCTCGGCAATGACCGCTGAAAGATTCTGGAGCCGCCGCTTCATTTCCTCCGACGGCGCGGCCTCGGCCAGCGCGCGGGCCTCCTGAACCGGATCGGCCTTCTCTTCGGCCAGGGCCGTTGCCGGCGCCGACGGATCTTCCTGCGGCAGTTTCTGCCAGTCCCGCTGCGCTTCCTCGATGCTTTCCCGCGTCGGCAAGGCCGGCGCGACCAGCACCAGGCGGAACCCGGCGGTCTCGGGCCTGCGAATGCCTTGCGCGTCGATGGGCGGGAACTCCTCGCGGTGACTGGTGCGGATATCCGTGGCGCGCGTGCGGAAGCTCCCGCCGCGCAGCGCGAAGCCGCCGGCGCGCCCGTGCAGGCGCGTGACCGCGTTGAGCCGGAACGGGTCGATGGTCATCTCGGCCGCATTGCCCAGCATGTCGTGAAGGCCAAGCGGGTTCGGCTTCAGCGTCCCGATCAGGTTGAGCTCCCGGTATGAGTTCCCGTCATGGATCACACGTTCGTCCAGTTCTGCCGCAGGAAAAGGCAGCCGGTCGGCAAATTCTGCCGGGCTGACCCTGCTGCCGCCGCGGGCCGCATACTCCCACTCCGCCTCTGTCGGCAACCGGAGGAAGCCGGGTGCCCCCTCCTCGGCCGGCAGCTTCTTCGGCGCATTCTTCAGCAGCCAGTCGGAATAGCGTTCGGCGAACAGGGCGGCTTCGGCCCACGTCAGCCGGGTTGCCGGCTTTTCGAGTTCGGTGTCGGCGGCATCCGGGCAATCGCCGTCGATGGCGGCGTACTGCATCGCCGAAACCTCGTACTTGCCGAGGAAATAGTGCCGCGCCGGTTCCCCGCCCTGCTCCGAGAAGGCGCCGGAGAGCCACGCATTGTGGCGGAACTCCGCATAGCCGCGATCCGGCTCCAGGGTGCCCAACGGAATTCGCTGGTCCTCCAGCATTCCGTCCCCGGGCACGCGGATCTTCCGGAACGTCATCGCGCCGCCGCAGGGCATGGGCAGCGTCAGGTCGCCATCCATCGGTGCGGGGTTGCTGCTCTCGGGCTTCCACTCCGCCAGAGCCGGAACGGCGGCAGTCAGGAGCACCGCAGCGAGCGCGCTACATGTCGCGTATCTCATTGCTCGGCTCCAGACGGTTGAAATGAAGGCCGATGAGCGCCGCCGGGGTCAGCGAGAAGAAAAGCACACCCGCTGCACCCACGGCCAATGCCGACCCTGTGATGCGGCAGGCCTGCCCCTCGGCCCCGAAGCTGCCGGCGAAGTAGCTGTTGATCCAGAGGGACGCGCCCCAGGCCAGAACACTCCCAAGCACGATGCCGCTTGCCGCCAGGAAGACTGCCTGGGTTACGGGAAAGCCGACGAGCCAGCTCCGCCCGTAGCCGATCAGGGCCAGCATCGCGACCGTGCGGCGCTTCCGGGCGGCCGCAGCCCACTGGATCGCCGCCAGGCTGCCGGCCAGCCCGACAACGCCCAGGATGATGATCGCATTCAGCACCGCGCCAATGTTGCGGTCCAGTTCGATGGCCGATCCGATGCGCACTTCCTGGGTGCTGACGCTGAGGTCCTGTTCGTTTCTGAGATAACGCGCCAGTCCTGACACATCCTCGATTGCCGAGGCGTAGAGACGGAAGCTCGGGAAAACATCGCTCTCCGGATGCGCCTCTCCGGCGGGCGCGCCCAGTTCCGGCGCAGCGTAACCGTCGCGGAAGCCTTCGATGGCGCGCAGCAGTTCGGGCCGGACGAACACGACCGTTCCGCCATGACGCACGGCTGCGGCCACGCCACGGACCGTGGCGTCGATGCCGGATGCTTCGATGCGGCCATCCGAACGGCGACGCTCCACATCCAGGAACAGTCGGTTTCCGACGGTCAAGCCGGTCTGTTCGGCAACCGCCGCAGTGATCAGAACATCGCTGATCGTATCTAGCCCCGGCGTCGCGCCGCCGAAGACCGGATCGCCGGGACCTGTCGGCGTCAGCGAAACCCGCAGAGGCCTCAGGTTGTCGCCTTCGGCCGGGGTGATATCGACCTGTGCCGCCGCGAAGCGCGTCGAGGGCATGACAAAGGCAACGTCGGGGCGCGCACGCATGGCCTCGAACCAGGCAGCGTCGAAGCGGCGCGCGCCGGTCGCGTCCAGGGTGATCCGCCGCATCGACGGATCCGCGCGGAGCCGGTCGAAGATCTCGCCCACAATGCCGGACTGCAATCCGCTCAGCACCAGCAACGGCGCAAGGACGGCGGCGATGGCAAGCGATACGGCGAACGCGACCGGCCATTCGTCGAAAAGATCGGCAGAGGCCAGGCGGCCGAGATGAACAGGGCTGAAGCTCATGCCGCCCGCCTGTCGACCGTCGAGGTCCGTGTCCCGGGATCGTGGTGGCACTCCACGGCCTCGAGACCGAATTCATCGGCCAGTTCACGGTCGTGCGTGACGACGATCAACGCAGCCCCTGCCCCGGTTGCCGCCTCGACCAGCAGGCGCATCACGTCTTCGGCGTTGGACTGGTCCAGAGAGGCAGTCGGCTCGTCGGCGAGAACGATGGGCGGCTCATGGGCCAGCGCCCGGACAACCGCCGCGCGTTGACGCTCGCCAATGGACACCTGGCGCGGTTTGCGGCGCATCAGATGGCCGATCCCCAACTGCTCCGCCAGTTTCTCCGCCGGTCCGCGCCCCGGGAGGCCGAGCAGCCGGCGTGAGAGCATGGCGTTCTCCGCGAGGGTGAGAAACGGCGCCAGTCCACCGGTCTGCAGGACGTAACCGAAGTGGCGCGCACGCAGGTTCGCCAGTGCGCTGCGTCCATCCTTCTGCCAGAGCGCCTGCACATCGATACTGCCGCCCTGCGCCGGGGACAGCTTCATTGCGGTTGCGGCATCCGGGCGAAGGGTAAGCGCCAGCAGGTCGAGGCAGGTGCTCTTGCCCGATCCGCTGGCACCAACGATGGCGAGGCGCTCGCCGGCACGGATACCGAAGGCCTCGACACGAAGCCGGAAACCGTCGCCCCGCCGGCGTTCGACCTGACGGAAATCGATCAGGGGGGCGGACATGGCTCAGGGCAGCGCGTCCAGCGGCACCGGATAGACCCAGTCGCCGGCGTCATCGCCTTCGTTCAGCGCAATCCAGCGGTCGGAATCGTCGTGGAACCGCTGATAGAGACGGATCTTCGAGTTCACGTCGTCGATGATGGACTGCTGCTCGCCGACGCTCATCCGGGCCCAGTCGTCCTCGGTCAGCGACATGATGCGGCTCTGATACGGTAGGCCGTCCAGATACTCGCCCATCAGACCGGTCTCGGCGAGGTTCCTCGCCTCGCCCTGCCCGACCCGGTTCGGATCGCGGCCCATGGCCGTCGCGGCGCTTCGAAGCTGGTTGAAGAAGTCGCCGGGATCGATCTGGCCGGCATCCAGGGCGCGGACGGTCTCGTTCATGGTCCGCTGCAGGTCGCTCAGCTGGTTCTTCGACAGCAGCAGCCGCACGGAAAAGGCTGGCACCGCCGGGTTGGCGAAGTCACGGTCGGAGGCCCAGGCCTCGAACATGGGTGGGGCCTTGGCGCCTGATACCCGCCCGAGATAGGCCAGTGCCATCGCTCGTCCCACCTCGGCAGCGGCGTCGCGGATGTCGTCGTCCGCTTCGTCCTTCGGCGGCTCGGGCGCATTGGCGAGATCGGCCGCATTCTTGGCGTCCCGCGTCGTACGCACCTGCTCGACCAGAGCGTCGGCCAGCGCGCCGACCTTGCCCTGGAAGGCTTCCGGGTCGCCTGACGGCACCGGGTAGTAGAGCGACCGGCCCGAATCCAGCCGCGTCAGTTCAATGTACTGAGCCTCCGCCTTGGCGTGATCGTCCTTGCCGACCGGCGTCTGCAGGTGCAGCGCGTAGATCGCGGTCGGCAGCGAGGCGCTGCGGCCCTTCACGTCGTTGCGCATGTCGGCGGCGTTGAGCTTCAGCGAAGCGAAGTGCGAGGACGCATCGCGGGCGCTGGCATCGGTGATCAGGATCAGGTAGCGGGCGTCGAAGCCGTTCCAGTCGATCCGCCCCATCGCATGGTCGATGGCGGCGAAGGCGTCTTCAGCGAACGCGCGCGTCGAGACCCTGGACGCGCTGAGCGGCTCCACCGCGGTCTTGAAATCGGTCGCCGTCTGGATCTGGTTCGGGTCGGCAAAGGTACGGGTCAGATAGCCGACGCCCTGGACCGCTGCCGGATCGTCGCGGTATCCGACGACACCGAAACGCACCTTGTCGGAGAGATCGGCGTCCGCGACCTTCTCCAGCACGTCACGCATCACCTCGCGCGTGCGGCTGATATAAGGCTGCATGGAACTGGAGGCGTCGATCACGAAGACGACGCCGGCCCGGAAATCGCCAAGCGCCTCGATATTCTCGCGCGTGCTGACGAGTTGCAGTTTCTGCTCTTCCTCGTCCCGGGTCACGCTGGCGATGCGGACACCCATGGCGCGACGGCGGTCCGGCAGGCGCTTCGGCTTCGCTTCCAGGATCGGCAGCATGTAGAACTGGCTGGCGAAGTCGATGAAGGTCTCCGGCTCAATCGACAGCACCGGACTGTCTTCCGGCAGGTTCCGCGCATCGGCGCGTTGCCGGGCATCCTCGGCCCGGACCGCGAGGTTCGGGTCCTTCAGCCAGCCGTCCAGCGCCGCCTCGTCTTCCAGGAACAGCACGCGGTCGCGATTGCCGCGTTCGGTGAAGGCGAGCACCAGGGCGTGATCCCACGGCACTGTCTCCGTCTCCTTCAGAAACCCGGACACTGCGCCCTTGGCATCCGTTCCGACCTCGAGATAGGTCGGCCCGCCACCATCGACCGGAAAGCGCTGATAGACGTAGAGAACCGTGAAGGGATCCATCGGTTCCGTACCCGGCGCGCCGGGTCCTTCGGCCAGCGACGCGCCGGGCCGGGTCAGCACCTTCTGGTAGAGGGTGGTCTTGCCCTCCATCAGCAACGGCTTCCGCTCCTGCGCCTGCAGCGCGAGTGGCGTTCCCGCCACACATACCAGCAATATCAGCGCGATGCGCCAAATCATTGCAGCAACTCCTTAGCCTTTTCGCTCCCGGCCTCGGCCGCCTTGCGCAGCCAGAACACGGCGCGCTCGGGCGCGTCGGGCCAGCTCACCTCGCCCTCTTTCAGCAGCTCGCCCAGTCGCAACATGGCGGGCGTCTCGCCTCCTTCCGCCGCCTGTTGATACCAGTCCGCGGCAATCGTCGGGTCCGGTTCGGAAATGACGCCGAGCGTAGGATCGTGACTCTCGGGATCGTAGTAGCGAGCCATTCTGAACTGAGCCTTTCCGTCGCCCTGCTGAGCGGCATACTTGTTCAACAGGAAGGCTGCCTGATGCTGGTCGGCCTCGGCAAAGCGCTCCGCCTCGGCCAGCGCGTCGGCCGCTTCCGGTTTCTGCTGGCTGATATAGGCGCGTGCGCCCTCAATCGTCAGCGGAACCGAGGCGGTCGTTGCGGGCGGTTCCGTCGCCGGCTGTTCGGCTGCGGGCTTTTCAATGGCCGGCGCTTCCGCCTCCTGCGGCTCGCCGGAGCTCTCGTAGAGCAGATAGAACCAGATGCCGCCGCCGATGATCGCGACCAGCAGCAGCGCGGCGATCAGCCACCAGACGGCGCCGGCCTTCTTCTCCTCCGGTTCAGGCGCCGCGACCGGCTCCTCGGCCGTCAGTTCCGGCTCTGGTTCCGCCGCCTCTTCCATTGCGGCAAACGCGGCCAGCGGATCCTCTTTGGGCGCAGCCTCGGATTCCGGATCAGGCCTCGGTTGTTCCGGATAACCGGCTGAAGCCGGGCCGGACTCCGGTGCCGGTGGCGGCGGATTCGAGGGCAGCCGCATGTCGATCCAGATCATCCGGTCCTCGACAGCCTTGCCGGAGGCATCGCGGAAGGCGACAGCATAGGGCTGGTACGGCTTCAGGTGCCAGGTTGCCGCCGGCCCGAGTTCGACCGCCAGGCTCGGCCCCTGCGCTTCTGCAGAGGCGCCGTGGAACCAGCGTTCGGCGGGCGCCCAGGCTGCCGCGCCACTGCGCGAGGGATCGAGATGGCGGTCGGCGCCGTTCTGGCTGGCCGTGACCTTCACCTCCAGCGTTGCCGGATCGAGACCGCCGGCATTGGCCAGCCGGAGCCGGGCGACGCCAGCCGGGTGGTTCTGATCCTGTTCGACGGCAACCGGCATGGCGTCAGTCCGCCCCGGCTTCGGCTTCGAGCACCGCCTGGACGTCGATCAGCTCGATGATGCGGCCCAGTTCCCGGTTGTCCTCGTCCGAGATCTCCCGGCCGGAATCATGGCTGACATTGTCGACGCCCATACGGCGCAGCGCGACGCCCCAGTCCACGAAGAACTCCCGCTCCAGCATCGCCCGCGACGCACCGATCTCGATGCCGAGTTCGGTCGGCGGCGGGCTGAAGATGGAACGCGCGGGATCGCGCGGCGGTTCCGGGAATTTCGGACGCGCGTCGGCCGGGTCGTCGCCGAAGCCGAGATAGCCGACATAGTCGTTGATCTCGTAGGCGGCGATCCGGACGGCGCGCTCCGCCGCTTCCTCCCAGCGTGCGCCGGCAGTCAGCGTCTCCTGCCGAACGGACGCGGCGATCGAATTGGGCAGACCATGACGGTCGGCGCCGATGATCAGATCGTTGACGATCTCGCCGACGATCTCGGACGGAACGCCCAGCAGCCGCAGCATCTCCTCGTCCTGCTGCAGACGGCGCAGACGCGCGGTCCAGGCATTGATCACCCTGTCGGCAAAGATCTCGGGCCGTTCGCGCCGGCTCTTTTCAGTTCGCGTTTTCGCCTCAGCACCCTGTGACGGCGCGTCGTCCGCCCAGGGATCGTCATCGGCCCATGGATCCGGTTCGTCCGGCTTCTCGGCTGCATCCGCCTGTTCGGCGGCAAGGTCCTCCTCCCGCATCGCGGCCACGTTGAAGAAGATCCCCCGGGCGTCGCTCTCCGGCAGCATGAAGCCGTCCAGCAGGTGGGCGAAGTTGCGGTAATCCTGTCCCCGGACGGCGCCGAGCAGCATGCGGCGAACTTCCTGAAGACGCTCGTCGCGCTCGCGCCGTGCGGCATCGCCGTCGCCATGGTGAAACCGCCGCAGCGCCTCATCCAGCCGCCGCACGGCGTCAAGCAGCCGCTCGGTACCCTGACGGCGCTTCAGGCCCGGATCGAGAACGGCTTCGAGCCGCTCAACCAGATACTCGACGCCCCCGTCATTGGGCTGCATTGCGGCATCCCAGACCGCATTGCGGTCGGCGAAGTGTTTCTCGACCAGCGCCGAACCGTGAAAGGCATCGGTGTATTCGCCAATCACCTTCGAGGAGGCCGCGGCAGGCCCCTGTTCGATCAGCCTGTCCACATCCGAATAGTCCATCAGATGGACTTGCTTCATACCTGGATTACGCAGGAAGACCGTGTTGTCGAAAGGCCCGCCGTCCCAGTTGTCCGGCCAACCATCCTTGCCGTAGAGCTCCAGAAACGACGCATGCAGTCGCCGGTCCCACTTGCTCTTGCGCGAGGCCGGGTCGTCGCCGCCCTTCTCCAGAAACTCGAGATCGAACTTGGTGAGGACGAGGAAAAGCGCGTTCTTCACCCGGCGTCTCAGGCTGGGCGTCGCCCCGTGCGTGCTGTCGATCCAGGACCGCACCATGCCGGCCAGATCCTTCACCTCCTGCACCGAGGGCGGCATGCAGAGCAGCATCGCCGTCAGTTCCAGTTCGCTGGTGTAGCGTTGGAACAGGTAGGCGATCTTGCCCCGCAGGAAGAGTTCGCGAAGCTGCTTGTCGCGGTCCTGCGCCTCGGGCGGCAGATCGGTCAGCTTCAGGCGCGACCGCGCCCCGGGAAAATCCAGCAGATCGGTGTGCTCGAAGAAGGGCCAGGGCGCATCGACCATGACCAGCTTCACCTCGGCGATCAGCGCGGTCAGCGTGGCGCGCGGCAGAGCGGTGGGCGCCGCCGCGCCGTCCTCGAAAACCGGTTTGATCGGGACCGTGTCCTGGGCGTCCTCGGCCGAGTTCAGACGGGAAAGGACGGCGACGTCGATGATGGTGTTCGGGCGGGCCGGCGTGCCGACTTCGCGCGGCGTCAGACCGGAAAGCGCCGCCCGCGCCTCCGGCGGATGTCCGATGCTTTCCAGCGCCTTGGCGAGTGAGATGAATAGATCGGTGAAAGGCTGGAGGTTTCCCCAGAGCAGCGCAAACAGCCGCGCGCGCTGTTGCAGCGGCAGCTTACCGCCAATCCGGATCACGGCTTCCCAGTACCCTGCGCGGTCCAGCGCGCCGACGCGGCTGCGGAAATGCTGGCGGAAATACTCGCCCAGGTCGAACAGCTCGATCTCGTCGAGATGCTTCGCCGCCGCAGCGCCGCCGCGCGCGACCGATTCCAGGTCCCGCACGGTCTCCCGGATCGCGTCCTCGTCGGGCAGTTCCAGCGACATGTTGTTGGGGTCGAAATCGGACAGGAAGCTGTTGGCGATGATCTTGACGATATCGGTCTCGCTCAGCAGCCGGAGTTCCACCGGATACTCCGGATCGGCCTCGCCGCGGTGGCGGGTGAACCGCGATACCAGACCGGTCGATTCCCGGTCGCCGGCCGGGTTGATCTCCCGAAGGAAGTCCCGCACGTCGCCGGCGAAGTCAATTTCCAGCGGCTTGTCCTTCCGTCGGGCCAGCGCCGAGACCAGATAGGACTTGCCGGCCTGGCTGGGTCCGAAGACGCCGACGCAGTTCCGGCGTTCCATCGCACCGCCGATACGGCGGGCCGCAAGGCGTGCCCGCCTTGTCGTCTCGATCAGACTGTCGGCTTCGTTGGCGACGCTGGCCGAGCTGCCGCGTACCTTGTCGATCCAGAGCCGCGCGCCTGCGCCGCCCGTTTCCAGCCGTCCGATCGCTTCGCTGACGCTTGTCTCGCTCACCCGTCTGCTCCGCTAGCTGTTCAGAAGAATACCGGTGTCGAGCCAGTAGCCGTCCTGATTCTCGATGGTCTGAAGCCGGAGCCGCAACTGGTTGGAGCCCACGGCTCGGCCCTCGACATCCTCGATCCTGTCGATGACGAACGCATCGACGATCTCCTTGTTCTCGCCCCTTGTGTTCCGGCGCAGCGTCACGCTGAGCGGCGTCCGGGGATTGAGGCGCTGAGCGATATCGGGCGAGGCATAGTCCAAATTGTAAAGCCGGCTGCCGGGCCACCAGTCGGCGCCGAATTGCCGGAAGCCGAGGGTCATCGGACCGCGGAACTCGAACGGCTCCTCGGGCAGTTCGTAGTCCTCGTTCTCGAGATCGAGATCCCGGTAGTAGACGTCTTCGTCGCGCAGCCGGTTGTCGCGGTCAAGTTTGCCGAAATAGCGCGCCGTGGATTTCGTCGTCAGATGGTCCGAGCGGAAGTTGAAATTCTTCAGCCGCCCCTCGCCCAGCAGGCAAAGCATGGCGCCCACCGCTGCGGTCGTCTTCGGATCGGAGATGGTCGCCGCGTAGTCGCGGAACGGATACCAGGAACCCGCGCGGAAGCTGTGCAACGGCACCACACGGTGCGGCGGCACGGCCATGCTCTCCGCCAGAATGTCGGCCACCGCCGGCATGCGCGACGGGCGACCCGACAAGATCAGCAGGTCGGCACGGGCGCGGTAGACGATCTCGGCGAAGGCCTGCAGCATCTCGGTCGCGACGCCCCGCACAGTCAGGTCCATCGCGCGAGGATCCACCGGGATGACCACCTCGGCCAGATCGAATCCTTCGGCGCCCTGACGCCGTGCGCTTTCGTTGATCTGTTCGATGATGCCCAGCCCGCCACCGCGGTTGGCGAGGATGTCGCCGATCTTGAGCGGTTCAATGGAGTCGCCGGTCCGGTCCCAGGTCTCGTATTCGCCGATCAGGGTCAGCGCCACCGGCAGCGCCACATGCACGGCAAATTGCTGCCGAAGCAGCTGTTCCTCGATATCCATGTCGCCGCGGTCCCCGCCGAACAGCTGCTGCGCGAGGAATTCGGCACGGTCGCCGAGCTTGCTCGCCTCCAGCGCCTCGATCACCGGCGGCAGCACATGCTCGCGGATGATCTGGTAGGCGATGTCGTCGCCGGCGAGGCTCATGCCTTCCCGGAATATCTGCTTGGGGAACAGGGTCACGTTGGCGCCACGCCCCTCCACCCGGAAAGAGGTGACGACCAGGTCCGTGGTGCCGCCGCCCATGTCCAGTGTGGCGAGCCGGAAATCGTCGCCAAGCCCCTCGTCGCTGCGGTTGACCGGCAACCGGCTGCGGCGGAAGAAGCCGCGGGCGTCCCCGGAATAGGCCTGGGCGATCTGGCTGTAGAGAAAGACCGCCTGGGTGGCGCTGGCCTCGTCCCAGTCGATGCGAATTTCCGGCAGTTCGACGCCGGGCGCAGGCTGCAGCACCGGCGCGCCGGTCTCCGGATCCTTCGTCACCTTTGCCTGATTGAGACAGAGATAGACCAGATCGCGGGCGGACTCGGCCTGGCGCCGGAGGATCTGACGTTCGGCCAGCGGCAACGCCGTCGGCATGGTCATGATCACCCGCCTCAGCCGCCGCGGCAGGTCGGCGTTACGCCGGCGCAGCCGATGTGCGGCCGAATTCATCATCACCAGCGTCTGCAGGAAGATCTCGGTCAGCGCAAAGCTCATCAGGTTGCTGCGCGCATAGACCGCCCGGAACGACGGAAACCGCCGCTCGTCATGCTCGGGCACATGGTCCGGCACCTTGTGCAGCGGCTCGCCGGCGTCGTTCACCAGCGTGGTGAAGTAGACGCCTGTGGCCGACGGCGCATGTTGGCCGTGGCGGGCGGGCGTGTTGAAGCGCCAGCCATCCTGCCGCGGGTCCTCGTCCCAGAGATAGCGCTTGGGCGACGACATGCCGGTCGCGCCTTCGCTGCCGCGGCGCTGTCCCGCGAGGCGCTGCGCCTCCGGGCCGATCCGGGCCACCGTCGGCCAGGCGAAGGCGGTCGGCCGGCCACTGGTGAGCGAGATATCGTCCTTGCCGAAGGCGGCGCGGTTGAACTCGATGCGGCTCTCGAAGGGATCGGTGTAGACCTGAACCGGCCGCGACAGGTCGCGCAGTTGCAGCTTCACCGCCTGGGTGATGTCGGTGCCGGTCTCGTCCGGATGTGTCTCGATCAGCATGCCGCAGGTCCGCGAGTTGCCGACATCGAGGACCAGATCGACGTCGATGGGCGTCGGACGCGGATCAGTGACGCGGTCGATCATGCGGACCTTGGGCGTCAGATCGAGATCGGTCAGCAGATAGACCAGAGCCTTGTAGCGGGCGATGGCTTCCTTCGGACCTTCGAGACGTTCGGCGACCTGTTCGTCGGTCGCGGGCCCGGCATTGCGGCGGCGCTTCGCTTCCTCGGCAGTGACCATGTCGCGGACGGCTTCGCGGCACCAGTCGGCGACCCACTGCTCCTGCACGAACCAGTTGAGCGCTTGCTCCGAATGGCAGAGCGAGAAGACCGCGCCGCGCTGGGCGTCATTGTCGGACGGCGCCAGATAGGCCTCGCCCTCCCGCTGCGGCAGCAAGGCCGTATCGAAGGCGATCAGCACCCGGTGGTCGAAGCCGTTCTCGTCCGGCTCATCCAGCTTGCTCAGATAGACCCGCGCCCAGTTGGTGGGTCCGTGATAGAAGTCCCCGCCCTGCTCCTCGCGCAGCATCGGCAGCGGCATCCAGACATTGCCGAAGGTTTCCAGCAGCTTTCTCAGATCGACCTCATAGCTGACCGAGGCGTTGTCGTCCTCGCGCTCCACCCGGATCGGCGGCCCGCTCTCGCCGGCGCGGTCGTAGAAGGCCCAGCTCAGGTCGATGCCCGATGCGCGGCCGCCCGCAAACCCCAGGTCGATGACCTGAACGCCGGAAGCCGGCACGAGCGAGAGGACCGGCGGCCGCTTGATGATCGAGGGCAATGGCATGGGCGTCAGTCGCCTTCTTTCTTCTGGGCGTCAGTGGTGAGCCGATGATGCCGGAGAGTGGCAGATTGCATCAAGGCTGCCCACCTCGGTTGAGGTCGACCTTGAAACGGTTGCCGTCGGCATCGGTTCCGATGCACTCGGCCTTGCCCGACGGCGTGTTCGTGCAGACCGTCCGCGAGCGTTTGAACGAACTGCCGTCGGAACACTGCAGATTGGACTTCTCCTCCACCTGCAGATTGCCCCCCTGCACCGTCGCCTCCGCCGGCGCCCGGCAGGTAACGCCGTCGGATCGGCGGATGACGGCCTCACCCTGACCGTTCTCGTCGAAATTGTACTCCTGGGTCAGCTTCTGGCGGGTCTGGCTGTCGACCAGACCGGCATCGCTCTGCCAGTTGCCCTGCATGAAGCCCGCAGCGCCATCCTGCGCACCATCGGGAATGGCTGGCGGCGCGCCCGGGTCCTGGGCGTCCGGCTGGGGCTGATCCTGGCCCTGCTGGCTATCCGGATCCTGCGGGTTCTGCTGGTCCTCGGGCGGCGTCTGCTCATCGGGGGACGGCGGTTCCGGCACGTTCGGCTCCTCGCCCTGCGGCGCTTCCGGATCGGTAGCCTGCTGATCCTCGGGCGGCGTTTCACCTTCGGCCGGCGCTTCGGGTTCGGCCGGCGCATCGCCATCGGTCGCTCCGTCAGGCGTCAACGCGCCGTCTTCCGGCGTCACTGGCGTTTCATCGATCACCGCGCCATCGGGCGATTCAGTCACAGCACCGTCAGGCACGACCACGCCGTCGCGGTCAATGATCACGCCGTCCCGCTCGATCACCGCCGGATTGTCGGGATCCTCCACCAGGGGACGTTCCGGTTCAGGCTCGGTCACGCCGACCGGCTCCTCGATCGCCGCGCCGCTTTCACCCTCCACCACCGGCAGGTCTTCCGGCCAGAACCACCAGAGCAGGAACGCCAGCAGAAGAAGCAGCGGGATGAGCAGCCACCACCAGGAAAATCCGCGCGACGCCGCAACGGTCGAGGCCGCCGCCGCTGCCGGCGCAGCCGCGACGCGCGGCGCCGCGGTCAGGGTCTCGAAAGGCGGGTTCTCCTCCTCGCGGAAGCCCCAGAAGGTCGATACAGGCTGATCGCCAACGAAATGCAGATGACCGTCATTGGGCGTACGCAGCGCCTGTTCCATTACGGCGACAAAGGCGCGTGCGCCGCGCGGGTCCTTGCCCTGCTGCTCATAGGCGCGGAGCTCGCCCAGATAGGTATCGAACTCCGATTTCATCACCTGCAGATCGAGCGCACGGGAGGCCTGCTCCTCTTCCGGCATGTCGGACCAGCGCCGCGGCTCGCCTTCCACCGGCGAAATCCAGCTGACGCGCTTGCCCTGGGAATCGATGCGCGGAATGGCGAAGAAATCGGCGTAGCGGTCGCCAAGCCGCTGGCCGAGCGCCGCCTTGAGCTGCATGTGGCTCTGGTAGACGGGCTGACCGAACGCGCCCAGCGGCTGGTAGCGGTCAAGCTCTTCCTCGGCCAGTACCGGTCCGGTCCGGTCCATCAGCATTCTCCCTTCACGGGTTGCAGCGGCTGGCGTCCGGCTGGCCGGTCGCCTGCTGCATCTCGACATTCATCTCGCCGGCGTTACGGGGGGTAAACACCCGGCCGCCAGTTGCATTCGCCACGCATTGCAGAACGGAAGACCGCCCGCCGCTCAGATCGATGACGTTGATCTTCAGCAGCGGCTTCCGCGCCTTCAACTCGCGGGCCGCGGCGCAGGGGTCGCCGCCGCAGGTATCCTCGCCGTCGCTCACCACCACGACTGTCGAGGGACCGACCGATTTGGCCGCATTGCCCGCCCGGCGGATCGAATTCGCCAGAGAAGTGCCCCGCGTCGGCTCGACGCCGCGGACCCGCGACAGCAATTCCGGGCGTTCGGCGTAGTCGTATTTCTTCGGCGTCGAGGTCGCACCGCAATCGGTGAAGGAGACCAGGCCCGTCTTGATGTCCTTGTGAAGGTTCTGGACCACCTGGCCGACCGAGTCCTTCGCCGCGCCGATGCGCGAGGACGACCCGGGGAAACTCTCCTGCATGGATCCCGATCCGTCGATCACGACCATCACTTCGGGCCGCTGCGTCGGCGTCCAGCCCGGCTCGCAGAGCGTCGGCTCCGGCTGCACGGTGGACGGCAACTGCGCCACGCGCGGGGGCAGTTCGCTGGCCGGCGGCACCTCGGCCGGCAACTGGACCGGATCGCGGCGCGGGGTCACCTGCGGTGGCGGCGTGGGCTCCGGTTCGGCCGCCGGAGGTTCCGGTGCAGGCGGTTCTGGCGCAGGCGGCTCCGGCGGCGGCGGTTCAACGACGGCGACTTCGGGCCTCGGCTCGGGTTGGGGCTCCGGCGCAACCGGCTCTCGTGGAGGCAGTTCGCAGATGCCGCCCAGCCCGTCCCGCAGACTGTCGGCTTCGGCGAGTTGCTCGCGCAGTTCCGCCAGGCGGTCGCGCGCCGCGGGCACCGGATCCTCTACCGGCTTCGGCGGCAACTCGCGTTCGACGACCACGGGTTCCAGCGGCTGCATCAGCAACCAGACCGCATAACCCAGGCCGAGAAGCAGCAGGATCGGCAGAAACCAGGCGATGACGCCCAGCCCGCTTCCCCGCGGACGCTCCGGATCACCGGCCGGGGCCATCTCCCCGGCGGCGATAGAAGCCGCTGTGGCGGCGGGCGCCATACCGCCCACGGCAGCTGCAGCAGGCGGCACAGCCGGCGGTTCGGTTCGACGATCGAGTTCCGGCACCGCCTGCCCTTCGATCGCCATGCCCCAGTTGACCAGAACCGGCGCGCCATCGGCGGCGTGCAGGGCATGAAAACCGTCGGGTGTGATGATGGCCAGGCGAAGCATGTGACCGGCGATCCGCCCGGCATCGCCTTCGCCCGAAATCCGCTCCGCAAGACTTTCCACCTTCTCGCGGAGCGCCTCGAATTTCTCGCGGAGCTCGATCTGTTCAGCTTCGGGCAGCGCGGCCACCGGCCGCAGGTCGCGGCCTTCCGTATCGGTCCAGACGACCTGATCGCCCTCTGCCTCTTCTGGAACGGCCAGAAGACGGGCCGCTTCCGGCCCGATCCTGTTGCGCAGGATCGCGGCAAGCTGATCGCGGGACTGCACGACGGTGCGGCCGGCGGCGCCAAGGCGGTTCAGGTTGTCTACAGGCGTCCTGATCATGCTGCCTTCTGTCTATGTCGCGCGCGGTGGAGCCGGTCTGTTGCAGTGAAGATTTGGCGAACCTAACTTCAGGCTTCAACCAAACCGTGTCCCGCGTCGCTTGCAAGGTGGTAGAAACGCAGAATGAACCCAAGCTGACCAGTCATGAGCGACACAACACTGCATCAACCTGCCCGCCGCATTCCGGCATTCACCGCCTGGTGGATCGTCTCCATGCTGGCCGCGATCGCACTCGGGATCGCTGTCGCCCTCTTGCTGACACGCGAGCCGGAAACCGTCGTCCGGGACGTTCCGTCGTCCGAAACCGGTGCGCCGACCGAGGCGATGCTGGCCGAAGTCGCCCGGCTCGATGCCGAGGCCGATGCGGTCAGCGACGAGACGATGGAGACACTCCGCTTCGTCGCCGCCTATGAATGCCCGCCGGGCACCGCACCGGCCGACGCGGCCCGCCTCGAAGATCTGAAGGCACGGGCGCGGACACTTCTGGCGAGGCTTGGCGCTGCGGTTACAGATGTCCCGCCCATGGAGCCGGAACGGCAGCCGGGGCGCGCCGCGGAACCCTCGCCGGCCGCAGCGGCCCTGCCCGCCGCTCCGGCGGCGCCGGCAACCGGCCCGGCCCAACGCCGGAACGCCGCCCAGCTCTCGGCGCTGCTGGAGAAGGCCGTCGTGTTCGTGCTGACCACCAGGAACCGTCAGCCGGTCGCCAACGGCACCGGATTCTTCATCGCGCCGGACCTGGTGGTCACCAACCGCCATGTCGTCGAGGGCAGCGATCTGGATGCGGCCCTGCTGACCAGCGATGCGCTCGGCGACGTCGTCCGCGCCCGGGTCATCGCCGCATCGCAGGCAAGTCAGGCCGGTGGGGATGATTTCGCGGTGCTGAAGACCGAACGAGCCGTCGCGCCGGGCACGCTCAGCCTGTCGGCGCAGCATTCGAAGCTCATGCGGGTGACCGCCGCGGGCTATCCCGGCCTCGCCCTGGGATCCGATGAGGGCTTCATCCGGCTGATACTGGGTGACAGGCGCTCAGCGCCCGACATGCATCAGAACAGCGGAGAGATCCGTTCGATCAAGGAGATCGGCTCGACCCAGTCGATCGTGCATACGGCCGACGTGTTGTCGGGCTACAGCGGCGGCCCGCTCGTCGACATGTGCGGACGCGTGGTCGGCATCAACACCTATATCCAGGTCGATACAGAACAGTTGTCCAAGCTCAACAGCGCTCTTGGCGCGGAAAACCTGCTGGCATTTCTCAACCGTCGCGGGTATCGGGCCAGCGTCCAATCCACACCCTGCAACTGAGCGACCGCTTCAATATTTCGTAATTTTTTCGGAAACTTTATCAACATGTTGATAAATCGTTAATGCGCTCTGCGACATGATGGGTGTCCCGGGTTAGGACAGCGAAAGCGGCGATTTTTGGCATCCTGCTTGCTCTCTCCTCTCGCGAGTGGAAAATCGGCGGAATTGGTAGCGTTTTTTCGCCATCAGCGAGGCAATCTGAGAATCTATCCAGCCTTGCGGAGAAGGTGGACGTAATGCGGATCTTGGTTGTCGATGACAGCAAGGCCAACAGGAACATCGCCAAGGTGTTGCTGGAAAATGCAGGGCACGACGTGACCGAAGCCGAAGGCGGCGTCGAGGCGCTTGAACTCGTCACCGGTCAGGAATTCGATGTGGTCCTTATGGACATCGCCATGCCGGAAATGGACGGTCTGGCCGCGACACGCGCCATCCGCGCGCTGGAAGGCGCGAAGAGCAAGACGCCGGTGGTTGCGTGGACAGCCCATGACGTGCCGGGAATGCGGGGCCAGACCTGCGCCGCCGGCATGGACGCCTATCTGACCAAGCCGATCGTGCGCCACACCCTGCTGGCGACCATCGCCGCCTTCGAGAATGGCGGCGGTCCGGACCGTATCTGCGAGGCCCGGACGGCCTGAACCGTCCTACTTGAAGCCGACGGCGAAGCCGTCATCCACCCTGATGATCGAGCCGTTCATGAAACGGCCCTCCTCGCCCGCCAGCAACAAGAGCGCGCCATCCAGATCCTTCGGCTCGCCGACACGCGGCCGCGGGAAGCGCTGAAGGAAGGCCTGACCGCCTTCGGTCTTCCAGTAGTCGGTGTTCATCTCCGTCTCGATATAGCCCGGGCAGATCGCGTTGACGTTGATGTCGTACCTGGCCCATTCCAGCGCCATCGCCGTGGTCATCTGGTCCAGCGCCGCCTTCGACATGCAATAGATCGACAGTTGCCCGATCACGCGGTGCGCCAGCGTCGAGGAAATGTTGATGATGCGGCCCGACGCCTTGCGCTCGATCAGGCGCTTGCCGACCGCCTGCGCCATGAAGAACGCGCCCTTCAGATTGGTATCGAGCACGAAGTCGTAGTCGTCCTCGCTGATCCGGTGGATCGCGTTCGGGGCCGTGACGCCGGAATTGTTCACCAGGATGTCGACCGGCCCCAGCGCCTGTTCGACCGCCTCGACCGCCGCGTCGATCTGACCCGTCTCGGTCACATCGAGCGATGTCGCGAACGCCCGCCCTCCGTTGGAGGTGATTTCGTCGACCAGCGCCTCAAGCCGCTCGACCCGCCGGGCGGCAATACCGACGGCTGCGCCCGACGCGGCCAGGACCCGCGCGAAGTGTGCGCCCAGCCCCGAACTCGCCCCTGTCACAAGCGCCACTTTTCCATCCAGCCGCCGCGCATCGGTCATTGTCATCTCCCCGTTTGCTATCCATCTCGAGGTTGTAACCTCTAGGGCGAAGACTAGACTGATGCCATGAACATCGACATCGTTTCAGACACAATCTGCCCCTGGTGCTACATCGGGAAGCGCAAGCTGGAAGCTGCGCTGGCGACCCGGAACGATTTCGACGTCCAGATCGGCTGGCGGCCATTCCAGCTGAATCCGGAGATGCCGCGCGGCGGCATGAGCCGTTCCGCCTATCTCTCCGCCAAGTTCGGTGGCGCCGAACGTGCCAGCCGCATCTACGAGAATATCCGCACCGCCGGCGCGGACATCGGGATCGATTTCCGGTTCGACCGGATCAAGCGCACGCCTTCCACACTCGACTCGCACCGTCTGGTGCGCTGGTCCCTGGCCGACAACGTCCAGAACGAGGTCATGCAGAAGCTCTTCCGGGCCTATTTCGAGGATGGCGAGGATGTCGGCGACCGTGACGTGCTCGTGCGCATCGCCAGCGAGTGCGGCATGGACGCCGACAGGGTGCGCCAGCAACTCGACGACGATACCGATCTGGAACTGGTGCGCCAGGAAGACTCGATGGCCCGCTCGATGGGGATCAACGGCGTGCCGTGCTTCATCATCGACCGGAAATACGCGGTCTCCGGCGCTCAGGACGTGCCGGTGTTCCACAAGGTCTTCGATCTCGCGCTCAACGAGGCCGTGACCCCGGAAGACGCCTCGGCACTCTGAGACCGCGTCAGGCCGCCGCGCCGGCCTCCTCGACGATCTTCGCCAGTCCCCGGACCAGCATACGCACGCCCTTCACGCGCGCCGGCACGTCGTCCCAGTTCCTCAGATAGACCATGGTGTGATCGGGGCGCAGCTTCGCCGTGCCCGACTGGCCGGAGATGAAGCGCACCAGCCCGCCCGGATCGGGGAACCGGTTCTCGCGGAAATGCAGCGTTGCCCCCTTCGGCCCGGCATCCAGCTTGGCGATGTTCGCTGTACGGCAGAGCCGCTTGATCGTCATGACCTCGAACAGGCTGTCGACCTCGTGCGGCAGCGGCCCGAACCGGTCGATCATCTCGGCGGCGATGCCCTCGATCTCTTCGGTGTCGGCGACGTGGGCCAGGCGGCGGTACAGATCCAGCCGCGCGGACAGGTCCGGCACATAATGCTCCGGGATCAGCACCGGCGCGCCGAGGTTGATGTTCGGCGACCAGCTCTGATCGTTCGCCGCATCGGTTGTGCCGCGGGCCTCGGCGACAGCCTCTTCCAGCATGGACTGGTAGAGTTCGACGCCGACCTCCCGGATCTGACCCGACTGCTCCTCACCCAGCAGGTTGCCGGCGCCCCGGATATCGAGATCGTGGCTGGCCAGCGAGAAACCGGCCCCCAGTTGATCAAGGGTCTGCAGCACGCGCAGCCGGCGGTCGGCGGTGTCGGTCAGCTTCTTGTTCGCGGGCACGGTCAGATAGGCGTAGGCACGGGTCTTGGACCGGCCAATCCGCCCACGCAGCTGATAGGTCTGGGCCAGGCCGAACATGTCCGCGCGATAGAGGATCATGGTGTTGGCGTTGGGCACGTCGAGACCGGATTCGACGATGTTCGTCGACACCAGCACATCGTAGCGGCCCTCGTCGAAGGCGTGCATGGCGTCTTCCAGATCCCGCACCGGCATCTGACCGTGCGCGACGACGAACTTCACCTCCGGCACGTGATCGCGCAGGAACTCCTCAACCGTCGGCAGGTCGCTGATGCGGGGACAGACGAAGAAGCTCTGACCGCCGCGATAATGCTCGCGCAGCAGCGCCTCGCGGACCACGACCTCGTCGAACGGCATGACGAAGGTGCGGACGGCCAGCCGATCGACCGGCGGCGTCGCAATGATCGACAGATCCCGGATGCCGGTCAGCGCCAGTTGCAGTGTGCGCGGGATCGGCGTTGCGGTCAGCGTCAGCACGTGGACCCCGTCCTTGAGTTCCTTCAGTCGTTCCTTGTGCTTGACGCCGAAATGCTGCTCCTCATCGACGATCAGCAGGCCGAGACGGCGGAAGCCGATGGTCTTGCTCAGCAGCGCATGGGTGCCGATTACGATATCGACGCCGCCATCCTTCAGCCCGTCCTTCGTCGCCTTGGCATCCTTCGGCGTCGCGAGCCGCGACAACTGCCCGATGCGGACCGGGAAATCGCGGAAACGCTCCACAAATGTCCGGTAGTGCTGACGAACCAGAAGCGTCGTCGGTGCGATCACTGCGACCTGCACGCCTTCCATGGCGGCGATGAAGGCCGCGCGCAGCGCCACCTCGGTCTTGCCGAAGCCGACATCGCCGCAGACCAGCCGGTCCATCGGACGGCCGGCGGCCAGATCGTCTTCCATCTGGCCGATGGCGCGGGCCTGATCCTCGGTCTCCTGGAAGGCAAAGCGGTCGCAGAATTCGTGATAGGCGCCGGCCGGCGCCTCCAGCCGCTGGCCTTCGGCGAGTTCCCGCGCCGCGGCCACCTTGATCAGCGCTTCCGCCATGTCCTTCAGGCGCTGCTTCAGACGCGCCTTCTTCGACTGCCACGCCTTGCCCCCGAGGCGGTCGAGCACGGCCTCGCTGCCGTCGCCGGAGCCGTAGCGGCTCAACAGTTCGATGTTCTCGACCGGCAGATACAGCTTGTCGCCGCCGTCATAGGTCAGCAGCAGGCAATCATGCGGCGCGCCGTTGATGTCCAGGGTCTCCAGACCCTCGTATCGGCCAATCCCGTGGTCGGCATGAACCACCAGATCGCCCGGCTGCAGATCCGAGGCGTTGGCAATGAAGTTGTCCGACCGTCGGCGTTGCCGCCGTTTGCGCACCAGACGGTCGCCCAGCACATCCTGTTCGGAGATGACGACTGTGCCGCCATCCTCGAATCCGTGCTCCAGCGGCAGCACGGCCAGCCCGACGACCTTGTCGTGCAGGGCCTGCGCCTCGGCGAAATCGCCGACATCGGCCAGCGCCGGCACACCGCTGTCGCGCAGCATGCCGGACAGGCGCTGGCGCGCGCCGTCGGAATAGCTCGCCATGACGACACGCCGGTCCTCGCCAATCACGGCCTCGATGTGGCGGACCAGAGCCTCGTAGACATTGGCGCCGGGCACGGCCCGTTCCTTCGCGAAGTCCCTGCCCTGCCGGCCGCCAAGATCGATCACGCCCGGATCAGGCTTGTCCGTCACTGCAAAGGGCGTCAGCGCGCCGACCGGGTGCCCGCCCAGCGCTTCGGCCAGTTCAGCCTTGGTGAGATAGAGCATCTCGGGCGGCAGTGGCCGGTATGGCGCGCCTGCGGCGCCGGCGCCGCCCTGATTGGCCTGGGCGGCTTCCTTGCGCGTGGCGTAGTAGTCGGCGATGGCCTGGAACCGCTGTTCGGCCGCGTCTTCCGACAGATGATCCAGCACGATCGCGGCATCGCCGGCATAATCGAAGACCGTCTCCAGATCGCGATGGAACAAGGGCAGCCAGTGCTCCATGCCCGGGAACGGCCGCCCTTCGGAAACGCTTTCATAGAGCGGGTCGGCCTCGGCGCGGTTGCCGAAGGTCTCCCGGTAACGGGCCCGGAAGCGGTTGCAGCGGTCGGTCTCCAGAACCAGTTCGCTGACCGGCGAGAGCATCACGCCCCGGATCTTGCGGAGCGTCCGCTGGGTCATGGCATCGAAGCGGCGGAGACCGTCGAGTTCGTTGCCGAACAGGTCCAGGCGCACCGGATTGCGGTCGTTGGGCGGGTAGATGTCGATCAGGCCGCCGCGAACCGCGAACTCGCCCGGTTCCATCACCGTGCCGGTCCGCGTGTAGCCCTGGTTGGCGAGGTACGCGATCAGTTCGTCCTGATCCAGCCGCTTGCCGACGCGGGCGCGGAAACCGCCGCCCCTCACCTCCTCGCGCGGCAACAACCGCTGGGTGACGGCATTCACCGTCGTCAGCATTACCCGCCCCGACAGGCCGTTCTCGGCCAGATCGCCCAGGGCCCGCATGCGTTCCGACAGAATGGTCCGGTTCGGCGAGGAGCGGTCATAGGGCAGGCAATCCCAGGCAGGTAGAATCACCGGCTTCAGGTCGGGCGCGAAGAACTTCAGCAGATCCTGCAGGGCCGCGAGGCGCTGGTCGTCGCGCGCCACCACCACCACACCGTCGGCAAGATCGCCGGCCAGGGCCGCGATGAAGCGCGCATCCACGCCTTCGGGCGCGTTCTGGACAACGACACGCCCGGGCGCCGACAGTGCGGCGCCGGTCCTCTCGGCAGTTGCGACGCTCACTGACCGGTCGGGTCGAACTTGAAGTGGACGAGCATGCGGGAGACCTCGTTGTCGAACTCGGGCGGCACGGGCTTGCGCTGCACCACCCACTTCACGATCTCCGGGTCGCCGGCGCCCAGAATCTGCTCATAGAGATCCATCTGGCGCTCGCTGAACGTCGGCAGGTTCCGCTCGGCAAAGCGGGACAGGATGATGTCGCTTTCCTTGGTGCCGGTGTAGTTCGAGCGGTACATCAGCTTGCGGCGCCGGACTTCCAGCGCTTCGGAATTGTCGGACATCGGTTTCGCCTGTTCCTGGGTCAGGCGCGCAGATATAACGCGCGCGGGCCGCGATGTCAGGGGGCGGCTTGCCACGTCGCGCGCGGCGGGACCATAAATGCCCGATGCGTCCCGAGGTTCTCTTTCCCCTGTTCCAGCCGGTCACCGGCCTGCGCGGTGTCGGACCGCGCGTGGCGGCGCTGATGGAGCGGCTTGGCGTCACACGAACGCTGGACCTGATCTGGCTGCTGCCGACAGGCCGGATCGACCGCAGCTACCGGCCCGCGCTGGAAGACGCCGAGCCCGGACGGGTTGTCACCATCGAGGTGGAGATCGTCGAACATCGGGCCGGTCGCGGACGCCAGCCCTACCGCGTCATTGTCACCGATGGCACGGCCAGCGCAGCTCTGATCTTCTTTCATCCTCGCAAGGACTGGCTGCAGAAGACCTACCCGCAGGGTGCGCGGCGCCTGATCTCCGGCAAGCTGGAACGCTATGGCGAGCAGTTGCAGATGCCGCATCCGGACCACGTCGCCGATCCCGCGGCCGGCGAGACCATACCCTCCAGCGAACCGGTCTATCCGTTGACGGCCGGACTGGCCGGCAAGACCCTGACCCAGGCGGTCGAGCGCGCGCTGGCCCAGGCCCCGGAACTGCCCGAGTGGCAGGATCGAGCCTGGCTTGAGCGCCGGGGCTTTCCCGGCTGGCTCGACGCGGTCCGGACGGCGCACAGGACCGGAGCGGACGGTTCGGCGGAAGACCGGGCGGCACGGCAGCGGCTTGCCTATGACGAACTACTGGCAAACCAGCTCGCCCTGATGCTGGTCCGGCGCAGCATGAAGCGCCAGGGCGGCCGTTCCGTCACCGGCAATGGCCGCATCGCGTCGCGGATCACGGACGCCCTGCCCTTCAGCCTGACCAGCGCGCAGCAGCGCACGCTGAGCGAGGTTCTGGCCGACATGGCCTCGCCGCACCGGATGCTCCGTCTGGTCCAGGGCGATGTCGGCAGCGGCAAGACCGTCGTTGCGCTGCTCGCCGCCGCCGCCGCGACCGAGGCTGGCCTGCAGATCGCCCTGATGGCCCCGACCGAGGTGCTGGCCCGGCAACATGCACGGTCCCTCACCGACATGGCCGAAGGGTCCGGTCTGCAGGTCGCCTGTCTCACAGGCCGTGACAAGGGCGCGGACCGGCAAGTCATTCTTTCTGACCTGATCGAGGGCCGGATCGATCTCCTGGTCGGCACCCACGCGCTGTTTCAGGAAGGCGTGGATTTTCGCGATCTCGGCCTTGCCATTATCGACGAACAGCACCGCTTCGGCGTGCATCAGCGGCTGATGCTTGCGGCCAAGTCGGCGCGCCCACCGGACATTCTGGTGATGACCGCGACGCCGATCCCCCGAACGCTGGCGTTGACGGCCTATGGCGACATGGACGCCAGCCAGATCGACGAGCGGCCACCCGGCCGCCAGCCGGTGGACACAAGAGTTCTGCCCGCAGACCGCATTCCCGACATCGTCGACCGGCTGCAGGCGGCGCTGGACAGGGGCGAACGCGCCTACTGGATCTGCCCGCTGGTCGAGGAAACCGAAGAGAACCCGATGACAGCGGTCGAGGCGCGTCACAGGGAACTGAAGGCGCATTTCGGCGAGCGGGTCGGTCTGGTGCACGGGCGCCTGAAGCCTGCGGAAAAGGACGCGGCGCTCCAGTCGTTCGCCGACGGGACGACATCTGTGCTGGTCGCCACGACGGTCGTCGAGGTCGGCGTCGACGTGCCCGAAGCCACCATCATTGTCATCGAGGAAGCCCAGAGTTTCGGCCTGGCGCAATTGCATCAGCTCCGCGGACGGGTCGGCCGGGCTCCGGCAAGAGCGTCTGTCTGCTGCTCTACCGCCCGCCACTGGGCGAAACCGCGCGGCGGCGGCTGAAGACCCTGCGCGAGACCGATGACGGATTCCGTATCGCCGAGGAGGATTTCAGGCTGCGCGGCGCAGGCGAAATCCTCGGCACACGCCAGAGCGGATTGCCGACCATGCGGCTGGCGGTGCTGGAACGGGATCAGGAACTGCTCGATGCCGCTGGCCGACGATGCCCGCCTGATCCTGGAGACCGATCCGGAACTGAAGGGCGCGCGCGGCGCGGCCCTGCGGGTCCTGCTCTACCTGTTCGAAAGAGACTCCGCGATCCGCTATCTGCGCTCAGGCTGAGCGGCGGCGGGTCTCGGCGTCCTGCTCGAACTGTTTCTCGATCTCGTTGAGCGGCGTCACCTTGGTATCCGGCGGCACGACGACGCCAACCGAGACGACATACTTCATCGCCTGCTCGACGGTCATGTCGAGGATCAGGACGTCCTCACGCGGGATGAACAGGATGAAGCCCGACGAGGGGTTGGGCGTCGTGGGCACATAGACACTGACCAGGTTCTTGCCCGTCTGGCGCACCACCTCGCCGCGGGTATCCCCGGCGACGAAGCCGATGGTGTAGAGATCGCGGCGCGGATATTCGACAAGCGCGGCGTATTTGAAGGAGTCCGAGGTGTCCTTCAGCAGGGTCTCGAAGATCTGCTTGAAGACGTTGTAGATGCCGCGGATCACCGGCATCTGATCGACCAGCCGCTCACCGGCGCGGACGATGGTCCGGCCCAGCAGATTTGCGGTCAGCGCACCGATCAGGGTCAGGCCGATGACGGCGACGACCACACCCAGACCCGGCACCGAGAATGGCAGCAGGGACTCCGGCCGGTAGGCCAGCGGCACCAGAGGGATGACCACCTCGTCCACCCACTCGATGAACGACCAGGTCAAGTAGATGGTGATCGCGATCGGCGCCGTCACGATGACGCCTGTCAGGAAATAGTTTCGCAGCCGTGACTGGAACGGCGAGCGCCGCCGCAGCACCTTATCCGGCCGGGACTTGTTACTCATATGGCGCGTGATCTCCGCTGTCTGTCCGCCTCCCTGGCCGGCGGCAGGCGGGGTCCGGCAACGGGCAACGTATCGCAGGCTTGTAGCTTGTGTCGCATACCATATGGTTGGGGGGCAATGCGCCGAAAAGTCCCCTCACGCCGATTCGTTCGAATAGCGGGCGTCTGCGCGGTGTTGAACGTCGGGCCGGACTACCCGGCAGTACGAGTTGAGGAAGCCGGCCGCCCATGAGAAAACGAGAGCCGCTCGCCCGGATCGCCGGCCTGTCTGTCGCCAACCCGCCGCACGTCCTGCACCAGAAGGAGGTGGCCGAACGGGCCGGTGAGCTGTTCGGCGACTCCCTGCCGAGCTTCGGTCGCCTGCGGCCCGTCTACGAGAATGCAGAGATCGAGACGCGATACTCCTGCGTGCCGATCACCTGGTATCAGGAACAGCACGGGTTCGGCGCCCGGAATGAGCTCTATCTCAAGAATGCTGTCGAACTACTTGAACAGGCGGCACTTTCCGCGCTCAACAAATGCGGACGCTCGATCGACGAGATTGACGGCATCGTCACCGTCTCCAGCTCGGGTATCGCCACGCCCAGTCTCGACGCCCTGCTGATGGAGCGGATGAGTTTCCGCCGCAGCGTGCAGCGCCTGCCTGTTTTCGGCCTTGGCTGCGCCGGCGGTGTCCTGGGCCTCGCGAGGGCGGCGCAGATGGCCGCCAGCCGGCCCGGCAGTCTCTATCTCTTTCTGGTCGTGGAACTCTGCGGTCTCACCTTCCGCAGCCGCGATTTCTCCAAGAGCAACGTGATCGCGACCGCCCTGTTCGGCGATGGCGCCGCAGCGGCCCTGGTCGGCACCGGCATCGAGGGCGACGGCGCGATCGTCGCATCGGGAGAGCACACATGGCCCGGAACGCTGGACGTGATGGGCTGGGACGTGACCGATGACGGCCTCGCCGTCGTGTTTTCCCGCGACATCCCCCACCACGTCCGCACGAAGATGCGCGAAGCGCTGGATGGATATCTCGCAGAAGAAGAGCTGACTCTGGCCGAACACCGGCATTTCCTCTGCCATCCGGGCGGCGCCAAGGTACTGGATGCGCTTGAGGAAATCTTCGATCTGGATGACGGGGAGATGCGCCATTCCCGTGAGACGCTTCGCAGTTTCGGCAACATGTCGGCCGCGACGGTGATGTTCGTGCTGGAGGCCGCCATCCGGGATGGCCTGACCGGACGGGCGCTGCTGTCGTCGCTCGGCCCCGGATTTACCGCAGGTTTCCTCAGCATGGATCTGACATGACAGCGTTCTACGGGGTCCTGGCCTTCCTGATCGTCCAGCGGCTGGCCGAACTCTGGCTCGCGAACCGCAACACACGCCGGCTGCTGGCCGAAGGCGCCGAGGAACACGGGGCCAGCCACTACCCGTTCTTCGTCGTGCTGCACACAACCTGGATCGTCGCAATGGCCGTCACCGTGCCGGCGGAGGGGGACATCGACCTCTGGCTGCTCGGCGCGTTCGCCGTGCTGCAGCTGCTGCGGGTCTGGGTGATCGCGTCCCTGGGCCGGTTCTGGACCACGCGGATCGTGACCGTGCCCGGCGCCCCCCTCGTCCGCCGAGGCCCCTACCGCCTCTACCGGCATCCGAACTATCTGGTCGTCATGGGGGAAATTGCCGTGGTACCGTTGATGGCCGGGCTCTGGGAGATTGCAGTCGTATTCTCTGTCCTGAACTTTGCGCTCATTCTCTGGCGGGTCCGGATAGAGGATCTGGTACTCGCCGAACGCCGGGCGCGTTAACATCGGTTTAGGAAAACGCACGTCTAGCTACCTGAGGGTGCGTCCGGGCAATTTCGGCTCCGGCGCGACGTGCTGCAGGAGACGGCATTGGTTTCGCAGCCGTACAAGTCGGAGAACTGGCAGGGGGACGGTCCGCCGTCCTCGCGAGATCTCACGTCCGAGCGCCTGCGCGATTTCCTGGCCATCGCCGATGAATGGTTCTGGGAAACCGACGCCGAGCAACGTTTCACCTTCATCTCGGAGAAGCTGACCGAACTCACCGGAATCCATCCGGAACGTTATCGCGGCCGGCGCCGGGACGAGATGAGCGCCACCCCCGACGCCGACTATGTGAAACAGCATCTGGCGGATCTGGAAGCCCGGCGGCCGTTCGACAACTACGTCTACCAGGGCCCGACGCCCATCGGCAGCCGCTGGTTCAGGATCAGCGGGCGACCGGTCTATGAAGGCGACACCTTCATCGGCTACCGCGGCACCGGGATCGACATCACCGAACAGGTCGAGATCAGGGAACGGGCGCGGGCCACCCAGTCCCAGCTCGAGCTGACGCTCCGTTCCGCCAATGAAGGCTTCGCGGTCTATGACACCGAAGACCGCTGCGTCATGGCGAACGACCGCTATTTCGACTTCTTCGATCCCGGCCGGACGATGATGCGGGTCGGCGACCGGTTCGAGGAGATCATGGAGCGGTTGATCGCATCCGGTCTGATTCCGGATGCGATGGCAGAACCGGAGGGCTGGCTCGCGCAACGCATGGCCGCGCACCGTTCCGGCGGCTACCACGGCGAAACCCTGATGAGCACCGGCCGCTGGTATTCCATCAGCGAACACAAGATCGACGGCTTCGGAACCATCGGCGTCTACACGGACATCACCGACCGGAAGCGCCGGGACGCCGAGCTCCGCGCCCAGACCACGCTGATGTCGTCGATATTCGCCAACCTGAAGCAGGGTATCTGCGTTCTGGACAGCGACTTCCGGGTCCGCATGGCGAACCGGCGTTACAGCGAATTGCTGGACATGCCCGAGGGCTTCGTCCGCGAGGGCGTCGCCTATGACGACATTGTCGGCTACAACGCCGACCGCAACGACTTCGGGCCGCCTGCAGAGCAGCAGCGCATTCTCGACAAGATTGCGCTGATGAAGACGCTGCAGCCGCTCCGCTATGAACGCCGGCGTCCGAACGGCACCGTGCTGGACATCGAGAACCTGCCCCTGCCCGGCGGCGGCGCGATCGTGACCCTTGCCGACATCACCGAACTGCATCGCGTGATGGAAAAGCTGGAGGAACGCGAACGACGCTACCGGCTGCTGGTCGAGAACAGTCCCGACGCCATTCTGGTCCACCGCAACAACCGGGTGCTCTACGCCAACGACCAGAGCGTGATCACGTTCGGCGCACCGTCCCTTGCGGCTCTGATGGGCGCGCGGCCGACGCATCTGGTCCATCCGGACGACCTGCAGAAGATCGACGCTCAGGTCCGGGAGATGATGGCCGAAGGGATCGGCAGCCATCGCGGATCGAGGATCTACCGTGCCGTCCGGATGAACGGCGATCCGTTCGAGATGGAGACCGAGACCTCCATCATCGAGTTCGACGGGGCGCCTGCCGCCCAGCTGCTTGTCCGCGACGTCACCGCCCGGCACGCCGCCGAACAGGCGCTGCGCCGGGCCAAGGAAGACGCGGAAATCGCCAACCGCTCCAAATCCGAGTTCCTGGCGAACATGAGCCACGAGCTCCGCACGCCCCTGAACGCCATCATCGGATTCGCCGAGATCCTGCAGACCGAGATGTTCGGACCTATGGGCGACCCGCGATACCGGGACTATGTCGCCGACATCTTCGAAAGCGGGCGGCACCTGCTATCCGTCATCAACGACATTCTCGATCTGTCGAAGGCGGAGGCCGGCCAGTTCGACATCGCGGAGGCGGAGTTCGAGATCCGGCAGGCGATCGACGCAACCATCCGGCTTGTCCGCGACCGCGCCATCGGCAAGCGGATCCGGCTCGACGTCGAATACCCGGAAGATCCCTCGCAGGCGCTCTTCGCCGACGAGCGGCTGGTCAAGCAGATCCTGCTCAACCTGCTGTCCAACGCGGTGAAGTTCACCGGCGAGAATGGCGAGATACGTATCGCCTGCAGACGCCGGGATGGTTTCCTCGCCATCTCGATTGCCGACAACGGCATCGGCATGCCACCCGGCATGATCGAGGAGATGTTCAGCGCCTTCGCCCAGGGGCATACCGGTCTGTCCCGCCGATTCGAGGGCACGGGCCTCGGTTTGCCCCTCTCCCGATCGCTCGCCGAACTGCATGGCGGGCGTGTGGTACTGGAGAGCGCTATCGGCGAAGGCACGACGGCCACGCTGCTCCTGCCGGAAAGCCGCCTCGTCTGAGCGCCCCGCAAGCATCTGCGACATATTAACATTTAGCCGCTTGGATTCTGTCTCTACCCGCTGGTAGTCTCTGCTCCAACGACAAGAATGAACATCGCAATGGGGAGGACGATGGCTGCCGTGCAAGAGGCATCGGCGTCACGTGACGTCATTCTAGAGGTCGAGGGCGTGTCCAAATACTTCGGCGGCGTGCGCGCCGTCGCGGACGTGTCGATCGATGTGCCGAAGGGCTCGATCTTCTCGATCATCGGACCGAACGGCGCGGGCAAGACGTCGCTGGTCAACATGATCAGCGGCTTCTACACCCCCGACACCGGAAGCATCACCTATCAGGGACGGCGCATCAACGACCTGCGCCCGAACGAGCGCGCCGAAATCGGTATCGCCCGGACGTTCCAGAACATCGCCCTCTTCAGGGGGCTGAATGTGCTGGAGAACCTGATGCTCGGCCGGCATGTCCGGATGAAGGCGGGCGTGCTGTCTTCCTTCCTCTACTGGGGACCGGCGCAGAAGGAAGAGATCCGGCATCGCGTCCGCTGCGAGGAGATCATCGACTTTCTGAAGCTGAACGATCTGCGCAAGCAGTCGACGGGCGCGCTGGCCTACGGTTTCCAGAAGCGGGTCGAGCTGGGCCGGGCGCTTGCGCTCGAACCTGAACTGCTGCTGCTCGACGAGCCGATGGCGGGCATGAACCAGGAAGAGAAAGAAGACATGGCCCGTTATGTCCTCGACGTGAACGAGGAGCTGGGCACAACGATCATCCTGATCGAGCACGACATGGGCGTTGTCATGGACATCTCCGACCACGTCGCCGTGCTGGACCAGGGCGAGAAGATCGCCGAGGGCACGCCGGCCCAGGTTCAGGCCGATCCGGCCGTGATCCAGGCCTATCTCGGCACGTCGGACTAAGGGAGGTCGGCGAGGAATGGCTGAACTGGACACCCTGCCCAAGCTGCTGCTGAACAATGGCAAGAGCCGTAGTGAGAAGCCGGCGATCCGCGAGAAGAATCTCGGCATCTGGCAGACCTACACCTGGTCGGACTATCTGCAGAACGTTCGCGAATTCGCGCTCGGGTTGAAGGCGCACGGCTTCGGTCCCGGCGACAAGCTCTGCGTCGCCGGCACCAACCTGCCGCGGCTTTACTGGGCAGAAATGGCGGCGATCTCGCTCGGCGGCACGGCCGTCCCGGTCTACGCCGACGCGATCGCCAACGAGCTGAAGTTCGTGCTCAACAATGCGGAAGTGAAGGTCATCGTCTGCGAGGACCAGGAACAGGTCGACAAGATCCTGGCGATCCGCGGCGATCTGCCGACGGTCGACCTGATCGTCTATGACGACCCGCGCGGCCTTGCGGGCAACGGGGACCCTTCGATCCGCGGCTTCGAGGAAATCCAGGAGGAAGGCCGGGGGCAGGACCAGTCCGCCTTCGAGGCGGCTGCCAACGCCGTGACGCCCGACGATATCGCCTTCATGTGCTACACCTCGGGCACGACCGGCAATCCGAAGGGCGTGATGCTGTCGCACCGCAATCTGGTGAGCGCAGCCAACATCTTCCTGGACAATGAGTTGGTCCGGGAGACCGACGACCTGTTCTCCTACCTGCCGCTGGCCTGGGTCGGCGAGGCGCTCTATTCCACGACGGTGAGCATCGCCGCGGGTTGCGCCACCAACTGTCCGGAGCAGCCGGAAACCTTCCGTCGCGACGGGCGGGAACTCGGCGCGACCGGGCTGGTGGCCGCGCCCCGCAACTTCGAGATGATCCTGTCCGAAATCCAGGTGAAGGCGAACGACGCCCCGCCCCTGAAAAAGTGGATCTTCAACACCTTCAAGGATGCGGCGGTCGAGATCGAGAACCTGAGGGCCGAGAAGAAGCCGGTTCCATTCGGGCTGAAGTTCAAGAAGGCGCTGGGCGAGGTTCTGGTCTACGGCCCTGTCCGCGACCAGTACGGTTTCCGGCGCGCCCGCTGGTGCTATGTCGGCGGCGCGCCGCTCGGGCCGGACACCTTCCGCTTCTTCCGCGCATTCGGCATCAACCTGAAGCAGCTCTACGGCTCGACGGAGGCCTGCGGCACCGTTTCCCTGCAGAAGGACAACGAGGCGTCGCCGGACAATGTCGGACGCCCCTGCTCCGGCATCGAGGTGAAGATCGCCGACAATGGCGAGGTTCTCGTCCGCAGCCCGGCCGTCTTCGTCGGCTACTACAAGAACGACCAGGCGACCGAGGAAGCCAAGGATGCGGAAGGCTGGCTGCGCACCGGCGACGCGGGCATCGTCGAGAGCTCGGGCGAACTCATCATCATCGACCGCGCCAAGGATGTCGGCAAACTTGTCGACGGCTCGCCCTTCGCGCCCCAGTTCGTCGAGAACAAGCTGAAGTTCAGCCCCTACATCTCGGAAGCCGTGTCCTTCGGCCACGAGAAGCCCTTCGTCTGTGCCATGATCGCGATCGACTACAACACGGTCGGCAACTGGGCGGAGAAGCAGGGCATCGCCTATTCGAACTACATGGATCTGTCCCAGAAGCAGGAAGTCCGCGATCTGATCCGCGAAGAGATCAATCGCATCAACCCGTCTTTGCCCGAAGTCAGCCGCATCAAGCGTTTCCTGCTGCTGGCCAAGGACCTGGACGCCGACGACGCCGAGGTGACGCGGACGCGGAAGCTGCGGCGCGGCTACATCGCCGAGCACTATGCCCCGGTGATCGAAGCCTTCTACGGCGGCGCCAGCGAAGTCGATCTGGAGACAGAAGTCACATACGAAGATGGCCGCAAGGCCACGATGGAAGCGCACCTGACCATTCAGGAAGCGGCCTAGGGGAGGAACGTTTACCGTGGACATGTTTGCCGTCTGGTATTTTCTGGAATCCACGATCAACGGCGCGTTGATCGGGCTGATGTACGCCCTCGTCGCGCTGGGCTTCGTGCTCATCTACAAGTCGACCGACGCGATCAACTTCGCCCAGGGCCAGTTTGTGATGATCTCCGGCATGATGGTCGCGGCGCTCGCCGGCGACTACGGCGTGCCGATCTTCATCGGGTTCTTCATCGCCCTGGCGTTCATGATCGTCTTCAACGTCGCGCTGGAGCGCGTCGTGCTCAGGCCCATGATCGGCCTGGCCGGTCGTCGCCATCATCATGGCCACCATCGGTCTTGCCGCCTTCCTGGAGGGCCTGTTCCCGATGATCTTCGGATCGGCGACGCGGGCGCTGGATATCGGCATCCCGAACGATCCGATCATCATCGGCGAGATCTACCTGACCCCGGTCAACGTGGTCGGGGCAGCAGTCGCGATCATCTTCTTCTCCGGCTTCGCCTGGTTCTTCGTCAAGTCGCGCAAGGGCGTGGCGCTGAGGGCGGTGGCCGACAACCATCAGGTCTCGATGGCGATGGGTATCAATGTGGAGCGCTACTTCGTGCTCGCATGGTCCATGGCCGGCGTCGTGGCCGTGCTGGGCGGTCTGCTCTGGGGCAGCGCCATCGGCGTCGACAACACGCTGGCCGTGGTCGGCCTGAAGGTGTTCCCGGTGGTGATCCTGGGCGGCCTTGAATTGATCAAGGGCTGCATCGTCGGCGGCATCATCGTCGGCGTCATCGAAGCCTGGGGCGGCACCTATATCGATCCGGCCATGACCCAGCCCTGGTTCCGGGAGTTCTTCCCGTTCGAGGGCGGCGGCACCAAGGACTTCCTGCCCTACCTGCTGATGATCATCGTCCTGTTCTTCCGTCCGTACGGCCTGTACGGCAAGGTCATCATCGAGAGGGTCTGAGCCGATGTTTCATCGAGAGAGCGGCTACTACAAGAGCACATACGCCGCCGACTTCGCGCTCTACCCGCTGCCGATCGCCCGGCTGACGGTGGCAGCGATCGCGATCATCTTCTTCGTGATCGTGCCGCTGTTCGTGCAGGATTATTACGTGACGATGCTGAACCTGGTCGGCATCGCCATCGTCGGTGCGCTGGGGCTCAACATCCTGCTGGGGCTGACCGGTCAGATCTCGATCGGTCACGCGGCCTTCATGTCGATCGGCGCCTACACCGCCGCCAATCTGGCGACGCGGCTGGACCTGCCGTTCTACATCACGTTGCCCGCGGGCGGCCTGATGGCGGCGATGATCGGCATCATCGTCGGGTTCCCTTCGGTGCGCATCAAGGGCCTCTACCTGGCGATCTCCACCCTCGCCGCCCAGTTCATCATCGACTGGTTCATCATTCACACGCCTGCGATCTCGGGCGGCGCGTCAGCTTCCATTCAGGTGCCTCGGCCTACCGTGTTCGGTGAACAGCTGGATACGCAGGTCGAACTCTACATGTTCATTCTGGTGGTGGTGACGATCGCGATCGTCGCGTCCCTGAACATCGCGAGAAGCCGGGTCGGACGTGCCTTCGTGGCCATCCGCGACCAGGACATCGCGGCCGAGATCATCGGCATCAACGTGCGGCGCTACAAGCTGACGGCATTCGCCATCTCGTCCTTCTATGCGGGCGTGGCGGGCGTGCTCTACACCTACTACTCCGGTGTGGCGAACAACGAGTTCTTCCCGCTGCTGATTTCCATCGACTATCTGGCCATGGTCATCATCGGCGGCATGGGTTCGGTGCTCGGCGCCATCTTCGGCGCGGCTTTCGTGACGCTGCTGCCGATCGTCATCGACCTGTTCATGTCATCTGTTGGACCGCTTCTGATCGACGATCAGGGCGTGCTCTCGGCCCTGAAGTCGCATCTCAGGCTCGTCCTCTTCGGCGGCCTGATCATGTTCTTCCTGGTCGTGGAGCCGGACGGACTCAACCGTCTCTGGCTCAATATCCGCAACTATTTCCGGGTCTGGCCGTTCTCGTACTAGGCTCGGTTACATCCGCCGCAAGAGAGACAGGCGGAAATACCAAAGGGAGGTAGAACCACATGAAACGTCTCTTCAAGACCCTGACGGCTGCCGGTGTCATCGCCGGTGCCGTAGCGGCGTTCTCCGCTGCCCAGGCCGGCGAGATCGTGATCGGTCAGATGACCGACCGCACCGGCCCCACCGCCAATGTCGGCAACCCGGTCGGCGACGGCGCCCAGGACTATGTCAAGCTGATCAACTCCAAGGGTGGCATCAACGGCCACACCATCCGGCTGATCGAGATCGACAATCAGTACAAGGTCCCGCCGGCTGTCGAAGGCTATCAGCGCTTCAAGTCCGAAGGCGCGGTCCTCGTCGGCCTCTACGGCACGCCCATCACCCAGGCGCTGACCGCGGACCTGCAGAAGGACATGACACCGGGCACGTCGCCGGGCTTCGGCACGGCAGCTTCGGCTGACGGCGAGAGCTTCCCCTATCTGTTCCCGTCGGCGGCGAGCTACTGGTCGCAGGCCGGCGCGGCGGTTCAGTTCGCCAAGGACGAACTGGGCGGTGACCTGAAGGGCAAGAAGATCGCCTACCTGTTCTATGACAACCCGGCGGGCCGTGAAGGTCTGCCCGTCATCCGCAAGCTGGCCGAGATCGAAGGCTACCAGTTGCAGGAGTTCCCGGTTCCGGCCCCCGGCATCGAGATGGACAACCAGGCCCGTGACATCGCCCGCCGTTTCCGTGCGGACTTCGTGATCAGCCACCTGTTCGGCCGCGCGCCGCCGTTCAGTTGCAGGCCCTGCGCCGCTCGGGCTATCCGCTGGAGAAGGTCGTGTCCTTCGTCTGGGGCGGCTCCGAGGCGGACATCGAGGCCGGTGGCGGCTATGCAGAAAACGTCGGTTACAATGGCATCCAGTTCGCGGGTGTCGGCGACGACTTCCCCATCCGCCGCGAGATCGAGGCGATGTACAAGGCCGAGGGCGGCGAGCCGCCGTCGACCTTCTCGTCGACCGTGTTCTACAATCGCGGCCTGCTGATCAGCGCTCTGCATGTCGAGGCCATCCGCAATGCCGTGGAAGCAAACGGCGGCAACGCCGACATCACCGGCACCCAGGTTCGTGACGGCATGCGCGCCATCAAGGACTTCTCGCTGGGCGGCCTTGTACCCCCGCTGAACCTGGCCGGCGGCGACCATGAGGGCGGCGGCTGGGTCCGCATCTTCACGGTCACCAAGGACGGTTTCGCGCCGAAGACCGACTGGTTCAAGGGCTATCGCGAGGTCGTCTTCGAGATGATCGAGGAAGAAGCCGCGAAGATGAAGGCGCAGTAAGCGTCGTCATCGCGTATTTCCGGGCCGGTCCAGAGTGACCGGCCCGGTCTTAGAAAATTTTCCAAGAAGGTCGGTCATGCTCGCCATCAACAACATCGAAGTCGTCTATGACAACGTGATCCTGGTGCTGAAGGGCATCTCGATCGACGTGAAACAGGGATCGATCACGACGATCCTGGGCGCCAACGGCGCCGGCAAGACCACCACGCTGAAATCGATCTCCGGCCTGCTGAAGCCCGAACGGGGCAACGTCACCCGAGGCTCCATCGAGTTCGAGGGCGAGCGCATCGACAGGCTGGCCCCGCACGAGACCGTGCAGAAGGGCATCGTCCAGGTCTTCGAAGGGCGCCGGATCTTCACCCACCTCTCGGTCGAGGACAATCTGATGGCCGGGGCGCATATCGTTCCCAGCACGTCCCTCGTCCGGGAGAAGATCGATCAGGTCTACACCTTCTTCCCGCGTCTGAAGGAACGCCGCTCCGGCGAGGCCGGCTACCTGTCGGGCGGCGAGCAGCAGATGCTCGCCATCGGCCGCGCGCTGATGTCGGACCCGAAGGTGATCATGCTCGACGAGCCGTCGCTCGGTCTGGCGCCGCTGATCATCGAGGAGATCTTCGGCATCATCCAGCGCATGCGCGAGGAAGCCGGCGTGACCATCCTGCTGGTGGAGCAGAACGCCAATCTGGCGCTGTCCATCGCCGACCATGGCTATGTCATGGAAAACGGCTCGATCGTGATGGAAGGCCCGGCCCAGCAGCTCGCCAACAACTCTGATATCCGGGAGTTCTATCTCGGTCTCGGCGAAGGCGGCGACAAGCGCTCCTACCGGGACGTCAAGCACTATCGCCGGCGCAAGCGCTGGCTGTCCTGACCGGTCCTATCCGCCGACCGCTTCGCGGATCCCCTGCGCCATCACGTCCGGGGCAACTTCGCCATTGAAGATCGCGACGTTCTTGCCGTCGGGTCCCATCAGGTAGATGAAGTTGGAGTGGTCCATCAGGTAATACTCGTCGTCCCTGTTCACCGGCTGGTAGAAGACGCGGTACGCCTTGGCGATGCGGGAAGTCTGACCTTCATCGCCCCTGAGCCCGATCATCCTGGGATGGAAAGCCTCGACATAAGCCGCGATCTGCTCCTGACCGTCGCGCTCCGGATCGACGGTCACGAAGACCGGCGTCACCTTCTCGCCCGCCTGTCCCGCCAGATCCAGCGCAACCGCCATGTCCTGCAGTTCCGTCGGGCAGACGTCGGGGCAGAAGGTGTAGCCGAAATAGATCAGCGTGTAGCGGTCCTTCAACAGCTCTTCCGTCACCGTCGCACCGGTGTGGTCGCTCATCTCGAACGGGCCGCCGACCGGCACGGCGCTGCTGACGCCGATCGCGCCAGACACCTTCGGCTCCTCGGTCGACATGGTGAGCATGATGGTCCCCGCGCCAATCACGGCGGCAGCGACGAGGATGAGTATCCCAACGATCTGAACCGGTTTCATGCGGCTTGTGATAGTCAGCGCCGACGCCACAATCAATCGACAGAACACCGCAGCAAATCAGAGGTACGTGATTGAAAGCCGTCCCGCGCCCCGCACAAGACACTGCCCGTATCGAGATCCGCAAGGCGCCGTCCGGCTTCGACCGCTGGCCGGAGGTCCACGGCCTTCTGATGACGTCCTTCGCCTACATGCAGGGGCGCATCGACCCACCCTCCTCGATGAACCGCCTGACCCTTTCCGGCCTGATCGCCAAGTCGGAAGTCGAGACCGCATTGCTCGCCTGGCGTGGCGAGGACCTCGTCGGCTGCGCCTTCTGCGACGCGCGGGCGGACTGCCTCTATGTCGGCAAGGTCGCCGTCTCGGACAGCGCCCGCGGTGCCGGCATTGCCCGCGCCCTGATGACGCATGCCGAGGATCTGGCGCGGGATCGCGGTCTGCCCTTCCTTGAACTGCAGACCCGCGTCGAACTGGTGGAGAACCATGAGACCTTCCGCCGCCTCGGGTTCGTGAAAACCGGCGAGGACGCGCATGAAGGCTATGACCGGCCGACAAGCATCCGCATGCGGAAGCCGGTTCAGCCGCGGGCGAAATAGGCCTTCAGCTTGGCCACCGCCTCATCCAGCAGTTCATCCTGTTTGGAAAAGCAGAAGCGTACGAAATTCGACGGCGCGTCGGCGGAGGCATAGAAGGCGCTGACGGGCACAGCCGTGACGCCCGCCTCCAGTGTGATATGGCGGCAGAAGTCGACGTCGTTGCCGTTGAAACCCAACGGGCGGATATCGGCGTTCAGGAAATAGGTCCCCTCGCAGACGGCCGGCTCGAAGCCCGCCTCGATCAGCCCGTCGCGGATCCGGTCGCGCTTCGACTGCATCCCCGAGGAGAGCGTTCCGAAGTAGAAGTCGTCCTTCATCAGGCCGAAGGCGACGGCCCGCTGCAGGTTGGGCGCCGTGGTGAAGGTCAGGAACTGGTGCGCCTTGGCGACGCGCTGCAGCAGTTCCGCATCCCCGGTCATGTAGCCAACCTTCCAGCCGGTCAGCGAGAAGGTCTTGCCTGCGGAGCCGATCTTGATGGCGCGGTCACGCATTCCCGGCAGGGAAATCAGCGGGATGTGGTCCCTGTCGTCGAAGACGATATGCTCGTAGACCTCGTCGCAGATGGCGACCACGTCATGCTCGATCACCAGATCGGCGAGCAGCTGCAGCTCCTCGCGGCTGAAACGCTTGCCGGCCGGGTTTAGCGGGTTGTTGAGCAGGACCAGCTTGGTCTTCGGTCCGAAGGCCGAACGCAGCGCCTCTTCCGGAACCCTCCAGTCGGGCGGCGAGAGACGGACGAGCTTCGGGATACCGCCGGCGCGGCGGATCATCGGCAGGTAGCTGTCGTAAAGAGGCTCGAAACAGACGACCTCGTCGCCCGGCTCGATCAGCCCCAGGAAACACGCCGCCAGCGACTCCGTCGCGCCCGAAGTCACGATGGTTTCCGTCTGCCAGTCGACGTCGAGGTCGTAGAAGCGCTTGCCATGCGCCGCCAGCGCCTGCCGCAGTTCCGGCACGCCCATCATCGGCGGGTACTGGTTCGGCCGATCCTCCAGCGCTTCGGCCGCAACGGCGCGGACATCGGCGGGTCCGTTGTCATCGGGAAAGCCCTGGCCGAGATTGATCGAACCGTGCTCGATGGCGAGACGGCTCATCACTTCGAACACGGTGACGCCGTATTCGGCGAGAATGCTGTTGCCCTGGATTGTCATGTCCGCTTCTGGCGTTGCCTATCCCTTGAGCGGCGCGCGTTCGAGCGCGTCCGTGAGCGCCATGTACAGCTTTCCGACATCCGCACTCAAGAAAAGACCTGTCAGAATGTCCTTGTTGTCGGTCTCTGCCGCGGCCAGCAGGATCGCATCGAACTCGCTGAGATAGACATCGACCTGATGACGGAAGTCGGTGTTGGCCTCGTAGGCGGCCTGAATCCGCTTCCGGTTCTTGCGATCGACGAGCCGCCGGGCGAACAGACCCCGCTCGCCCCGGAGATAGCGCTTCATCTCGGCTTCCGGGACATTGCGGTCCAGGATCCGGTGCAGGTCCAGCGAGAGATCGCTCAGCCCTTCGGTCACATAGGCCGCCGAGGTCAGGAACCGTTTCTGACGCCCGGTCCGCGCATCTTCCTCGAGGCGGCGCGCGGCCTCGGCTGCTGCGGCGGCGGACTTCTCGATGCGGGCCGCATTCTCTTCGAGCGTTCGCGACGCCATGCCGACCTGCATCGTGGCCGCCTTGGCGGCGCTGGCCAGGGCTGTCGCCTGATCGGCCAATGCCTTGCGCCCGGCGGCGCCGGCGACTCCGCTTCCTCCGTAGCGGCGCGGAAGGCCTTCCGCTGCTCATCCAGGGCCGTAGTGGCGTCGGCCGAGAGCCGGGTCAGTTCCTCGCTGCTGTCGCGGGCTGCCCCGACTCCGTCGGCGACACGCGCGCTGGCCGCGGACATGGCGGACTGCAACGCCTCGGATGCGCCGTTGAGATCGGACAGCCGGTCATTGAAGTCCGCCGACATCCCCTGCAACCGTTCGAAGGCCGCCGCCATCGAAGCCTGGAAGCTCTCGGCATCCTGCGTTGCGGTATCCTGAACGCTGGCCAGACGCGCCTGCTCGCGTCCGATCGCCTCGCCCAGACGCCCGGCCGCGGCGTCGGCGGCCACCTCGGCCGCTTCCAGCGCCCGGTAGCGTTCGGCCAGCACGTCGTTGACGCTCCGCCCGTTGCGGTCGAGCGCCTCCAGCAACTGCTGCCCCTGGGCCAGCCGGTTGTCCAGCGATTGTCCGCTCTTCTCGAGGGAGGCCGCTGCCGCATTCTCGGCGCTGACGAAAGCCGAGAGACGCGCCCGCGCCTCCTCCAGTCCCGCATCGAGACGCGACAGGCCGCTCGACAGGGCTTCCGTCAGTTGCTGGTTCTCGTTGGCGAAACCTGTCCGTTCGTCCGTGAGGCGCTCCATCGACCGTATGGTCTGCCGCTCGATCCCTTCCAGCATCTCGGAGAGCGAGCGTCCGCTCTCGCTGAGCGCATCTGCCGAAGCCTGCAGTCTCCCCGTGCGGGGAATGGCTTCTTCGAGGGCCTGCACGGCTTCCTGCATCGCAGCGACTGCGGCCCGCGACGCCGCCGCGCCGGTCTCCGCCGATTGCCGGACTCCGTCGGCATTCTCCCGGAAGGCCGTGGCGGCGGCGCGGTCCTGTTCGCCGAGTTCCCGCATCCGGGCGGCGATCCGTTCGGCCCGTTCCTGCACGGCCTCCTCGCTCTCGGCGGTCTGGGCAGTCAGTCCGCGGGCGCGAAGCTCCAGTTCGTCGGCGGCGCCGCTCAACCGGCCGGCGCTCTCGCTGCCGGCCTCGCCAAGATCGCGGACACGGGCCGCGAGCATCTCGGCCGTCTCGCCGACATGCTCGCGCATCCGCTCCGCTTCACCCATCAGCCCGCCGGCGCTGACGATCAGCGTGTCCGCGGTGATCTGCGCCAGACCGGTCGCCTCGGTCACCCGCCGCGACATGCCGGAAAGCGTCTCGGCGAGTTGCCGGTCGGCGTTGCCGGCCTGCGCGCCGACATCGTCGATCAGACGGCCGATCCGCTGCCCGTGTTCGACCAGCGAACCGGCGGCTTCCGTCAGGGATTCAACCAGGTTCCCCGCCTGCACATCGACATCGCCGCCGCGCCGTTCCAGCAGCGTCACCGCTTCCGATGCCGCCGCCGCCAGGCCGGAGACTTCGGTGCCAAGCACGCCGGACGCGGTCCGGATATCGGTCACGACGGCAGAAAGGCGGATCTGACCCGACTCAGCCGCATCGGCGGCGCTTCGGGACGCCGCTCCGACATTGACCACCTGCTCCTCGAGCAGGGAGACCTGACCGGCAAGGTGCTCGGCGCCAGCCCTCGTCTCCGCCGTCAGTGCGGACATGCGCATTTCCAGTTCGGCCATCGCGCCGTCCAGACGGCCACCGGCCTCGTTGCCGGCAGCGACCAGCCGTTCACCCTGCACCGAGAGTCCGTCAGCAGCCTGCCGAGCAGCCTCGGTGGCTTCCGAGAGGCGGCCGGCCACATTGGCGAGACCCGCCGTCGTATCGCCGTCCAGTTGCGTCGAAAGCGCCTGCAACCGGTTGCCCAGCACTTCGAACCGTTCGACATCCCGGACCCAATCCTGCCGCAACTCGGCGACGCGGTCCTCGATACCGACGATATTCTCCAGCGCAGCGGATTCCGTTTCCGAAAGCCGCGACAGGGTCGTCTCTCCACGTTCGCCAAGCTGCTCCACCAGAGCGGAAAGGGTCCTGGCCCGGGCCGCCATGTCCCCGGCCAGCCCGTCGCCGCACTCGGACAGGCGCTGCAGCGACTCGTCGGCCGTGTCGCCGATACTGGCCAGCAATCCGCGAACCCGCTCCTCGATCGTTCTGAGACGGCCGGCTGTGCCTTCGGCGGACTCGTCCATGTCGCTGTTCAGGAGCGTCAGTTCGGCGATGCTGTTAGACAGCCGCTCGACCGAAGCCCGGCTACGGACCTCGCTTTCCTCACCCTGGCTGGAGACAAGCGCAATCTTGCGGTTCAGTTCGTCGGTGGCGGCCCGCAGTGACTCCATAACGCCGCCGAGACGTTCGCCCGACCGCTCCGCTGTCGCACCGGCGTGGGAGGCGATTTCGCGAATCCGCTCTTCCAGATCGCTGATCGCCTCCTGCGCCAGACCGCTCATCTGGCTCAGCGCGGCGCTCGTCTCGTCCCGAGCGCGGCCGGCGTTTTCCAGGCTCTGTTCGATCTGGCGGGCGCCGGCCTTCAGAGATACGCCGGCTTCCAGCATGGACGCCGTCGCGGCCTCGGCGCGATCAACGGTCTCCGAAATCGCCTCCCGTGATCCCTCTGTCGCCGCCTCGATCTGCTGGACCGCTTCGGCCAGACGGCTGACCGACTCCCCAAGCGCTTCGTCGGTCTCACCTGCGCTGACGTTCAGCGTGTCGAGCGATGCGGCCATCGCCGACAACCGCTGATCCAGCCGCTGTGCCGCGGTTTCGGACGACCGCGCAGCCCCGGCAGCCAGCTCACGCATCCGCTCCAGGCTGCGCGCCATCTCTTCCTGGCTGCCCGACAGCATTTCGCGCACCTCGGCTGAGGCCGCCCGGATCTGGCCTGCCGCCTTGTCGACGCCCCCGCCCGTCTGGACAGCCTGATCATTGGCGCGCACCAGTTCCTGCGAAAGGGCCTCGACCCGCGACTTCAGCTCGCGCGATGCGCCGTCGAGACGACGAACGGTCTGTTCGCTTTCCTCGCGCAGGCGCGCCATGGGCTGGTCGACCGCGGCACCGATCTCGTTCGCCCGGCGGGAGACGAGTTCGACAGTCTCTGACGCCGCGCGCGCCTTGGCCTCGAGCGACACGGCAATTTCCTCGGCGCGACGCGACGCGCTCTCGACCGCTTCGGTCAATCCACTGGCCTCGCCGCGGGCCAGCGTCCGGGTCTGTTCGCCCAGGCGGCCAAGCTCGTCGAGCAGTTCCCGCTGCCGTTCGCTCGCGCCCTGAATCAGGTTACCGATCTCGTCGGAGCGGCGGCGGGACTCTCCGCTCACTTCGCTCAGGCGTTCCGAGCCCTTCTCGATCCGATTGCCCAGTTCCTCGGTCCGCGCAAGGGCGTTCGAGAGTTCAGCTTCGAGCGTCTGGCTCATCCGCCGCAGCGCCGCGGCGCTGGCATTGAGCCGGGCTTCCGCTTCGTCGTTGGGACCGCTGACGTCCGAGAGCACCTGAAGCAGCGCCGCCCGGCTCTCGCGCACATCGGCACCGCGCCAGTAGACCAGCGCCGCCAGCCAGGCGACGCCCGGCGGCAGGAAGATGGCAAGGACGGTCAGTGCAACCTCATGGGGCAACATGACTGCGAGCGATCCGATCCCCGCATACCAGGCGAGATACCCGAGAGACAGAACGATCCAGAACAGGCTGAACACAAGCGCCACCGCGCCGGCGGCCTTGCGGAGCTGGGCCGTGCGATGTGCGGTTTCCGTCGCAATGTCGCTCCGTTCAGCACGCTCGGACGGTTCGCCGGTCCATTTCAGCAGCATCTCAGGCGTCCCCCTGATCATCCAGTTCAGCGGTCAGTTGCCGGCGCACGGCATCCGATTCCGCCTTCAACCTGTCGAATAGCACGTCCAGCGGCACGTCAGGGTCGCGGTTCTCCGGCGAAAAGCCTGCCGCCGCCTCGGCCAGTGCGGCGCAACCCATGTTGAGCGCCGCCCCCCTGATGGAATGGGCACGGGCCCGCCAGCCATCCTCGTCGCCCCTCTCGATGGCGTCGCGCATGTCGCCGATCCATCCAACGAGCTCTTCGCGCAGGCTGTTGGCCAGATCGCGCGCCGTATCGGCGCCAATGCGTTCAGTCAAAGGCCCCAGAACTGCTGCGGATGCCGCAACCGGAGCTTCCGCCGGCGCCATCGCAAGCTGTTCCAGGGCGCGCACCAACTTCTCCGCCTCCAGCGGTTTGCCCAGATAGGCGTTCATGCCGGCATCGAGACAACGCTGAACGAAGGCGTCGCCTGGATGGGCGGTCATCGCGACGATGGGAATCCTTGCTGCCGAGCCAGGCATCAGACGGATGGCACGGGTCGCTGCGAGCCCGTCCATCTCCGGCATCTCCACATCCATCAGCACCAGATCGTAGGGCAGCGCCCGAAGCGCCTGCAGCGCCTCCCGGCCGCTGCCCACCGCCACAGCCTCATGCCCGGCGATCTCGACTATGGAAACGGCCAGCTTCTGGTTCACCGGCACGTCATCGACGACCAGCACCCGCAGCCGGCCGCCTGTCTTCCCGGCCGCAGACGGTGCCTGGTCCGGCATGGTCGGATCCGCCTCGATGCCGGCCAGCGCCCGGTAGAAGACCATGCGGCGCAGCGGCAGCAGCAACTGCCGGTCGAAACGCTCGTTCGTCTCATCCTGCACCGAACGCATGGCGCCGACCGGCACCGCGAGCAGCCGGCGATCCACATGACGGCTCGCGTCCGCAAGCGCCCCGAAGAGATCCGGCGGGCTGTTCGTCAGCCGCCAGTCCTGCAGCACCACAACGGGCCCCTCGGCGCTCTCGGCAAGCCGGGTGATCTCCGCCGGTTCGCGCAAGCGCAAGGCTGTACCGCCCCAGTCCCGGACATAACGCTCGGCGACATCGGCCAGGGCCGGCTGCGCCGTGGCGATGATCACCGTGCAGCCGTCGAGCGGATCGATGCGCCGGAACTGTCTGGAAGCGCGCACCGGCAGGTCGACGATGAAGCGCGAGCCCTCCCCGACCCGGCTCTCGACATTGATCTCGCCGCCCATGGCCTCGGTAAGCCGGCGGGAGATGGCCAGACCCAGCCCCGTGCCGCCATAGCGCCGGGAGATACCGCCGGCCTGGCTGAACGGCCGGAACAGCCGAGGCAGTGTACTGGCGTCGATCCCGATGCCGCTGTCGGCCACCTCGATCCTGAGGACCGAGCGGCTGTGCGGCGCCAGGGTCACTGTCAGTTCAACCGAGCCCTCCTCGGTGAACTTGATCGCATTGGCGAGCAGATTGAGCAGGATCTGCCGGAGACGGCCGGCATCTGCGGTCATGATGTCGGGCACGTCCGGCGCAATGTAGCAGGTGAGTTCCACCCCTTTGGACTGCGCCCGTTCGGCCATCAGCCCGATCGCGCCCTCCACGGTCTGGCTGATATCGAAGGCGCTATCGTCGAGATCGATGCGGCCGGATTCCAGCTTGGTCAGATCTAGGATGTCGTTGATCAGGTTCAGCAGCGCATCCGCGGACTCCTTGACGATCTCGCCATAGGAACGCTGCTGCGCACTGAGCGGCGTGCCGAGCATCAGGTTGGTCATGCCGATGATCCCGTTCATCGGCGTCCTGAGCTCATGGCTGATCGTGGCGAGGAACTCCGACTTGGTCCGGTCCCCGACCTCGGCCGCCTGACGCGCCGTCTCCGCTGCGCGATGAGCGGCTTCCAGACGCTCGATCAGGTCGGTGTTCTCGAAGCGGAGGGCGAAGGATTCGCTGAACCGCCTGTGCAGGATTCGGAGCCATCCGAAGAGTCCCAGCAGGCCGGCCGGCACCGATGCCCGCCGTCATCAGTCCCAGCCGGTCGCCGGACAGGGCGAACTGCGCGATCAGCGGCAGCGCCGTCGGGATGGCCAGCGCCATGAAGGCCGGCGGATAGAGTGCGCGGTGCATGATCGCCGCGAACAGCGAACCGATGGTCAGCAGGGCCAGGAAAGCCTGATGCGCATACGACGACGGATCGAAATAGCCGGCCAGGGCCGGACCCCACACCAGTCCGACCAGAGCCGACAGCATGGCATAGCGAAGGCCCCATGCCTCGACGTCGCGCGGTGCGAGGTCCGCGGTCTCGAAGGCGCGGCGGAAGCGCATGCCCAGCCCGACGAAGGCAATGGTGCCGACGATCAGCAGGATGGTCGGCCAGAGCGGCGCGCGGTCGACGAAGACCATCACAAGCACCGCCGCCAGCACGAACGGGCTGGTCCGGAGTTGGCCCGATTCCCGGATCATTTCCGAGATCATTTCGGCGCGAATCCGGGTGTTCCGGTCGAGCGACGGCGAATCGGAATGTCCATCAGCGTCTCTCCGCGGCGCGACGTCGACGCTGTCGAAGACCGGTTCCCGGCGGTTTCCCGGCGCGTCGACGGTACTCATGGCGCGCGGCACCCTCCCGAAGTGTGACCTGCCCCTTTTCCCCGACCTTCAGACTGTCACGACTGGCGGCCTGCGGCAATGCAATGCGGCCCGGTGCGAGGCGGCGGTCACCAGGCCGTGTAGCCGCCGTCGACCACCATTTCGGAGCCGGTCACGAACCGGCTTTCCTCGGAAGCCAGATACACGACCGCATTGGCGATATCGTCCGGCTGCCCGAGATGACCGACAGGATGCCGGCTGGCAATGAGCTTCAGCAGTTCGTCGGAATTGGCACGGCGACGTACGCCCTCGATCACCATGGGCGTCTCGATGTAGCCTGGATGGATCGAGTTGACGCGGATGCCGACACCGGTCTGCGCCGACTTCGACGGCCGCATGCTTGGAAAACAGCCGGACAGCGCCCTTCGACGCGCCATAGGCGCTGGTTCCGATATTGCCCACGATCCCGAGAATGGACGAGATGTTGATCACCGAACCGCCCGGCTTCATGCGCCGGAAAGCCAGCCGTGTGCCGAGAAACACCGCATCCATGTTTACCGCCTGGACGCGCCGCCATTCCTCGAGGCTGGTGTCGGTCAGCGGCTGGTTCACGCCGATGCCGGCATTGTTGACGACGACGTCGAAGGCCCCGGCCGCGTCGGCGATTTCCTCCCAGCGGTCCTCGTCGCAGACATCCTGCTGAAAGGCGCGGGCCGCGTCGCCGATCTGCGCCGCCAGATCTTCCGGCGTCCCAAGATCGGTCAGGATCAGCTTCGCGCCCTCTTCGGCGCACCGAAGCGCCGAGGCCTTACCCAGCCCCGACGCCGCCCCCGTGATCCAGACCGTCTTGCCGGCGAGACGCCCGCCGCTCACAGCACCGCGCCGGACGACTTCAGGCTGTCGATCTCCGACTTTTCGAAGCCCCAGTCGGACAGCGCTTCGGCCGTGTCCTGCCCGGGATTCGGCGCCACCGTCGGCTTGCCATTCGGCGTGCGCGAGAAGCGCGGCGCCGCGTTCGGTTGGGTCACGCCATCGATGTCCACGAAGGTGTCGCGGGCGACGTTGTGCGCGTGCTTCGGCGCCTCGTCCATGTCCAGGATCGGCGCAAAGCATACATCGCTGCCTTCCATGATCTCGGTCCACTCGTCCCGGGTCTTCCGGCGGATCACGGCGGCCAGCTTCTCCTTGTATTCCGGCCACTTCTCCGGATTGAGCTGCTCGGGCATGTCGTCGGGCGACATGCCGGCCTTCTCGATCAGTTCGGCGTAGAACTTCTTCTCGATCGAACCGATAGAGACATACTTGCCGTCGCTGGTCTCGTAGACGCTGTAGAAATGCGCGCCGCCGTCCAGGAAGTTGGAGCCGCGCTTCTGCACGATCCGCCCGGCGGCCTTCATGCCATAGATGGCCGTCATCAGGTTGGACGCGCCGTCGATCATCGCCGCATCCACGACCTGGCCCTTGCCGGAGGTCTGCGCCTCGATGTAGGCAGCCAGGCAACCGAAGGCGAGGTAGAGCGCACCGCCACCGAAGTCGCCGACAAGATTCAGCGGCGGAACCGGCGCACGGCCCTTCTCGCCGATGGCGTGCAGCGCGCCGGTCAGCGCGATGTAGTTCATGTCATGCCCTGCGGCATGGGCGATCGGGCCGTCCTGGCCCCAGCCCGTCACGCGGCCGTAGACCAGCTTCGGATTGCGCTTCCAGCAGTCGTCCGGGCCGAGACCGAGACGCTCGGTCACGCCGGGGCGCATGCCCTCGATCAGGATATCGGCACCCTCGACCAGCTTAAGCACGGTCTCGACGCCTTCCTTCATCTTCAGATTGGCGGCGACCGACCGCTTGGAGCGGTTCAGCAGGTCCCACTTGTTGGATCCCCGGTCGATGCCGAGATCGGCCGCCGTCTGCCGGTCGATCCGGACGACATCGGCGCCCAGATCGCCGAAAAGCATGCCGCACATGGGCCCCGGGCCAATGCCCGCAAGCTCGACGACCTTCACACCGCTCAATGGTCCCTGACCACGCATTTTCCGCTCCTCCCCTGCGAAATCGAGTTCGCGAGAGATTGGCGGATTATGCGTGGTGGCTCAAGAACGCTGGACGCAGATCAGAACCGCAGAACCGAGCGGCCCGCGTAGAGCGCGTCCGGGCCCAGCATGTCCTCGATGCGGAGCAGCTGATTGTACTTCGCCGTGCGGTCGGAGCGCGCCAGCGATCCGGTCTTGATCTGACCGCAATTGGTGGCGACGGCCAGGTCGGCGATGGTCGAATCCTCGGTCTCACCGGAACGGTGAGACATGACGGCGGTATAGGCGGCATGGTGAGCCATCTCGACCGCTTCCAGCGTCTCGCTCAGGCTGCCGATCTGGTTGACCTTGACCAGGATCGAGTTGGCGACGTCGCGGGCAATCCCGTCAGCGAGGCGCGCCGGGTTTGTAACGAACAGGTCGTCGCCCACCAGTTGCACCTTCTCGCCGAGGCGTTCGGTCAGCTCGGCCCAGCCGGCCCAGTCGTCCTCGGCGCAGCCATCCTCGATGGAGATGATCGGATAGCGGCCGCAGAGATCGGCGTAGTAGTCGACCATGCCGCCGGCATCGAGGCTCTTGCCCTCGCCCTCCAGTTCGTACTTGCCGCCCTTGTAGAATTCGGTCGAGGCGGCATCGAGGGCCAGATAGACATTCTCGCCCGGAATGTATCCGGCTGCGGCAATCGAAGCCATAATGAAACCAAGGGCTTCATCGGAACTCCTCAGAGATGGCGCGAATCCGCCCTCGTCGCCGACATTGGTGTTGTGGCCGGCATCCGACAGCCGCTTCTTCAGCGCGTGGAAGATCTCGGCGCCGCAGCGCAGCGCTTCGGAGAAGCTGTCCGCGCCGACCGGCATGATCATGAATTCCTGGATGTCGATCGGGTTGTCCGCGTGCGCGCCGCCATTGAGGATGTTCATCATCGGCACCGGCAGGGTGCGCGCCGAGACGCCGCCGACATAGCGGAACAGCGGCAGGCCGACCGCGTCCGCCGCCGCCTTGGCCGAGGCCAGGCTGACGCCCAGGATCGCGTTCGCGCCGAGGCGGCCCTTGTTCGGCGTCCCGTCCAGTTCGATCAGCATGCGGTCGATGGCCAGCTGATCGCCGGCATCCATGCCGGAAAGCGTCGAGAAGATCTCGCCATTGACCGCTTCGACCGCCCGCTGCACGCCCTTGCCGCCGTAACGGTCGTCCTTGTCGCGCAGCTCGACGGCCTCGTAGGAGCCGGTCGATGCCCCGGACGGCACTGCCGCGCGCCCGAAACCGCCGCTTTCGAGATGCACATCCACCTCGACGGTCGGATTGCCCCGGCTGTCCAGTATTTCACGGCCCACGATATCGACGATTGCGGTCATCCGTTTCCCCTGATCTTGGCTTGAAGCGGTCTGTTCGGCGGGTCAGCGCGCATGGCGCGGCCCCTTCACGTAAACCAGCGCGACGCGAATGACAAAGGCGATCATCGGCACTTGGGCAAAGCGCCACACCTTATCCGGCGCCGGGGCGCGACTGCCGTCAGTTGGCGGGCAGCGACTTGGTGAGCTCGTCGTAGCGTTTCAGCGTCACGACGAGCGCTTCCAGTTCGTCGAGCGGTACCATGTTTGGCCCGTCGGACGGCGCGTTGTCCGGATCCTGATGGGTTTCCATGAAGATCGCGGCCACGCCGACCGCTGCTGCCGCCCGCGCGAGATAAGGCACGAAGGTCCGGTCGCCGCCCGAACTGCCGCCCTTGCCGCCGGGCTGCTGCACCGAATGGGTGGCGTCGAAGACCACGGGACAGCCGGTGTCCTTCGCCATGATCGGCAGGCCGCGGAAATCAGTGACCAGCGTGTTGTAGCCGAAGCTCGCGCCGCGCTCGCAGACCGAGACATTGCCATTGCCGGTCGAGCGGATCTTGTCGACCACGTTCTTCATGTCCCAGGGCGCAAGAAACTGGCCCTTCTTCACATTGATGGCCGCGCCCGTTGCGCCGGCCGCGAGCAGCAGGTCGGTCTGGCGGCACAGGAAGGCCGGAATCTGGAGCACGTCCACCGATTTCGCGACGGCGGCGCACTGTTCTTCGGTGTGGATATCCGTGAGCACGGGCAGCCCGGTTTCTGCGCGGACTTCCTCGAACACGGCCAGCGACTTCTCCAGTCCCAGACCGCGCTTGCCGCCGAGACTGGTGCGGTTGGCCTTGTCGAAGCTGGACTTGTAGATCATCGGCACGCCGGTGCGCTCGCCGATCTCCGCGATGGCGCCGGCCATCATCAGCGCGTGGTCGCGGCTCTCCATCTGGCACGGACCGGCGATGACGACGAGGGGCAGATCGTTGCCCATCTCGACGGAACCGGCGGTCATGCGGCCTGTCTTCACGGTCTTGGCTGTATCGGGCATCGGATCAGACCAGTCGCGACTGTTTCACGGCCGCCTCGATGAAGGAGGCGAACAGTGGATGTGGCTCGAACGGGCGGGATTTCAATTCGGGATGGAACTGCACGCCGACGAACCAGGGGTGATCCTCCAGCTCGACGATCTCAGGCAGACGGCCATCCGGTGACATGCCCGAGAAGGTCAGCCCGTGCCGCTCCAGCACGTCGCGGTAGTTGATGTTGACCTCGTAGCGGTGCCGGTGCCGCTCGGTGATTGACCCGTTGTCGTAGATCTCTGCCACCCTCGAGCCCGGTTTCAGCTCGCAGGGATAGCGGCCCAGCCGCAGCGTGCCGCCCATGTCGTCGCGGCCTGTCCGGCGCGCCCTCTCGCCGCTCGTGGTCTCCCACTCGGTCATCAGGCCGACGACGGGATCCGGGCATTCGCCGAACTCCGTCGAGCTCGCGCCGTTCAGCCCGGCCAGGCTGCGCGCGGCCTCCACGACGGCCATCTGCATGCCGAAGCAGATGCCGAAATACGGGACATTGCGCAGACGCGCGAACTGCGCCGCGCGGATCTTGCCCTCCGAGCCGCGCTCGCCGAACCCGCCCGGCACCAGGATGGCGTGAACGTCCTCCAGGCGGTGCAACGCGTTCTCATCGCTTTCGAACAGCTCCGAATCCAGCCACTCGACATCGACGCGCACATTGTTGGCGATACCGCCGTGACGGAGCGCCTCGGCGAGCGACTTGTAGGCGTCCGGCAGGCCGACATACTTGCCGACGATCCCGACCTTGACCGCGCCCTCGGGGCTGCCGATCCGTTCGCCGATGATCCGCCAGCGCTCGAGGTCCGGCTCGTCGGAGGAGTCCAGCCGGAAATGCGCCAGCACCTCGTTGTCCAGCCCCTGGGCATGGAAGACGATGGGCGCGTTGTAGATGTTGTCGATATCCGGCGCCTGGATCACGGCCTCCGGGCGCACGTTGCAGAACAGCGCGATCTTCCGGCGCTCGCCCTCGGGGATGCCGGACTCGCAGCGGCAGACCAGCATCTCGGGCTGGATGCCGATGGAGCGCAGTTCCTTCACCGAATGCTGTGTCGGCTTGGTCTTCAGTTCGCCGGCCGCCTTGATGTAGGGCACCAGCGTCAAGTGCACGAACATGGCGCGGTCGCTGGCGAGTTCCTGGCCCAACTGCCGGATCGCCTCCAGAAACGGCAGGCTCTCGATATCGCCGACCGTGCCGCCGATCTCCACCAGCACGAAGTCGTGGCCTTCGGTGCCGGCCTGGATGAACTCCTTGATGGCGTCGGTGATGTGCGGGATGACCTGCACCGTCGCGCCGAGGTAGTCGCCGCGGCGCTCGCGCTCGATCACGGTCTGGTAGATGCGGCCGGTGGTGACGTTGTCGGCCTGGGCGCTGTCGACGCCGGTGAAGCGCTCGTAGTGGCCAAGGTCCAGATCGGTCTCGGCCCCGTCTTCGGTGACATAGACCTCACCATGCTGGTACGGGCTCATCGTGCCGGGATCGACATTGATGTAGGGGTCCAGCTTCCGGAGCCGCACCTTGTAACCGCGCGCCTGCAACAGCGCCCCGAGCGAGGCGGAAGCGAGACCCTTTCCCAAAGAGGAAACCACGCCGCCGGTGATGAAAATGAACCGCGTCATGGACCTTCCTTCTAGTGGATAACGCGCGCGTGACAAAGCGCCGATCCGAGGATCGGCACGCAACGCCGTCAGTTCAGTGAGTTAGTCCGACTGCGGAACGGTCGGAACGGAAGGCAGAGCCGGGTCCGCAGGCTGCTGCTGCACCGGCTGATCGAGAATCGAACCCGAATCGCGGTCCCCGCCGACCAGGATCGCGAGCGCGATCGACGTGCCGAAAAACGCCGCCGCCAGCACCGCGGTAGAGCGGGTCAGAAGGTTGGCCGTACCCCGCCCCGACATGATGCCGCCCATGCCGCCCCCACCGCCGCCGCCACCGATTCCGAGGGCGCCGCCTTCGGAACGCTGCATCAGGATGACGCCGATCAGCGCGAGAGCGATGAGCACGTGAATGACGAGGATGATCGTAACCATGGGCTGGGCGGTTCCGGTCTGTTCGGGAATGGACGCGCGCTTCTAACCAATTTGGGGCGCGGTGGAAAGGGTTCAAACCGGAAGTGTCAGACCACCGCGGACGCGATGCCGAGAAAATCGGCCGCCTTCAGGCTGGCGCCACCGACCAGCGCGCCGTCGACGCCGCCGATCCCCAGAATCTCCTTCGCGTTGCCGGGCTTCACCGAACCGCCGTAGAGGATCTGCAGATCGTCCGCGGACACCGCCTCTCCGGCAACGGCACGGATATGGGCATGCGCCGCCTCGATGTCCTCCAGCGAGGGCGTCAGCCCGGTGCCTATGGCCCAGACGGGCTCGTAGGCGATTACCGTGTTCATGGCCGTCGCGCCTTCCGGCAACGAACCGCGGATCTGCCGGGCAAGAACGGCATTGGTGAAGCCGGACTTCCTTTCGGATTCGGTCTCGCCAATGCAGACGATGGCGACCAGGCCGGCGCGCAGCACGGCTTCGGCCTTCGCCTTCACGACAGCGTCGGTCTCGCCATGATCGGTGCGGCGCTCGGAATGGCCGACGATGACATGGCTGCACCAGCCGTCCGCAGCCATCTCGGCCGAGATGTCGCCGGTATGCGCGCCGCTGGCGGCAGCATGGCAGTCCTGCGCGCCGACGGCGACGCGTCCATCCAGACCGGACTTCGCCAAGGCGCCCTTCAGCGGGTGGATCAGCACGGACGGCGGGCAGACCAGCAGATCGGCGGCGCCCGCCGTCTCGATGCCTTCGGCCATCGCGTCGGCAAACTCCCGGACGGCAGCCAGGGACCCGTTCATTTTCCAGTTGCCGGCAATCAGCATGCGCTCACTCTCCCCTTGCGTTCGCGGCCCGCTGCATAGCGCGGAAAAACTGCGCCGTCACGCTGTTGCGGCGATGCGCGCCGATGACTAATGTCCGCCAGCCCCGCAGCCGACGAGGAGAAAATTCGCCGCCATGATGCACAAAGCCCAGAAAGGCATGGCCAAGTGGGTCGTGCGCATCCTGCTCGGCCTTCTGATCCTGAGTTTCGCCATGTGGGGCATCGCCGACTACGCGACCGGCCCGACCAACCCGCCCGTCGCCACGGTCGGCGACCGGGAAATCCTCAGCAGCGCCTTCATCGACGAGGCGCAGCGGCGCATCCGTATCGTCGGCCAGCAGCAAAACCGCGCCATCGACACCGAGACCGCCATTGCAGCCGGCCTCTACGCCCAGAGCCTGAGCGCGATGATCGACCGCAACGCCCTGCTCGACAAGGCCGACTCCTGGAACCTCGGCGTCTCCGACGACACCGTGGCGGAAAACATCCGCAACGACCCCACATTCCAGGGTCCGGCAGGCAACTTCGACCGCGTGCGTTTCGACCAGATCATGCGCAATGCCGGCTTCTCCGAGGCCCAGTACATCGCCAACCTGCGCCAGGACCTGATCAACCGGCAGATCGAGGACAGCCTCACCGCCGGCCTGGAAGCCGGTCAGGAGCACATGGCCCGCGCCATTCTCGCCTACCAGCTGGAAGCCCGGGACGTGACCTTCATCGAAATCGGCAATGACACCCTCGCCGATGCCGCCGTGCCGACCGAGGATCAGTTGAAGGCGTATCACGAGGAGAACGCCGCGCAGTTCTCGACGCCGGAGCGGCGCAGCGCCCGCGTCCTGCTGGTTCGACCGGCCGACCTAACGGCCAACATCATCATCGACGAGCAGCCGATCCAGACCGCCTACCAGAACCGCATTGCGCAATACACCACGCCGGCCTCACGCCAGATTTCGCAGGCGATCTTCCAGGACGAGGCAGCCGCCGCCGCCGCGTTGGCCCGCGTCAACGAGGGCGTGACCTTCCAGGCCGTCATCGAGGAAACCACAGGCGCACCGCCCGTCGACCTCGGCACAGTGACGCCGGACGACCTGCCCGGTCCCGTCGGCGAAGCCGCCTTCGCGGCCGACCCGGGCGGCATTGCCGGTCCGGTGCAGAGCGCCTTTGGCTGGCATCTGATCCAGATCGGTGAAGCTACGCCGGAAACCATCCGGCCGCTGGAAGAGGTGCGCGAGGAGATCGTCCGCGACCTGAAGCTGGAAGAAGCCCAGGAGCAGATGATCGAGATCGCCAACCGGATCGAGGATGAGCTGGCCGGTGGGGGACGCGTACCCGATGTCGCCGCCGCGATCGAGATGCAGCCCCTGACCCTGACGGCGGTTTCGCGCGACGGAGAGGCGGCCGACGGTTCGAAGCCGGCCGAGGACCTGCCCCCCGCCGTTCTCGAGCTGCTGTTCGGCACGCAGCCGGGCGACGAACTTCACGGACAGGAACTCGACAACGGCACCGTCGTACTGGTCGAGACAATGGCCGTCGAGGAACCGGCGGTGCGTCCCCTGACCGAGGTTCGCGATGCGGTCGCCGCGGCCTGGAAGGCCGATCAGCTGGCCGATCTGGCCGCTGCCGAGCGGGAGAAACTCATGCAGCGCCTCGAAGGCGGCGAGACCCTCGAGGCGCTGGCCGCCGATCTGGGCGTCGAGCCCGTCACCGAGACCGGGATCACCCGCCGGAGCGGCGCGCCGGCACTGGGCGGTCCGGCCCGCGAACAGACATTCGGGACTGCGGCCGGCGGCCATGCCGGCGGCGCCTCGCCTTCCGGGGCCAGCCAGCTTCTGGTGCGAATTGATGCCCTGAAGCCTGCCGAGATCGGCACGGACGACCCGCAGATCGACGGACTGTCGGAGACCATCGGCGCCGCCTTCTCCGAAGACGTCAGGTCCCGCTATCTGGAGGCGCTTCGGGAAGAAGCCGGCGTCTCGATCAACCAGTCGGCCTACCGCAACGCGGTGGACCCGAACGGCATCTACCTGAACTGAGACGGCCATGAGTTTCACGCCCGATTCCGGCGCCTTCCAGGCCCGCTACGATGCCGGCGAAGGGCAGGTCGTCCACACCGAGATCGTCGCCGATCTGGAAACGCCGGTCTCCGCCTTCATGAAGCTGACCGACGGCCGGCCCAACTGCTTCCTGCTGGAATCGGTCGAGGGCGGCGCAATCCGCGGCCGCTACTCCTTCATCGGCATGAAGCCGGACCTGATCTGGCGCGCGCACGGCAACCGCGCCGAAATCAACCGCTCGGCCCGCTTCGATCCGGATGCCTTCGAGCCCTGCGCCGAGCCGACGCTGGAGAGCTTCCGGCAGCTGCTGGCCGAGATCCACATCGATCTGCCCCAGGAGCTGCCGCCGATGTCGGCCGGCCTGTTCGGCTACATGGCCTATGACATGGTCAAGTTGATGGAGCGGCTGCCGTCTGGCAACCGCGACGCCCTGGGCGTGCCGGACGCCCTGTTCGTGCCGGCCGACGGTGATCGCGATCTTCGATTCGGTCCGCGACATGGTCACCATCGTCACCCCGGTCTGGCCGGAGCCCGGCGTCAGCGCCCGACAGGCCTACGCCCGCGCCTGCGAGCGGCTGGCCGACAGCGTCGCGGATTTCGACCGCGCCCTGCCCCACAACCGCACCGCGCCGGAAGATGTCGGCGAACTGCCGAAGGCGACCTCGAACACGACAAAGGACGAGTATCACCGGATGGTGGAGAAGGCGAAGGAGTACATCCGCGCCGGCGACATCTTCCAGATCGTGCCGTCCCAGCGCTTCGAGGTGCCGTTTGCGCTGCCGCCGCTGGCGCTTTACCGCGCGCTGCGCCGGACCAATCCCTCGCCCTTCATGTATTTCCTCGATTTCGACGGCTTCTCCGTCGTCGGATCGAGCCCCGAGATCCTGGTCCGGGTGCGCGACGGGAAGATCACGCTGCGGCCGCTCGCCGGCACCCGCCCGCGCGGCGCGAATTCGGCCGAGGACGCTTCGCTGGCCGAGGACCTGCTATCGGATCCCAAGGAGTTGGCCGAGCACCTGATGCTGCTCGATCTCGGCCGCAACGATGTGGGGCGCGTCTCGAAGATCGGTTCCGTCAAGGTCACCGAGAAGTTCGTCATCGAGCGCTACAGCCATGTCATGCACATCGTATCGAACGTCGAGGGCGAACTGGACGGCAAGCACGACGCGCTTGATGCGCTGATCGGCGGTTTCCCGGCCGGCACCGTGTCCGGCGCGCCGAAAGTCCGGGCGATGGAAATCATCGAGGAACTGGAGAAGGACAAGCGCCATCTCTACGCCGGCGGCATCGGCTACTTCTCGGCGGGTGGCGCGATGGACACAGCCATCGTGCTCCGCACGGCCGTGGTCAAAGATGGCGTGATGCATGTCCAGGCCGGCGGCGGCGTCGTCGCCGACAGCGATCCGGAAGCCGAGTATCAGGAGACGGTGAACAAGGCGAAGGCCCTGATGCGGGCCGCCGAGGAAGCGGTGCGCTTCGCCAGCCGGAGCGGCAATCTGCGCTGACCGGCAGGCGATGGTTCAGCCGGCCGCGGCGGCTTTCTTCTTCTTCTCGTACGCTGCGCGCTTGCGGGCCTGATCCTGACGCAGGATCGCGTCTGGATCCGGGAAAATATCGATCAGCGACGCGAGATGCTCCGCGAGCCTGTTGACCTCTGCCGAGTTGCTGCCGTCGAAACCGTCACGATAGGCAAGCTTCAGCGCGTCCATGTGGGTGGCAAGCGCGCTGCGGTGCGTCCGTCCCGCATGGCGCATCCGGGACAAGAGCTCGCAAAAGCTGTCGGCGACGACGGACAGCGCCTGCTTCTCGAACATGCCGCTGATGTCGCGCAGCGCCGAAGCGTGCTGGTAGGCGACGTCGATCTGCGCGTCCTGCGCCGCCGCATCCGCTGCGATGAGATCCTGGACCGCGAGGTTCAGCGCCTCGAAATCGCGCTTCAGCCACTGGTCGCTCTTCTTCGCCAGCTTGGCCACCGCGGATTCGGCGCGCCCGAGCGCGGCGCCGCGGGAAATCGGCGCCGGACCCGCCGCTTCTTCCACGAAGCGGGTCGGCACCTTCTCGATCTTCACACCGGCCTTGCTCTTGTCGTTCATCATTCCGCCCTCACCCCGCCGCCGCGGCCTTCTTCGGCATCTCGTCGCTGCGGCGGTCCTCGTGCTCCACGTCCTCCAGCTTCACCCGGCGATCAGGTCCGCAATAGCCCCTGGAGCTGACAAAGGCCCGGGGCTGATGCGCCACCCAGGACAGCCGGTCGTAGAGCGCCGAGACGCTGTAGGGCTTGGCAAGCAGCATGTTGGCGCCGCAATCGCGGACCCGCTGGAGGTCGATCAGCCGCGTATGGCTGCAGGTCATGATGACGGGGATATAGCGCGCGGGATGATCGCGGTCGGCCCGGAGATCCCGGACCAACTGGGCCCCCTGCCCCTTGCCGAGGTTGAAGTCGCAGAACAGGAAGTCGACCGGATCCGCCTTCAGGCAGGCGGATGCCGTCTCCGGAGTGCTGAGCTGGATCACGTCGCGCGCACCGATCGCCAACAGGATGTCGCCCATCAGCTTGCGGCTGCCGTCATGCGGATCGGCAATCAGGAATGTGATGTTCTCGAGATTGATGTCCCGTTGGGCCATGTCTGTCACCGGATCGAACTGGAACCAGGCCCAATCTAGCCGCGACAGGTTAATCAAAATGAAACGGCCGCCTGCTGGCATCCGCATGCAGGACGCGGTTCCGAAACGCCGCCACTGCTGGTATAGGCAACCGCACGGCCCCTTAGCTCAGCCGGATAGAGCGACAAATTCCTAATCTGTAGGTCGCAGGTTCGAGTCCTGCAGGGGTCGCCACCCAACTCATTTAAAGTGCCCCGAAAACCAGCAGGCTACCCGTCGCCGATGACGCGGACTTCCAGGAATTTGCAAACCGGTTGTCAACGACCAGGTCGATTATGGTGACAGTTGTTCGGGTATCTCGTCGCATCCGACTGCTAGGGGTTGTCCGGGAATTATTCAGTTTCCTACGTTGCTCAGTCGTAATAGTGGGAGATACCTATGAGAACCGCATTGATGGCGCTGACGTTACTGTGCGCCCTGGTCGGCTGCTCAACCGCTTCTATGGATGCGGCCATGTCAACGTGGAAAGGACAATCATTGGATGCCGCGGTAGCACAGTGGGGCTACCCTGATTCTGAAAGCGAGATCGCCGGTCGGCATCTTTATCTCTGGGGACACACCACAACCGTCGCCTTGCCGACGACATCAACTTCGACTGCACTAGTGAACGGGCAGCTGGTTACAGTGGAGACACAGAAGACGACGCCTGTCTCCTCACAATGCACACGGATCTTGGAAGTCAACGAAAACGATACAATCGTCGGCTACGACTATCGAGGCGACTGCTGCGTCATGACCATTGCCGGGTGGTGTTCAACTATTGCAAGAAGGTCCGAGGGGGCCGAATAATCCCCAGCACTTCATGTCGGCATATTCTTCACCAGCGCGCAGATGCAAAAGCACCAACATTCCCTTTCGGACGAATAACACTATGCCGGCTTGTCACCCTTCAGGGTGATGCGGTGCATGATGCGCCGGAAGCCATGATAGTCGTTGACCGGATTGTGCTGGGCGCAGCGGTTGTCCCAGAAGGCCAGCGATCCCGGTTGCCAGACGAAGCGGCAGGTGAATTCCGGCCGGATCTGGTGCTGGTAGAGATATTTCAGGATCGGTTCGCTCTCGGCTTCCGTCATGCCGTCGAAACGGACGGTGTGGGCCGTGTTCACGAACAGCGCCTTGCGTCCGGTCTCGGGATGGGTCCGGACGGCCGGGTGAAAGGACAGATACTCCTTCCCCGCCTCCGCGGTGCCGGATGAACTGATCCGGTCCTCGCGGGTCTTGGAGACGTCGGCCTTGGCCGAGCTGTGCACCGCCGTCAGCCCGTCGAGCAGCTTGCGGAAGGTCTCGGAGAGGCTCTCGTAGGCCAGATACTGATTGGCGAACAGCGTATCGCCGCCATAGGGCGGCAGTTCACGCGCCAGCAGCATGGACCCCATGGGCGGTTCCTGCAGGTAGACCGTGTCGGAGTGCCAGATGCCGCCGAAATTGGTCTTCTCGTGCTCCAGCTTGGCGACCTCGATGATCTGCGGGCATGCGTCGATGCCCTTCACGAACGGGTATTCCACCGGTTCGCCGAAGGCCTCGGCGAAAGCCAGGAACTGTGGCGCTTCCAGCGACTGGTCCCGGAAGAAGATGACGAGATGATCCAGCAGCGCCTGCCGGACCGCCGCCGCCATGCCGGTATCGAGCCCCTTCGACAGGTCGACGCCGTGGATCTCGGCGCCCAGCGCGCCTGCGACGGGGCGTATGTCCAGATTGCTGCTCATGATCAGACCGGCAGGAAGTCGCCCTTGCGGCGACGGTCGACATGGCCGCCATAGATCCACTCCGACGGTGCGGGCTGCCGCGCCGGATCGAAGTACGGACGGTCGCCGATGACCGTCGCGCGCTCCATGCGGCGGACGGCCGGCCAGTAGTCCGACACCGCGTAGTGCTGGCAGGCGCGGTTGTCCCAGAAGGCGATGGAATTGTCGCGCCAGCTAAAACGGACCTGGTATTCCGGCGTCGCCGCCTGCGCGTAGAGATACTCCAGCAGCTTCGCGCCTTCCTCCGGCTCCATGCCCACGATGCGGGTGGTGAAGGCGCCGTTGACGTAGATCCCGCGTCGGCCGGTCTCGGGATGCGTGCGCACGACCGGATGCTCCGGGTTCGGGTACTGCTCGATGAACGCCTCGATCCGTTCGGCAGATACGCCGCGGGCCTTCATCAATGTCCGGAACCCGGCGAAATCATGGATTGCGACCTTGCCGTCGATCTTTTCCTTGATGGCGTCGGGCAGACCGTCATAGGCCGCGTACATGTCGGCGAACAGCGTGTCGCCGCCGATCTCCGGGGCCTCGATGCAGCGCAGGATCGAACCCAGCGAGGGCTCCTGGCGCCAGGTGACGTCGGAATGCCAGCGATTCTCCCGGCCCGGCCGATCGGCGTCGTGGGTGATCGGCAGGATCTCCGGGAATTCCGGATGCTTCGGCGCGAAGGGATGCACCTCCAGTTCGCCGAAGTTTCTCGCGAATGCGACATGCTCAGCCGTCGTGATGTCCTGGTCCCGGAAGAACACGACCTTCCACGCCAGCAACGCGGCGCGGATGGCGTCACGGTCCGCCGCGCTCAAGGCGTTTCCAAGGTCGATTCCCGAGATTTCGGCGCCGATGGTCCGGGTCAGCGGCCTGACGATGATCTCCGATGCCTCCGGCGCTCGGATTTCGGCTTGCTGCATGTCTTCCTCCCCTGTTGGGCGCATCATAAAGGTCGAAAGGCAGGGTTTCATCTGCCATTGGACGCGGGCCGACTATATGCTCGGCGCAAATCACGACAGCGACCGACAGGACCGACATGACCAGCGATATCGATGTGACAGATGCCCAGATTGCCGGACTGCTGCTTGGTGTGGCCGCGCTGATGGGCGAGTTGCGGCGCAAGGGGCTGATGGACGAGCAGGAGATCGACGGCGCGCTGGCCCGGGTCGGCGACGACGTCCGGAACTCGAAACTGGCCAGGGCGACGCCCGAGGATCGCCTCGTCGCCGCCACGCTGGCGCCGCTGGAGCAGTTGAGACGGATGAACCGTTTACTGGATGACAAGACGGGCGATTTTCCTGGCTGGATCGGCGATGACGGCTGACCGTGTGGTTCCCGTCACGGTTGCGGCCCGGACACCTGATAACCTTGTTGAAATGTTTGCTCGGTCTACTAGTCTCGCGCGCGGTGCTTCTGGGAGGGCGGAAATTTGGCGGTGATTGACATCAAGTCTGAGATCGCGGGGAAAGTCTGGATGATCGAGGCCGAGACCGGTCAGGACGTCGAGGAAGACGACGCCGTCATCATTCTGGAATCCATGAAGATGGAGATCCCGGTGCCCGCGCCGAAGGACGGCAAGATCACGGAGATTCTGGTGCAGAAGGACGACGCTGTCGCCGAAGGACAGACGGTCGCCCGAATGGAGACGTGAAGGACGTCGTCCGCACATTCGGGCTGACGGTTGCCTCGGCGCTGGCAACGCTGCCGGCGCTGCTTTTCGGCACGACCCATGCGGACGACGAACTGGCGTGGAGCCGCGCTGCCATCACGCCGCCGGGCGAATGGATCCGCGCCGAGAGCGACTACCCGCAGAAGCTCTCCATTCATGCGCGCTACACCATCGAACGCTACAAGCAGGAACCCTTCCCGCTGGCGCTGGTCGTGGCGCCGGACGGTGGATACGCCACCTACTGGCGGTGCAGCGACGCCCATTGCAGCCTGGACGATCAGGTCTACGTCCAGAAGGCCCTGAAGGCCTGCCGCGAACGCGCCCATATCGGCGAATGCCTGGTCCACTCGATCCGCCACAAGCAGGTCTGGCCGGTGCCCGTCGTCTACGAAGCCGACATCCGGGCCCGGCTGATCACGCCTTGGCACCATCAGAAGTTCGGCCCGGAGCAGGCCAAGGGCGCCATCGTGCATGTTCCGGGGTTCGCCGGTCACAGATTCCCGACCGCGATGGACCATCCGTTGACGCCGTTCCACCTCAGCCAGCTGAACAAGGAAGGCTATGACACCTTCCGGCTCAACATCGCCCACTACGACTACAGCCGGACCGACCGGCCGGAACTGAACCGCACACTCAAGTCGACAGTCCGTCAGCTCCGCCGCGAGGGCTACCGCAAGGTCTTTCTGAACGGGCAGTCGCGCGGCGCGTGGGAGATCCTGGCGGCCAGCAGCGAAGATCTCGGCATCGACGGCGCGATGCTCTTCGTACCCGCCGCCCACGGCCGTGCCGAGAGCTGGGACGGCAGCCCGAGCCGGCGTTTCCGTCAGAGCGCGCAGGATTTCAGGCAGTTGATCGCCGCCGCAGGCCGTGAGCGGTTCCTGTTCGCATTTTTCCGCGGCGACGAATACGACCCCGGCGGGCGCGCGGAGACGCTGATGCAGATCCGCGCCAACGATATCGGATCGAAGATCGCGGTGCTCGACGGACCGGACAACCTCGCCGGACACGGCGCGGCCGGCCGCATCGCCTTCTACCGACAGTACGGCACGTGCCTGAGCCGGTTCCTTGAGGGCGAGGAGGTCGATTTCGACACCTGCCGAACCCCGTTCGCACTGAACGACGAGCTCGACGCCTCGACCGAAGCGCACATACTCGAGCTCGGCGGCATGCGCCTGAAGGGCAAGGAACTCGATCTCTACATGGACAATCGCGCCGTCTTTCCCGCGATCGGCACGCCGGGCTGGTGGGGCTTCCATGCGCGGACCGACGGCTCGATCCTGCAGTGGTTCCCCGGCCGCTATCTGACCGGCAACACCCTCGAATCCCACTGGCGCATCGACGGCGACGCCTTCTGCATCATCGATTCACCACGCCAGAACAGCAATTTCTACTGCTACGACGTCTACCGCATGCCCGACGGCAAGGTCGGGCTTGTCGCGCCCGACGGCCTGGCCGTGATCGCCCGGACGGAGACCAGCAACCCGACGCTCGGGCTCAGCTTCCAGCCGGGAGACTGGGAAGGCAAGCTGGACGGCGGCTGACCGCCGTTCCTACGCCTCGGCCTCTTCGCCGCCACCCACACGGTGCGCCAGCGCCGCTTCCATGAACCGGTCCAGATCGCCGTTCAGCACGCCTTGGGTGTCTGCCGTCTCCTCGTTCGTGCGCAGATCCTTCACCATCTGGTACGGATGCAGCACGTAGGAGCGGATCTGGTGACCCCAGCCGATATCGCCCTTGGCATCGTGCATCGCCTGCTTCTCGGCGTCCCGCTTCTGCAGTTCCAGCTCGTAGAGGCGCGCCTTCAGCATGCTCATCGCCGCGGCCCGATTCTTGTGCTGGCTGCGGTCGTTCTGGCACTGGACCACGATCCCGGTCGGCTGATGCGTGATGCGCACGGCGGAGTCGGTCCGGTTGACGTGCTGACCGCCCGCGCCTGACGCGCGGTAGGTGTCGACGCGCAAGTCCTTCTCCTCGATCTCGACCTCGATATCGTCATCGATGACCGGATAGGCGCCGACCGAGGCGAAGCTGGTGTGCCGCCGGTTCTGCGAATCGAAGGGCGAGATGCGGACCAGCCGGTGCACGCCGCTCTCCGACTTGAGCCAGCCGAAGGCGTTGGGGCCGGTCACCCGGATCGTGGCCGACTTGATGCCGGCCTCGTCGCCGGCGCTCTCCTCGATCCATTCGACCTTGTAGCGGTGCGCCTCGGCCCAGCGGACATACATCCTGAGCAGCATCTCGGCCCAGTCCTGGCTCTCGGTGCCGCCGGCCCCGGCATGGACCTCGAGATAGCTGTCATTGGGGTCGGCCTCGCCCGAAAGCAGCGCCTCGAGTTCACGCTTGGCGACCGCCTCCTTCAGCCGTGCGAGCCCGCCTTCGGCTTCCCTGACCACATCGTCGTCGCCTTCCTCCTCGCCCAGGGCGATGAGTTCGTTGGCGTCGTCCAGTTCCTGTTCCATCGACCGCTGGGTCTCGATCGACTGTTCCAGACCCGTGCGTTCGCGCATCAGCTTCTGTGCGCGTTCCGGGTCGTCCCAGAGATCGGGAGCTTCGGCGAGGGCGTTCAGTTCATCGAGACGGCGGAGGGCTGCATCCCAGTCAAAGACGCCTCCTCAGCAGTTCCAGCGACTGCTTGATTTCCTGGATCAGATTCTCGGTCTCGGCGCGCATGGCGGACAAGGCCTCCATTTCTTGGGCGAAGGATTCGGCGGCGGAAAATAGACCAGGAACCGGCGGGAGTGAACACCGTCCGGTTTCGGGCCGGGTCGATTGCGGAAAGTCGCGTCAGTAGAGCCCGTCGGTGACGCGGCGGACACCCCGCGAGGACGCCGGGGCGCCGGGCTCGCGCGCACCGGGCGCCGTGACGCCGCCGGGCGCCGGAGTCCGGGCGCTGGCGCCCGTCACCGCTTCGGAGGGCTCGTCGACGGCATTGAGGTCGATCGAACCGTCCTCGTGACGGACGATGCTGGCGGCGCCTGCGGGAAGCTGCTGCGAGATTGCCGGTCCGGTGCCGGGTTCGGTACCGGGCTTGAAGGCCTCCAGAATGACCTTGTCGCTGTAGCTGGTCGCCCGCCGGCCCGTCTTCGCATCCACGCGCACCAGACGGATATCCGGCGGAATGCGGAACGGGGTTGCCGGCTGGTCCTTCAGATAGGCCGCCATGATGTCGCGGAAGATCGGCGCAGACACGCTGGAGCCCGTTTCCTTGTCGCCCAGCGGCGCCGGGTTGTCGAAACCTGCGAAGACGCCCACCGCGAGGTCCGGCGAGAAGCCGACGAACCAGGTATCCCGGCTTTCGTTGGTGGTGCCGGTCTTGCCGGCCAGCGGCTTGCCGACCGCGGCGATCCGAACCCCGGTGCCGCGCTGCACCACGCCCTCCAGCATCGAGACGACCTGATAGGCCGTGCCCGGGCTGACGACCTGGGGACGGTTGTCGGTCAGCACCGGTTCGGCGCCGCCGTTCCATTCACCGACGCCGCAGTCGCCGCAGCCATAGATGTCATGGCGCAGCACCGTCTCGCCATTGCGGTCCTGGATGCGGTCGATGATGACCGGGCGGATCTTCTTGCCGCCGTTCACCAGCATCGCATAGGCCGATGTCAACTTGAGCAACGTCGTTTCGCCTGCCCCCAGGGCGTAGGACAGCGCGTTCGGCATGTCGTCATAGATGCCGAAACGCTGCGAATAGTCGATCACGGTCGGCATGCCGATATTCTGGGCCAACCGCACGGTCATCAGGTTCCGCGACTTCTCGATTCCGAGCCGGAGTGTGCTGGGGCCATAGAAGCGGTTCGAGTAGTTGGACGGCTTCCACTTGCCCAGCCCCGGCCCCTGATCAATGACGAACGGCGCGTCGAGAATGATGCTGGCCGGCGTGTAGCCGTTTTCCAGCGCGGCGGCGTAGACGAACGGCTTGAAGGCCGAGCCCGGCTGGCGCGCGGCCTGGGTGGCGCGGTTGAACTCGGAGCGTTCGTTGGAAAAGCCACCCACCAGCGCGAGAACGCGTCCCGTATGCGGGTCCATCGCGACCACTGCGCCGTCGATCTTCGGTACCTGCCGCAATTGCCAGACATCCGGATCCTCGGTGTCCGGCCCCAGCAGCACGACATCGCCGGCTTCCAGAACGTCGCTGGCCGCCGTCGGCACACGGCCGGTCTTGCCCTCGTCGAGGGCCTCGGTGGCCCATTTCAGCTGATCGAGCGTCAGTTCAACCCTGGTGTCATCGGCGAAGCCCACATTCGCCGACGCGCGGCCCGATTCGAGGACGACGCCCATCTGCCATTCCGGCAGCACACCGACGGGGCGTTCCAGAGCGGCGAGCGCCTGCTGCCAGTTGCTCATTTCCTCGGCCGGAATACTGCCGGCCGGTCCGCGATAGCCATGGCGGCGGTCATAAAGGATCAGGCCTTCGCGCAACCGGTTCTGGGCGATGCGCTGCATCTCGGGATCGACCGTCGTCTGGACCGAATAGCCCTCCTCGTAGAGACCCTTGTCGCCATAGAGTTCCTTGATTTCGCGGCGGACTTCCTCCGCGAACCAGTCAGCCCGGACCATCTCGACGGCACGCTGGCGCGTCGTCGTCAACGGCTGCGACTGCGCCTCTTCGCCGGCCTGCGGCGAAATCCGTCCCGTGGTCACCATGCGGTCGACCACCCAGTCGCGGCGCGCCTTCGCCTTCTCCGGCACGCGGTAGGGGTTGTAGTTGTTCGGCGCCTTGGGCAGCGCCGCCAGGAAGGCCGCCTCATCGACGGTCAATTCATCCAGTGGCTTGTCGAAATAGGTCAGCGCGGCCGACGCGACGCCGTATGCGCCCTGACCCAGGTAGATCTCGTTCAGGTAAAGCTCGAGGATATGATCCTTGTCGAAGGCCTTCTCGATGCGGAAGGCGAGGATGGCTTCCTTGATCTTGCGTTCGTAGGAAACCTCGTTCGTCAGCAGGAAATTCTTGGCGACCTGCTGCGTGATGGTGGAGGCGCCTTCCGGCCGGCGGTTCGTCCCGTAGTTCTTCAGGTTGTTGATCGCGGCGCGGGCGATGGCCATCGGGTCGATGCCCATGTGCTGGTAGAATTCGGAATCCTCAGCGGCCAGGAATGCGCCGATGACCCGCGGCGGAATCGCCTCGATCGGCACGTAGAGGCGGTTCTGGAGCGCGTACTCGGCCATCAGCCTGCCGTCGCCGGCATAGACGCGAGTCGCCACCGGTGGCTTGTACTCGGCCAGGCGGTCGACGTCGTCGAGCCCGCGGCCATAGTGCCAGAACACCAGATAGGCGAAGCCGGCCACGGCGATCACGCCGATCAGCCCCAGGATCGTCAGCCACCCGAAAATCTTGAACAATACGCGCATATGTCAGTCCGCTCTCCGTCCGCCCCATTTGCCGGGATCTTGTCCATCAAGGGCCTGCACCCTGAGCCTGACATAAAGGCCGAATTGGACATCACAATGGCAATTTGTCGGGAATGCGGCAACAAGGCCCGTTTTCGGGCGTTTCAGGTGCGTTTCTCGAAAAAGCGGTCGACCGCCGCCCGCAAAGCCCCGGCCACCCTCTCACGCCAGCGCGCCGACCGGAGCTTCTGCTCCTCTGCCGGATTGGAGAGGAAGCCCAGTTCGACGAGCACCGAGGGCACATCGGGCGCCCTGAGCACGCGGAAACCGGCGAAGCGGTGGGGATTGCGCCGGAACTCGATGGTCTCGCTGACGGCATCGACCGCAACGCGGGCGAACCGGGCGGAATCGTTCATCGTCTCCCGCTGCACCAGATCGATCAGGATCAGGTTGGTCACCTCGTCGGCGCTCTGACTGAGATCGACGCCTGCGATGATGTCGGCCTGGTTTTCGCGGTGGGCCAGCGCCGCCGCTTCCTTGTCCGACGCGGTCTCCGACAGGGTGTAGATCCCCGCCCCGTGCACACTGGACCGCGGCGCCGCATCCGCATGCAGGGAAATGAACAGATCGGCCCGCGCACGGCGAGCGATCCGCACGCGCTCCCGCAGCGGCACGAACACGTCCCGGTCGCGGGTCATCACGACGCGGTACCGGCCTGTCCTGCGCAGTTCCTCCCGCAGCAGCAGCCCGACGGAAAGCACGACGTCCTTCTCGCGCGTGCGGCTGGCGCCCAGGGCACCCGGATCCTGGCCGCCATGGCCGGGATCGACGACGACGGTGAAGACACGGCCGGGGCGCGGCGGCGGCAGGGGCGGGATGTTGCCCGGAAAGGTCGTGACCGCCGGAGTTGCGGCCGGCGGCGGCCGCGTCAGCTGCGCGACGGCGGCCTCCCGGGCGTGCCGGAACTCGGTATCGTCGGCCGGCCTCAGGTCGATCACCAGACGGTACCCCTGCCCGGCCTGCGGCGGCAGCACGAACTGACGCGCCGCCAAAGCCGGGACTTCGGTTTCCAGCACCAGCCGGCCCGTGTCTGCGGCGAAGCGGCCGTAGCGCAGGGACGAGATCAGGCCGCGGGCCGGGTCCGGCTTCGCCTGCAGCTTCCAGGCGGCGTTCTCGATGTCGATAACCACACGATAGGGGTCGTCGAGCACGAACAGCTTCCAGTCGGGGCTGCCGTCGAGATCGACGACAACTCGCGTCAGCCCGACATTCTCGCCCGTCCGGACGCCCTGGATGGCGGTCTCGGCCAGACTCGCGACCGGCAGCAGAATCACGGCGATCATGAGGAGAATTCTGCGAATCATCGGACGGACTATACGCGGCTTTTCCGGCAAGATCGTGGCCACCCGACACGCATTCCGGACCGGCCGGAAGCGCATCCGTTCCGCCCTGCATGCAGCGCGCGGTGCCATGCCATTCTGAATGCTTGCTGTTGCAACAGCCGATTTGCTAATCTTGAGTCGCGAGTTTCAATTGCCGCCCCTCCGGCAGCGGAAAAATCCGGTGCGGCGGGCGACGGTTTCGGGTTACTCCCGGCCAAGAGATGACAATCGTTACGGGTTGAAGCAGAAGGAAGATCACAGGAACAGGGCGTCGTCAGCGTTTATCTTTGCGCGATTGTTCCCGACCCAAGATTGCTGACCTGCGGGATGACTGAACCGGCTTGCAAACGGCCGGTCTCCGTCGGGTAATTGAATCAGACATTGGACATGAGGCCTTCCGCCGGATCGATCCGGCGATAACGCCGGCCATCGCGGCACCGGACGCCTGAAACAGGGCGCCGGCTTCAAACCGACCGCGATCCACCCGTCGGGGCCTTACGCAACAATGGCGGCCTGCCCGCTCCGTTGCTCGCCGGAACGCACGCCGCCCAGGAGTACTGGCTAATGGCCACGCGTATGCTGGTTGATGCGGCCCACAAGGAAGAGACCCGGGTCGTCATCATGAAGGGCAACCGCCTCGAGGAGTTCGACTTCGAGGTCGAGAGCCGCAAGCCCCTCAAGGGCAACATCTATCTTGCCAAGGTTACCCGGGTCGAACCCTCGCTTCAGGCGGCGTTCGTCGAGTTCGGCGGCAACCGCCACGGCTTCCTCGCCTTCAACGAAATCCATCCGGACTACTACCAGATCCCGATCGCCGATCGCGAAGCCCTGCTGGCCGAACAGCAGAAGGAAGTGACGCGCGCCGCCGAGGAGGAAGAGGCCGAGATCGACGACGGCGACGAGAGCGAGGGCGAGACCGGCGAGGAAAAGCCCCGTCGCAACAACCGCCGCCGCAACCGCCGTTCCCGGCGCGGCTCGCCGGAAGACGAGCAGGACATGACCGTCGAGAGTGTCGGCGGCGACGAGATCGAGGACGAGGTCGCGCCGCGGCGCATCTCCACCTCACGCCCCTACAAGATCCAGGAAGTGATCAAGCGCCGGCAGATTCTGCTGGTGCAGGTCGTGAAGGAGGAGCGCGGCAACAAGGGCGCCGCGCTGACCACCTACCTGTCGCTCCCCGGCCGCTACTGCGTGCTGATGCCTAACACCGCGCGCGGCGGCGGCATCAGCCGGAAGATTTCCAACACTGCCGACCGGCGCAAGCTGAAGAAGATCGTCGGCGAGCTGGACGTACCCCAGGGCACCGGCGTCATCGTCCGCACCGCGGGCGCGGCCCGGACCAAGGCCGAGATCAAGCGGGACTTCGAGTATCTGCTCCGCCTCTGGGACGACATCCGGGACCTGACGCTGCAGTCGACCGCCCCGGCGCTGGTCTACGAGGAAGCCTCCCTGATCACCCGGGCGATCCGCGATCTCTATTCCAAGGACATCGACGAGGTTCTGGTCGAGGGCGATGACGGCTACCGCACCGCGAAGGACTTCATGAAGCGGATCATGCCGTCCCACGCCAAGAAGGTGCAGCCCTACAAGGACCGGATTCCGCTGCTGCACCGCTTCCAGATCGAGCAGCAGCTCGACACGATGTATTCCAGCGAGGTCACCCTGCCCTCCGGCGGCTACATCGTCATCGATTCCGCCGAGGCGTTGGTCGCGGTCGACGTGAACTCGGGCAAGTCGACACGCGGCCGCTCGGTCGAGGAAACCGCCTTCAAGACCAACATGGAAGCCGCCGAGGAAGTCGCACGGCAGCTGCGCCTGCGCGACCTTGCCGGCCTGATCGTCATCGACTTCATCGACATGGACGATCAGCGCAACAACCGGTCGGTCGAACGCAAGCTGAAGGACTGCCTGCGCGTCGACCGGGCCCGCATCCAGGTCGGCCGGATCAGCCATTTCGGTCTGCTCGAGATGTCGCGCCAGCGTCTCCGGCCGGGCGTGCAGGACATCAACATGCATGTCTGCGACGCCTGCGGCGGCTCGGGCAAGGTGCGGTCGATCGATTCGGCGGCGCTGCATGTCATCCGCGCGATCGAGGAAGAGGGCATCCGCGAGCGTTCCGACGCCATCGCGGTGCACATGCCGACGGCCATCGCAATCTACATGGTCAACCACAAGCGCGCCGTGCTGGCCGACATCGAGGCCCGCTACGGTTTCCGCGTCGAGATCGCGGCGGACGAGGAACTGATCGCGCCGGACTTCCGCATCGAGCGTCTGGAAGCGCGGAGCGGCGACGGGCAGCCGTCGCAGCCGCCGCAGCCCCTTCCGGAACCGGAAAGCAGCTCGGACGACGAGTCCGACGACAGTGACGACAACGAACAGGGCGGCCGTCGCCGCCGGCGTCGGCGTCGCGGTGGGCGTCAGAACGACGACAACGCCAATGCGTCGGAAAGCCAGGACGAGCAGAACGACCAGAGCGACGACGCCTCGGACAATGACGAGGATGACGACGACAGCGGCAGCGGCGATGACAACCAGCGCAAGCGCCGGGGCCGCCGTGGTGGCCGCCGCCGCCGGGGTGGACGCCGCAACGACCAGAACGATCCGGAGAACCCGCCCAGCCCCTTCGCCGCCGCCGCAGCTGCGCCAAACGATCAGGGCGCGCAGCAGGGCTCCGGCGACGACAGCGGTGACGATGGCAGCGACAGCGATCGGCAGCCGGAGGCGGAGGCGCAGCCCGCGGCCGCCGAGGCAGAGAAGCCGGAGCCCGAAGTGACCGCCGAGGCTGTGGGACCGGCAGAAGTGGAAGCGGCCCCCGAGGCCAAACCTGCTGCAGAAGCCGAGGCCGTTTCGGACGAGCCCACAGCGGAAGCCGAAACACCGGAGCCCGAGGCTGTCGAGGACCCTGCTGAGGAACCGTCAGCGGCAACCGAGCCGGCCAATGACGACGTTGGCGCAGCCGAAGAAGCAACGGCCGAGGAAACCGACGAGGAATCCGAGCCTGAATCGGCCGAAGCCGAGGCGGAAGAGGAAGACACCGGCCCGCCCAAGCGCGGCTGGTGGCGTCGCCGCTCCAAGGCGGGCTGAGACAGACCCAAACGGAAAAGGCCGGGATCGCTCCCGGCCTTTTTTGACGTCTGCGCCTGTCGGCTGCAGCCTAGCGGATGTTGACGATCACCTTGCCGGTCGCCTTGCGCGCGGCCAGCGCCTTCAGCGCGTCGGGCGAGTTCTCCAGCGAGAACCGCATCGAGATATGCGGGCGCAGCTTGCCTTCGGCGCACCAGTTGAGCAGCGTGTCGAACTGTTCACGGCACAGATCCGGGTTCCGCTCGGTCCAGGCACCCCAGAAGACGCCGACGATCTGGCACTGCTTCAGCAGCACAAGATTGGCCTTGGCCTCCGGAATGCGGCCCGAGGCGAAGCCGATCACCAGCAGCCGCCCGCCCCAGTTGATGCAGCGGAGCGACTCGTCGAAGGCGTCGCCGCCGACGGGATCGTAGATCACGTCCGCCCCTTGCCCGCCGGTCAGTTCCTTGACCGTCTCGCGGATCGACTGGGTCGAATAGTTGAAGACGTGGTCCGCGCCGTATTCCTTGACGATGTCCATCTTGGAATCGGACCCGACCGTGCCGATTACCGTCGCGCCCATCTGCTTGCCGAGTTCGACGGCGTTCAGGCCGACGCCCCCCGAGGCGCCGTGCACAAGCAGGACTTCGCCGGGCTTCAGCTCGCCGCGGTCCTTCAGCGCGTGATAGGTCGTGCCATAGGTGACCGGAAAGCCGGCCGCCTGTTCGAAGCTGACGCCGTCAGGCAACTTGAAGACCTTGCGCTCGGGTGCGGCCACCTTCTCGGCAAAACCGCCATCGCCGCAGGTCGACATCACCCGGTCGCCGACCTTGAACAGGCTCACGCCCTCGCCGACTTCCGAGACGACGCCGCCCACTTCCATGCCCGGCGAGAAGGGGAAATCCGGCTTGAACTGGTACTTGCCGCCGATCAGCAGGATGTCCGGGAAATTGACGCCGCTGGCGTGGATGTCGATCACGACCTCGCCCGGCCCCGCCTTCGGATCGTCGGTTTCCTCGAAGACCAGATCGTCCGGCCCGCCCCACGCCTTGCACAGCATTGCTTTCACAGCATCTCTCCCCTGATTGCTCCGTGCGGCTTCGATAGCGCGGCGCCGAACCCCGGTCAAACGCGATGCAGGCATGCGGGTTTCGGTGCTTGCGAAAATTAATGCATTAGAATTAAATCGCAGCATCACGGGGAGGAACTCAACATGCGCGACGATGCCGACGCCACGACCAAGAACATCCTTTCGGGCGCCGAGGGGATCAAGGAAGTCAATGACCATGTCCTGATCCTGCCGGCCCAGGGCAATGCGCTGGCCGTGAAGGCGCGCGAGGGTCTGGTGCTGGTGGATTCGGGACCGGGCCGCGGCGCGACGAAGAAGATGATGGCGGCGCTTCGGGAATGGAGCGACCTGCCCGTCCGCGCCATCTGCTACAGCCACGGCCATGTCGGCTACAATGACGGCGTCCGCATGTGGGTCGATGCGGCGGCCGAGCGCGGCGAGGCCGCGCCGATGCTGATTGCGCAGGAAAACTGCATCCGTCGCTACAACCGCTACCGCGAGACCGGCGGGCTGCAGCACGCGCTGAACACCATGCAGTTCCCGCAGTTCGACATGGCCGATTCCCGGGCGCTGATCGTCAACCCGACAGTGACCTTCCGCGAGCACATGGTGCTCGATACCGGTTCGCCGCGGATCGAACTGATCGCCGCGCCATCCGAGACCGATGACGTGCTTTCGCTCTGGCTGCCCGAGGACCGGATCCTCTACGCCGGCGCGGCTTTCCCCGGCACGACGATCCCGAATGTCGGCACGCCGCTTCGTACCCTGCGGCTGACGATCCGCTGGGCCGAGACGCTGGAGAAGCTGGCGGCGCTTAAGCCTGCGGTCCTGATCCAGGAATTCGGGCGCGTCATCGAGGGCGAGCAGGCCGTCGCCGACCGCCTCCTCGGCTCGGCCGAGGCGCTGCGCTGGATCCGCCGCGAGGTGGTCGAGCGGATGAACCGGGGCATGAGCGATCTCGAGATCATCCACGACATCGACTACCCCGATCACCTGTTCGACCAGAGCTGGATGCGGGAGCGTTACGGCGCGCGCGACTACATCGTCCGCGACATGTTCCGCGAGGAGAACGGCTGGTGGGACCGCAATCCGACCACCCTGCACCCGGCGCATCCCGACGATGCCGGGCGGGCGGTGCTGGAAGCCATCGGCGATCCGCAGACCGTTCTCGCCAAGGCACGGTCGCTTGCCGAAGCCGGCGACGCGCAGCTCGCCCTGCACGTGATCGACCTGCTGGCGCTGGCGCCGGGCAGCGATCCGGCCGTCGTCGAGGCGCAGAAGCTGAAGGCGGAAATCTGCCGGACCCGCGCCGGCGAGGTCGCGCCCTATGTCTCCAAGGCGCTCTACGAAAGCTCGGCACGGCTGCTGGAGAAGGGCAAGCGGCGCTGGTCGGAGCGCGAGGAGCTTCAGGCCGCGGCAGAGTAGCCGCGGGCAGGATCAGGCGGGAATCATCCCCGCCTCGACCGCCTGGATCTGCAGCGCGAGATATTTCGAGTTGATCCGGCACTGCGCCAGGCTGCCGGCGATGAAGAACAGGCCCGGCTGCGGCGTGCGGACATACATGTTCCTGAGTTCCTCGCCATCGCCGAAGCCCCAGATCGGGCCGACCCGCTCGGTGACCTCGGCCCCGAAGAGCCGTTCGACCAGCATTTCCTGGGGCTGGTAGCCGGTGGCCAGCACCACCAGATCACAGTCCCGCTCCTCGCCGCCGATGCGGACCGAGCGCGGCCCGAAGCCCTCGATGTCCCCGAACTGCGCGAGGCCAATCTCGTCGCGGACGATCATGTCCGAGGCGCCGACGTTGAAGTAATAGCCCCCGCCCCGGGTCAGATACTTGAACTGCCAGCCAGTGCCGTCCGGGCCGTCGTCCAGCCTGAAGCCCTTCGCGGTCAGACCATCGAGCAGTTCGCGGTCAAGTTCCCTGGCCTTCTTCGTCAGCATCCGGTGCGTACGCTTCGACAGCGCCGTCGGCGTCGACAGCACGATCAGGTCGCAATCCTCGAGCGGCGGCCCTTCGTCATAGAGCGCATAGGGCAGCTGCGCCGACGGCTCGATATTCACGATCAGCGTCGGGCTGCGCTGGACCAGCGTCACCTCAGCGCCGCTCGAAGCGAGATCATGCGAGATGTCGTGACCGCTGTTGCCCGTACCGATTACGACGGCGCTCCTGCCGGCCCAGTCCTCGCCGTCCTGATAGGCGCTGGAGTGCAGGACCGGACCCTCGAAATCTGCCAGCGCCGGGATCTCCGGACGGTTCGGAATGCCGCTCACCCCTGTCGCCATGACGATGTGCCGGGGCCGCAGGGTCCGCGCCGCCCCGTCCCGCTCGACCCTGGCCGTCCAGCAGCCGGCCGCCACGTCGCGCTCTGCACCGTGGAAGGTGGTCGACGGCCAGTAGTTGATCTCCATGGCATCGACATAGGCCTCGAACCAGTTGGCCAGCTTGTCCTTCGGGATGTAGGTCGGCCAGCCGGGCGGGAACGGCATGTAGGGCATGTGATTGACCTGCACCTGATTGTGCAGGGTCAGCGCGTGGTAGCGCTTGCGCCAGTTGTCACCGATGCGTTCGTGGCTGTCGACGACCAGGGCATCGACGCCGAGCGCGCCCAGACGCGCCGCGATATCCAGCCCGGCCTGTCCGCCGCCGACGATCAGCACCGCCGGATCGCGGTCCTCATAGGCCATTGCCGCCTGACGCTGGTCCAGCCAGTTCGGTCCGCGGAAATCCCGCGAGTGCGACTGGCCGGTCGGGCGGTCGCGGCCGACACGTTCGGGATGGTCCTCGAGCCCGTCCAGCGCGGTGAGCAGCGTCCAGCAGCCCGGCGCGCCGTCCGGGCCGGGCTTGAGGCGTACGACACCGGCGCCAGGTCCGGCCGCCGCGTCGAACTCGATCAGCGCCTCGATGCAGTCCTCGCCCGCCCGCGCGACCGCCCGGGGCGGGGTCCGGCCGTCGGCCAGGCGGAAGTTTCGCATCCGGTTGCCGACGAGAAGCGCCTCGGCAATCGACTGCTGTCCTGACATCGTCTGCATCGTCCAGGACGAGGCCAGCACGTCCCGCCAGAAGCACTCATCGAGGAACAAGTCGCCCAGTCCTGAACCGCTTTCCAGCGCTGCATCAAAGGCTTGCAACCAGTTCTGCACAAGATGATCGAGATTCTGTCCACCCGTATCCGGCATGATGCATTGCTCCTCCCGAGAGACTTCAGAGCCTAGGGACGCGGACCACCGGGTGCAATCGGGCGCTGACGCTGCGTCAGGCGGCGCGCCAGGTGGTCCCGCCGGGTCCGTCTTCCAGAACGACGCCCATCGCGGTCAGTTCATCCCGGATCCGGTCGGCCTCGGCGAAGTCCTTCCGCTTGCGCGCGAACTGACGGTCCTGGATCAGTTCCTCGACAACGTCCGGATCGATCTCGGCCGACCCGCCCGCCGTCTGCAGCCAGGCCGCCGGGTCCTGCTGGCCGACGCCGAGATACCAGCATGCGGCCTTCAGCACCGACGGATCGGTCTCGCCCTGATCGACATCCTTGGCGATGCGGAAGATCTCGGCCAGCGCCTTGGGCGTGTTGAGATCGTCCATCAGCGCCGCCCGGACGGCCGCGACATCGGGGTGATCGTCATCCGCAATGCCCGTATCCGCTTCCAGCAGGCCGTAGATGCGGTCGAGGTTCTTCTTCGCCTGTTCCAGCCCGGCCTCGGAGAAGTCCAGCGGATGCCGGTAATGGCCCGTCAGCAGAAGCAGGCGCACGGCTTCCGCCGGCTCGTGTTCCAGCAGGTCGTGGATCAGCAACACATTGCCGACCGACTTGGACATCTTCTGGCCTTCGACCCGCAGCATGCCGTTGTGCATCCAGTAGCGCGCGAAGGGTTTGCCGCCATGAGCGCAGGTCGACTGCGCCAGCTCGTTCTCGTGGTGCGGGAAGATCAGGTCCTGCCCACCGCCATGGATGTCGATGGTCTCACCGAGATGCTTCTCGACCATGGCCGAGCATTCGATATGCCAGCCGGGCCGCCCCCTGCCCCACGGGCTGTCCCAGCCAGGCATGGTGTCGTCGGACGGCTTCCAGAGCACGAAGTCCGCCGGGTCCTTCTTGTAGGGCGCCACATCGACGCGCGCGCCGGCGATCATCTCGTCGCGGCTGCGGTTGGAGAGCGCCCCGTAATTGCCGTCGGAGGGCACGTTGAACAGCACATGCCCCTCGGCCTCGTAGGCGTTGCCGGCCTCGATCAGCCGCCCGATCATGTCGACGATCTCCGGGATCGTCTCGGTGACCCTCGGGATCAGATCGGGATCGATCACGCCCAGCGCCCGCACATCCTCGCGGTAGATGTCCGCATAACGGTTGGTGATGACGTCGATCGGGACGCCCTCGGCCTTCGCCGCGGCGATGATCTTGTCCTCGACGTCGGTGATGTTGCTGGCATAGATCACGTTCGGATAGAGCCGCTTCAGCAGCCGGTGCATGACGTCGAAGATGACGGCGGGACGGGCGTTGCCGATATGCGGGTGGTTGTAGACCGTCGGCCCGCAGACATACATCGTCACCCTGTCCGGATCGGCCGGTTCGAAGGCCTCCTTTCGGCGGGTCAACGTGTTGTAGATCTGCAGCGTCATCGGTCCTGTCCCGGTTGGTTCGATGGGCGTGTTCTAGTGCAGCGTCAGACGCATGCAAGGGACAAGTGCGCCACGGATGGCCAGCCCGAACTCATATGATAAGGTCGGGGATTGCGGATTGCCGCAGGCTTGGTCTGCACCATGTATGATCCGCCCCGGCACGGATTGCGTAGCGTGCGGGATGTGAGGCTGCAGTAGCGGCAACGAAATAGGAGCGGCGACGCGACATGGATGCACTGGTGAAGGAACCGACCGAGGCCGCACGGGGCCGGGAATACGACCCGGCGACCGGCAAGACACGGCCCAGCCGCGAGGAAGCGGAAGCGGCGGTTCGCACCCTGATCGAATGGGCGGGCGACGACCCGGGCCGCGAAGGCCTTCTGGACACACCGAAGCGCGTCGTCCGCGCCTATGAGGAATTCTTCGCCGGCTACGACGAGGACCCCGAGGAGGTGCTCGGCCGGACCTTCGAGGAAGTCGAGGGCTACGACGACATCGTCATGCTGCGCGACGTGCGGCTGGAGACCCATTGCGAGCACCACATGGTGCCGATCATCGGCAAGGCGCATGTCGCCTACTTCCCCGATGGCAAGGTCGTCGGCATCTCCAAGCTGGCGCGCGTGATCGATATCTACGCGAAGCGGCTGCAGACCCAGGAGACGATGACGGCGCAGATCGCCACGACGCTGGAAAAGGTGCTGAAGCCGAAGGGAGTCGCCATCCTGATCGATGCGGCGCACCAGTGCATGACGACGCGTGGCGTGAAGAAGCCGGGGGTATCCTGCATCACCACCCGCTTCACCGGCGTGTTCAAGGAAGACCGGGACATGGAACGGCGGTTCCTGGAGCTCTGCCGCGGGGTTTGAGCCGACCGCTCGCCCCTCGCCAGGAATACTGCTTCCCTAGCGTCAATTCATACCCATATACCTCACATGAGGACCTTGCTGAAAATCGCCCTTTTGGGCGTCGTCCTTGGAGTGGCGGCCTGTACGCCGAGGCAGGACGTGGAGTTGTCGCGCGACGGCGCGCCGCTGAACGCCACCGCAAAGGGCGCAACGATCTCGATCGCCGAAGCCGAAGCGGTGGACCGTAATGCCCTCGCCCGCCGCCTGGTTGCAGCCGGCTACAGGGTCAGCGGCGATCCCTCGACAGCGGAACTGGTCGCTCGGTTCGCGATCGATGTGGGCCAGCCGCATGAACGGACGTTCGAGCGCAAGATCCCGGAGTTCGAACGCGTCGAGCGGGTCGAGGTCATCAATGGCGAGTTCGTGACCTTCAACGAAGAGCGTTTCGTCGGCTACTTCACCGAGACCTTTGTCGAGACCGTCTATGCGGCGTCGGCGACGCTGACCGTGACACGCAGCGACGGATCCGACGATCCGGTGCATGTCAGCCGGGCGCAGACCGAAGGCATCTGCGGCAATCGCGCCGTTCTGGCGCCTCGGCTCATGGACGTTCTGTTCGATACCCCGAACGGCAGCACCAGACGTGTCGAGATGCCCGACTGCGGCTGACCGGTTCGCCGCCCCGCTTGACGTAAGTTCATATTCGGGAAATTATCCCGAATATGAACGAAATCGCTCTCATCGATCAGAGGCTCTCCGCCCGCCTGAAGCTGCTGCGGAATGAACGCGCATGGTCCCTGGAGCAACTTGCGGACCGGAGCGGCGTCAGCCGGGCCAGTCTTTCCCGGCTGGAAAAGGGCGAGGTCAGCCCCACGGCTCAGGTTCTTTCCCGCCTGTGCGCCGCCTATGGCCTCACCCTCACTCGCCTGATGTATCTCGTCGAGGACGACTTCGAACCGCTGGTCCGCCACGGCGATCAGGCCGTGCATCGTGACCGGGCGGCCGGCTACACCCGCCGCTCGGTCTCGCCGCCGGCCGGAAATCTGAACGGCGAGATCATCGAGGGCACACTCGAACCCGGCACCCGCATCGACTACGACGGCAGTTCGCATCAGGGACTGGATCATCACCTGCTGCTGCTTGAGGGCGCGCTGTCGATGACGATCGACGGTGTCAGCCACAAGCTCACGCCCGGCGACTGCCTGCGTTACCGCCTGTCTGGCCCGAACACCTTCGAGACGCCGCCGGAAACCGGCGCCCGCTATCTCCTCGTCATGTTGTGAGACGCAGATGACCCGACACCTTCCCGCCATCCGCAAGCTGGACGCTGACGAACTCGAACAGCGGCTTCCCGACCTGGCCAAGCTGCTCCGTGATTGCGTCCAGGCCGGCGCCAGCGTGAACTTCATCCTGCCGTTCGAACAGGCCGACGCCGAGCGTTTCTGGCGGAACAAGGTCACCGGGCCGGTCCGGAACGGCGTCCGGCTGGTCCTGATCGCCGAAGCCGCCGGCCGCATCGCCGGGACGGTGCAACTGGACTGGGACACGCCCCCGAACCAGACCCACCGCGCCGATGTCACGAAGCTGCTGGTGCATCCCGACTTCCGCCGCCGCGGCATCGCCCGGCAGCTGATGGCCGCGCTGGAAACGGAAGCCGCCGCACTGCACCGCTCCCTGCTGACCCTCGATACCCGCACAGGGGACGACGCCGAGCCCCTCTACCTCTCGATGGGATATCAGGTCGCCGGACAGATCCCCGGCTTCTCGCGCGATCCCTTCACGGATGTTCTCGACGCCACAACCCTGATGTACAAGCAGATGCCCGCCGCTTGACGGAAGCGGCAACCGCATCATCTACGGGAAGGCATTCCCGAGGGGTTCCATGACAACGACGACGGACGGGCCGGTCAGCAAGGTCCAGGCGACAGCCTTCATGATCGGATTGCTGGCCGCGCTTTCCGCGATCGGTCAGTTCGCGACCAACATCTACCTGCCTTCGCTGCCGGTGATCTCGGCGGAACTCAGCGCCTCGCCGTCCCAGGCGCAGCTGACGCTGACGCTCTATCTTGCGGCATTCGCCTTCACGCAGCTGCTCTACGGACCCCTGTCCGACCGGTTCGGGCGGCGGATCATCCTGATGTCGGGTCTTGCGATCTTCATTGCAGGCAGCGTCGTGTGCACCATCGCGCAGGATATCGATGTGCTCATCGCCGGACGGATCCTGCAGGCGGTCGGCGGCGGCGGCTGCACGGTCGCAGCGCGGGCGGTGGTGCGCGACAGTTTCGAAGGCCCGGCGCTGCAGAAGGTCATGGCGCTGATCGCAATCCTGTTCGCCCTGGTGCCCGGACTGTCTCCGCTGTTCGGGGCGCTGCTGCAGGAACTCGCCGGATGGCGGACCATCTTCATCGTCACCGGCGGCGTCGGCGCCGTGGTCGCCCTGATGATGGTCACCCGCCTGCCCGAGACCCTCGCCTACCGGCTGCCGAAGCTGAACCCGACCGAGCTAGTCCGTGGATACGCCATCGTGCTGGCCCGCCGCGACTTCCTGCGCTTCGCCTTGCCGATGAGCCTGATCTTCACGGCCATGTTCGCCTTCTTCGGCGGCTCGCCGTACACCTTCATCGAATTCCTGGATGTCTCGGCCACCGAGTACGGATTCTACCCGCCGCTCGCATCGACCGGCTTCGTCATCGGCGGCATCGTCGTGCGCCGGCTCACCGGCCGCATGAGCACCATCGGGATCTGCGGTGTCGGTCTGGTGGTCGCCATCGCCGCCTGCGCCATCGGCGTCGTCCTGCCACTGGCCGGATGGGTCCACAAGGCCGCCTTCATCGTCTCGGTGATCGTCTTCGTCGCCAGCCTGGGCATCTTCCTGCCGACAGCCATGGCGGCCGCGCTGCAACTATTCCCCGAACGCGCCGGCACCGCGTCGGCCATGCTGGGTTTCCTGCAGATGGCGGGCGGCGTGCTGGGCAGCGCGATGGTCGCTGCCTTTCAGGAGCAGTTTCCGATCTTCGCCTACGCAACCATCATGCTGGCGGCGTGCATCGGTTCCGCGGTGCTGTTCATGCTGCTCAGGCCCTCGCGGGGCTGAACCGGCTCAGTTCTGTTCGGCCCAGGCGATCAGCCGGCCGAAGAAATCCTCGCACTTGGCGATCTGGTCCAGCGCGACGAACTCGTCCGGCTTGTGGGCCTGCTCGATATCACCCGGCCCGCAGACGATGGTCGGCACACCGGCGTCGTGATAATGCCCGGCTTCGGTGCCAAAGCTGACCTTCGCGATGGTGTTGGACTGCGCGAAGGCCTTGCCCAGACCGACCGCGTCATCGTCCTCGGCGGTGCCGAGACCGGCAAACCAGGAAATGCGCTCCATCTCGATGCCGGCGTCGGGCCGGATCTTCTGCATCTCGGCTTCCAGTTCCGCCGCCTTCGCCTCGACGCCGGCATACATGGTGTCGAGATCGTCAGCCGGCAGGTTCCGGATTTCCCAGAGAAACTCGCAGGCCTTCGGCACGATGTTCAGCGCCGTGCCGCCCTGGACCACACCGGTATGCACCGTCGTGTAGGGCGGATCGAAAGCCGTGTCGAACGGTCCCCGGTCCCGCTTCTCGTGCGCCAGCGCCCGGATCGCGGCGATCAGTTCGGCGGCATACTCGACCGCGTTCACACCCTTGTTGGTGAGCGACGAGTGGACCTCGTGGCCGCGGACGGTGCAGCGCCAGGACGCCTTGCCCTTGTGGCCGATGACGACGCCCATCATGGTCGGCTCGCCCACCACGCATAGCCGCGGCTTCACATCCAGACCCTTGAGCATGCCCGCAAGCTGACGCCCGCCGAGGCAGCCGACTTCCTCGTCATACGAAAACGCCAGATGCACGGGCGTCTTCAGGTCGGCAGCCAGGAAGTCGTCCACATGACTGAGGCAGATGGCGATGAAGCCCTTCATGTCCGCCGTGCCTCGGCCGTAGAGCAAACCGTCGCGCTCTTCCATGCGGAAGGGATCGCTCTGCCAGTCCTGCCCGTCCACCGGCACCACATCCGAATGACCCGACAGCATCACGCCGGGAACGTCAGCCGGACCGATGGTGGCCCAGAGATTGGCCTTGGTTCCGGTCTCGTCGAACATCAGTTCCGAGGCCACGCCGCGCGCCTTCAGATAGTCCTCGGCCCAGTGGATGAGTTCGAGGTTGGAATTGCGGCTGGTGGTGTCGAAGCCGATCAGGCGTTCGAGCAGTTCGACGGTCTGCGTCCTTGGTGCGTTCATGCCACGGGATGTAGCATCGGCGCGGCAATGCAGAAAGCGGGAACGAGCGGATGTGCGGACGATACAGCCTGACCACGCCGCTGGAGGCGCTGCGCCGGGTCTTTGCCTTCGAGGGCTCGCCCAACCTCCAGCCACGCTACAACATCGCGCCGACGCAGGAGGCACCGGTCTTCCGCCGTCATCCGGACGGAAGGCTGCTCTGTCATCCGCTGCGCTGGGGCCTGATCCCGTCCTGGTCGAAGGACATGAGCGGCGCGGCGCGGATGATCAACGCCCGCGCCGAGACAGTCGCCGAGAAGCCCGCCTTCCGTGCCGCCTTTGCCCGCCGGCGCTGCCTGGTGCCGGCAGACGGCTTCTACGAGTGGGAGAAGCTTGAAGGCGGCGAGAAGCAGCCCTGGCGTATCGTGATCGGCGACAGCGAACCCTTCGCCTTCGCGGGCCTGTGGGAGCGCTGGGAGCATCCCGACGAAGGCCGGATCGACAGCTACACGATCATCACCACGGAAGCCGCGCCCTCGATCGCGAACATCCACCACCGCATGCCGGTAATCCTCGCAGAAGCGGACCACGCATCATGGCTCGACGCGGAGGCCGGCGCGGACGACCTGCTGCCGCTGCTGAAACCGAATGCGAGAGCCACCGGGTACCGGGTCTCGAAGCGTGTCGGGAACGTCAAAAACGACGATGTGGAACTGCTCGCCGACATCGACGCCTGACACATGAAGACCCGCATGGCGGGCGCGACTGCCACTCATGATTGAATTCCCGACATTATTGCCACTATCGGGCCGCCTGTACTGAATATTCCGGGACTGCCAACCGTTTACGCTGGAAGATCGACGCCTGACGCCCCACACTGAGGTAATCGGGTACGACAACAAGGCGCGTCCCCGCCACGAAGTCAGAACGACGGAGGCATCGGATTGGTCTGAAAGGGACCGGAGTGAGGCGCCATGAGCGACGCGCGGCAAATTCTGGAGGCGATGAACAGGTCGGGCGGCCTTCTGAACCTCTTCGCCGTAGACAAGCGCGAACCGGCCAGCGCATGGAGCTTCGTTCGCCGGGTTCTCAATGTCGTCCGCAACTGCCTCGACATGGACGCCGCCCTGGTCTCGGAATTCGTCGGCGACCGCGCCGTGATCCGCGTGATCAGCGGTCCCGGCCACCCGGACTTCCCCGATGAGGGCGAGTCGATGCCGCTGACGGATGCGTATTGCTATCACGTCCATGCCGGTCACCTGCCCGAAATGATCGCGGACATGTCAGCAATCCGGAATGTCGAACTGTCGCCCCGGGCGCAGGCCATTCCCGTCGGCTCCCATATCGCCGTCCCGATCCGGACAGCCGATGGCAGCGTCTTCGGCATGATGTCGAGTTTCGGCGTGATGCCGAACCCGGCGCTCCGTCCCAGCGATGTCCATCTGCTGCAAGCCTTCGCCGACCTCTCTGCGACCGAGATCGAGCGCCACAGGGAGAGCCGCCAAGACTATCTGAACAAACGCGACCGGATAAGGGCAGTCCTGGACGGCGAATTGTTCGACACCGTCTACCAGCCGATCTGGAACGTCGAGCGTGGCGTGGTCGCCGGGGTGGAAGCCCTGACGCGAGTGACGCTTGAACCGGCGCGCCCGCCCGACCAGTGGTTCGCCGAAGCCGGCGAGGTCGGTCTTTCCGGACAACTCGAACTCGCGACCGTCCGGAACGGCTGCAGAATCCTCGATCGGCTGCCGCCGGACGTCTACCTGTCGGTGAACGCCTCACCCAGCACGCTGGCCGATCCCCGCTTCCAGAAGATCTTCGAGGATGAGGACCCCGGGCGGTTCGTCGTCGAGATCACCGAACACGAAACGGTCGAGGACTACCGCCTCATCAAGCGCCGGCTGCGCCCTCTGCGAAACCGCGGGCTGCGGGTTGCGATCGACGACGCCGGCGCGGGCTATGCAAGCCTCAAGCATGTGCTGGAGATGGAGCCCGACATCATCAAGCTGGATACGGCGCTGATACGCAGCATCGACCGGGACGCCATGCGGCAGGCGCTGGCGGTCGCCATGGTGCGCTTCTGCCAGGAGACAGGCACCAGCATCGTTGCCGAAGGCGTCGAGACCGAGAAGGAATTCAATGTCCTGCGCGACCTCGGGGTGCGGCACATGCAGGGCTATCTGATGGGTCGCCCGGATGCGGCGGACAGGATTCTGGGACGGATCGACGGCGCCTTTTCCCTGGCGGCGCCGAATGGCGGGCCGCAGCGGACGGGAGAGAACACCCGGCCGCGCATCGTCCCCGGGGCGCTGCTGACCGGTCTACTGGACCGTCAGCGACCGCAACTGCCAGATCATCTTGTCCTGGGCGTCAGGCACACCGGCATCGGCGGGATAGATGATCCATAGCGGCCCCATGCCGTCGGGATCGAGGGGGGCGCCGTTCTGCCTGTCTGCGACCAGAATACCGACGCCTGCCATATCGATGGCCGGAATGGTCACGGCGTAGTCGTCCAGCGCCGTGGCACGGATGTCGCGGGCGAAGGCAATGCCCGCGGCGCCCATCAGATCCGAAAGCAGCACGCCCTCGAAGTCCTGCTCCCCGTCCATGAAAGGCGTCACGGTGATCAGACTTGTCCGGGGCAGTGCCGCAAACTGCGCCGCGTCCAGTTCGAGACCGTTGGATGTGTTCGCGACGACATCCTTGCCAGCGACGGTCAGGATCACCTTTCCCGTCGGCGCGGACAGCCCGTCGGCCATGGCGACAGCAGCCAGAACGATCAGGGATGCGCATACCACAAGCGGCACAAGTCGCGACATGTTCATCCGGCTGCTCCCAATCCCGTTCCCCACGCCATTTTACGACAGCCTGCGTCAGGACGCCACATCAGATGGCCGCAGCCGGGCCTTTCTGACCTGGGCCAGCAGGAAGCTGCCGCCAATGAGATTTCCGGCGATCACGACGCCGAACGGCACCGTGTAGTCGCCTGAGAGTTCGATCAGTCCCCAGATCAGCGGAGGCGCCGTCATCCAGCCCAGCGAGGCGAAGGCGTAGGCCCGGCCGTTCATCTCCCCCACCTGCCCTGCCGGCGCCCTGAGCGAGACCGCGGTCATGAAGATCGGCGACCAGCTGTTGCCTGACAGGCCAGCCAGAATGGCGATGGCGTACATGATCCAGACCGGCGTTTCGGGCGTCAGCGTCAGCGCGCCGCCGATGGCACAGGATGCGCCGACGGCCAGGATCGCCAGCGTGGTCTCGGGCGAGTCGATCATGTCGGAGAAGAACCCTGCCAGCGGCAGCCCCGCGATGGCGGTCAGCTGCACGATGGCGAAGAAGACCCCCGCCTCGACCGGCCCCAGCCCGACACCTTCCAGCAGGTAGATGTAGGTGAAGGTGAAAAGCGACGTGTGCGAGACCGCGAAGGCAATGGCTGTCCAGCCGAGAAGCCTGAGGTGCGGCGGGAGCATGAAACGCTCTGCCATGCGGCGCAGCCCGAAGGGCCGGCCCGAGGGCGCCGGCCGGTCGTCAGGGCGTATCCGGAAGACCGGCGCGAACAGCACCGTCGCCAGAGCGGCCACGGCAACGACAATGACCATGGTGTACACGCCGGCCTGCCAGCCGACGGTCAGCATCGCCGCGGGCAGCAGGTAGCCTGCCGTCATCCCGGCCAGCGAGACGCCGGACTGGCGGATCGCCATGAACAGACCGACCCGCCGCCGTGGCGTCTTGGCCGAGACCATGGTGACATTGGCCGGTCCGTAGGGGCCGTAGAAGACACCATATGCGAAAGCGGCGAACATGACCGCCGACCAGGTGCCCGCGAGCGTGATCATTGCCGACAGGCCCATCCCGATCAGGCAGAGCATCATCGCGGTCACGCTGCCCAGCCGCCGCATCATCGCGCCACAGAACGGGCTGGCGATGCTGGTGCCGAGGAAGATGAAGGAGAAGGCCAGACCGAAATCGCGCTCGTCCAGCCCGGTCTCGTCGGCCAGGCCGGGCGCCAGCAGCGTGAAGCCGATGAAGCCGAAGGCCGCGGCGCTCTGCGTCAGAAACGCCGCAAGCAGCGCCCAGAGGGTTGCCGAGGTCACGCGTTCGGGTATCTGGTCCGGGACGGCCATATCGTCTAACTCTGATCTCCTCCCGGGTGGCGGACGATCCGGCCCGCCGCGTTCCGACAATCAACGACAGCGCGCACCGCCGGTTCAAGTCCTCTTGCCCCGCCGGAAGGGACCCTTGAGCCCCGCGCATGGCTTGGAAAGGCACGACATGTTCGACACGAAAATCGCGATCGTCATCCGCGAGGATCTCGCCGTCTGGCAGAAGCTCAACGTCACCGCCTTCCTGACCAGCGGCATCGTCGGCGCGCATGACGGCATCATCGGCGAGGTCTACGAGGACGCCGCGGGCAACCGCTACAACCCGCTGATCGTCCAGCCGATGATGATCTACGCGGCCCCGGCCGAGAAGATGGCGACCGTCTACCGCCGCGCCATGGACCGCGGAGCGCAGATCTCGATCTACATCAAGGAGATGTTCGCCACCGGCGATGACACCGCCAACCGCGCCGCCGTGAAGGCCGCCGACCCGGAGACCATGTCCATCGTCGGGCTGGCTTTCCGGGAAGACAGGAAAGCCGTCGACAAGATCACGAAGGGCCTGAAGCTGCATGGCTGACAGGCGCTGAGCCCATTGCGTCTTCCGGCCGGGTTCGCGACACTCCGGCCCAGGGGAGACGCTGACACCATGAAGAAACTTCTGATCGCCAATCGCGGCGAAATTGCCGTGCGCATCATGCAGACCGCCGCCGAACAGGGCTGGTCCACGATCGCCATTCATTCCGACGATGACGCCGAGAACCTGCATGTCCTGCGCGCGGACGAAGCCGTGGCGCTGGGGGCGAAGGGCGTCGCGCCCTATCTCGACATCCAGCGCGTGGTGAAGGCTGCCAGCGACGCCGGCGCCGATGCAGTGCATCCGGGCTACGGCTTCCTGGCGGAGAACGCGGATTTCGCGAAGGCGGTCGGCGATGCCGGCATGACCTTCATCGGTCCCGATCCGGCGACCCTGTCGCTCTTCGGCGACAAGGCCCGGGCCCGCGCGCTTGCCGACGAACACGGCGTCCCGACTGTCCCCGGCACCGACGGCCCCGCCGACGCGGCGGCGATAGCGGCACTGCTGGACAGCTTCGGCCCCGAAGGCGCGGTGATGATCAAGGCCGTCGCGGGCGGCGGCGGACGCGGCATGCGGATCGTCCGCGCAGGCGAGGATGTCGCATCGGCTGCCGAGCGATGCTGTTCCGAGGCGAAGCAGGCTTTCGGCGACGGCCGGCATCTATGCCGAACGGCTGATGCGCCCGGCGCGGCATATCGAGGTGCAGGTCCTGGGCGACGGCGCCGGCCGCGTAACGCATTTCGGCGTCCGCGAATGCTCGATCCAGCGGCGCAACCAGAAGATCGTCGAGATCGCGCCGGCGCCCGGTCTGGATCCGGCAATCCAGGACGCAATGATCGCGGACGCCCAGAAGCTGGCGCAGGCCGTGAACTACCGTGGTCTCGGCACCTTCGAGTTTCTGGTCGATCTGGCGAAGGGCGCCCCCGCCCCCGGCTATGCCTTCATCGAGGCCAATGCCCGTATCCAGGTCGAGCATACCGTCACGGAGGAAGTCTTCGACACCGACCTCGTGGCGCTGCAACTCGCGGTGTGCGAAGGCAGATCACTCGCCGATCTGGGCGTCGATGGCGACCGCGGCGCACCGCGCGGCCATGCGGTCCAGTTGCGCGTCAACATGGAGCGGATGACGAAGACCGGCGATGTCATGCCTTCGGGCGGCACGCTGGCCGCCTTCGATCCGCCCATCGGGCGTGGCGTGCGTGTCGATACCTTCGGCTATGCCGGCTACCGGACCAGCCCGGCCTTCGATTCCCTGCTGGCCAAGGTCATCGTGCACAGCCCCTCCGCGGCCTATGAGGATGCGGTCGACCGTGCCTACCGCGCGCTCTCGGCGTTCCGCATCGAGGGCGTCGAGACCAATGCGGGGTTCCTGCAGAATCTTCTGAAAGACGGCGACTTCCGCGCCAACAAGGTCGATACCGGCTTTCTGGAAGCGCGCATGGCGGCGCTGACCGAACCCGGCGATCATCCGAAGCTCTACCGCGAACTGCCGAAGGCCGAACGGCGCGGCGCCGGCGCACGGCTGCAGTCGAGCGATCCTCTTGCCGTTCTCGACTTCGGCAAGGTCACGCCGTCATCGGCAGCGGCTGCAACACAGGACGATGCGCCCGAGGGCGCGACAACGGTCCCTGCACCGATGCAGGGCACGATCATTTCCATCGCCGTCGAGGAAGGCTCTGAAGTCCAGGCCGGCAAGCCGCTGCTGGTCATGGATTCGATGAAGATGGAGCACGTCATCGAGGCGCCGTTCAGCGGCATCGTCCGGCAACTCGCGGTCGCCGCGCAGGACACCGTCTACGAAGGCGACCCGCTGGCCTATGTGGAACCGGCCGAGGTCGCGGCGGACGATGCGGGCGAAGTCGAAGAGATCGATCTCGACGAACTGCGCGCGGACCTAATCGAAACATTGAACCGGCAGGCCAAGACGCTTGACGAGAACCGGCCGAAATCGGTCGAACGCCGGCGGAAGACGGGCCAGCGCACCGCCCGGGAAAACGTCTCCGATCTGATCGACGACGGCACCTGGGTCGAGTACGGATCGCTCGCCATCGCCGCGCAGCGGACCCGGCGGACGCTGGACGACCTGATCGACAACACGCCCGCGGACGGCATGCTGGCCGGGCTGGGACACGTGAACGGAGACCGGTTTGCCGAGGACAAGAGCCGCGTCGCGGTCCTCTGCTACGACTACACCGTGCTGGCCGGCACGCAGGGCATGGTCAACCACGCCAAGAAGGACCGTCTTCTCCAGCAGACGCTGCGCTACAAGCTGCCATTGATCGTCTTCACCGAAGGCGGTGGCGGACGGCCCGGCGACGTCGACGTCGGCCAGGTCGGCGGCCTGCATATCCATACCTTCGAGATGTTCGGCAAGATGAGCGGCCTCGCCCCCATCGTCGGCATCAATTCCGGTTACTGCTTTGCGGGCAATGCCGCCCTGCTGGGCTGCTGCGATGTCGTCATCGCCACCGAGAATTCGAACATCGGGATGGGCGGCCCTGCGATGATCGAGGGCGGCGGCCTGGGCGTCTTCAGCCCCAAGGAGGTTGGTCCGATCTCGGAGCAGATCCGTTCCGGCGTGGTCGACATCGCTGTGAAGGACGAGGCGGAAGCCGTTGCCACGGCGAAGAAATATCTCTCCTACTTCCAAGGCCCCATCGACCACTGGAACTGCGACGACCAGCGCAAGTTGCGCCGGGTGATCCCGGAGAACCGCAAGCGTCTCTATGACATGCGGGAGGTCATCGACATCATCGCCGACACGGATTCGGTGCTCGAACTCCGCAAGGGCTTCGGACTCGGCATGGTGACGTCGCTCATCCGGGTCGAGGGCCGTCCGCTGGGTGTCATCGCCAATAATCCCAGCCACCTTTCCGGCGCCATCGACAGCCCGGGTTCGGACAAGGCCGCGCGCTTCATGCGGCTCTGCGACGCCTACGACATCCCGATCATGTTCCTGGTCGACACGCCCGGCATGATGGTCGGCCCCGAGGTCGAGAAAACCGCCCTGGTCCGCCACTGCAGCCGCCTGTTCGTGGCCGGCGCGAACCTGACCGTGCCCTTCTTCAGCTTCATCCTGCGCAAGTCCTACGGGCTCGGCGCCCAGGGGATGGCCGGCGCCAGCTTCCACGCGCCGCTGTTCACGGTCGCCTGGCCGTCGGGCGAGTTCGGCGGCATGGGCCTGGAGGGCGCGGTGAAGCTCGCCTACCGCAAGGAACTCGCGGCCATCGAGGACCCGGAAGAGCGCGCGAAGACCTTCGACCAGATGGTCGCCGACTCCTACGAGAAGGGAAAGGCGCTCTCGACGGCGACATACTTCGAGATCGACGACGTCATCGACCCGGCCGAAACCCGCCGCCTGATCGTCGCCGCACTGAAGGCCGCGCCCCCACCCGCCCCGCGCGAAGGGAAGAAGCACGCCTGGATCGATACGTGGTAAGGATGCCGCGCACACGTTCTTGACGGGACCTGAACCATGCCCCACGCCGTTTCACCTCTCGCGCCCGAAACCCAGCCCGATCTGCCGCCGATCGCCGGATGCAGGGCCGGCGCCATTGCCGCCGGTCTCCGCTACAAGGGCCGCGCCGACCTGACGATGTTCGCCTTCGCGCCGGGCACCACGGTGGCCGGCGTGCAGACGACGTCCACGACGGCAGGCGCACCCGTGGTCTGGAACGACGACCGGCTGCCAGGGGGATCGGCAAGGGCGGTCATCATCAACGCCGGCAATGCCAACGTCTTCAACGGCGAGCAGGGCATGAAGGACGTTGCGGCCACCGCCGCAGCCGTCGGCGAGGCCATCGGCTGCGCCGCCGAGGAAGTCCTGGTCGCCTCGACCGGCGTCATCGGTCAGCTGCTGCCCATCGACAAGCTGCTGGCCGCCGTTCCGGGCCTCGCCGAGCATGTCCATGAGGACGGCTGGGCCGAGGCCGCGGGCGGCATCATCACCACCGACACCTTCGAGAAGCGCGCCACGGCGACGGCGCGGATCGGCAACGCGACGGTCACCATCAACGGCATCGCCAAGGGCTCCGGCATGATCGCGCCGAACATGGCGACGATGCTGGCCTATGTCGCGACCGACGCGGCTCTGCCTTCCGGCGTGCTGCGCGACCTGCTGGTCCCGATCACCGACCGCACCTTCAACTGCGTGACCGTGGACGGCGACATGTCGACCTCCGACATGTGCCTGCTGTTCGCGACCGGCATGGGGCCGGCGCATCCGAAGGTCGAAAGCGCTACCGACCCGGCCCTGGCGGATTTTGCGGAGAAGCTGGAAGCGATCCTCCGCGACCTCGCGATCCAGATCGCCCGCGACGGCGAAGGCGCGCAGAAGCTGATCACCATCGACGTCACCGGCGCCGAGGACGACCGGGCCGCCCGCGTTGTTGCGCTCGCCATCGGCAACTCGCCGCTGGTGAAGACCGCCATCGCCGGGGAGGACGCCAACTGGGGCCGCATCGTCATGGCGGTCGGCAAGTCCGGCGAGAAGGCCGTGCGCGACAGGATCGCCGTCCGCGTCGGCGGCGTCACCATCGCCCGCGACGGGGGGCCGGACCCGGACTACCGCGAGGAACAGATTACCGGGCACATGAAGGGCCGCGACATCCATATCGAGGTCGATCTCGGCCTCGGCGGCGGCAAGTCGCGCGTCTGGACCTGCGATCTCACCCACGGCTACATCGACATCAACGCCGACTACCGCTCGTGAAGCTGGTTCTCGTCGCGGCCATCGCCCTGATCGACGGTCAGGGCCGCGTCCTGCTGGCCGAACGGCCGGAAGGCAAGTCGATGGCCGGCCTGTGGGAGTTTCCCGGCGGGAAGGTCGAGCCTGGCGAAAGCCCCGAAGCCTGCCTTGTTCGCGAATGCGCCGAGGAACTCGGCATCGGAATCGACGCGGCCGATCTCAGTCCGCTCACCTTCGCCAGCCACGGCTATGACGACTTTCACCTGCTGATGCCGGTCTTCGCCTGCCGCCGATGGCAGGGCGAACCGCGGGGGCTGGAGGGACAGCGCATCGCCTTCGCCCCGGCAGAGAGGTTGTCCGACTACCCGATGCCGCCAGCCGATGCGCCGTTGCTGGAGGTCATCGCCGCGGAGATGGACCGGGCTGCAGCGGCAGCCGGTTGACCGCCGACCTCCTTCCGCCTACAGCAACGCCCCACCGACCATCCTTCCAGACGGAACTCCTGACATGGCGACAGGCCGAATCTTCTCCGGCGTCCAACCGACCGGCAACCTTCATCTCGGCAACTATCTGGGCGCGATCCGCAATTTCGTCCGCCTGCAGCATGACTACGAATGCATCTACTGCGTCGTCGACATGCACGCGATCACCGTCTGGCAGGACCCGGCCGAGCTGAAATCCACGACCCGCGAGGTGGCCGCCGCCTATCTGGCCGCCGGCATCGATCCGAAGCAGTCGATCATCTTCAACCAGTCCCAGGTGGCGGCCCATGCCCAGCTGGCCTGGATCTTCAACTGCATCGCCCGGATGGGCTGGCTCAACCGCATGACGCAGTTCAAGGAGAAGGCTGGCAAGCACCGCGAGAACGCCTCCGTCGGGCTGTTCGTCTACCCGAACCTGATGGCGGCCGACATCCTTGCCTACAAGGCGACCCACGTGCCCGTCGGCGAGGATCAGAAGCAGCATCTCGAGCTGTGCCGCGACATCGCGCAGAAGTTCAACAACGACTTCGGCGTGGAATATTTTCCGATCACCGAGCCGCTGATCCTGGGCGCCGCGACCCGCGTCATGAGCCTGCGCGACGGCTCTTCGAAGATGTCGAAGTCCGATCCGTCGGACAATTCCCGCATCAACGTCACCGACGACGCCGACACGATCGCCAGAAAGATCCGCCGTGCGAAGACCGATCCGGAGCCTCTGCCGGAGACCCGCGAGGGGCTGAAGGACCGGCCCGAGGCCGACAACCTGCTGGGCATCTGGGCGGCTCTGTCCGAACAGACCAAGGACGAGGCCGTCGCCGAGTTTGCCGGCGGTCAGTTCTCCGAGTTCAAGCAGCGTCTGGCCGATCTGGCGGTCGAGAAACTCTCGCCAATTGCCGACGAGATGCGCCGCCTGATGGCCGAACCCGACCATGTCGACGCCGTTCTGGCCGACGGCGCCGCGCGGGCCGATGCCATCGCGCGGCCGATCCTGGACGAGGTCAAGGACATCGTCGGCTTCTTGCGTCAATAGGTCCCCCTCCCCATGTCCCGGACGGGCAAGGAAGGAATCACCGCATGAGCGACATTGGCGCAGACCGGCGAGAACGGCTGAACGGAGAGGCGCGTCAGCAGATCAAGGGGGCCGGCCGGACGAAGAAGGTCGTGAAGGCCACCTGGAAGCCCCTGCTGGCCGCGATCGTCGTCTTTGCCGCCCTCTACTACCCGGTCGGCATGTTCATCGTGCACAAGATCGACGACAATCTCGACTTCCGCGCCGAGCCCGCCGACGTACAGACGGGCCAGTCCTACGCCGTCGCAACCGCCGCGGCGCTGATCGACCGGGAGGTCCGGGTGAACGCCTGGACGCCGAACGATCCGTGGTTCTATCCCTCCGCCGGCCTGGACAACATGCCGAACTTCCAACTTGGAATCGTCGAGGCGCTGAGCCGCTTCGGCGTCGAGATGCTGGACCAGATCGGCCGCGTCCGCGGATCCTCGGCCGCCGACCCGGATCTGCAGGACGCCGCGGGCCGGCTGAAGATCTCTGGCGAGAAATGGACCTGGAACCCCTCGGTCTCGATCTGGCCCGCCACCCCGGCCGAGAGCGAGTACCGCGAGGCCTCGCTGCGGCTGAACCGCTACAATGACCGGCTGCTCAACGGCAACGCCGTGTTCGAGCGGCGGGTGGACAACCTGCAGGTGACCATCGAGCGGATCGCCGCCGATCTCGGTTCCGCCAGCCAGGCGATCGACGATCACGTGCGCGAGCATGCCGGCGGCTGGTGGTTCGACTATCAGGTCGACGACGAGTTCTACCGGATCAAGGGCAAGTCCTACGCCTATTACCTGATGCTCCGCGACCTCGGCCTCGACTTCGAGGGTGTGCTGGCGGAAAAGAACATGACACGCACCTGGAACGAGATGCTGTCGGTCATGCGCACGCTCGCAGGCATGGATCCGCTCGTCGTCCTGAACGGCTCGCCCGACGGTCTGATCTTCCCCAGCCACCTGGCCACGCAGGGCTTCTACCTGCTTCGCGCCCGGACCAAGCTGAAAGAGATCTCCAACATTCTGTTGAAATAGGCGGCGGCCAGACCACACACTGCCTGTCCGTTACAACTGCCGGCAGTCCGCAAATGAGCGATTCCGAAGGCCAGATCCGCAATTTCCTGGTCGTCGTCGACGACACGCCCGAATGCCGTCTGGCCATGCGCTGGGCGGCCCGCCGGGCGATGCGTCTGGACGGCGGCGGCGGCGTCGTGCTGCTGCGCGTCACGGAGCCGCCCGACTTCCAGCACTGGATGGGCGTCGGCGAACTGATGCGCGAGGAAGCCCGCGAGGAAGCCGAGCAGCTGCTGACCAATCTGGCCAAGGAGCTGCTGGAAGGCACGACCCTGACGCCGCAGTTCGTCATCCGTGAGGGCGACCTGGCCGAACAGGTGCAGTCCGTGATCGACGACGACAAGTCGATCCGCATCCTGGTGCTGGGCGCCAGCGCCGAATCAGGCGGCCCCGGCCCCCTGGTCAAGCGTTTCGCCGGCGAACGGTCCGGCACGCTGCGCATTCCGGTGACGGTCGTACCGGGCACACTCAGCCGCGACGACGTCGACATGCTGAGCTGAGCAGACCTCTCCTGCCGAAGGCGCGGTTCCGCTCGTCCGGACGGTGCGCTATGAGAAGCCCACGCCGCCGACAGATCCAGTCAGTATCAGGAGACCCCCCGTGAGTTCGATCCTCAGCGACGCCGGTATGGACCTCATCTTCCGGGAAGCCCGCACCCACAATGCCTGGCAGGACAAGGCGGTGCCCGAAGTGACGCTGCGGGCGGTCTATCATCTGATGCGGTACGGCCCGACCAGCGCCAACGGTTCGCCGGCCCGCCTGAAGTTCCTGGTCTCCGACGAGGCCAAGATTCGCCTGAAGCCTGCGCTGTCGGACGGCAACATGGCCAAGACCATGGCCGCGCCGGTCTGCTGCATCGTCGCCTACGACACGCAGTTCAACGAGTTGCTGCCGCAGCTGTTCCCGCACGAACCGGATGCGAAGAGCTGGTTCGACAACCCGAAGAACCGTGAGACGACGGCCTTCCGCAACGGCACGCTGCAGGGCGCCTATCTGATCATCGCCTGCCGTGCGCTCGGCCTCGACTGCGGGCCCATGAGCGGCTTCGACAATGCCAAGCTGGACGCCGAGTTCTTCCCGGACGGCCGGCTGAAATCCAATTTCCTGTGCAATATCGGCTTCGGCGATCCGGCGGGCCTGTTCGACCGCAGCCCGCGTCTGGAGTTCGAAGAAGCCTGCGAGATCCTCTGATAGGCCCGATCCTCGGCATCGACACCGCAACCGATGCCCTGTCGGTCGCCATCGGCGACGGCAGCGGGATCGCCTTCTCCGCCTTCCAGCGCCGCAGACGGGGCCATGCCGAGGCCCTCGCCCCGCTGATCCACCGCGCCCTGACCGCCACCGGCCTCGCCGCCGCAGACCTGTCTGCAATCGGCGTCACGGTCGGCCCGGGCACATTCACCGGCCTGAGGATCGGCCTCGCCGCCGCGCGCGGCATGCGGCTGGCGCTGAAGCGACCGCTGACCGGCGTATCGACGCTTGAGCTCATCGCGGTCCGGGCCACCGCGCGCTGGCCGGACCGTCCGGTCCTCGCCGCCCTGGACGCCCGCCGGGGTCAGGTCTACGCACAGTACTTCCGGCGAGCGGACGGCCCCTGGCCCGAAGCATGGAGCGCCCCGTTCGCCGCCCCGGCGGCGGCCGCTGCCGATCTGCTGCGGTCCGGCAGCGTGATCGCCGGCAACGGCGCTGCCCTGGTGATCGCCGAAACAGACGGTGCGGCGATTATCGCCGACAACACGGTCGCGCCGGATGCGGCAGACCTGGTTCGCCTTATCTCGCACCGTCCGCCCGGGTCGGCCATCGCGCCGCCGCCAGCCCCTCTCTATCTCAGGGCAGCGGACGCCGTGCCCGCCAGACCGGTGCTGCGCCGGTGAGCGGCATCGAACGCTGCCGCTCGGCGGCCGTTCTCGCCGCGCTGCACGGCGAATGTTTCCCGAGCGGCTGGGAGGAAAGCGCCATTGCGGACCTGCTGGCGATGCCCGGAGCCACCGCATGGATCGCGACGGTCGAGGACAAGCCGGAAGGCTTCGTGCTGCTGCGGCAGGCCGCCGACGAGGCCGAGATCATAACCATCGGGGTACGTGCCGAATCGCGGCGGCTCGGGCTTGCACGCGCGCTGCTTCGCGCCGCCGCCGACGACCTGATCGGGTGCGCGCGCCTGTTTCTCGAAGTCTCGGAGAAGAACACCGGCGCCCGGAAATTCTACGAGTCCGCCGGGTTCAAGGAAGCGGGCCGCCGCCGCGCCTACTACGCCGACGGATCCGATGCGATTGTCATGGTCGTTGCGCTCCCGATTTCTTGCGGCTGAAAGGACCCGAAGCTATACAGCCTCAGGGGACTGGAAAAGGATCAGCGCATGTCGGGAAACGACGAACCCTCGCGGCTTGAGCAGAAGTGCATCGAAATCGGCATGCGGATGACCGATCAGCGCAGGATCATTGCGCGCGTGCTCTCGGAGGCCGAGGATCACCCGGACGTCGAGCAGGTCTACCAGCGGGCGAGCGGCGTCGATCCCAACATCTCGATTGCCACGGTTTACAGGACGGTCCGGATGTTCGAGGAAGCCAACATCCTCGAACGACACGACTTCGGCGACGGGCGTTCCCGTTACGAGGAAGCGACCGGCGATCACCATGACCATCTGATCGACGTGAATTCCGGCGAGGTGATCGAGTTCCGCAACGAGCGGATCGAGGAGCTTCAGCGCGCTGTCGCGCAGGAGCTCGGCTACGATCTGGTCGACCACAGGCTCGAACTCTACGGGACCCGTCGGAACCGGGACACCAACAAGGCCTGAAATTGGGCGTCGTCCGTATCATTGCCGTCATTCTGGCCATCGTCGCGATGACCCTTGTGCTGGTGCCGTTTCAGCTTGCCGGCATCATCACCAATTCGCGTCTGGCCGTCTGGGTGCCACTTATATGGCACCGGCTGGCGCGCCGTCTGCTGCGGATCCGCATCCGCGTCATCGGCAGTCCGGTCACCAGGGAACCGGCGCTGTTCGTCAGCAATCATGTCTCATGGGTCGACATCGTCACCATGGGCGCCACCCTGCCCGCGTCCTTCGTCGCCAAGTACGAGGTCGGCACCTGGCCCGGCATCAAGTATCTCGCCAACCTGCAGCGCACCATCTATGTCAGCCGCGACCGCAAGACGGCCGAACTGGAACGCAAGAAGATGACCGGGCGGCTGGAGCGCGGCGACAGCCTGATCCTGTTTCCGGAAGGCACGTCCTATGACGGTCTGCGCATCGGCGAGTTCCGCACCGCCTTCTTCTCCCTCGCGGACCTGCGCCCCAACGACAAGCCGCTGAAGGTGCAGCCCTTTTCGGTGACCTATACCAAGGTCGACGGGTTTCCGGTTTCGCGACGGTCCATGGACAAGGTCGCATGGTACGGCGACATGGATCTGGCCCCGCATCTCGCCGACTTCATCACCGGCGGCCCCTATGAATGCACGCTGACCTTCTTCGAGCCGGTCAGCATGGAAGCGATGGGCAACCGCAAGCAGCTCGCCCGCCATTGCCGGGACAGGATCGTCCAGGGCAACTCGGATGCGCTCTCCGGGGTGCACAGTCCAATTGCCCGGACTTGACAGGATGGGTCGCATCTCTAGTTTCGAATTTTGTTCCGGGCGGGCCGGCACGCACACCGCGATGGCCGGTCATGCGAAGCTGAACGACGGTCGCGTTTGACGAAGAACCTGTACATCAAGACCTACGGCTGCCAGATGAACGTCTACGACTCCGAGCGTATGGCGGACGTCCTGGCGCCGCTCGGCTACCGAACCGTCGATACGCCGGACAATGCCGACATGGTCATCCTCAACACCTGCCACATCCGCGAGAAGGCCGCCGAGAAGGTGTTCTCGGAACTCGGCCGCGTGCGCCAGATGCAGGACCGGCGCCGCGCCGGCGGCGAGGACATGGTCATCGGCGTCGCCGGTTGCGTGGCGCAGGCGGAGGGCGAGGAGATCGTCCGCCGGGCGCCCTTCGTCGACATCGTCTTCGGACCGCAGAGCTATCACCGGCTGCCCGAAATGGTGGCCCGCGCCGCGCGCGCCAGCGGCAGAGCCGTGCTGGAAACCGATTTCGACGTGGTCGAGAAGTTCGACCGGCTGCCGAAGACGCCGCCAGCCGGCAGCGGTCCGGCCGCTTTCCTGACCGTGCAGGAAGGCTGCGACAAGTTCTGCACCTTCTGCGTGGTTCCCTATACCCGCGGCGCCGAATACTCGCGGCCGGCCGCCGACATTCTGGACGATGCGCGCCGGATGGCCGCCGCCGGGGTCTGCGAGATCACCCTGCTGGGTCAGAACGTCAATGCCTGGCATGGCGAAGGCCCGGACGGCGGCGACTGGAGCCTCGGCCGCCTGATCCGCGAACTGGCGGGGATACCCGGGCTTGCCCGCATCCGCTACACCACCTCGCATCCGCTGGAAATGTCGTCGGAACTGATCGCGGCCCACCGGGACGTGGCCGAACTGATGCCCTACCTGCACCTGCCGGTTCAGGCCGGGTCGGACCGTATCCTGCAGGCCATGAACCGCCGTCACGATCGTGACACCTATTTCCGTATCATTGACCGCCTGAGGGAATCGCGCCCCGATCTGGCGCTGTCCGGCGATTTCATTGTCGGCTTCCCCGGGGAGACGGACAGGGACTTCGAGCAGACCATGGATCTGGTCAGGCGAGTCGGCTACGCGCAGGCCTATTCGTTCAAGTACAGCCCGCGGCCGGGCACGCCGGCCGCAGCCCTCGGCGCCCAGGTGCCCGAGGATGTGAAATCGGCGCGTCTGCAGGCGCTGCAGGATCTGCTGAACAGCCAGCAGCTGGCGTTCAACCGGACTTCCGTCGGACGCACCATGGACGTGCTGCTGGAGCGCAAGGGCCGCGTCGACGGTCAGCTGGTCGGCCGCAGCCCTTACATGCAGGCCGTCCACGTCGCCGCGCCGGCGCACCGGCTCGGCCGCATCGTTCCCGTGACGATTGCCGAAGGCAAGGCCAACTCCGTCTCGGGGCACATTCCCGCAACCCATGCCGAGGACGCTGCATGACATCTGATCGGACGCCGTCTTGAGCGAACGGCCCGGTAGCCTGCCCGACCAGGGCGGCATGATCGTGGATTTCGACGACAACACACTGTTGTCGGCCCTATTCGGCGATCACGATCAGAACCTTGTGCGTCTGGAACAGCAGCTCGGCGTGTCGCTGACCACACGCGGCAACCGCATCCTGATCGGCGGCGAACCCGACCTCTGCCAGCGCGCCCGCGGCATCCTGCAGAGCCTCTACCAGCGGGTCGTGCAGGGCCAGAACGTGGGACGGCGCGAGATCGATGACGCGATCCGTCTCGGAGAGGACAATATCGATGCCGGCGGCGTGGTCATCCAGACACGCAAGCGGACAATTCAGCCCCGTTCGCCGAACCAGATCCACTATGCCCGCAACCTGCTGGAGCACGAACTGGTCTTCGGCATCGGTCCGGCCGGCACCGGCAAGACCTATCTGGCCGTCGCTGCCGCGGTCTCGATGATGCTGGCGCGCCAGGTCGACCGGATCGTGCTCTCCCGTCCAGCGGTCGAGGCCGGCGAGCGGCTCGGCTTCCTGCCGGGCGATCTGCGCGAGAAGGTCGATCCCTATCTGCGCCCGCTCTACGACGCGCTCTACGACATGCTGCCGGCCGAGCAGGTGGCGAAGAAGCTTGAGACCGGCGAGATCGAGGTTGCGCCCCTCGCCTTCATGCGCGGCCGGACCCTGGCCAACGCGTTCGTCATCCTGGACGAGGCGCAGAACACGACGCCGGTCCAGATGAAGATGCTGCTGACCCGCATCGGCGAGAATTCCCGCATGGTGATCACCGGCGATCTGTCCCAGGTGGATCTGCCCCGTGGGGTAAAGTCAGGCCTGAGGGAAGCCATGGAAGTACTTCGGGACATTGACGAAATCAAGTTCGTTCACTTCGATGCCCGTGACGTGGTCCGGCATCCGCTGGTGACGCGGATCGTCAACGCCTATGCCCGGCAGCCCGAACTGTTCGACACCTCCGGCGAGGACCGTGAATGAACGCATCCACGGCTGCCGCAGCCGGAACGCTCCGGCTGGAGGTGATTTCAGACAGCGGCGACTGGCCGGACCTCTCGGACCTGTTCGAGCGCGCGGCGGCGGCGGCGTGGCGGCGCGTCGGCGAAGGCGATGCCGAAGCCAGCCTGGCGCTGATGGACGACGCTTCCGTGCGCCGTCTCAACCGGGAATTCCGCGGCAAGGACAGCGCGACCGACGTGTTGTCCTTTCCCGCCGATGACAGTCCCGTACCCGGCGACGACGACAACATGCTGGGCGATATCGCCCTGGCGTTTGAAACCGTTTCTCGTGACTCGGCCCTTGAGAACAAGAGCTTCGAGGACCATGTGGCTCACCTGCTTGTTCATGGTATCCTTCATCTGATGGGATACGACCACGAACACACGGAAGACGCAGAGGAAATGGAAGACATCGAGAGATCCATTCTGTCGGATCTCGGGATCGGCGATCCCTATCTCGACCGGTCATCCCGGACCCAGGAATTGAATGCACATCCATGAGCGACCCTTCTTCGAGTAGCGCCCCCGCGGAAGGCGGGGAAAATGGCGACACCGGCGACCAGTCAGGTCTCGGCAGCTGGTTCGGCGGCTTGCTGAAGTCGCGCAGCAAACAGCGAAACGGCGAGAACGGATGGCGTGAGAGCATCGAGGAGATCCTCGAGGAACACGCGGAATCGGGCGAGCACGAGTTCGGCGAGGAAGAACGCCTGATGCTCGCCAACATCGTTGCGCTCGGCAGCAAGCGGGTCGATGACGTGATGGTCCCACGAGGCGACATCGTGGCGGTCGATATCAGCCTGCAGCTTTCGGATCTCGTCGCCCGGTATCTGGAGGCGCCGCACAGCCGTCTGCCGGTCTACAAGGACCAGCTGGACGACATCATGGGCATCCTGCACATCAAGGATCTTGTGAAGTACTGGGGCCAGAGCGGCGCCATCGACCTGCGCAGCATCCTCCGCGCGCCGCTGGTTGTGCCCCCCTCAAAGCCGGTCATCGATCTGATGGTCGAAATGCGGGCCAACCGGCGTCACATGGCGATCGTCGTCGACGAGTATGGCGGCGTCGACGGTCTGGTGACGATCGAGGACCTGATCGAGGAAATCGTCGGCGATATCCGCGACGAGCACGACAACGAGGTGGAGCCCGCCTTCAAGGAAAATGCGGACGGCACGATCGATGTCGATGCCCGATTCGAACTCGAAGAGTTCGAGGAGCGCGTCGGCTGCGATCTGCTCGCCGACGAGGAAGACGAGGAAATCGACACCCTCGGCGGCTTCGTCTTCGTGGCGCTCGGCCGCGTGCCCAAGCGCGGCGAGGTGATCCGGCACGACTGCGGTCTGGAGTTCGAGGTCGTCGAGGCCGATGCGCGCCGGATCCATCGGCTCAGGGTCCGCCGCGACGGTCAGAATGCGGTGGCGGAAACGGCGAGAGCCGGCCGGCGTGACATCGAACCCGGCCGGGGCCAGGCCGCGAAACCGGCTGGCGCTGGCGTTTCTGCTCGGCGCGATCACAACGCTTGTCTTCGCGCCCTTCCACATCCTGCCGCTCGGCTTTCTGGGTTTTGCCGGTCTTCTGTGGCTGCTGAGCAAGTGCGGTCGGACGCCCGAGGCTTTCTGGACCGGCTGGTTCTTTGGCTGGGGTCACTTCATCGCCGGGCTCTACTGGATCGCGTCAGCCTTTCTGGTCGAGCCCGAAAAGTTCGCCTGGATGATCCCGTTTCCGACACTCGGCCTGCCAGCGCTGCTCGCGTTGTTCACGAGCGCGGCCACAGCACTCGCGTGGCGGGTGGCGCCCACGGGCTGGCGGCGGCTGCTGGCACTGGCCGCCGCATGGACGCTCGCCGAGATGGCGCGCGGCTGGGTGCTGACCGGATTTCCATGGAACCTCGCCGGCTACGCCCTCGGCGCGCATCACCTTCTGATGCAGCCGGCGGCCTGGGCCGGCGTCTTCGGGCTTTCCTTCCTCGCCGTCCTGGGCTTCGCGGCGCCCGCATTGCTGGCGGGCCAGAACCGGTCGCCGCGTGCCGCAGGGGCGGCCCTGGCCTTCGTTGCCGTGATACTCGCCGCCGGGGCGTTGCGGCCCGAACCGGCCGTCCATGCGCCCGGTGCCGAGCCTGTGTCCATCCGTATTGTCCAGGGCAATATCCCGCAGCGGGAGAAATGGCGCCCTGACAGGGTCGAACCGAACTTCCGGATGCTGCTGGAGATGAGCCGCGGGTTCGATGGCGACCTTGTGATCTGGCCGGAGACCGCGGCAACGTTCCTGCTCTCCCGGGCGCCGGGTCCGCTGGCGGCCATTGCCGGCGTGGCCCCGCCAGGCGGCCATGTCGTGACCGGCGCTCCCCGCGTCGAGGACATTGGCGGCAATGAACGGTTCTACAATTCGGCGATTCTGATCGGATCCGACGGCCGCATCGCCGACAGCGCCGACAAGCACCACCTGGTCCCGTTCGGCGAATACCTGCCCATGCGCGCCGTGCTGCAACGTATCGGGCTCGACAAGCTAGCCCAGGGACGGGGCGATTTCACAATCGGCGCGGAAGACGAGGTTCTCGTCGCCGGCGATCTGCCGCCGGCCGCCCTTCTCATCTGCTACGAGGCAATCTTTCCCGCCCGCGCCGCACGCGCCGATCGTCCCGGCTGGCTTTTGAACCTGACGAATGACGGATGGTTCGGGGAGCTGACCGGACCCGATCAGCATTTCGACATGACCCGTTTCAGAGCCGTCGAGCAGGGCCTTCCCCTGATTCGTGCCGCGGGGACGGGCATATCTGGAATCATAGACGCCTACGGCCGGATTCAGGGCGTAATACCCCTTGGCACCAAAGGTGTTCTTGACGGTATTCTGCCACCGCCCGCTAGTGAAACTCTCTTTGGTCGAACAGGCTCGATACCCGTTCTTGTAATCGCAATTCTACTACTGGTTGTTTCGGCCCTGCCGCGGCGCGGAAACTGAAACCTGGCGGTCCGTCGTGCCCTTTCACGGGGCGGAGACTTTCCGTTAACCAAATAAATAAAGTCTTTCGCAGCAAACTAGAGTCAATATTCAGCGCTGGTTCAACCATTAGACGAGTCCAGACAGACGCCCTATCCTTGCATCAGTACGACCGAATTCTTGACGCTGCGAAATTCCAAGCTTGACCAGTGAAACCCGCGGCAGCATAGAAGGGCGCGCTTACGGAACGAAAGGGCGTGAGCACGACGTTGCGGGGGAAACGTTGTGCCGGAAGAACGGAAAGGAATATTCGTTGGCAGAACACCCGCACCCCGTGGACATACATGTCGGCAGTCGTGTCCGCCTGTGCCGCACCCTCAAGGGACTGAGCCAGCAGAAACTCGCCCAGGCTCTTGGATTGACTTTTCAGCAGGTCCAGAAATATGAGCGCGGCGCCAACCGCATTGGCGCCAGCCGACTTTTCGAGTTGAGCCAGATTCTCGAGGTTCCGCCGTCCTTCTTCTTCGAAGGCGCCGACGAAGCCATTGGCGACGGCAGCGCCGCGTCAGGGCTGTCCGAAGGCGGTCAGGCCCCGTTCGATACCGAACAACTGTTCCGCCGCGAGATCCTGGAACTGGTCCGCGCCTATGACCGGATTCCCGAACCGACCGTGCGCAAACGTCTGTTCGAACTGGTGAAGGCGATCGCCAACCAGTCGTCGGAGAACTGAACCCCTCCTGTCGCTGCGCCTGAACCGCGCAGCGCCCTCTTGCGCTTGACCCCGCCGGAATCGCTTGTCAGAAAGCACGCTCGATTTCGATCCGGGCCGCCGAGCCCGCCTGTCCATGGGAGGGGCAGCATTGCCGCGTCAGAACTATCTCTTCACCTCGGAGTCGGTTTCGGAAGGTCATCCGGACAAGGTCTGCGACCGCATCTCTGATGCGGTTGTTGACCTTTTCCTCGGCGCCGAACCGGATGCACGTGTCGCCTGCGAGACTCTGACCACGACGAATCTGATCGTGCTGGCGGGCGAGACGCGCGGCCCCTCGAGCATCACGCCGGAACTGATCGAGGAGACGGCGAGGCGGGCCGTGAAGGACATCGGCTACGAGCAGAACGGCTTCCACTGGAAGACCGCCAATGTGCATGTCTACCTGCACCCGCAGTCGGTCGACATCGCCCAGGGCGTGGACGCTTCGGGCAACAAGGACCTCGGCGCCGGCGACCAGGGCATCATGTTCGGCTATGCCTGCCGTGAGACCGACGAGCTCATGCCGGCCCCGATCTACTTCTCGCACCGGATCCTGCAGTCCATGGCCCAGGCCCGTCACTCCGGCGAACGCGCCGAGTTCGGACCGGACGCCAAGAGCCAGGTCACGCTGCGCTATGAGAACGGCAAGCCTGTCGGCGCGACGTCGGTCGTCGTGTCGACCCAGCACGCGGACGGTCTCAGCCAGGAGGATGTCCGGGAGCTGGTGCGCCCCTTCGTCGAGGGCGCCCTGCCCGACGGCTGGATGTGTCCGGAGGACGAGTTCTACGTCAATCCGACCGGCAAGTTCGTCATCGGCGGCCCGGACGGCGACGCCGGCCTGACCGGCCGCAAGATCATCGTCGATACCTATGGCGGCGCGGCCCCGCATGGCGGCGGCGCCTTCTCGGGCAAGGACCCGACCAAGGTCGACCGCTCGGCTGCCTACGCGGCGCGCTACCTGGCCAAGAATGTCGTCGGCGCAGGCCTCGCGGAACGCTGCACGATCCAGCTTTCCTACGCCATCGGCGTTTCCAAGCCGCTCTCTGTCTATGTCGACCTCTACGGCACGGGCGAGGTCGAGGAAGCGAAACTGGAAAAGGCGCTTACCCAGGTCATGGATCTGAGCCCCCGCGGCATCCGCCAGCATCTCGACCTGATGCGTCCGATCTACGAGCGGACGGCTGCCTATGGCCATTTCGGGCGGACCGCCAATGACGACGGCGGCTTCTCCTGGGAGCGGCTCGATCTGGTCGAAGCGCTCAAGGATGCCTGCAAGGTCTGACACGGACCGGCCCGCCGGACCGCCCTTCCGATTCTACGGCCGCCGGCGGGGCAAGCGTCCCAGCCGGCGCCAGGAAGAGCTGCTCGAATCCCTGCTGCCGCAGTTGGGGCCCGATCCGGCGCGCCTGCCGGAAGGTACCCTGTGGCTGGAGATCGGTGCGGGCGGCGGGGAACACCTGTGCGCCCAGGCGGCGAAAAATCCGGACGTCACCCTGATCGGCTGCGAACCCTTCCTCGAGGGCGTCGCCAAGACTCTGGCGACCGTGGAGGAGCAGGAACTGGGCAATGTGCGCCTGCACGCGGAGGATGCCCGGCCCTTCCTCGAGGCGCTGCCCGAAGCCTCGATCGAGCGATGCTTCCTGCTGTTCCCCGATCCATGGCCGAAGCTGCGCCACCACAAGCGGCGCTTCGTGAACCCGGCGAATCTGGACCGGCTGGCGCGGGTCATCAGGCCCGGCGGGCAGTTCCGCATCGCCACCGACCACATGGACTATGCACGCTGGATCCTGCCGCGCATGCTGGCCCACCCCGCATTCGAATGGACCGCCGAGCGTGCGGACGACTGGCGCTGCCCCCCGGCCGATCACGTGACGACGCGCTACCAGCAGAAGGCCGAAGAGAAGGGCGACTGGCCGCTGTTTTTCGATTTTCTGCGCGGGGCTTGATTGCCGGGCCGAAATCCATATTATCCGGCACACACCAGCAAACGCTGTTAGAGCGTCAAGATGGGTGGGCCGCTGGCCCACTTTTTTGTTTCTGCGGAGCGGACGCCTCGCGATTCCGGCTCTGACAGGCAGGTGAGCAAGGCAGGATATCTACGGACGGCATGTCGCAGGGTCTTACGGAGCGGATTTCGGAGCTGATCGGACCGTCGCTTGAGGCGATGGGCTTCGATCTGGTGCGCGTCCGCTACACGGGCGGCGGACGGCCGATCCTGCAGATCATGGCGGAACGGTCCGAAGACGGTCAGATGGGCATCGATGACTGCGAAAGCGTAAGCCGCGCGGTCTCGGCGATCCTGGATGTCGAGGACCCGATTTCGGATGCCTACAATCTCGAGGTCTCGTCGCCAGGCGTCGACCGGCCCCTGACCCGGCCGAAGGACTTCGAGCGTTATGCCGGCTTCGACGCGAAGCTGGAACTGTCGCACCCGGTCGACGGCCGCAAGCGGTTCAAGGGTGTGCTGAAGGGATTTTCGGACGGTTCGGTCGCGATGGATGTGGCCGGCGTGTCCGAGGCGGAGGCCGCGATGCGGTTTCCGCTCGGCGAGATCGCCGAAGCAAAACTGGTCCTGACGGACCGACTGATCGAGGCAAGCCTGCGCGAGAGCAAGGCCCGGGAGAAGGCCAGGTCCGAGCAGACCGAGGATACGGAGTAAAGAAATGGCGGTGACAACGGCAAACAGGCTGGAGCTGCTGCAGGTCGCGGACGCCGTGGCACGCGAGAAGTCCATCGACCCCGAGATCGTGGTCGAGGCGCTGGAGGAAGCCATCCAACGGACAGCAAAGGCCACCTATGGCGCCGAACACATGATCAGCGCCCAGATCGACCGCAAGACCGGCGATATCAGCCTCTGGCGTCTGCGCGAGGCGGTCGAGGACATCGAGGATGCGGCCACGCAGATCCCGCTGAGCGAGGCGCAGGAGATGAACCCGGACGTCGAGGTCGGCGATCTGATCTCCGAGCCCCTGCCCCCGATCGACTTCGGTCGCGTCTCGGCCCAGTCGGCCAAGCAGATCATCTTCCAGAAGGTCCGTGACGCCGAACGCGAGCGCCAGTTCGAGGAATACAAGGACCGCAAGGGCGAGATCATCAACGGGCTGGTCAAGCGCGCCGAGCACGGCAACGTGGTCGTCGACCTCGGCCGCGCCGAGGCGGTGATGCGCCGCGACGAGCTGCTGCCGCGGGAAACCTTCCGTCCCGGCGACCGGGTCCGAGCCTACATCCTGGACGTCCGCCGCGAGAACCGCGGCCCCCAGATCTTCCTGTCGCGCACCCATCCGAACTTCATGGCGATGCTGTTCGCCCAGGAAGTGCCGGAAGTCTATGACGGCATCATCGAGATCCGCGCTGTCGCCCGCGATCCGGGCAGCCGCGCCAAGATCGCCGTGATCAGCCACGACAGCTCGATCGATCCGGTCGGCGCCTGCGTCGGCATGCGTGGCAGCCGCGTCCAGGCCGTCGTGAACGAACTGCAGGGCGAGAAGATCGACATCATTCCCTTCACCTCCGATCCGGCGAGCTTCATTGTCAGCGCGCTCGCGCCGGCCGACGTGATGAAGGTCGTCCTCGACGAGGACCAGAACAGGATCGAGGTGGTGGTGCCCGACGACCAGCTGAGCCTGGCCATCGGCCGCCGCGGCCAGAACGTCCGCCTCGCCTCGCAGCTTTCCGGCTGGGATATCGACATCCTGACCGAGGAAGAGGAATCGGAGCGCCGTCAGCAGGAGTTCAAGGAACGCTCCGACATGTTCATCGAGGCGCTGGACGTCGACGAGATGATCGCGCAGCTGCTGGTGGCCGAAGGTTTCGACAGCGTCGACGAAGTCGCCTTCTCGCCTCTGGAGGAACTGGAGGAGATCGAGGGCTTCGACGCCGAGGTCGCCGAGGAGCTCCAGTCCCGCGCCCAGGATCACCTGCTCCGCATCGAGCAGGCCCATGACGAGAAGCGCAAGGAGCTGGGCGTCGAGGATGACGTCGCCGCCATCGAGAAGCTGACGCCGCACATGCTGGTCAAGCTGGGCGAGGCCGGTGTCAAGACGCTGGACGATCTCGGCGACTTCGCGTCCGAGGAACTGATTTCGGACAGCGACGCGCCGCTGCGGGAGTTCGATCTCACACTTGACGACGCCAACGAGATCATCATGTCCGCCCGTGCGCATTGGTTCGACGACAAAGAGGAAGTGACCGCCGGCGAAGGCGAAGGCGGTGGTGACGAAGCCGTGGAAGAGGAGGCACAGGCCTGATGCCGGGCCGGCGGAGCGAACCATGGTCAAGCGTGCGGACAGGGATGCGCCGGAACGGCGCTGCATCGTAACCGGCGCGAGCGGCGACACCGCCGCCATGATACGCTTCGTTCTGGATCCGGACGGCGTCGTGACGCCGGATCTGGAGGAAAGACTGCCCGGACGCGGCGCGTGGCTGCTTGCAGACCGCGACGTGATGTCGAAGGCGGTGGCGAAGAACCCCTTCCCCCGCGCCTTCAGGACGGCCGCGAGGCTGCCGGACCAGTTGCCGGACCTGCTGACCGGCCTGCTGCGGCGGCGTTGTCTGGACCAGCTGGGACTGGCAAACGGCGCCGGGCAGCTGACGGCGGGCTACGAGAAGGTCCGGGAAGCCTCGGAACGGGGACCGGTCGGGGTGATGATCGTCGCCGCCGACGGCGGAGACACGGCCCGGTCGAGAGCGGTAAAAATGGCGTGGGACGCACCGGTTGTCTCGCTGTTCGACCGCGAGGATTTGAGTTTGGCCTTGGGCCGAGAAAATGTGGTACATGCTGCGGTCGCGCCGGGGCGGCTTGCGGAGAAATTTGTTCGGGATGCGGAACGGCTCAGACGAGCCGAGGGCGCGCCCGACAATGGGGTAACGAAGAAGCGGATCGTAGATGACTGAACAGAAACAATCTGGCGACAAGAAGACCTTGACGGTAACCCCGCGTGGCGGACGGCTCGAGTTGAAGAAGCGGTCCGACGGCGGCGCCGTGCGCCAGGGCAGCGGGCGGAGCGCCCGGAATGTTCAGGTCGAGGTGAAGAAGAAGCGTGGCGTCAAACGCGATGGCACTCCGGAAGTGCGCCCTGCCGGCGATCAGGCCGAAGAGCCCCGGGCGGATGTCGCCAAGATCGTCCGTCCGAAGAAGGATACGCCGGCTGCCGAAGAGCGAACCGACGGCCGCGCCCGTCTGGAAGCCCGCAAGGACCGGGTGGTCCTGCCGCGCCTGACCGACGACGAGAAGGCCGCCCGCCTGAAGGCGCTGAAATCGGCAAAATCGGAGGAAGCGGACCGCCGCGCCAAGGCGCGCGCAGACGCTGAACGCCTGGCCGCCGCCGAAACCAAGCGCAAGGCCGACGAAGAGGCGCTGCGCAAGGCCGAAGAGGAAGCGCAGCGGAAGGCCGAGGAAGAGGCGGAAGCCAAACGCAAGGCCGAGGAAGAAGCCAAGAAGAAGGCCGACGACGAAGCTGCCCGCCGCAAGGCCGTGCTTGAAAAGGCGCAGCAGGCCAGCGAGCAGCGCCAGTCCGCAGAGGGCGAGACCGCCGAGGACGAAGACCGGGCCCGAAAGGGACGCCCCGGGACCCCGCCGGCCAACAAGCCCGGCGCCAACCGCGGCAAGCCCGGCGGCTCCCGTCGTCGCAGTGGCAAGCTGACGATTTCCCAGGCGCTGGACGACAGCGGCGAGAAGCAGCGGTCGCTGGCCGCCATGCGCCGCCGCGCCAGCCGCGAGAAGCGTGAGGCCCGCGGCGGCGGCCAGGAAGCCGTCGGCCGCGTCATCCGCGAAGTCGTGGTGCCCGAGGCGATCACGGTCAGCGAACTGGCCAACCGTATGGCCGTCCGTGGCGGCGACGTCGTCAAGGCGATGATGAAGATGGGCGTCATGGCGACCATCAACCAGACCATCGACGCGGATACCGCGGAACTGGTGATCGAGGAGTTCGGTCACCGGATCAAGCGCGTCTCCGAGACCGATGTCGAAGATGCGATCGTGCCGCCGAGCGATGCGGACGACAGCCTCTCGGCCCGGCCGCCGGTGGTCACCGTCATGGGCCATGTCGATCACGGCAAGACGTCCGTGCTCGACGCCCTTCGCAAGACCGATGTGGTCCGCGGCGAGGCCGGTGGCATCACACAGCATATCGGCGCCTACCAGATCACGACCGAGGCCGGCGCGAAGATCACCTTCATCGACACGCCGGGCCATGCGGCATTTACGTCGATGCGCGCCCGCGGCGCCAAGGTGACCGACATCGTGGTCCTGGTCGTTGCGGCCGACGATTCGGTGATGCCGCAGACCATCGAGGCGATCAATCACGCCCAGGCGGCCGAAGTGCCGATCATCATCGCTGTCAACAAGATGGACAAGCCGGAGGCCAACCCCTCCCGCGTGAAGCAGGACCTGCTGCAGCACAACATCGTGGTCGAGGAAATGGGCGGCGAGCAGATCGCCGTCGAGATCTCCGCGCTCCGCGGCGACGGTCTCGACGAGCTGATCGAGGCCATCACCCTGCAGGCGGAAATCCTGGAACTGAAGGCCAATGCCGACCGGGCTGCCAACGGCACGGTCATCGAAGCCCAGCTTGAACAGGGCCGCGGCGCCGTCGCCACCATCCTGGTGCAGGGCGGCACGCTGAAGGTCGGCGACATCTTCGTTTCCGGCTCGACCTGGGGCCGCGTCCGCGCCCTGGTCGACGACCAGAACAACCGTCTCGACGAGGCCGGCCCGTCGATGCCGGTCGAGGTTCTGGGCTACCAGGACGCGCCGTCGGCCGGTGACGACTTCGTCGTCGTCGATTCCGAAGCGCGCGCCCGCGAGGTTGCCGAGGTCCGTACCCGCCGCGACAAGAGCCAGCTGGCCGCCGCCGGCAGCCGCGGCACGCTGGAGCAGATGCTCTCGGCGATCAAGGAAGGCCAGGCGGCCGAGGTGCCGATCCTGGTGAAGGGCGACGTGCAGGGTTCCGTCGAGGCCATCGTGGCCGCGGCCGAGAAGCTGTCGACCGACGAGGTCAAGGCGCGCGTCCTGCACGCCGGCGTCGGCGGCATCACCGAGACAGATGTCGGGCTGGCCAAATCGGCCGGCGCGGTGATCCTCGGCTTCAATGCCCGCCCGAACAAGCAGGCCCGCGAGGCCGCCGAACGCGACGGCGTCGATATCCGCTACTACAACGTCATCTACGAACTGACGGACGAGCTGCGGGAGATGATGTCCGGCGAACTGGCCCCGGAGACCAAGGAGATCAATCTGGGCACGGCCGATGTCCGCGCCGTCTTCAACGTCTCCAAGGTCGGCAAGGTTGCCGGTTGCCTCGTCACCGACGGCGTGGTCAAGCGCGGCGCCCATTACCGCCAGCTGCGCGACGGCATCGTGCTCCACGAGGGCGTCATCGCCACCCTGAAGCACTTCAAGGACGACGTTGCCGAAGTGCGCCAGGGCAGCGAATGCGGCATGTCCTTCCAGAACCATCAGGACATCCAGGAGAACGACCAGATCGAGGTCTACGAAGTGCAGCAGATCGCCCGGACCCTGTAACGGGTCCGGACGAGCTGCATGGGAGTATCCATGCGCCACCACCGCAAGAAGACCGACGGGCCGGGCACCCGCCAGCTGCGCGTCGGCGAACTGGTGCGTCACGCCATCGTCGAGATCCTGAGGCGCGAGGAGATTCAGGATCCCTCGGTCGCCGGGCGTTCGATCACAGTGACCGAGGTCAGTCTGTCGCCGGACCTGCGCAACGCGACCGTCTTCGTAGAACCGCTGGGCGGCCGTGACGTCGAAGAGGTGCTGGCCGGCCTCAACCGGTCATCGCGCTTCGTCGCCGGCCGTGTGGCTAAGTCGGTGAAGCTGAAATACGCCCCCACCCTCGCCTTCCGCCGCGACCACAGCTTCGATCACGCCCAGCACATCGACGGCATCCTGCGCTCCGGCGCCGTCAAGCCCGATCTGGACGATGGCGCGTCGTAGGAAGGGGCTGGACATCAACGGCTGGCTTGTCCTGGACAAGGCTGTCGGCCCGACCTCCACAGACATGGTCAACCGCGTCCGCTGGCTTCTGAAGGCAAAGAAGGCCGGACATGCGGGCACACTCGATCCGCTGGCCAGCGGGATCCTGCCGATCGCCTTCGGCGAGGCGACCAAGTGTATCCACCTGTCCATGGACGCCGAGAAGACCTACGAGTTCACGGTGCGTTGGGGTGTCGAGACCACCACCGACGACGCCGAGGGCGCGCCGGTCGAGACGAGCGCCGAGCGGCCGGACGAGGCCGCCATCCGCGCCGCCATGCCCGGCTACACCGGCATTATCAGTCAGCGTCCGCCAGCCTTCTCGGCGATCAAGGTCGATGGTGAACGCGCCTACGACCTGGCCCGTGACGGAGAGCCACCGGAACTGGCGCCGCGCGAGGTCGAGATCTTCGATCTCGAACTGACCGGAATGCCCGATCCGGACCACGCCGCGTTCCGGATGGTCTGCGGCAAGGGCACCTATGTGCGCAGCCTGGCCCGCGACCTCGGCCGCGATCTCGGATGCTTCGGACACGTCAGTGCTCTCCGCCGCACTGCCGTCGGCGCCTTCAGGCTGGAAGGCGCGATTTCGCTGGCGGATTTCGAGAGCCTGTGCGATAAGCGCGCCGGCCATGAGGCCCTTTTGCCTGTCGAGACCGCGCTGGACGACATCCCGGCTCTGGCCCTGACGGGGGAACAGGCGAACCGCTTGCGTAACGGTCAGCCTGTGCGGGTCCTCAACTTCACGTCTCCGGACGATCAGATCCTCTGCGTCATGCACGATCGAAAGCCCGTGGCGCTGGCGCGCTATCGGGCGGAAATGGTCGAACCGGTGCGTGTTTTCAATCTCTGACCGGCCCGACGGCCGGTCCGATACAAACGAGATGGAGTAACCCGATGTCGATTACTGCGGAACGCAAGTCCGAACTGATCAAGGAATACGCCAAGGGCGACGCCGACACCGGATCGCCCGAGGTTCAGGTCGCGATCCTGACCGAGCGGATCGTCAACCTGACCGAGCACTTCAAGACCCACAAGAAAGACAACCATTCCCGCCGCGGCCTGCTGAAGCTGGTCTCGAAGCGGCGGTCGTTGCTCGACTACGTCAAGTCGAAGGATGAGGCGCGCTACCGCGAGCTCATCGGCCGTCTCGGCATCCGCCGCTGACGGCCACTGACGTCCGGCGCAGGGGCGTCGGGCGACAGGACCGGGATTTCGGGGCGCGGAACGCAAGGGCGATCCGCGCTGCCCGGTCCAGGACCAGCCCGGGACGGGCTGAAAGAAGGTAAGCTAGATGTTCGATATACACCGTAAGGAAATCATCTGGGGCGGGCGCAAGCTGGTCCTGGAAACGGGCAAGATTGCCCGGCAGGCCACCGGCGCCGTGATGGCGACCTATGGCGAGACGATGGTGCTCTGCACCGTCGTCGCCAACAAGCAGGCGAAGCCCGACCAGGACTTCTTCCCGCTGACCGTGAACTATCAGGAAAAGGCATTCGCCGCCGGCAAGATCCCGGGCGGCTTCTTCAAGCGTGAGGCGCGTCCCTCGGACCACGAGACCCTCACCTGCCGCCTGATCGACCGCCCGATCCGCCCGCTGTTCGCCGGCGGCTTCAAGAACGACACCCAGATCATCTGCACCGTGCTGCAGCACGATCTGGAGAACGAGGCCGATATCGTCGCGATGATCGGCGCCTCCGCGGCGCTGACCATTTCCGGCCTGCCCTTCATGGGTCCGCTGGGCGGCGCCCGCGTCGGCTTCATCGACGGCGAGTACGTGCTGAACCCGACCCTGGACCAGATGGCCGACAGCCGCCTGGACCTGGTCATCGCCGGCACCGGCGATGCCGTGATGATGGTCGAATCCGAGGCCGACGAGCTCTCCGAGGACGAGATGCTGAAGGCTGTCATGTTCGGCCACAACGCCTATCAGGAAGTCATCGACGCGATCATCGGCCTGGCCGAGCGCGCGGCGAAGGAACCCTGGTCCGAGCCGCCGGCGCTCTACACCGACGAGCTGGCCTCCAAGGTTGCCGACATTGCGCGCGACGACCTGGTCGCCGCCTATGGCATCCGCGAGAAGACCGGCCGCCAGGACGCGGTCTCGGCCGCCAAGTCCAAGGTCAAGGAGGCCCTGGCCGGCAACGAGGAAGGCGATATCGCCGTCTCGTCGGCGTTCAAGGACCTCGAGAAGAACATCGTCCGCACCTCGATTCTGGACACCGGCACCCGCATCGACGGTCGCGACACCTCCACGGTGCGCCCCATCGACTGCGAAGTCGGCGTGCTGCCCCGGGCCCACGGTTCGGCGCTGTTCACCCGCGGCGAGACCCAGGCCCTGGTCGTGACCACGCTGGGCACCGGCCAGGACGAGCAGATCATCGACGCACTGGCGGGCGAGAGCCGACAGCACTTCATGCTGCACTACAACTTCCCGCCCTACTCGGTCGGCGAGACCAGCTTCCGCCTCGGCCCGGGACGTCGTGAAATCGGTCACGGCAAGCTGGCCTGGCGCGCCGTGCATCCGCTGATGCCGGCGAAGGAGGACTTCCCCTACACGATCCGTGTGGTCTCGGAAGTCACCGAGTTCGAACGGCTCCTCCTCGATGGCGACGGTGTGCGGCACCTCGCTGGCGATGATGGATGCGGGCGTGCCGCTGCGCCGCGCCGTCTCCGGCATTGCGATGGGTCTGATCCTGGAGGGCGAGCGCTTCGCCGTCCTGTCCGACATCATCGGCGACGAGGATCACCTGGGCGACATGGACTTCAAGGTCGCCGGCACGTCCGAAGGCGTCACCTCGCTGCAGATGGACATCAAGATCGCCGGCATCACCGAGGAGATCATGACCATCGCTCTGAAGCAGGCGCATGAGGGCCGTGCCCACATCCGTGACTGCATGACCAGCGCGATCTCCAGCGAACGCACCGAACTTCGCGACACCGCGCCGCGCATTTCGGTGATCAAGGTTCCGACCGACAAGATCCGCGATGTCATCGGCACCGGCGGCAAGGTGATCCGCGAGATCACCGAGACCACCGGCTGCAAGATCGACATCGACGACGACGGCACCGTCAAGGTGGCTTCCAGCGACGGCGACGCCGCGAAGAAGGCCCTGGACTGGATCCACTCGATCGTCGCCGAACCCGAGGTGGGCGCCGTCTACCAGGGCAAGGTCGTCAAGATCATGGATTTCGGCGCCTTCGTGAACTTCTTCGGCAGCCGCGACGGCCTCGTGCACGTCTCGGAAATGCAGGAAGGCCGCACCGAGAAGGTCTCGGACGTGGTCGAGGAAGGCAAGGAAGTCTGGGTCAAGCTGCTGGACATGGACGACCGCGGCAAGTTCCGCCTGTCCATGCGCTACGTCAATCAGGAGACCGGCGAGGAAATCGAGGGCGTCGAGCCCCTGCCCCAGCGCGAGCGCTCGGGCGGTGGCGGCGGCAAGGGACGCCGTCCGCGCCGCAACGACTGATCTGCACCTGCAGGACTGAACTGGAGAGCCCCGGCGTTCACGCGCCGGGGTTTTTCTTATGAGCCGGTGGGCGCCGGCGTGACGGGACCAGTGTCGGTCGCCTCGGTTTCAGCACCCTCTTCCTTCGCGGCCGTTTCCCTTTCGACCGGCGCGCTGGTCCTGACCGCCTCGACGGCGGTGAAGCGCGGGCGCTTGTCGATCGGCTGCACGTTGGAGCGCGGAATGCCGGTCGTGCTGAAGGGCTGATCCGACAGGTAGCAGTCGACGACGCCCAGCGTGCGGTAGCAGCGTGTGTTGGCTTGCTGGCGGGCGAAGTAACAGGCGTTGGAGTTCGAACCGGCGGTCTCGCAGACATCGTCCGCGTAGAGCTGAGCCGTCTCGATATCGGGCTTGTCCGCTTCGAACAGCGTCATGGGATTGCATGCCGCCGCCAGGGCGCCGAATAGCACTGCTGTAGAGATCCTGATCATGCCGCAAGGATTACGAAAACTGCTGAAACTTCCGTTAAGCGGTCAGGCCGGCAGCGTGATCCTGAAGCAGGTGCCCTCCGGCCCGGTGCGTTCCAGTTCGATGGTGCCGCCATGGGCGGTGATGAGGTCCCGCGCGATCGCCAGCCCGAGGCCGGTTCCACCGTCCCGCCCCTTGCCGGCGAAGGCGCGGAACAGGTTCTTCCTCGCGTGTTCCGGCAGTCCGCCGCCGGTATCGGAGACCCGGATCACGGCCATTGCGCCCTCCTCACGCGCCGAACAGCAGACCTCGCCCTCCGGACCCGCCGCCTGCACGGCGTTGCGGGCCAGGTTCATCAGCACCCGGTAGATCTGGTCACGGTCGGCGTAGAGCTGGAACTCCTCCTCGATGTTGTTCTGCCAGCGCGGCGACTGGTCGGGGTCCATGGTTACCGTGCCGCCGACCTCGTCGACCAGCTTCCTGAGCTGGAACCGGGTCGGTGATGGCGGCGGCTCGTCCGCACTGCCGTATTTCAGGGATCGGTCGCAAAGCGCGATGGCCCGGTCCAGCGATTGCAGCAGCCGCGGCGTCAGACGCCGGACCGCCGGATCCGCCGAATCCTGAAGCAGTTCGGAAACGACCTGCGAGGTGGCGAGGATGTTGCGCAGGTCGTGGCTGATCTTGGCAACCGCCGTGCCCAGCGCAGCCAGATGATTTTTCTGCACCAGCGCCTGACGCAGGTTCCGCTCCATCTCCATCAATTCGTTGGAGGCGAGCGCGATCTCGTCGCCGCGGTCGGTCGGCAGCGGCGGCAGTTCCGCCGTCTCGGGGTTTTCCCGGAAGGCGATCATGTTGCGCGTCATCTGCCGCATCGGCCGCACGAACATCCAGCGGAGCGTGAAGAACAGCAGCGTTGCGCTGACGATCGAGATGAACAGGCTCAGGGTGAAGATGTTCCAGCCATAGTCGAGCAGGGCCTGGCGCAGGGGCCGCTCCGACATGATGATCTCGACATGCGCATCGGCGGCGGTGGTCGCGTAACCGATGATGCGCAGCTTCCGGTCCCCGCCCCGGACCAGAGTCATCAGGGTGTCGCCGATCATCTCGAAGGCGCCGGCTGTCCGCAGGTCGAAGATCTGATCGATCTGCGGCGGCATGTCGTGGGCCAGAAGAAGCATGCGCCGTTGGGGCAGTTTCATGACCACGCTCTCGACGCCGACCGACTGGAGCAGCAGCTTCCGCAGTTCCTCGGAGACCATGGCGTCGGGCGCAGCCAGAACCGACAGGGCGGCCAGGTTCGCTTCGTCCAGCTTCTGGGTCAGATAACTCTCACGGTAGCGCGCGACAGACGGCACGAAGATCATCACCTCGGCCAGCATCACAAAGCCGATGGTCAGGATCAGCAGCCTCGACGAGAGGCTGCGCCGGATGGACGTGGCGCGTGCGGAATCGGCATTCCCTGACATGCGCCAAGTCTAGGAGACCGGAAGGGCCAGGAGAACCGTCACGCGCAATCTCGGGATCCGGTCGTCACCGCGGCCAGAATATTTCATTGTCCGCCCATTTGCTTGACGCTCTTGCCTCCGCTTTGGCATTCTCTGCCGTCAGGGTGAAGGACACTCAGGTGCCGCGCGAATGATCAAATCGGAACTGATAACCCGGATTGCGAACAGGCACCGGGAACGGCACGGCGAAACCGAGCCGGACCGGCAGCTCAGCCACCGCGATTTCGAACGGGTCGTGGCGACCGTTTTCGACGAGATCACCGCCGCGCTTTCGAGAGGCGACCGGGTCGAGCTGCGTGGCTTCGGCGCGTTTTCGGTCAAGCGCCGCCCCGAACGCGTCGGCCGCAACCCCCGCACCGGCGACGCCGTGCACGTGCACGAGAAGTACGTGCCGTTCTTCAAGACCGGTAAGGAACTGCGCGAGCGGCTCAACACCGACTGACCGTCACGGCCTTTCGGAGACTGCCGTTGAAACTGATCAAGCTCATCGTATTTCTCGCCGCCATCATCGTCGGCGTGTCCATCGGTATTTCCAACAAGGAGCCGGTGACCCTGGCGCTGGAACCGATCCCCTATGCGGTCGAGTTCCCGCTCTATCTCGTGATCTTCGCCTGCTTCCTGGCCGGCATGATCTTCGGCGGGATCGTGGTCTGGTTCCGCGACGGCCGTGTGCGCAAGCGCGCCCGGTCCGCCGAGAGCCGCGCCGGCGAACTGGCGCGTGAACTCGACGCCAACGAAAAGGCGCTCGACGAGGCCCTGCATCGCGATCCGGTGCGTTCCGGCCAGCCCGCACTCCGGGGCCCCGAAGCCGTCTGATGCAGTTCATCAGCGCCGAGACCGTCGATCGTCTGCTGGACGAAACCGCCGTTGCCGACGCCCTGCACGAGATGTTCCGAGATGGATGCGAGCAGCCGCTGAGACATCATCACACCGTTGGCGTGCCCGGGGAGGCCGACGCAACACTGTTGCTCATGCCGGCCTGGAAGACCGGCGCGGCCTTCGGGGTGAAGCTGGCCACTGTCTTTCCGGGCAACGGCCAGCGCGGTATGCCGGCCGTACAGGGGCAATACCTGCTGCTGGATCCGGCGACCGGCACCCCCACCGCACTGATCGACGGCGCGCGACTGACGGCCTGGCGCACGGCCGCCGCTTCCGGTCTCGCGGCGCGCTATCTCGCCCGCAGCGACGCACGCCACATGTTGATGGCCGGCGCCGGAACGCTGGCGCCGATGCTGATCCGCGCTCACATGGCGGCGCGGCCTTCGATCGATCGCGTCCGCGTCTGGAACCGCAATCCGGCCAGCGCCGAGGCTCTGGCCCAGGGCCTCGCCGATGAGGGGCTGCCGGTCAGTGCGGCTACGGATCTCGAAGCCGAGGTCCGGCAGGCCGACATCGTCTCCTGCGCGACACTCTCGACGGAACCGCTGGTGCTCGGCGGCTGGCTGAAAGACGGCGCACACCTCGATCTGGTCGGCGCCTTCCGACCCGACATGCGCGAATGCGACGACGACGCCGTCCGGCGCGCCACGGTCTTCGTCGACACGCGCGACGGCGCCAGCAGCGAGGGCGGCGATATCGTACAGCCGCTGAAGGCCGGCGTGATCACGCCCGATGACATCGCAGCCGATCTTTACGAGCTTTGCCGCGACGCACATGCCGGCCGTTCGGACGACAGCGAGGTGACGTTGTTCAAGTCGGTGGGTGCGGCGCTGGAAGACCTCGCCGCGGCTCAGCTGACAGCGGACCGCTATTCAGGCTGACGCCGTGACGTCGGCGTCCGGCTTCGGCGGTGGCGCACCGAGGGTGTCCTGAATGTCCACGCCGGCCTGCTTCAGCAGCTTGCTGAGCGCTTCGAGCCTGGACATCTTCTCTTCGCGTGACAGGCCCGCCCTCAGGAAGCCGGCGGTGAACTCCGGGCTGCTCAGGCAGCGCTTCACCGCATTTCGGGCCGCCGTCTCGGTGTTGCCCATGGTGAAGTAGCCGTCGACGATCATCTTCAGCAGGGCGAAACAGCGGTCGACGATACCGTCCTTGCTTGAAGAAATGCGTTCGATCAGTTTCGAGTTCCGGACCACGCGATAGGCGAGTTCGTCGAGCTTCAGGGCCAGCTTGCTGCGGTGCATGTCCAGCAGGCTGCTCTGCAGGACCATGTCCTGCATCGCCCGCAGCCGGCGCAGCTTGGCCGTCACCGTACCGCCCTCCAGCGTCAGATACATCTCGCCCTGGGGCGAGGCGATGATGGGCACGAGGAAATCGCCGATCTTCCGCTTGTTGGCGTTGCCGAAGACGTTGGCTTCCAGCGACAGCAGGCGCTTCAACTTGGCGTCGGGCTCCGTGGCGTCCTTCAGCAGTTCGGCCACCGCTTCCGGATGCAGCCAGCGGCCACAACGTCGGCCGATCGCCTCCACCATGGACAGGCTGCCGATCCACTCGTCCTTCTCGGACTTCAGGTTCTCGGCGACTTCGGACAGCGCCTTCGCCTCGTCCAGAATGCCGCCTTCGATCAGCAGCCGCTTGCCCTTCAGCGCCTCGATGACGAAACGGGTGAGCGCCTGGTGGGTCGCCGGCATCTTTCCCGCCGCGATGAGGCGGTTCACCATCCGCGCCTCGGTCGGGTAGTTGTCGTCGGCCGGATCCGCCCGCCCGATGGCAAGCTTGGCGGCCGCGATCATTTCGTCCTTCAGCGTCTTGCGGTCGCCGATGAGGACGGACAACACCTTCCCGATCGAAAGAAGCTCGGCGACGAAGTTGTCCGCGACCTCGTGAACCCAGTCCGGATGATCCGCGCGGATCAGGCCCAGCACCAGAACCATCTTGTCGTTGAAGCCCTTCGCTCCGCCCAGATAGCGTGTCAGCGCCCCGTGCAGCAGGTAGGAACGGCTCTCCCGCGATTCGACCTGCTCGATGACCTCATCCAGCCGGTCGCCGACGATGGACGGGAAGCTCGGCATGTCCTTCTCGAGAACCCGCGCGCCCTTCTCGATCAGCTCGTAGATCTGCTTGATCCGTTCCTGGACACCCTGCCCGGTCTCGCGGATCTGTACGATCGCCGTCTGCTGCACCGCGCGCTGTATGGAGGTTCCATTGTCCTGCAGCCGCTGGATGTGTTCATGGCTGTGGATCAGTTCGGTGGCGGTGATGCCCCATTCCATCAGTTCCTTGCGGAGGAGACGGTTGATGGAGCGTCGGCCTTCATAGGAATAGAAGTCGTCGACCTTCCAGCAGACGTCGGCAACCTCGTCGGGATCGATTTTGGACGGCTTGGCCTGAGCGCCAGCGTAGAAGATCTGCCCGGAGCGGTAGGTGTTCGAGTCCTTGTCGAAGCGCTCCCGCATCACCTTGACGGCGCGGTAGGAGGTGCGGGCTTCCTGCGCCTTCTTCATCGCCTCGTGCTGCTCGTCCACGACAGCAATGATCGTCCAGGCGGTGCCGCGCTGTCCCAGAACCTCGTAATGGATCGAATTCGATTTCATGGCCGCTCCCATGACAGGGAGCCTAGGTCCAGTCCGGTTAAGAATTGCTTATTGGCACCGGCGCCGCGACGGCTGTCCCTACAACCGCAGCGTATCCTGCGCCAGCAACGTCTCAACCGCGACCGAAAGGCTTTCTGTCAGGCGCGGATCGTCGATCAGAAGCGGCCCGGGCCGGTTGAGCACCGCATTGGTGCAGGTGCCGATCACCATCTGCATGGCGAAGAGAAAGCGATCGCGACTGCCGTCATTTTCCCGAGAGGGCCGGGCGCGCCGCAGCACTTCCCAGGTCCGCGAAATCGCTGCCCGCGCCGTCTTTTGCAGCGGCGTGACGCCGATTGGTTCGGCCAGCTGACGGGACGTCAGCGCACGCATGAAGTTCTGGTTGTCACGCATGAAGTTGACGATCAGCTCCACCAGCGTGCGGATGGCTCTGCCCTCGCCATCTTCCAGCATGTTCGCCGTCAGCCTTGTCTCGATCAGCTGCTGGAGGCTGTCGAGCTGCTCCTGCAGCATGGCGTCGAGCAGACCTTCCTTGTTGCGGAATCTTTGGTAAACGGCGCCGACAGAACTTCCGGCTTCGGCGGCGATGTCCTCCATCTTGAGGCTGTCATAGCCACGCGCCTCCAGCAGCCGGTGCGCCGCATCCAGAATCGCCCGCTGGCGTTTCTGGCTGCGCAGCTGCTTCGCGGGCAGGACGCCTTCCGCCACTGTGCCACCCGGGTCGCCCATCTGCCCTCTGCTAACGCCACAATAACCAGGGTGCCGTCATATAGGGGAGCCGGGGCAGCGGCAAGCCGTCCCGATTTCGGATTGACGTTGAGAGAGCGCCCCTCTAGCTTCGCCCACGATGCAGACCGCGACCGCGCATAAGCTTCTAGGCCTCGTCCTAGCCGACCCGGCTCTCAGGTAGAGTCGGGTAAAGCCCCCACTGCGTCGAGGCCGGTACGCCGGCCGCCATATCTTTCCAACATCCCGAAACGCTTGCAGAGCGCCTGCGAATTCCGCAAACACAGGCCCGGCAGCCTCGACGCCCCGATGAAGAATTCCGCGTCTCCGGAGACGATGACCATGCCCACCATGCCCAACCTTCACAAGTACAAGGCCTTTCCGCAGATCGACCTGCCGAACCGGAGCTGGCCGACCAGAACCATCGACAAGGCGCCCATCTGGTGTTCTGTGGATCTGCGCGACGGCAATCAGGCCCTGATCGAGCCGATGAACCGCGACCGCAAGATGCGCTTCTTCCGTCATCTGCTCGCCGTCGGCTTCAAGGAGATCGAGGTCGGATTCCCCGCCGCGTCGGATACGGATTTCGACTTCTGCCGCCACATCATCGAGAACGACGTGATCCCCGATGACGTCACCATTCAGGTGCTGGTGCAGTCGCGCGAGGAACTGATCCGCCGCACCTTCGAGGCGGTGAAGGGCGCGAAGAACGTCATCATCCACTTCTACAACTCGACCTCGACCGTGCAGCGCCGGGTTGTCTTCGCCCAGGACATGGACGGCATCACGAAGATCGCCGTCGATGCGGCGAAGCTCATCAAGGAACTGATACCGACGCTGGAAGGCAGCAATGTCCGCATCGAGTACAGTCCGGAAAGCTTCACCGGCACCGAACTGCCCTACGCCCGCGACATCTGCCATGCGGTGATGGACGTGTTCGAACCGACGCCGGACAACCCGATCATCATCAACCTGCCGGCGACGGTGGAGATGGCCTCGCCGAACTACTACGCCGACCAGATCGAGTGGATGCACACCAACCTGAAGAACCGGGACTCGGTCGTCCTCAGCCTGCATCCGCACAATGACCGCGGCACGGCCGTGGCGGCGACCGAACTCGGCGTGATGGCCGGCGCAGACCGGATCGAGGGCACCCTGTTCGGCAATGGCGAGCGCACCGGCAATGTCGATCTGGTCACCCTGGCGCTCAACATGTTCACCCAGGGCGTCGACCCGGATCTCGACTTCTCGAACATCACCGAGTCGATCGCGGTCGCCGAGGCCTGCAACCAGTTGCCGGTGCACCAGCGCCACCCCTATGCCGGCGAACTGGCCTACACCGCCTTCTCCGGCTCGCACCAGGACGCGATCAAGAAGGGCATGACCGCCATCCGGCAGTCCAATGACGGGCTCTGGGAGGTCCCCTACCTGCCGATCGACCCGCAGGATGTCGGCCGCGCCTATGAGGGCATCATCCGGGTCAACAGCCAGTCGGGCAAGGGCGGCACGGCCTATGTCATGGAGAACGACTTCGGCGTCGAGCTGCCGCGCCTGCTGCAGGTCGAGTTCAGCCAGGTCGTGCAGAAGATAGCCGACACGACCGGCAAGGAAATCCTGGCCGGCGACATCTGGGACACGTTCGAGGAAACCTATCTCGAGACGACGACGCCATTCCGTCTCGCCCGCTACGCCTTCAACAAGACCGCCGAGGAAGGCGTCGTCTCGATCGATGCCGTGATCGAGAAGGACGGTCAGGCCGTGGAGGTCGCGGGCGAGGGCAACGGTCCGATAAGCGCTCTGTTCCAGGGCATGAAGGACACGTTCGGCATACAGGCGAACCTGACCGACTACCGGGAGCAGGCGATCCACGCCAGCGAGAAGGGCAGCCGCACCCGCGCGGTCTGCTTCATCCGTCTGGCGAACCGCCACGGCGAGCAGCGCTTCGGCGTCGGCATCGACGAGAACACCACCACGGCCTCGATGAAGGCCATCATCTCCGCGCTGAACCGCTTGGCCGCCATTCAGTAGTATCTGTTGCGAAACGGCTGACGTCGCGTATATCCCTGAGGCTCGAACCTCAGGGGAGCGCAACGTCATGCACGATCTGGTCATTCGCGGTGGCACCATTGTCGATGGTACCGGCAAGGACGCCTTCACCGGGGACATCGCCATTGCGGACGGCAGGATCGCCGAAGTCGGCGGCAAGGCGGGGCCGGCGAAACGCGACGTCGAAGCCAATGGCGCGCTGGTCACGCCCGGCTGGGTCGATATCCACACGCATTACGACGGCCAGGCCACCTGGGACAGCGATCTGACGCCGTCCGCCTGGCACGGCGTGACCACGACCGTCTTCGGCAATTGCGGCGTCGGCTTCGCACCGGTCAAGCCGGGCACCGAGCCCTATCTGATCAACCTGATGGAAGGCGTCGAGGATATCCCGGAGATCGTCCTGTCCGAAGGCATCGACTTCCGCTGGGAGAGCTTTCCCGACTTCATGAACGTGCTCGGCGAGACCCCGCGCACCATGGACATCGGCACCCAGGTGCCGCACGCCGCGCTGCGCTACTACGTCATGGGCGACCGCGGGGCCGACTATCAGGCCCTGCCGACCGAGGACGAGATCAAGCGCATGGGCCAGTTGCTGGAGGAAGGCCTCGCCGCGGGCGCCATGGGCTTCTCCACCTCCCGGACCATCAAGCACAAGGCCGCCGACGGACGCTACACCCCCTCACTGACCGCGCGTGAGGCCGAACTGTTCGGCATGGCCGACGCCATGCGCCGCGCCGGCAAGGGTGTCCTGCAGGTGAACTCGGATTTCGAGGAGGGCGATTTCGACATCCTGCGCGCCGCCGCCGAGCGGGCCGGACGTCCGCTTTCCGTCCTGCTGATCCAGGTCGACAATGCGCCCGACCGCTGGAAGCAGACCCTCGACGGCATCCACCGCGCGAATGCCGCCGGCGTCCGCGCCAACGGCCAGGTCGGCACCCGTCCCATCGGTATTCTGATGGGTCTGGAGACCTCCATTCATCCCTTCATCACGCACCGCGTCTGGCGTTCGATGGCCGATCTCACGCCGGCAGAACGCTATCAGCGGCTGAAGAACGAGCCCGAACTGCGCCGCGCGCTGATCGACGAGCGCCCTCAGAACGGCCACACGAAATGGATGGAGCTGGCCATCGACAAGGCCCATCCGCTGGCCTATCCGCTCAACTACGAGCCCGAGCCACAGAACTCCGTCGGCAACCGGGCGAAGCGCGAAGGCCGCGACAAGTGGGAGGCGGTGCTCGACGCGATGATGGATCAGGACGGCAAGGCGATCCTGCTCTACCCGTTCGAAAACTACTTCCATGGCGATCTGGAGGTCGTGCGCGAACTGATGATGGACGAGCACACGGTCTGCGGCGTCGCCGACGGTGGCGCCCATGTCGGCCTGATCTGCGATTCCTCGGCACCGACCACGCTGCTCACCCACTGGGGCCGCGACCGCAAGCGGGGCGAGCACATCCCCCTGCCCTATCTGGTCAAGAAGCAGACGCACGACACCGCCCGGGCCTATGGCATGACCGACCGCGGCACGCTGGAAGCGGGCATGAAGGCCGACGTCAACGTGATCGACTTCGACAATCTTGCGGTGACCTTGCCGCAGGTGGTCTACGACCTGCCGGCTGGCGGACGGCGCCTGATCCAGCGCGCCAGCGGCTACCGGCACACCTTCAAGGCAGGTATCGAGACGATCTCCGCTGACGAGCTGACCGGCGCCCGTCCGGGCGGGCTGATCCGGGGCTGATCCCTACTCGGCCGCCTGGGCCTCGCCCGGCGGCTGGGTTGAAACCAGACAGGTCGCCGGAAGGACGATGGCGATGGCGTCGTGGCCGTCATGAGCGACGGCATCGATCCGGCCGCCATGCAACGCCGCCAGCTGATGCGCAGCCCTGAGCGAGAGATCGGCCTCGAAGCCGTTGTCGGCAACCCAGTCCTGACCGCTGCCGAACGGATCCCGAAGTCCCTGCAACTGATCCAGGGGCAGTTCGCGGTCCAGTCCGTGAAGATAGATCTGCGGACCCTCCGTCTCGCTGGCCTCCATCCCGATCACCAGCACGCCGGTCTCGTCCATTGCCGCAAGCGCCGCCGTTCCGAGCGCGGCCACGGCTGCCGGCAGCCGTTCGGGATCGGCCAGGATCGGCCCGTTCATGCGATCGCGGAACTCCAGCGACATGTTCGCGCCCCGGGCCTGCGGCCCCAGGCGTTCGCGAACGGTGGCCAGCAGATCGGCTGAGTCGACCGCGGCCAGGGCCGGCATGCTTGACGGGTCGGCCGTATCCGCGAGGTCGAGCAGGCCCTCGACGCGGCGGAGCATCTGCCGGGCACCGTCATCGACGCCTTCGAGATACTCGCGGTACCGCGGATGACCCAGCGGCCCCATCAACTCCATCCGCATGATCTCGGTGAAGCCCAGAATGGCGTTGAGCGGCGTGCGCAGCTCGTGACTGATGGTGGCGAAGAAGTCCGACTTCGCGCGGCTCTCGCGCTCGACACGCTCCTTGGCGGTTCTGAGATCGGCCGCCAGGTCGGCCATGCCGAGTTCCCGCCTCAAGCTGTCGACGAAACGCCGGTGGTTCCGGACGCCCTGAATGAACATGTAGATCATGAACAGCGGCCCGACGATGCGCAGAAGCCAGATGATGTCGCCCTGGTAGGAGACAAGGGCGACGGCCGACGCGACGAACAGTACCGCGCAGGCCGCCGCAAACGACGGCAGATGCGGCGACAGGTCGATCAGATAGACCGCCAGAAGCCCGAGGATCAGCAGGACTACGAAGACCTCGCCGACCGGATTGGTGTCCCAGTTCTCGACGAACAGGAGCGCGCTCCAGAGTGCTGCGTTGACGGCGTAATGGAGAGGGAAGACGAGGCGCCAGGTTTCCCGCCGCGCTGTGCCAGCCCTCGCCTGGCGCTTGTGGACAACAGACAGGGTGAAGGAAACCAGTCCCCAGAGGTACAGCGCCCCGCACCAGATCCAGACGGCCGCCGGATTGGCGATCGCCACCGGCGAACCCTCCAACGAGAGCGTCAGGGTCACCGCGCCCGCAAAGACCAATGTCGAATAGAGGCTGATCCGGGCGAGCGCCGCCATCGCGTCGAGCAGACGCCGTTCGAGGCGCGCATCGAGTCCGATGCCGCCGATGCGGTTGTCGCCACCAAGAGTCACGTCGGTCTCACACCCTTACGCGTATCGTGCGCATTCGAGCTCGGGTAACTCGCTACCTGATCGTACGCCCATGAGGTCACGCCATCGCCGCCTTTCGGTTCGAAGTGTGAGCGCCGTCAACCTGAAACGCCCGCCAGCCGCAACCGCCGCCTGCCCTTGCGCGGCTTTCTCGACCATGTCGTTCCATGCTCTAATGAGCGTCGGGAGGCGACGCTCATGGAACTCAAACTCTGGCCCGTGACCGGGCAGTTCGCGGCCGAAGTCGACGGCATCGATCTGTCGAGGCCGCTCGACCCCGAAACCGTCGATGCCATCAAGGCGGCTTTCTGGGCCTACGCCGTGCTGATCTTTCCGGATCAGCACCTGACCCAGCAGCAGCATGTCGATTTCGCTGCGCATTTCGGACCGCTGGAGACGTCCATCGGCAAGTACCGCAAGGACCAGAAGAAGCGGATCCGGCTCGATCTCGCCGATGTCTCCAACCTGGGACATGGCGACGAGATCCTGTCTGAGGACAACCGTCTGCGTCAGTTCCAACTCGGCAACCGGCTGTGGCACACCGACAGTTCGTTCAAGTATGTGCCCGGCCGCGCCAGCCTGCTCTATGCGCGCTCGATCCCGCCGACCGGCGGCCTGACCGAGTTCGCGGACGAGCGAGCGGCCTGGGATGCCCTGCCGACGGAAAGGCAGGCCGCGCTTGACGGCCTGATCGCCGAGCACTGCATTCGCTACTCCCGCATGCGCATGGGCTATCGGCGTTTCACACAGGAAGAAATCGATGCCATGCCGCCGGTGCCGCAGGTGCTGGTGCGCACGATCCCGGAAACCGGGCGCAGGAACCTCTATCTGGCCTCGCATGCGCTCAAGATCCACGGCATGGACGACGACGCGGCGCGGGCGCTGATCGACGAACTGATCGCGCACGCCACGCAGCGGCAGTTCGTCTACAGCCACCGCTGGCGGGTCAACGATCTGGTGATGTGGGACAACCGTTGCACCATGCACCGCGGCACGCCATTTGACGATCTGACCTACAAGCGGGACGTACAGCGTGCCACTGTCGGCGAACCGGCCAATTCGGTCGAGATGGCCGGCCTGCCGCTGCCCGAAATCGCGGCCTAGAAGCCCAAGTCAGACAAGGAGGCCAATCATGGCCCTATTCGGATCGAAACGCGACGACGGCGCCTTCGGGCTGGTGGCGGGCAGCTTCCCTGACCCGGAGACCGATATCGACGCGGCGGCGGACAGCGGCGTCGCCGTGCTGGCCGGCGGTTGCTTCTGGTGCGTCGAGGCGGTCTATCTGGAACTGGACGGCGTGAACTCGGTCGTCAGCGGCTATGCCGGCGGCACGTCCGACACGGCGAACTACCACGCCGTCTGCTCCGGCCGGACCGGCCACGCCGAGGTGGTGAAGGTCGAATACGACCCGGCGAAGATCAGCTTCGGCATGCTGCTGAAGATCTTCTTCTCGGTCGCCCACGACCCGACGCAGCTGAACCGCCAGGGCAACGATGTCGGCCCGCAATACCGCTCCTCGATCTTCTATGCCGACAACGAGCAGAAGCGGGTCGCCGAGGCCTATATCGCGCAGGTCGACAAGGCGAAGGTGCTCGACGACCGCATCGTCACGAAGCTGGAGAAGCTGGAGCGGTTCTTCGACGGCGAGGACTATCACCAGAACTACGCGGCGCGGAATCCGATGCAGCCCTACATCGCCTACATCGCCGCGCCGAAGGTGCAGAAGCTCTACAAGCTCTACCCCGACAAGACGAAACAATAGGCGGCAGCGCCAACGAAAAAGGGGCGGCCCTGGGGCCGCCCCTTTCCGTTCGGAACCGTGGAAACCGGCGTCAGCTCATGCCGCCGTGCTTCTGGATCTCATAGCGGCCCACCACGAAGTGATGCACCTCGTCCGGGCCGTCGGCCAGGCGCAGCGTGCGCTGCTTGTGGTACATCTCCGCCAGCGGCGTCCACTGGGACACGCCGGTCGCGCCGTGGATCTGGATCGCCTCGTCGATGATCTTGCAGACCTTCTCGGGCACCATGGCCTTGACCATGGAGACCCAGACGCGGGCTTCCTTGTTGCCGAGAACGTCCATGGCCTTGGCGGCTTTCAGAACCATCATCCGGCAGGCTTCGATCTCGATGCGGGCACGGGACACGGTCTCGATGTTCTTGCCCAGCTGGATGATCGGCTTGCCGAAAGCTTCACGGCTGATGCCGCGGTTGATCATCAGGTCCAGGGCCTTCTCGGCGGCGCCGATGGAACGCATGCAGTGATGGATGCGGCCCGGGCCGAGACGGACCTGGCTGATCTCGAAGCCACGGCCCTCGCCCAGCAGGATGTTCTCCTTCGGCACGCGGACATCGGTGAAGCGGATGTGCATGTGGCCGTGCGGCGCATCCGGATCGCCGAAGACGTGCATCGGGCCCAGCACGTCGACGCCGGGCGTGTCGATCGGCACAAGGATCTGCGACTGCTGCCTGTGGGTCGGCGCATCCGGGTTGGTCTTGACCATGACGATCATGATCTTGCAGCGCGGATCGCCGGCGCCGGAAGCGTAGTACTTCTCGCCGTTCAGGACGTAGTGATCACCGTCCAGCTTCGCCTCCATGGCGACGTTCTTGGCGTCCGAAGAGGCGCGGTACGGCTCGGTCATGACATAGGCCGACCGGATCTCGCCGTTCAACAGCGGCTTCAGCCACTTTTCTTTCTGCTCCTTCGTGCCGACGCGCTCCAGCACTTCCATGTTGCCGGTGTCGGGCGCCGAGCAGTTCATCGTCTGGGAAGCCAGCGAGTTCTTGCCGAGTTCGGCGGCGATGTAGGCGTAGTCGAGGTTCTTCAGGCCTTCGCCGGTCTCGGCGTCGGGCAGGAAGAAGTTCCACAGACCCTGCTTCTTCGCCTCGTTCTTGGCCTCTTCCAGAACTTCCAGCTGACCCGGCGCGTACTGCCAGATGTCCGGCCGGCCCTCGCCCAGCTTGTGGAACTCCTCCGACATCGGATCGACGACTTCGGAGATGAAGCGCTTCACATGGTCCAGCAGAGGCCGCGCCTCTTCCGACATGGTGAGATTGTTGAGATCGTCGTCCGGCGACATCTGTCCGACGGTATCAGGCATGGTGGTCTCCTCCCCTGCGCCCGGCATGAAAAAGAAAGGCGCGGTCCCTTGCGGAACCGCGCCGCTTCAGTGTTCTGGATTGTGGCACGGCTGACAGGCGGCGGGAAAGCGTTTCCCCGCGCAGTTCAGCCTGCTGCCGGATCAGTCGGCGGCGTCGCCGATCTGATGCGGCGGCACCATGCCCGAGGAGCCCGGCGAGCTCAGGACGACGCCCTCGTAGCCCTTGTCGCGAACCTCGTTGATCGTCTTCATGTATTTCGGCGTGCCGCCATTGTAGACGAAGTAGCGGATGCGTCCGGCTTCATGGCCCTCGACATTCGAGTTGTAGCCGGTGAACCAGGACTTCGCCTTCCGCATCAGCATGGTCGAATACATCTCGGCCACGTGACGGGTCCAGCGCTCCTCCGCCTCGGCTGTCGCCTCGACGCGGGTGTAGCCCTTGTCCCAGACAACCTTCAGCAGATCGGTGCACCAGTTGACGCCGTTCTCGATGCCGCGCGGGTAGTTGGTCGAGGCCGAGCCCGACTGCGGACCGGCCGGCATCAGCATGTTCGGGAAGCCGTGGACCATCATGCCGAGGTAGGTTTCCGGACCGTCGCTCCACTTCTCCCGGAGCACGAAGTCGTCGCGGCCCTGGATGTCCATGTGGTCGTAGGCGCCGGTGATGGCGTCGAAGCCCGTCGCGTAGACGATGATGTCGAAATCGAAATCCCGCTCGCTGGTCTTGATACCGTTCTCCGTAATCCGCTCGATCGGCGTCTCGGAGATGTCGATCAGCTCGACATTGTCGCGGTTGTAGGCTTCGTAGTAGAAGGTCTCCAGCGGCACGCGCTGGACGCCGAAGCCGTGATCCTTCGGGATCAGCTTCTCGGCGGTCACCGGATCCTTGACCCGCTCGCGGATCTTGCTGGCGATGAACTCCGAAATCTCGGCGTTGGCGTCCTCATGGGTGAAGATCTCGCGGAAGTTCTTCAGCCAGATGCCGAAGCCCGGCTCCTTGTAGAGCTGCTCCCACATGGCGAGACGTTCATCCCGGTCGACCTCCCAGAAGCCGCGGCGGTCCGGGTGATGCTCGAAGCCGCCCGGCGACTTGGCGCAGGCCTCGAAGATCTCGTCGTAGCGGCTGCGGATTTCCGCCATCTTCTCGTCGGTGATCTTGTAGTTGTTCAGCGGCGCGGCCCAGTTGGCGCGGCGCTGGAACACCGTCAGGCTGTCGGCTTCCTTGGCCACTTCCGGAATGATCTGGATGGCCGTGGCGCCGGTGCCGATGATGGCGACCTTCTTGCCCTTCATGTCCACGCCTTCATGCGGCCAGTAGTAGGTGTGGAAGGCCTTGCCCTTGTAGTCCTCGCGGCCCTTGATCTTCGGCAGGGTCGGCTGGGACAGCAGGCCCAGGCCCATGATCATGAAGCGGCAGGACATCGTCCGGCCATCTGAGAGGTCGAGATACCAGCGATCCTCGGACTCCTCGAAGCGCGCATGATCGACCTTGCAGTTGAACTGCATGTGCGGACGCAGGTTGAACTTGTCCGCCACGTGGTTGAGATACTTCAGGTTCTCCGGCTGCGGCGAATAGGCCTCGACCCAGTGCCACTCATTCAGAAGCTCCTTCGAGAAGGAGTAGCCGTAGGTGTAGCTCTCCGAGTCGAACCGGCAGCCCGGATAGCGGTTGTTGTACCAGGTGCCACCCAGATCGTCGCTCATCTCCACGACCACGGCGTCCACGCCCATGTCGAGCATACGGTGCAGCTGGTAGATGCCGCACACGCCGGCGCCGATGATGACGACCTCGTGTTCCTCGATCTTCTGTGCAGTTGCTGCAGACATTTCGTCCTCCCGAATCGGCGAACTCATTCCGACGAGTTCATTTCAGCTACTCGCGAGTATAACAGAATCGGGACCGAATTGCACGCCGAAACGGCGCTGAGCCCTGCCACCACGTCAACCGTGCCTTGCAGATGAGCATGCCCGACCAACGCGACCGGCCCCCGACGACATCGCGTTACCGATCCATGCGCGCAAGGTGTCGCAGACTTCGCGTCAGCCCCTGCCAGTCCCGTTCGGAGAAGCCGGCCCTCAGACGGTCATTGTGCGCCGACGCAAGGCCCCTCAGATCCTCGAACGCCCGTTGCCCCGCCACCGTAAGGCGCAATTCTTCTTGCCGCCGGTCGGCTTCAAGCCGTGCCCTGGTGAGAAAGCGCCGGCTTTCCAGCGCAGCGACGGCGCGGGATATCTTGGTCTTGTGGATCCGGGCCCGGGCCCCGATCTCTGCCGCCGTCATCGGTCCGTAGCGCCCGAGATGGAACAGGACGCGCCACTCGGTCCGCAGCATGCCATAGCGTTCCCGGTAGACCTGCTGGAACGCCAAACTCGCCTCTTCCGCCGCCTGATTGAGCAGGTAGGGCAGAAAATCCGTCAGATCGAAATCGCCGTCGTTTTCCATCAACGCCTCCCGCTTGATGGTTACAAAATCGATAGTTACAAACGCAACGATATTCGAAGGAGGCCGTGATGAACCGCCAGATTCACCCCGTGGACATGCAGCAGGCCGCGACGGGCAGCGCCGGTCAGGACGGCTACATGTCGGGCTTCGGCAACAGCTTCGAGACCGAGGTCCTGCCCGACGCCCTGCCCCGCGGCATGAACTCGCCGCAGAAGTGCAACTACGGCCTCTATGCCGAGCAGCTTTCCGGCACCCCCTTCACCGCGCCCGCGCACGAGAACCAGCGCACCTGGTGCTACCGCATCCGTCCGTCGGTGAAGCATTCGGGCCGCTACAGCCGCATCGACCTGCCTCACTGGAAGAGCGCCCCGAACGTGATCGAGGAGGTCACCAGCCTGGGCCAGTACCGCTGGGACCCGATCCCGCATGCGGACGAGGCGCTGACGTGGCTGACAGGCATGCGGACGATGACCACGGCCGGGGACGTGAACACCCAGACCGGCATGGCCGCACACATCTATCTGGTCACCGCCTCGATGACCGACGACTACTTCTTCTCCGCCGACAGCGAGATGCTGGTGGTGCCGCAGGAGGGGCGGCTGCGCTTCACGACCGAACTCGGCATCGTCGATGTCGCGCCGCAGGAGATCGCCGTCCTTCCCCGCGGTCTGCTCTACCGCGTCGAGGTGCTCGAAGGTCCCTGCCGCGGTTTCGTCTGCGAGAATTACGGACAGCCTTTCGAACTGCCGGGCCGCGGTCCCATCGGCGCGAACTGCCTGGCCAATCCCCGCGACTTCAAGGCGCCGGTCGCCGCCTTCGAGGACCGGGAGGCGTCGTCGACCGTCACCGTGAAGTGGTGCGGCCAGTTCCACAGGTGCGACATCGGCCAGAGCCCGCTGGACGTGGTGGCGTGGCACGGCAACTTCGTGCCATACAAGTACGACCTGACGACCTACTGCCCGGTGGGATCGATCCTGTTCGATCACCCCGATCCGTCGATCTTCACCGTACTGACAGCGCCGTCTGGCCATCCGGGTACGGCCAACATCGATTTCGTGCTGTTCCGGGAGCGCTGGATGGTGGCCGAGAACACGTTCCGGCCGCCCTGGTACCACAAGAACATCATGTCGGAGCTGATGGGCAACATCTACGGCCAGTACGACGCCAAACCCCACGGCTTCGTGCCCGGCGGCATGAGCCTGCACAACATGATGCTGCCGCACGGTCCAGACCGGGACGCCTTCGAGGGCGCATCGAACGCCGATCTGAAACCCATGAAGCTGGACAACACCATGAGCTTCATGTTCGAGACCCGCTTCCCGCAGCACCTGACGGAATTCGCCGCGAAGGAGGCCCCACTGCAGGACGACTACATTGACTGCTGGTCGAGCCTGGAGAAGAAATTCGACGGCACGCCCGGCGAGAAATAACACCGCCGCCGCCATTCATCGGGAGGAAACATGGCCAAGGGATTCGCGTCGCAGAACGACACTGCCGAGAAGAAGATCAGCTTCACCGAGATCGGCGATGGCCTCTGGGCCTTCACCGCCGAGGGCGATCCGAACTCGGGCGTCATCATCGGCGACGACAGCGTGATGGTGATCGAGGCGCAGGCGACGCCGCGTCTGGCGCGGAAGGTGATCGAGAAGGTCCGGGAAGTCACCGACAAGCCGATCACGCATCTGGTGCTGACCCACTATCACGCCGTCCGGGTGCTGGGCGCCTCGGCCTACGGCGCCAACGAGATCATCATGTCCGACAAGGCGCGTTCCATGGTGGCGGAACGCGGCAAGGAGGACTGGGACAGCGAATTCTTCCGCATGCCGCGCCTGTTCGAGGGCCATGAGGAGATCCCCGGCCTGACCTGGCCGACCACGACATTCAACGGCAAGATGTCCGTCTTCCTCGGCAAGCGCCGGGTCGATCTCTACCAGGTCGGCCGCGCCCATACAGCCGGCGACATCGTCGTCCACGTGCCCGACCGGAACGTCCTCTTCACCGGTGACATCGTCGAGTATCACTCGGCCTGCTATTGCGGCGACGGGCATTTCAACGACTGGCCGGGCACGCTGGAAGCCGTCCGGGCCTTCGGGGCCACGGCCATCGTGCCGGGCCGCGGCAACGCGCTGATCGGCAATGCCAAGGTCAACGATGCGCTGGATTCCACTGCCGATTTCCTCCGCTCGACATTCGAGCCGGTCCGGCAGGTCGCTTTCCGGGGCGGCAGCCTGAAGGAGGCCTACGAGGCCGTCCGCGAAGCCTGCGATCCCAAGTTTGCGAATTACGCGATCTACGAGCACTGCCTGCCGTTCAATGTCGCCCGCGCCTATGACGAATGTCAGGGCATCGACACGCCGCGTATCTGGACCGCCGAGCGCGACAAGGAGATGTGGGAACAGCTGAGCGACTGACCGCATCGGGGAGAACCGGCCATGTTCCACGACCGCTACACGCTGGCGTTCAAGACCTATCCCTACGCCCGCTCCGCCGATCAGGACAGCGCTGTGCCGGTCAGGCATTCCGTCGTCATCGTCGGCGGCGGGCCCATCGGCATTGCTACCGCGCTGGACCTGGGCCTGAAGGGGGTCGAGGTGCTGGTGCTGGACGATCACGAGGGCGTCGGCATGGGCTCCCGCGCCATCTGTTTCGCCAAACGCAGTCTCGAGATCGCCGACCGGCTCGGCTGCGGCGAGGCCCTCATGGACAAGGGCGTGGTCTGGAACACGGGCAAGGTCTTCTATCAGGAACGCAAGGTCTTCGAGTTCAACCTGCAGCCCGAGCAGGGCCACAAGTACCCCGCCTTCATCAACCTGCAGCAGCCCTATTTCGAGAAGTACATGATGGAGCGCTTCCGCCAGGCACAGGCGGATGGCGTCCCGGTCGAGGTGCGCGGGCGGAACCGGGTCAAGGCGGTCGAAGTCCGGGACGATCATGTCGAGGTCACGGTCGAGACGCCGGAGGGGTCCTACACCGTGCTGGCCGACTGGCTGATCGCCTGCGACGGCGCCGGCTCGCCGGTGCGCGGCATCCTGGGTCTGGGCTTCGAGGGCCGCGTCTTCGAGGACAGCTTCCTGATCGCCGACGTGAAGATGACCGCCCCGTTCCCCACCGAGCGCTGGTTCTGGTTCGACCCGCCGTTCAAGTCCGGCGCGTCGGCCCTGCTGCACAAGCAGCCCGACGATGTCTGGCGGCTGGATTTCCAGATCGGCTGGAACGTGGATCGCAAGGAAGAGCTGAAGGAAGAGAACGTCCGCGCCCGCGTCGACCAGATGCTGGGTCCGGAGATCGACTACGAACTGGTCTGGACCTCGATCTACACCTTCCAGTGCCGCCGCATGGAGAAGTTCCGCCACGGTCGGGTCCTGTTTGCCGGCGATTCGGCGCACCAGGTTTCGCCCTTTGGCGCGCGCGGGGCGAATTCCGGCCTGCAGGATGCCGAGAACCTGGCCTGGAAGCTGGCGCTGGTGATCGACGGCAAGGCGCCCGACAGCCTGCTGGACAGCTATGATGCCGAGCGCCGTCACGGCGCCGACGAGAACGTCCTGAACTCCACCCGTTCGACCGACTTCATCACGCCGAAGTCTGCGGTCAGCAAGCTGTTCCGCAACGCGGTCCTCGACCTCAGCGAGCATTACCCCTTCGCCCGTCCGCTGGTGAACTCGGGACGTCTCTCCGTCCCCTGCATCTATGACGGCTCGGCGCTGAACGGCTCCGACGCACTGGCCGGTGGACCGGCCCGGACCCGGCCCGGCAGCCCCTGCCCCGATGCGCCGCTCGATGGCGGTTTCCTGATCGAGAAGCTCGGCGGCGGCTTCCAGCTTCTCACCATCGATGCGCATGCGCCGGAGCGTCTGAAAGAAGATGGCATCGTGGCCGAACGGCTGGCGCTCAAGGCCGCCGGCAACAAGGCCCTTCATGAACGCTATCTCGGTGAGGCAAAGGCGGCCGTCTACCTGCTGCGGCCGGACCAGCATGTCGCCGCCCGTTGGGACCGCTTCGACGAGGTGGCGATCCGCGAAGCCATACGCACCGCGACCGGAAGGGCCTGAGCATGAGCCCGATCAATCTCGATCCCAACCTCGAACGGCCCGACGATTTCTACGAGGCCCTGATCGGCGCCCATGACGGCCTCGACGAGGCCGAGAGCCAAGCGCTCAATGCCCGGCTGGTGCTGATCCTCGCAAACCACATCGGCGCGCAGGACGTGCTGCTTTCCGCGCTGAAGGCCGCAAGGGAACCCGGCAGGAAAGCCTAGGCGGAGATGTCTGCGCGGCAGTTGACCACCAGTTCCGCGACCGACGCCGTGTTGGACAGGCACATCACCGTCCGCACCAGCTCCGCCAGATCCTCGGCGCTGGTCATGTCGCTCATCGGCGTGCTCTCGACCTTGCTGGTCAGATCCGTCGCGACATAGCCGGGACAGAGCGCCGTGCAGCGCACGCCATCGGCAAAGCCCGCATGCCGCGTCGCGTGCGACAGCGCCACGGCTGCAAACTTGGTCATCGAATAGCCGACGCCGCCGTCATAGACGAACTTGCCCGCCAGCGAGGCCACGTTGATCACGCGGCCCGACCCCGATTTCCTGAGGCTTGGCAATGCGAGACGCGTCATGGAAAGCGGGCCCTTCACATTGATCGCCCACATGCGGTCCAGCGCTTCCTCGTTGTCTTCCGGATCATCCACGGAGACGGCGTCCCAGATGCCGGCATTGTTCACCAGCCCGTCGATCCTGCCGAACTTGGCCAGCGTGCCGTTGACCCAGGCGCCATGGGTGGTCTTGTCCTCGGCGACATAGCGGGCGGTGAACACCCGGTCATCGTCCAGCCCGGCGAGAAAAGGTTCCAGCATCTCCGGTCGCCTGCAGGCCAGGCTGAGGTCGAATCCGGCGTCGTAGAGACTGCCGGCAATCGCCTTGCCAATGCCGCGATTGGCGCCGGAAATCATCACGACGCGGCCTTCAGGGGAGATCATGGGCGCTCCAATCGATCGGCAGGGTCAGTAGATCACCGCGCAGCGGACTTCCATGCTCCAGCGGTCCGGGGCGTCATCGCGCATGGCCGGGTCCTCGAAAGCGCTGTGGAAGCTGAAGGTGCAGGGCGATTGCGGATCGGCGCCGTCCGACCGCGCGCCGTCGGAACGCGCCATCTCGCCGGCGCTGTCCCACTGCTTGATCAGCAGCGCCTCGTCGCGCTTCATCTCCGGATAGAAGAACCAGGCGTGACCGTCGGCATGCTTGGCGAAATAGTTCTCGCCCACGCGGTCGGCGTAGTGGATCTCGAAGACGACCAGATCCTCCGGCACCACCTTCGCAGCGTCGCAGAGCGCCAGCGGATTCACCTCTACCGGGTCCTCGACAATGTTCCGCCAGAGGTTGATGATGGCGAAACGGCCGCTTTCGATCGCGGCCTCGACTTCCTCTGCATCCAGCAGGCTTTCGCCCTCCTTCAGCAGCGGACGCACCGTGTCGTTGGTTCCCGGCGGCTTCGCCAGCTGCCGCAACCGGGCAGGCGCGCTGGTCAGCGTGTAGTCGCCGTGCACGACATGCGCAGGTCCCTGCACCTGCTGCCCGCCATCGATACGCTTCCTGCTCTTCTTGCCGCTGGCCGAGCGGATGTTGTGATCGAACGCCTTCACCGTGCGGGCGCCGGTCGCCGCCCGGACCACCTCGGCGCAGGCCGGATAGTAGTCGCGCAGAACCTGATCGTTGTTGAAGAAGTCGAGCCGTCCTGCATCGACCGGACGGTGCAGCAGTTCGAAGCCGTTGCGCTCAAGCGTCGGCGCGCGGCCGCCGGAGAAGCCGCGCGCATCCGTCACCTTCATGTCGCACTTCACCAGATCGACGCCCTGCCAGCTCGCATCGCTGCCGTCCGCATCGCGCCGGGTCAGAACCTTGCCGTTGCGGTGAAGCGAACTCTGAGACGCCGCGGACATGTAATTGAACACACCCGTGCGGGCCGACTGACCCAGATCTTCCGACAATACACTCACGATACCGTTCCTGTTCGACTGCTATGGCCGGCCCGGCTTCGGCCTATGCCGCCTCGGGCAGCTTGAAGCCTTCCTCGACATGGGTTGCCTTCCACCAGGGCGCGGCCTCCACGTTCCGGGTCATCCATCGCACGATGTTGCGGTGGTTATCCAGCGGCAGCTTCTGCCAGCCGTGGAGATGCATCGGCGACGCGACCACGACATCGGCAATGGTCGGGCTGTCGCCGCAGATCCAGGTGCTGGTGGCCAGACGGTTGTCCAGAATCCCGGCCAGCTTGTGGAAATTCTCGGCCTCGCCTTCGAGAACGGCAGGATCGGTCTCCGCGCCGAGCAGCGGCTTGACGCAGTTCTCGACGAGATAGACGTAGCAGCTCGGAAACCACGAACCGCACTCCCAGAGCAGCCAGCGATTGATATCGGCGCGGGTCTTGAGGTCGGTCGGATAGGCGCCGGCATTGCCGGCCTTGTCGGCGGCATACTGCAGGATGGCGTTCGATTCCCAGAGCACGAGGTCGCCGTCACGCATGGCGGGGATCGAGGCATTCGGGTTGATCGCCACGTATTCCGGGCTCTTCTGTTCGCCCTGGAAGTAGTCGACCTTGGTCAACGTGTAGTCCGAGCCGATCATCTTCAGCCCGGCCAGAACCTTGCGGCAGTTCACCGTGATCGGGTCCGCGAGAATCTCCATCATTTCCTCCCTGAAGGAAAATGTACGCCCCGGTCACCGCGATCGGGACGGCTCTGTTCTTTGTTATTGGAGCAGTGTGCCGGACCCCCTACTATCGGTCCAACAGATGGTCGCGATGGATTTCACAATGAAGCGCGATAATGACCGCTGGGATATCCGACTGCTCTTCGCATTCGAGGCGATGGCCAACGAGCGCAACGTCACGCGGGCTGCGGAGCGCCTTGGGCTGACCCAGCAGGGCATGAGCGGCCAGCTCGCGCGTCTGAGAGAGCTGTTCGGCGATCCGCTGTTCGTGCGCACCCGGAACGGCATGGTACCGACGCCGCGCGCCGAGGAGCTCGTGCCGGTGGTCTCGGCGACGCTGTCGAACATCTCACGCCTGCTTTCGGCAGAACGGTTCGATCCGTCGGGCTTCGAAGGCACGGCCAGGATCGCGGCGAGCGACTATGCGGCCGCCCTGATCCTGCCGCCCCTGCTTCGCCGCATCCAGGTTGAAGCGCCGGGGATGCGTCTGGAGATCCGGCCCGTCGACGCCGGATCGCTGGAGGCCGACATGCGGGAGGCCCGGCTCGACCTCGCCCTGACCGTGCCGCAGTTCTCCTTCCCCGGCCTTCATTCGATGCACCTCTTCGACGAGCGCTATGTCGGCGTGGCGCGGCGCGGCCATCCGATGCTCAACGGCGGCCCGGTATCGCTGGACGATTTCTGCGCGTACGAGCATCTGCTGGTCTCGCCGTTTCGCGGCGATGCGGTCGGACCGACCGACGAGGCGCTGGCGCGCCTCAACCGGAGCCGGCGCATCGGCGTCGTGGTGCCGGGCTTCTCCGTCGTCGGACTGCTGCTGGAACAGACCGACCTGATCGCGCTCATGCCGATGCGCCTGATCCAGAACATGCGTCGCGATCTCGAGACCTTCAGACCACCGGTGGCCGTCGAAGGCTTCCGGCTCAACGCCTACTGGCCGCCGCGATTGAACGAGGACCCGCCGCATCGCTGGCTCCGCGAGGCGATCCGCGCCGCCGCAGCCGACTGCACCGCCCCTGACGACGTGCTGAGGGATCACCACCGCACGGGAACCGGCCACGCGTAACGCTTGCCGCAGACCTTCCGAATTCGGGAACCCGGCGGCCTGTCCCGCCCCCTATCATCGACCTGCGCTGGAGATGAGGGAGGACGCGAACGATGAGAGCCTGGCAGGTTGCAGAGAAGGGCCATCCATCCACGTCGTTGCGGCTGGTCGACATCCAGCCACCGGAGCCCGGCCCCGGTGAAGCGCTGATCCGAGCCCGCGCCGGCACGATCAATTTCGCCGACATACTGCTCTGCCAGGGGATCTATCAGGACCGCCCGCCCCTGCCGTTCGTCCCAGGCTTGGAGACCTCCGGCGTGGTCGAGGCATGCGGTCCCGGCGTGGAACTGGAAATCGGCGCTCATGTCGGCGCGATGTCGGCGCTGCCCGCCGGCGGTTTCGCCGAATACGCCCTCATCCGCGCCGGCGCGGCGCTGGTGTTTCCGAAGGACATTCCGTTTCCCGATCTCACATTGCTCTACTCGACCTACCAGACCTCCCATGTGGCCCTGTTCCACCGTGGCGGACTGCGGGAGGGCGAGTGGCTGCTGGTCCTCGCCGGCGCGTCGGGGGTCGGGTCGGCTGCAATCCAGCTCGGCCGCGCCGTCGGCGCCAGGGTCATCGCCGCGGCCGGCTCGGCGGAGAAGCTGGCGTTCTGCAAGGCCCAGGGCGCCGATCACGTGGTCGACTACACCGCCGACGATGCCGGCGCCGAGATCAAGCGCATCACCGGGGGCCGCGGTGTCGACGTCGTCTTCGATCCTGTCGGTGGCGCCATCGCCGAAACCGCCCGGCGCAGTCTCGCCTGGGAAGGGCGCTATCTGGTGATCGGATTCGCCGGCGGCGACATTCCGCAGTTCCCGGCCAACCATGTGCTGGTGAAGAACTACAGCGTGGTCGGCGTCCACTGGGGCGTCTACCACCAGCACCGCCGCGACGTGATCGAGACGGCCCACGAGGACATTCTCCGGCGCTACGCCGCCGGCGAGATCAGACCGGCCATCGCCCGGACGCTGACGCTGGACGGAATCCCCGAAGCCCTGGAGGCGCTGGAAGCACGCAGCGTGGCGGGCCGGCTCGTCGTCACGCCGTGACGAGAGATGCGCCGGCCCGGACCGCCCTCGCCCCCGCTCGCTAGTAGAGCAGTTCAGGCAGCAGCAGGCTGATCTCCGGGAAGGCGATCAGCAGCGCCAGGGTGATGATGTCGGCGACCACGAACCAGAGGATGCCCTTGAAGATCACCTCGGTCTTGATGGCGTCGCCGACAATGCCCTTGATGACGAAGACGTTCAGCCCGACCGGCGGCGTGATCAGCCCGATCTCCAGATACTTCACGATCAGGATGCCGAACCAGATCAGATCGATACGGAGCGATTCCACCACCGGCAGGAAGATCGGCAGCGTCAACAGCATGATCCCGAGTGGATCGAGGAACATGCCCAGGACCAGATAGACGGCCGAGATGCCGATGATCAGCGCAAGCTGGCTGATGCCCTCGGCCAGCACGACCTCGGCGAGGAAATCCGATACCCCGGCGAAGGCCAGGAAGCGGGTCAGCAGGTTGGCGCCGATGGCGATGATGAAGATGGCTGCCGTGCTCTGCATCGCTTCTGTCGTGGCGTCCTTTAGACGTCCCCAGGTCAGCCCGCCCTTCAGGAAGGCGATGACGATGGAGAGCGCCGCGCCAACGGCGCCGGCCTCCGTCGGGGTGAAGATGCCCCCGAAAAGGCCGCCGAAGACGCCGATCACCAGCAGGATCACCGGCCACGTGTCGTAGAAGGCGGCGAAGCGGTCGCGCCATGAGACCTCTTCGTGTACCGACGGCGCCAGCGACGGCGTGAGCTTCACCCGGATGAGGATCATCAGGCCGAACATCACCGCCGTGAGGATGCCGGGCAGGAATCCGCCGACGAACAGCTTGCCGATCGGCACCTCGGCGAAGATGCCGAAGATCAGCAGAAGGATGGATGGCGGAATCAGGGAACCGATGGTGCCCGCCGCGGCGACCGAGCCGGCGGCCAGCCCCTTGTCGTAGTTGGATCGCAGCATCTCCGGCACAGCGATCCGCCCCATGGCCGCGGCGCAGGCGACGCTGGAACCGGTCACGGCCGAGAAGCCGGCCAGCGCCGCCGACGGAGGCGATGGCGAGCCCGCCGGGCAGCGCCGACAGCCAGAGCCGGGCGAGCCGGAACAGCCCTTCGGTCAGGTTGGCGTGGTAGCAGACATAGCCCATCAGCAGGAACATCGGGACCGAACTGAGCGTCCAGTGCGCCACCAGTTCGTAGGGCACCGCGGTAACGATGCCGAGCATCGGCTTGAGGCCGAGCAGGACATAGATGCCGACCAGCGAAACGCCGCCGAGGGCGATTCCGACCGGCACACGGGCCAGGAGCAGGGCGATGAGGACGGCGAGACCGACGCCGCCGATCTGGAGATCCGTCATTTCGCGACGTCCATTTCGATCAATTCATTTCCCTCATCGGCAAGGCGTCCGACGCCGCGGAGCAGCATCACTGCCTTCCAAAGCAGGACTAGCGTCAGAAGTCCGCAGCCGAGCGGTACGAAAAAGCGGGTCTGCCACACCTCCAGCGGCACGGTGCCGTAGAGGTACTCGCCGATCTCGAACTTGTTCACGGCGTCGTGCCATGTCCGGGCCGTCACGATCGAGAAGTAGACGACGCCGAGCAGCGAAACGGAGGCAATCAGGATGCGTCGCGCTCGGTCGCCGAGATACTGGGACACGATCTCCACCGAGATGTGGCCGTTCCTGAGCTCGACGGCGGCCAGCGGAAAGAAGACCACCGCGACCATGTAATAGTGGGCGGTCATCTCGATGGTCACCGGCAAGGGCGTGTCGAACAGCGTCTTGCCTGCGACGTCGATAGTGACGTGCAGCAGCATGGCGAACATGCCGACCATGCCGATGAGCCCGAAGAACCGGGCCAGCAGGCGTATCAGCTTCTCGATCATGTGGTCGTGTCTCCCCTTGCCGGCAGGCGTCCGGACAGGCCGCCTGCATCGGCGGCCTGTCCGTCACGGCCGGTCCGTCCTGATTGCCCGGCTTTCGCCGTGCCGTTTATTTCCCGTAGGTCGAGACGTCGATCTTCGAGATCACGTCGGTCTTGAAGCGGGCGCGCATTGCGTCCACGTCGCCGCCGACTTCCTCGTAGATCGCGGTCCACTTGTCGACCAGCGCGCTCATCTGCTCGATCAGCGGCTCCGGATTGGCGACGCCGCGGGTCTCCTTGCCCTTGGTGATCAGGCCCTTCTTCTCGTTGGCGACATAGTCGGCGCGGATGGCCTTGAAGGCGTCGGAGATTTCCTGCACCCGGATACCCTTGTCCTGGCTCTCCTTCAGGGCCTCGTTGTCGGTGCGGATGTAACCGGCGGCGATGCCGAAATTGGCGTCGGAGGCGGCTTCCAGCACGATGCGGCGCTGATCGTCGGTCAGGTCCGACCAGCTGTCGGGGTTGAAGGCGAAGGTGTTGATCGCCCGGTAGGCGCCGACATTCACCAGCAGCACGTCCTTGGTCATGTCCCACAGACCATAGGTCTTCAGCGACGCAGCGACGTGGAAGGAAGCATCGACGACACCGCGGCTCATGGCCTCGTACTGCTCGGATGACGGAACGTTCACCGGGGTCGCGCCGACGGCGTTGACGAAGTTGTCCCAGGCCGCGCCGGCGGAGCGGATCTTCAGGCCTTTGATGTCATCGGGGCTGTCGATCATCTTGGTCGACATGATCACCATCGGCGGCACGGCGTAGGTGCCGGTATAGACGTTGCCGCGCTGCTTGTACTCGACCAGGCAGGGCTCGCACTGGGTCATGATCAGCTCGGTCGTCGCCGCGGTGACGATCACGGCGTTGGTGCCGATGGCCGCCATGTCGTTGATGAAGGCGGTGTGCGGGAACTCCGCCGGATGGTAGCCGACGATAACGTAGCCCAGATCGACGACGCCGTCGCGAATGCCCTCCGATGCGGCCTTCGGACCCAGCAGCGATCCGCCGAGGAACAGCTTCACGGTGACTTCGCCGGCCGTGGCGGCCTTCACCTGTTCGGCAAAGGGTTCCCAGCCGTCGGCGACGGTGTTGTTCTTCGGCGGCAGATGGACGCTGGCCTTCAGCTCCTTCGCCGATGCGGCGGCTGACATGCCGGCCACAAGTCCGGCAGCGATCAGTGCGCTGCAGGCTGTTCTGATGATGCTCATGTCGATACTCCCCTGTTCGACGTGAACGCGCCAGGCGACATGCCCGACGCGGGTGGTGCCTGGTCAGATCGGATCGATCGTCCTCTTCTTGCCCCGGCGCTCAGGCGGGCGCGGGAAGGTCTCGAGCGTGCGGATGAGAATGTCCCGGGTCTCGGCGGGGTCGACGACGTCGTCGAATCCGAACCGCTCGCCGACCCGGAGCGCGGTGTTGTAGGCCTTCAGTTCCTCGGTGTAGGCGCGGTGCGCCTCGGCGCGTTCGGCCGGATCCTCGATCGCGGCGAGTTCCTTCTGGAAGATGATGCTCGCGGCGCCTTCCAGGCCCATACCGCCGAACTCGGCTGTCGGCCAGGCAATCAGGATCGAGGGCATCAGCGGCCGCGATCCCATGATGTAGTAGCCGAGCCCGTAGGCCTTCCGGAGCACCAGCGTCATCAGCGGCACCGTCGCGTTTGACAGCGCCGACAGCAGGCGCGCGCTGCGCCGGACCAGGCAGGTCTTCTCGACGTCCGGGCCGACCATCAGGCCGGGCGTGTCGCAGAGCAGCAGGATCGGAATGTCGTAGGCGTCGCAAAGCTGCACGAACCTTGCTGATTTGTCGCAGGCGGGACCGTCCATCGCGCCGGCCAGGACCATCGGCTGGTTGGCGACGACGCCGACCGTCTTGCCGCCCATCCGCACCAGCGCCGTGACCATGGCGCGGCCGAAAGCCGGCTTCAGTTCCAGCATGCTATCCTTATCGGCCAGCCCCTCGATCACCTTGCGCACATCATAGGCGCGTCGCGGGCTCTCCGGCACCATCTCGCGGAGGCGCGTCTGATCCGGCGCTTCGGCGGCCTCCGCGCTCTCGTTGAAGAAGGAAAGGTACTTCTTCGCCAGCGCGCAGGCCTCGGTCTCGTTCTCGGCCAGCAGGTCGATGGCGCCGGACTTGTAGTGGACCTCCGCCGGGCCGATCTCCTCGGGCGTCAATTTCACGCCCAGCGCCGCCTCGACCAGCGGCGGGCCGGCCATGCCCATCGAGGCGTTCTTCGTTGCGATGGCGACATCGCAGAGGCCGGCCAGGTTGGCGTGACCGGCAAAGGCCCGGCCCGGCACGATACCGACCGTCGGCGCCAGTCCGGACAGACGCGAGAAGGTGACGAAGGTCGGCGAACCCAGGCGGTTCGGCACGAACATGTCATGTGGCCGCGCACCGCCGCCATCCAGCCAGCAGATCACCGGCAGGCGCTGCTGCTCGGCCAGCTCGAACATGCGGCTGATCTTGGAGTGGTTCACCGCGCTCTGGGTGCCCGCATAGACGGTGTAGTCATAGGCGACCATCGCGACCGGTTGTCCATCGACCTTGCCGGTGCCCATCACCAGCCCGTCGGCGGCGCCGGTCATGCCTTCGGTCGCCGGTTTGGCCAGCCCGCCATATTCGGTGAAGCTGCCCGCGTCGATCATGCCGGCCACGCCCTCGCGCGCGGTCCAGCGCCCGCGGGCATGCTGCTTGTCCACGGCAACCTGGCGAGCGTCGTCGCGGGTGGCCGCACGGGCGTCCAGAACCTCGCGCAGCTGTTCGCGAAGTTCGCCCATCTCGCCGCTCACCGTATTGTCTGCATTCATCTCGATTGTCGTTCCTTCGGTTCCGGTCAGGCCGCGCCGATCTTCTCGCGCCGGATCTTCACGCCGGCGGCCTCCCGGTCCCAGGTATCGGCGGTGACGCCTTCGCTGCGCAGCAGGTGTTTCTGCACCTTCTGCGTCGGCGTCTTCGGCAGGTCGTCCATGATCCGGATGAAGCGCGGCACCATGAAATGCGCCATCCGCGGCTGCAGGAATTCCAGCAGCGCCGCGGGGTCCACGGTCCGCCCCGGCACCGGCGCCACGATCACCAGCACCTCGTCCTCGCTGAATTCGCTCGGCACGGCGACCGCAGCGCTTTCTCGCACGTCCGGATGCGCGTTCACCTCGTTCTCGACCTCGAAGGAGGAGATGTTCTCGCCCCGGCGGCGGATCGCATCCTTCGCGCGATCGACGAAATAGAACGTCCCGTCAGCGTCCATGCGGAACATGTCGCCGGTGTGGAACCAACCGTTCCGCCACGCTTTCGCCGTCGCCTCGGGATTGTTGTTGTAGCCGTGATTGAGGCCCCATGGCCGCTCGTCCCGGACGATCATCTCGCCGATCTCGCCGACCGGCACCTCGCAGTCATTGGCATCGACAAGGCGCACCGTCGCGCCGGGTCGCACCTTGCCGCAGGAGCCGACCTTCAGCGGGTTCTTCTCCGACATCAACTGGCAGCTGATCTCGGTCATGTTGAAGGTGGTGTAGATGTCCAGACCGAAGCGCTGCGTGAACGCGGTCACGTCTTCCGACAGCGGCACCATGAATACCGTGCGGAGCGGATGGTCGCGGTCGTGCTCGCTCGCCGGAGCCTTCATCAGGAAGGGCGTCATCGCGCCAAGCAGGGTGACGCAGGTCGATCCCGACTCCCGGACGACGTCCCAGAAGGTATCGGTCTTGAAGGAATCGACCAGGGCGATGGACCCGCCCTTGGCCAGCATGCCGTAGGTGTTGCCCGTTCCGCCGGCGTGGAACAGCGGCAGGTTGATCAGCCGCCGGTCCGTATGGTCCAGCATCTGCCGCTCGCTTGTCGCCATGGTGAAGAGATGCAGATAGGACGACAGCACACCTTTCGACGGGCCGGTCGTGCCCGACGTGTAGATGATCGACTGCAGGTCCCAGGGGTCGATGGGGCGGTCCAGTGGCGCCGGTTCGTCGCCTTCCGCACCCAGCGCGGCAATGTCGAGAACCGGCAGGGGCAATCCGTCTACATGGCCGCCGACGACGATCAACTGCTCGACGGCGGACATGTCGATGTCCTTCAGCCGGTCGGCGAGGTCGGCGTGAACGATCATGATCTTCGCGTCGGAATTGCGGATCACGTGCTCCAGCAGCGATCCGCGATAGGCCGTGTTCACGGGCACATAGGCCGCGCCGATATAGTTGACGCCGAACCAGCATCGCAGCATCAGCGGACCGTTCGGCAACCACACCAGCACCCGGTCATTCCGTTCGACGCCAGCCTTCTGAAGGCCTGCGCCGGTGCGGGCCGCCTCCGCCCGCATGCGGGTGTAGTCCCAGGTCTCGCCGCCGTCGAACCAGACGAACGGGCTTTCGGGCGTCTCCCGTGCGTGACGGTCGAGAATGTGGCGAAGCACGCAGCGGTCGCGCGGCGGGATGCGCGGATCGCCGAACGTCTCGGCGGCCCTCACTTCCAGTTCGGTCACACGGCTCCTCCCCGTTCCCGACAGATTGGCCGGCGGGCGGTCCCTCCCCCGGTCCGCCCGCCGTCGCGCCAGAAGACGCCCGTTCCCCCTCAGATCGGGGAGATCGAGCGGACCTTCGGCGGCATGAAATTCTCCCGACGCAGCGGCGCCCGTTCGAGGATCTCGAACAGGCGGCGGCGCGTGTCTTCCGGCGCCACGATGTCGTCGATGCCGAAGCCTTCGGCGCCACGCAGCGGGCTGATGCGGGACCGCATGTCAGCGACGATCTCGCGGCGCTTCTCGTCCGGATCGTCGGCGCGTTCGATGTCCTTGCGGTAGGCGACGTTGGCCGCGCCCTCCAGCGACATGGCGCAGATCTCGGAGGTCGGCCAGGCGAGGCAGGCGTCCGCATCGAAACTGCGGCCGCCGCACATGGCGATGTAGCCGAGCCCGTAGCCCTTGCGCAGGACGACCGAGACCCGCGGCACAGTCGCATGGCCGAGTTCGTAGACCATCCTCGCGCTGCGCCGACCGAGCAGGCTGCGCTCCGCCGACGATCCGATGGAGAAGCCCGGCACGTCGATCAGATAGATCAGCGGCAGGCCGTAGGCGTCGCAGATCGCCGCGAAATGGGCGATCTTCTCGCAGGCGGGCGAGGTCAGCATGCCGCCCAGATGCATCGGCTGGTTGGCGATGAACCCGACCGGCCGCCCGCCCAGCCGGGCGAAGGCCGTGACCGCGTTCTTCGCGAAGGTCGGCTGGATCTCCAGCAGGCTGTCGGGATCGGCCAGGCGCTGGATGACCTTGCGGACGTTGTAGGCCTTCCTCGTGTCCGCGGGGACCAGTTCGTGAAGGTCCTGCTGGCGCTCGTCGTCCAGTGGGCAGGCCGCTGCCGACGGCACCGGCTGGCGCGCGTTCGACGGCAGGAATCCGAGATAGCGCTTCACGGCGTCCAGCGCCTCGGCCTCGGTATCGACGCCGAGATGGGCGAGGCCGTACTTGTCGACCTGAACTTCCGCGCCGCCGAGCGACTGGATGTCGATGTCCTCGCCGGTGCCTGCCTTGACCAGCGCCGGGCCTGCCAGCCCCATACAGGCCTGCCCGCGCACCATGATCACGAAGTCGGACATGCCGGCATAATTCGTCGGGCCGGCAAAGCCCGCGCCCATCATCACCGAGACCACCGGCACCCAGCCCGAAATCCGCGCGAAATCGTGGAAGGTCGGCGAGCCGTTGGCGAAGTGCCGCGAATCCTGCCCGTCCTGGATACGGTGGCCGCCCCCGTCGAGCAGCATGACCAGCGGCGTGCCGTCCCGCATCGCCTGCTGCACGGCACGGCGGATCTTGGCGCTGCCCAGCTTGCCGCTGGAGCCACCATGAACCGTGAAGTCCTGCGAGACGATGACGACCGGACGGCTGTCTATCTGCGCCGTGCCGATGACGACACCATCGGCCAGGCCGTTCCAGGCGGCTGCCGCCGTCGTCGCAGACCAGCGCGCCGATCTCGCGGAAGCTGCCATCGTCGCAAAGCACGGCTATGCGTTCCCGCGCGGTCATGTCGGCGCGCTTGTGCTGGCGTTCGACCAGCTTCGGCCGAGCGGCATCCTCGAGGTCCGCGCGCGCGGCGGCGATCTGTTCCAGGTCGGAAGCGTGGGCGGTCATGGCCGGATCAGGTCTCCAGCCGGGCGATGATCTGGTCTTCCTGGATGCTCTCGCCTTCCTCGACCAGGATCTCGGCGATGCGGCCGGCTTTCGGCGCGACCACCGGGATTTCCATCTTCATGGATTCCAGGATCACGATCTCGTCGTCCTCGTCGACGCTGTCGCCCACGGCGGCAACCATCTTCCAGACCTTGCCGGCAATCTCGGATTTAACGTCCACCTTTATCCTCCCCAGGTCAGGTGCATCAGATTTCGGCGCGCCGCGTCAGACGGCCGCCTTCGGCGTCAGGGCTTCCCTGAACACCGATGTGAGATGATCTCGGGCCACATTCAGATCCGTGACGCCGCCATCGACGAGCGACTGGACGATCACGCCGCGGACCGCGCCCAGGATCGTCGTGGCCATGCGGTCGACATCGACATCGTCGCGCAGCTCCCCGCGCTCCCGCGCCTCCACAAGGTGACGCCGGAAACCCTGCCGGTACGCCTCGCCGAAGGCCTGCATGCGGGGCCGGAGATCCGACACCGCGCCGATCAATTCCACATAGAGCTGATAGACGGTGACCGTGCCGGAAGTATCGTCCCGGGCGCCTTCCAGATGGGCGGCCATCCGCTCGAACAGTGCCGCAAGCCCCTTCGTGTCGCCAAGACGCCGCGCGACCTTGCGCTCGAACCACTTCTCCGACGCATCGACCACGGCTTCCAGCAGCGCCAGCTTCGTGCCGAACCGCGCGGCCGGAAGACCGCGGCTGTAGCCGGCTTCCGTGCCGATCTCGGCCAGGCTGGTGCCGACAGACCCGTGCCGGCCGATCAGACGCACGGCTGCGGCCAGCATCCGGCGGTCGGATTCGGCGCGGCGTTCGATCTGCGTGCGTCTGGGCGGAAGGGCGTCGGGCATGATCAGTTATTTGTTAGTTGACCAATAAATTTCTAGGTCAGAACGAGGCCGCACACAAGTCCCTACTTGCACGGCCTCGAACGCCTGCTTGCGAACCCGCTCGGCGGAAGGATCAGGTCACGAAGTCGAAATGGCGGAAGCGCCTCACGCACCCTCCGCGAACAACAGATGAGCGCCTGTCCGCAATTGCCCGAAAGGCTGCAGTCCGAGGCCGTAGATCTCCGACACCGTCCCGGCGGTCATGACCTCGGCCGGCGTTCCGAGGGTTGTCAGACGCCCCGCCTTCATGATCGCCACCCGATGCGCGTATGCGGAAGCCAGGTTCGGATCGTGCAGGACAGCCGCGACCGCCAGGCCGGCTTCGGCCAGATCGCGCGCGAAGCCCAGCAGCCGGTGCTGATGCGAGAGATCGAGATTGTTGGTCGGCTCGTCGAGCAGCAGGAACTTCGCCTCACCCCTGCCCCGGAACGGCCAGATCTGGGCCAGCGCGCGGGCCAGATGCACGCGCTGCTTCTCGCCGCCCGAAAGTGTCGTGAAATCGCGGTCGGCCAAGGAGAGGATGCCCGCAGCCTCCAGCGACTCCGCCACGGCCTTGCGGTCGGCAGGCCGCATCGGACCGGCCTGCATGGGGCGTGCGGCCAAGCTGCACCACCTCGATCACCGAAAAGGCGAAGCCGAGCCGGTTCTCCTGTGTCATCACGGCGCGGCGCCGGGCAAGGTCCCGCGCCGGGACGTCGCCAACCGCGACATCGCCGACTGCCACGCGGCCCCCGTCGGGCTTCAGACTTCCGGCCAGGCACCGGAGCAGCGTCGATTTTCCGGCGCCGTTCGGGCCGAGGATCGCGGTCAGCCTGCCAGGTTCCAGATCGATCGAGACCCGGTCCAGAATCGCGCGCCCGCCCCGCCGGACCACGAGATCCCGTGCGGTCACGATCCCCATGAGGCAACTCCCCGCCTGCGCACCAGCAGCCAGATGAAGAACGGACCGCCGGTCAGGCTCATCACGATCCCGAGCGGCAGATCGGTCGGCACGGCAACTGTGCGGGCAAGCAGATCCGCCAGCACGATGACCAGCGCGCCGCCCAGACAGCTCGCCGGCAGCAACAGCCGGTGATCGGGGCCGATGACCATGCGGACCATGTGGGGCACGACCAGGCCGACGAAGGCGACGACGCCGGTCATCGCCACCGCGCCGCCCGTCGCCAGCGCAACGAAGAGCACACAGAGCCGCTTGGCGGTCTCCACCGGCAGGCCGAGATACTGGGCGGCCTCCTCGCCAAGCAGCATGGCGTTCAGAAACCGGTGCAGGCTGATCAGCGCCGCGATGGCAATCGCAATGACGGGCAATGCGACAAACGCCTTGTCCCAGGTCGCGCCGGCGAGAGAACCAAGCAGCCAGAAGTTCAGGTCCCTGAGCTGCTGATCGTCGCTGAGGAAGATCATGATCCCAACGATGGCCGCAGCGATGGCGTTCATGGCAATTCCGGCAAGCAACAGGATGGCGACATCGGTGCCGCCGTGGCGCTGCGCCAGCCCGTAGACCAGCGCCGTGACCACCAGTCCGCCGAGAAAAGCCGCTACCGGGATCAGATAGGCGGCCAGCAGGGCCGGCAGCATGGCCGCCAGCGGTGCGCCGAGAACGATGATGATGACGGCCCCGACCGCGGCGCCGCTTGAGACGCCGATCAGCGCCGGGTCGGCGAGCGGATTGCGGAACAGGCCCTGCAGCACGGCGCCCGCGACGCCCAGGGCAGCGCCCACGACGACACCGAGCACGAGACGCGGCAGGCGGATGGCGAGCAGAACGATTTCCTCGCGCTGTCCGTATTCGATCCCGGTTTCGAACCCTCCGGCCTTTTCCAGAAGGATCGCCAGCAACTGCCCGGGACTGATCGACACCGCACCGATGCCTGCGGAAAGAAGACAGCCGACGACCAGGAACAGCCCGAGGGCAATGAGCTGGGTTCTGCGCCGCCTTACGCGCCGGTCCTCGGCTGTCATCACTCCGGGCTCCGCCCCGTGCACTGTCCCGTCCACCATGCTCTTCGTTCAGCTTCCCGGGTGCAGCAACGCCGTCAATGTCTCCACCGCATCCGGCAGCCGCGGCCCGAAGCCGAGCAGCAGCAGACCGTCCATCGCCACGATCGCGCCGTTCGCGGCCAGCGGGCGTGCCCTGGATGCCCGGCAGGGCCGCAACGGCCTCCCTGCCGCCCAGCAGTTTCAGCGTCCGTTCGGTCACCAGAACGATGTCGGGTTGCGCGGCCACGCCGGCCTCCGGTGTCAGTGCGCGAAACAACTCGAACCCCGAGAGGGCGTTGCGGCCCCCGGCCATCTCAATAATGGCGCCGGCCGAAGTGCCCTCCCCGGCAGCAAGAGGCGCGCCCTTGCCGGCGGACAGGACGAACATCACGGAGGGCCGGTGCGAGGTCATGGCGACCTTGCGGCTGACCGCGTCGAACCGTTTCCGGGTAGCCTGCGCGAGAGCCTCACCCTTCTCACCCAGACCCAGCGCAGCAGCCACCAGTTCGATCTTGGCGGCGACACCGTCGATGCTGTGCTCGTCCTGAACCAGTTCGAAGCCGACTCCGGCCAGCCCTGAGATGATCGACCGCGGCGGGCGGACCGGCATCCGCTTCCGCCAGGATCAGGTCCGGCGCCAGCGCCAGTATCGGCTCCGCCGACAGCTGCCGCACATAGCCCACATTCGGCAGTTCAAGCGCCTGAGGCGGAAACATGCTGGTGCTGTCGACGCCGACCAGCCGGTCCTGGGCATTCAGCTGGTAGACGATCTCGGTGATCGACCCGCCGATGGTGACAACGCGTTGGCCGCTGCCCTCAGCCGAAGCGCCGACCGGCCAGCCGAGGCCGATAACAGCCAGCAGCCCGGCCATCAGGATACGAGACTTCATGTGCTGTACCTTTCCCTTGCTGGCGGCCGGCTCACCAGCGCGCCGTGATGCCGATCCGGCCCTTGAAGTTCCGGCCCGGCTCGAAGGCGTTGTTGAAGACGCGCGAGTAGGCGCGGTCGGTGACATTGTCGACGCCGAGATCGACACGCAGTCCGACGCCCTTCGCGACCTCGTGCTGCCAGGCCATGTAGACATCGCTGACCACGTAGCCGGTGCGTTCGTCGTTCGGATCGTCGACCTTGTCGAAGTCGAAGGCCGCCAGAGTCCGCACGCCGGCGATCACGCCGTGTTCGGGGAACTTGATCGCCGCATCCACCGTGACCTGCGCCGGTGTCAGCACGCCCAGCTTGTCGCCGGTATCCAGATCGTCGCCGTCGAGATTGGAGAAGCCGAAGGCGATCCGCGCCCCGCGGCTGTTGTAGACGGCCTCGATCTCGTTGCCCTCCAGCTCCGCGTTGGGGACGTTCACGGCCTGGGTGGTCCCGTCGCAGTTGCCCGGAATGAACGGGTTGCAGTCCACAAACAGGGTCGGCTGGATCACTTCCAGATCGATGAAGTCCTTCGCCCGGGTCCGGAAGCGGGTCGCCTTGAAGGTCAGGCTGTCATCAAGCTGCAGGACGTCGACGAACTCGAAACCGAGGCCGGCCTCGATCGTCCGGGTCCGCTGCGAACGCAGATCGGGATTGGCGATGAAGCGGTTGGTGACCCCCAGGCCGACCGGGATTTCGAAGTGGACACCGTCCAGAAAGGCCTCGTCGAAGCTGGGCGCGCGGAAGGCGTGCGCGTAGTTGCCGAAGACCATCATCCATGGCAGCGGATACCAGGTCGCGCCGAACCGGGGCGAGACCGCGGTTTCGGTGATGGCCGAGGCGATGGCGCTCTCAGAGGAGAAGTAGTCGAACCGCAAACCGGGCAGCAGCAGGAAATCCCCGCTGCCCTCCCCCAGCGGTTCGCTGAGCCGGATCTCACCCTGCGCGAAGACGCCGCCGAACAGGTTCTGCGAGTCCGGCACACCGTCCCGTTCGCCGCCATCGGAAATGCCGTTCTGGATGTCCTGATAGCCTTCGAGGCCGTAGACCAGCGTGGTCTCCGCTCCCTCCAGCCAGCCCACGCGGGAGCGGTTGTCGGCCCGGAAGCCGACGGTCGCGACGTTGCGGACCAGGTTCTGCCCCTGCGGACCGGCGCCGTTGTTGTCGAGACGCGTCTCGTCGATGTTGGAACGGGAGAAATAGACCTGCGTGTCCAGATCGACGAGGTCGTTGCCCGGCTGATCGAAGCGCCAGGACAGCCGCGCCGTATCGTCCACGATCTTCTTGTCGACAAGGTCGTCCTCGGCCCCGCCCTGACCGACATTGGGCTCCTTCGCATTGTTGCGGAAGGTGATGAACGAGAATTCCAGCTCGTGGCCGCCGCCGACATCATAGCCCGCCTTGAACATGCCGGAGAGAATGTCGTCGTCGGACCGTGTCAGTTCGCTGCCGTCGCCCAGCTTGATCGATCCCGGATCGCGGTAGTTCACATTGCCGACCAGGTCCCATTTCTCGTCCGGCCGCGCGAAGCCGGTCAGACTCAGGGATTCCTCCCGGTCCACGGTCTGATAGCCGGCGGCGAAATGAACGCCGCTCGTCTCGCCGGCTTCCAGGACATCCGAGGCGTTCAGCGTACGGAACGCGATGACGCCGCCGGTGCCGCCTGACCCGTAGAGCGCCGAGGCGGGGCCCCTGAGCACCTCGACCTCGCGCAGGATGAAGGGATCGACGAAGAAGCGGCCGTCATGGGCCGCATTGATGTTCTGACGGGCGCCGTCGATCAGGATCACGAGATCGCTGCCCGAGAATCCGCGGATGCTCGGCGTCTCGCCCGTGCGCCGCGGGCCGCCGGTGAACTCGACATTGGGGATGAAGTTCAGCAGATCGTCCGGCGAGGACGCCTGCCGTAGCTCGATCTCTTCCTTCTCGATGACCGTCACCATGCCGGGATACTCGGCCGCATCGATCGGCGTTCGCGTTGCGGTCACCGAAATCGGTCCCAGCTTCTTCGGGCCGGCGGCTGCCGCCTCCCCGTTACCGCCCTCTTCGGATGTCTGCGCCACCGCGACGGACATGATCGAGATTCCCAGAAACGCCGCGCCTAACGCGGCCGCCAAAGCCTTTGCCATTCCCACGCCCTCTCTCTGTCGAGAATGGATCCTGGCTGGCTGCCTGTGCCTTTCGGGGAAGGCGGGTGGCGGGCTTGGATCGTCTGTCTTCGTCTAGCTGCCGGCGCACATCGCGCCAGCCACTGTCATTTCACCAGAATGAGCTTCTTCGCCCCGGTCAGCCGCAGGCGGTAGGTCTCGCCACGGTGCCGTATCTGTATTTCATTGCCTGTCGCGAACAGGTCGATGCTGTCGATGACCTCCCCCAGCGCCGAACCCGCGACGGGTATCGAGCGCCGGGAGGATCGAGCATCGAAATCGGACATCGGATCAGAGCTGCTGGACAACCTCGAAGCCCTCGAAATTCGGATGGCCGAGATAAAGCTGGCGGCGCTCACCGGCGCCTTCATGGGCGCGACGGAACGCTTCCGACTTCGTCCAGGCTTCGAAATCCGCATAGCTGTTCCAGATGGTGTGCGATGCGTAGAGCGTGTGCTCGTCGTCGGACGGCCCTTTCAGCAGGTGGAATTCCACGAAGCCGGGGACTTCTTCCAGCCTGCTGTCGCGTTCCTTCCAGACCTGCTCGAAGGCCTCTTCCTGGCCCGGCACGATCCGGAAACGGTTCATTGCAATGTACATTCGGCTCTTCCCTCTGTTTGCGGCGGGGCCGCCCTCACCGATGGCCCCTCCTTAGTCCTTCGAAGATATTATTGCAACTGATTTGCAATATCATCTCGGACGGCACCGCCGCGTCCGCCTTACGCCTCGGCTGTTGATAATGATAATGACTCTTATTATAAGTTTCGAGACTCATGCAAGCGGCCATGGTTTGCAGAGCCAGCCCATGTTCCCGCCTCAATGACAGGACCCGAGCAATGACAGAGCCCCTGCCGCAGACCGCTGCGAGCGACCAGATGCCGGCCGATGGCATCGCCACCGCGCTTGAACTGATGCAGACTGGCGGACCGGTCGTGGCTCTTCTGGCCGCGATGTCGGTCCTCGCCCTCGCGATCGTGCTCACCAAGCTGATCCAGTTGCGCGGCCTGCGCCTCTCAGAGCACCAACGCACCCGACGCGCCTTGCAGCTGTGGCGCGATGGCCGCCCGGTGGAGGCGCTGAATCTGATCGACAGCGACCGTGGACCGCTGGCCCGGATCGTCACCGGCGCAATGCGCGGACTGCGCCAGGGGCTGCCCGAAGCCCATGTCCGGGAGGAAGCCATGCGCCTGGGCGGCGATGCGCTCGACGATCTGCGCAGCTGGTTCCGGCCGCTGGAAGTCATTGCAACGCTGGCGCCGCTGCTGGGCCTGTTCGGCACCGTGCTCGGCATGATCGAAGCCTTCCGGCAGCTGGAGGCCGCCGGCAATCAGGTCAATCCGGCCATCCTGTCGGGCGGCATCTGGGAAGCTCTGCTGACCACCGCCGCGGGTCTGGCCGTCGCCATTCCAACCGTCGCAGCGCTCAACTGGCTGGAACGCCGGACCGAGCGGTTTGCCCACGACACCGACAGTGCGGTTTCACGCCTGTTCACCTGCGATCTGCCAATGCAGCACGAACCCGAGGAGCGCCATGCCGGCCGAGGTTTCCGCGACACGGCCCCTGTCGGCGCGGACTGACCGCCGGCGGGCGCTGATCAGCCTCACCCCGCTGATCGACGTCGTCTTCATCCTGCTCGTCTTCTTCATGCTCGCCTCGTCCTTTCTGGACTGGCGGGCCATCGATCTCAGCCCGCCGGTCGAGGCCGGCGGCGGCGCAAGACTGGAGGGTTCGCTTCTCGTCGATATCCGGCGGGATGCCTTGCGGCTTGCCGGCGAACCGATGGATCTCGAGACGCTCGCCGACCGAATCGGCGTCCTGGTGGCTGACAAGCCCGGCCGGCCGGTGATCCTCAGGCCCGCACCGGATGTCTCCCTCCAACGCACCGTCGAGGTTCTGGACCGTCTCGGCGCCGCCGGCGCCGCTGGCATGGCCCTGATCCGGGCTGGAGGGCGTCGATGAGGCGGCTCGCCGACACTGCCCGCTCCCGCCGGAGCGGCGATGACAGCGTGCTGCCGCTGATCAACGTGGTCTTCCTGCTGCTCATCTTCTTCATGCTGGCCGGCCAGCTTGCCATTACCGACCCCTTCGAGGTCGCACCGCCCAGATCAGAGACGGAAAGCGACCCGCAGGCACAGGATGTCATGATCCTGCTGTCGCGCGACGGACGCATCGCCATCGACGGACGGCCCGTCGAAAGAAGCGCTTTGCCGGATGCCTTGAAGGAGATCGCGGCTGGCCAGGTTCGGCTCAAGGCGGATGGCGATGCCAATGCTGTCGAGGTGGTGGAATTGATGGAGCTCCTGCGGGATAGCGGGGTAAGGCGGCTCAATCTACTGACGCTTCCGGCTTCCGAATGATCAGGCTGCGGCGCAGAAGCTGGGTGGCCGGCATCACCGCTGCCGTCGCGCTGCACCTCGCCGTCGCTGCCGCGTGGCTCTGGCAGGCGCCGGAACACGGAACAGTCGCGACCGGCGCCGGCGGCCTGCAGGTCGGCCTCGCGTCGGCGGGAAGGCCTGCGGGTGCCGCCGGAGATTCGGCGCCGGAGATTGCCGAAGTGGCGAGGCCCGCCGCCGCGGAGTCACAAATGCCCCCGGACAGCGACAGCAACGACCCGCCGCCTGCAGAAGTCATTGAAGCCGCGCCGGTTCAATCCGCCGCCCCCGCGAAGCCGGAGATTGCCGAGGTTGCTGCGACGGATCCGGCGGCCGAGACCACCTCGGTGAAGCCGGCCAGAGAAATCTTGTCGGAGCCCGTCGAGATCGCGGCAGCCGTGGAACCCGAATCGCCCAAGCCGTCGATCGAACCGGTGTTCGAACAACCCGTGACGGTGGCGCAGGTGCCGGACCGACAGACGGAAGCGGCGGCGAAGCCTGTGCAGCCAGTAGAGCCGGAAACGATTGGGGCGCAGGAGGTCGAAGCGGCGGCGGTGGCAAGGACCGGACTCGTCGAGGCAGAGACAGCCGAGGCAAAGCCGTTGGCAGAGGAGCCGACAGAGACCGCCAGGGTCGCGCCGCGTCCGCCTGTTCCGGCACCGCCTGTCGATCGTCCCGTCAGGAACACGGTGCGCCTGCGGCAGGCTGAACCAAAGGAAAGCCTTCCGGTGAAGGCCGCGACATCCACGGCCGACGCCATCGAATCGAAGAGCGTCGAAGCCGAAACCGGTCCCGAGACGACCGCTGCCGCACCGGAGAGCGGCGACGGACGGCTGGCGGCGCTGCCGGGTGCGCAGGGAAAGTCCGGACCCCGCTCCGACTCCGGCGCCGGAAGCCAGAGCGGTCAACAGCAGGGCGGCGGATCTCCGGGTCAGCGGGCGGACTTTCTGGCTCAGTTGCAGCTCTGGCTGGAACGACACAAGAAGTATCCGAGAATGGCCCAGCGGCGGCGCCAGGAAGGCACGGCGCAACTCTACTTCGTGATGCGGCGCGACGGCACGGTTATCGACTTCCGGATCGAACAGAGCTCCGGCCACCGCCTGCTCGATCAGGAGGTCGAGGCAATGATCCAGCGGGCGCAGCCGTTGCCGCAGATGCCGGATTTCTATCCCGGCAGCAGGCTGGAGCTGGTGGTTCCGATCGTCTTCTCGATGAGGTAGCTCAGGCCGGCCTTCCGAAGCCGCCGCCCGACGGCGTGTGCATGACGAAGACGTCGCCCGGCAGGATCTCGTTCTGGTCGTTGCCGCCATGCTCGGTCCGGGTCCCGTCGGCCCGCTCGATCCACTCGCGGCCCACCTCCCCCGGCTCGCCCCCGTCGACGCCGAAGGGCGGCACCCGCCTGTGCGAGCAGAGCGTCGTGATCGTCATCGTCTCCAGAAACCGCATCCGGCGGATGATGCCGTCGCCGCCGCCGTGCCGCCCGCGCCCGCCGGAGCCGCGCCGGATCGCATAATCTTCCAGCCGGACCGGAAACCGGAACTCGAGTACCTCCGGGTCGGTGCCACGGGTGTTCGTCATGTGGGTCTGGATTGCCGAGCAGCCATCAAAATCGGGTCCGGCCCCCGAACCGCCGCAGATCGTCTCGTAGTTCTGGATGCGGTCATTGCCCCAGACAAAGTTGTTCATCGTCGCCTGGCTGCCGGCCATCGCTCCAAGCGCGCCCATCAGGGCGTTGCAGGCCATCTGGCTGACCTCGGTGTTTCCGGCGATGACCGCCGACGGGTACTGCGCGTGCATCATGCTGCCCTCGCGCGTCACGATCTTCAGGGGCCGGAAGCACCCTTCGTTCATGGGGATCGGCGCCGCCACGAGCGAACGGAAGACGTAGAGCACCACCGCCTTGCAGACGGCGAGCGGCGCATTGTAGTTCAGCGGGTCCTTGTCTGCGGTACCGCTGAAATCGATGGTCGCCTCGCGCCTGTCGTGATCGACGGTGACCTTCACCCGGATGAAGCGCCCGTTGTCGAGTTCGTAGTCGTAGCTGCCGTCGGTCAGCGCATCGAGCACGCGGCGCACGGACTCGGCCGCATTGTCCTGAACGTGCCCCATGTAGGCGTGCACGGTATCCAGCCCGAACTGCCGGATCATCTTCTGCACTTCCCGGACGCCGGTGGCGTTGGCGGCGACCTGGGCCTTCAGATCGGCGATGTTGCTGTCGATGTTCCGGCACGGCCAGTCGCCCGAGGCCAGCAGAGCGCGGGTCTCTGCCTCACGGAAGACGCCGCGGTCGACCATCAGGAAGTTGTCGATCAGGACGCCCTCTTCCTCGATCCGCCGCGAATCCGGCGGCGCGGACCCCGGCGTCTTGCCGCCGATGTCGGCGTGGTGCCCGCGCGAGGCGACATAGAACAGCGCCCGCTCGCCGGCTTCATCGAAGACGGGCGTGATCACCGTGACGTCGGGCAGATGCGTCCCGCCATTGTAGGGATCGTTGAGGGTGAACACGTCGCCGGGGCGCATGCCAGGGTTCATGCGGATGACGGTCCGGATCGATTCCGACATCGAGCCGAGATGGACGGGCACGTGGGGGGCGTTGGCGACCAGCCCGCCCTCGGGATCGAACAGCGCGCAGGAAAAGTCGTAGCGCTCCTTGATGTTCACCGAATAGGCCGTGTTGGCCAGGGTTGCCCCCATCTGTTCGGCGATCGACATGAACAGGTTGTTGAAAACCTCCAGCATCACCGGATCGACCTCGGTGCCGATGGCGGATTCACGGGCGACGGGCACCGCACGTGTGAGGATCAGATGCCCCCAGGCATTCATTTCCGCGCGCCAGCCCGCCTCGATGACGTTCGTGCCGGTGGCCTCGCGGATGATGGCCGGGCCGTCCACATGCTGCCCCGGCCGCATCGCGTCGCGGTCGTAGAGCGGCACCGCCGCGGCGTCTCCGAACGAGACGTCCACCGTCGCCAGCGCGTCGGGCGCGCCTTCGGAAAGCGCGTCCCTCGTATCGGCAATTTCCGCGGCGCCGCCGATGGCCTCGACCGACAGCGCCTCGAAGATCAGTTCCCGGTCGTCGGCGGCGAAGCCGTAGCGCGCCCTGTGGGCCGCGTCGAAGCGGTCTCTGAGTTCCTGTTCGGTCCCGAACTCGACCTCCAGCGACTGGTAGGACCCGGCGTAACGCAGATGCGCCCGCCGTATGGCGGTGACCTGCGCCGGATCGGCGCCCTGTGAGGTGACCTCGTCACCGGCCTCATCAGCCATCGCATCGAGAACCTGGGCGGCCTCATCAAGATCGCTCAACGGCCGCTCGAACTGCCGCTCGCGCAGGGCGCGGATCTCGGCGAGCCCCATCCCGTAGGCGCTGAGAACGCCCGCCAGCGGATGCACGAACACGGTTTCCATGCCGAGTGCATCGGCGACGAGACAGGCATGCTGCCCCCCGGCCCCGCCGAAGCACTGCAGCGTGTATTTCGTGACGTCGTAGCCGCGCTGTACGCTGATCTTCTTGATCGCGTTGGCCATGTTCTCGACGGCGATGCGCAGGAAGCCCTCTGCGACATTCTCCGGGCTGCGCAGCGGCTCGCCCGTCGCGTCGGCGATCTCCTTAGCCATTGCCTCGAATTTCCGCCGCACGATATCCGCATCCAGCTTCTCGTCGGCGTTGGGGCCGAACACCGCCGGGAAATGATCCGGCTGCAGCTTGCCCAGAAGGACATTGCAGTCGGTGACAGTCAGCGGGCCGCCGCGCCGGTAACAGGCCGGCCCGGGATCCGCGCCGGCGCTGTCCGGCCCCACCTGGAACCGGCCGTCCCGGAAATGCAGGATCGAGCCACCGCCGGCGGCGACCGTGTGGATGTTCATCATCGGCGCACGCATGCGGACGCCGGCCACCTCGGTCTCGAAGGATCGCTCGAAATCGCCGGCGAAATGGCAGACATCCGTCGAGGTGCCGCCCATGTCGAATCCGATCAGGCGGTCGTGCCCGGCCAGTTCGGCGGTCTTGACCATGCCCACGACGCCGCCGGCGGGACCGGACAGGATGGCGTCCTTCCCCTGGAACAGCCGCGCGTCCGTCAGCCCGCCATTGGACTGCATGAACATCAGCCGGGTGTGGTTGTGGCCGCCCAGTTCGGCGGCCACCTGATTGACGTAGCGCCGCAGGATGGGGCTCAGATAGGCATCGACCACCGTCGTGTCGCCGCGCGAGACGAGCTTCATCAGCGGCGAGACCTGGTTGGAGACCGAGATCTGGCCGAATCCCTCTTCCAGCGCGATGGCCGCGACCCGCGCCTCGTGATCCGGGTTCAGATAGCCGTGCATGAAGGCAATGGCGACCGAGTCGATGCCGTCGGCCTTTGCGGCCCGGAGGTCGCCGCGGACGGATTCCTCGTCCAGGGGCGTGATCACATTGCCTTCGGCATCCAGCCGCTCCTCGACCTCGACCGCGCGTTCGTAGAGGAGTTCGGGCAGGACCACATGCAGATCGAAGAGCGTCGGCCGGGTCTGATAGCCGATCCTCAGCAGGTCGCCGAGACCCCTGGTGATCAGCAGCAGCGTGCGGTCGCCCTTGCGCTCCAGCAGCGCATTGGTGGCCACCGTCGTGCCCATCTTCACCGCTTCGACGGTGTGCGACGGGATCGCCTCGCCCCGCTTCAGGCCCAGCAGGTCGCGCACGCCCTGGACGGCCGCGTCCCGGTACTGTTCGGGATTCTCCGAGAGCAGCTTGTGGGTCACCAGCGAGCCGTCGGGCCGGCGGCCGACCAGATCGGTGAAGGTGCCGCCGCGGTCGACCCAGAATTGCCATTTGGTCATGGTCGGAACGTCTTTCGCAGAGAAATCAGTAGAAGAGATCGGGCAGCCAGAGCGCGATCTCGGGGAAGATCAGCAGCAGCGCGATCATGGCGAACATGGTCACCACGAACGGCGCCGCCCCCTTCATGACGTCGGTCAACGCCCCGCGTTCGCGGACGCCCTGCACCACGTAGAGATTGATGCCGATGGGCGGCGTGATGAGCGCGGTTTCCAGGATCACCATCAGCAGGATGCCGAACCAGACAGGATCGAAACCGAGTTGCACGACGATCGGCGCGATCAGCGGCGCCGTCGTCAGCAGCATGGACAGCGTTTCCATGAAGCAGCCGATGACGACGAGCACCGCGATCAGCATCAGCATGGTCTGCATCGGCGTCAGGCCAAGGCCGGTGACGAAATCCGCCAGCGCCTGTGTCAGCCCGACGATGGACAGCACGAAGTTCAGAAACACCGCCGCCAGGATGATCAGCATGATCATCGACGTCGTCCGCATGGTGCCTTCGACGGCCGCGCGCAGCATCGACAGCGTCAGCGTGCGGTTGGCGGCAGCCAGGATCAGCGCGGCGACCACGCCGAGCGCTGCGGCCTCCGTCGGCGTGGCCACGCCGGCATAGATCGAGCCGACGACGACGACGAAGATGCCGACGGGCGGCAGAAGCGACGGCAGCGCCCGGATCCGCTCAGACCAGGTGACGGTGATCTTCTCGCCGCCCCAGCGCGGACGGACGATGCAGAAGGCGACCACCGTGGCCATGAACAGCGCCGCCAGCAGAAAGCCCGGCAGGAATCCGGCGAGATAAAGCTCCGGCACGGAGGTGTCGGTCAGCAGGCCGTAGAGGATCAGATTGATCGAGGGCGGAATGAGGATGCCCAGCGTGCCGCCGGCGGCGATGGTGCCGAGGAACAGGGGTTCGTTGTAGCCGCGCTTCTCGATCTGCGGGATGGCGACGGTACCGATTGTCGCCGCCGTCGCCACGGAGGAGCCGGAGGTGGCCGCGAAGAGCGCGCAGGACCCCGTATTCGCGTGCATCAGGCCGCCGGGCAGCCAGCCCAGCCACTTCATGATGCCGTCATACATGCGGCCGGCAATGCCCGAGCGTAGCAGGATCTCTCCCAACAGGATGAACATCGGAATGGCGACCAGCAGGAAGTCCGTGCCGGTCTGCCAGACCATGTCGCCGAGCGCGCGGTGCAGCGGCATCGGGCTGTCGAGATACTGGATGGTCAGGCCGAGCCAGCCCAGAGCCGCGGCGACGGGGACGGCCAGCGCAATCAGGCCGAGCAGGATGAGAAGGGTTTTGGTGAGCATCAGGCCCTCTCGTCGTCGATCTGCTCGTCGAGCGTCTTCACGCCGATCAGCCTGTCAGCCGAAGCGGTGTCACCGCGCAGCGTCGCGAGCAGCGCACCGAAAAACAGCAACAGGCCGGCCACGACGAAAAGCACCCATCCGGCGAGCCATGGGATCTGAGGCAGCGCCAGCGGCGTGCGCATCGGGGTGATCGAATGCGATCCGTGCTTCAGCGTATCGCCGACCATCTGCCAGGCCATCACGGTGATGATTGCCGCGAACCCGACCAGCAGCGCCAGACCCAGGAGGTTGAGGATGGCCCGCAGGAAACCGGGCAGAAGAATGAACAGGGCGTCCACGCGGATATGCGCGCGCTCGAACAGGGCAAAGGCGAGTCCCAGCGTTGTTGCGATGCCGAAGGCGTAGCCGGAAATCTCGTCCGCGCCGGCGAGGGATGTGCCCAGGAACTTGCGGATCAGAACCTCGACGGTGACCAGAAGCGCCGAACCGAGGATCAGGGCCCCGCCGATCCAGGCGAGTACGCGCGAGACATGATGCGCCTTGGCGATGATGCTCAGCATGACGAACGTCCCCAAAGAAATGCCCTTGAAGAATATCGGCTAACCGGGGGCAGGACGGTACCCTGCCCCCGAATTCGCGGCTCGGATCAGTTGGCGGAAGCCGTCAGACCCAGAATCGGGCCGACAGTCTCGTTCCAGTTGGCGGCGCATTCGTCGCCGCAACGCTCGGCCCAGCGCCTCAGGACCACATCGGTGGCGATCTTGTCGCGCGCGGCCAGATCGGCCTCGGAAGGCACCACCAGCTTCATGCTGCCGGGCTCGCCCCAGGCGCACTCGCCGCCGGTGATGCAGGAGATTGCGGTCTCGTCTTCGGTCGCCGTTTCCGTCCACATCTGGTCGGTCAGCTTGTCGATCTCGGCCTGCAGCATCTTCTGCTGATCGGCGCTGAGCGAGTTCCACTTGTCCATGTTCATGGCGCCGAAGGCCAGGCCCCAGCCGACGCGCATGGTGAAGGCGTGCGTCGCGACCTGATGCCACTTGGCGTTATAGGCCGGCGCGGTACCGGTGATGCCGCAGTCGACGACGCCCTTTTCCAGCGCGGGGATGACTTCAGCGAAGGGTACGGTCACCGAGGTGCCGCCGACGCCTTCGACGAAATCGCCGAGCGACGTGGCGTAGACGCGGATCTTCTTGCCCTCTAGGTCCTTGATGCTGTTGACCTCGGCGTTGCACCACAGCATCTGGCTCGGGAACGGATAGAGCATCATCAGCTTGGCGTTGTAGATGTCCGCGAAGGCCTTCTCCAGGATCGGGAAATAGGCGTCGGAAACCTTGCGCTGGGTCTCGATGTCCTGGGTGACCGACGACAGGTCGGCGCCCTCGAACACCGCATTCTCGGCGGCGACATAGCCCGGCAGGCCGAAGGCGAAGTCGAAGACGCCGTTCTTGACCAGACGCATGATCTCGAAGCCCTTCAGACCCAGTTCGGTCTGCGGCTTGATCTCACCGATGATCTGGCCGTTCGAGGCCTTGGCGATGTGTTCGTTCCAGAACGGGCCTTCGTGCTTCTTGTAATTGTTCAGATTGCCCCAGGTCCCGACGCCTTTCACGACGACGGGCCCGTCGGCCAGTGCAGCGGTCGCGCCGATGGTCAGCGCGACGGCCATGGATGCCAGCTTCAACATTTTCAGTCTCCCTGTTCATGAGCCGGAGGTTGGTCGACGAACGCGTTTTCGCGCTCGCCGATATCGGTGATCAGCATGCAGCCGGGCTTGTGCGTGATGCAGAAGTCCGGACGCGCCACGGTCAACGCATTCTGGGGGGTCACGCCGCAGGCCCAGAATACAGGCACGCCTGCCGGACCGCAGGGCGGATCGCCCCAGTCCGGCCGTTCGATATCGCGGATCCCGATGGCCCCGGGATCGCCGACATGGATCGGGTCGCCATGGGCCCACGGATATGCGGCCGAGATCTCCACCGCTTCATCCACCCGGCCGGGATCGACATAGCGCATGGAGACCACGGTGCCGCCGCCGAACGGACCGGCGCTGTGCGTCTCGATGGACGTCCGGTACATCGGAACGGTGCGGTCGGCGTCGATGTGGTGCATCGGAATGCCCGCCTCGATCAGCGCGTTCTCGAAGGTGAACGAACAGCCCAGGGCGAATGCCACCAGATCCTCACGCCAGAGCGCCGCGATATCCGTGACCTCGCCGGTCCGTTCGCCGTTCTCGTAGATGTAGTACGCTGGCACATCGCTGCGGATGTCGATGTCGCCGAGCGCGGACCAGGCCGGATCGCCCGGCGCAGTCACGCCGACCAGCGGGCACGGCTTCGGATTGAGTTCGCAGAATTCGCGGAACGGTCCGGCGAGGTCAGCGGACAGGATTGCGAGATTGGCCTGAAGCCGGCCGGGCACCAGCCCCGCCGTGTGGCCCGTGTAGCTGCCGGAGCGGATCGCCCGCCGGACGCCGGCGACATCGCAGGCCTTCAGATCATCATGTGTCAGTGCCACAGCCATGCTGTTCCCCTCGTGTGGAGGAACGTTAACGACGGCGCGACACTAAAATCTAATCGTAATATTGCATCGGCTTCAATAAGGAATTTTTATCAAAAGACATGGCCGTTTCGAGCGCGATGGCGGCGGCCCGCGCACCGAGCGTGCCGGACGGAACGGCCTTGTAGGACGCCGTGAAATCGAGGGGCGCCGGATGCCAGCCGGGATCGAACCGGTCGATCTCACCACTCTCCAGATACGGTCCGGCCAGCGCCAGAGGCAGCGCACCGACGCCCATACCGGCCGCGACCAGACGGAAGCAGGCTGACAGCGAGGAAGACGGAAACAGCATCGCCTCCGGACCGTACCGCTCCAGCAGCGTCTCCTTCAGCAGACGGAACGGCCTTGTCCCCCGGGCGAATGTGATGACGGGCCAACGCCGGAAGATGTCGGTCGAGTCCTCGGGCCAGTCACCGCCGGGCGGGCGGAACCAGGCGATCTCGAAGGAGGGCAGCGCAACGTTCTCGACGCTGAACTCGGAGACCGGCCCCATCAGCAGGGCGAAGTCGATGGCGCCGCCGATCAGACGGTCCCGGAGGTTTCTGGAGATGTCGACATCGATCTCGACCCTGAGCCGCGGAAAGGTCTCGCGCAGGCTGGCGATGAATTCCGGCAGCCAGGCCTGGACGATCGTCTCGGACACACCGATGCGGAACAGCATCTCGACGCTGTCGCTCTGCGCCACGTCCCGCAGGATGAGATCGTTCAGCTTCAGATACTGTTCGGCGTAGTTGACCAGCGCGACGCCGCCCTTGGTCAACGCCATGCCGGCGCTCCGATCGAAGAGTTCGACGCCCAGGACCTGCTCCAGATTGCGGATGCGCGCCGTGACGGCCGGCTGCGTCAGATGCAGTTCCTCCGACGCCTGCCGCATGTTCGCCGTGCGGGCGACCGTGAGGAAGGTCTGTATCTGGTCGAGAGTGAAGCGCATTGGCGGAGCCGTTTCTCAGATCGGTGCGGGCAAGTCTGGCACAGGATCGCCTGCCGTCAGCCTCCGAGGATCACGGCATCCGGAATTTCGTATCGTTCGTTCCCGACGGAAATGAATTGCAGATCGGCCTCCTTGCGTGCGCCGAACGGCTTCGGGCCCTCCGCTTCCGTCGTGTCGGCGCTCAGGGCATGGCCATGTGCGAAGAAGAGTGCCCGTTTCCGGCCGTCCGGCCGCGAGACGACGACCATCGCATCGCCTCCTGAACCTCGAGCCACACCAAATTCGCAGGGGACCGTAGGCTGCCCCAAGGACACCGCACACGGGATCGTGCCGGTAGCGTCGAAATCGCCCTGTCCGGCCCGAAGAGCTGAATCATCTGTTCCGGTGGGCACGGCGCCATCCGGCCCTTTGGCGGGACGAATGTAGTCGGCGGCGACATACCCCCGAATACCGCCCTTCAGCGCCTGAACATCGCACCAGCCACGCCCGGCCTCGAGGACACAGCCGAGGTTCCAGAGAATCTGGCCGCCCCGATAGGAACCGACGATCCGGCTGGCGGTGCTACGCTCGGCACGGATCCTGAGGCTTGATATATCCGGCAGGACTTCGAGCCGGCGCGGGCCACCGTCTTCGGCCGCAAGCGGTACATCGGGAGCCGCCACGGCCCGATCTGAAGCGAACTGGACCAGGGCGACCGCAATGGCGGCCGCAGCCGCAGCGCATGACAGGCCGCGTCTGGTCACGAAATTGCCGGCAATCCGGCAGAAGACGGTCTGCAACGGCAATCGATGATCGCGCATGCCGGCTTGCCGGTCGATCGCCACCGGCGCGGCCGCCAGCCTCAGCCGCTGACGTAAACGCCCCGCGCGGGCCGGTAGAAGATCTTCTGGTTGTGCAGACGGCCCAGCAACGCCCTGATCTTCTGCGTCTCCGCGGAATCGTCCCCGGCCTTCGACTGCATGGAGCGCAGCGCCGTCTCGATCAGATCCACATCGTCAACGTTCAGTTCGAACCTGGTGTTGTATTTCGGCATTCGAAAAGCTCCTGTGTGCCTGCCGATTGTCGACATGACCGGCGCCGAGGCACCGCACGAATCTCTGTCTGGATGACCTGCATCATACCAGTATCCGACCCCAAAGTGATCCTGTGGACCGCGCATATGGCGATGCAGGGTTCGAAGCCGGCAGACAACGGTTTCAACGCTTGTGCCTTCGCGATGCATTACGCCGTGCCTGATCTCGCAGATCACTCAGACCCGTACTGCCCGCACCTCCTCCGCCGTCGCCGTTTGATGCAGCCCGTAGAATCCCGGCGTCATTACCTGGGCGGCGCCGTGCTGCCGGAACGCTGCGTTATCGAGCAGTTCGTCGACGGCCTTTTCGAGGGCAGCAGCATCACAGGCGGTCGCCAGCACCAGCCAGGACATCGGGTTGTCCGCCCCGCGCAGCGACTGTTCCCGGGTCATGGGCGGCGGCGGGGCGGGCCGGAGCAGATGTGCCCCCGCCACCTCCCTCCGCTCGGCAAGGGCCGGCAGGATATCGGTTCCGATCCAGTCGGTCAGATCTGCCTCGGACCCCTCTCCCGGCGTGAAGCGAAGCACTGCGGCGGCGGCGCCCAGCCCGAAACCTTCGCTTCGCAGGACGTTGCAGAAGCCGCGCGTCATGCCGCGGAACCGCGGCATCATCCGGCTGGTCCAGGGCGAAGGCTGGTTCAGCCGTTCGAGATAGCCGGCCGAGGTCGCAACATCGACATCGGCAACCTCGTAGGTCACCAGATACCGAGTGGCGGCGCGGGTCGCGACCCATCGGGTGGCCCGAATGAAGCCCGGAACCCCGAGCCGTTCGGCAAAATGCTCGTTGCTGTGCCAGTCGTCGTGATCTGCGTGGTCGCCGTCGATATCGTAGAACAGCACCATGACGGCATCGCTTCGCAGCGCCATTGCGGCTCCCTCCCCTCCAACAACCCAGATATGACGCGCAGGCGCCGGCCACACAACTGCCGTCAGGGAGACGCACTCCGGCTCTTGGTCTCCGGCACCATCGAACGGACAGTTGCTCCACCCCGCGCTTCCGCAACACCGGCGACGCTGTCTGCGCTATCGTCAACGCCTGCAGGCTGCTGTCGTTCAGAACGACACCGTTCCGCCACAGAGGAAGGTTGCCATGAACCACGTCTTTCTGCGCCACACGAAAACATCTCCGCCTGTCGCCGTGGCGGGCGACGGCTGCTGGTTGATCGACAGCGAGGGCAAGCGCTACCTGGACGGCTCCGGCGGCGCCGCGGTGTCCTGTCTCGGCCATTCGGACCGCAAGGTGATCGAGGCGGTGAAGGCGCAGATGGACGCCCTGGCCTTCGCCCATACAGGCTTCTTCACATCCGAGGCGGCCGAGGCGGTGGCCGACCGGCTGGCCGCGGAAGCGCCGGGCGATCTCGACCGGGTCTTTCTGGTCTCCGGCGGCTCGGAAGCTGTCGAGGCCGCCATCAAGATGGCGCGGCAGTACTTCATCGAGATCGGTCAGCCGGGCCGGCATCATGTCATCGCGCGCTGGCAGAGCTATCACGGCAACACGCTGGGCGCGCTGTCGGCCGGCGGCAACCGCTCGCGGCGGGCGTTGTACGAGCCGCTTCTGGTCAACATGTCCCACATCTCGCCCTGCTACGCCTATCGCCTGCGCGAAGAAGGCGAAAGCGAGGCCGATTTCGGACGCCGCGTCGCCGACGAGCTCGACGCCGAGATCCGGCGGCTGGGTCCGGAGTCCGTCGCCGCTTTCATCGCCGAGCCCGTTGTCGGAGCGACGTTGGGCGCGGTTCCTGCGGTCGAAGGCTATTTCCGCCGCATCCGCGAGATCTGCGACGAACACGGCGTCCTGTTCATATCCGACGAGGTGATGTGCGGCATGGGCCGTTGCGGAGCGCTCTTCACCTCGGCCCAGGAAGGCGTCACGCCGGATATCATCGCTGTCGCCAAGGGACTCGGCGCCGGCTATCAGCCCATCGGCGCCACGATCTGTTCCAGCCGGATATACGAGGCCTTCGCCGCCGGCTCGGGCTTCTTCCAGCACGGTCACACCTACATGGGTCATCCGGCGGCGGCGGCGGCGGCCGGCGCCGTGCTGTCGCGCCTGATCGACGACGGCCTGGTGGACGATGTCCAGAGCAAGGGGGAGAAGTTCGCTGCGGCGCTGACGGACCGCTTCGGCCAGCACCCGCATATCGGCGACATCCGGGGCCGCGGCCTGTTGCGCGGGCTGGAGATTGTCCAGGACCGGGAGACAAAGACGCCCTTCGACCCGGCGCTCGGCATCAACGGACGGGTCAAGAAGCTGGCGCAGCAGGCCGGCCTGATCTGTTATCCCGGCGGCGGCACGGTCGACGGCCGTCTCGGCGATCACGTCCTGCTCGCTCCCGCCTTCATCATTTCAGATGACGAGATCGCCTTTCTGGTGGACATGCTTGCGACCTCGATCGATCGCGCGATCCAGGCGGCTCAGGATGCAGCCTGAGACATCTCGACAGGGCTCGAGTCGGCAAACAGTTGATTGCGGGAATTCATACCGCTCTCAAAAGACAAGTGGATCTTCCGGCCCTCCGGCGATGTCTTCCTGTGTGCAATCGACCGAACCCGCAAGATCGAATCCCGTCCGCGAGGACGGGATCTAGGCCGATTTCGGCATCGGTCCGTAGGTCAGGCGGAAGCCGGCGACCGCAATGACCAGCAGGACGACCTGCATCAGCGCGAGCGGCAGCATCGTGCCGTCGTTGAGGAAGCCGACGATGACGATGACCCCTGCGGCCGTCAGCATCTGCGACGCGCCGAGCAGCGCGGCGCCCGATCCGGCACGTCCCGGCGCCTCGATCACCACGCCTGCAGCGGTGAACGGCGCCATGCCGCCGATCAGGGCGATGATGAGGAACTCCAGCGCCAGGTAGGTGTACTGGTGCAGCAGTCCCGCCTCATGCAGCGCAATCTGCACGAGCACGGGAAGGATCGACGCGACGATGAAGTAATGCGCGCCCTGCGGCACGCCGACCGTGGCCGTCAGCCGGCGGGCGATCAGCAGACCGGTCAGGAACCCGGCCATCACGACGCCCACGCTGATACCAACGCCCAGCGGCCCGCCCTTGCCGTTGGCGAGGTCGATGAACGGCGCGTTGGCGATGAAGGTATAGGACGCGCCATAGGCGCAGCAGTGCGTGATCAGATAGGCGAAATAGCGGCCATGGACGAACAGCCCGGCATAGGTCCGGGCCATGCGGACCGGGTTCAGCCCGCCCGTCACCCGCTCCCGCAACGTCTCCCGGAAGCTCGAGACCACCCAGACGAAGGCAATGCAGGCGACCAGCAGGCCGGCGAGGATCGCTGCCTGCCAGCCACCCACGGGCATCAACGCCTCGCCGATCAGCGGGCTGAAGATCATGATCGAGCCGCTGGCGATGAAGAGCGGCGCCATCATCCGGGCGGTCTGGCGGTCGTCGGTCGCGACGTCGCGTACCACGGCGGGGGCCAGCACATAGCCGGCGCTGGCGCCCGCGCCCTGAACCACGCGGCCGGCGATCAGCGCCTCGATCCCGGGGGCGAGCGCCGCCAGCACGGAACCCGTGCCGAACAGCACCAGGCCGCCGATCAGCACCGGCCGGCGGCCGAAGGCGTCGGAAAGCGGCCCCATGAGCAACTGGCCGAGGCCGAACGCCATCGCAAAGCCCGAGACCGCAAGCTGGGCGGTGACATCGGGCGTGCCGAACTCCCGGGCGATACCCGGCAGGCTCGGCACCAGCAGCGATGTCGACAGATCGCCGATGGCGAACAGCAGCATCAGCAGCGGCAGGATCCGAGGCGTCGCCGCCCGCTCCCCGTTTGCCGTCATCGCGCTTCCCTCCCCGCCGCGCCCGTCGTCCCCGGAGAGATAGCGCTCCATGCACTGCAAATCGAACACTCGTCGCGCAGTGCAGTCATTCCACCGCCGGCGGGATCGAGGCAGGGAGCAGCCTTGCCGTCGCAGAAGCATGCGGGTCACGCCTGACGGCGATTGTCAGTCCTTGCCGAAGACCAGCCGCAGGCCTTCGGGCATGCCGCCCTTGCGCTTGCCGAAGGCGTAGGCGCCCACGACCACGGCGAGCGCCACGACGTAGGGCAACGTGGCCAGCAGGTGCGACGACACCTCGAGCCCCCCCGCCTGCAACCGCAGCACGGCCGCCTCGGCGGCGCCGAAGACCAGCACGACGGGCAGCACCAGCCACGGGTTCCAGCGCGCGACGATGACCAGACCGACGGCGACGAGCCCCCTGCCCTTGGTCATCTCCTGCGCCCAGGTCTGGGTATAGTCGACCGACAGCACGGCGCCGCCTATGCCGGCGAGAAAGCCGCCAGCGAGCACGCCGAGCGTCTGGATGCGCGGCACCGACAGGCCGGCCGCGCGGGCGGCGTCCGGCGCCTCGCCGACCGTGCGCCACGCCAGACCGGGCCGCGTCCGGTAGAGGGCGAAACCGGCGAGCGCGACGGTCCCGATGGCCAGCGGCGCCGTCCAGCTGAGATTGTCCAGCAGTTGCGACAGGAAGGGGATGCCGGCGGACCAGTCGCCGCCCAGCGTCGACGCCGGTTGAACCTGCGCGCCGACAAACTCCCGCCCGAAGAAGGATGTGATCCCGAGACCGATCATCCAGACGGCCAGACCGCTGCCGAACTGGTTCGCGCCGAGCCCGACGCAGAGGCCGGCGTGAACGCTCGAGAGCAGCAGGCCGGCGCCACCGCCGGCGAGGAGGCCGAGCAGAGGATCTCCGGTCGTCGCAGCGACGGCGAAGCCGAAACAGGCGCCCGCGAGCATTTCTCCCTCGACGCCCAGATTGATGACACCGACGCGCTGGCTCAGCGTCTCGCCGAGCGTGACGAACAGCAACGGCGTGGCGCCGCGGAGGATGGCAGCGAACCAGCCGCCCAGAACGATCAGCGTCGCCTCATCCACGGCGCGCCCGCCATAATGCGATGAGGCCGGGCACGGCGAGAGCCGTCGCGAACAGCAGCCCCTGAAGCACGGTCGCGCTTGCCGCCGGAACCTTGTTGAAGAGCTGCAGCGTGTCACCCGCCGCAATCAACCCGCCGATCATGAAGGAGATCGGCACGGCCAGCAGCGCGTTGTGCCCGGCCAGCCAGGCGACGAGAAAGCCCGTCAGCCCGTAGCCAACCGAGATACCTGGCTGCAGCCGCCCCTGGATCGCCCCGGTCTCGGTGATGCCTGCCAGCCCGGCCATGGCGCCCCCCAGCGCCATCACCAGGATGGCCTGGCGCTGATAGTCGAGTCCGACCATGCGCCCCACACGGGGATTGCCCTTCAAGACCTCCAGCGCCTGGCCCCAGCGGCTGTAGCTGAACAGGAGCTGCAGCATCACCGCGGCGGCCACGCCAATCAGCAGCCCGGCATGAACCCGCGTGCCGAACAGCTGCGGCGCGACGGCCCAGTCCGGGAAGGCGATGGTCGCCGGCCAGCCCAGATTGCCCGGATCCTTCCACGGCCCGTAGACCGCCGCGCTGACGAGCAGGACCGCGATGTAGTTGAGCAGCAAAGTCGAAATGGTCTCGTTGACCGAGAGCCGCGCCCGCAGGATTCCGGGCAGCCAGCCCCAGGCCGCACCGCCGGCCGCGCCGGCCAGCAGCACAAGCGGCAGCATCATCCAGCCGCCGCCCGGCACCACGGCCAGGACAAGGGCGGTCCCGATGAGCGCTCCGAAATAGAGCTGTCCCTCGGCGCCCACAGAGATCAGACCGAGACGCGCCGGCACGATCGCGGCCAGGGCGCACAGCAGGATCGGCGTTGTCTTCACCAGCGACTCGGACAGCGAATACGCGTCGCCGACGGCGTATTCGACCATCGCCAGCAATGTCCCGACCGGGGGTTCGCCGATGAAGGCGAAGAAGGCCATGGCCACCAGAATGAATCCGGCGCCGCCGGCCAGCGGTTCCAGCCAGCGGACACGCATCAGGCGCATCGCGCCCGGGTTCCGCGAAGCATCAGCTCGCCGATCTCGTTCCGGTCGGCAGCGTCGCGATCCCGAATTCCGGCGATCCGGCCGCCGTGCAGCACCGCGATCCGGTGCGCATAGGCCAGCAGGTCGTCCAGTTCCTCGGAAATCCAGATGATGGCGGCACCGCGTTCCAGATGGGCGAACAGCCGACGGTAGACAGTCCGGGATGCGGCAACGTCGAGCCCCATTGTCGGGTAGCAGGCGACGATCAGTTCGGGCCGGCCCGCCAGTTCGCGGCCGAGGACGAGTTTCTGCAGATTGCCGCCGGAGAGCGTCCGGGCCTGCCTGTAGGGCTCCGGCGGGCGGACATCGGCGTCCTCGAGCCGGCTTCTGGCGGCCTGCCGTGCGCCATCGCGGCCGAACTGCCAGAACGAGCGAGTCGCGGCGCTCCTGACATCGAGATTGTCGGCAAGACCGAGTTGCGGCACCACGCCATTGTCGAGCGGCCGTTCGGGCACATAGGCGATCGTGCCGTCCGGCCGGGGCGGCCTGCTTTTCCAGGCAAAGGAGACGCCACCGACGGTGACATCGCCTGCGCTCAACGGGTGAAGACCGACAAGCGCATCGGCCAGAACGGTCTGACCGTTGCCGACAACGCCCGCTACACCGAGAAGTTCGCCCGCCGCCACCTCAAGCGAGATGTCCCGCACGCCGCCGGTCTCGGCCTCCGCACTGAGATCCTTCACGATCACCTTCGGTGTCCGGCCCGACGGTAGCGGCGGGGCTTCAGCGCCTGCCGGCGCACCGTCCCCCACCATCATCCGCACCATGTCGCCCTGCCCGACACCGTCCGAGGGACCGTCATGGATCAGCCTGCCGCGGCGCATGATGGCGATCCTGTCCGCACAGGCCTCGACGTCGGCCAGCTTGTGCGTGATCAGCACGACCGCCCTGCCCTCCGACCGCAGGGTTCGCACGAAGCCGTAGAGCCGTTCGGTCTCCGACGGCGTGAGCACCGACGTCGGCTCATCCAGAATGATCGTGTCGGCATCCAGGTTGAGCACCTTGGCCAGCTCAACCAGCTGGCGCTCGCCAACCGCGAGATCGGCAACGCGGCGACCGGGATCGATGTCCGGAGCTAGCCGTTGCATGACATCGAGGAGCTTGCGTTCCGCGGCCGACCGGCCGGTCTGGAGCCACGGTGCCCCCGGGCTGGTCAGCAACAGGTTCTCGCGGACCGTCAGGGCCGGGACCAGCGAGAAATTCTGGAACACCATCCCGATGCCCGCTGCCATGGCGTCGGCAGGCGACTGGAACCTGACCGGTTCGCCATCTATCCTGATCTCACCGGCGTCCGGGGGCTGGAAGCCATAGAGGATCTTCATGAGGGTCGACTTCCCGGCGCCATTCTCGCCGAGAAGGGCAAGGCAGGCGCCGGGCTCGATGGTCAGATCGACATTGTCGTTGGCGATCAGCGCGCCGAAGCGCTTGACCAGCCCCCTCAGCTCGATCCGCCTTGCGGCCATCAGCTCAAGCGCAGCATGAAGATCGCGTCCACCTCGACCGCCGCCCGCTGGGGCAGCGTCTCGACGCCGACAGCGGTACGCGCATGCGCCCCGATGTCGCCGAAGAATTCATGCATCAGGTCGGATGCCCCGTTGATCACCTTCGGCACGAACTCGAAATCGGCCGGCGCATTCACGAAACCGCCCAGCCTGATACAGGCCTCGACACGGCCGAGATCGTCGTCGCAGGCCTGCGACAGGGCGGCGATCAGGTTCAGTCCGCAGATCCGGGCCGCCTGCTGACCCGCCGGGATGTCATGATCCAGTCCGATCTTGCCCTTGAGTGTCATTTCGCCATTCCATTCGCAGGTCTGGCCGGCCATGAAGGCCATGCTGCCGCAAACGCGGAAGGGCCGGAAATTTGCGATCGGAACCGGCACATTGGGCAGTTCGATACCGAGTTCCGCCGCACGGCCGCTGAATGTTGCACGGTGGCCCGAATCCGCGTCAGCCATCCGCGGACAATCCCGAAAGCACCGCTTCCGATCCCGTGACGAAACCGTAGAGAAGCTTGACGTTGTAGAGCACCGACTGGACGCAGTAGTCCGGCGAGGTTGTCGATGTACCGTCCTCGACCAGGATGGTGTCGTACCCGAGGAAACTGGCGTCCTCCAGCGTGGTCATGACGCACTGATCCATGTTCACCCCGCCGATGAACAGCGTCCTGACGCCGAGATTGCGGAGCACTGCGTCGGTTTCCGTGTCCCAGAAGGCGCTGAAGCGGTGCTTGATGATCTGGATGTCGGACTTGCCGGGGTTCAGTTCATCGACGACTTCCGCCCCCCAGCTGCCTTTCCGGAGCACCTCGGATCGCGTCCCCGCCACCGGATGACCGAGGTCGGTTTCGGTCCCCGAGGGATTGTGCGAATGCAGAAGCGACGGGTGGATGTTCAGCAGATCCTTCCGGACGCCCCAGTTCACCCAGATCACCGGCACGTCCGCTGCCCGGAAACCGTCGACCAGACGCCGCAGCGGCTGTATCGGCGCCTTGTTCGGCGTGATGTCGATGCCGCGGCTGTGCAGCCAGCCGCCCTTGGTGCAGAAGTCGTTCTGCATGTCGACGATCATCAGGGCCGACTTGTTGGCGTCGACGATGATGTCCTGGGGTTCGGCGTCGATGGCGACCCGGCGTTCGGGCCGCGCCGGGCGGGTCATGTCGACCCGCTCCGGCGTGACCTTCCAGCTCTGGCCCTCGACGGCGCCCATGGTCTTGGGCGTTGTCATATCCGTCTCCGTTGCCTTTGCTCTCCGTGCCGGCGCACCGTCAGTTCGTCGAACCGATCACGCCCTTGACCAGAAAGTCGGTGGTCTCGATCTGCTCCATCGTCATTGCCTCGCCGGCCCCGACGACAGTGGTGCCATCCTGCTTCACGATGGGCCCGGTCCAGATGTTCATCTTGCCGGCAATGATATCCTCCTTCATCGCCAGCACCTTCGTCTGGACAAACTCGGGCACGTTCTTGCCGAAGGGATCGAGCACGGCGTGACCGCTGGCCAGGTCGCCGCGGACATGACCGGGCTTCCAGGTGCCGGCTTTGATCTCCTTCACCATGTCGACCATCATCGGGCCCCAGTTCCATGACACGCCCGTCAGCCACGCATTCGGCGCGCGGTCGGAAATGTCGACGTCCTTGCCAATGATGTAGACGCCGCGCTTCTCGGCGGTCTGGGCGATGGTGATCGGGCTGTCCACCTGTTCGGCGATCACGTCAATCCCCTCGTCGGCAAAGGCGTTGGTCGCCTCCGCTTCCTTCTGCGGCTCCCACCAGCCGCCGGTCCAGACAACCGTCGTGGTGACGTCGGGGTTCACCGACTGCGCGCCCAACGTGAAGGCGTTGATCGAGCGGAGAAGCTGCGGGATCTGGAAGGCGCCGACGAAGCCCAGCTTGTTCGTCTTGGTCACCGATCCGGCAACCACGCCGGCCAGATACATGCCGTCATCGGAATCGGCCCAGTAGGTGCCGACGTTCTTCGACGTCTTCAGTCCGCCCGCGTGCAGGAAGGCCACTTCGGGGTATTTCTCGCCCACCTTGATGGCGTGATCCAGATAGCCGTAGCTGGTCGCGAAGATGATCTCGTGGCCCGTGTTGATCAGGCGCTCCATCACCCGCTCGACCTCGGCCGATTCCGGTATGGCCTCGAATGCCGTGGTCTCGACGCCGTCGATGGTCGCGGCCACATGTTCGCGGCCCAGGTCCATGGACATGTTGTAGCCGTAGTCGGCCGCCGGACCGACATAGATGAAGCCGATCTTGTCGTCCGCCACAGCGCCCGACGCCGCCACGCCGAGGGCTGCTGCCAGGGCCGTTCCCAGAAGTCTCTTCATAGCCGCCTCCTTGTCGCCCGCGCCTTCGACGCCGGGCATAAGTAAGTAAACACTTACTTGCTTACAGGAAGCATGCCAGAAGCCCTTACGACGAAATCAATCATCAATATGAAGGCGTTATGTCAGGTTCGGCATCATCGACATCTGACACGCCACACCACGCTGATGACAATTTCGCCACCGTCACAAAGATTGCCTAATGCTTGGGCGGTTCGAGGTACTCGGAAAGCATGGCGCGCGCCATCCGTCGATGCGCCGACCGCCAGCCGGTGGTCTGCAGGTCCTGCTTGAAGATCACCGAAAGCGTCCAGGCGTTCGACAGGTGGAAATAGCTGAGTCCCACCATGGCGACATAGAGATGCAAGGGATCGATGTCGGCCCGCACCGAACTGTCTTGTGCACCGCGCCGAAGCAGATCCTCGACAAGGGCAAGGATCGGTGAGGAGATGACCGGCGTATCGTCGGAGCGTTTCAGGTGCGCGGCTTCGAGAAGGTTCTCGCCGGACAGCAGCTTGACCAGTTCCGGATGCCCCTCGAAATGGGCGGAAATGAAGTCGAAGAGTTGCAGTACCCCTTCCCGCGGCGATCCTGCATCCACGTCGAGTCTCAGTTCTTCCGCACGCAACTCGCCCAGCGCCTGCTCGAGCACCGCGATGTAGAGACCGGCCTTGTCGCCGAAGTAATGGTAGATCATCCGCTGGTTGGCGCGGGCGCCGCGCGCGATCCGGTCGATGCGTCCCCCTTCGAACCCGACACGGGCAAACTCCGCCGTCGCAGCCTCGAGGATCCGCCGCCGGGTCTCTTCAGGGTTCCGTCGGGTCGTCCCGTTCGACGTATCGACCGTCATGGCCGCCTCGATCCGAGCGGCACGCCGAGATAGCACCCCGGGAAAATCAAGACGGCTTCGCCATCCGGGCATGCATTCCGGTCCCGCCCGAGAGCTCAGAAATCCCGACTGCATGCGTCATGTGCGAACCAACCTTCCGACCCGGCCAGCGTCCAGCCTAGTGCCAGACCGACGGGGAACGAAGCGGGTTTTGGACAATCGCGCATTGCGGTGGCACGGCGGCGCCTGGTGAAAGGCCATCCAGAGCCGAGACGCGTGTTCCGACTGATCCGGTAGCAACCTTTCATCCGGCCCTCTCGGGGAACTCAGTTCATCCGCCTGAACGGCAGTGTCAGCGCCGGCGGCGCCGACTGACGTCCGACCACGCCGGCAACCGCCAGCAGGGCCAGCACGTAGGGCAGCATCACCAGCAGGGCCACCGGCGCATCGACGCCCATCGCCGGAAGCTGGAACTGCATCGCGGTCGCGAAGCCGAAGACCAGACTTGCGCCCAGAACCCACCAGACCCGCCAGTTGCCGAAGATGACGGCGGCCAGCGCGATGAAGCCGATACCGTTGGTCATGCCTTCGGTGAAGGTGTGAATGTCGCCGATAGAGATGAACGCGCCGCCGGCGCCGGCGAAAGCGCCTGCAATGACGACGGCCCGATACCGGGTCGCGACGATGCTCACGCCCGTCTTGTCGCCGGCCAGCGGATCGGTTCCGGCGGCCTCGACCGCGAGCCCGAAGGACGTGTTGCGGAGCATCCAGTACATCGCAGGCACCGACAGCAACCCCAGATAGACCAGCCAGGTCTGATTGAAGAGCGCCGGCCCGATCAGCGGAATGTCGACCAGCAACGGCACGGCCACCTTTTCGATACCCGGCACCTCGAGCGCCGAGCGCAGACCGAAGAGTTCCCGGTTAAACAGGGTCGTGAGACCGAAGGCGAGGATGTTGAAGCCGAGGCCGGTGACGATCTGGTCGGCCTGCACCGTCACGCTGAGCCAGGCCTGGAAGAGACCGCACAAGGCCCCCGTGGCCAGCGCGGCGACAAGGCCTATCACCGGGCTGCCGGTGGCGTGCGCGGCGACAACGGCGGCGAAGGCCGCAGAGAGCATGATGCCCTCCAGGCTCAGGTTCAGGACGCCGGCGCGCTCGCTCACCAGTTCGCCGAGCGCGGCCAGCAGGATCGGCATGGCCAGACGGACGGTCGAGGCGAGGAAGATGACCGCCAGTTCCTCGGTCATGCCGACGCCTCCACACGGCGGGCGAACCACGCCGAACCGGCGACTGTGAGCACCACAACGCCCTGCATCACATGCACCACCGCCGAGGGCACTCCGGCCACGATCTCCATGTAGATCCCGCCGGAGCGGAGGAACCCGAAGAAGAGAGAGAAAAGCACCGCGAGCGTCACCGACTGACGCGCCAGCAACCCGATGACGAGGCCGTCGAAGCCGTAGCCTGACGGGAACTCGGCCTTCAGATTGTGCTGGTCGCCCTGGATCATCATGCCGCCGGCCAGACCCGACAGCGCGCCCGCGACGCTCAACCCGAGCACGACGATCAGACCGTTCGGCAGCCCTGCCCGCCGGCTGGCCTGCGGGTTCAGGCCAACCGCCTCGAGCCAGACCCCGATGACCGTGCGCGAGAGCACGACGGCGACGATGGCGGCAAGAACGAGAGCCACGACAAGGCCGGCATGCAGGATCCCGGAGCTGTCCATCGCCATGACAGGCATGTGGGTCGAGACCGGCAGTGTGGCGGATTCCGGCAGCGACGTGGCGTCCGTCATGGGCTGACGGAGGAGACTGACCGAGTGGGTCACCCAGTAGAGCAGCCAGAGCCCGATGAAGGTCAGCATCAGGGTCGTGATGACCTCGTTGGCGCCCCGCCAGACCTTGAGCGCGCCCGCGATGGCGCCCCAGAGGCCGCCCGCCACGGCGGCCGCTGCGAGCGGAACCGCGACGGCCAGCCCGCCCGGCAGGGTGTCTGCGCCCCATTCCAGCGCAAAGGCCGTTGCCAGCACGCCGCCGACCGCCAGCTGACCCTCGCCGCCGACATTGGTCAGCCGGGCCCGGAAGGCGAACAGGAACCCGACCGAGACCAGCATGAAGGCGGTGGACCGGTTGAGGGATGCGGCGATCGCGTAGGAAGAGCCGAAAGCCCCGTCGACGAAGGCCGACACCGCGCGCAGCGGATCCGACGACGTGGCCGCGACCAGACCGACTCCGACCACCAGCGCCGCGGCGATGGCGGCGAAGGGAACCAGCCACGCCCCGAGCCTGGCCGTGCGCGGGCGCTGGAACAGCGCCATCCATTCTGCCGTCTGCTGACTCATGCGGCCTGCCCGGACATCAGGGCGCCGATCCGGCCGCGGTCAGCCGAGGCGCGCGGGAACTCACCGACGAGGCGCCCCCTGTAGATGACGACGATGCGGTCCGCGACGGCGAGCAGTTCGTCCAGTTCGCTCGAGATCAGAAGCACCCCTGCCCCGGCGTTGCAGGCTTCCCGCAGCCGGGCATAGACCGCCGCGACGGCGCCGACATCGAGACCCCGGGTCGGCTGGGAAGCGAGCACGAAATTCAGGTTCTCGCGGCTCAGTTCGCGTGCCAGAACGGCCTTCTGCTGATTGCCGCCCGAAAGCGTGGAAAAGGCCATGCCTTCCCCGCCGGCGCGGATGTCGAAGCGCTCGATCATGTCGACACTCGATCGCGCCAGCCGCCGCCGGTCCAGAAAGCCCCAGCGGCTGACGCGGGCGAGCCGGTCGAGGTGAAGGTTGTGGGCCAGACTCATCTCCGTCACGCAGGCGAGCGCGTGGCGATCCTCGGGGATCACGGCAACACCGGCCCGCGCGATCGCCCGTGGCTTCGCATGCGTCAGTTCCGTCTCGCCGACATGAAAACGCCCGCGCCTGACCGGGGCGATGCCCGAGAGGGCCCATTCGAGCTCACGCTGTCCGTTGCCCTCGACTCCGGCAACACCCACAGTCTCGCCACGGCGCACGATCAGGCTCAGCCGGTCGATACCGGGCCGCCCCTCGACCGTCAGTCCGTCGATCGTGAGCGCGCTGCGGCGGTCGCTCACCTGTGTCGTCTCTCCGGTCCGGGATACCCCTCCGCCTGCGCCTTCAATTCCCAGCGTGGATGACGCGGCCGGATCCAGCCGGCTCAGGCTTTCGCCGATCATCGCGCGGACCAGACCATCGACATCCGCCGACGGCTCCTCGCTCTCCGCGACCTTGCAGCCAAGCCTGAGCACCGTCGCCCGGTCCGCAGCAGCGGCGACTTCCGCCAGCTTGTGGGTGACCAGCAGGACCGCCCGGCCATTCGCGGCAATCTCCCTGACCGTGGCCAGAAAGCCCTGAATCTCGTCGGGCGAGAGAACGGCTGTCGGTTCGTCCAGGATGAGGACGTCCGGCTCGTTGATGAGGCATTTGACAATCTCGACCCTCTGGCGTTGGCCGACCGACATGCTGCCGACGACCGCATCGGGATCGATATCCAGACCGAAACTCCCGGCCAGTTCGGTGATCTTCCGTCGCGCCCGCCGCCGATCGAGCACCGGCCCGGACCGGCCGAGCAGAAGATTGTCGATCACGGTAAGGGTGGGCACCAGGCTGAAATGCTGGTGCACCATCGCCACCCCGGACGCCAGCGCGTCCCTGGCGCTGCGGGGCTGGAAGGGCTTGCCCCTGATCTCCAGCGCTCCACCGGTTGGGGGGTAGAGGCCGTAGGCGAGGTTGCAGAGCGTGGACTTGCCGGCCCCGTTCTCGCCCAGAAGGCAATGCACCTCGCCGCCACGGAGCGTCAGCGAGACGTCGTCCAGCGCCCTGACCTTGCCGAAGGAACGGGAAACGCCGCTGAAATCGAGCAGCGGCGTCCCCGTTTGCGCTCCGGCGCCATCTTTCCCCTGGATGGTCACGTTCACGGTCTTTCAGCCCGCGCCTGACGGGGCTCGGCGTCAGCCCCGTGCCGTGGTGATCGTGCCGTCGATGAGTTGCTGCTTGATCTCGTCAAGCTTCTGCGTGATCGCCGGATCGACATCGCCGCAGATCTTGAAGCCGGAGGCCTCCGGCCCCGCCGCCAGTCCGAAGACATGCGAACCGGGTTCCCAGGTGCCCTCGATGTAGCGGGTAACGGCAAGCTCGAGCAGGTGCCCGACGCCGGTGATCGAATAGGCCGTGTAGATCGGGTCCTCGCCGCACCGTGCGGTGATGCCGCCGACGATGACGGTCGATGTCTCACGCGCAGCCTGCTCCATGCCCTTAAGGCCGAGATTGAGGATGTGGTAGTGCATGTCGGCGCCTTGGGCGACGGCGGCCAGCGTGGCCTCCTTGGCCTTGGCGACGTCGTCGAAGCTGCCGGTGAAGGTCTGGATGACCTCCGTCTCGGGCTTCACATGCCTGGCGCCGCGCTCCAGCTCCTTGCCGGAATTCACGATGCCCGGAATCTCCAGCCCGCCGACATAGTTGATCTTGCCGGTCTTGGACATCATCGCCATGGCGGCGCCCGACAGGAAGGCGATCTGCGCCTGGCCGACGTCGTACTGGGACATGTTGGCGGGCGCGTCAGGACCCAGCGTTGCTCCGGCGACAAGCGCGAACTTCTTGCCCGGGAACCGCTTGGCGACCTTCGCCATGGCGTTCTGGGACGCGCCGCTGACCGCGGCCACGAAATCGTTCTGCGAGGCAAGCGCGGTGATGACCTGCTCCATGTCCGCGTAGTTGATATTCTCGATCAACTGAACGGTGACCTTGTCGCCATACCTGGCGCGGATCGCCTCGACCCCCTGCATCCCGGATTCCATGAATCCGCTGTCGGCTGCCGAGCCCGGAATGAGCACGCCCACACGGTAATTGTCCGCCGCAAGCGCCGATGTCGCGGTCAGCGCCAATATGCCGGCAGCGATGGCCGATCCGGTCCTTTTTAGTACCCGCCTCAAGTCAAGCATCTCGTCCTCCTGTTAGTGACGAAGTGATCGCCGCCAGCGAGCCTGCTCGACCGCGTGGCGGTGTTCGACGCGGTCCAACTCGCATGTTCCATGCCAAAGTAACAAAATTGATACCTCTTTGACGAAGCATGGTGCGAGGCTCGGATTCCATCGATTCGAGACCGGATCTGCACCGGCCATGCGTTGGAGGCGGCGCCAGATTCTGCCCGGTTTTTCAGCAACTGCCTGCGGCCAAGGCTCAATTCCAGGCAACCAGGCCGGCCTTCATCACCGGCAGACCGGACAGCTGGATCCTCAATGTGGCCTATCACATGCATCTTTCAGGGGCTGAACGCGAAGCCGGTTAGGAGCGGAACCTTGGAAGACACAGTCGGCGCATTCTGCGGACATGGAAAATTCGTCCTTCGCGGCGCCACCGACGGACCGCTGGCCGGCATGACCTTCGCCGTGAAGGATCTGATCGACGTCGAAGGCATACCGACCGGCGCCGGCTCGCCGGCATGGCTTGCATCCCATCCCGTCCCGGACCACAGCGCCTCATGCGTTCGGAAACTTCTCGACGCGGGCGCGACGGCAATCGGCAAGTCGATCACCGACGAACTGGCCTACAGCATCAACGGCGACAACATCCATTACGGGACCCCGGTCAACCCCCGCGCGCCGGGCCGGACCCCCGGCGGCTCTTCAAGCGGTTCGGCCGCCGCTGTCGCGGCCGGTCTTCGCGATTTCGCGCTGGCGACCGACACCGGCGGTTCGACGCGCGTGCCTGCCAGCTATTGCGGGCTCTTCGGCCTGCGGACGACCCACGGCGCGATACCGATGGACGGCATTGTGCCGCTTATGCCGGGGTTCGACACGCTGACCTGGCTCGCCCGCGATAGCGCGACATTCGCCGCCGTCGGCGATGTATTGCTGCCGCAATCGCAGCCGGAGGCCCACCGCGGCCTTGTCCTTCTGGAGGACGCGATGGCGGAACTCGACATCCCGGGCAGGGAGGCATTCAAGGAGGCCATAACCGGTATCGAGGCGCAACACGGTCCGATCCGACGGCTCACGATCAGCGACCATGGCCTGGAGTCGTGGCGCCAGATCTACCTCGCCCTCTCCGCGGCCGAGGCCTGGGAACAGCATGGCGAATGGATCGAGAAGACCCGGCCCGGATTTTCCCCGGCCATCGCCGCACGTTTCGATATCGCCAGGGAAATGGCCAGCCGCGACCTGTCACCCGAGCGCGCGGCGCGGACGGCGATCGCCCGCGGGCTCGACGCCATCCTGGCGGAGGGCGACGTCGCCCTCCTGCCGTCGGCTGCCGGGCCGGCGATTCCACTGAACGCGTCTCCGGCCGAGATCGAGGCGATGCGGCAGCGCACCTTCCGGATGACCTGCATCGCAGGTCTCGGCGGGCTGCCCCAGGTGAGCATACCGGGTATCGAGATCGGCGGCCTGCCGGTCGGCCTGTCACTGATCGGGCGCCGCGGGAGCGACCGTGCGCTGATCGCACTCGGCGGCGCGATGGCGCAGCTTCTCGCCGGCAGACAGCCCGCGGCCGCGCCGTGAACAGGCGCGGGAAAGCCTTCGATTTGGGCACCGGTTGCACGTTATATATGCATCAGCAATGCTTGTTACCCGAGCCGGATCGGCAGAGGATAGCTGAATCAGAAATGCCGATGGGTCGCAGGGGAGGCGATGATCGACAGTCCCGGGGGAGCCAGACATGCGACTGACCATGTATACGGACTACGCGCTCAGGATGCTGATCCAGCTCGGCCTGCAGCCGGACAACCGGCTGGTCACCATCGGTGAGATCGCCACTTCCTTCGGGATTTCCAAAAACCATCTGACCAAGGTCGCGCAGCAATTGAGCGTCGGCGGATATGTCGAGGCGGTCCGCGGCAATGGCGGCGGCCTTCGGCTGGCCATGTCTCCCGCGGAAATCAACGTCGGCGACGTCGTCCGCATGACCGAGAAGGACTTCTCCCTGGTCGGCTGCTTCGAGGAAGGCGGCCGCTGCCAGATCGATTCCGCCTGCATGCTCCGTCCTGCCCTGGCCACCGCGCTCAGCGCCTTCTTCGCCGCGCTCGACAAGTTCACGTTGCAGGATCTGCTGGTCACGCGGCCATTGCTCAACGCGGCGCTGTATCCGGAATCGGGCCAGGGCCGCCCGCTCCACGGGGACGTTCCTCTGCTCCCCTGAGCCGTCACGTCGCGACACTCAAAGTGGCATATTATATGCGTCTATGAACAGGCGGAGCGCATGAAAGGGCCGCGAGCCCGATCACCGCGATGCGTATGAGACCGTCACGAGAGGAGCCCTCGTCACCATGACCGACTACAGCCATCTCCATCCCGACGTGGCCAGCGTGATCGACGGCCTCGACATCAGCGCCCGCCCCGTCGAGGAAGCACGTGTCCTGCCGACCGCTGCCTACACGTCCGACGCCTTCTTCGAGTTCGAGAAGGAGGCCGTCTTCATGCGGTCCTGGCTCTGTGTCGGCCGCGTCCAGCAACTGCCGAACACCGGCGACTACATGGCGATGACATTGGCCGGCGAACCCATTCTGGTCACCCGCACCAAGGACGGCGACATTCGGGCGATGTCCGCGCTCTGCCGTCACCGCGGCCATCCGCTCAAGACCCAGTGCACGGGCAACGCCAAGCGCTTCACCTGCCCCTACCACGCCTGGACCTACGATATCGACGGCAGACTCCTCGGCGCCCCGCACATGGGCAAGACGGTGGAGATGAACACGCTGCGCGACGAATCCACCCTGCCGCAGCTGAAGGTGGAGATCTGGCACGGGTTCATCTTCGTGAACTTCGACCCCGAGGCCGATTCCCTGGCGCCGACGCTCAGCAAGCTGGAACCCTACATGGCGGGCTACGACCTCGACGAGATGGTCACCATCCCGCCGAAGTTCGAACGGAACCCAATACCGTGGAACTGGAAGATGCTGCTCGAGAACTACATCGAGCCCTATCACACCCAGTTCGTGCACCCGATCATCCACGACTTCGCCCCGAGCACCGGTGTCGAGTTCGACCCCTGGCAGGGCGACAACGACAATGTGATCGTCCGCTATGTGCCTTTTCTGGAGCCGGATGGCGGGCTCACCGAACGCGGCTGGCAGGCGCCGGCATCCTTTCCGGTCATTCCGTCGCTGTCCGAGAAGCAGCGGAACCGGGTCGGCTTCGGCATGGTCCCGCCGACCATGAACATCATCTTCACACCGGACATGCTCTGCTATGGCCTGATCTACCCGCTGACGCCGTCCAGCCTGACGGTGGGCGGCGGTCTCTTCACCGCCGGCGGGTGGTGCGTTCCGAAATCAACCGCGGCGCTGCCGGACTTCGACGCCCGCGCCGGCAAGCTGATGGAAGGCTCGGCCCAGCTCGGCGTCCAGGACACAACGGTCAACATCGCGATGCAGGCGGCCAAGCACTCCCGCTACGCGCCCCGCGGCCGGCTCTGCTACCTCGAGGAGACGCTGGCCGACTTCAACCGCTGGCTGGCCCTGCGCTACCGCGCCCACGCCGACCGGCTTCGTGACCCGCAGATGCAGGTCGCGGCAGAATAGCCGTCGCCCGCCCGACATACCCTGCGGGCCGCACCAACCGGGCCGATCTGGAATTCCTGTCACCTTCAGGCTTGGGCACGAAAGCAGACGGGCCGCCCTCAAAGAGAGGACGGCCCGTCGCGGTTTTCGTTTGCCGAATCCGGATATTCCCGAACGGCAGGGAACGGGGCGCCGGATGATCGGCGACGCCCCGTCCGGCCTACATCTTCGGAAGGATGACCGTGTCGATTACATGGATCACGCCGTTGTCCGCCCCGATATCGGCCTGGACGACCGTGGCGTCGTCGACGGTCACCGCCGCGCCAGTGGCGTCGATGGCGACAGCCGAGCCCTGCACGGTCGTCGGGCTCGCCGTCTTGCCGGCGATGTCGCCGCTCATGACCTTTCCGGGCAGGACATGGTAGGTCAGCACTGCAACCAACTGATCCTTGTTCTCGGGCTTCAGGAGGTTCTCCACCGTACCCTCGGGCAGCTTCGAGAAGGCCTCATCGGTCGGTGCGAAGACCGTGAACGGGCCGTCGCCTTTCAGGGTGTCGACCAGACCTGCGGCCTGCACCGCGGCGACGAGTGTGTTGAAGGAACCAGCCGACACGGCGGTGTCGACGATGTCCTTGGCCGAAGCAGCTGCAGAGAACAGCATCAGGGGAACGGCCACGGACGCGGCGAGAAGATTACGAAACGACATTTCAAGACTCCATTGGGACTGACAGTCGAAGCCCCGCCGGTGCGCACCTTGAGGGACGATCCGGGCGGACTGTCGTTCGCCCGAAATCGCGATTGCTACGGCCGCCTCCATTGCCCGGATCATTGGCAGCCTGCCTGTCATCCGATCGGCCGCGCGTCCGTAGTATGGTCATGAGACCTGCTCACCCATCCCGCCTGTTCCGCGGAATCCTTGGCGTTCTCGCATTGACGGCGTTCCTCGCCGGCTGCTCGGTCGTCGGCGACCGTTCGGGAACCGGACAGATTCACTATGATGTGATCGGCGACCTCGGCGACGGTGTCGAGATCCGGCAGTATCCGCCCCGGGTGGCCGCAGAGGTAACGGATCGCGACGGCGCCAATTCGGCGTTCCGGACGCTCGCCGCCTACATCTTCGGCAGAAACCGGTCCGGGACGGAGATCGCGATGACGGCGCCGGTCGAGATGCAGCCGGCCGCCGCCGATAGCGGCATGGCTGGCCCTGTCGATGTGCGTCCGCAGCCTGACGGTTCGGTGCACATGCGCTTCTTTCTTCCCGCCGGCTTCGACCTGGAGACCGCACCGCTGCCGCTGGATGAGGCGGTCCGGCTGCGCGAGTTGCCGACACAGTCGATCGCAGCGCTGCGCTTCAGCGGGTTACGGGATGACGAACGGACGCGCGAACACCAGGCCAGGCTGCTCGACCGGCTTGAAGGGTCGGGATGGCGAGCAGCCGGGCCGCCGTCAGCCTTCCACTACGATCCGCCCTGGACCTTGCCCTTCCTGCGCCGCAACGAAGCCGTCGTGCCCGTCGAACCTGGGCCCGAAGCTCGGCAACGTTAACTCCTCCGCGACGTCAGAACCCGGGCCGATCTGGGCATCGGCCTGCAGGTGAGGCTCAGGCCGGCAATCTAAACAACCGGCAGCGCGACCTGCATCGGCGCGGGCGGCAACATCGTGCCGTCGATCAGGTCGCGGCGGAACCGACCTCAAAACTTTCATCGGACGCGGATCGGGTCAGACCACGAACTGGCCGCCGTTGGCCGTGATCGTCGACCCGGTGATGAAGCCGGCCTCGTCGGAGGCCAGAAAGACGACGCAGCGGCCGATCTCCTCGGGCGTTCCGAGTCGCCCGACCGGGATCTGCGCGATGATGCTCTCCCGGACCTTCTCCGGCACAGCCATCACCATGTCGGTGCCGACATAGCCCGGGCAGATGGCGTTGACGGTGATCCCCTTCGCCGCGCCCTCCTGAGCCAGCGCCTTCGTGAAGCCGAGATCGCCGGCCTTGGCGGCGGAGTAGTTGGCCTGCCCTATCTGCCCCTTCTGGCCATTGATGGAGCTGATGCTGATGACCCGTCCGAATCCGCGTTCCCGCATGCCGGGCCAGACGGGATGGGTCATGTTGAAAAGGCCGTCCAGATTCGTACCCATCACGTCGCGCCACTGGGCGGGTGTCATGCGATGGAACATGCTGTCGCGCGTGATCCCGGCATTGTTGACCAGGATATCGACGGGACCGACAGCGGATTCCACGTCCGCGATCCCCGCCACGCATTCGTCATAGTGCGCAACGGACCACTTGAAGACGGGAATGCCGGTTTCATCGTGAAAACGCGCCGCAACCTCGTCATTGCCGGCGTAGTTCGCGGCCACCTTGTAGCCTGCCGCCCCGAGCGCGACCGATATGGCCGCGCCGATTCCGCGCGTGCCGCCAGTAACCAGCGCCGTTCGTTCCATGTCTCCCCCCAACGCGCCCCATTTTTCGGGGCGTCAATCCTGCCTTCAGGTTTCCGGAATCAGCCGCCGACGTAGACGCCCTGCGCCGGTCGATAGAAAATCTTCTGGTTGTGCAGGCGGCCCAGCAGCGCGCTGATCCGGTGCCCCTCGGCCGGATCGTCGATGGTTCGGGACTGCATGGACCGAAGCGCCGTCTCGATCAGATCCATGTCCTCGGGATCGAGATCGAAGCTGCTGTTGTACTTCGGCATTCGAAATCTCCCCGGTTCCGGCCGCTTGCTGGATGCGGCGCCTCTACGACGCCATCCGGATTTCGGTTTCCGGGCTCGATACGAGGCCCGCATCGAACAGGGAACCGATCTGCCGGTCGGAGAGTCCGGCGATGTCCGCCAGGATCTCCTCGGTATGCTCGCCCAGGCGCGGTGCCGGACATGCCGGCCGACGTTCGGAACCCGAGAAGGTGACCGGCGATGCAGGCGCCAGGTGGTGTCCGGCGCCGGGCTGGTCGATCACGCTGAACATCGGATTGGCGGTCGAGAAATCATCGTCCTGATCCAGCGCTTCGGCGAATGTCCGGAACACGGACCAGGTCACGCCGGCCTTGTCGAACATCGGACCGATTTCCCTGACACGCCGGGCCGCGAACCAGGGCGCAAGTATCGCGGTAATCGCCTTGCGCGCCTTCCAGCGTTCGCCCTCGTCGGACAGATCGACGCCAAGCTCCGAGGCGAGCGCCTGCATTCTGTCGGTCGTATCGGTGACCTTCAGCAGATTGGCCCACTGGCGTTCGGTCAGCCCGACCACCATGACACGCTGACCGTCGTAGCAGGGAAAATCCTGGCCGTAGGCGCCGTAGAGCGCATTGCCCGCCCTGGCGCGGCTGGTCCCGTTCACCGAGACTTCGCCGATGATGCCCAGATGTCCGATCATCGCCGCCGCGACATCCTTCAGGGAGAACTCGGCATACTGGCCCTCACCCGTCCGCAGCCGGTGACGTTCCGCCGCCAGCAGCGCTGAGACGATCATGTTGCCGGCGATGCAGTCCCAAGCGGGAAGCGCGTGCGCAACCGGTTCGGAAGATTCTTCGGGACCCGTCACCATCGGGAAGCCGACAGCCGGATTGACCGTGTAGTCGACGGCCGGGCGTCCGTGCCGATCGCCTTTCAGCACCGCCATGCACAGGTCCGGACGGTGTGCCCGCAGGGTCTCGTAGTCCGTCCAGCCCTTCACGGCGAGATTGGTCATGAACAGACCCGAATCCCGGCCCGGTGCGCAGATGATCTCGGTCACGATCTCCCGCGCGCGGGCGTCTCTCATGTCGATCGCGATCGAGCGCTTGCCCTTGTTCATGCCCGCCCAGAAGTGGCTGTGACCGGATGGGGTGACGGGCCAGCGCGTCATGTCGAGCCCGCCCTCGAGACGATCGATGCGGATCACGTCCGCACCCATCTGGGCCAGCGTCATGCCGGCAAGCGGAACGGCGACGAAAGCCGAGCTCTCGACAACGCGCATCCCCTGAAGGACGCCGCTCATTGCACCCACTCCATCCGGGCCACCAGGCCCTGATGATCCGAAGTGGCGGTGCAGAGATCGTAGGCATCTCCGTCTCGGACGCCGAGCAGGCGCAGGGGTTCGGTATCGAACATCGGATGCACTCCCTTGAAGCGGAAAGATCGTGGCGCGGCGCCGGCGTGACGCGTGGCCGCCTCCATCAGCAGGATGGCCTGCAGAGGGCCGTGAACGACGAGCGCCGGATACTTCTCCACTTCGATCGCATAGGTGCGGTCGTAGTGGATCCGGTGCGTGTTGAACGTCGCGGCCGAGAACCGGAAGAGACGCTGAGGACTCGCCTCGACATGTTCCTCGAAAGCCGGTGCGGCGGGCGGCACAAGTGCCTTAGGCGCCCGGAACCGGTCCGGGATGTTCAGGTAGACGATGTCCTGGCGTTCGTCGATCTGACCGTCCGCGCCTTCGATCCGGTGACGCACGCGCACGAAGTACATCGGACCGGCCCCGCCCTCGTTGGCGTCGACCGCCTCGATCCGGGACGAACGCTGGAGAGGTTCGCCGATCTTCAGCGCACCATCGAAGCGCAGCTCGCCGCCCGCCCACATCCGGCGGGGCAAGGGAACCGGCGGCAGGAAGCCGCCGCGCCGGGGGTGACCGTCGTCGCCGAGTTCGCTCATCGCGGAGAATTCGGGGAAAGCCGCCCAGTGCCAGAGCGCTGGCATCGCCTCACCGGACCCGCAATCGGCGGTGCGCGACCGGGCATGCCCCGTCGCGGCGGCAAGCATCCCAGCAAGCTCCTCGTTCAACCGCCCTTCGCGCGTCTCGGTCGCTCCGATCCATGCGCTGAGGTCCCTGGTCGTCGAAGCCTCGATCTCGGAATGGGCGTTCACGCGTCTCCTCCCTGAAACGGTTCAGCCGGTTGGCCGGAGACGATCCTTCCCATACGTAAACCTGGAATCCCAGGGATTTCGGGTGCGCCTGTAAAGGCCGGATTTTACAGATTTCAATTTCAGTAAAATTGTAAAATCGACTAAGCTAGGCGAATGAAAACCTATATCGGTCCCAGGCTCCGGCGCCTCAGACAGCAGCGCAACCAGACCCAGGCCGAGATGGCTCGGTTGCTGGGCATCTCCACGTCGTATGTGAACCTGCTCGAGAACAACGAGCGCTCGGTGTCCGTCTCCGTCCTGCTGAAGCTGCTGGAGGTGTACCGCGTCGACTGGCGCGACATCACCGAAGACGATCAGGCCACGCAACTCGCCGACCTGCGCGCGGCCTTGCAGGATCCGCTGTTCGAGCAGGACCGCCCCGATCTGCAGCAGCTCCGCGCCGCGCTGGCGCACAGTCCCGATCTGGCGGCCTGCTTCCTGCGGCTCCACGGCGCATACCAGTCGGTCAGCGAGCACTTCCTGACCCTCGCCGAGGCCGGCGCCGCGCCGGACATGGTGAACCTGTCGCCCGAAGCATCGGTTCATGCGTTCTTCCGGCGCCGCGACAACCACTTCGAGCCACTCGAAGACGCGGCCCGGGCCCTGACCGCCGGCGACATGTTCCCGCCCGACGAGATCTACAGCTGGATCAAGCGCAAGCTGCGGGACGATCTCGGGATCGCGGTGCAACTGGCGCCGACCGGCGACCTGCCGCAGACGCTACGACGCTACGACGCACAGCGCAGGCAGGTGCTGCTGTCGGAGGCGCTGGATCACCCCAACCGTGTCTTCCAGCTGTTCCACATCGTCTGCCTGGTCCAGCACGAAGGCCTGCTCGACGAATTGCTGGCGGAGTTTGGGATCGAGGACGAACGCGGCCAGGCGCGTTGCAGGGTGGAACTCGCCAACTATTTCGCCGCCGCGGCCCTGATGCCCTATGACGCGTTCCTGGCGGAGGCGCGCGGGTCGAAATACGACTTCGATCACCTCGCGACCCGCTTCGGCGTCAGCTTCGAACAGGCCTGTCACCGCGCGGCCACCCTGCGCCGCCCGGGCGCGACCGGCGTGCCCTTCTTCTTTCTCCGCGTCGACCGGGCCGGAAACGTGACCAAACGCTTCAACTCGACCAAGTTCCATCTGGCCGAGCATGGCGGCTCCTGCCCACGGCTTGAGGTGCATGGATGCTTCCGGACGCCCGGACGCATCGTGCCGCAGCTGGTGGAAATGCCGGACGCCAGCAAGTTCGTGGTGTTCGCGCGCACCGTCGACCGGCCCAGCTTCACACGCCTTGCACAGGACAACCGCCTGGCGATCGCGATCGGCTGCCCGATCGAACATGCCGGCGAGATCGGCTATGCCGACGAGATGCACCTCCCCGCCGCCCATGCGACCGAGATCGGTATCAATTGCCGGATCTGTCCGCGGCGGCACTGCGACCAGCGCGCCCAGCCCGCACTCACTACGGCAGGCCCCGTCGACACAAACCTGCGCGGCGCAACCCGCTACGAAAGCTGACGGCGCCGGGAGCGCCGGGCCGCAATTGTGGGCAGGCGGCTGGACGCCGCGATCACCGGCTTCCGCCTGACCAACACGCCGATCCCTGAACCTGCGTGACGCCACCTCAGTCAAATTGCTTGATGGGGCTCCACCTCCAGACGAAGGACCACACAGGGCGCAGCCGACGGGTTCAATCGACGTCCCGCTCAATCAGAGAGCGCAGATGCGAGATGGGCTGCGGCGCGCGCTAGGGCGCGGATGCTGCTGGCAGTTCGCGTTCCACATCGATCAAACGGTACTTCCGCGGAGTGAGCAATTCGAGGCTCGAGTACGGGCGGTGACGATCGTAGTCGTCGATCCAGCGTCACGCCTGCGCCGCCGACGTCAGAACGTGATGGTTCCGCTGCCGATGCTGAACCCGCCGTACGTTGCGGTTGCCGGAACGCCAGCATCATCATAGCGAACCGTCGCATTTCCGGTTTGACCCTTGCTGCAGGCAAGAGGGCGCAGTTCGCTGCCACCTGGTTTCGGGTTGCTGTAGATGGCCGAACACACTCCATCTTTCACGGTGACAATGAGCGCGTAGCTGCCGTCCGAACGGGCCTTGATGGTTCCGGAAGACGTTCCGCCAGTGCTGTTGGGACCGGTTCCACTCATGGAATTTCCCGAACAGTTCGCCAGAAGCAAGACGGCCAAAGCCGCCAGAATAAAGAGCTTCACTCCGGCATCCTCCGAATCACAATCGCCTACGCCCGAACAAACCATATCAAGATAGGCCAACCCGGCGATCTGAATAGCCCGCTGGTTTGCAGATGCCATCTTCCCTAATCTTGAGGCAAGGAGTCCATGATGGGCAAGGGCAATTTCAGCGACTCACTCTCGGAACTGCAGAACCGGAAGAAGGCATTGGAAGTTCAGCTTGAACAGGCTGGTTCCGAGGCGAGGATCCATGTCCACCCGAACGTCGCCGAACTGTATCGCCGCAAGGTGACGTAACAGAGCCATCTGCTCACCAACGAAGCGACACGCCCATAGGCGATGGAGATTATCCGCTCGCTGATTGACCACATCGAGGTTCACAAGGGTGTGAAGCGCGGCAAGCCGGACGTCGTCCTTGTCGGAGCCTTGGCAAGCATTCTGGAATACGCATGCACGGAAACCAGAACCGCCGCCTCCAGGGGAGACGGCGGTAGGGTCTTGGTGGTTGCGGGGGCAGGATTTGAACCTGCGACCTTCAGGTTATGAGCCTGACGAGCTACCGGACTGCTCCACCCCGCGTCAGTGGTGCGGAGCGCCGATATAGACCCTGTCCCGGTGCTTGTGAACCCCCGCCGAAAGAAAAATATGACTCTGTCGTGACAGCCCGTATCAGGCGCCGGCCTCAGCCGCGGCGACCCTGCGTCAACCGCCCGGAGAGCCATCGCAGAAGGCGTTCGAACTGTGGCGTCACGCCCCGCGGCGCCAGCATGATCAGGCCGATCAGAACGAAGCCGTAGATCGGAAAGGCGATGTATTGCGAGAGGCCCTGCGACAGCGACGAGAGCACCGCGAGCATCACCGCCCCCACCAGCGCACCGGCAAGACTGTGAATGCCGCCGGCCACCGCGCCAACCAGAAGCGTGATCGAGAAGAACACCGAATAGGCGTCGGGCGCGACGAAGTCGTCGAGCAGCCCGGTGATCGCGCCGGCGACCGCCGTCACCGCGCCGGAGACGGCAAACGCCAGGGCGCGGTAGTAGCCGACATGCACGCCCATGGAACTGGCGGCCAGGGGCTGGTCGCGGGCGGCGCGGAAGGCCCGTCCCCAGCGGCTGCGCAGCACATTGTCCAGCATCACGAAGACCGCCAGGGTGATTGCCAGGGTGACGAACCACCACCACTGGTCGTCGGTGAGCCCGGTCCAGACGGGTGCGCCGGGCCGCTCCAGGTAGAGCCCCTGAACGCCGCCGGTCCAGTCTTCCAGCCAGGTCGACTTGAGCACTCTCGGCAGGCTGATCGCCAGCCCCCACGTCAGCAGCGCAAGATGCACCGCGCTCAGCCGCGCCGCGGGCCAGCCGAAGCCGAAACCGAGCAACCCGCCCCAGAGCGCCGCCAGCGGCAGGCACAGATAGGGGCTGAGCCCGAGCTGCTGGCCGCCGATCCCCACCGCATAGGCTCCGAGGGCGAAGAAGGCGCTCTGGCCGATGGAGAAGAGGCCGGCAACGCCCGTCAGCAGGTTCACTCCGGCGATCGCGATGGCCAGCGCAAGCAACCGCGTCATCGAATAGATCGTGTAGCCTTCCGTCACGAACGGCAGGACACACCCGCCGGCGACAAGCGCCAGCCCGATCATGTAGGCAGGCCGGATCATTCGTTGCGGTCGACGGTGTTGGAGACTTCGATCAGGTTGCCGTCCGGATCGCGGAAATAGACCGAGAGAACGGGCTGCTCCGCGCCGGTGCGCGGCACGGGCCCCTCCTCCACCGCGACCCCGCAGGCCGACAGGTGCCGGACGATGTCTTCCATCGGCGTCCCGGCCATGAAACAGAGGTCCGCCGAACCGGGCGTCGGACGGGCGGCCTTCGGCTCGAACTCCCGCCCCGCCTCGTGCAGGTTGATCTTCTGACGGCCGAACCGCAGCGCGGTCCGCCCCGGGCCGAAGGTGATCGCCTCCATGCCCAGGACCCGGTTGTAGAACGCGGTCGTCCGCTCGATGGAAACGACGGTCAACACCAGATGATCCAGTCTTTCTATGGCGATCACTGGTCGGTCTCGATCGGGATGCGCCGGGCGGCGATCTCGCCGAGTTTCTCGCCGATCGACGGCTCCCGGGTGATCAGCGCATTGATGTCGCGAAGGTCCAGCGACATGATCAGGCACTGGCTGCTGGTGATGGCCGTCAGGTCGTCCTCGACCCGCTTCAGCAGGGCGCTCTCCCCGAACACGTCACCCTCCCCCAGCCGGAAACTGCTTTCGCCCATCACGACCTCGACCTCGCCGACCGCGATGAAGTGGATCTCGTCGACCGCCTCGCCGCGGCGTTCGATGGCGGTGCCGATCTCAAAGCGGACGGCGCGGAACAACCGCGTCAGCCGGGCGATCTCGCCCGGCGGCAAATCGGCAAACAGGGCGATCCGTCCGACCATGCTGCGGGTTACGACGAATTCGCGGCGATGGACTTCCTGGGTGAAGCCGGTGGCCAGAATGCCGATCGGCAGTGCGAACATGCCGAGACCGATGAGCATGACGACCCCGCCGATCATCTTGCCGGCCAGCGTGTGGGGGACCAGATCGCCGTAGCCCACGGTGGTCAGCGTCGCCAAGCCCCACCACATGGCCGCCGGTATCGAACCGAACACCTCGGGCTGGGCATTGTGCTCGGCGTAGTACATCGCCGTGGAGGCCATGATCAGCAGGCCCAGCATGATCAGCAACGAGGCCAGCAGGGCCCGGCGCTCGTCGTAAATGACGCGCTGCATGGTCATCATCGCAGACGAATACCGCATCAGCTTCAGGAAGCGCAGCAGACGCAGCACGCGCAGGATCCTGAGATCGATGCCGAAGACGTGGGAGAGATAGAACGGCAGCACGGCCGCGAGATCGACCAGCGCCTGGAAGCTGATGGCGTAGCGCAGGCGGCTGCGAACCGGTCCCAGGCGCCGCAACGAGGGATGTTCCGGCGCCACCCAGAGCCGCAAGAGGTATTCCACCGTGAAGATGATCACCGAGACCCATTCGACGATCAGGAAGTCGATCTCGTACTCGTCGTGGATCGAGGGCACCGTTTCCAGCACCACCGCCGCGATGTTGATCGAGATCAGCGTGATCAGGAACCAGTCGAAGATGGCGCTGGGCCGGTCGCCCGGCGCCGCCTCCTCGACGATCTCGAAAATACGCCGCCGGACCGACTTTTCCTCCGACGCCCGGCGCAGCATGCGCTATCCGGCCAAAGCGGCTTCGACGGCGGCAATCGCCTCCGCTGCCTGGGCCCCGTCCGGACCGCCGCCCTGGGCCATGTCGGGACGACCGCCGCCGCCCTTGCCCCCGATCGCGCCCACGCCGGCGCGGACCAGATCGACCGCATTGGTGCGGTCCAGCAGTTCCTCCGATACGCCGACCACCAGGGCGGCCTTGCCGTCATTGACGCCGACCAGCGCATAGACGCCGGGGCCGCCTGCGCCGCGCATCTCGTCGATCATGCCCTTGAGCTGTTTCGGCGGCACGCCATCGGCCACCTGGCCGACGAAGCGGATGCCGTTGATCTCACGCGCCGCGGGTCCGGCAGCGGCGGCGCCGCCCATGGCCGCCTTCTTGCGCGCCTCGGCCAGTTCCTTCTCCAGCTTGCGGCGCTCCTCCACCAGTTGGGCCACACGCGCCGCCGCTTCCTGCGGCGTCGTCTTCAGCGCGCCCGCGACCTGACGCAGCGCCTCTTCCTGCGCCGAGAGGTGATCGATCGCCGCCTGTCCGGTCAGCGCCTCGATGCGCCGCACACCGGCCGCCACCGCACCTTCGGAGACGATGTGGAAGGCCCCGATATCGCCGGTACGGCGCACATGGGTGCCGCCGCAGAGTTCGGTCGACCAGTTCGGGTCCATGATTCCGCCCATGGAGACCACGCGGACCTCGTCGCCGTATTTCTCCCCGAACAGCGCCAGCGCGCCGGCCTTGACTGCCTCTTCCGGCGCCATCAGCCGGGTGGAGACCTCGCCGTTGCCGCGGATCATGCCGTTGACGTCGGCCTCGACGGCGGCCAGTTCCTCCGGCGCCATCGGTTTCGGATGAGAGATGTCGAAACGCAGGCGTTCCGGCGAGACCAGCGAACCCTTCTGGACGACATGATCGCCGAGCCGGATGCGCAGGGCGCGGTGCAGCAGGTGCGTCGCCGAGTGGTTGGCCCGGAGGCGGTCGCGATAGCTGCGGTCGATGCCCGCCGAGACGACTTCGCCGATCGAGAGCGGACCGCCGTCGAGCGTTCCGAAATGAACATGAACGTCACCGGCCCGCTTCTGTGTGTCGGTGACGGTCACGACTGCGCCCTTCTCCGAGCGAATGGTGCCGATATCGCCCATCTGACCGCCGGATTCGCCATAGAACGGCGTCTGGTTCAGCACGACCTGGACCTCGCAGCCGGGCTCGGCCCGGTCCACCGGCACGCCATCGACCAGCACCGCCCGGACCACCGCCTCGGCCGTATCGGAAGTGTAGCCGAGGAACTCGCTGGCGCCGGCCTGTTCGCGGACGTCGAACCAGACCGCCTCGGTCGCCTTTTCGCCCGAACCCGCCCAGTTCTTGCGGGCTTCCGCGCGTTGCCGCGCCATCGCCGTGTCGAACCCGTCAGTGTCGACGCCCCGGCCCTGGTTGCGCAGAATGTCCTGGGTCAGATCGAGCGGAAATCCGAAGGTGTCGTAGAGACGGAAGGCGACCTCGCCGGCCAGCGGCTCCTTCTCGCCAAGCTTGCCGGTCTCGTCTTCCAGCAGCTTGAGGCCGCGCTCCAGAGTCTGCTTGAAGCGGCCCTCCTCCAGTTTCAGCGTCTCGGAGATCAGCGCCTCGGCCCGCACCAGTTCCTCGAATGTGCCGCCCATCATGGACACCAGTTCCGGCACCAGGCGGTACATCATGGGATCCTGGCAGCCCAGCATGTGGGCATGCCGCATGCCGCGGCGCATGATCCGGCGCAGCACGTAGCCCCGGCCCTCGTTCGAAGGCAGCACGCCGTCCGCGATCAGGAAGGAACTGGCGCGCAGATGGTCGGCGATGACGCGGTGATGCGCGGCGCCGGGACCGTCCGGGTCGGTGTTGGAAACATGCGCCGACTGCTCGATCAGGCGGCGCAGCAGGTCGGTCGCGTAGTTGTCATGGGTCCCGTTCAGTGTCGCGGTGATCCGCTCCAGCCCCATGCCGGTATCGATCGACGGGCGCGGCAGGTCGACGCGATCGTCCGGCGAACGCTGCTCGAACTGCATGAAGACCAGGTTCCATATCTCGATGAACCGGTCACCATCCTCGTCCGGGCTGCCCGGCGGTCCGCCGGGAATGTGGTCGCCATGGTCGTAGAATATCTCCGAGCACGGACCGCAGGGGCCCGTATCGCCCATCGACCAGAAATTGTCCGAGGTCGGAATGCGAATGATCCGGCTTTCGGGCAGTCCGGCGATCTTCTTCCAGAGATCGAAGGCCTGATCGTCTTCGGAATAGACGGTGACCAGCAGCTTCTCTTCGGGCAGGCCGAACTCTTTCGTCACCAGGTTCCAGGCCAGCTCGATCGCGCGGTCCTTGAAGTAGTCACCGAAGGAAAAATTGCCGAGCATCTCGAAGAAGGTGTGATGCCGGGCCGTGTAGCCGACATTGTCCAGATCGTTGTGCTTGCCGCCGGCCCGGACGCATTTCTGCGACGTGACGGCGCGGCTGTAATCCCGCTTCTCCTGCCCCGTGAACACGTTCTTGAACTGAACCATGCCGGCATTGGTGAACATCAGGGTCGGATCCTGATGCGGCACGAGCGGGGACGACGGCACATGGGTATGGCCGTTGGCCGCGAAATAATCGACGAACGTCTTGCGGATATCGTTGCCGCCAGGCACGGAACACCTCTTCTACTGGCGAAGGAACGGCCCGCGGATTGCCGGTGGCCGGAGCGCGGCCAATCTGCGTTCGGCGGCCGATAGTGTCAAAGATTCCGGCCCGGTAAGGGGTAGCGGTTAACCTCACATTAGCCCGGTCGCGGGTAGGTTGTGCCCGCAAGCGCTTACGGACCCCGGACAGGACAGGCATGGCGGCCGCCAGTTTCAAACACAGATTCAAGGCCTGGTGGGAAGGCTATGAGATCGAGCCGTCGGACCGGCGCGCAGAGACCACCGAGCGCAACACCGTGCGCCGGACGCTCAAGTGCCGCTACGAGCCCGATGTCGAGGTCAGCCATCTGATCTTCGGCGAGGGCCGGACCCTGCCGATGGAGGCCGATCCCCTTGGCGGCTTCGCCCAGCCGGTCGAGAACCCGTTCGGCATGGTGACGTTGTTGCTCGGCGTCGAGACCGGGGCGCCGGTGGTCGAACTCGTCCAGAAATATTCGGTGCAGCTGACGGCGCTGGAGCCGGACCGCCGGCGGGCGGCCGCGGGCGACCAGTTGCTGCGCGACACGCCCGATCTGAAACCCGCGCGGATCGGCCCCGTCGACGTGGCCAACGTCGAATTGTCGCCGAACAAGTATCATCTGGTTCTCGCGCGGCTGATCCTGCACCGCTTTGACGAGCGCGAATTCCTCTACCGCAAGTTCGAGCGCGCCCTGCGCCGCGGCGGGCAGTTCATCCCGACCCAGTTCCTTGTCGCCGACGAAAAGGCCCGCGACGAGGTGGCACGGCAGATGAAGTCAACGATGGAACCCGACCTGCCGCATCTTTCCTCGCTGGCCGAGGAACAGCGGATGCTCACCGAATTGGGCCTCATTCCGGTCCTGATGGAGGATCTGACGGAGCGGATGCTCACCCAACTGACCGAGCGCTTCTCGGTCTGGAAGGAGCTTGTGGAACGCATTGCCCGCTACGAACAGCAGCCCCGAATGCTGCAGGCGCTGCTGGCGCTGGTCGAGCACTGGCAGTCCCGCATCAACCTGATGAAGTCCGGCGACCTGCTGGTCTGCCGGCTTCAGGTCGAGAAGCGCCGCAACGAACTGAACTGAGCGCTGCGGCGCGCCGGGTCCGGTCAGCCGGCGGCGGCCTCTCCGGCGTCATCGCCGTCATCATCGGCGTCCGGCCCGGTGGTCATCGCATCCTGCAGCAGGCCGGCATTGCGGCGGATCTCGGCCTCGATCGCCTCGGCGACATCGACGTTCTCGGCCAGGAACTGCCGCGCCGCCTCACGCCCCTGCCCGATCCGCTGATCGCCGTAGGAAAACCAGGATCCCGCCTTGTCGACGACGCCGATGCGCACCCCATGGTCCAGCAGTTCGCCGGTCTTGGAGATGCCCGCGCCGTACATGATGTCGAACTCGACCACCTTGAACGGTGGCGCGACCTTGTTCTTCACCACCTTGACCCGCGTCTGGTTGCCGACCACCTCGTCGCGGTTCTTGATCGCGCCGATGCGGCGGATATCCAGACGCACCGAAGCGTAGAACTTCAGCGCATTGCCGCCCGAGGTCGTCTCCGGGCTGCCGAACATGACGCCGATCTTCAGACGGATCTGGTTGATGAAGATGACCATGCAGTTGGAGCGGTTGATCGAGGCGGTCAGCTTGCGCAGCGCCTGGCTCATCAGCCGCGCCTGCAGGCCGACATGGCTGTCGCCCATCTCGCCTTCCAGCTCCGCCTGTGGCACCAGCGCGGCGACCGAATCGATCACCACCACGTCGATGGCGCCCGAGCGCACCAGGGTGTCGGCGATCTCCAGCGCCTGCTCGCCGGTGTCGGGCTGGGAGATGATCAGTTCGTCGATATTGACGCCCAGCTTCTTCGCATAGGACGGATCCAGCGCGTGTTCGGCGTCGACGAAGGCGCAGACGCCGCCCTTCTTCTGGGCCTCGGCGATCACGTGCAGGGTCAGCGTCGTCTTGCCCGAGCTCTCCGGCCCGTAGATCTCGACCACGCGGCCCTTGGGCAGGCCGCCGATGCCCAGCGCAATGTCCAGGCCGAGCGAACCGGTGGAGATCGAGGCGATGCTCATCGCCTCCTGCTGCCCCAGCCGCATGACGGAACCCTTGCCGAAGGCGCGTTCGATCTGTGCGAGAGCGGCGTCGAGCGCCTTCGATTTTTCACCCACGTCCGAAGTCCCCTTCTCGATTAGCCGTAGAGCCGATTGCGACATGCTGAACTCCCATCATTCACAGCCCGTGCGCCCTGTGCAACTCGGCCAATGTACGATTTTTGTTCTCATGTTGCAAGCAGTCTGCAAGCCCATGAAATCGCGATGAAATCCGGAAATGTTTCGGCGATGTTCCGCAACACGGGCGCCCCCGCCCGCCCGAATCAGCCTTCGAGCTGATCCTTCACCTTCGCGGCGAGTTGCTTGAGGCTGAACGGCTTGGGCAGAAGATCGACATCCTGCAGGTCATCGCCGAGGCTGCGCCGGAAGGCTTCCTCGGCATAGCCGGAGATGAAGACAGCCCGGATATCGGGACGCCGTTCCCGGGCGTGGCGGACCAGGGTCGGCCCGTCCATGTTCGGCATCACCACGTCGGAGATCATGAGGTCGATCTCCTCGGCGCGGCTCTCGATGATTTCCAGCGCCGCCTCGCCGCTCTCGGCCTCGATCAGCTCGTAGCCCTTGTTGCGCAGGGCGCGGGCCGCGAACAGACGCACGGCGTCCTCGTCCTCGACCAGCAGGATGGTCCCGCTGCCGGTCAGATCGACAGCGTTCCGGCGCGTGCGCTCGGCCCCGCGGGAGCTGTCGTCATCGACCCGCGGCAGGAAGATGCGGAAGGTGGTGCCGACTCCAAGCTCGCTTTCGACATCCACGAAGCCGCCGGTCTGACGGACGATGCCGTAGACGGTGGCCAGCCCCAGCCCGGTCCCGTGACCGATCGACTTGGTGGTGAAGAAGGGCTCGAAGATCTTCGACAGGTTCTCGTCGGTGATGCCGGTGCCGGTGTCGGCGACCGTGATCTCGACATAATCGCCGGGCGGCACGGTCTCGTCGCCGGCGCGGCGTTCCTGCGTCAGGGTGATGTTGGCGGTGTTGATCGAAACCGTCCCGCCGGCGTCCATGGCGTCCCGCGCGTTCACGACCAGGTTGGTGACCACCTGCTCGATCTGGCCCTGGTCCGCCTTGACGAACCAGAGGTCGCGCTCATGCACCAGGCGCAGATTGAGGTGCTCGCCGATCAGGCGGCGCAGCAGTTCGGAGATATCGGTCAGAACGTCGGTGAGATTGAGCACCTTCGGGCGCAGGGTCTGGCGGCGGGAGAAGGCGAGCAGTTGCCGGACCAGCGCCGCCGCGCGGTTGGCGTTCTGCTTGATGTGGACGATGTCGGTGTAGGACGGGTCGCCCGGCGGGTGCCGCATCAGCAGCAGATCTGCAAAGCCGATCATCGCCGTGAGGAGGTTGTTGAAGTCGTGCGCGACGCCGCCGGCCAGCTGACCGACCGCCTGCATACGCTGACCCTGCGAGAACTGGGCCTCCATGCTGCGCTGATCAGTGGCGTCGGTGATGAAGAAGACGGCGCGGAGATCATCGCCCAGTCCCTTGAGCGGCGCGCCATGCACCAGCGCGATCCGGCCCCCGCCGGAAATGGCGAGATCGGTCGACGCCTGATCGCCCTTGCCTCCGATCGAGGCCGAAAGCGCCGCCTGGGCCTGCGACCGCACATCGGGCGAGAACAGCCCCGTGAAGGGCCGGCCGACCAGTTCTTCCCGGTAGCCGAGAATCCGCTGGGCGGCGGCGTTGGCACGGACGATCTCGCCCTTGGCGTCGACATGGACGAGACCGAACGGCGCGTTTTCCCGCACCTGCTCCGCCAGCCGCCGGTCATGGTCGAGCGCCTCGGCAAGATCGCGGGCGGCGGTTTCCAGCTCGGCGATGCGGTCCGCTTCGGCGGGTGCGGCCACCACAGGCTCGGGCGCGGCCGGCGCGGGCGCCGGCGGCGCGACCGCCGCAGCGGGGCGTGCGGCGCGGGCGCGTCCCAGCAGGAAGGAAACAAGTATCAGCACTGCCGCCGCCAGTCCGATGCCGCCGACTGTCAACGGACGCAGCGCGATCCAGCCGGCCAGTACGGCCAGCGACCCGGCGATGAGGACGGCCAGACCTATCACGACGCCCAGTCCGGTCCCGCGGCCGCTGCCGGAGACCTCCCGTCCCTCGAATGCCGATTCCGTTCGCTGGCTCATCGGGTTCCGGCTCCGCCCGCGCTGTAGCGGTTCTTCAACTGCATGACGTAGCTGATGACTTCGGCCACGGCGCGATAGTGCTCCACGGGGATCGGCTCGTCCAGTTCCACCGTGGCGTGCAGGGCGCGGGCCAGCGGCGGATTCTCGATGACCGGCACGCCGTTCTCCTCGCCGACTTCCCTGATCTTCAGCGCGACGGCGTCCACGCCCTTGGCCACGCAGGCCGGCGCAGCCATGGTGTCCATGTCGTATTTAAGCGCCACGGCAAAGTGGGTCGGGTTGGCGATGATCACGTCCGCCGTGGGCACGGCCGCCATCATCCGCCGGCGCGCCCGTTCCTGCCGAAGCTGGCGGATGCGTTGCTTGATCATCGGATCGCCGTCCGACTCCTTCTGCTCGTCCTTGATCTCCTTGCGGGACATCTTCATGTCCTGGTGGGTCTTGTATTTCTGGTAGGCGAAGTCCAGGGCGGCGACGACGGTCATCACCGCCATCACGCCGCCGACCATGATCACCGACTTGTCCCGGACGAACTCCATGACCTGAAGCGGTTCGACCGCCATCAGCTGCGGCAGCGCGTTCATGTCCGGCCAGATCAGCGAGAAGGCGACCAGAGCCACCAGAGCCAGCTTGGCGATGCCCTTGGCGAACTCCATCAGCGACCGGGACGAGAACAGCCGCTTGAAGCCCGCGATGGGCGAGATCTTGGACAGCTGCGGTTTCAGCTTCTCGGTGGTGAAGATCGGCGGATGCTGGATCATCGAACCGACAGCAGCCACCAGCGCCAGCACCAGCAGGATCGGCAGGATCCCGACCGCCAGCTGCTCCAGCACGACGATCAGCAGGTTCTGCAGGCCGCCCGACGAGATCGCGATCTGGTCCGGGCTGGCCACGAAGGCACTCAACCCGCCGAGCATGGTGCTGCCGGCATGGCCGATCAGGATCATCAGCGTGCCGGCGATACCCAGCATCATGAACCAGTGACCGACTTCCTGCGACTTGGCGACCTGACCCTTCTTCAGGGCATCCGCTTTTCGCTTGTCTGTCGGCTCTTCTGTCTTTTGCGAGGGATCCTGATCGGAATCAGCCATCCGTCAGCCTCCCACGATGAACTGCATCACGCCTTCCTCGAAGTGCTCGAGGAACCAGATGCCCATGGCGCCCAGCGTGATCATGAACAGCAGCAGGCCCAGCGTGATCTGCATCGGCATGACGATGAAGAAGACCTGCATCTGCGGCATCAGCCGGTTCACCAGGCCCATGCCGATATAGAGGATCAGCGCGTAGGCGATGAAAGGCGCCGAAATCTGGATGCCGACCAGAAAGCTGCCCGCCACGGCCTGGGTGGCCATCCGGGCGAAATCGTCCATCGGCGGAATCGTGGCCGCCGGGAATATCACATAGCTGTCCGTGACCGCCGCCAGCATCAGATGGTGCATGTCGGACATGAAGATCAGGGTCATGCCCATGATCGTCAGGAAGCTGCCCAGCAACGCGCCCTGGCTGCCCTGGGCCGGATCGAAGAACTGCGCGAAACCAAGACTGGACTGGAAGGAGATCACGATGCCGGCGACATGCAGCGCCGAGACCAGCAGGCGCATGGCGCCGCCGATGAAGACGCCGATCAGGACCTCGCCGCCGATCAGGGGCAGAAGCTCCACAGGCTGTGGCGGCACCGCCGGCAGCGTGGGACCGACAACCGGCTGCACGATCACCGCGAGGGCCAGCGCAATGACCAGCCGGACCCGCGGCGAGATGTAGGGCTCGCCGAAGCCGGGCATCACCATGAGGATGGCGCCGACGCGCGCGAAGACCAGCAGGTAGGCGAAGGTCAGCGCCGGCAGAAGTTCCGTCAGCACGGGAGGTTACCCGCTGCCGGGGCCGATATCGGCGATCCGGAAGGAAATCTGCTCCATGAAGCCGGTCAGCTCGCCGATCATGTAGGGCGAGAGCACGACCAGCGCGATGAAGATGGCGATGATCTTCGGCACGAAGGCCAGCGTCATCTCCTGCATCTGCGTCAGGGCCTGGAACAGCGAGACCAGCAGGCCGACGCCGAGCGCGATCAACATGACGGGCGCGGCCGTCTTCAACAGCACCCAGATGGCCTCCCGGCCGATATCGACGACTTCCACGGGGGTCATGGCGGGACCTCCCGGTCAGATCGGCATGCGGATGATCTGCTGGTAGGCCTCGACCACCCGGTCGCGGACGGCGACGACCGTCTGCAGGGCGATCTCGGCATTGTTCACCGCCTGAACGACGTCGGTCAGTTCGACCTTCTCGACGTTCGAGCGGATGCCGACCTGTTCGGCCTGCTGAATGGCGCCCGAGGCGCTCTCGCCGGCTGCCTTCAGCATGTCTGCGAATGAAGTCGTGGTCGTTCCGGCATTCTCCGCGCCCGGCAAGGCCTCCGGCGCGGCGTCGCCACCCCTGGAAACGGCCTTGCCATAGGCCATGGCCGCATTCTGCAGCGTCACGTCCATCTTGCGTTCTCCTTGTCAGGTCCGCAGCGCATCAGCGGAGCAGGTCCACCGTGCGGGAAATCATGTGCTTGGCGGTCTCGATGACCGTCAGATTGGCCTGGTAGCTGCGCTGGGCCTCCCGCATGTCGGCCATCTCGATCAGCGGGTTCACGTTGGGCAGCTTCACGTAGCCCTGGGCGTTCGAGGCAGGGTTGCCGGGATCGTATTTCTCGCGGAAGGGCGACTTGTCGCTGGTGATCTTGTGGATCTCGACCGTCTCGGCGCCGCTGACGCCGTCCAACGCCTGGCGGAAGGTCATCACCTTGCGCCGGAACGGGTCCTGACCCGGCACCGTCGAGCTGGAATTGGCGTTGGCGATGTTCTCGGCTATCAGCCGCATGCGTGCGGATTGCACCCGCATGCCCGAGGCCGATGTCACCAGTGCGCGATCAAGATCCATTGTCTACTCCTGCCAGCCCGGCGCCATTATCCGCCGCCGCCACGACCGCCGATGGCCATCTTCAGCATCTGCACGTGCTTGCGGTAGATCGAGGCAGCGAGGTCGTATGCCATACGGTTCTCGTTGACCTTCATGATCTCGTCCTCGAGCACCACGGTGTTCTCGTTCGGGGTCGTCTCCAGCGTGCCGACCTTCTCGCGGCGGAAACCGTCCGTCGCCTCGTTGTTCGGCGCGATATGCATGCCGCTGGTCCTGGCCGTGCGCATGTTGTTGTTCGGCTGGTGCACCAGATCCCGGAACGACAGCTTTTCCAGGTCCCGTGCAACGAAGCCCGGGGTGTCGGCATTGGCGATGTTGCGCGACAGCACCTTCTGGCGCGCAGACAGCCATTCCATGTTCCGCGTCAGCGCATTGAATATGGAGATGTCTTTCAGAAACATGCCTGTGCCGAACCTGTCCGAATGACGCCGGGCGGAATCCGCCCTGCCGATATCGCCGACTTTCCGCTGAAATGATTAACAATGGGTAAGGATCGCCGGGTTGGCGCCGCGCCGCGTTATCCGATCCTTAACCATGAGCCGTCAGGTTGGGCCCGTCCGCGGGAGAGAATCTCCCCGTCATCGATCACGGATTGGCAGAAGGCCGGCGCACGAATGGAAACCCTCGACTATCTCAGATTTTTGGCGGCGCTCGCCGTCGTGGTCGGCCTGATCGCCGGCGCGGCATGGGCGGCCCGACGGTTCGGCCTGGCGCCGAAGGTCAGCGGCGCGGGCGGCGGCCGCCTCGCCGTCGTCGCCGTCCAGGCGGTCGATACGCGCCGGAAGCTGGTTCTGATCCGCCGCGACGACCGCGAGCATCTGCTGATCATCAGCCCGACCGCCGAGACCGTCATCGAGAGCGGCATCGAGCCCCGGGAGCCCGGCGCGGCATGATCTGGCGACCTCTTTTCATCCTGACGCTCCTGCTGCTGCCGGCCGGCGCCGGCGCGCAGGAAGTGAACATCGACCTCGGCGAGGGCGGCGACTTCACCGGCCGCGTGCTGCAGCTGATCGCCCTGATGACGGTGCTCAGCCTGGCGCCGGCCATCCTGGTTGTCGTCACTTCCTTCACCCGCATCGTCATCGTGCTGTCGCTGCTGCGTTCGGCGCTCGGCGTGCAGACGACGCCGCCCAACGTGGTGATCATCTCGCTGGCGCTGTTCCTGACCGCCTTCATCATGGCGCCGACCTTCGAGGCCGCCTGGGACCGGGGCATCGAGCCGCTGCTGAACGGTGAGATCGAGGAGCGCGAGGCCTTCGACCGCGCCTCCGGACCGCTTCGCGACTTCATGCTGACCCATGTCCGCGAGAAGGATCTGTCGCTGTTCCTGGAACTTGGCCGCATCAACACAGACGGCCTGACGCCGGAGCAGACGCCGCTTCAGGCGCTCGTGCCGGCCTTCATGATCTCGGAACTGAGACGCGCCTTCGAGATCGGCTTCCTGCTCTTCATCCCGTTTCTGGTGATCGACATGGTCGTCGCCAGCGTGCTGATGTCGATGGGCATGATGATGCTGCCGCCAATCATCATCTCCCTGCCCTTCAAGCTGATCTTCTTCGTGCTGGTCGACGGCTGGAACCTCGTCGCGGTCAGTCTGGTCAGGAGTTTCACTGGCGGCGGCTAGGGTTGCGGCGTCCCGCCTTGCCGTGTCCAATCCGTCCATGGATACGAAACACTATCTGAAGGTGCTGACGGAGCGGCGCGAGGCGATCGCCGAACTCAGCCGGATGTCCTCCGACTCCCGGCGCGCCGTCGAGCTGGACCAGACCAAGGTCGGGCGCCTCAGCCGCATGGACGCGATGCAGCAGCAGGAAATGGCCAAGGCCTCGGAGCAGAAACGCGCCGCCGAACTTCGCCGCATCGATGCGGCGCTTGCGCGGATCGACGAAGGCGAGTTCGGCTATTGCCTCGATTGCGGCGAGGAGATCTCCGAAAAGCGGCTGGAGGTCGATCCGGCCACGCCCCGCTGTATCGACTGCGCCAACGCCTGAACGGGCGTCAGTCCGGCAGCGTCACATTCCCCGCTTCGTCGAGTGGGAAGGCCGGGTTCCAGGCCACTTCCCACAGATGCCCGTCAGGATCGGCGAAATAGCCGACATGGCCGCCCCAGGGCGTGTCTTGACCCGCCTTGATCAGCGTTCCGCCAGCCGACACAGCTTCGTCGAGAACGGTGGCGACCTCGTTCCTCGTGCGGGTGTTGAAGGCAATTGAAACGCCTCGGAACCCCGCGCCGCCGTCCTCGAGACCGGTGTCGGAAACCAGGTCCCCGCGCGGATAGAGGCCGAAGGCGACGCCGTTGCACTGGAAGAAGGCGACGCCGTTCACCCCCTTCATCGACCGCTTCCAGCCCAGCGCCTCGTAGAAGGCAATGCTGCGGCCGAGATCGGCCACGCCGAGCGTCAACAGGGTGAAGCGTTGCTCCACCGCCCTATTCGGTCTCCAGCGCGATCAGCACCGCGCCTTCCTCGACCTGGTCGCCCTCGCCGTAGTTCACCTCGGCGACCGTGCCGGCGGCAGACGCGGAGATGGTGTGCTCCATTTTCATCGCCTCCAGGATCATCAGGGCGTCGCCCTTCTTCACCTTCGCACCGGTCTCGGTCGTCAGCTTGATGATCTTGCCCGGCAGCGGCGCCGTGATCGCGCCGCCCGCGCCCTCGTCGGAGAGATCGGCTTCCATCGGATCGACGATCTCGAATGCGATCGATGCGCCCTCACGCACCAGCGTCAGCGCCTGCCCCTTGCGCAGGAACGAGACGCCGGAGCGGTCGCCGTTGAGGGTGGCCACCAGTTCGCCCGGCGCTTCCATGACATAGCTCGACTGGAAGCTTTCGCCAGCCGCCTCGATCCGGATACCGCCGCCGCGTTGATAGCGCACCGCAACCTCGGTCTCGTCCTCGCCATGGCGCAGGTGCACGATCTCGTGCCCGTCATCGTTCAGCCGCCAGCCACCGGTCTGGTCCCACGGGCTGAACGGGTCCGCATCATGAGCACTGCGCCGGTCGGCGGCGCGCTGGGCCAGAACGGCAAGCGCGGCAAGCGCCATGTCGGCCGCTTCCGGTCCGCGCGCCGCGGGCACCAGATCCTTCTGGAACCGCTCGATGAAGCCGGTATCGAGATCCGCGGCGTCGAAGGCGTGGTGTGTCACGGTCCGGTGCAGGAAGAAGACGTTGGTCGTCAGCCCGACCACGCGCGTCCGTTCCAGCATGCCGGCCAGCTTGCGCGCGGCCTCCGCCCTGTCCTTTCCGTGCGCGATCACCTTGGCGATCATCGGATCGTAGAACGGCGTGACGCTGTCGCCCTCGCGGACGCCGGTGTCGATCCGCACGCCCTCGCCTTCCTCGGGGAAGCGCAGCATGTCGAGGCGGCCCGTCGCGGGAAGGAACATCCGCGCCGGGTTCTCGGCATAGAGGCGCGCTTCCATGGCGTGGCCGTGGATCGACAGCGCATCCTGTCCGGCCGGCAGCGCCTCACCGGCTGCGACGCGGATCTGCCACTCCACCAGATCGCGACCGGTGATCAGTTCCGTCACCGGATGCTCCACCTGCAGGCGCGTGTTCATTTCCATGAAGTAGAAGCGGTCCGGCTTCAGCCCCTCCGACACGTCCGCAATGAACTCGATGGTGCCCGCGCCGCGGTAGTCGATGGCCTTCGCCGCAGCTACCGCCGCCTCGCCCATGGCGCGGCGCATGGCCACCGGCATGCCCGGCGCCGGCGCCTCCTCGATCACCTTCTGGTGGCGGCGCTGGATCGAGCAGTCGCGCTCGAACAGATGCACCGCGTTGCCATGGGTATCGCCGAAGACCTGCACCTCAATGTGGCGTGGCTTGACCAGGAACTTCTCGATCAGCACGCGCTCGTCGCCGAAGGCGTTCTTCGCCTCGCGTTTCGCGCCTTCGAGCGCTTTGGCGAAGTCCTTCGCCTTGTCGACGCGCCGCATGCCCTTGCCGCCGCCGCCGGCGACCGCCTTGATGAGCACCGGATAGCCGATCCGCTCGGCCTCGGCCGCGAGATCGTCCGGGTCCTGACCGTCGCCGTGATAGCCGGGCACGACCGGCACGCCGGCCTTTTCCATGATCGCCTTGGCGGCGTCCTTCAGCCCCATCTTGCGGATGGAATCGGCGGTCGGGCCGATGAAGGTCAGTCCGGCCTTCTCCACCGCCTCGGCGAAGCCGGCGTTCTCGGAGAGGAAGCCGTAACCCGGATGGATGGCGCCCGCGCCGGTGCGCTTCGCCGCCTCCAGGATGACATCGCCGAGCAGATAGCTCTTCGTCACCTCGGCCTCGCCGATGCGGCAGGCCTCGTCGGCCATTTGCACATGCATGGCATTGGCGTCGGCGTCGGAATGCACGGCGACGGTACGGATACCCATGCGCCGGGCGGTCTTGATCACGCGGCAGGCGATCTCGCCGCGGTTCGCAATCAGGATCTTGTCGAAAAGGGCCATGTCCGCCTCACATCCTGAAGACGCCGAATTTCGTATCCTCAACGGGCCGGTTCAGCGCCGCCGAGATCGCGAGCCCGAGGGTCATTCGGGCGTCGACCGGATCGACCAGCCCGTCGTCCCAAAGGCGCGAGGTCGCGAAATACGGGTCCGATTGTTCCTCGAACTGGTCGATGATGGGCTGCTTGAAGGCCGCCTCATCGGCCGCCGACCATTCCTTGCCTTGGCGTTCGTAGTTGGCGCGGGTAACCGTCGCCAGCACGCCCGCCGCCTGCTCCGGTCCCATCAGCGCCAGCCGGGCGCTGGGCCACATCCACAGGAAGCGCGGCCCGTAGGCGCGCCCGCACATGCCGTAATTGCCTGCGCCGTAGGAGCCGCCGACGACCATGGTGAACTTCGGCACCTTTGTCGTGGAGACCGCGGTCACCAGCTTGGCACCGTCCTTGGCGATGCCGCCGGCCTCGTACTTCCGGCCGACCATGAAGCCGGAGATGTTCTGCAGGAAAATCAGAGGAATGTGCCGCTGGCTGCAGAGCTCGATGAAGTGCGCGCCCTTCATGGCGGACTCGGAGAACAGGATGCCGTTGTTGGCGACGATGCCGACCGGATAGCCGAGCAGGCGGGCGAATCCGCAGACCAGCGTCTGACCGTAGAGCTTCTTGAACTCGTCGAATTCCGAGCCGTCGACCATGCGCGCGATCAGTTCGCGGACGTCATAGGGCTGCCGCACATCCTTGGGCAGCACGCCGTAGAGTTCCTCCGGATCGTAGGCCGGAGCCTGCGGTTCGCGGACGGTGATCGAGCCCGGCTTGGTCCGGTTGAGATTGGCGACGATGTTCCGCGCGATGGCCAGCGCGTGGGCGTCGTTCATGGCGTAATGGTCGGTGACGCCCGATGTGCGCGAATGCACGTCGGCGCCGCCGAGATCCTCGGCTGAGACGACCTCGCCCGTGGCCGCCTTCACCAGCGGCGGGCCGCCCAGGAAGATGGTGCCCTGCTGGCGGACGATGATGGCGTCGTCGGACATGGCGGGGACATAGGCGCCGCCGGCGGTGCAGGATCCCATGACCACCGCGATCTGCGGAATGCCGGCCGCCGACATGTTGGCCTGATTGAAGAAGATGCGGCCGAAATGCTCCTTGTCAGGGAAGACATCGGGCCACTGCGGCAGGTTCGCGCCTCCGGAATCGACCAGGTAGACGCAGGGGAGGTTGTTCTCCAGCGCCACTTCCTGCGCCCGGATGTGCTTCTTCACGGTCTCGCGGTAGTAGGTGCCGCCCTTCACCGTCGCGTCGTTGCAGACGATGACGCATTCCAGCCCCGAGACCCGGCCGATGCCGGTGATCACGCCGCCCGAGGGGACCTCACCGTCATATTGCCCGAAAGCGGCCAGCTGGCTGAATTCCAGGAACGGCGCACCGGGATCGACAAGCGCCCGGATACGCTCCCGCGGCAGCATCTTGCCCCGCTCGAGATGACGCTTGCGGGCGCGCTCGCCGCCGCCCTGCTTGATCTCGGCCACCCGCTCCTTCAGGCGGCCGACCTCGCCGCGCCAGAATTCCGCGTTGCCCTTGAAGGCGTCCGACCGCGTGTTGATCTCGGATTTCAGCACCGGCATGCGGCACGTCTCCCCTGCCCCGTTCTTGATTGGCCCGATATTGAGCATGTTTGGACGCGGCGGAAAAGCCGTGTCGCGCGGGACTCAGTCCCGCGGGAAGGTCACGACCTCGATCCGGTTGCCGTCAGGGTCGCGGATGAAGGCCCCGTAATACACGGTCATCTGCCCCTGACGCTCGCCCGGCGCGCCGTCATCGACAGCGCCTTCGGCCAGCGCGATCCGGTGAAAGGCGTCGACCGTCTCCCGGTCCCGAGCCCTGAGACACACGTGATAGCCGGTGTCGGCGGCGACGCCCGCCGAATCGGGACGCGCATTGAGCCAGAATTCCGGGTAGCGCTTGCCGAAGCCGACGGTCGCCGGCCGGTCTGCCAGCACCTCGAACCCCATCGGCGCGAAGACCTTCCGGTAGAAATCCGCCGCCCGCTTCAGATCGCGAACCTGGACCGAGACGTGATCGATCAAGGTTTCGCGCCGCGCGCGAAGTCGACCGCAATCTCGCGTCTGCTGAAGCGCCAACCCGCATCGGTGCGCACGAAGGTGTCGCGGTATTCGCCAACGATGTCCGGCACATCGGAGGGACGGACCCGCTCCGGCCGGTCCTTGTCGTCATGACGGTGAAGCGTCAGGTAGACGACCCCCGTCGCGTTGTTCTCGTCGATCACATCGACCAGGGCCGTGCTGCAGACATGGCGCGAGCGCCTGTGGGTCGCGGCCTCGCGCCGCCTGAACCCGGCCTCGATTTCCGCCTTGCCGGACATGGTGTTCTCCGGCGAGGTCCAGACGCCGTCATCGGTGAACTGTCCGGCGATCCTCGAGGCCTCGCCGTGATCGACGAAATGGCAGTATTCGATCATCAGCCGTTCGCAGGCGCGCTCGATCAGCATGCGGTCCATGTCGTTCATCCGTCGGCCCTCCCCGGCCTGTCACATGATCTGCAGCGCCAGCCACGGCGCCAGATTGAACACCAGCACCAGCACCTTGTAGGCGGCGAGATACTGGAAGCTGACCTCCATGATGCGCGTTTCCGGCAGCCCGAACAGGCGGCTGTGGAGCCGCAGTCCGGCCTCCCGGAACGCCGCCAGATAGACCGTCGAGATCAGCAGCACGGCGTAGTTGACGACCAGACACCATCCCAGCAACTCGGTCCACTGATCCTGCGTCATGGCGGCTCCTCCCTAACCGGATGGCCGGATCTCCCGGTCGAACGCCACGTTGGCCTCGTCGTAGATCCGGTATTCCTGCTCGTTCCAGAAGACGCGGCCCGTCGGATCGCCCGGCCCGAAGCCGGCGAGCCATCGCGCCGTCGGGTAGACGTCCGCAGGGTCCTGCGGTGCGTTGGGGTTCATGCCGGACTTCGTCGGACCCGGGATCAGCCCGTTGACCAGAATGCCGTCGTCCAGCGCCTCGCGCGCCGCCGAACGAGTCAGGGTGTAGAGTCCGCCCTTGGAAGCGCCATAGGCCGCGAAGCCCTTGCCGCCGACCTCGGCAGCCCGTGACAGCGTGTTGACGATATGCCCGCCGCCCTGCGCCTTCATAACCGGCAGCGCGGCGCGGATGCCGTAATAGGGACCGAACAGGTTCACCGCGATCAGCTTCTCGAACTGCCCCGGCGCATGCTCGCCGACCGGCACCCGGAAGCCGAGCCCGGCATTGTTGAACAGCACGTCCAGCCGCCCGTGCCGCTCTGCCGCGCCATCGATGAGCGCCTTGACCTGGGCCTCGTCGGCGACGTCGCAGCGGACCATCTCGAACGGCCAGTCGCCGTCCATCCCGGCCACATCAGCGCCGAGAACGACAGCGCCGTCGGCGTGAAAGCCCTCGGCGATGGCGCGCCCGATCCCGCTTGCCGCGCCGGTGATAACGATGATCTTCCCCTGCACGCTCACGCCATCACCGCCGCCGCCTTCGGCGCGAAATCGGACAGGCCCTGCCGAAGAAGCTCGACGATCAAATCGATTTCCTCCGAGGTGACATTCAAGGGCGGCGTGACGAGGAAGTGGTCGCCGCGGACGCCATCCAGCATGCGCCGGGAATAGATGATCAGACCTCGGTCGTAGCAGGCCTGCGCGATGGCGCTGCCGGCGTCGAGCGAGGGCGGCAGCGGAATGCGCTGCTGGCGGTCGGCCATGACGTCGAAGCCAAGCATCAGGCCCTTGCCCCGGACCTCGCCGATGAAGGGAAACTCGTCCATCAGGCCCTCCAGCCTGGCCTTCAGGACAGCGCCCTTTTCGGCCGCATTGGCGACAAGGTCGTTGTCCATCAGCACGTCGAGCACCGCCAGCCCCGCGGCGCAGGCAAGCGGCCCGGCCGAATAGGTATGGCCGTGTGCGTAGCCGCCGGCGTCCTCGACGGTCTGGACGATGTCGCCGCGCGCCATCACCGCGCCCAGCGGCACGTAGCCGGCGGCGAGCCCCTTGGCCATGGCGACAATGTCCGGGTTCGCCAGCCAGTGTTCGCCCGCGAGATACCTTCCCGTCCGCCCGGAGCCGCACATCACCTCGTCATAGATCAGCAGCAGCCCGTAGCGGTCGCAGATTTCCCGAACCCGGGCGTAGTAGACATCCGGCGGGGTCAGCGCCCCGGTCGCCGCGCCGCCGATCGGCTCGACGATGAAGGCGAGCACCGTGGACGGCCCCTGAGCAATGATCTGGTCTTCCAGCATGTTGGCGTAGCGGAGTGCGGCCTCGTCCTCGCTCTCGTGCTCTGGCCGTTCCACGACGAAGGGCGCGGGGATCTTCGGCTGGGTCTGCATCATCGGCGCGAAGGGCGCGAACATCTGCGGATCGCCGGTGAGCGAGAGCGCGCCCAGCGTCGAGCCGTGATAGGAGGGCAGCCGGGAGATGATCTTGTAGCGGGTGGCCTCGCCCTTCGCGATGGCGTACTGGCGCGCCAGCTTGATCGCGCCCTCCACGGCCTCGGAACCGCCGGAGCAGAAGAAGGCACGCGTCAGCCCTTTGGGCGCCCCAAGTACGGCCAGCCGGTCGGCCAGCCGCTCCGCCGGGCCGTTCTTGAAATGGCTGCGGAAGGCGAAGCAGATGTCGTCCATCTGCGCCCGCATGGCCTCGACCACGGCGCGGTTGTTGTGGCCGATATTGGTGGTCTGCGGTCCGCAGGATGCGTCGACATAGCGCCGTCCGTCATCGTCCCAGATGTAGATCCCGTCGCCCTTCACCGCGACCGGACGGTCGGCGGTGGGCCAGAAGAACATCGACGACGGTTCGTTGCGGCCATGCCGCGGCGTGTGGTCGTTCATGTCGGCCTCCCTCAGCGTCGGGCGAGAGAATAGCGCGCGCGGAGCCGAATGCGAGACGGTTACGGGGTTGAACCTTCCACCCGCTTCCCGGCATGGTTGCCCTCGGTTCGGTACAGCATGGCAGACCCGTTCGATGACGGATGACGACGGCCCCGATTTGTCGAACGGCATGATCCAGCAGGATCCGGATGCGCCGCCCCGTCCGCCGACCGTCCCGGACACCGAACCGCCCGAACAGGGTCCTGAAACCGTTTCGCTGTCCTATGAGGGCCGCTGGCAGGATATCGGCCGGCTGGCGCTGACCAACGCGTTCCTGAGCCTGATCACGCTGGGCATCTATTCCTTCTGGGGCCGGACGCGGATCCGGAAATATCTCTGGTCGCACACCAGGGTGAACGGCTCGCCGCTGGAGTATCACGGCACTGGCGGCCAGATCTTCCTCGGCTTCATCATCATCACGGTGATCTTCTCGATCATCAATCTGGTGAACGATCAGGTCCAGGGCCTGCTGATCCAGCGGGCGTTCGGCGAGGAACCCAGCACCACCGCCATGATCATCGGCGGCATCGGCACGATCCTGTTCATGATCGTCTATCTGACATTCTTCGCCTACATCACCTGGTCCGTGCGCCGCTACTGGCTGGCGATGACGTCGTGGCGTGGCATCCGGCTGCGGCAGGGCGGCCGGCGTGGAACCCTCCTGAAGCTCGCCATTCCGCGCGCGGCGCTGAACTCTTGCCACACTGGGACTCGCCTATCCCTGGCTGCTGATCAGCACAGAAGGCTACGCCTACAACCAGAGCTACGTCGGCGACCGCCAGTTCCGTTTCAGGGCGTCGGCGCGCGACCTTCTGAAGGGGTGGCTACCCGTCTGGCTGATCGGCCTGCTGGCCATCGTCATTCCGTTCGCGGGCCTGGCGACCTTCGGCATCCTCGCGGCGCTGCAGGGCGAAAATCCTCTGAAGGGCATGTTCCAGGAAGGCGAGAGCAACTGGATCTGGATGGCGGCCGGAATCACCCTGCCGGTCGCCTACATCTTGCTGTTCGTCGCCTATGCCGTCTTCCGGGCTCGGCTGTTCAATGTCAACGTCAGCGGCATCTCGCTGGAGGACCTCCGGTTTCACGGGGCCATCCGATGGCAGAGTTTCCTGTCCGCCTATGTCCGGGCCGTTCTGCTGACGGCGGTGATCGTCGGCATTCCCGGGGTGTTTCTGGTGGTCGTCCTCGGACCGGCGGGGCCTTTCGTGCTGGCTTTCCTCGCCTTCATCGCCTTCGGCTTCGTGCGCAACATCATCATCGTGCACGGCCTCTGGAAGGCGCGGGTGCAGGCCACGACCGTGACCGGGACCATCGACGTCGGCAGCATCCGCCAGGCCGAGATCGCCCGCATGCGCCAGGGCGAGGGCTTCGGCATGGTCTTCGACGCCGGTTTCGGCGAGGCCTGATCGTGTCCACACCGCTTTCCGCCCGCTACACAGATGGCGTCACAGCCAGGGAGCATCGCGTCCAGGTGCAGGCGACCGCCGACGGGCTGAGCTTCGACGCCGACGGCAAACACCATGTCTGGCCGGTATCGGGCCTGCTTCTGGTCGAGCGGGTCGGCGGCGTCCCACGCATGGCCCATGACAGTTATGGCGAGGCGCGGCTGGTCTTCGACAGCGTGGTGGCGGATACCGAGCTGAAATCGCTGATGCCCGGGGTGATGGCGAAGTCGCGGGACCGGCTGGGTCTCGACCTGCGGCGCGTCGCCATGATCGGCGGCGCGACCATCGGCGTGATCGCGCTGATCTTCTTCAGCCTGCCCGCGCTCACAACGTTGGCGGTGGCCCTTGTCCCGCTCTCCTACGAGAAGGAACTTGGCGAGGAGACCATGGGCACGCTGACCGCGTTCTTCGAGAAGGCGGGAGATCGCTGCGAAGAGCCTGAAGGGCTCGCCGCGCTGGAAAAGATGACCGCGAAACTGATCGACGGCCGCGAACTGCGCATTCCGGTCGATGTCCGCGTCGCGCCGGTCGACATCGTCAACGCCCTGGCCCTGCCCGGCGGGACGGTGATCGTCTTCGAGGAACTGCTGAAGGAGGCGGAGAGCGCCGAGGAGGTTGCCGGCGTGATTGCGCATGAGATCGGCCACGCGCAGTACCGCCACGGCATGCAGCGGCTGCTGCAGGGCCAGGCCATCGACGCCCTGATCAGCATCGTGACGCCGGGCGAGTTCGGCTCGATCGGCCGGACCGCCGGCACGATCCTCGTCTCGCAGTCCTACAACCGCGATGCCGAACGGGAAGCCGACGGTTACGCCATCGAGACCCTGAACCGGATCGGCGTCACCGCCGGCGGCATGGCCGCCTTTTTCGAGCGCGCGCCCGATCACGGCGACGAAGGCGAGGACGAGGCCGGCGCCTTCCGCTATCTGGTCAGCCACCCCGCCTCCGGCGAACGCGCCGCCACCATCCGCGCCGAGAGTCAGGGCGAGGGGCGCATCCTCACGGACGCCGAATGGCAGGCGCTGAAGGGGATCTGCGGGCAGGCGGAGCGGCCATCGCCGCAATGATCGATGCGGCGGTCTGCATTGACCCTGAGGCCCCCGGGTCAGACCCGGGGGCGACAGAGATGTTTCAGATCACCCGCTTCTCGCGCAGATCGGCCAGCGACGCGGCGTCGTAGCCGAGTTCGGCCATGATCTCGTCGGTGTGCTCGCCCAGCGTCGGAGCGCGGTGGCGGATGCCGCCGGGTGTTTCCGAGAGGTTGATCGGCGCCGACGCGACCGGCGCCGGCTTCGGCAGGTTCGGGTAGTCGACATCCTGCAGGAAGCCCATGGCCTGGATGTGCGGATCGTCCAGCGCCTGCTGCGGGCTGAGCAGCGCGCTCGACGGCACCGAGGCGGCGGCATAGAGCTTCAGCACCTCGTCGGTGGTCTTGTCCTTCGCGTGCTCGCGGGCGATGTCGCAGAGAATCTCGCCATTGTCGCCGCGCGCCAGATCGTCCTTGAAGCGTGGATCGTCGACCAGCTCCGGCCGGCCAACCATCTCGCACCAGCGCTTGAACAGCGGCGCGCCGATCACCTGCACGATGATCCAGCCATCCTTGGTCGGGATTATATCGGAGGGACCCGCGGTCTGGCCGCGGTTCATGGTCGGCTTGCTGGCCGATGCCGGTGATCGCCTGCTCGATCAGCGTGGCGTTGCCGATGGTCAGCGCCGAGCGCACCAGCGCAGCCTCGACCATCTGCCCCTGGCCGGTCTTGTCGCGGTGCATCAGCGCAACCAGCGTGCCGATGGCCGACGACATGGCCGTGGTGAAATCCACCCACGGACCCGCAAACTTAACCGGCTGCTCTTCGGAGCCGGACATGTATGTCGATCCCGACATGACCTGTCCGATGCCGTCGAAGCCGACACGGTCGCTGTAGGGGCCGCCATGGCCATAGGCCGAACCTGTGGTCAGGATGATGTCCGGCTTGACCTCGCGCAGGCTCTCCAGATCCAGCTTCATCGCCTTCAGGCCCTGTGGCGGCAGGTTGGCGACGACGACATCCGCCGTGGCCACCAGCTTGCGCACGATCTCCTGGCCTTCCGGCTTCATCGGATTGAGCGTCATGCCGCGCTTGTTGCGGTTGATCTGCAGGAACAGGGCACCGATGCCGTCATCGTTGACCGGCGTGGTCCAGCGGTCCTCGGACCCGGCCAGCTTCTCGATGCGGATCACGTCCGCACCGAATTCCGCCAACAGTGTGGCGCAGTAAGGTCCTGCGATGTAACGGCCGAAATCCAGAACCCGGTAGCCGCTGAGCACTCCCGACATTGTCTCCCTCCCCCGAAGTGAATGCCGTCTATCTTTTCTCGATCCGCATTCTCATACCGAAGCGCGGGCGCAACGTCACGCGTCCCTGCGGGTGCACAGGGTGGCCCTGCTTCAGACGCAGACGGTATTTCCGCCCGATCACCGCCAGAGCCAGCTGTCCCTCGATCTGGGCGAAGCCCGATCCGATGCAGATGCGCTGGCCGGCGCCGAAGGGAAAATAGGCGTGCTTGTGACGCCCGTGGACCTCGTGATCGGCGAAACGTTCCGGATCGAACAGTTCCGAATTCGGCCAGAGCTTGGGATTGCGGTGCGTGATGTAGGGGGACGCGGAGACGATGGCGCCCTTGGGCACGGCCAGTTCGCCCCCAAGACGGTCGGCCTTCTCGGCCGTGCGGCTGATGGAGAAGGCCGGCGGGAAGAGCCTCAGCGTCTCCTCGAAGATCATCCGCGTCCGCTGCAGGTCGCGGATGTCGTCGAAGCCCTGCCGGCGGTCGCCGAGTTCAGCATCCAGCTCCGCGTGAAACTTCGCCTCTTCCTCCGGATGCTGCGACAGCAGATAGAACGCCCAGGTCAGAGCCTGCGCCGTGGTCTCGTGACCGGCGGCGAACAGGGTCAGCACCTCGTCGCGAAGCTGCCTGTCGGACATGCCTTCCCCGTTCTCCGGATCCCGGGCGTCCAGCAGCATCTGCAGCAGGTCCTCGCGCGCGCCCTCGCCTTCGCCGCGGCGGTTCTCGATCATCCCGAGGATCATCTCATCCAACGTGCGGAGCGCCTCCTTGACCCGGGGATCGCGGAACCGCGGCATCCACTCGGGCAGGCCGAGCAGGTCGATCGTCGAGAGCCGGCCCAGATTTCCGATCAGGATGCCGATGGCGTCGCCCAGCCGGTCGATGTCGCGCACGATGTCGGAGGAGAACAGCGTCCGCGCCACGATCTCCATGGTCATCCGCATCATCTCGTGGGCGATGTCGACATGACGATCGGTGTCGGCGTGTTCTTCCCAGCGCTCGTTCAGCGCTTCGGCGCAGTCGACCATGATGTCGGCCAGCACCTGCAGCTTGCGGAAGTGGAACGCCGGCGCGGCGATGCGGCGCTGCCGTTTCCAGAAATCGCCTTCGGACGTCAGCAGCCCGTTGCCAAGGGCCGGCCCCAGAATCTGGCGGTTGAGGCGACCTTTTGAGTAGATGTCGGTCTTGTCGACCAGCATCTCCTTGATCAGGTCCGGGCGGTTCAGAATGATGAAGGTCTGGAAGGCGAAACGGCGGACCGACCAGTCCTTGTCGAAGATGTAGGGCGGGTAGAGATCGACCACATTGTCCTGCATGACCCGCAGGCTCTCGACCAGACCCAGCCGCCGCTCGGGGCCGCGGTGACGGAAGACGGGCCGCTCGCTGTCGGTGACGCTCATCTGCGGCGCTGCGCCTTTCCTTCGTAGGGATTGTTGCTCTTGCGCAGGTTAATGCGGACCGGCACGCCTTTCAGCCCGAATGTGTCCCGCAGCCCGTTCACGAGATAGCGTTCGTAGCTTTCAGGCAGCGAGCCGCCGGACGAGGTGAACAGCGCGAAGGTGGGCGGGCGGGCCTTGGCCTGGGTGATGTAGCGGATGCGGAAACGGCGGCCGCCGACCAGCGGCGGCGGATGCCGGGCCGTCATCTCTTCCAGCCACGCGTTGAGCCTCGCCGTGGGAACCCGGAGGTTCCAGGCTTCTTCGGCCTTCAGCACCGCCGGCATCAGGCGGTCGATGCCACGTCCGGTGACCGCCGAGAGCGTCACGATGGGGACGCCGCGGGCCTGGGCCAGTTGATGCTCCAGCCGGTAGCGGACGCCGGACAGCACCTCGGCCCCGTCTTCGACCAGATCCCACTTGTTGATGGCGATGACGAGCGCCCGGCCCTCGTCCAGGGTCTGGCGCGCGATCGCCAGGTCCTGCTTCTCCAGCGCCTGCATCGCATCGACCAGCAGTATGACGACCTCGGCGAAGTCCAGTGCGCGGCGGCCGTCCGCGACGGCCAACTTTTCCAGTTTCTGCTCGACCTTCGCCCGGCGGCGCATGCCGGCGGTGTCGAACAGGCGGATGGCACGGTCGCGCCACGTCCAGTTGATCGAGATGGAATCGCGTGTGATCCCGGCCTCGGGCCCTGTCAGCAGCCGGTCCTGGCCGATCAGGCGGTTGATCAGCGTCGACTTTCCGGCATTCGGACGCCCGACCACGGCCAGCATCAGCGGCTTCACGGTCTCCGCCTCACCGTCTGTGGACCTGCCGCCCTCCGGCACAGCCGCGATGATGGCGTCGGCCATGTCGATCAGCCCCTCACCATGTTCGGCGGAAATTCCGAGGGGTTCGCCCAGACCGAGTTCGAAGGCCTCCAGCCGCCCGGCCTCGCCCGCCTTGCCCTCGCACTTGTTGGCGCAGACGATCACCGGCGTCGGCTGTTCGCGCAGCCAGCCCGCGAAATGCTTGTCCAGGGGCGTCACGCCGGCGCGGGCGTCGATCAGCATCAGCGCCACATCCGCCTCGGCCAGCGCGGCTTCCGTCTGGCGGCGCATGCGGGCCTCGAGGCTGTCGTCGAAAGCTTCTTCCAGCCCGGCCGTGTCGATGACGCGGAACTGCAGCGTCCCGATACGCCCCTCGCCCTCGCGGCGGTCGCGGGTCACGCCCGGCAGGTCGTCGACCAGCGCCATGCGCTTGCCCACCAGCCGGTTGAACAGCGTCGACTTGCCGACATTGGGTCGGCCCAGAATGGCAACGGTAAGGCTCACGCGCGGTCCTTCAGCGGAAGGCGATCAGTTCGGCGTCGTCGGTGACGATGTAGAGCGTGTTGTCGACCACGATCGGCGGCACGGAGACACCCGCACCGACATCGATCCGGCCGAGCGCGCGCCCGTCATAGGGCGAAAGGGTGTGAACCTGCCCCTGGCTGCTGCCCAGGATCAGGCGGTCCCCTGCCAGCACAGGTCCCACCCAGATGACGCGGTTCCCGCGGTCCTCGTTGTTCTCGAACTTCGGCATCTGCGTCACCCAGCGGACGCCGCCGTCAAGTGTCGAGACGCAGACCAGTTCGGCCTCCGACGTGACCAAATAGAGGAAATCGCCCGAGAGCCACGGCGTCTCGCTTCCAGCAAGCTCCTGATCCCAGACCCGGTTGCCACGCCGCAGGTCCAGCGCCGCAAGATATCCGCCCTGGCTGACAACGTAGACACGTTCCTCGTCGATCACCGGCATGCCGTTGATGTCATTGATCGAGCCCAGCGGGGTGATGCGGCGGGCGCGGACCAGCTGGTCCGACCAGATCGACTGGCCGGTATCCGCGCGGAGCGCATAGACCTCGCCTGACGAATAGGGCGCCAGCACGAACGGCCCCGCCGCGGTCGGCGCCGGAGCGCCCATCAGTTCCGCAGTCTCGAGCAGGCCCTGATGCTGCCAGATCTCCTCGCCGTTGCGCAGGTCATACGCAATCAGCCGGTTCTCGGTCGCCAGAACGTAGACACGGTCGTTCGCGACCAGCGGTGCGCCGCGGATGGGTCCGTCGACGTCGATGCGCCAGAAATATTCGCCCGTCCTGGGATCGATCGCGTAGACCTCGCCATAGGGCGTCGTGGCGACGAGCACGCCGCTGCCGACGGCCAGACCGCCCCCGATTTCGCCAAGCTCCTCGCCGCGGCGGGCAAAGCCGACCTGCCAGCGCTCGGCGCCGGTCTCCTGATCCCAGGCCGTGACCAGGGCGCGGGCGTCCATGGTGTAGATGAAGCCGCCGGCGGCCACGGGCCGGGCGACGATCTTTTCCTCACCGCCCCCGCCGGCGCCTATATCGACGCTCCAGACCTGCCGGATGGTTTCGGAAAGCGAGGGATGCTGCATGACCGCCGCCGTCGATCCGCCGGCCTGCGGCCATTCGGCATTCACATAGGGCGCAGGCAGGGCCACGGTCAGGTCCTGCACGGACTCGTCGGGCTCCAGCTTGCTGTCGAGCGCCAGGACGGAGATGCGTTCGCCGGGAAGCGGCTGCTTCTCGGACGTGAACCAGCCATTGACCGTGTCACACCCGCCGAGCAGGAGGCCCATGAGGGTCAGGGAAGCTGCCAGTCGAAATGCGGCCAATGACGTCAGCCCCCGAGAGAGAGCAGGAAACGGTTCACGCGGTCGCGCTGGGCGGGCGTCGCGGCCGCGTCCTCGGCGATCGCCTTCAGTTCGGCGATGGCGCCATCGCGGTCGCCCTTCGCCAGCAGCGCGGAAGCGCGGATCTCGCGCGCTGCGGTGCGGAAGGGTCCCTCGGCGTCGGGCACGCTGCCCAGGCGCGCAATGGCGCCGTCGGCGCTCTCGACCTCGAGCGCCAGCAGCGCCGCCTTCATGCGGATCAGATCGTCATAGCGCTCACCGCCGGCATCGCCCTCGAGCAAACGGTCATAGGCCGCCAGCGCCGCGCTGCCGTCGCCGGCCTTCGCCCGCGCATCGGCCGCCTGCAGCGCCGCCAGCAGGCGGTAACCTTCATTGCCATCGACCGCCAGCGACTCGAAGGCGGCGGCCGCATCGGCGAACTGATCCGCCGCCAGCAGGTTCATGCCCTGCTCGAAGCGGGCGCCCTGCTCCTCGCGCTCGGACTGCTGCATGTCCTTCCAGATGACCGATCCCGCGACGGCCGCAATGATGAGCACCGCCACGCCGGCCGCCATGCCGCCGTAGCGCTTCCACATCGTTTCCATCTTTTCGCGGCGGACATCCTCGTCCACCTCGCGGAAAATAAGATCGTCGCTCACGTACTGTCCGCCCGTCGCTACGGTGAAATCGCCCGTCTAGATAGACGCTGCACCGCCCCGATGCAAACGGCTGCAACGGCCATGTCCTGCTTGACGGTTCGCGGGCGCACTGATTTGTTGCCGCCGCACTTCAAGCCCCTTTCAGGACGAGCGCCCGGCCGATGATCCTGCTGATCGATAACTATGACAGCTTCACCTACAATCTCGTCCACTTCATGGGCGAGCTGGGCGCGGAGATCGTGGTCAAGCGCAACGACGTGCTGACGGTCGCCGAGGCGCTGGCGATGAAGCCCCAGGCCATCGTGCTGTCGCCCGGCCCGGGGCGTCCGGAAAGTGCCGGCATCTCACTGGAATTGCTGGAAAAGGCGCCGGCGGACCTGCCGGTGTTCGGGGTCTGCCTGGGGCATCAGTCCATCGGTCAGGCCTATGGCGGCAAGGTCGTGCTGGCCAGCGAACTGATGCACGGCAAGACCTCCGAGGTGCACCACGAGGGCGACGGCGTCTTCCAGGGCCTGCCCGACCGCTTCCGCGCCACCCGCTACCATTCTCTGGCCGTGGAACGCGAGTCGCTGCCCGATCACCTGCTGATCACCGCCGAGACCGACGACGGGCACATCATGGGCCTCCGGCACCGCGACCGGCCCGTCTACGGCGTCCAGTTCCACCCTGAGAGCATCGCCTCCGAGCACGGGCACGCGCTTCTCGGCAACTTCCTGAAGCTCGCCGGAGTGCTGCAATGAATGACATGGACACCTTCAAGGCGCTGATCGGACGCGTTGCCGAGGGCGAGCGCCTGCCGGTCGATGCGGCGAAGACGGCCTTCGACATCATGATGTCCGGCAACGCCACACCTTCCCAGATGGGCGCCTTCCTGATGGGGCTTCGGGTCCGCGGCGAGACCGTCGATGAGATCACCGGTGGCGCGATGGCCATGCGCGCCCGCGCCGAATCGGTCAGGGCGCCGGCGGGGGCCATCGATACCTGCGGCACCGGAGGCGACGCCAAGGGCACATGGAACGTCTCCACCGCGGCCGCCCTGGTTCTCGCGGCGAGCGGCGTGCCGGTGGCCAAGCACGGCAACCGCGCGCTGTCGTCGAAGACCGGCGCCGCCGACGTGCTGGGCGCGCTGGGCGTCAATATCGACTGCCCGTTCCCGCTGATCGAGCGGTCGCTGAACGAGGCCGGGATCGGCTTCCTGATGGCGCCCCGGCACCACGGCGCGATGCGCCATGTCGGCCCGACCCGCGTCGAGCTGGGGACCCGCACGATCTTCAACCTGCTGGGGCCGCTGTCGAACCCGGCCGGGGCGAAACGCCAGTTGATGGGCGTCTTCGCGAAGCAGTGGGTCGAGCCGCTGGCGCATGTGCAGAAGGCGCTGGGCGGCGAGAAGGTCTGGGTCGTGCACGGCTCCGACGGCATGGACGAGCTGACCACGACCGGCCCCTCCTTCGTCGCCGAGCTGGCAAATGGCGAGGTCCGCACGTTCGAGGTCTCGCCCGCCGACGCCGGACTGCCGGAGGCCAGCCCCGACGAGTTGAAGGGCGGCGCGCCGGAGCAGAATGCGGCAGCCCTGGATGCGGTGCTGAACGGCGCGAAGAACGCCTTCCGCGACATCGTCCTGCTGAACGCCGCCGCCGGCCTCATCGTCGCCGACCGGGCCGCCGACCTGAAGGAAGGCGCGGAGATGGCTGCCGCGGTGCTGGACAATGGCGCCGCCGCCCGCACACTGTCGAAGCTCGCCCGCATCACCAACGAAGCGCCGGAAAGCTGATGGGCACCGTCCTCGACAGGATCTGCGACGACAAGCGCGACCACATCGCCCGCTGCAAGGCCGAACGGCCGTTCGCCGCCGTCGAGGCCGCGGCGAAGGCCCAGGACGCGCCCCGCGGTTTCGCGGCCGCGCTGAAGGCGCATCAGGATGCCGGCCGCTACGGGCTGATCACCGAAATCAAAAAGGCCTCGCCGTCCAAGGGGCTGATCCGGGAGGACTTCGATCCGCCGTCGCTGGCCCGCGCCTATCAGGCCGGCGGCGCCAGCTGTCTTTCGGTGCTGACCGACGCGCCCTATTTCCAGGGCGCAGACGCCTATCTGGTCGCCGCCCGGACCGCGGTGACGATCCCGGTGCTGCGCAAGGACTTCATGCTGGATCCCTACCAGATCGCGGAAAGCCGCGGCCTCGGCGCCGACTGCGTCCTGCTGATCATGGCAGCGCTGTCAGACGCGCAGGCGGCGGAACTGGAATCCGCTGCGTTCGGTTACGGCATGGATGTGCTGGTCGAGGTGCACGATCTGGAGGAACTGGAGCGCGCCAAGACTCATCTGAAGTCTGAATTGATCGGCGTAAACAACCGAAATCTCAAGACTTCTTGATGTCGATCTTGCTACCACCGAGGCCTGCGCCGCCGCCCTGCCGGCGAGCGCGATCACCGTCAGCGAGAGCGGTCTCGGCGGCCGCGCCGATCTGGACCGGATGGCCCGCGCCGGCTGCCACAGCTTCCTGATCGGCGAGAGCCTGATGCGCCAGGACGACGTCGCCGAGGCGGTGCGCACCCTGCTGCAGCCCGCCGGCCTGCAGGCGGCCTCCTGACCATGTCCGGCTTCACCCATTTCGACGACAAGGGCAGCGCCCGCATGGTCGATGTGGGCGAGAAGGACGTCACGAAGCGCACCGCCACCGCCGAAGCCCGCATCCTGATGAACCGCGAGACCCTGGACCTGATCGTCGAGGGCCGGTCGAAGAAGGGCGACGTGCTGGGCGTGGCGCGGCTGGCCGGCATCATGGGTGCCAAGAAGACGCCGGACCTGATCCCGCTCTGCCATCCGCTGGGCCTGAACAATGTCGAGCTGGAGCTGACGCCCGAAACCGATCCGCCCGCGATCCGCATCGAGGCGACCTGCAAGGTCACCGGCAAGACCGGCGTCGAGATGGAGGCGCTGACCGCCGCCTCGGTCGCGGCGCTGACGGTCTACGACATGTGCAAGGCCGTGCAGAAGGACATGGTCATCACCGGCGTCCGCCTGCTGATGAAGGATGGCGGCAAGTCGGGCCGCTTCGAGGCCTCTTGAGCGACCTGCTGCCCGTCGGCGAGGCCCGCGCCCGCATCCTCGCGGCGCTTGGCCAGACCCCGTCGGAATGGGTGAGCCTTGAACATGCCCTGGGCCGCGTGCTGGCCAAAGGCACGGCGGCGCGACGGACGCAGCCACCCAGTGACCTGTCGGCCATGGATGGCTACGCCTTGCGCGCCGAGGACACCGCCCCCGGCAGCGCACCGCTGAAGCTGATCGGCGAGAGCGCCGCCGGCCGGCGCTTCGACGGTGAGGTCGGATCCGGCGAGACTGTGCGCATCTTCACCGGCGCGCCCCTGCCCCCGGGCGCCGACGCGATCCTGATCCAGGAAGACGCCGAAGTGGCGGGCGACCAAGTGCGCCCGATCGAGAGCGTCACCCCCGGCACCTATGTGCGACCGGCCGGCCTCGATTTCCGGACCGGCGACGACGGGCTGGAAGCGGGGCGCCTGCTCTCCCCGCGTGATATTGGCCTGCTGGCGGCCATGAACGTGCCCTGGGTCCGGGTGCGCCGCCGCCCCCGGATCGCCCTGCTCTCGACCGGCGACGAACTGGTGCGGCCAGGGCGAGCAGCCGGGACCCGACCAGATCATCTCGTCCAATTCGCTGTCTGTCGCCGGCATCGTGCGCCTCGCCGGCGGCGAGCCTGTCGACCTCGGCATCGCCCCGGACGAGCCCGGCGCGCTGGCGGAAGCCGCGTCCCAGGCGAAGGGCGCGGACATGCTGGTCACGCTGGGCGGCGCATCGGTCGGCGATCATGATCTGGTGCAGGACGTGCTGGCCGACCGCGGCGTCGGGCTCGACTTCTGGCGCATCGCCATGCGGCCCGGCAAGCCGCTCATGTTCGGCCGCTATGGCGGCGTGCCGCTGCTCGGCCTGCCCGGCAACCCGGTCTCCTCGCTGGTCTGCGGCGTGATCTTCCTGCGGCCGGCCATCCGCCAGATGCTCGGCCTCGCGGACCCCGCGCCGCCGGTGCTGAAGGGCCGCCTCGGTACCGCCCTGAAGGCCAATGACCGTCGAGAGGACTACCTCCGCAGCCGCATCGAACGCAGCGCCGACGGCGCGGTCACGCTGTTCCCCTTCTCGCGGCAGGATTCCTCGATGCTGTCGGTGATGTCCCGAGCCGACGCCCTGACCATTCGCCCGGCCCACGCGCCGGAAGCGAAGGCCGGCGCGGAAATCGAATATATCGCGCTCGACGGCCTCGCCTGACGCTATTTATTGACGATTCAGGGGAACTTTCTTAGAACATAAGGCGATTCGTTCACTAACCGAGGGACGCGAAGCGCCATGTTGACCCGGAAGCAGCAGCAGCTCCTCCTCTACATCCACGACTATCTGAAGGAGAACGGCGTCTCGCCCTCCTTCGACGAGATGAAGGAAGCGCTGGACCTGAAGTCGAAGTCGGGCATCCACCGCCTGATCATGGCGCTGGAGGAGCGCGGCTTCATCCGCCGCCTGCCGCACCGCGCCCGCGCCCTGGAGGTGGTCAAGCTGCCCGACTCGGCGACGCCCGAGGGCCGCAGCGCCATGGCCGAGAAGCAGACCGGCTTCCAGCCGCAGATCGTTTCCAACCGCAACTTCCCGGCCGCCAGCCCGCCGCCGCCCTCGCAGCCGATGGGCGACATGGTCAGCCTGCCGCTGTTCGGCCAGATCGCCGCGGGTACGCCGATCGAGGCGCTGCGCGACCACAACAATTATGTCGACATCCCTTCCCACGTGCTGGGCCGGGGCGAGCACTACGCCCTGGAGGTCGCCGGCGATTCCATGATCAATGCCGGCATCCTGGACGGCGACACGGTGGTGATCGAACGCTCGGATACCGCCGAGAACGGCGCCATCGTCGTAGCGCTGGTCGAGGGCGAGGAAGTCACCCTGAAGCGGATCCGCCGCAAGGGCGCCTCCATCGCGCTGGAGGCCGAGAATCCCTCCTACGAGACCCGCATCTACCGCGAGGACCAGGTCAAGATTCAGGGCCGGCTGGTGGCGCTCTTCCGCCAGTACTGATCCCGCGCCGGCGGCGGATCGGGGTTCCAGCGCCGCTGGCCCCGGACGCCGTCGGCCGAGCGGACCACAGGCCCGCGCACCGGGTCGAGCCAGACCGCATGCGCCCCGTCGCGCCAAATGTCGAAGCGGTCGACGATCACCCGCGCCGAGGGGCAGCGGCCCCGGACCGGTTCCAGGCTGATGACGATGTCGGCGCGGCGGCAATCCTCTGCGATGGCCGCCGGCGAAGCCGGCAGCGCCACCATCCAGCCCTCCACGCGCAGAATGCAGCCTGCGAGATCACAGCGGAGCCGCCCGTCCAGGCTGACACCGCCCGAACCCGGCCAGCGCCCGGCTGCGGCCAGCCCGTCACGGGCGACCCACTGGTCGGCGGTGAACTTCTCCCGGCGGTCCGACGAAAGCATCAGCCCGCCATCCGCGGTCCGGACGCCGACGATCCGCGCGTCGGCATCGACCCGGACCAGCGGCCGCTCGGCCAGATAGGGTGAAAAAAGGCCGGCGGCCACCGCGGCCAGTCCCCAGAACCGCCAGGCCTTCGACATCAGGCAGAGCCAGAGTCCGCCCAGGCTGACAGCCAGCAGGCCCCAGACCGGCATGGCGGGCACCAGCCGCACCGCGCCGGGCAGGCCGGCGACGAAGTCTGCCACGGCCATGACGAGTTCGATCCCCTGCCCCATCGCCCAGAGCGGCAGGCCTTCCAGCCCGAGCGGCATCAGCAGGGCGCTGACCGTCGCCGCCGGCATCACCCAGAAGGCGACCAGCGGGATCGCCGCCAGATTGGCGATCAGGCCGTAATCGGCGAAGCGTCCGAAATGGTAAATGGCGAAAGGACCGGTCGCGACGCCCGCGATCAGGGTCGTCAGTCCGACACCGGCGAGATAGCGCCAGATGCGCGCCGGGACGCTGCCCCGCCCCACGGCAACCCGCCAGCGGTCGCCATAGGCCTCATACGCGGCAACGAGCGCGGTGACCGCGGCGAAGGACATCTGGAAACCGGGCTCGACCAGCGATTCCGGCGTCACCGCCAGCACCAGCAGCGCCGCGATGGCGACAGTCCGGAGCGAGATCGCCCGGCGGTCGACCAGCACCGCCAGCATGACCAGCGCTACCATGACATAGGCCCTGACCGTGGTGACGGACCCGCCGGTGATGACCAGATAGCCGAGACCGCCGGCCAGCGCCGCCAGCGCGGCCCACTTCTTCACCGGCCGCCGGAGCGCCACCGACGGGAACAGGGCGAGCACCGCCCGCAGGCCGAAGAAAAGGAACCCGGTCACCAGCCCCATGTGCAGCCCGGAGATTGCCAGCAGATGCGCCAGCCCGCTGTCGCGCAGCGCCTGTTCCTGCGCCTCGGTGATGCGGCTGCGGTCGCCGGTGATCAGCGCCGCGGCGATGCCGCCCGACGGCGGACCGACCGCTTCGGCGATGCGCACGGCCAGCCGGTCGCGGAACCGGTTGAACCGCTCGGCGAAACCCGGCGGCGCCGGGTCGATCTCCGCGGCGCCCAGCGCGAAGCCATAACCGCCGATACCGCGGTAATAGGCGTAGCGCTGGAAATCGAACGCTCCCGGCTCCGCCGGCGACGAGGGCGGCTGGGCGGAGGCGAGCATGCTGATCCGGTCACCCGGCGAGACGGGGCGATCCGTGGTCCGGACCGAAATGCGCAACAAGCCTGGCAGGTCGTCCGCGCGCAGGCCGCCGAAACTCTCCGGCCGGAGCGTCACCCGCATGGCCTCGGGCCGCCTGTCGATATCGGTGACGATGCCGGACAGCGGCGCCGGGCCGACCTGGGCAGGCAGCACCGGCGCGGCGATCATCTCGGTTCTCAGGAGAGCGAGACAGAACCCCGTGGCGGCAATCAGCACGGCGAGGGCCGCATGCCGCAGCACTGTCTCGCGCAGCATGGCGAAGGCGAAGCCGCTCAGTGCCAGCGCGCCGAGCACGGCCCAGAGCGGCGGCTCGGCAGGCACGGCGAAGTAGACGCCGATCCCCGCGCCCAGCAGGACCGGCGCGGCATAGAAGGCCCGGTGCGCCTCGGCGGCAAGGGCCCGGACCACCGCGCCAGCGGGGTCGCGCAGCCCGGCGAGCATTGCGGGCCCGAGCCGTCTCGTCAGCCGCCGGGGGATGTGATACATCAGCGCCTCCTCGCATGATGCTACGTCATTCCCCTGATTTCTGGAGCGTTTTTGCATGGCAGAGCCCGGCGTCGTCACCCGTTTCGCCCCCTCGCCCACCGGCTACCTGCATATCGGCGGCGCACGGACCGCGCTGTTCAACTGGCTGTTCGCCCGCGCCAATGGCGGCAAGTATCTGCTGAGGATCGAGGACACCGACCGCAAGCGGTCGACGGACGAGGCGATCGAGGCGATCTTCGACGGGCTCGCCTGGCTGGGCCTGGATCATGACGAGGAACCGGTCTTCCAGTTCTCCCGGCAGGCCCGCCACGCCGAGGTCGTGCAGCGACTGATCGACGGCGGCCACGCCTATCCCTGCTACGCCAGCCCCGAGGAACTCGCCGAGATGCGCGAACAGCAGCGCGCCGCGGGACAGCCGGTCCGCTATGACGGGCGCTGGCGCGACCGCGATCCGGCGGACGCGCCAGCGGGCGTGAAACCGGCCATCCGGCTGAAGGCGCCGCAGACCGGCGAGACGGTGATCGAGGATCTGGTGCAGGGCACCGTCACCTTCCGCAACGACCAGCTGGACGACATGATCCTGCTGCGCGCCGACGGAACGCCGACCTACATGCTTTCCGTGGTGGTCGACGATCACGACATGGCGGTGACGCACATCATCCGCGGCGACGACCACCTGGTGAACGCGGCCCGTCAGAGCCTGATCTACAAGGCGCTGGGCTGGGACGTGCCGGCCTTCGCCCATATCCCCCTGATCCATGGTCCGGACGGCGCCAAGCTGTCGAAGCGGCACGGCGCGCTGGGCGTCGACGCCTATCGCGACATGGGCTACCTGCCCGAAGCCATGCGGAATTATCTGGTCCGCCTCGGCTGGTCGCATGGCGACGACGAGATCTTCTCCACCGAACAGGCGATCGAATGGTTCAGCCTGGACCATGTCGGCAAGGGCGCGGCGCGTTTCGACTTCCAGAAGCTGGAGCATCTCAACGGCCATTACGTCCGTGAAGCCGAGGACGGGCGTCTGACCGATCTGGTCTGCGCCAGCCTGGAAAGCGCGGGCCAGAGCGTTGATGCGCTCGCGCGCCAGCGCATCGGCGACCTGATGGCGGGTCTCAAAGAGCGTGCGAAGACCATTGTCGAACTGGCTGAAAGCGCTAGATTTCTTGTCAGGCAGCGGCCGCTCGAACCGGACGAAAAAGCGACGAAGCTGCTGGACGGCGACGCCCGCGCCATGCTGGACCGGCTCGCCGCCCGGCTCGACGCTCTGGACGGCTGGGACGCCGCATCGCTCGAAGAGGCCGTCCGCGCCCACGCGGAGGCCGAAGAACTGAAGCTCGGCAAGGTGGCGCAGCCTCTCAGGGCCGCCCTGACCGGGACGAACGTATCGCCGGGCATCTTCGATGTGCTGGCGGTACTGGGACGGGAAGAAGCGCTCGGCCGCATCCGCGACGCGGCCTGAGGGGTGCGTCATGTCATTTTCACGGCCCCCGGTTTGGCTATAATGCCGCCGCAAGAGGGGCATGCCGCCGACGCCACAACTGCGGGCGCGGCCAACGCAACAGGAAGGGGATCTCAATGAAAGAGGCCAAAACCAACGGCAAGGCGTCCATTTCGATCGATGGCGGCAAGACGATGGAGGTCGACATCTTCTCCGGCACCGTCGGACCGGACGTGGTCGATATCCGCAAGTTCTACGGCGACACCGGGCTGTTCACCTACGATCCGGGGTTCACCGCAACCGCGAGCTGCCAGTCGGAAATCACCTTCATCGACGGCGATCTCGGCGTGCTGCTGCACCGCGGTTATCCGATCGACGAGCTGGCCGAGCATTCGGACTATCTGGAAGTCTGCTACCTGCTGCTGAACGGCGAGTTGCCGAACGCGGAGGAGAAGGCCAAGTTCGTCGACACGGTCACCAAGCACACCATGCTGCACGACCAGATGAACAACTTCTTCCGCGGGTTCCGGCGCGACGCCCATCCCATGGCGATCATGGTCGGCGTGGTCGGCGCGATGAGCGCCTTCTACCATGACAGCACCGACATCGACGATCCGCACCAGCGGATGGTCGCCTCCTACCGGCTGGTCGCCAAGATGCCGACCATTGCCGCCTGGGCCTACAAGTACTCGATCGGCCAGCCGTTCATCTATCCGAAGAACGACCTGTCCTACTCCGAGCGCTTCCTGGACATGATGTTCGCGGTTCCCGCCGAGGCCTACCGGGTCGATCCGGTGCTGGCGAAAGCGATGGACCGCATCTTCATCCTGCACGCCGATCACGAGCAGAACGCCTCCACCTCGACGGTGCGTCTCGCCGGCTCGTCGGGCGCCAACCCGTTCGCCTGCATCGCGGCCGGCATCGCCAGCCTCTGGGGTCCCGCCCATGGCGGCGCCAACGAGGCGGTGCTGAAGATGCTGGAGCAGATCGGCTCGGCCGACCGTGTCGGCGAGTTCGTGAAGAAGGCGCAGGACAAGAACGACAGCTTCCGCCTGATGGGCTTCGGCCACCGGGTCTACAAGAACTACGATCCGCGCGCCAAGGTGATGCAGCAGACCTGCCACGAGGTCCTCGACCTGCTCGGCATCAAGGACGATCCGCTGCTGGAGATCGCCATGAAGCTGGAGAAGGTGGCGCTGGAAGACCCCTACTTCGTCGAGAAGAAGCTCTATCCGAACGTCGACTTCTATTCCGGCATCATCCTCAAGGCGATGGGTTTCCCGGTGGACATGTTCACCGTGCTGTTCGCCCTGGCCCGCACCGTCGGCTGGGTGGCGCAGTGGAACGAGATGATCCAGGACCCGCATCAGAAGATCGGCCGCCCGCGCCAGCTCTACACCGGCCCGGAACAGCGCAAGTACGTGCCGATCCACAAGCGCGGCTGATACCGCGGACCAGCCTGACGGCTTTCAGGGGGGCCTCCGGAGCGACCCGGGGGCCCTTTCTGCATTCAGAACGGGAATTCAGTAGCCCGACAGGACATACCGGACCGCCCGGCCGATACCCCAGACGACGGCTGCGGCGATGGCCAGCACGATCGCGAAGAACCAGGCATCGTTGCCGCCGGTTCCGAGCACGGCGAGCACAGCGGCCAGAACAAGACCGATTGCCGCCAGGCCAGAGGTCAGCCAGTAGATCACGCGGCCCAGCCTGACCAACGCCGTATCCGGCTGTTTCAGGCTCGGTTCCGGACGTGGCATTCGCAGGTTCTCCCGCAGATGATCGCTGCTAGACGAAGGCTTCCGACTGCGCCCGCTCCATCTGCGGCGAGCGCCCGTACATCTCACGATAACACTTGGAGAAGTGCGAGGCCGAGACGAAGCCGCAGGCGATGGCGACATCGACGATCGGCATGTTCGACTGCAGCAGCAGATGCCGCGCCCGGTCGATGCGGATTTCCAGATAGTAGCGTGCGGGCGAGCGTCCGAGATGGCGGCGGAACAGCCGCTCAACCTGCCGCCGCGAGAGCCCGACATATTCGGAGATCTCCGAGAGCGAGAGCGGTTCGGAGACGTTCGCCTCCATCAGTTCGATGATCAGCAACAGCTTGGCGTGATGCAGCCCGAGGCGCGCCTGCAGCGGCAGACGCTGCCGGTCGCGCTGGTTGCGGATGCGGTCGATCAGGCAGTATTCGCAGACCTTGGTGACCACGTTCTGGTCGAAGTGCTCCTCGATCAGATGCAGCATCATGTCCAGCGCCGCCGTGCCGCCCGCGCAGGTGTAGATCTCGTCGTCGATCTCGCAGAGATCGGCATGGACCTCGGCCATTGGAAACTTCTCGGCAAAGGCCGGCAGCGTCTCCCAGTGAATCGAGCAGCGCTTGCCCTCCAGCAGGCCCGCCTGGGCCAGCAGCCAGGCGCCGGTGCACAGCCCGCCGACGGCAATGCCGTGGCGGTGCATCGAGCGCAGCCAGCCATCGAACTGGGCGTTGCGGAACGCTTCGACCTTCACGCCCGAGCAGACCAGGATGATCTCGGGCTTGATCTCGTCCAGCATCCGCTGGCGCGCATGATCCAGCGACATGTCGACGCCGACGTCCAGGCCGTTCGAGGCCGTCACCGGCTGGCCGTCGAGCGAAACCACGGTCCATTCATAGGCGGTGAGGCCGAGCGTGCGGTTCGTCAGGCGCAGGGGCTCCAGCGCCGACGCAAAGGCAATCATCGAGAAATTGGGCACCAGGAAGAAAACGACCCGATGTGTTGCCATTCGCTGCAACCTTCTCAACGCAGTACAGCAGCGGTCCCGCCCGTGAACCGGCTGGCTGTCGTGTTATTGGGTCCGGCCGCCCCGGGAATCGGGAGCGCCGGACATATTTTCCTGCGTTCGAACGCTGCCCCCGACGGGGCGGCATTGGCAAGTCCTGATTTACGTATGTGAATCCGTTACGGTCCCCGCGATGCAGGCTGGACAGCCCGCCAACGCCGACTATTTCTGGCCCGACGGAACAGGGAGAACGACATGGCCGACCGCAGGAACAGGCAGGGCTTCTCGACCCGCGCCATCCACGCCGGACAGCGCCCGGACCCCACGACCGGCGCCGTGATGACGCCGATCTACGCGACCTCGACCTATGTCCAGGAGAGCCCGGGCGTCCACAAGGGCTATGAATACAGCCGGACCCAGAATCCGACGCGGCAGGCGTTCGAGGCCTGCGTCGCGGATCTGGAAAGCGGCGCGCACGGCCTCGCCTTCGCCTCCGGCATGGCCGCGATGGGCACGGTGCTGGAACTGCTGTCCAGCGGCGATCATGTGGTGGCGATGGACGATCTCTACGGCGGCAGCTATCGCCTGTTCGAAAATGTCCGCAAGCGTTCCGCGGGTCTGGATTTCAGCTTCGCCGACCTTTCGGATCCGGCGGCGTTCGAGGCCGCGATCCGGCCCGAGACGAAGATGGTCTGGGTCGAGAGCCCGACAAACCCGTTGCTCAAGCTGGTCGACCTGAAAGCCATCTCGGCCATCGCCAGAGCACGCGGCATCCTGATGGTCTGCGACAACACCTTCGCCACGCCCTTCTGCCAGCGTCCGCTTGAGCATGGCGCCGACATCGTCGTCCACTCGATCACCAAGTACATCAACGGCCATTCCGATGTGGTCGGCGGCGTCGTCGTCATCGGCGAGAATCCGGATCTGAAGGACAGGCTCTACTATCTGCAGAACGCGGTCGGCTCCATCCTGGGCCCATTCGACAGCTTCATGGCACTCCGTGGCGTGAAGACCCTCGCGCTCAGGATGCGGCAGCATTGCCGTTCGGCCCAGGCGATCGCCGAGCATCTGGAGGCGCATCCGAACATCGAACGTGTCGTCTATCCCGGCCTGCCGAGCCATCCGCAACACGATCTGGCGAAGCGGCAGATGGACGGCTTCGGCGGCATGGTCACGGCCTTCATCAAGGGTGGGCTGGACGAGGCCCGGACCTTCCTTGAGCGCTGCGAGATCTTCGCCCTGGCCGAAAGTCTCGGCGGCGTCGAGAGCCTGATCGAGCATCCGGCGATCATGACCCACGCCTCGGTGCCGCCGGAGATCCGTGCCGAGCTCGGCATCTCGGACACGCTGATCCGTCTGTCGGTGGGTGTCGAGGATATCGAGGACCTGATTGCGGAACTCGACCGGGCACTGGGCTGATGGCGGCAGGCGACCAGACCGCGCGCCTGCTGGAGGTGATGGCGCGGCTCCGGGATCCGCAGACCGGCTGTCCCTGGGATGTGGAACAGACCTTCGCGACCATCGCGCCCTACACCATCGAGGAAGCCTACGAGGTCGCCGACGCCATCCAGCGCGAGGATCTCTCCGATCTGAAGGGCGAACTGGGCGACCTGCTGTTCCAGGTCGTCTTTCACAGCCGCATGGCCGAGGAGGCCGGGGCCTTCGCCTATGACGATGTCGCCGGACACATCGCCGACAAGATGATCAAGCGGCATCCCCACGTCTTCGGCAATCAGGAAGGGATCGACAGCGCCGGCGCCCAGACGCTGAACTGGGAAGCGCAGAAGGCCGCCGAACGGGCCGAGAAGGCGAAGCAGGACGGCCGCCGGGAATCGGCGCTCGACGGCGTTGCGCTCGGCCTGCCCGCCCTCACCAGAGCCGAGAAGCTGCAGAAACGCGCTTCACGGGTCGGCTTCGATTTCCCGGATGTCGGACCGGTTGTCGGCAAGATCGTCGAGGAACTGGACGAGGTGCAGGCCGAACTGGATGCGGGCGACGATGTCCGGCTGGCCGAGGAGATCGGCGATCTCCTGTTCGCCGTGACCAATCTCGCGCGGTTCCGGAAGATCGATCCTGAAGCCGCGCTCCGCGGCGCCAACGATCGCTTCGCCAAGCGCTTCCGTGCCGTCGAGGCGGGCCTGGAACGGGATGGCAAGCGACCGCAGGACGCTACGCTTGAGGAGATGGACCGGCACTGGAACGCGGCGAAGAAGGCGACCTGACCGTTGATCTGAATCAAGGCGCTTTCCGCCTGGCCGGGCATTCTCGCGGAGTACCGAAAGGAGCCCGTCACGATGCCCCAGGCCCGTACCGATCTGATCCTCCGTCACAGCGAGCGGCTGATCCCGCGCTACACCAGCTATCCGACCGCGCCGCACTTCCGGAACGACTTCAACGAGGATCAGTACCGGCACTGGCTGGCGCAGATCGATCCCGGCCGTCCCGCCTCTCTCTACATCCACGTGCCATGGTGCCGGACGATGTGCTGGTACTGCGGCTGCAACGCCCGCGCGACCCGGAACGACAAGCCGGTCGAGGCCTTTCTCGACAATCTGCTGGCCGAAATCGACATGGTCGCGGCGTCGATACCGGGCCGGCTGCGGCTGCAGCATATCCACTGGGGCGGCGGCAGCCCGTCCATCGTCGCGCCGGGGCGGTTCGAGCAGGTGATGGATCGTATCGGGCAGCGGTTCTCCATCGACAGCGGTGCCGAAATCGCGGTCGAGGTCGACCCGCGACAGATGACGGTGCCACTGGCCGAGGCCTATGCCCGGTCCGGCGTCAACCGCGCCAGCCTGGGCATCCAGACCTTCGACGTCCGCGTCCAGCTTCGGATCAACAGGCTGCAGCCCTTCGATCTGGTCGAAACCGCGGTCGAGCGGCTGCGCGGCGTCGGCATCGACAGGCTGAATGCCGACATCCTCTACGGCTTGCCTGGACAGACAGTCGAGTCGGCGGCGGACACGGCGGCGCGCGTCGTCCAACTCGATCCGTGGCGGGTCTCATCCTTCGGCTATGCGCACGTGCCATCGATGAAGCGGCATCAGCGCCAGATCAGGGAAGCGGAACTGCCCGGTCCTGAGGCGCGGCTGGAGCAGGCCGAGGCCATCGCGTCCGTCCTGGCATGGGGCGGCTACCGACAGATCGGTCTCGACCACTTCGCACGGACCGACGACGACCTGAGCCGCGCGCAATCCGACGGCCAGCTGCGCCGCAACTTCCAGGGCTACACGACCGACGCCTCGGACATGCTCATCGGCTTGGGTCCGTCGGCCATCGGCAGCTTCAGGGAAGGCTATGTCCAGAACTCGCCGGATCTGAGGCACTGGATGCGCTCTGTCGAGGCCGGCGAATTGCCGGTCGCCCGCGGTCGCGTGCTGACACCTGAGGACCGGATGCGGCGTGACATCATCGAGCGGCTGATGTGCGACCTCACCGTCGATGTCGGACAGGTGGCGCACCGGCATCGCCTGCCGAAGCCTGACTTCGACACAAGCGATCTGGAGGAGGACGGGATCGTGCGGCGTTTTGGCGACCGCCTGATCGTCGATCCGAATTTCCGCATCCTGACCCGTGTGGCCGCCGCGGCCTTCGATGCCTATCTGGCGCCGGAGGAAAGGCGGCACTCGGCGGCTGTCTAGCCCTTCGGCGTCAAGACGGTGATCCGCTCGAACTCGGCCTCGACCCGCTCACGGCTGAGCGGCATCCGGATGTACTCGCCGCGCTGCCAGAGCGGCAGCTGATCGGTGAAACCCTCGGCGTTGAGCCAGCCATCCTGCCCGCCCAGAATGACGAACCAGTTGGCGTCAGGATCCGACATGTCGGAAATCTGGCGCGCCTGCGATCCATAGAAGGCCGGGTGGCGTTCCTCGGTGGGATTGTGGGCCGATTTCATCACCGTCTCGTTGGAGCCGCCGCCCGGCACGTCGCCGAACACGTAGCGGCCGCCGATGACAGGCGCGTTGGCCAGCGGATGCCGGAGCTGCAAACGGTGCATCCGGCCCCATTCGCCGAACTCGTCGACGGTCTCGCGGGATTCGGAAATGGCATGGGCGACGGCGTCAGCCGCATCCTTGGGCCCCAGACGCCTGAGATCCGCAGCGAGCTTGACCCGGAACCAGGACCAGCGGCCGATCACCTCCAGCACATCTTCCTCGCCAAGCTTCTCGTAGACCTTCGGCGTCAGCGCCGCGACGAAAGCCTCGAAGGCCAGGGCCCCGCGGGACTCGATCTCGTAATCCCCGTCCCAATCGGCCATGGACGGCGGCACCTGATCACGCAAGTCCGCCCGTTCGGCGAGGTCAAGGATCGCGTCTCGCAGGACCATCGCAGACGGGGAATGGGTGTTCCGCTGCAACGCCGCCATGTAGTCCCTGTCGACATCACGGGCCTCGGCCAGTGCGCGCTTCAGGACCGAGATGCGGTCCGGCGGCGTGTCGAACAGCGTCATCGGCGCCTCGAACGGCGCTGTCGGATTGTTGGCCGACGCCACGAAGCCCTCGTCCGGATTGACGATCCAGGGCAACTGCCCAGCGGTGTAGATGCGGTCCCAGGGATTCGCCTCGCCCGGGGCGGGCGGGTCCAGCACAAGGTCTCTCGGGGAATCGAGCGGGCGGTCCGGCAGCTTGGCCGCCGTGCCGATGGCGATGTCGCCATCCGCGGTCGCCAGCACGAAGGCCAGGCCCGGGATCGCGTAGTCGTCGAAGGCCGTGCGGAACTCGGCGATGGTCGAGGCCCGCGCGCCATCCATGTAGGCGGTCAGTTCGTCGGAGAACTGGTGCCCGATCCATTTCAGCGCGATGCGGCGTTCCTGCGGATCGTTCACGAGCGGCGAGTCCGTGATCAACGGGCCCCAGGGGGAATAGCGCCGAATCACCTCGCGGTCGAAGCCGAAGCGGTTCACGATCACATCGGTTTCGGTCCGGAGTTCGGACTCCGGAATCGCGGTCACATCGATCAGGTCCGACGAGCGCGCCCGGAGGTTGGTCGCCCCCCAGGCCAGATCCCGGTTACGGCCCAGACCGAAGATGGGCATTCCGGCCGGCATCATGCCGACGACCTCGTAGGACGGCGTCTTCAGCCCCGCCAGCAGCCAGATGTTGGGCGCGGTGATGCCCAGATGCGGATCCGTCGCCATCATCGGCGCGCCGCTCGCCGACCGCGCGCCGTTCACGGCCCAGGCGTTGGAGCCGCTGCGGGCATGCGCGCCGATCATGTCGAGCAGCGCCGCCAGCTTGACGGCGGCATCACGCTCGCCGTCGGCCTCGGCAACGCTGCGGATCGCGCCACCGTTGAAGTTCATGGCTTCGCGCCAAATCTCGGGCCAGTCCGGCCGGGACGTCAGCGCCAGCATGCCGATCGAGGTCAGCCAGTTGACGTCGGATCCGGCCAGCCGGCCGAAGGCCAGGATATCGACCGGAGTCCAGGGCTCCGGCTTGAAGGCGAACAGCTTGTACTCGTGAGGCAGTTCGTCGATCCGCCCCAGATAGGCGTTCACGCCATCCGCAAAGCGGTCCAGCCACTCCCGTGTCGCCGGCGGCAGCTTCTGATAGTTCTGCTCGGCCCCGCGGTAATAGCCAATCAGACGCACGGTCTCGTCGATGTCGGCGGCCAGCGGCCCGGCGATCTCGGCGACACGGCCCGAGGCCAGCCGCCGCGCGATCTCCATCTGGCCAAGGCGGAGATGGGCATGGACATAGCCCAGCGCGTAGGCCGCATCGGAGTCGTTCCCGGCCGTGATCCACGGCACCATGTGGCTGTTCCAGCGGATCTCGACCGGCTCGGCGAGGTCCAGACCGCCGGTCTCCATCTGCGCGATGCGGTCCGCGATCGAAACCTGTTCGGGAATGCTGGTGAACAGGCTGCAACCGGCAACCAGAGCTGCAACGGCAACGGTTGAAAGCATGCCGGTGAGCGAACGAGTCATGATGGCCCCTGTCGTGATTTTGCGGTCCCGTAACTGGACCCTGCTTACGTTAGGAGACCGAAATCGGATGACAAGTGACCGCCGGTCACTTCTGCCGTGCCGTTACAAACGGTTGCCGGAAGACAGCTCCGGTTCGTCTATTTCCGGAAATCGAGAGTGAACGACGCGCCCAGACCGGCCGACGTCTCGAGCACGATCCGGCCGCCAGCCGCCTCGACGGCGTCGCGGGCCTCGGACAGACCGACACCGCGTCCCGCCAGTTCCGTCGGCACGTTCTGCGTCGTGAACCCGTCCTGAAAGACCCGCGCGACAATTTCGTCGGGAATCCCGCCGCCATTGTCGGCGAACCGGACCTGAAGGCCGTCGCTGCAGGCTTCGGCGGAAATGGTGATGAGGCCGGTCTCCGGCTTGCCGGCCGCCTTGCGCACATCCGGCGCTTCGATGCCGTGCACGACAGCGTTCACTGCAAGGTGCGGTAGCGCGACCTTCAACGCCTCATAAGCCCTGGAGGGCACGAACAGGTCCCCGCCCTGCACCAGCATGAACAGCCGCTTGCCTTCGCGGTCCGCGGTCTTTTGCACCAGTTCGTTGGCCCACCAGAGGCAACTGCCAAAGCGGTAGACCGCAGGCTCGCCAAGATCCTCGGCTTCCAGATTCATGCCGTCGAGGATCAGCATGATCTCGTCCATGGTGACCGCGAAAGCGTCGGCATCGAATTTCCCAGGTCCGGCCAGAAAGGATTCCAGACGGTGCAACACCCGGGTCAGACGGGCCGCGCCGATGAAGCCGGTCGCCCCCTTCAGCGTGTGGAGACGCTTCAACCAGCGCATGCGAACACCGGCATCGGCGCCTTCGCCGGCAAGCGAGGCCTTGCGGATGACGGCCAAGCTTGAGAGACAGTCGGCGAGAACGGTCGCTCGGGGCGAATGCAGATCGTCTTTCTGTTCGGCGATGGCCATGTCGTCGGTTCCGGGAGGCATGGGACTGCCGCATCTTAGGCAGGCAAGGGTTAATTCAGGGTTACGGGTTTGCGTATGGAGTTTCCAGGAAAATTGACAGGGGGTCGACTGCTGAAGCGCTACAAGCGCTTTCTCGCGGACGTCGAACTGCCGGATGGCAGCATGGTCACGGCACATTGCCCCAATCCCGGTTCGATGCTGAGCCTCATCGAAGGCGAAGGTCAGTCCGTGTGGCTCAGCCATTCCGCCGATCCGAAGCGAAAGCTGGCCTGGTCCATGGAGCTGATCGAGGTCCGCGGCATCCCGGTTTGCGTCAACACCCAGCGCCCGAACCGCGCCGCCGAGGCGGCCGTCGCCGCCGGCCGGATCCCGGAACTTGCCGGCTACGAGACCGTCCGCCGGGAGGTCCGCTACGGCGAAGGCTCCCGCATCGACCTGCTGCTGCAGTCGGAGGCCCGCCCGGATTGCTATGTCGAGATCAAGTCGGTGACCATGTCCCGCGCGCCGGGGCTGATGGAGTTCCCGGACTCGGTGACCAAACGCGGCGCGAAACATCTGGAAGAACTGATCCGGGTCGCCGAAACGGGCGGCCGCGCCGTGTTGTTCCTGCTCAGCCCCCGCCCCGACGGCGAGCGCTTCCGCCCGGCCGCCGACATCGACCCGGTCTGGGCGGAAACCCTGAAACGCGCGGTTGCAGCGGGCGTGGAGGCGATCTGCTACACTTGCGCGGTTTCCGCCACCGGCCTATATCCGGCGGACCCCATTCCGGTGAGTTTCGACTGAGCGCTTCATGAATTATATCGCCGCCGACAACGCCCCCGTCCGCAACACCGGACAGATCAAGCTGCACGACGCCGAAGGCTTCGAGGGCATGCGCAAGGCGGGACGGCTGGCGGCGGAAGCCCTCGACATGATCGTCGAGCATGTGAAGCCCGGCGTGACGACGGGCGAACTCGACCGGATCTGCCACGAGTTCATCACCGGTCACGGCGCGGTTCCGGCGCCGCTGAACTACCGCGGCTTCCCGAAGTCCATCTGCACCTCGATCAACCATGTCGTCTGCCACGGCATTCCCGGCGAACGGGTGCTGAAGGACGGCGACATCATGAACATCGACGTCACCGTCATCCTGAACGGCTGGCATGGCGACACCAGCCGGATGTTCCATGTCGGCAAGCCGAAGCTGAAGTCCCGCCGTCTGGTCGACGTGACCTACGAGGCGATGATGCGCGGGATTGCCGTCGTCCGCCCGGGCGCGCGTCTGGGCGACATCGGCCAGGCGATCCAGGAATATGCCGAGAGCGAGCGCTGCTCGGTGGTCCGCGACTTCTGCGGTCACGGCCTGGGCAGGGTCTTCCACGACGCGCCGAACGTGCTGCACTACGGGACCGCCGGCGCGGGCATGGAGTTGAAGGCCGGCATGTTCTTCACCATCGAGCCGATGATCAATCTCGGCAGCTGGCAGGTGAAGATTCTGGAAGACGGCTGGACCGCGGTCACCCGCGACCGCTCGCTGTCGGCGCAGTTCGAGCATTCCATCGGCGTTACCGAGTCGGGCCACGAGATCTTCACAGAGTCCCCGGCCGGGCTGCACAAGCCCCCCTACTGACCCGGCGGACGCCGTGGCCGAGGGATCCGCGAAGCCCCACTATCACGGCCATCGCAGCCGCATGCGCGAGAAGCTGATCGCGCACGGGCCGGACGCCCTGCAGGACTACGAACTGCTGGAGATGGCGCTCTGGGCCGCCAGCCCGCGCGGCGACACCAAGCCGCTCGCCAAGCAGCTGATCGAGACATTCGGCGATTTCGCCCACGTCATTTCCGCGCCGCCCGAGCGGCTGAAGGAGGTGCCCGGCGTCGGCGATGCGGCCATCGCCCAGATCAAGCTGCTGGATGCGGCTGCCGTGCGGCTGGCCCGCGCCAGGGTCATGAAGCGCAACGTGCTGTCGTCATGGCAGGCGCTGATCGACTACTGCAACGCCTCCAAGCGCTACAAGACGACCGAGGAATTCCACGTCCTCTTCCTCGACCGCAAGAACGTACTGATCGCCGACGAGGTACAGCAGAAGGGCACGGTCGATCATACGCCGGTCTATCCCCGCGAGATCGTCAAGCGCGCCCTGCATCTGGAGGCCTCGGCCCTGATCATGGTGCACAACCACCCCTCGGGCGATCCGACGCCCAGCCGGGCCGACATCGACATGACCAAACAGGTCCGCGACGCCGCGAAGGCCGTCGGCGTCGTGCTGCACGATCATCTGGTGGTCGGCGCGGACGAACCCTACTCGTTCAGATCGAACGGGCTGCTCTAGGTCCGTCTACCGCGGGTGCTGGCCGTCGTCGATGCGGATATAGGTGCCGGTCACGCATTCCGAGGACGGCGAGCAGAAGAAGAGCAGGGTCGAATCCATCTGCTCCGGCTGGCCGAGCCGCTTCCGGGGGAAGCCCTTGGTGATGTCGCCCATCCGCTCCAGCATGCCGTCCATCATCTCCGAGGCGAAGGCGCCCGGCGCGATGGCGTTGACGTTGATGTTGAACGGCGCCCACTCGACGGCGAGCGCCTCGGTCATGCGGATCACCGCGCCCTTTGAAATCGAATAGAGCGCCGCGCCCTGGCCTCGGTAGTTGAAGGCCGCCGCCGAGGCGATGTTGACGATGCGCCCCGGCTGCTTCAGGTCGATCAGGCGGCGCGCCACCTCGCAGGAGAGGATGTAGGGCGCGCGGACATTGGTATCGAGCACGGCGTCGATCAGATCGACCGACATCTTCGTCGCCCGCTGGGCGTCCGGGATGCCGGCATTGTTCACCAGGATCGTCACCGGGCCGAGCTTCTCCTCGACCGCGGGAACGATGGCCTTGAGCTGGTCGGCGTCCTGAACGTCAAGCTGAAACGCCTCGGCCTGTCCGCCGGCGGTTTCGATCTCGGCCTTGAGCGCCTCGAGCTTGTCCACGCGCCGGGCGGTCAGCGCAACCTTCGCGCCGCAGGACGCCAGCACCTTGGCAAAGCGGTAGCCAAGACCGGACGATGCGCCGGTGACGATCGCAGTCTGCCCGCTCAGATCTGTGGAATTGTTGGGTAGCGGAAAGCTCATCATGGTCCCCCTGAATCAAGAAACACCGGCGTGTCCCGGACCCCGATCCGGGACCCATTCCTGAGCGATTCCGCAGCCGCCGATCGGCCATCTCCGCTCCGGAATGGGCCCTGGATCAAGTCCAGGGCACGCCCGCAAATGGAAGTGCGCGGCGCACCTACCCGCGGCCGCTGGTCGGGATCTCGTTGAACGGGACCGCCTTGTCGACGCGGATATCGCCCGGCAGGCCGAGCACGCGTTCACCGATGATGTTGCGCAGGATCTCGTCGGATCCGCCCTCAATCCGCGTCGCTGGAGAGCGCAGCAGCATGGCCTGGAAGCGGCCGAGCGCGTCCGCCTCCGGGCCGGCAATGGCCCCGCCCTGGGCCTGCAGGTCGAGCGCGTACATCGCCACTTCCTGAAGCATCGAACCGGCGACCAGCTTGCCGATGGAATTTTCCGGCCCCGGCGTGTCGCCCTTCGAGAGCGCCGAGATCGCGCGCATGCCGGTGTATTTGAGACCGCTGGCGCGGACGGCGAAGGACGCCAGTCTCGACCGCACAGCGGCGCTGTCGATGGCGGGCTGCCCGTCCAGTTCCGCCTTCATGCAGAAGTCGAAGAGTTCCGGAAAACCCGTTGGCATGCCTGAACCAATCGACAATCGTTCGTTCATCAGCGTTGTCAGCGAGACCTGCCAGCCCTGTCCCTCGGCGCCGAGGCGCTGGTCGTCGGGGATGCGGACATCGGTGAAGAACACCTCGTTGAAATTGGCGTCGCCATTGGCCTGCTTGATCGGCCGCACCTCGACGCCGGGGCTGTCCATGCGCAGGAAGAACATGGTCAGGCCCTTGTGCTTCGGCACGGTCGGATCGGTACGCGCGATCAGCAGGCCCCACTGGGAGTGATGCGCGCCCGAGGTCCAGATCTTCTGTCCGTTGACGATCCAGTCGCCGGAGCCGTCATCCGCCCTTTGCGCCCGGGTCCTGAGCCCGGCCAGGTCGGAACCACCGGCCGGTTCCGAGAAGAGCTGGCACCAGATCTCCTCGCCCGAAGCCAGTGGCGGCAACAGGCGGCGCTTCTGCTCTTCGCCGGCCCAGGCCATCACCGTCGGCCCGCACATGCCCTGCCCGATCAGGAACGGACCGGACAGCTTGCCGTAGACGCCCTCTTCCTGGCTCCAGATGACGCGCTGCATCGGCGTCGCGCCGGCGCCACCGTACTCGACCGGCCAGTGCAGACAGGCCCAGCCGGCATCCGACTTCTTCCGCTGCCAGGCCTTGCCGGCTTCGATGGGGCTGACGCTGGTTACCGACGGGCCGCCGAAGCCGGCGAGGTCCAGTTCGGCTTTCAGCTCCTTCGGCGCGTTGACCGCGATCCAATCGCGCGCCTTCGCGCGGTACGCCGCCTCTTCGGGCGTATCGTCGAAATCCATGGCTGCTCCTCCCCGCCTACTTGCGCGAGCCGCTGGTCGGGATCTCGTTGAAGGCCACCGACTTGTCGACGCGGATATCGCCCGGCAGGCCCAGCACCCGTTCGCCGATGATGTTGCGCATCACCTCGTCCGTGCCGCCGGCGATCCGGAGCCCCGGGGCCCACATCATCATGCCCTGGAACTTGCCGTCGGCGTCGGCGTCGTGGTCCAGCAGTGCGCCGGCCTCGGCCTGCAGATCCATGGCCAGCATGCCGATCTCCTGAAGCATGGGCGCTGCGACCAGCTTGCCGATGGAGTTCTCCGGTCCGGGCGTCTGGCCCTTGGAGACGGCGCTGATGGAACGCATGGCGGTGTATTTCAGACCGCTGTTGCGCACCGCCAGGCTGGCCAGCTTCGAGCGCAGCGACGGATCGTCGATCGCCGGCTGGCCGTCGATCTCCGCCTGCATGCAGTAGTCGAAGAACTCGGGGAAGCCGGTCTGCAGCCGCGCGCCGATGGAAAAGCGCTCGTTCATCAGCGTGGTCAGCGAGACCTGCCAGCCCTGCCCCACATCGCCGAGGCGCTGGTGGTCGGGCACGCGGACGTCGGTGAAGAAGACCTCGTTGAAGTTGGCGCCGCCGTTGATCTGTTTGATCGGACGGATATCGACGCCCGGCAGGTCCATCCGCAGTATGAACATGGTCAGACCCTTGTGCTTCTGCACGTTGGGGTCGGTCCGGGTGATCAGCAGGCCCCAGTCGGAATAGTGCGCGCCCGATGTCCAGATCTTCTGGCCGTTGATGATCCAGTCGCCCGAGCCGTCATCGGCGGGCTTGGCGCTGGTGCGGAGACCCGCCAGATCCGACCCGCCGGCAGGCTCCGAGAACAGCTGGCACCAGATCTCCTCGCCCGAGGCCAGCTTCGGCAGCCGGTCGCGCTTGTGCTGCTCCTGCGCCCAGTCCATCACCGTCGGGCCGCACATGCCCTGGCCGATGCCGAAGGGCGCGTTCAGGGCCGAATAGATGCCCTCTTCCTGGTTCCAGATCACGCGCTGGATCGGCGTCGCATCCATGCCGCCATACTCGGTCGGCCAGTGCATGCAGGCCCAGCCGGCCTCGGCCTTCTTCATCATCCAGGCGCGGCCGTCCTCGACCACCCGGTCGCGGTCCAGGCTGCCCTCGGCGAGCTGCTCGTCCAGATGGTGCGGTGCGTTGGCATCGATCCAGTTGCGGACGTCCTGGCGGAACTTCGCCTCTTCCGGGGTATCGTCGAAATCCATTTCGTCGCCTCCCTGTTCAGGCCGCCGCGCTGGCGTTGGCCAGCCGCATCTGCTCGATCAGCCTGTCTTCCCACTGGCTCTGCGCACCGATGGCGAGCGCCAGCGCGTTGGATCGCCGGTAATGCAGGTGGCAGTCGAAGGCCCAGGTGAAACCCATGCCGCCATGGACCTGAATGTTGTTCCTGGCGCAGTGCTGATAGGCCTGCGTCGAGGCCACGCGCACGGTCGCCGCCGCCACGGACAAATCGGAAGAGCCGGTCGACACCGCCCAGGCGCCCCAATAGGCGTTGGACCGCGCCAGGGTCGCCGAGACGTACATGTCGGCGCACATGTGCTTCACTGCCTGGAACGAGCCGATCTGCCGTCCGAAGGCCATGCGTTCCTTTGCGTATTCGGTTGCGGCTTCCAGCGCCTTGTCCGCGCCGCCGAGCTGTTCGAAGCCGATATAGATCGCCGCCTTGTCGAACACCGCCTCGATGGTCCCGGCATTGCCGGCATCGAGCTTCTCCGCCGGGGCATTGTCGAAGACGAGGCGCGCCTGCTTGCGGCTGGGATCGATGCTGTCCATCGCTTCCCGGGTCACACCCTCGCCGTTCAGATCGACGATGCAGAGCCCGAAACCGTCGCCCTCGCGCACCGAGACGACGGCCATGTCGGCGCCGGCGCCGTCATTGACCGCGATCTTGGTTCCGTTGAGCCGACCGCCATCCAGCGATGCCGAGACCGTCCGCGGCGTGACACGGCCGGGCTTCTCGGCATGGGCGAAGGTGCCGACGGTCTCACCGGTGCACATCTTCGGCAGCCAGGCCTTCTTCTGATCCTCGCTGCCCGCCTCCATCAGGAAGCCGGCGGCCAGGTAGATCGACGACGAAACCGGCGCCGGTGCGACGGCGCGGCCGAGTTCCTCGGCGACGAGGCAGAGCTCCAGCGGGCCCATGCCCGATCCGCCATATTCCTCCGGGATTGCCGCGCCGAGCACGCCAAGCTCGCCCAGTCCCTGCAGCAGCTCACGGTCGAACGGCGCATCGCCGTCCAGCACCTTGCGCACGACATCGGAGCCGCACTTGTCGGTCAGGAAGCGCCGGATGTGGTCCTGCAGCTGCTTCTGTTCGTCGGAAAAATCGAGATTCAACGCGCTCTCCCCTTCGCGTTCCAGCGGTCCTGTGCCATCACGGACCCTCGCCGCCGAGTCTGGCACATCGGCGACGCGCCGGGAAAGGCTTTCGGCGCATGAGACCGTGACGGGGAGAACGACATGAAACTTGGGATCATCGGCTGCGGCATCATGGGGGAACGGATTGTCCGGGTCGTCCGCGACAACGCCGCCCTGGGCGTCGAGATCTCCGGTGTGCTCGATCCCTCCGAAGCGCGCCGCGCCGAACTGGCGGATGCGTTTCCGGGTCTGGCCCTGCCGCAGGACCGTGAGGCGCTGATCGGCGCCAGCGACTGCATCTACATCGCTTCCCCGCCCCTGACGCATCTGGAGCACGCACGGGCAGCGATGGCCGCCGGCTGCGCGGTCTTCACCGAAAAGCCGCTCGCGGTCTCCATCGAGGATTCGGAGGCCTTTCTGGCGCTGGTGCGGGACCGCGGCGCGCGGGCGGCGGTGAACTTCATCTTCGCCTCGTCCCCGTCGGTGGCGCAGTTGAAGTCCTGGATGGACGAAGGCGCGATCGGCGACGTCCAGTCGCTGGAACTCACCGCCCGGTTCTCGCAGTGGCCGCGGGACTGGCAGATGGACGCCTCAAGCTGGCTTGCGAAGCGCGCCGAGGGCGGCTTCACCCGCGAGGTGCTCTCGCACTTCCTGTTCCTGACCCGCCGCCTGCTCGGCCCCATCGAGGTACTGAACGCCCGTGCGGTCTATCCGGACGGCGACGGCGCCGAGACCCGCATCGAGGCGGAGCTGATGGCAGGCGGCATCCCTGTCGCCGTGAACGGCGAAGTCGGCGGCACGGACTTGTCGGACCACAATCTCTGGCAGCTTCAGGGATCGACCGGCGCCATCCGGCTGCGCGACTGGTCCTATGCAGAGCGGCTGGACGAGGCGACCGGCGAATGGCTCTCCAATCCCGGCGCCCCGAGCCACGCGGAGATGCGACCGATCCTGCTCCGCGGCCAGGTCGAGAAGCTGAAGGCCATGACCGAAGGCCGCGAGCACGCGCTGGCCACAGTGCCGGAAGCACTGGACGTGCAGCGGGTGGTCGAACGCATGCTCGGCAGCTGACGGCCAAGTTATTCCAACAAGCGCGTAAGGTTTTCTCGCTCGACATCGCCGCCCCGCCATTCGAACATTTGCGGAACAGAGCGAGCGGGAGAGAATGATGAGCGACACCTACACCGGAAGCTGCCTGTGCGGCGCGGTCCGTTACCGCGTCGACGGACCGATCCGCAATATCGTCAACTGCCATTGCGGCCAGTGCCGCAAGACGACGGGACATTTCATGGCGGCGGCGAATGCGTGGCGCGACGATTTCCACCTTCTCGAGGATCGCGGCCTGGCCTGGTACCGGGCCAGCGACTTCGCCGGCCGCGGGTTCTGCCGGGAATGCGGCTCGACCCTGTTCTGGCGCTCCGACACGGGCGACAATATCGCCATCGCCGCCGGGACCCTGGACGACAGCCGCGATCTGAAGGTGCAGGGCAACATCTTCGTCGCCGACAAGGGCGGCTACTACGAGGTCGAGCCGGATCTGCCTCAGTTCGAGCAGTCGGATGCGGGTGACTTTCCGATGCCCGAACGGGCGAGGCCGGACTGAAAACCGTCGGGCGGTCAGCCGACGGCCCGCACCTGGCCGGCGTCATTCACGGCCGGGGAACCGAACACCTCGCCGAACTGCCGCTCCAGCGCCGCATCGAGGTCCGCCATGGTCGCGCGGACGCCGAGGCCGGCCAGCGATGTGACGCCATGTTCGCGGATTCCGCAGGGCACGATGCCGTCGAAATGGCTGAGATCCGGATCGACGTTGATCGAGATGCCGTGGAAGCTGACCCAGCGCCGGAGCCGGATGCCCAGCGCCGCGGTCTTGGCCTCGGTTCCGTCCGGCATGTCGACCCAGACGCCGATCCGCCCCTCGCGCACGCCGGACTCGACGCCGAGTTCGGCCAGCGATCCGATGATCCAGCGCTCCAGATCCTTGACGAAGGCGCGAACGTCGGGACGCCGCGCCTTCAGGTCCAGCATCACATAGGCCACCCGCTGACCCGGTCCGTGATAAGTGTACTCGCCGCCGCGGCGGCCGGGTAGACGGGAAACCGGTCGGGCGTCAGCAGGTCCTCCGCCCTGGCCGAGGTGCCGGCCGTGTACAACGGCGGATGCTCCAGCAGCCACACGCATTCCGGCGCCTCGCCCGCCCGGATGGCCGCGGCCCGCGCCTCCATCCAGGCGACGGCGTCCGGATAGGCCACCGGCGTCTCGCTCCGCCGCCATTCCACAGTCATCTCGCCGCCGTTTACAGTCCGCTAACCTTGATGCTCTTACATAGCCCGCATGAGCATTGACGAAAACACGCAGATCATCACCAGCAAGGATGCCGCCATTGGCGAGGCGCTGGGCGACGTGGATGTCGACATCTCCGTGGTGCTGGGCCGCGCGAACATGCCGATCCATCAGCTTCTGAAGATGGGCCGTGGCGCGGTGATCGAACTGGACAGCGGCGTGGACGACCTTGCCTGGATTCTCGCCAACAACAAGGTCATCGCCCGCGGCGAGATCGTGGTGACCGGCGAACACGTCGGCATCTCGGTCGTCGAGACGATGGACGGCTTCCGGGACTGATCACGACCTGCAAGGTAATACCGCCGCAGCGGGAATTGCCCTAACCTCCGCCCGACGCAAACCGGGGGAGGCGCCGATGTCCGACGAACTGAAGCAGATGGTCATGAACCGCATGACGCCGTTCGGCGCCACGCTGGGCATCGAGTTCACGACTGTCGAGCCGGACCTGGTCGAGGCCGAGATGCTGGTGAAGCCGGAATTCTGCACCAATCCCGCCATCATGCATGGCGGCGCGGTCATGGCGCTGGCGGACAATGTCGGCGCCGTTGCAACCGTCATCAACCTGCCGCCGGATACGGTCACCACCACGCTGGAGAGCAAGACCAACTTCCTCGCCGCCGTACCGGTGAACCAGAAGGCGCTGGCGCGTTGCGAACCGGTTCACAAGGGCCGCACAACCATGGTCTGGACCACAACGGTTTTCCGTGAGGACGGCCGCAAGGCCGCCGTCGTCACACAGACCCAGATGGTCCTGCCGGCGAAGAAGTGAGCCGGGCGGCTATTCGCCCGACTTCACCTTCACATAGGTGCCGGGGGCGTCCTCGATCGCCTTCAGGCCGCCCTCGCCCGGAATGCGCGCCGGCACCTTCTTGCCGGAATATTTCTGCATCCACTTGATCCAGTCCGGCCACCAGGAACCGGGCGTCTCGGTGGCGTCGGCCAGCCAAGCGTCCGGATCGTCGTATTTCTTGCGCTTGTTGTTGGTCCAGAACTGGTACTTCTTGGCCGAGGGCGGATTGACCACGCCGGCGATATGACCGGAACCGGCGAGCATGAACTTGGTCGGACCCGAGAAATGCTTGGTCGCCTTGAAGACCGACTTGTAGGGCGCGATGTGGTCTTCCTTGCCGGCCTGCAGATAGACCGGCGTCTTGACCTTGCCCAGATCGATCGGCGTGCCGTTGAACGACAGCGCGCCCGGCTGCACCAGCTTGTTCTCCTTGTACATGTTGCGCAGGTAGTAGCTGTGCATGACTTTCGGCAGGCGCGTCGCGTCCGAGTTCCAGTAGAGCAGGTCGAACGGGAACGGGTCCTTGCCCATCAGGTAGTTGTTGACGACGAACGACCAGATCAGGTCGTTCGAGCGCAGCATGTTGAAGGTCGACGCCATCTCGGAGCCGTCCAGATAGCCCCGTTCCTCCATCATGTTCTCGATGTGCGAGATCGTCTCGTCGTCGATGAAGACGCCCAGGTCGCCGGGCTCGGAGAAATCCACCTGCGCGGTGAAGAACGTCGTCGCCTTGATCCGGTCGTCGCCGATGGTGGCCAGATAGGCCAGCGTCGCCGCCATCAGCGTGCCGCCGAGGCAATAGCCAATGGTGGTGACCTCGCGGACGCCGATGGCCTGCTCGATCGCGTCCATCGCGGCGAGGATGCCCTCGTTCATGTAGTCCTCGAAGCTCTTGTTCGCGAGCTTGCCGTCCGGGTTGACCCAGGAGATGACGAACACGGTCAGACCCTGCTCGGTGGCCCACTTGATGAACGAGTTTTCCGGCCGGAGGTCGAGAATGTAGAACTTGTTGATCCACGGCGGGGTGATCAGCAGCGGCCGCTCGTAGACCTGCTCGGTCGTCGGCTGATACTGGATCAGCTGCATCAGGTCGTTCTGGTAGACAACCTTGCCCGGCGTCGTGGCCACATTGCCGCCGACCTCGAAGGCGGTGTCGTCGGTCATGCGGATGGCCAGCTTGCCGTGACCGCGTTCGAGATCCTCCAGCACGTGATCGAGGCCCTTGACCAGGTTCTGGCCGTTGGTGGCCAGGGTCTCCCGCAGCACGACGGGGTTGGTCATGACGAAGTTGGTCGGCGACATCGCGTCGACGAACTGCTTGGTATAGAACTCGACCTTCTCGGCCGTGTGCTTGTCCATGCCCTCGACGTCGTGGACCGTGTCCATCATCCACTTCGATGTCAGCAGGTAGGACTGCTTGATGAAGTCAAAGACGTGATTTTCCTTCCACGCCGGGTCCTTGAAGCGCTTGTCGCCCTTCACGTCCGGCGAAACGTCGTCGGCCTCCTGCCCCATCATCTTCATCGACTGCTGCTGCCACAACGCCATGTAGCTGTTGAACAGGTTGACCTGCGCCTCGACCACCTTGGCCGGGTGGGTCATCATCGCCGTCGTCAGGTCCATGAAGGCCTGTCCGATGCTCAGCGGGTCGACCGGACCCTGGGCGGACTTCGGATCCTGACGCTCCAGGAACTCCTGGATCAGCTGCTGGCTCTGCGCGGCGACCTTGGACATGTTGGCCGCGAATTCGGTCATGTCGGGTACGGGAAATTCGTCTGCCGGCTTGTCGGCCATTGTTTCCTCCGTTGGTCTGCTTCGTGGGCTTGCCGCCACTTGCGTTTGCCTGCGTTCCGCTGAGTTAACCATATCGAGCGGCGCGCCGCCTTGATAACCTTTCACAGTTTATGTTGCAGTGCACAAATTGCCGCAACATGACAGTCTCGGCGCATCTCCGGCCACGCCTCGTTCGCGCCCCCAAGGCGGCAGCAGCAACGTGCCGCCGCGCAGCAATGCCGTTGGACGCCCCATTGGCTCCGATACGAAGGGAAGCCGTCGCCGGACCTGTGGCGTGAACCATGGTGTCGCGGGCGGATCAGGCTGCGTCGTCGCGCGCCCTTCCCCCGAGCCTTCCGGAATGGCAACACTCCCGCTTCGGCGTGCACGGGACCGGGGCACTTGATGAAACGCTATTCCTTCCTCGAACTGATCCGCCAGGGTCTGAACGGCCACTCGGGCTGGGAGCGGGCCTGGCGCGCCGCTGATCCGAAGCCTGCCTATGACGCCGTCATCATCGGCGGCGGCGGGCACGGTCTGGCGACGGCCTACTATCTCGCGAAAGAACACGGCATGACCAACATCGCCGTGATCGAGAAAGGCTGGATCGGCGGCGGCAATTCGGGCCGCAACACGACCATCATCCGCTCCAACTATCTCTTCGACGAGAGCGCGGCGATCTACAACCACGCGCTGAACCTCTGGAAGGGGCTGGGCCAGGAGCTCAACTTCAACATCATGATGAGCCATCGCGGCGTCCTGAACCTGGCGCATGACGAAGGCGAGATGCGGCAATTGAAGCGCCGCGTCGAGGCGAACCGGCTGAACGGTGTGGATGCCGAATGGCTGGACGCGAAGGAAGTGAAGGGCTTCTGCCCGCTGATCAACATCTCCGGCAATGTCCGCTATCCGGTGCTCGGCGGCACGCTGCAACGCTCCGGCGGCGTCAACCGCCACGACGCCGTGGTCTGGGGCTATGCCCGCGCCGCCAGCGATCTGGGCGTCGACATCATCCAGCAGACCGAGGTCACGGGCATCGTCATCGAGGGTGGAGAGATCACCGGCATCGAAACCAGCCGCGGCCGGATCGACACGCCCAAGGTCGCGTCCTGCGTCGCCGGCCATACATCTGTCGTGGCACAGATGGCCGGCGTCACGCTGCCGGTCGAGAGCCACCCGTTGCAGGCACTGGTGTCGGAGCCGATCAAGCCGATCCTGAACTGCGTGGTGATGTCGAATGCTGTGCATGTCTATTGCAGCCAGTCCGACAAGGGCGAACTGGTGATCGGCGCCGGCATCGATGCACAGCTCTCCTACACCCAGCGCGGCAATCTCGATATCATCGAGCACCAGATGGCCTCGCTGATGGAGCTGTTCCCGACCTTCTCCCGCCTCAGAATGATGCGGCAGTGGGGCGGCATCGTCGATGTCTGCCCGGACGCCAGCCCCATCATCTCGAAGACGCCGGTGAAGGGCTTCTACGTCAATGGCGGCTGGGGCACCGGCGGCTGGAAGGCGACACCCGGGTCCGGTCATGTCTACGCGGCCCTGATCGCGAAGGACGAACCGAACGCCATCGCCGCCCCCTTCACCATGGACCGTTTCGTCTCCGGCGCGCTGGTCGCCGAGCACGGCGCGGCCGCCGTCGCGCACTAGGAGGACCGTCAGCATGTTCGTGATCGACTGCCCTCACTGCGGCCCGCGCGACCAGTCGGAGTTCGCCTATGCCGGCGAGGCGCATATCGCGCGTCCGACGAACTCGGAAGAGATGACCGACGCCGAATGGGCGCAGTTCGTCTTCATGCGCAAGAACACCAAGGGTCTCTATGCCGAGCGCTGGTGGCACACCGCCGGCTGCCGAAAGTTCTTCAACATGCTGCGCAACACGGCCACGGACGAAATCCACGCCGTGTACCAGATCGGCAAGAAGCCGCCGAAGGTGAAGGCCGATCTGCCGAAGACGCCGTCGGGCGAGGCCTCGATCGGCTCCGGCAATGATGCGGTGAAGATTCTCCGCGCCGATGCGGAGGAGCAGGCATGAGGCAGCCCAACCGCATCGAGGGCCGCGGCGCCATCGACCGCAGCCGCGCCGTCAGCTTCCGCTTCAACGGCAAGGACTATGTCGGCTATTCGGGCGACACCCTGGCTTCCGCCCTGCTCGCCAATGGCGAGATCATGGTCGGCCAGCAGCTTCAAGTACCACCGCCCGCGCGGCATCGTCGGCGCCGGTGTCGACGATCCCGCGGCGATGGTCCAGGTTGGCGAAGGCGCGGCGACCGATCCGAACGTTCTGGTGACGGACCAGGAAATCCACAACGACCTCGACGCGATGCCTCAGAACTGCTGGCCCAGCCTGAAATTCGACGTGGGCGCCGTGAATGACGGCCTCAGCCGCTTCTTCCCCGCCGGCTTCTACTACAAGACCTTCATGGGCGGCCTCGGCTGGATGCGCTACGAGCCGGTCATCCGGCGGGCCGCCGGCCTGGGCAAGGCGCCGGAGGGCCGCGACCCCGACCGCTACGAGGCCGTGAACCGTCATACCGACGTGCTGGTGATCGGCGCAGGTCCTGCCGGCCTCATGGCCGCCTACAATGCAGCGCAGTCCGGCGCCCGCGTGATGCTCTGTGAGATGACCGCGACTCTGGGCGGCAGCCTTCTGTCGGCGGCGCCCGACAGCGTCACCTTCGACGGCAAGCCCGCGGCAGACTGGATCGAGCACGTCCGCACCGCGCTGGACGATAACCCGGATTGCACCGTTCTTACCCGGACCACGGCCTTCGGCTACTACGCGCAAAACTTTGTCGGCCTGATCGAGAAAGTGCAGGACCATCTGCCCATGCGGGAGCGCGACGGCGCTGGGCCGCGTCAACGGGTCTGGCGGGTGCGCGCGAAACAGGTCGTGCTGGCCACCGGCGCCATCGAACGGCCCATCGTCTTCAACGAGAACGACCGGCCCGGCATCATGCTGGCCGGTGCGGCGCGAACCTATCTGAACCGCTACGGCGCCCTCGCCGGCCGCCGGGTCCTCGTATTCACCAACAATGACAGCGCCTGGCAGACCGCCTTCGACATGAAGGCCGCGGGCGCGGAGATCGCCGGCATCGCCGATCTCAGAAGCGAACTCGACGAAGGACTGGCGCTGGCCGCCCTGAAGCAGGGCATCGCGGTGATGCCGGCCCGGACCATTGTCGGCACGACGGGCCGGAACCGTGTGACTGCTGCACGTCTCGCCGCGGTGGACGCAAGCGGCAAGGCGATGGGTTCGGAGACGAGCATCGCCTGCGATCTGATTGCCGTCTCCGGCGGCTGGAACCCCAATGTGGCGCTCTTCGCCCAATCGCGCGGCATGCTGAAGTGGGACGAGGAACTCACCTCCTTCCGGCCTGGCAAATCGTGGCAGGCCGAGCGCTCGGCCGGCGGCTGCAACGGCGCAACAACCCTGGCCGACGCCATCTCGGAAGGCGCGAAGGCCGGCACCGAGGCCGTCCGCGAGGCCGGCTTCACGCTGCGCCCGAAGAAGCAGCCCGACGTCGCGACGGCGAATGTCGAGAGCCTGAACGTGAAGGCGGTATGGGAAGCGCCGTCCTTGAAGCCGCCGCACAAGACCAAGGCCTTCGTCGATCTCCAGGACGACGTGAAATCTTCCGACCTGCGCCTCGCCATCGCCGAGGGCTACGACAGCGTCGAGCACACCAAGCGCTACACGACCCAGGGCATGGGCACCGACCAGGGCAAGATCTCCAACGTCAACGCCTTCGGCATCATGGCCGAGGTGCGCGGGATCACCGTCCCCGAAGTGGGCACCACGACCTTCCGCCAACCCTATCGCCCGGTGACCATCGGCGCACTGGGCGGCCAGCATGTCGGCGAGCATTTCACGCCGCGGCGGACAACGCCGATGCACGACTGGCACGTTGCACAGAAGGCAATCTTCGAGCCGGTGGGCGACTGGCTGCGCGCCCGCGCCTACCCGAAAAATGGCGAGAGTTTCGAGCAGGCGGTGCAGCGCGAGTCGCTCGCCGCCCGCACCTCCGCCGGCATTCTGGACGCCTCGACGCTGGGCAAGATCGACATCCGCGGCAAGGACGCGGCGACCTTCCTCAACCGGGTCTACACCAACGCCTGGAAGGGGCTGAAGGTCGGGCACTGCCGCTACGGCCTGATGCTGGGCGAAGACGGCATGGTCTCCGACGACGGCGTCACCGCCCGCCTGGCCGAAGACCATTTTCACATGACGACGACCACCGGCGGCGCGGCTGGCGTGCTCAGGACACTGGAGGACTACCTCCAGACCGAATGGCCGGATCTGGACGTGTGGCTGACCACCACCACCGAGCAGTGGGCCGTGGCTGCTGTCGCCGGCCCGAACGCCCGCGACATCGTCGAGAAGGTTATCGATGGCGTCGATCTGTCGGAGGAGGCTTTCCCCTTCATGACCTGGCAGGACGCCAGCATGGGCGGGATCCCGGTGCGCATCTTCCGCATCTCCTTCTCCGGCGAGACCTCGTTCGAGATCAACATCCCGGCCACCTACGGCCTCTGGATGTGGGAACAGTTGATCGAGGCCGGCAAGGAACACGATCTGGTGCCCTACGGCACCGAGGCCATGCACCTGCTCCGCGCCGAAAAGGGCTTCATCATCGTCGGTCAGGAAACCGACGGCACGGTGACGCCCTACGATCTGCGCATGGACTGGGCCGTGGCGCTGAAGAAGGGCGATTTCATCGGCAAGCGCTCGCTGACCCGCTCCGACACCACCCGCACCGACCGGAAACAACTCGTCGGCCTGCTGACCGAGGACCGGAACTTCGTCGCCATGGAAGGCGCGCACCTGATCGGCACCGCGGACGAACCGAAGCCGCCCGTGCCGATGCTCGGCCACATCACGTCCAGCTACTACAGCCCGAATCTCAAGCGTTCCATCGCCATGGCGCTGGTGAAATCCGGCGGGCAACGCATGGGCGAGACGGTCTGGATCTCGCGCATGGATGACAAGCCGATGCCGGCGAAGATCGTCGAATACGACTTCATGGGTCCGAAGGAAGGGGACGTGGGCAAATGATGCAACCAGCCTGTCACCCCCGCTTCATGCGGGGGTCCGGTGCGGCTTCGCCGCAAGATGATGGTCTGGCCGGATGCCCGCACAAGGCGGGCATGACAGTGAGTTTGACGGCTGCCGTCCCCGGAACATTGAAGATCAGCGAGGATCGCCGATGAACGCGCCCATCCGACGCTCCCCACTCGCCCACCGCGAGGCCATCGAAGCGCCCGAAGGCCGGCTCCGGCAGGCCGAACGGCCGTTCGAGGCGAAGCTGATCCTCCGCGCTGAAGGCAAGCTCGCGTCGAAGACCGCAGAAGCCCTTGGTGTCGAGTTGCCCGGCAACTGCCGCTTCGTAGAAGGCGACGGCCTCCTTATGGCCTGGCTTTCGCCCGACGAGTTCCTGATCACGGGCTTAGCGAACACCGAAAGCGAACTCGCCGGCCGGGTAGCTGACGCTTTGGGCGATGCACACCATCTCGTCTCCAATGTCAGCGACTACTACACGACGCTCGCCTATGGCGGCCCGAAGGCGCGCGAGGCCCTGATGAAGCTATCGACGCTGGACCTGCATCCCCGCGGATTCGCACAGGGCGACGTGAAGGGCTCTGTCTTCATGCACGCCAATGCCTTCCTGTTGCAGCGCACCGATGACGATACGGACGGCGGCCCCGCCTTCGACCTGATCGTGCGCTGGTCGCACGCCGACTACCTCTGGTGCGCGCTGGCGCATTCGGGCCGCGAATGGGGGCTGCCGGAGCAGAAGCTGAAGAGCGGCGAGCGTCTGGTCATCTGATCCGCGCATGGGTGTCACGAGCTTGACCGCGCCCCGCTCCGGGGCGACGCTTCGGGCGGGGAGGACATCATGCGCGCAGCCATTTTCAGGAAGCCGGGACAGCGGCTGGAACTGGGTTCCATAGACGATCCGACGCCGGGACCCGGTGAACTGGTGCTGAAAGTCGAGGCCTGCGGCATCTGCGGCTCCGACCTGCACATCTCCGACAATCATGACGGCTCGGGCGGCATGCCCCCGCTGAAGCCGGATTCGGTCATGGGCCACGAGTTCTGCGGCGAGATCGTCGCCATCGGATCCGGCGTCGACAACGGGCTGAAGGAAGGCATGCGGGTCGCATCGCTGCCGACCATCGGTTGCGGCCGCTGTGCGCCGTGCCTGACCGGCGACGTGAAGCGTTGCCGTGACGCCCGCGGCATCGGCCTCGGCGACGTGCCGGGCGGCTATGCCCAGTACGTCCGGGTCGGCGCTGCCGAAAGCCTCCGCCTGCCGGAGCATTTCGGCAAGGGCGACGGCGCCCTGATCGAACCGCTGGCCGTGGGCCTCCGCGCGGCGGTCCGCGCCCGTCTGCAGCCCGGCGAGCATGCGCTGATCGCCGGCGCCGGTCCCGTCGGCCTGGCCACTGCGATCTGGTGCCGGCACTTCGGCGCGCGGCATGTCGTGGTCTCAGATCTGAACGCCAACCGCGCGGAAACCGCTGCCCGCTTCGGCGCCACCGAGGCCATCGACGCTTCGAAGGAAAACGTGATCGAGCGCTACAAGCAGGTCGCCGGCGCGCGGCCGGATATCGTGTTCGACTGCGTCGGCGTACCGGGCTCGATGCAGCTTGCGATCGACTATGCCGGATTCGATTCCCGGGTCGTCATCGTCGGCGTCTGCATGCACGAGGACCGGATCATGCCGGTGAAACCGGTCACCAAGGAACTCGATCTGATCTTCGCCTACTGCTACCTCCGGCAGGAATTCGGCCTCTGCATCGACATGCTGGATCAGGGCCGGATCGAGGCTTCGGGACTGATTACCGACCGGGTCGGCTTCGACGGTTTCGCGGACGCCTTCGAAGCGCTCAAGACGCCCAACACCCAGGTCAAGGTGCTGCTGGAGCCGGATCGCGCCTGATCCGGCTTGACCGGCGAGGCCGACCGGACAATATCTCCGATCTGGGGCTGCGGTGGCCCCGTCAGGCGAACGCCCAATTGCCGCATGAGAAGTCATGCCTTTTGGGAGTCCCGTCATGTACGAACACGCAATTCCTGTCGATGCCCTGGTTCAGGAAGTCGGCCGTCCCGATGGCCCGCTGCTGACCGACGTCCGCATCGATCCGGACTTCGATGACGATCCGCGCATACTGCCAGCCGCCATCCGCATGCCGCACACCGAGATCGAGCGACGCAGCCGCGATTTCGAGGGGCGCAGGGTCGTCGTCTACTGCCAGAAGGGTCTGAAGCTGAGCATGGGCGCCGCGGCGATCCTGCGCGATTGCGGCATCCAGGCGGCTTTCCTTACGGGCGGGCAGTTCGCCTGGCGGGACGCCGGCGCGCCGTTGCTGACCGCAGCGCGCCTGCCGACACGCACCGCCGGCGGCGGACCCGCTGGGTCGCGGCGGCCGGCCCAGCGCCCGACATCCTTGCGGTAGTGTGGCTGATCCGCCGTTTCGCAGATCCCTGCGCCCGGATTCTCCGCGCCGATCCCGAACATGTGGAAGCGATAGCCGACAAGTTCGACGCCAGCCCGATCCGCACATGCGGCGGCGTGGAAGGCACACTCCGCGCCACAGCTGCCGGATGGGGTCTGGCATCGCCGGAGATCGACGCGCTGGCGTCCAGTCTTTCCGAGCCCGGCGTCGCGGAAATGCTGGAAAGGTTGCTGTGCGGTGCGGCGAAGGCTTTCGGCTCGGACAAGGAACGGGAGCACGTCGGATTGTCATTTTTCGACGCCATGCTGGCCGAATCGCACGACCGCCGGAACCGGAGCCGGACCGATGACTGACACATCCGAGCCCGGCAGCGCGCCGGCGGAACACGGCTGGCGCGACCTTTTCCGGGCATTCTTCCACATCGGTGTCCTGTCCTTCGGCGGCCCGGCGGCGCAGATCGCGCTGATGCACCGAACGCTGGTCGATGACAGGAAATGGCTGTCGGAGCCCCAGTTCCTGGGCGCGCTGAGTTTCTGCATGCTGCTGCCCGGGCCGGAAGCGATGCAGCTCTGTACCTATGCCGGCTGGCGGCTGAAGGGCACGCTGGGCGGCCTGCTGGCGGGACTTCTGTTCGTGCTTCCGGGCGCCACGGTGATGCTGACGCTGTCGCTGATCTACGTGCTGGCCGGCGATCTGGCGCTGGTCGATGCCCTCTTCCTGGGTGTGAAGGCGGCGGTGCTCGCCATCGTGCTGGAGGCGCTGCTGAAGGTTTCGAAGCGAGCGCTGAAAACGACCGGCAGTTGGGTTATCGCCGCGCTCGCCTTCACCGGCATCTTCTTCCTCGCCCTGCCCTTTCCGCTGATCGTTCTGGCGGCGGCGGTCTACGGCTTCGCGACGGCGCGGCATGGCGACGGGAACCCGGCGCCCGCCGTCCGCGTCTCCCCGGCCCAGACCGCACGGACCATCATGATCTGGCTGGCCGTCTGGCTGCTGCCGCTCGCGGCGCTGTTCGCGCTGCCGGACCCGCTGCTTGCCGAGATCGGCGTCTTCTTCTCCAAGCTCGCCGTCGTGACCTTCGGCGGCGCCTATGCCGTGCTGGCCTATATGGCGCAGGATGTCGTGATCCATCACGGCTGGCTGACGGCCGGACAGATGATGGATGGCCTGGGCCTTGCCGAGACCACGCCTGGCCCGCTCATCCTCGTCACCCAGTTCGTCGGTTTTCTCGCCGCAGCGGAGGCGCACGGGCTCTGGTTCGGCGTCATTGCCGCTGGCGTCACCCTGTGGGTGACCTTCGCGCCCTGCTTCCTCTGGATCTTCGCCGGCGCGCCCTATGTCGAGTGGATCGCCGCCCAGCCCCGGCTCGCCGGCGCATTGTCGGCGATCACCGCCGCCGTGGTGGGCGTGATCCTGAACCTGTCGGTCTGGTTCGCCCTGCATGTCCTCTTCGGCGAAGTCACGCGCACCGAGAGCGGCCCCTTCGTGCTCTGGCTGCCGGAGCTGGCGACGGCGGACCCGGTGGCGGTCGGACTCGCGGTGCTGTCGGCCGTGTTGCTGCTCGGCCTGCATCTCGGGGTTGCCTGGACCCTTGCCATCGCCTCCGGCCTCGGCCTACTGATCAGCGGACTTATCTGAACCGTTGGAGGCGTCATGAAAGTCGACGGCGTATCCTGGCGTCCGATCCAGTTGGCCGCGGACGGCTGGCGGGTCACCATCATCGACCAGACCCGGTTGCCGCACCGCTTCGAGACGGTCGATCTCGAGACCCTGGACGAGGCGGCGCACGCCATCCGCGCCATGCTTGTGCGCGGCGCGCCGCTGATCGGAGCGACGGCGGCCTATGGCGTTGCGCTGGCGATGCGGCAAGATCCCTCGGACACCCACCTTGCCCACGCCATCGAGACTCTGCGGCAGACCCGGCCGACGGCGGTGAACCTGTTCTGGGCGCTGGAGCGGGTCAGGGCCGCACTGCATAACCGCGCCCCTGCCGACCGCGCAGCCGCGGCCTACGCCGCCGCCGCCGAGATCGCCGAGGAAGATGTCGGGATCTGCGAGGCCATCGGCGACAACGGCCTTGAGATCATCCGCGCCATCGCGGCGAAGAAGCCCGGCGAGACCGTCAACATCCTGACCCACTGCAATGCCGGCTGGCTGGCGACCGTCGACTGGGGCACAGCGCTGGCGCCGATCTACAAGGCCCATGACGCCGGTATCGACGTTCACGTGTGGGTCGACGAGACCCGCCCCCGCAACCAGGGCGCATCGCTGACCGCCTGGGAGCTGGGTGCGCATGGCGTGCCGATGACCGTGGTGGTGGACAATGCCGGCGGGCATCTGATGCAGCACGGGCAGGTCGATATGGTCATCACCGGCACCGACCGGACGACCCGCACCGGCGATGTCTGCAACAAGATCGGCACCTATCTGAAGGCGCTCGCGGCGAAGGACAATGGCGTGCCCTTCTATGTCGGCCTGCCCGGGCCGACCATCGACTGGGCGGTCCGCGACGGGGTCGCCGATATTCCGATCGAGGAACGCAGCGGCGACGAGGTCGGTCGGATCGCCGGCCGCACCGATGACGGCGAGGTGGTCACCGTGACCCTGACGCCGGAAGGCGCCAGGTCCGGCAATCCCGCCTTCGACGTCACGCCGGCCCGGCTGGTCACCGGCCTGATCACCGAACGCGGCGTCTGCGAGGCCAGCGAGGCGGGTCTGCTCGGTCTTTATCCGGAGAAGGCCGATGGCTGACCCGCGCGTCGACCTGCTGCACGCCTGTCAAGCCATGGATGCCGTCCGCCTGTCACCGGGCACCTCGGGCAATCTCAGCGTGCGCGACGGCAAGGGCTACTGGATCACGCCGTCGGGCGTGCCCTATGCGGACCTGAACGCCGACATGATGGTCTTCATGGACTTAAAGGGGAAATGGAAGGGCGACCTGAAGCCCTCCAGCGAATGGCGCTTCCATCTCGACATCTACTGCGAACGCGAAGACGCGGGCGGAATCTGTCACACGCACTCGACCCACGCCACGGCGCTGGCCTGCCGCCGGGAGGGGATCCCGGCCTTCCACTACATGGTTGCCGCGGCCGGCGGGCCGGACATTCGATGTGCTCCCTACCGAACCTTCGGGACGCAGGAGCTCTCCGATGTCGCGCTGGATGCGCTGGAGGACCGCCGCGCCTGCCTGCTGGCGAACCACGGCGTCATCGCGCTCGGCGAGACGGTGGCCAAGGCGCTGAAGCTGGCGCAGGAAGTCGAGACGCTGGCCGAGCAGTATATCGCCTCCCGTCAGCTCGGCAGCCCGGCGATCCTGTCGGCGGACGAGATGGCCATCGTGCTGGAGAAGTTCGGCGCCTACGGGCAGCAGAAGACGTAGACGATCCGGCGAGAACAGCCCTCTCGACGTCACCCCGGCCCTGAGCCGGGGTCCGGAGCGGCTTTGCCGCAAGTCTCATGATTGACCGGATGCCGGCTCGGGGGCTGGCATGACGACCTTTTCCGGGACAAGCCCCTACCGACCTTCCGACAGCCGCGCCGTGGCGAGGCAGGTCGCCACCAGCGTCCAGTCATCGCCGCTGACGGCGTAGACGTCGGCGCGGGTCGAAGCCGCCGATCGCGACCGCCCGCAGATCTGCCCCAGCGCCACCAGCCGCTCGCCGTCGGCCGGCGCAATGTTGTGGACATTGTAGCCTGTCGTCGAACCGAACCAGCCTTCCGGACAGGACGCCGTCGCTGCGCTGACCGCCGCATAGTCCGCCAGCACCCCGACCACCGCGCCCTGGACGATGCGGCCGTCGAAGGTGATCTCGGGCCGGATCGGCATCTCCACGGCGGAGCGCCCGTCGGCAAAACCGATGCACCTGATGCCCAGATGCTGCGAACTCGGCATGGCGTGGATACCGGCAGCGATGCCGGGCCGGTAGCCGATATCGTAGGCCGCGAGGTCCATCAGCCCGCCTCTTCCACGGGCCGGCTGGCCCGGAAGGTCGCGTTGGCGCGGGCGATGTCGACACCATCGGCGCGGACAAAACACTGGGCGAAGGCGATTGAACGTCCCGGCTTCACGTATTCCGTCTCAAAGGTCAGCCACTGCCCTGTTTCTCCGCTCGCCATGTAGTCGAGCGTCAGGCTGATCGTGACGAGCCGCGTACCCTCCGGCAGAAGCAGACGGCAGGAGTAGCCCATGGCGTTATCCGCCAGAGCCGCGATCAACCCGCCATGGACGAATCCGCGCGCGTTGCAGTGCGCCTCCGTGGCCCGGAGGCCCAGGATCATCGCGCGGTCGGTCGTCTTCTGGAAGATCGGCCGCCAGGGATCGGTCAGGCCGCTGCGCCGCGCCAGGGGCTCGAAGCCCTCGGGTATCTCATTCATCTCGCCCCTCCTCAGGATCAGTGCATGTTCACTGAATTTATTAGACAGGTCTACATAATTCCTGGAATAGGATATCAAGTGACTTGGACGGAGCCGGGAGGCCGGAAATGGGCAAGCGCGCGCAGCACGAGATGTCATTGCTGGTGGAGGCCGCACGGCTGTTCCGCCGCAAGGGCTACGCCTCGACCGGCACCAACGAGATTCTCGCTGCCGCCGGCGCGCCGCGCGGATCGCTTTACTATTACTTTCCCGGCGGCAAGGAGGAGATTGGCGCCCGCGCCATCGAGGAAGCGGCCAAGCAGGTGACCCTGACCCTCAAGCAGCTGGCGGCGGAGACGGCGAGCCCGGCCGAATTCGTCGAGAGCTACGCCGGAAAGCTGGCCTTCTGGATCGGGAAATCGGGCTTCCGGGACGGCTGCCCCATCACCACGACCCTGCTGGAAAATGTCCCGGAGTCCGAAGCCATCACCCTGGTCGGCAAGGCCGCCTTCGGACACTGGCGGCGCACGGTCGAGGCGATGCTGGCGAGGCACGGCTGGCCGGAAGCGCGGCGGCCGGCGACGGCGCGGCTGATCCTGATGTCGCTGAACGGCGCGCAGCTTCATGCCCGCGTCGAAGGCTCCACCGCCCCGCTGGAAGATTGCGCCGCGGAACTGGCCGAACTGCTAAAGGCCGGCTGACCCCCGCTTCAGACCACCTTCAGGACATGGACACTGAACAGATTGTCCGGGTCTGTCAGGCAACGGCGCGTCTCGAAGCCGGCGCAGGCCGCCATCCGGGCGAACCCGTCCACCGTGTACTTGTGCGAATTCTCCGTGTGGATGGTCTCTCCCACCCTGAAGTGGAACGGTTGATCCGCCACATGGACGGTCTGCTCGCGCAAACTCATCAGATGCATCTCGATCCGCCACAGTTCGGGGTTCCAGATGGCGACGTGGCGGAAGGCTTCCAGATCAAAGTCGCCATCCAGTTCGCGGTTGATGCGGGCCAGCAGGTTGAGGTTGAAGGCCGCGGTGACGCCCTGGGCATCGTCATAGGCAGCCTCCAGCACCATCGGATCCTTCACGAGGTCGACGCCGATAACAAAGTGCCCACCCGGACCGAGCGTCCGCGCCGCGCCCTCCAGGAACCGCGCCGCCTCGGCTTCTTCCAGGTTGCCGATGGTCGAGCCGGGAAAGAACCCGATGCGCGGTCCCTCCGGCGCGATGCCGTCCAGATTCAGCGGTTCGGTGAAGTCCGCGCAGATGGCAATGACCTCCAGCTCGGGATGGTCGGCGGCGAAGGCATCGGCGCTGGCCAGCAGGTGGTCGCGGGAGATATCGAGCGGCATGTAGGCCCGGGGCCGGTCCAGGGCCTCCAGCAGCAGGCCGATCTTCTCCGCCGAGCCGCTGCCGAACTCGAGCACGGTCGCGCCGGACGGCAGGTCCGCGCCGATCTCGGCCGCCTGATCCCGCAGGATTCTGCACTCGGTGCGCGTCGGATAGTATTCGGGCAGTTCGCAGATCCGCTCGAACAGGCGCGAACCCTCGGCGTCGTAGAAGAACTTCGCAGGCGTCGATTTTCGAGGCCGCGAGAGGCCGGCGAGAATCGCCGTGCGGAAATCCTCCAGTTCCGGTTCCAGGTCGAGGAAGCGGTCGAGACGGCTGTCGAGCGGCGCGTTCATGCCGCGTCCTCCGCGAGGCGCAGTCCGGTGAACTGCCATCGCTGGTGCGGATAGAAGAAATTCCGGTAGGTGGCGCGGACATGGCGGTCGGGCGTGGCGCAGGAACCGCCGCGCAGCACGAACTGGTTGGCCATGAATTTGCCGTTGTACTCGCCGACCGCGCCTTCCGGCGGGCGGAAGCCCGGATAGGCCGTGTAGGGGCTGGCGGTCCATTCCCAGACGTCGCCGAAAACCTGCCGCAGCCCCTGCCTCGCCGCCGGCCTGGGACAGAGCGCATCGGAACCGGCCGTGTTGCCCTCGGGCGCGACGCCGTCCGCCGCGATTTCCCATTCGGCCTCGGTCGGCAGGCGCTTCTCCGCCCAGCGCGCGAAGGCGTCGGCCTCGTAAAAGCTGACATGGGTAACGGGCGCGGCGGGCTCGATGGGCCGCGGACCCCAGAGCGTGAACACCGTCCCCGCCTCCAGGTCCCAGTAGAGCGGCGCGGTCCAGCCTTCGCGCTGCACCGTGGCCCAGCCGTCGGAGAGCCAGAGCTCGGGCCGCCGGTAGCCGCCATCGGCGAGGAAGGCCTGCCACTCGCCGCAGGTCACCGCCCGGTCGGCCAGCCGGAAGGGCCGGATCAGCACCTCGTGCCGCGGCCCCTCGCAGTCGAAGGCGAAGCCCGTCCCGTCATGGCCGATCTCCCGAATGCCGCCCTCGAACCCGGTCCAGCCGGGTTCCGGCGCCGGGTCCGCCGAGAGCGGCGGCGCGCCGTCACTGCGGTAGGCCGGCTGCAGCGGGTTGCAGGACAGCGTGTAGAGCGCGTCAGTCAGCAGCAGTTCCTGATGCTGCTGTTCGTGATGCAGGCCGAGTTCGGTCAGCGTCGCCACCGCCCCGCCATCCGCGCTGTCGGAACCGGCCAGCAGGTCGGTCATGGCCCGGTCGACATGGGCGCGGTAGGCCATCACCTCGTCCAGCGGCGGCCGGGTCAGCAGGCCGCGATGCGGACGCGGATGCCGGGGGCCGGCCCCTTCGTAATAGGAGTTGAAGAGATAGGCGTAGGCCGGATCGAAGGGCCCGTAACCGGGGACATGCGCCCGCAGGACGAAGGTCTCGAAGAACCAGCTTGTATGCGCCAGGTGCCATTTGGTCGGACTGGCGTCGTCCATCGCCTGCACGACCTGATCCTCCGGCGAGAGCGGCGCAGCCAGCCGCTCGCTCTGGCGGCGGATCGACAGGAAATGCTCGGGGGAAATGGCAGGCGCGCCGCCGTCGGCGGCGGAAGCTTGTGCCGGGGCACTGTCGGGCATGGTCGTCCTCGCATCTCCGGGGAACGTTCGCGGCGGGCCTGAACGTCCAACGCCCTAAAGCCCGATCCGTTCCCGGCCCCCCTCGGGAACATTGCCGGCCACCGGGGCCGGCGCTTCGTTCAAAGATAGGATTCGCGAGGTAACGGGGAACCGCCGCATGCGCATGCGGCGATCAACTTATTTTCAGATCACCCGTCATCTTTCCGACATGCCGAAGGCGAATCCCGAGAACGCCTTGTTCCCGACCCGGTCCTCGTAGACCCGGACCCCGGCATCGGCGCCCCCGGCCCCGGCCGCCACCATCAGCGGCAGCAGATGCTCTTCCCGCGGGTGGCAGGCGCGCGCCGAGGGGGCGCGTTCCCAGGCAATCAGCCCCGCCTCACGAGCGGCGGGCGCGGCGGTGGCGGTGTCGTTCAGCCAGCCGTCGAAGGCGTCGGACGCCTCGGGCCGGCCGTCGAAATAGGTGCGGAGATCGTGGAAGCTGGAGCCGCTGCCGATGATCGCAACGCCTTCGTCGCGGAGCGGTTCCAGCGCATGGCCGATGGCGATGTGACGCGCGGGATCCAGATCGTCGGCCAGCGAGAGCATGACCGTCGGTACGCCAGCGTCGGGGTTGACCATCATCATCGGCACGAAGACCCCGTGATCGAAGCCGCGCGCCGCATCCCCGGCGCTCTCGATCCCGGCCGCGGACAGCAGTTCCCGCACCCGCTTCGCCACATCGGGCGCGCCCGGCGCGGGGTATTGCAGCGTGTAGGCGACCGGCGGGAAGCCGTAGTAGTCGTAGAGCATGCCAGGCCGCGCGGCGGTGCTGACCGTCGGCACCGGCGTCTCCCAGTGCGCGGAGACCACCAGATACGCCTTCGGCGGCTCGGGCAGCATGTCCGGGATCGCCTGCAGGAAGGCCTTCAGCCCGTCGAACCCGCCCGCCCCGACGGGTTCAGGATAATCGATCCAGAACGCCGGCCCGCCGCCGTGAGAGATGTAGAAACAGGGCTGCCGCGCGGTCATGAGTCCGGTCCTTCAGGAATGCTGTTGGTCCGGAAAATGTGCCCGAAGGCAGCGGCGGTCAATCGGGTCAGGCGTCACCAGTGTGTTGACGGAAGTCGCCAAGACGCGCCCGCTCCCGACTGTCACCCCCGCCTTGTGCGGGGGTCCGGTGCGGCTTCGCCGCTGGTCTGACGACTGACCGGATGCCCGCATGAAGCGGGCATGACATTCGGTGTCGTGGCCTCAGACCGAAGCTCCAAATCCGCCCCCGCTCGGCGTCGAGATGACGATCGCGTCGCCGGCGTCGAGTTCGGCCATCGCGCGGCCTTCCAGTTCCAGGGTCTCGCCGTTCTTGCGCTCGACCCAGTTCTTCCCCGTCTCGCCGTTCTCGCCGCCGTCGAGGCCGAAGGGCGGGACGATGCGGTGCGACGAGAGCAGCGAGGCGGTCATCGGTTCCAGGAACTTCACCTTGCGCCAGGTGCCGTCGCCGCCGTGGTGGCGGCCCTTGCCGCCCGAGCCGTGGCGGATGTGGAAATCCTCCAGCAGCACGGGGAAGCGGAATTCCAGTACCTCCGGGTCGGTCAGGCGGGTGTTGGTCATGTGGGTGTGCACGGCGTCGGTGCCGTCGAAATCCGGCCCCGCGCCCGAGCCGCCACAGATGGTCTCGTAATACTGGTAACGGTCGTTGCCGAAGGTGAAGTTGTTCATCGTCCCCTGCGCCGCCGCCATCACCCCCAGCGCGCCGAACAGCGCGTCGGTGATGCACTGGCTGGTCTCGACATTGCCGGCGACCACGGCGGCCGGAAATTCGGGCCGGAGCATCGACTTCTCCGGGATGATCACCTTCAGCGGCTTCAGGCAGCCGCCGTTCAGCGGGATCTCGGCGTCGACCAGACAGCGGAAGACGTAGAGCACCGCCGCGAAAGCCACCGATGACGGCGCGTTGTAATTGGTCGGGTGCATCTCCGAGGTGCCGGTGAAGTCGATCACCGCCGAGCGTTCCTCATGGTCGATGGAGACCTTCACCCGGATCTCGTAGCCGTCATCCATCGGATAGGTGAACGCGCCGTCCTTAAGCACGTCGATGACGCGGCGGACGGATTCCTCGGCATTGTCCTGGACGTGCTGCATGTAGGCGCGGACAACCTCCAGGCCGAAGTCCCCGACGATCTTACGCAGTTCCGCCGCCCCCTTCTCGCAGGCCGCGATCTGGGCCGAGAGGTCGGCCAGGTTCTGCTGCGGGTTGCGGGAGGGGTACTTGCCCGACAGCAGGATCTCCGTGACCTCCTTCTCCCGGAGACGCCCGCCATCGACCAGCAGGACATTGTCCAGCAGCACGCCCTCCTCCTCGACGGTCTTCGAGTCCGGCGGCATGGAGCCGGGCGTCTTGCCGCCGATATCGGCGTGATGGCCGCGGCTGGCGGTATAGAACAGCACATCCTCGCCCGCGTCGTCATAGACCGGCGCGATCACCGTGACGTCCGGCAGGTGTGTGCCGCCATTGTAGGGCGCGTTCAGCATGTAGACGTCGCCAGGCTTCATCGTGGCCGCGTTCTCCCGGATCACGGTCTTGATCGACTGCGACATGGAGCCGAGATGCACCGGCATGTGCGGCGCGTTGGCGATCAGCTCGCCGTCGCCGTCGAAGACCGCGCAGGAGAAGTCCAGCCGCTCCTTGATGTTGACCGAATAGGCCGTGCGCTCCAGCACGACGCCCATCTGCTCGGCGATGTTCATGTAGAGATTGTTGAAGATCTCCAGCATCACCGGATCGGCCTCGGTGCCGATGGCGCGTGCCGATTTCCGGGCCTCGACCCGGCGCAGGATCAGGTGCCGCTTCGCCGTCATCTCCGCCCGCCAGCCGGGCTCGACGATGGTGGTGCTGGTCGGCTCCATGACGATGGCCGGGCCGTCGATCGCCGCGCCGGGCTGCATCGCCTCGCGGTCGTGCACGGCGGTGTCGCGCCAGCCGTCCTCCATCCAGGCCTGCACGGCGGCGATGGGTTCTGGCGCGCCCTCGCCCGCGTCGAATTCCGGATCCTCGATCACGTCGCCGGGCGCCATGGCCTCGACGGTCGCGGCCTCGACGATGATCGTCTTTTCGGGACTGACGAAGCCGAACTGGGCCTTGTGCGCCTCCTCGAAGCGCGCCTTCACCTCGTCCAGGGTGCCGAAGGTGATGGGCAGCGCCGTGTCTGAGCCCTGGTAGCGGACCAGCGCGCCGAGATGGATGCGGATATCGTCCTCGGCCAGGTCCTGCCCGGTCAGCTCCTTGCGCGCCTCGGCCTCCAGCTCGTCATGCACCGCCTTCACGACGTCCATGTTGGCCTCGTCCAGCGGCTTCTCGACTGTCTTCTCCCGCAGCGCCCGCGTGTCGGCGAGGCCCATGCCGTAGGCCGAGAGCACGCCGGCATGCGGGTGCAGCAGCACGGTCTCGATGCCCAGCTTGTCGGCGACCAGGCAGGCATGCTGCCCGCCCGCGCCGCCGAAGCAGTTGAGCACGTATTTCGAGACGTCGTAGCCGCGCTGGATCGAGATCTTCTTGATGGCGTTGGCCATGTTCTCGACGGCAATGTCGAGGAAGCCCGCGGCGACCTCCTCCGGGCTGCGGTTGTCGCCGGTATGGTGGGCGATCTTGCGGGCCAGATCGGCGAACTTCTCCTTCACCACGCCGGCGTCCAGCCGTTCGTCGCCGTTCGGGCCAAACACGGCCGGGAAATGGTCCGGCTGCAGCTTGCCCAGCATGACGTTGCAATCGGTGACGGCCAGCGGGCCGCCATTGCGGTAGCAGGCCGGACCGGGATGGGCGCCGGCGCTGTCGGGGCCGACCTGATAGCGGCCGTCCTCGAAATGCAGGATCGAGCCGCCGCCCGCCGCCACGGTGTGGATGCGCATCATCGGCGCGCGCATGCGGACGCCCGCAACCTCTGTCTCGAAGGCGCGCTCGTATTCGCCGTTGTAGTGGCTGACATCGGTCGATGTGCCGCCCATGTCGAAGCCGATCACCTTGTCGAAGCCCGCCATCGCTGCCGTGCGGACCATGCCGACCACGCCGCCCGCCGGACCGGACAGGATCGCGTCCTTGCCCTGGAAGAAATGCGCGTCTGTCAGGCCCCCGTTCGACTGCATGAACATCAGCCGCACGTCGCCCAGCTCGCCCGCCACCTGATCCACATAGCGGCGCAGGATCGGCGAGAGGTAGGCGTCAACCACGGTGGTGTCGCCACGGCTTACGATCTTCATCAGCGGGCTGGTGCCGTGGCTGGTCGAAACCTGGGTGAAGCCGATCTCCTTGGCGATCTCCGCCACGCGCTTCTCGTGCGCCGTGAAGCGGTAGCCGTGCATGAAGACGATGGCGACGGCGCGGATGCCGTCGTCGAAGGCCGCCTGCAGCGCGGCGCGGGCCGCGCCCTCGTCCAACGCTTCCAGCTCGTTGCCGTGGGTGTCCATGCGCCCCGGCACCTCGGCGACGGTCTCGTAGAGCATCTCCGGCAGGTCGATCCTGAGCGCGAACAGGTTCGGCCTGTTCTGATATCCGATGCGAAGAACGTCCCGAAAGCCCTTGTTCGTGATCAGAAGACAACGGTCTCCCTTGCGCTCCAGCAGCGCATTGGTCGCGACCGTCGTGCCCATCTTCACGGCCTCGATGTCGGCGTCGGGGATGACGTCGTCCGGCCCCAGTCCCAGCAGGTCGCGGATGCCCTGCAGCGCCGCATCCTTGTAGCGGTCCGGATTTTCGGACAGCACCTTGTGGGTCAGCACGGTGCCGTCGGGCTTGCGGCCGACGATGTCGGTGAAGGTCCCGCCCCGGTCGATCCAGAACTGCCAGCGGTCGGCCATCTCGTTCATGCCGTCGGACTCCCTGAAGTGCTTGTCCGGAACGTGACGCGGCCTCCGGCCGGGATCAAGCCTTGCCGCCGGACGGAACCGCCCAAGATGGTGTCGAGGACCGTAGGGGAGGACACGAACATGGACATCAAGCGCGCGCTCATCGTCGGCACGGGGCCCGGCATCTCGGCCAGCTTCGCGCGGGGTCTCGCGGCCAGAGGCGTCGATCTGATGCTGTCGGCCCGGAACACGGACAAGATCGCGGATCTCGCCGCGGAGACGAAGGCGAAGACGGTCGCCTGCGATGCCGGCGACCCGGCCTCGGTGGCGGCCATGTTCGACGCGGTCGACACCGAGATGGGCGGGCTGGATCTGGTGCTCTACAACCCCAGCGCACGCGCCCGCGGTCCGGTGACCGAACTCGATCCCGCGGATGTCGAGACCGTGCTCAGGATCTCGGCCTTCGGCGGCTTTCTGGTCACCCAGCAGGCGGCGAAACGGATGCTGGCCCAGGGCCACGGCGCGATCTTCTACACGGGCGCCTCGGCCAGCGTGAAGGGCTATCCGAACTCCTCAAGCTTCGCGATGGGCAAGTTCGCACTGCGCGGCCTGGCGCAGTCGATGGCCCGCGAGCTCAGCCCGAAGAACATCCACGTCGCCCATTTCGTCATCGACGGCGGCGTCCGATCGGAATCAAGAAAGGAGCCGGAGGGCAAACCCGACTCCTTCCTCGATCCCGACGCCATCGCGCAGACCTATCTTGCCGTCCTGGACCAGCCGCGCAATGCCTGGACCTGGGAAGTGGAACTCAGGCCCTTCGTCGAGAATTTCTAGAGCGTTTTCTCGCTTTGGCGGGACTTCCACCAAAGCGAGAAAACGCAACCCGCACAGGCTTTTGCCATTCTTGGTCAGGCTTCAAATGATCCCATTTGAAGCCTGACCGCCCTAGGCCGCGTAGCAGGGCTGCGGATCGCCGGCCTCCTGCTGCTGCCGGGCCTGGTGGGCGCCGCTGACACGGACCTCCAGAACGCGGGCGTGGCCCAGTTCGCGAAGACGGTCGTAGCGCAGGCTCGCCTTGCGCAGGCGCCGGTCGAAGGCGGCCGACAGATGCGAGGGGCAGACGCCGCCGGTGGCGCCCTCGCCCAGCGTCAGAACGAAATCGCAGTCCACGGCGCCGCGGCTCATGCGGATGAAGGGGACGGTCAGTCCCAGGTCCTGGAGAGCGGCGCGGGCAGCGGCCGTCGCCTCGTTGCGGCCCGGCGCGAAGCCGCCTGCATGTTCGTCGCAGCCACGGGTACGCCGGAAGGTGAGCAGCGGGCACTGGCGGATGCGGCCGGTCACCCGGGCGGTGACGCCGACCCGATAGCGGTAGAGGCCCGAGCGGTTGGTCACGAAAACCGCGTACTCGATCCCCTCCTCCAGTTCGGCAAGCCCGACCGTCGTCTGGCTGCCCGGCGCGGCAAACTCGAACCACACGTCCAGCAGCGCGGGCAGCAGCCCTTCGCCCTCGGCAGCCTCGTCATGCGGAATGCCGAGGCAACCCGCCGGCATCCAGCAGCCGATGTCCAGCAGCGTGACGCTCTCGGGGATGCGCAGGAAGGTGTCCGGCGGCGGCGTCAGGCTGCCGTCGGTGGCGACGGCGTTGAGCATCGGGAAGGCCGTCGCGACGCACAACCCCTGGGGCGAGCGGTGTGCAGCCTCCAGTTCGGCCACCCGGCCCCGCGCGGGCAGGATCCGCTCGCGGACCGCTTCCGCCAGTTCACGTTCGATGCGGTCGGAAACCCGGACGGTGCGTGCCTCGATATCGCGGATCAGGTGCTCGCCATGCAGCCGGAGAACGGCCTCGAAGGCGGCGATGGCGCGGAGATCGGGCGCCAGGATGCCGCTGACCGACGGCGACGACAGCGCCAGCAGCGCCAGAAGATAGGCGCGGACCTCGCCGTCCCGGACCGCCGAGACATCCGGCCAGCCCGCTGCGGCATCGCTCTTCACCGCCTGCATCGACGCGGTGAAGCCCTCGGGCAGCGGCAGTTCGCCCAGCGGCGACAGGTCGAGCACCTGCCCGGCGGCCAGACCGGATTGATTGGCCAGGCATTCGGCGGTCAGGCGGACATTCCGGCGGTGAGCCTCCACATCGGCGCGGCCGACCGGCAGCTTGCCCGCATCGGCGTCGCCGGCGCGGCCGGCGGCATAGCCGGCAACGCCGCCAGGCGTCATCACGGCGTCACCGGAGGCCCGCTGCAACTCGATCATCGGCCGGACAGAATGGTAGCGCGACCAGGAAACGGCGGCGCGGAACTCGTCTTCGCTGCCGATCCCGGCGAAGCCGAAGCCGAGCCCCGGCGTGGTGTCGGCCGCAGCCTTCAGGATGCCGGCCAGGACGACGCGCTGGGCGCCGACGGGCTCGTCGATCGCGTCGTTCAGTTCGCAACGGTGGTTCTGTTCGTTGGTAGTCATTTTCCGATCCCCCCGGAAATTGCACAGTGTTCATAACGCAAGATAAGGAATTATGAGCGATGTTCAATAACTTTTTTGAACGTCGTTCATTTTCAGGTAATATGGCCGTGCTGCACCCCGATGCAGATAACGGACACAGGAGGCTGCGATGGCGCGGCGGGCGGACCATTCACATGACGAGATCCGGGCGATGGCGGTCGACGCCGCCGCGCGCATGATCGCCGATGACGGGCTGGAGAATCTGAAGCTGCGCGGGATCGCGCGCGAGATCGGCTACGCGCCGGGCACGCTCTACAATGTCTTCGACAGCTTCGACGAGTTGATGATGCGCGTGAACGCCGAGACGGTCGACGCGCTGGTCGCCGAACTGGAAGCGGCAGAACATGACGGCGCCCCGCCCGACCTGCTGGACCTGCTGGCCGTCTATGGCGGCTTCGCCCAGCGCCACGGCAACCGCTGGAAGGCGGTGTTCGACTACTCCCTGGCCGACCCGACCAACGCACCGGACTGGTACGTGGCCAAACTGAATGCGGGCCTGGCCGTGGTCGAACGGGCGGTGGCGCGGATTGCCGGCGACAATCCGGCGGAGGCCCCTGCCGAGACCGCCCGCGTGCTCTGGGCCGGCCTGCACGGCATCTTCTCGCTGGGCGCGGAGGGCAATCTCGCCATCGTTTCCCGTCAGGACACGGACACCCTCGCCCGCACCTTCGTGCGGATGATCGACCGCGCCATCCGCGCCTGACGCGACGTCATGGCGAATTTCGGTTGTGTTTCGGCGGCAATGGCCCTGGGATAGGCGGGAAATCCGAACATCTTCAGAAGGGGCATCCCATGAAAAAGCTTCTGACCCTGGCCGCCGCGGCCGCGTTCTCGCTGACGGCCGCCGCGCAGGCCGAGACCCTGCGCATCGGCACCGAGGGCGCCTACCCTCCGTTCAACAACCTGACCGCGGACGGCAAGCTGGAAGGCTTCGACGTCGATATCGCCAAGGCCCTGTGCGAGGAGATGAAGGTCGAATGCACCTTCGTCACCCAGGACTGGGACGGCATCATCCCGGCGCTGCAGGCCGGCAAGTTCGACGCCATCATCGCCTCCATGTCGATCACCGACGAGCGCAAGAAGAAGGTCGACTTCACCGAGAAGTACTACAACACGCCGCCGGCGCTGGCCGTGCCGAAGGATTCCGACCTGACCGTCATCAGCAAGGAAGCGCTGTCCGGCAAGACCATCGGCGCGCAGGGCTCGACCACCCATTCCAACTACGCCGAGGCAACCTGGACCGATTCCGACATCCGCCTCTACCCGACCGCCGACGAATACAAGCTGGACGTCGCCAATGGCCGCCTCGACGGCGTGGTCGATGACGTGACCGTGCTGGAAGAGTGGATCAACTCGGACGACGGCGCCTGCTGCAAGATTCTTGGCACCATCACCCCGGTCACCGAGATCCACGGTGAAGGCGCCGGCATCGCCATTCGCAAGGGCGAGACCGAGCTGGCCGAGCGCTTCAATGCCGCCATCAAGGCCATCCGCGCCAACGGCAAGTACAAGGAAATCAACGACAAGTACTTCACCTTCGACGCGTATGGCGGCTGACGCCCGGAGCCCTGGCATCAAACGCATGAAGGTCACCCCCGCTCGCGTGAAACGCGACGCGGGGGTCCGGAGCGGCTTCGCCGCCGGTTATCCGGCAGACCGGATGCCCGCGCAAGGCGGGCATGACAGCGTGCAACACACCGCGATCGTCATTGCCTGAGTCGCTCGAACTCCTCTCCCTCGGCGCCGAAGGCTGGGGCGACGAGATCCTCTCAGGGGTCGCCGTCACCGCCGGCCTCGCACTCGCCACCCTGCCGCTGGGTCTGATCCTCGGCTTCCTCGTTGCGCTGGCCCGGCAGTCGGAGGAGCGGTCGCTGCGGCTGGCGGGCGGCATCTACACGACCGTCTTCCGCGGCCTGCCGGAACTGCTCACGCTCTTCCTCGTCTACTACGGTGCGCAGATCGGCATCCAGGAAGCGGCGAAACTGCTGGGCGCCGAGACCGCCATCGAGATCAACAGCTTCGTCGCCGGCATGGTGGCGCTCGGCATGGTCTTCTCCGCCTTCGCCTCCGAAGTCTTTCTTTCTGCCTTCCGCGCCATCCCCCGCGGCCAGTACGAGGGCGCCTATGCCGTCGGTCTCGGGCGCGTCTCGACCATGCGCCTCGTCGTCCTGCCGCAACTCATCCGCATTGCGCTGCCCGGCCTGTCGAACCTCTGGATGATCCTGCTGAAGGAGACCGCGCTGGTCTCGGTGATCGGCCTCTCGGATATCCTGCGTCAGGCCGGCATCGCGGCCCGGGTGACCAAGGACGCCTTCCTGTTCTTCGGTTCCGCCTGCCTGCTCTATCTGGCGCTGGCGCTGATCTCGTCTGTCGCCATCGGCGGCATCAACCGCTGGGCCGCCCGAGGGGAGGCGCCGCGATGAGCGGCCAGACCTTCACGCCGGTACCGGCGCAGCCGCCCCCGCCGGAAGTCCGCCGTCGCATGAACGGCGAGCGGCTGACCGGGATGACGATCATCGCGCTGATGGCGCTGCTCGGAATCGGGATCGCCTGGTTTCTCTGGTCGAGCTGGGACATCGAGTTCGTCGAGAAATACGGACCCAACTATCTGAGCGGCCTCTGGATCACGGTGCAGTTGGTCTCGATCTCGGTCGTGCTGGGAGCGATGGTCTCGCTGCCCGTCGCCATGGGCCGCATGTCGTCGAACCCGGCGGCCCGGCCCCTCGCCTTCGCCTATGTCTACTTCTTCCGCGGAACGCCGCTGCTGGCGCAGATCTTCCTCGTGTACTACGGCGCCGGCGTGTTCGTGAACGAACTGAAGTCGGTGGGACTCTGGACCTTCTTCCGGGATCCCTGGAACTGCGCCGTCTTTACCTTCACGCTGAACACCGCCGCCTACCAGGCGGAGATACTGCGCGGCGCGATCCAGAGCGTGCCGCGGGGCCAGTGGGAAGCGGCGTCCGCGCTCGGCCTCGGCCGGTTCCAGACCTTCCGCAAGATCATCCTGCCGCAGGCGCTGATCGTGGCGTTGCGCCCCTATGGCAACGAGATCATCCTGATGATCAAGGGCTCGGCCATCGTCGCCATCATTACCGTGCTCGACCTGATGGGCGAGACCCGCCGCGCCTTCAGCCGCACCTACGACTTCCAGACCTATATCTGGGCCGCGATCTTCTACCTGCTGATCGTTGAGACTCTCCGGAACCTCTGGGACCGGCTGGAACAGCGGCTGACACGGCACCTCAAGCGCGAAGGCTGAGGGGCCTCAGTCCAGACGCGCAAGCCCCGGACCGACACCGGGCCGGGGCTGCAGATCCTCGCCGAAGGCGATGACGTGCCCGTCCGGATCGCGGATGTCGAAATCGAGAAGTCCGTAGGGCGTCTCTTCCAGCTCGCGCTCGATCGGCACGCCGGCCTTGCGGAAACTCTCGAGCAGGTCCCGGACACCGGTCACGTAAAGATAGGCCGCCCAGTACTGATTGCCCGGTACAGGCGCGCCGGTCTCCCGGGTCTCGTCCAGCGCAAAGGTCACGGCGCCGCGCTGCACGATGGCGAAACACGGCGGATCGCCCCAGCTGCCATGCGATGAGAAGCCGAGCCGGCCAGTGTAGAAATCCAGGCTCCGCTGCAGGTCGGCAACCTGCAGGACCGTCATCGAACGTATCAGTTCTGACATCGCGCTTCTCCCCGGCGACCGGTCAGACCAGCATGCCGTCCTGCAGCGTGACCATCCGGTCCATGCGGCCTGCGAGTTCGAGGTTGTGGGTGGCTATCAGCACGCCGATCCCCTCGGCCCGGACGAGATCGACGAGATAGCCGAAGACCCGGTCCGCGGTGCCCGGATCCAGATTGCCCGTGGGCTCGTCGGCCAGCAGCACTGCGGGCAGGTTGGCGACGCCGCGGGCGATGGCGACGCGCTGCTGCTCGCCGCCGGAGAGCCGCGCCGGCCGGTGATCGCCGCGCTCGGCGAGGCCCAGCGTCGCCAGAAGCTCGCCGGCGCGGGTGCGGGCATCTTTCCGCGACTTGCCGGCGATCATCTGCGGCAGGACGATATTCTCCTCGGCGGAGAATTCCGGCAGCAGGTGGTGGTACTGGTAGACGAAGCCCAGCTTTTCGCGCCGGACGGCGGTGCGGGCCGTATCGTCCATCTTTCCGCAGTTCTGGCCCGCGATGCGGACCTCGCCCGCATCCGGCTGTTCCAGCAGGCCGGCGATCTGCAACAGCGTCGACTTGCCGGCGCCCGAGGGGCCGACCAGGGCCACGATTTCGCCCGGCAGGACGGCCAGCGACGCGCCCTTGAGGACGTTCAGTTCCCGCTCGCCCTGCCGGAAGGTGCGGCGGACGCCGTCGAGAACCAGTGCGGGCTCACTCATAGCGGAGCGCCTCGACCGGATCGAGCCGGGCGGCGCGCCATGCCGGGTAGAGCGTCGCCAACAGTGACAGCAGCAGCGCCATGATCAACACCATGATCACCTCGCCGGTCTCCATCCGCGCCGGGATCTGGGACAGGAATCGGATTTCGGGCGACCAGAGCTCGGTGCCGGTCAGGCTTTCGAGCCCGCGGCGGATGCTGTCGATGTTCAGGCAGAAGACGACGCCCAGCGCGAAGCCGGCCAGCGTACCCACCACACCCACGCTGGCTCCGGCGATGAAGAAGATCCGCTGGATGGCCCCGCGGGTCGCGCCCATGGTGCGCAGGATGGCGATGTCGCGGCCCTTGTCCTTCACCAGCATGATCAGGCTGGAGATGATGTTGAAGGCGGCGACGAGGATGATCAGCGTCAGGATCAGGAACATCACGTTCCGCTCCACCTGCAGCGCGGTGAAGAAGCTGGCATTGGCTCGCTGCCAGTCGAAGACGCGGTAACGCCGGTCGATGGCGTCGTAGACCTGATGCGCCAGCGCGTCCGCGCGGTCGGCGTCATCGATCACGATCTCCAGCCCGTTCACGCCTTCGCCGGTCCGGAAGTACTTCTTGGCCATATCCAGCGGCATGTAGACGTAGCTGGAGTCGTACTCGAACATGCCGATCTCGAAGGTGGCGCCGATCCGGTAGGTGGCGATCCGTGGCACGAAGCCCATCGCGGTCGTTGCGCCCTTGGGACTGATCAGGGTCAGCTTGTCCCCGATGCCGAGGCCAAAGCGCTCGGCCAGGCGGTCGCCGATCAGGACGGTCCCCGGCTCCGCCAGCGCCGCCAGGTCGCCGCGCACGATCTTGCCGCTCAGCGCCCGGTGGTTCTGGATGTCTTCGACGGACAGGCCGCGGACCACGGCGCCGCGCGCCTCCTCGCCGGCGGTGGCCATCACCTGTCCCTCGATCAGCGGGAAGGCGCTGACCACGCCCGGCACGGCCTGAACCTTCTTCACCAGGTCCGGGTAGTCGTTGATCGGCTCCTCATAGCCCAGCACCGAGATGTGGCCGTTGAGGCCAAGAATGCGGTCGAGCAGTTCGGTGCGGAACCCGTTCATCACCGCCATGACGATGATCAGGGTCGCCACGCCGAGCGCGATGCCGACCAGCGAGAACCAGGCGATGACGGAAATGAACCCTTCGGCGCGGCGCGCCCGCAGATAGCGGATGGCGATCATCCATTCGAAGGCGGAAAACATCGAACGCTACTCGAACCCCACGATCCTGGTGACGGCATCCTGAAAGGTCAGCTCGGCCTTCTCGCCGCTGCGCCGCCGCTTCACCTCGACCACACCGTTCTTCACGCCGCGCGGTCCGACCACCGCCTGCCAGGGCAGGCCGATCAGATCCATGGTGGCGAACTTGCCGCCCGCGCGCTCGTCGGTGTCGTCGATCAGGACCTCCAGACCGGCGGCAGAGAGCTGCCGCTCCAGCTCGGCGCAGGCATTGTCGCAATCGGGATCGCCCGGCTTCAGATTGATGATGCCCGCGTTGAACGGGGCCACCGAGTCCGGCCAGATGATGCCGTCATCGTCGTGGCTGGCCTCGATGATGCCGCCGACGAGGCGCGAGACGCCGATGCCGTAGGAGCCCATCTGCAGATAGACCTCCTGCCCGTCCGGGCCGGCGACGGTGGCGCCCATCGGCTTCGAGTACTTGTCGCCGAAATGGAAGATGTGACCGACCTCGATGCCGCGGCGGCTGACCAGATCGGCTTCGGGCACCGGGCAGCTGGACGGATCGTGCTTGTCGTCGGCGGCGGCGTAGACCGAGGTCCACTCATCGACGATGGGCTGAAGGTCGTCGTCATAGTCGACCTCGCCAGGAACTTCCTTGGTCAGTAGGTCCTTGTGGCAGAACACCTCCGACTCTCCGGTGTCGGCCAGCACGATGAACTCGTGGGACAGATCGCCGCCAATGGGGCCGGTGTCGGCGCTCAGCGGAATGGCCTTCAGCCCAAGGCGCTCGAACGTCTTCAGATAGCAGACGAAGAACTTGTTATAAGCCCTTTTCGAGCTTTCATAATCCAGATCGAAACTGTAGGCGTCCTTCATCAGGAACTCGCGCCCGCGCATGATGCCGAAGCGCGGCCGGACCTCGTCCCGGAACTTCCACTGGATGTGATAGAGCATGCTCGGCACGTCGCGATAGGAACGCGCCGATGCACGGAAAATCTCCGTGATCTGCTCCTCGTTGGTCGGTCCGTAGAGCATGTCGCGGCCATGGCGGTCGGTGATGCGCAGCATCTCCTTGCCGTAGTCGTCGTATCGGCCGGACTTCGCGCCACAGATCCGCCGGCTGGATCGTCGGCATCAGCACTTCCTGGCAGCCCGCCGCGTCCTGCTCCTCGCGCACGATCTGCTCGATCTTCTTCAGTACCCGAAACCCGAGCGGCAGCCAGGAATAGATGCCGGCGCTGGACTGCCGGATCATGCCCGCGCGCAGCATGTAGCGGTGCGAGGCGATCTGGGCCTCGGAAGGGGTCTCCTTCAGGACGGGCAGGAAGAATTCGGAAAGCCGCATGGGCGCCGCTCCTTGAAGCGTGGCAGGGTGTGACCCCGGCGTTGTAGGGGAGCGGCAGATGCGGTGCAATCGCCCTGTCGGTGCTACGATGCCGCGTCCACGGGGAGGAACAGGACATGCAAGACAGTCTGGCCGACGCGGCCGAGCGGCTCGCGATCAGCGATGTGATCAATCTCTATGCCTGGGCGATCGACACCAAGGATTTCGATCAGTTGCACCAGGTCTTCGACACCGATGTGGAGGCCGACTTCACCGGCTTCGGCGGCAAGCACGTCATCGTGTCACGCGCCGAATGGGTAGACACCGTCCGCAAGACGGTCGGCAATCTGGATGCGACCCAGCACCTGCTCGGCAACCACCGGCACCGGATCGACGGCGACACCGCCCACATGACCGCCTATCTGCAGGCCATGCACCGCTACAACGGCGCGAAGGCGGATACCGACTACGTCATCGGCGGCCACTACGAGATCGATCTCAGGAAGACCGACGAAGGATGGCGGATCCGGCGCTACAAGCTGGTCGTGACCTGGGAAACCGGCAACCGATACATCATGCGGGAGGCCCGGAACGCCAGGGGCTGATCCCTGCCCGGTGCCGTCAGGTGCCCATCGCCATCCCGTCGCCCGACGGATCGGCGCCACCGTCCAGCCGGCCGTCGACCAGCCGGATCGCGTGCACGATGGGCATCATGTAGCTGTAGGGGTGCCGCTTCGTCGGGTAGCCGCGGCGCTGCAGCTCCCGCTCGGCCGAGCGCGGGATGCGGTTGGTCAGCTCGATGGTGTTCGACGTCGTGGTGAAACGCGGCGCGAACACGGCCTGCTGCGCGTCCATGTCGAAATCGATGACGTTCAGGATCGCCTGCAGGTTGCCCATGGTGATCGTCGTGCCGCCTGGCGCGCCGACCAGCAGGAACGGCTTGTCATCGCGGAAGACGATGGTCGGCGACAGCGCCGTAAACCGCGCCTTGCCCGGCGCCAGCGAGCCGGCGTGACCGGGCCGCGGATCGAAGACCATCATGCAGTTGTTGTACATGAAGCCCAGGCCCTCGGTGATGACGCCGCCCGACGAGCCCAGCGAATGGGTCATGGTCACGCAATTGCCGTCCGTGTCCGCGACGCAGATATGCGTCGTCTCTTTCGGATCGGCGCCGCTGTTGAGCCGCGGCACGTCCATCTTCTCGCCCCGGCGGATCCGCTCGGCGCAGGCTTTCGCGTAATCCTCCGACAGCAACTCGTCGAAGGGGATGTCGAAGAAGGCCGGATCGCCCATCCGGGTGTCCTTGTCGACCGTGGCGATCTTCATCGCCTCGGACACGGTGGCGATGTAGTCAGGCGAGTTGTGGCCCATCGCGGCCAGGTCGAATTGTTCCAGGATCTTCAGCATCACCGCGATGACCAGCCCGCCGCCCGGCGGCTGGTTGGTGGCGATGCGATAGCCGCGATAGTCGATCCAGAGCGGCTCGGTCTCGACGGTCCTGCAGGCCGCGAGGTCTTCCATTGTGATCAGCCCGCCGTTCGCCGCCATGTCGTCGGCGATCTGACGCGCGATCGCGCCCGAATAGAAGTCCTCGACACCGTGCTCGGCGATCCGGCGATAGGTCCGGCCCATGTCCGAGTTGCGCAGGATGTCGCCGATGCCGAGCAGCGTCTTGCCGTCCTTCGTGTAGATCTTCGCCACCGAAGGGTCCTGCGTCATGCCCTGATAGCGGGCCATGCGCCCGGCGATCTCCGGCGTGTTCCAGAAGTTCCACACATGGGGCCGGATCGCGAAGCCGTCCTCGCAATAGGCGATGGCGGGCTCCAGGGTCTTCGCCAGGGAATGCGTGCCGAAGCCGGCCGAGCACCTCGTCGAAGGCCTTGATCGTCATCGGCGTGGTCATGCACTGGTAGCCGACCTCGTTGACCCGCCCCTTCAGCACGAAGCCGAAGCCGTCTTCGCACTCGCCCTCGATCAGGTGTTCCCACATGTCCGGCTTCGTCGCCAGCGGCGCCCGGCCATGGAAGTCGATCAGCGTGTGGGTTCCGTCGGCCAGGCGGATGTGGCAGCTGCCGAAGCCGGCGATACCGCACATTTGCGGATCGACCACCGTCTGCACCAGGCCCGCACCGATGGCAGCATCGACGACATTGCCGCCGCCACGGAGGATGTCGAGCCCCGCCTCGACCGCTTCCGGCTGCGGCGCGGATACCATTCCCTCGGTCATGTCATGCCTCCCCGACCCTTGTCAGGAGACCCTAGAGCAACGGTATCCGCCCGCAAATGGTCCGGTCGCTCAGAACTCGAAGCCGTAGCTCAACAACGCGCCGACGGTCTGCGTGGCGATGCCGGCGGTGCGGTTGTGCTTGTAGCCGACATCCAGGCCGATGCCGTTGTCCCAGGCGTAACCAAAGGACACGCCGATCTGATCGTCATAGCTGTCGCCATTGCCGTTGCCGGAGATCGTCACGATCTTGCCCGTATAGGCCAGTGCCGCGTTCCAGTTGCCCCATTCGGCACCGAGCGACCCGGTAACGTAGCTGCGCGACTCGTTCGCGTTGGAATCGGCGTTCTCGATCCTCGCATACTCCAGCAACGGGACGAGAGTGACGCCATTCTCCAGTTCCAGCTCCCAATAGCCGGCAAACGCAAAGCGGTGCTCTGTCGACGCGTTGTCCGCCGAAAGCAGGGCGTAGCCGACGTGGTATCCGAAGCCGTCCAGCCCCGGCACCGCCTCGCCATCAAGCGCCAGCGCGAACGACTCCGGCGATTCGGTGTTGCCGGGTTCGCCCGCGGCCTGCCGCGTCCGGCCACGATTGGTGATGAAGCTTTCGCTCAGGATCGTCGTGTCGGTGAAGAACACGCTCGCGGAACCCACCAGCGAACCGAGTGCCGTATCGCCAAAGTTCACATAGCCGCCGGCGCCCAGGAAATCCGCAAGCTCGAGATCCTCGGCCACGTCGGTGCCATAGAGGCCGGCCGCGGCATCCCATGCCAGGGCGAAGTTCGGGCCGAACTTGCCGCCATACACACCGAAACGCTCGCCATCATAGTTGAGGGTCAGAACCGAAACGGCCAGGCCGTGGTCCTGAAACACCCGGTCTTCCTTCGGCCCCGGATCGCGCTGCGCTTCGAGGGTCAGTTCGGTATTGAGCGAAACCGTCTCGGAGAACTGCAGCGTCACGGCCGGCTCGATCGTCGCGCCGAGTTCGTTCTGCTCGGCGGCCGGGTCGTCCGAATCGAACGTGTAGTCGTTCTGGACCTCGATCCCGACCTCGCCGGAGAGTTTCGGATAGGCATCGTCGGCCGCAACGCCGTTCGCCGCCACAAGAGCAATGGTGAAACCGGCCGCAACCGCCAGCACCAGGTTCAGGTTCTTCATGTTCTTGGCTCCATACAGGCTACGTCGGAGAGCAACCATTCGCGCCTGACGTCACGCACGGCCTCTTCCGTAACTTTATAACATAACGCAATAGCCTGGATTACTCAGGAGCACAAGGCCATGTTGTGCATGTTGCTGCTGCCGCTTGCGCCGTCGGGCAACTCATCCGTCCGGCGCGAGCGCGCCGCTCAATACTGATGTGATGCCATCTGCCGAGAGGCCGGCAGGCCGGATGTCAGCCCGCCTTCATGACCTTCTCGGCCTGCGCCCAGGCGTACTGGGCCAGCGGGCGGATGCGGTCGACCTGGCCCTTGGCGTGCTCGGAGGCCGCGGTGCCGTCGCGGACGCGGCCGGCAATGCCCTGCAGGATCGCCGCGATGCGGAACATGTTGTAGGCTAGGTAGTAGTCCCAGTTCTCGATGCCGTCGCGGCCGGTCCGCTTGCAGTAAGCCTGCACGTACTCGTCCTCGTGCTGGATCCCCAGCGCATCGAGATCCTCGCCGCCAATGCCGCGGAACAGGCTGTTGGGCAGGCGCCAGCTCATCACGTGATAGGCGAAGTCGGCCAGCGGATCGCCCAGCGTCGAGAGTTCCCAGTCCAGCACCGCGACAACTTCCGGCTTCGTCGGATGGAAGATCATGTTGTCCATCCGGTAGTCGCCGTGAATGACGGTGGTGGAGTTGGCGTCCGGCACATTCTCCGGCAGCCATTCCATCAGCCGGTCCATCTCCTCGATCTTGTCGGTCTCGGAGAGCTTGTACTGCTTGGACCAGCGGCTGACCTGCCGCAGGACGTAGTTGCCGGGCTTGCCGAAATCCTCGAGGCCGGCGGCCTGGTAGTCGACATTGTGCAGCCGGGCGACGACATCGTTCATGGCGTCGAAATACTTGTGCCGTTCGGACTTCTCGATGTCCGGCAGGGTCTGGTCCCAGATCACCCGGCCATCGACGAGATCCATGACGTAGAAGATGGTGCCGATGACGCTCTCGTCCTCACAGAGGCACCAGGTCTTCGCGACCGGCACGTCCGAGTGGTTGCCCAGCGCGGTCAGCACTTTGTACTCGCGGTCGACGGCATGCGCCGACGGCAGCAGCTTTCCGGGCGGCTTGCGGCGCAGCACGTATTCCTTGCCGGTCGAGGAGCGCAGCGCATAGGTCGGGTTCGACTGGCCGCCCTTGAACTGGCGGACCTGCAGATCGCCTTTGAAGCCCTCGACATTCTCGCGCATGTAGGCTTCCAGCGCGCCCTCGTCGAAACTGAAACGCTCGTCCACCTCCTTGGTGCCCGAGAACAGCTCGCTCATCTCGCTCATTTCATTCATCGCTTCATCCCTCCCCGGACGCCGATTGCATGTTCAAGTCTTAGCTTCCCGCTCGACGGCGCGCCAGCCGATGTCGCGCCGGCAGAAGCCTTCGGGCCAGTCGATGCGGTCGACCGCGCTGTAGGCGCGCTTCTGGGCCTCGGTCACCGAAGCGCCGCTCGCCGTCACGCCCAGCACCCGGCCGCCATTCGCCAGCACCCGGTCGCCATCGCGTTTCGTGCCCGCATGGAAGACGGTGACCCCGTCCACGGCCCAGGCGTCGGCGAGGCCGCGGATCTCGCTGCCTTTTTCGACGGTGCCCGGATAGCCCTGCGCCGCCATGACAACCACCATGGCCGGATCGTCGTACCAGCGCAGATCGAACTTCTCCAGCACGCCATCCATGCAGGCCAGGATGGCCAGCAGCAGGTCGGACTTCATCCGCACCATCAGCACCTGGCATTCCGGATCGCCGAAGCGGATGTTGTACTCGATCAGCTTCGGCCCTTCGGCCGTGATCATCAGCCCCGCATAGAGGATGCCGCGGAACGGCATCCCTTCCGATGCGAGACCGTTGACCGTCGGCTCGACAATCTCCTTCAACGCACGCCGGCACATCGCGTCCGTCATCACCGGGGCCGGCGAATAGGCGCCCATGCCGCCGGTGTTCGGGCCGGTGTCGCCGTCCCCGACCGGCTTGTGATCCTGCGCCGTCGCCAGCGGCAGAACGGTCTTGCCGTCGGTCAGGACAAAGAAGCTCGCCTCCTCGCCCTCCAGAAATTCCTCCACGACGATCTCGGCCCCGGCGTCGCCGAAACGGCCGCCGAAGGCCTCGTCGATGGCGGCGATGGCCTCGTACTCGGTCATCGCGACGGTGACTCCCTTGCCCGCGGCCAGCCCGTCGGCCTTCACCACGATGGGGGCGCCCTGCGCGCGGACATAGGCCCTCGCGGCTTCGGCTTCGGTGAAGCGTTCATAGGCGCCGGTCGGAATGTCATGGCGGCGGCAGAGGTCCTTGGTGAAGCCCTTGGAAGCTTCCAGCTGCGATGCCGCCGCCGACGGCCCGAACGCCCTGATGCCTTCGGCTTCGAGGCTGTCGACCATGCCCTTGACCAGGGGCTCCTCCGGCCCGACCACGACCAGGTCGATCTTCCGCTCCTTGCAGAACGCGATCACCGCGCCGTGGTCGCCGACGTCCAGAGCGATGCACTCGGCTTCGTCGGCAATCCCGCCATTGCCCGGCGCGCAGTAGAGACTGGTCAGTATGGGCGAGGCCGCGAGCTTCCAGCACAATGCGTGCTCTCGCCCGCCCGATCCGATGACCAGTACATTCATGTCCGTCCCCTGACTCCCTCGGTGCCGCGGCGGCCAGTCATAGCCGTTCCCGCGCTGCTGGCAAGACCGCCCTGACCGGCCCGCCCGTTGACAGGGCTGCAAGCCGCTTGCAACTCTGAATAAGTCGAATCGATCCTCGCCCCTTGGAAAGGTCGCCACGCATGATCGTTGTGCGGATCATCGGATATCTGATCCTGCTGGCGGGGCTTGTGGCGCTCGGCGCGGAAATCTACGCATCGCTCGAAGCCGGCTCGTGGACGCCGATCTCTCTGGGCAAGCGCTGGTTCGAACTCTTCGGCGCCGAGAGCATCCTGGCCATACAGAACGGCCTGCAGCGCTACGTGCATCCGTTCCTCTGGGATCCGCTGGTGCAGAGCGTCTTCGAAGCGCCTGCATGGCTGCCGCTCGTCGTGCTCGGTCTGATCATCGTGGTGCTGGCCCGCCGCCGCCGTCAGAAGCGGATGTTCAGCTAGGCCTAGTGCGCGGTCCAGCCACCGTCGACCGGCAGCGCCGTCCCGGTCATCGACGCCCCGGCGGCAGAGCACAGGAACACGGTCAAATCCGCGATCTCCTCCACCGTCACGAACTTCTTCGTCGACTGCGGCGCCAGCATGACGTCGTTGATCACCTCCTCCTCGGTGATGCCCCGGGCCTTCGCCGTGGCGGGGATCTGCTTCTCCACCAGCGGTGTCAGGACATAGCCGGGGCAGATGGCGTTGCAGGTGATGCCCTGCGCCGCCACTTCCAGCGCCACGGTCTTCGTGAAACCCAGCAGACCGTGCTTGGCGCTGACATAGGCCGACTTGAAGGGCGAGGCGACGAGGCTGTGCGCCGAGGCGATGTTGACCACCCGCCCCCAGCCCTTCTTCTTCATCCCCGGCAGCGCAAGCCTGGTGCAATGGAAGGCCGAGTTCAGGTTGGTGGCGATGACCGCATCCCATTTCTCCGGCGGAAACTCATCGACCGGGGCCACGTGCTGGATGCCGGCATTGTTCACCAGAATGTCGACGGCGCCGAAGGTATCGACCGCCTGCGCCATCATCGCCTCGATCTCCGCAGGCGATGTCATGTCGGCATTCGCATAGGTCACGGCTGCGCCGGTGGCGCCGGCGACCTCGGCCAGCAGGCCCTGGACCTCGTCGGCCGGCCGGCGGCCGTTCATCACCACATTCGCGCCGCTGGCGGCAAGCGCCTTGGCAACGCCCAGGCCAATGCCGCTGGTCGATCCGGTCACCAGCGCCGTTTTCCGCTCTGTCATCGTCCTCCCTCCAGCAATTCGTCGTAGACCGCCAGGGTCCGCTGCTGCATCAGCTCCAGCGTGAAGTGGTCCCTGACATGCGCCATCGCGCGCTCCGCAAGCCCTCGCCTGGCGCCGGCGTCCAGCGCCAGCGCTTCATCGATGGCCGCAGCCAGTGCCGGCGCATCGCCCGGCGGCACCCGCCAGCCGGTCTCGCCCTGCACGACCGTTTCCCGAACGCCGCCATGATCGCTGACCACGACCGGGCGGCCCATGGCCTGCGCCTCGACCGCTGTGCGCCCGAAACCCTCCGGTTTGACCGATGCCGACAACACGACGCTGGAAAGCGAGTAGGCCGCCGGCATGTCGCGGCAGAGACCGGCGAACCGGATCCGGTCGCCGACCCCGGCCTGTTCGGCGAGTTTGAGAAGTTCGGCCTTGAAGCTCTCGCGGCCGGCATCGCCGCCGACAAAGACCAGAACCGCATCGCCGTGCGCCGAACGCGCCAGGGCCTCGATAGCCACGGGCTGGCCCTTCAGACGCGTCAGACGGCCGGGCAGCAGCACGACCGGCGCGCCGTCCGGCAGCGCCCAGGCCTGCGAGAGCTGGATCATGCGCGCATGGGTGACGTCGCCGGGCTGATACTGCGCCATGTCGACGCCGCGCGGGATGACCCGGATCTTCGCTTCGTCGATGCCGCGGTAGGTGGCCAGCGCGTGATCGCGGAGGAACTCGGAGATGGCGATGACCAGATCGCCCCGCATCATCACGCTGTTGTAGGCGCGTTTGACGCCGCTGGACGCGCCATAAGCGCCATGGATCGTGGTCACGAACGGGCGGCCGGTCCGCCGCGCCGCGTAGAGTGCGCTCCAGGCCGGCGCGCGCGACCGCGCATGCACCAGATCGACCCGCTCCTGTTCGATCAGATGCTGAAGCCGGCCGATGTTGCGCCACACCGTGAGCGGCCGCTTTCGCCTGAGCGGCAGGCGGAAGTACTCGGCGCCCGCCTTGTCCAGATCGCGCAGCATGCTGCCGGCCGAGGCAGCCACAAGTGCGCGGTGGCCTGCTCGCGTCAGCGCCGCCGCGATCTCCACGGTACCGCGCTCGACGCCGCCGGTCTCCATCTGCGGCAGCACCTGCAGGACAGTGTGACGAAACTCAGACATCGGCGTCCGCTTGTTCCCCAACCTTCGACATGCTTCCTTGCGGCCACCCGAGACCATCCTTTGGGAAGCAACCGATGAACCAGACCCAGCCGAGCATCCTCGAACGCCCGGACGGCGAGAGCATCGCCTATCACAAGACGGAAGGAAATTCGCCCGGCGTCATCTTCTGCGGCGGTTTCATGTCGGACATGACCGGCAGCAAGGCCACGGCGCTGGAAGAGCACTGCCGGGCGCGCGGCCAGGCCTTCCTCCGCTTCGACTATCTGGGGCACGGCCAGAGCAGCGGCGATTTCGCGGCCAAGGGCTGCATCAGCCGCTGGGCCGACGATGCAGCGGCCGTGCTGACCGCGCTGACCGACGGTCCGCAGATCGTGGTCGGTTCATCGATGGGCGGCTGGGTCTCGCTCAAGCTGGCGCTGAGCCATCGCGAGCGCGTGTCGGCGCTGGTTGGCATTGCCGCGGCGCCCGACTTCACGCCCGGCATGTGGGATGGTCTCACGCCGGAGCAGCAGCACGAGGTCACGACGAACGGATTGGTACGCATCCATTCCGAGTACGATCCGGCGGGCTATGTCGTCACGAAGCATCTGCTGGACGACGGCAAAGCGAACTTCGTGCTCACGGGCGAGGCGATCGAACTGGATATCCCGGTCCGTCTGCTGCACGGCATGCAAGATCCGGATGTGCCGTGGCGGCGTTCGCTGGAGATCGCGGAGCATCTCCGCAGCGACGACGTGCGCATCTTCTTCTCGAAATCCGGCGATCATCGCCTGTCAGAGCCTGACGACCTGGAGTTGCTCTGCCGCACGGTCGACGAACTGACCGCGCGCCTGTCAGCCTGACTCCGCCGCCAGCACCGCCTTCAACCCAGCCCGGTAGTCGGGATAGGCCAGCCTCACGCCCAGTTCACGCTTTATCAGATCGTTGCGGCAGCGCTTGCTCTCGCCATAGAAGCTGCGCGCCATCGGGCTGAGATCCGCATCCTCGAAGGCGACTTCCGGGGGCGGTTCGATCCCCAGAAGCTCCGCCGCGTGGGTCACGACGTCCTGCGGCGGTGCAGGTTCGTCGTCGCAGACATTGTAGACGCCGCCCGGCCGGGGCTGCTCGATCGAGGCCTTCAGCACCGCGCCGATATCGTCGACATGAATGCGCGAGAACACCTGCCCCGGCTTCACCAGCCGCCGAGAGGTTCCCTCGCGCAGGGCGTTGAACTGACTTCTGCCAGGCCCGTAGATTCCTGCGAGCCGGAATATTGTGACCGCGGGACGGTCCGCGCCGCCGAAGAGCAAAAGCCAGTCGCGTTCCGCCTGCACGCGCCGTTCGCCGCGCTGGCCGGCGGGCCTGAGATCGGCAGTCTCATCGACCCAGCCGCCCTGCCTGTCGCCATAGACACCCGTGGTCGAGAGATAGCCGACCCATTCCAGCGACTTGCAGGCGCGCAGTTGCTCGCCACAGCATCGGGCCACCGGATCGCCCTCGTCGCCGGGCGGGATCGAGGCGAGAACATGGGTGACGCCGTCCAGCGCGCCATCGGGCAAGGGGGCGGTTCCATCGAATTCGACCGCCCTGATTCCATCGGCTTCCAGCCTCGCGCGGGCATCCGCATCGCGGCCTGTGGCTACGACATCGGCGTCCGGCAGCAGCCGGATGAGTGCCCGTGCCGAAAATCCCGGTCCGAAACAGAAGAGCTTCATGACATGCCTTCTCCGCTTGATGCGCCGTTCCGCCTTGGCTATCGCTTCCCGATGCTCCGCACAATCATCGTCGGCGTCGCCATCGCCCTCCCCGTCCCCGCTCTGGCGGTTTCCGACTATCGCGCCTGCCTCGGAATGGTCGAGACGCAACCCGAGCTGGCCCTCGATCAGGCGCTGCAATGGCGCGATCTCGGCGGCGGCGAACCGGCCCGGCACTGCGCCGCCCTGGCCTATGCGGCCAACGGCGAACTGGCGGCGGCCGCCATCCAGCTCGACGAACTCGCCCGGGACATAGAGGCACAGAACCCGAGGGCGGCAGCCGGCATCATGGGCCAGTCCGCCGCGATCTGGGTCGCGGCCCGCAAGGACAGGCTGGCGGCGGAAGCCTATGCTCAGGCCATACGCTGGGAACGCAATGATGCACGGCTGCGGCTCGATCTGGCGCATGTGCTGGCATCGCAGAAGAAATACAAGCCGGCGCTGCGCGAGATCGACTTCGCGATCGAGCTCAATGACCTTCTCGCCGACGCCTATGCCCTGAAGGCGATGGTGCTGCGGCGCATGGACCGTCAGGACGAATCCGACGACGCCCTGGCCCTGGCCCTGGCGCTGGACCCGGAACAGCCTCAGGCCCGAATGGAGATGGCGCTCGCCCAGGCCCGCGGCGGCGACAAGGACGGTGCGCGGCGGGATCTGATCGACATCATCAACGAAAATCCCGACACGGATATTGCCGAGAACGCCCGGCTCTATCTGGAAGAGCTGGAACTCGACTAGGCGAACAGACGGCCGGGTCCGGCTCCGGTTGCGTCCAACCCGGCGAGTTCGAGAAGATGCCAGGCCAGCGCCTGGTTGCTTGTGATGACGGGCTTTCCGAGCCGGGCCTCGGCCTCTTCGATCACGCCGAAGGTGCGCAGGTTCGTGCAGGAGGCGAAGACGCAGTCCGCCTCTGCCGTGCTGCCGACCCCGGTCATCGCGTCGAGCACGGAAGCCTCGGTGATGCGCGCCACCGTCGCCTCGGTCGACTGCTCGAAGGACGCATAGGACGCGATCTCGAAGCCTTCCCCCTCCAACAGCTCACGCATTGCCGTCGAGACATGCGCCACGTAGGGCGTCAGGAAGCCGATACGGCGGCATCCGAGCTTGCGGAGCGCGGCCGTGACCGCGGTGATCGGATCGGTCACCGGCGAGTTGGGGTGATGCTGCCGCACGGCCTTCGCAACCTCGGCCTGACCAATCACGGTGGCGCCGGAGGTGCAGCCATAGGCGACCGCATCCAGCGGGCGCGCCACAGGTAGCAGGCTCGCCGCGCGAGGAAGTTCGGCCTTCATCTCGGCGATGGTCGCCGCGGTCAGCTCCGGCGAACTCGGGATCCGCGAGTGGTAGAGCGCAACGCCGGCGCGCTCGAAGATGCTGCGGAACTCGATCTCCATGGTCTCGTCGACCTGCAGCACGATCAGGCCGACCGCAGCGCGCCCGCCTGCCCCGCCGTCGATCTCGAATGTCAGGGGCGCGTTCACAGGACCGGCAGCTCCGGCGCGGCGCGCCTCGACAGCAGTTCCGGCCCGTCGGCCCGCATCACCAGATTTTCCTCGTGCACCATGATGCGCCCCTCGCCCACGGACATGCTCGGCTCAAGAGTGATCACCATATCGGCTTCCAGCACGGTGTCGTCGAAATGGATCAGCGACGGCGGCTCGGTCAGCTGGATGCCCAGACCATGGCCGTAGCTGGCCGACATCGCTGCCTGGCTGGTCAATCACCTTCTGCATCGCCGCCCAGAGCTCGTTCGCGCGGACACCGGGCCGGGCAATCTCGAGGGCGGCGTCGGTGGCGCGGTAGAGGGTCTCGTAGGCCCGCCTGGCCGTGTCGGATGCGCTGCCGAAGGCCCAGTTGCGGTCGAAGTCGCAGTAGTAACCCTTGTACGTCGCGCCGGTGTCCAGCATCAGCACATCGCCCTCGGCCAGCGGCGTCGCATCCGGTGGCGAGATGACATCGGCATAACCACCGGGGCCGGCGCCTCCCACGAGGTACGGAATGTCGTCCGCCCCCTGCCGCAGCATCTCGATCCGGAAGGCGCGGAACGCCTCGTCGAGGCTTTGGCCCTGATGAAACAAGTGCGGGGCCGCATCGAAGGCGTCGGAGGCAATGCCGCAGATGTGGCGAAGCAGGCCGATCTCGGCTTCGGACTTCACCATACGCAGATGCCGGACCAGCGGCGTCGCGTCCCCGAACGCCACACCGGGCAGGCGCTCCCGCAGCTGGCCGTAGCCGATCAGCGGCATACGCAACGCGCTTTCCCGGCCCTTCGGCATGCCGACGCACCCGCAATCGCGCAGCACATCCGCAAGAAGCCCGATCCCGTCATCGTCGGCTGCAGGTGAGGACCAGGTCCGGACGTCGTCCAGCCAGGTGGAATGCATCAGGGCGCCGCCGATCTCCGGCACCACGGCGACCGGCTTGCCTTCAGCCGGGACGACCAGAAACCAGGGCCGAGTCGGGCTCTGCCAGAACAAGGTCCGGAAGCCCGTGAAATAACGGACCTCCGCCTCGGTGGTCAGAAACAATGCATCGAAACCGGCGTCATGCATCGCCGCCTGCGCGCGGGCGGTGCGCTGTTCGAACTCCGCAACCGGGAAATCCGCTGCGGTCATCGCTGATCCGCGGTGTTGCCCACATCGGGGACCTTGATGGTGTCCTCGTCTACCGGCTCCAGAAACATGCGCCGCAGGATACCAGGCGCGAGCGCCGAGAGGGGATTCACCTTCACCACCGGCTGCGCGGCCGTACCCTCGATGGCGTAGGTCACCCCGAACAGGCCCTGATCGCCGCCCAGAATGGCGCCGAGCAACGGAATCTGTCCCAGCACCTGGGAGATCGAATAGGCTGGAATGAGGTTGCCGACGAACCGGATCTCATCCGTGTCGAAGCGGTAGAAGCCCTCGGCAGTCAGCCCGACCGACGGTCCGGCCATCCGTCCCGCCGGCACTTCGAGGCGCTGGTCGAGATAGCGGAACGGCAGTTCGGCACGGGAGAAGGAAAGGCCGCGCCCCGACAACGCTTCGCCAATGCCCGTAAAGGACGCCAGGCTGAGCAGCCTCGCGAATGTCGGTGTCTCGGTCAGGGTGAAGTCGTCGATTGTCGCAAGGCCGACCGTCGGACCTTCGTTCAACTGCGTGCCGGCGACGCGCAATCGGCCGTTGCGGATCGAATCGCCGAGGCCGAGCGCCTGCAGCACTGCGCCGCCGTCTTCCGCAGTGACGACGAAATCCGCTCCGCGCCCGGTTGGCGCAATGGACGCCGCCATGGGCGCTTTTCCGTTCAGCAGCCCGGTCATGTCGCCCGTGGCATTGCCTTGACGAAGAAGCAGTTGGCCGGCTGTCGCGCGCAGGTCGGTGTTTTCGCTGAGGATCAATCGCTGCAGGTCGAACTCGATCCGCGCATTCTCCGGGCGGACCTGCTCAGAGGCGCCATCGAACAGTCTGTCCCTGAAGGGCCGGAGATCAAAACTCTCGCCGGCCGCCTGCACCACCCATCCGGCTTCAGAGTCGGGACGAACGACGAGCGACATGACCGTTTCGCCGAAGTCGGCGCGTTCGAACCGGGCGCCGACGAGGTCGCCGCCCGGTGTCAGGCTGACATCTCCGGCAAGATCCAGTCCCGGTGCGCTGAAGGCGATTTCCTCGAGCCGGACAGACTCCTCCGGCCGCTTCGTCATGGAGAAGCCGAGCCTTCCGGCCGCACCCGGCGGCTTCGACCAGCCAAGTTCCGGTATCCGAAGCTCCGTAGCCGCAAGATCGGCCGCGATGACCGCTTCGTAGTGGTCCATGGCCGAAAAACGCAGATCGCCGCTCATCTGGACCCGGCCACCGGCCCGCTCGCCAATGGGTAGGCCGGCCTGAACGATGTCGGCGATCTCGGCGGTCCCTTCGAAGGCGACGTGGCGAGGAAAGGGCCCGATACGCTCGAACTGTTCTGTCCAGTTGATCGCCAGCCGGGACCGGCCCAGCGTCACCGGCCCTGCCAGCACAGCCTGTTCGCGGTTCAGTTCGAGGTTCAGGGACTCGGCCCTGAGGCTGAGATCGGCCGCCAGCCCGTCGGCGACGACATCCGTCAGCACCGCCCTGGCGTCGAAGACCGTGTGATCGAAGGCCGGCCCGTCGAGCGGAATCTCCAGTTTCACCGCCACGTCGGCGCGCCCGCCGATCCCCAACGCCGTCTCGGCGGCTGGCACGGCGCCGGCGATCGGTCCCCTCAGCACCGCGTCGACGGTCTCGGCAATGGTGCCCTGCGATCTGAAGTTCGCCTTCAGCCATGGCGGCGTCCCGGCGAAATCGGCAATCGAGATGCGGCCGTCAGACAGCCTGAGCGCCCCCATGGACGCCGATGTCAAACCGATATCCAGCGTTCGGCCCGTCACCGTCAGCGATCCGGCCGCTGCTGTCATGGGGTCGAAGGGTCCGGCCACGTCGAGATCGCCATCAGTGAAATCGAAGCTGATCCGGAAGGCCTCCTCGGGCGGGTAGGCCTTCCGCCACATGTCCGGCTCGATCGCGAGAACGGCGCGCACATTGGTGGCATTGCCGCTCCGGATGTGATCGACAATCCAGTTGCGCACCAGCCGGCCACGCTCAGGCGGCCAGTAGGCAGGCACACGGCCGATGGGGGCAGCATCGGACCGGATGGCGAGATGGACCGATGGCCCGGCCTCGTGCAGGGCCAGAACGCCTTCGGCATTCGCCACGAACTCACCTGAATCGTACCGCAGCCGGTCGACAACCAGCTTGCGACCGCCGGCGTCCAGCGTGCCGTCGAGCAGGAATGACCGGACCGGCAATGGCGCCGGCATGTGCCCCTGAAGATCGAAGGTTCCCTCCGCTGCCGCCAGTTCCAACCGCATCGGTTCCAGGCCATCGCTCTCGGAAACGCTGAACCCGACTGTTCCCGAGACCGGAAAATCGAGGCCGGCGAGCATTCCCGGCGCCTGGAATGCGCCGATCAGTTCGGCCGGCCGCAGGTCGTGGAAACGCACCGACCCGCTGGCCGCCCGTTCCTCGGGCCGGTAGAGCAGATTGGCGGTGATCGGGAGGCGGAACTCCCGGGACGAGATCGCCGTGTCTGCGGCCACGACGATGCCCGACGGCCGCGCGCGAAGGGCCACGTGACGCGCATCGAACTGGAACACCCGGTCCCGAAGGTTGTCGATGACGGAAATCCGCGTGTTGCGCAGAACCAGCCGTTCCAGCCGGCCGAGCATTCCGCCATCCGCTGCGCCCCGGCCCTTGCCGAACAGGTCGATCGCCAGCTCGGCCACGGACCGCTGGGGGCCGGCAGGACGCGTTTCGGCATCCGGCGTCGGCCCCATGCCCAACCGCCATGTCGCGTCCTCGTCGCGGGTCAACAACAGCGAAACATTGTCGGCGGCGATTTCCCGAGGTTCGATTCGTCCCTCGACCAGCGCATCGCCCCGAAGATCGACCGTCGCTTCGGGCACGGACACCACGCGCTGGCGCTCGGCATTGACGACGCGCACGTCGTGGACGCGGATGCGCAGTGCCCGCGCCTCGCCGTCCCAGTCGATGAAACTGTCACCGATTCCGACGGACCACTCGGGCGGCAGATCGGACAGGCCCTGCTGCAGATAAGGGGTGAGAAAGTCGACCCTGACGGGACCTTCCGAAAGCCGCCACCCCACACCGACAGCCACCAGGCACATCAGCGCGAACAGACCACCGATCAGGTAGAGCGGCAGAACCAGGGCCAGAGGACGCTGTTTCGCCCGTCTCTCCGAACCCGCTTGACCCGATCCCTGCCCGGCTTCAGTTTCGATCTGGTCTTCAGAACGCGTGATGACCGTGCCCTCTTTCGCCGAACTCGTACGAACCGCCCCGCTTCACGCCGACCCGGCCGCCATCGAGCGCGCCTGGGAGAAATGGCGGTCGCTGCCGTCTGCGGACGGCATCGCGGATGCCGACTCGCCGGACGGTCACGCCTTCCTCCGATCATTGCTGGAAGGGGTGTTCTCTGGAAGTCCCTATCTGACGAATCTGGTGATGCGCGAACACGATCTGGTGCGCGCGCTGACGGTCCGCGGCCCCGACGAACTTCTGGCCGAGATCATGGAGATGTGCCCGAAGGCGCCGCCGCCGGACGCGCCGGGCCGCAGTCCCGCCGCCGACCTGAGGCGCGCGAAACGGCGCGCCGCGCTGCTGATCGGCCTGGCCGATCTGGGCGGCGTGTGCGACCTGGACTGGGTGACGCGCAGCCTGTCCGACTTCGCCGCGCGCTGCCTCGATACGGCCTTCGGCCACCTTGTCGCGCAGTCGGCGGCCAAGGGGGAGATGACCGTCGCAGACCCGGAAGCGCCGATGGCCGGCAGCGGCATCGCCGTGCTTGCCATGGGCAAGATGGGCGCCTTCGAGGTCAACTACTCCAGCGACATCGACCTGATCGTGATCTACGACGCGGACAAGGTCCCCTATGAGGGCCGCCGGAGCCTGGGCGACCATGTCTCGCGGCTGACCCGCGCCATGATGCAGCTGATGCAGGAGCGGACCGGCGACGGCTACGTCTTCCGCACAGACCTGCGCCTGCGTCCCGATCCCAGCGTCTCGCCCCTCGCCGTCTCCACCGAGGGCGCTTTCACCTACTACGAGACACTCGCCCAGAACTGGGAACGGGCGGCCATGATCAAGGCGCGGGCGGCAGCCGGCGACATTGCCCTCGGCGAGGCGTTTCTCGACGAGATCCAGCCCTTCATCTGGCGACGTTCGCTCGACTTCGCGGCGATTGCCGACATCCAGTCGATCAAGCGCCAGATCCACGCCAGCAAGGGCCACGGTCGCATCGCGGTCGCGGGGCACGACATCAAGGTCGGACGGGGCGGCATCCGCGAGATCGAGTTCTTCGCCCAGACGCAGCAATTGATCGCCGGCGGCCGCGATCCGCGGCTGCGCGAACCGCGGACGCTGGACGCCATCGACGCTCTGGTCGAGACCGAGCGGGTCGAACCCGAGACCGGCGAGGAACTGAAGACGGCCTATGTCTTCCTGCGCCAGATCGAGCATCGGCTGCAGATGACCGACGATGTGCAGACCCAGAAACTGCCGACCGACGGTGCAGCGCTAGAACGGCTTGCTCATTTCAGCGGATTCGAGACGACCGATGCCTTCGCAGAGGCACTGACCGGCCACATGCAGAAGGTCGCCGCGCACTACGCCGACCTGTTCTCGGAGGAACCCAGCCTGGCGCTGGACCAGGGCAATCTCGTCTTCACCGGCACAGACGACGATCCCGGCACGGTCGAGACCCTGGCCGGGCTCGGTTTCGAATCGCCTTCCAGCGTCATCTCGACGGTGAAGAGCTGGCACTCCGGCCGGCACCGCGCCCTCCGCACCACCCGGGCGCGCCAGTTGCTGACCGATCTGGTTCCCGCGATCCTGACCGCGCTGTCGGAGACCGGAAACCCGAATGCCGCCCTGATCAACTTCGACCGCTTCCTCGGCCGGCTGCCGTCCGGCATCCAGTTCATGTCGCTGCTGAACGCCAATCAGGAACTGTTGAAGCTGCTGGCCCGCATCATGGGAACGGCCCCGGCCCTCGCCGATGCGCTGAGCCGCAATGTCAGCCTGCTGGACACCCTGCTGGAGCCCGGGGAGACGCCGGCGGACGACCCGGACGACATCAGGGAGCAGTGCGAACGGGAACTGTCGAAGGAAGAGGACTACGAAGGCTATCTCGACGCCGTCCGTCGGTTCGCGAATGACCGCCGCTTCGACGTCGGCATCGGCCTGCTGACTCGGGCGCTGGATTTCGACCGCGTCGGCGCGGCGCTCACAACCACCGCTGAGACATCGATCCGCGCGCTGCTGCCGCTGGTCCAGAACGAGGTTGCACGCCGGCACGGGATCGTCCCCGAAAGCGGCATGGCCGTCATTGCCATGGGCAAGCTTGGCGCGCGCGAACTGACCTTCGGTTCGGATCTGGACCTGATCTTCGTCTATGACGATGCCGTCGAGGCCAAAAGCTCGGACGGACCGTCGCCCTTGCAGACCGGTCCCTATTTCACCCGTCTGAGCCAGCGGTTCATTTCGGCGCTGACCTCGCTGACCGCGGAGGGGCAACTCTACGAGGTCGACATGCGGCTGCGCCCCTCGGGCAACAAGGGCGCTGTCGCCGTGCCGCTCTCCGCCTACGCCAACTACATGCAGAAGGACGCCTGGACCTGGGAAATCATGGCGGCGACCCGCGCGCGGGTGATCGCCGGCCCGGAGGGTCTCTGCCGGCGCGTCGAGGCGGCGATCGCTGACGCCGTCTGCATGAACCGGGACGAGGAGGAATTGCGCAAGGCAGTCCTGGACATGCGGGCGCGCATCGACCAGCAGCACCGGACGGGCGACATCTGGAAGCTGAAACATGTCCGCGGCGGTCTGGTCGATATCGAGTTCCTGATCCAGTTCCTGATCCTGTGCAACGCCTGCCACCAGCCCGAGATCGTCATGGGTCATGTCAGCCGCGCACTGGAGGCGCTGAAGGAAGCGTCGATCCTGGACGAGGCCGATGCGACACGATTGACGGACGCCTACCGGCACCTGAAGGGCGCACAGTCGCTGCTCCGGCTGTGCCACAGTCACCGCTTCGACGAGGAGGCCGCATCCGCCGATTTCCGGCGGCTGGCGGCAGAGACGCTGAACCATGACAGCTTCGAGGACGTAAGGCAGGCTGTCATCGATGCCGAGGCGGACGTGCTCGGCTGTTTCGAACAGCTGGTCGGCAGGACCGGCGACGCAGACGGAGGAAAGTGATCCGATGAGCCGCAAACCTGAAGAAGGCGACAAGGCGCCCGCGTTCGACATGCCGACCGACGGCGGCGGCAAGGTCTCGCTTGCCGGTCTCAAGGGGCAGAATGTGGTGCTCTACTTCTATCCGCGCGACGACACGCCGGGCTGCACCAAGGAAGCCATCGCCTTCACCGGTCTGGCGCAGGACTTCAAGGACGCCAATGCCGTGATCGTCGGCGTCTCCAAGGACACCGTCGCCAAGCACGACAAGTTCAAGGCCAAGCACGATCTGAACGTGATCCTCGGCTCGGACGAGGACGGCGCGGTCTGCGAGGCCTATGGCGTCTGGGTCGAGAAGAACATGTACGGCAAGAAGTCTATGGGGATCGAGCGTTCGACCTTCCTGATCGGCGCCGACGGCAAGATCCGGAAGGCCTGGCGCAAGGTGAAGGTCCCCGGCCACGCGGAGGAGGTGCTGGAGGCGCTCCGCGCCTGATGGCGGCGGATGGCGTCCAGACCCGTGCGCGCGATGTCCTGCTGACCGCGGATCCGGAAGCCAAGGCCGCGGCGGCCTGCGCACTGCGGCGTGACTGGCTCTCCGGATCGCTTGCGCCGGAGGCCGCGCCGCCGCAGATGCCCGACCGGCCCGGCCGGCCCGGCCTGAACTGCTGGCGCCGCGCGAGATGCCGAAACGCCGCAAGGCCGGCGCGCTGCAGAACCGGATCGCGCTGCTCCACGCCGTCGCGCATATCGAACTCAACGCCATCGATCTTGCCATCGACATCGCCGGCCGGTTCGGGACCGACGGCGGGGCGGGCTTCATCGATGACTGGCTGAAGGTCGCCGATGACGAGGCGCAGCACTTCATGCTGTTGCAGGCGCGGTTGAAGGACATGGGCGCGTCCTACGGCGACCTGCCGGCGCATGACGGCCTCTGGGAGGCCGCCGAGACGACCCGGAACGACGTCTGCGCACGGCTGGCCGTCGCCCACATGGTTCTGGAGGCGCGCGGACTGGATGTGACCCCGGCAATGATCGAACGGTTCCAGCGAAATGGCGACGGCGCGAGCGCCGCGGTCCTGAAGCGCATCTACACCGACGAGATCGGTCATGTCGAAACCGGATCGCGCTGGTTCAGCCATTTCGCGGCGCAGCGGAACAGGGAACGCGACGATTACTGGCGAGAGCTTGTCTCCACCCATTTCAGGGGAAAACTGAAGCGTCCGTTCAATCACGAGGCGCGAGAAATGGCAGAGATGCCACCAGCCTTGTATGAGCCCCTTGCGGACTGAATTCCATCCGCCTGATATCAATGCAAAAAGCAAATCCGCCCGGATTCATCGTTGAATTCGTGACCAGATTCAGGTTTTATCCCGCGCCAGTGTGAGGGGCGGGTCCGCGACAAGATCGAAGGACCGTTTTCCTGTGTTTTTGGGTGAACAATCGGGCAGAAGTCTCTGACTTTGCGTAGGATTCTATTGCATATGTTTCGAGAGCGGCAGCTTTTCATCCGCGCCGACGGGCGCGTGCGCTATCTCAGGCTGCCCCGTGCGGCGCAGATCTCGGCCGCCGTACTTGTTGTCGCAACCGCCGGCTGGGCGACCTACGCGACCCTCTCGATGCAGCAGCGCGGCGACGCCATCGCGTCGCTCGAGACCCAGGTCGCCGAGCTCGGCCGCGAGCGCACCCGGCTGAACGGCGAACTGGCCGCCACCCGCGCCTTCTATTCCAACGCCGCAGCGGAAATCTCGCGTCAGTACCGCGAACTGGAGGAACTGGCCTCCGTGCGCGGCGCGCTGGAGAGCCGGCTGATCGCAGCCCGCACGCGTCTGGCGGCCGTCGAGGCCGAGTACCGCAACGCCGACGACGAAGGCGCCGAACTGAAGCAACAGGTCGCCTGGCTGCGCGATCAGCTGTCGCAGCGCGACATCGCCAATGCCACATTGAGCCAGCGCCTCACCGAGACCGGATCGGCTCTTGCCGGCGCGACCGAAGGCCGGGAACGCGCCGAGGCCGAACGCCGCGAGCGGGAGCGCCAGCTGGCCTTCCTGGAAACCAGCCTCGAGAACACGGCAAGCCTGAACCAGCATGTGCGCGAGAAGCTGCACGAGCAGCATGACGAAATGGAGCGGTTGACCGAGTCCCGCGACATCGCCAACACCGAGATCCGCCGGCTGTCCTCGAAGATCGCGGCGCTGAACAGCGATCTCAACGAGGCCTACCGCTCGAACAGTTCGCTGCGCCGCCGGCTGGCCGCCACCTCCGACGCGCTGACTGAGACCCACGAGCACCAGGTGGTCGCGGAGCAGCGCGGCCAGCACCTCGCCCGGACCATTGACACGCTGGAGCAGCGGCTGAGCCGGGTCCGTTCCACCCAGCTTGAACTGCTGCGTTCGATCCGGGAGAAGGCGCAGAACAATATCGCCGCCCTTGAAGCGACGCTGCACCAGACCGGCATTCCGATCGACGAGTTGCTCAACACCACCATCCGCCGCACCTCGGGCCTGGGCGGACCGCTGGTCGCGCTCGACGACAACATCCAGAACGAGAACACGGACACCTTCGAAGGCATGGTCGGCAGCCTGGAGCTCGACCTGCTTCACTGGGAGTCCATGCAGACGCTGATGGCGCACCTGCCGCTGACGCGGCCGACCACCGTCGGCTACATCTCCAGCCACTTCGGACGCCGGCGCGATCCGATCAACGGCCGCAAGGCGATGCACAAGGGCGTCGACATCGCCGCGCCGTCCAACACGCCGGTCTTCGCCACCGCCAGCGGGGTCGTGACCTTTGCCGGTTCCATGGCCGCCTATGGTCGCATGGTGGAGATCGATCACGGTTTCGGCTTCGTCACCCGCTACGGCCATCTGCGCAAGATTCTGGTCAAGAAAGGTCAGAGGGTGAATTTCCACGAAGAAGTCGGCAAGATGGGGACCTCGGGCCGCAGTACGGGCAGTCATGTCCACTACGAGGTGCTGTTCGAGGGCAAGAACGTCGACCCCGCCAACTTCTTCGAGGCAGGCCGCTATGTTTTCAAAGTCCAAGACGCCAGAGGCTAAGCCGGTCCGGCCGAAAGCGCCGACGACGCCTTCGCTGATCAGCGAAGGCCTCTCGGTGACCGGCGATCTGCAGAGCGAAGGCGAGATCCAGATCGACGGGCAGATCTCCGGCGACATCGAATGCGCCAGCCTGATGGTCGGCGAGAGCGCCACCGTGAGGGGCGAGATCGTCGCCGACACCGTCACCATCCGCGGCGAGGTCCAGGGCCGCGTCCGCGGCAGCGAGGTCAACCTGGCCAAGACCGCCCGCGTGATCGGCGACGTCCTGCACCGCACGCTGTCGATGGAGGCCGGCGCGCATCTGGAAGGTCAGGTGAAGAAGGTCGAGGACCCACGGGCCCTGCCCTCGGCGCCCCTGCCCAAGCTGCTGCAGACCGGCGGGCCGACCCGGCTGGAGGCCCACGAGGGCGGCGCAGGATCGGACGGCGCCGCCAGCGCCTGACAACCGTCACCGGACAGACACCATGACCGAACTGAAGATCATCCGCACGCTGGACGAACTGCGCGCGGTCACCAATGGCTGGCGCCGGCAGGGCGAGACAGTCGGTCTCGTGCCGACCATGGGTGCGCTGCATGACGGGCATCTGTCGCTGGTCCGGAACTCGAAGGCGCAGAACGACCGCACCGTCGTCTCGATCTTCGTCAATCCGAAGCAGTTCAACCAGCAGTCGGACCTGGAAGCCTACCCGCGGGACGAAGCTGCCGATGCGGACAAGCTCAGGTCGGTCGATGTCGACGTGCTGTGGGCGCCGGACGCCGACGAGATGTATCCGGGCGGTTTCGCAACGTCGGTCGACGTCGGCGGGATCACCGACTGCCTGTGCGGTGCAACGCGACCTGGCCACTTCGCCGGCGTCGCGGTCGTGGTGACGAAGCTGCTGCTGCAAAGCCTGCCCGATCGCGCCTATTTCGGCATCAAGGACTTCCAGCAATTGCAGGTCGTGCGCCGGATGGTCCGCGATCTCGACATCCCCGTCGCCATCCGCGGCATCGACACGGTGCGCGAACGCGACGGCCTCGCGATGTCCTCGCGCAACTGGTACCTGACCGAGGCGGAGCGCGAGGTTGCGCCGACGCTCTTCCGCGTGCTGACCGACATCGCCGAGTCTGCCGGCACCGACGGCGACGTGGAACGCGCCATCAGCCGCGGCCGCTCGACGCTGGAGCGCAAGGGCTTCGGCCAGGTCGATTATCTGGAAGTCCGCGACGCCGAGACACTCGAACTGGTCCGCCGGCCGACGCGCCCCGCACGGGCCTTCGCAGCCGTCTTTCTGGGCAAGGCCCGACTGATCGACAATGTGCCGGTCGACCCGGCTGCATGACACCTGAACCGCTGAGGCTGGACGGCGAGTTCGGAACCGTCGCCGGGTTCCGGCTCGGCAATGGCAGCGGACGTCCGCTGGTCATGCTGCATGCGTCAGGTACCGGCCCCGCCACGCTGCTCGCCCTCGCACAGACTGCGGCAGAAGCCGGCCGTACTGTCTGGGTTCCGGGCTTCGACGGCTATGGCGGCACAGCGATCGCCGGTGGCGGCGAGTCGATCGCCAGACACTGCACCGTCCTCGAGGCCGTACTGGCGGCGCTCGGCGGCGAGGTGGAACTCTTCGGACACTCAATGGGCGGCCTCATTGCCCTGACGGTCGCCGCCCGCGGCGCGCTTCCGGTCCGCGGCATCACTGCCGTCGAACCGGTCGCCATCGGCGTCCTGAGGGAACACGCCGAGGACGCCGCGGCCCTGGCGCCCGACGCAGAAGCGGTGGCGAAAATCGCGCCGGCCATGGCGGAAGGACGTCACGAGGATGCGGTGCGCGACTTCATCTCGCTCTGGAACGGGCGGGCCTGGGACAAGATGCCGGAGAAGATGCGCACGGCCATCATCCGCATGGCGCCGCAGATCCATGCCGACACATCCTCGGTCAGCTTCGCAACGACCCCGGCCGCGCACTATTCGTCGATCCCCTGCCCTGTCCGTCTGGTCGCGACGGAGCGCGGGCCGGTGACCGCACACGCCGTCATCCGTCGGCTGCTCTCGGCCAACACGGCCTGGCGCGAGGAACGGATCGCCGGCGTCGGGCACATGGGGCCGATCGAGGCGCCGGCGGCGTTCGCCCATCTGGTTTCCTGACCGGTCCATCTTTAGGCTGGCGGCGCGCGCGACTCGCGCCAGCGGCACACATCATCCCGGACGGCATTCATGGCGAATTCAGACGAGCACCTGGTCTATCTGGTCGACGGATCGGGCTACATCTTCCGCGCCTACCACGCCCTCCCGCCGCTGACCCGCTCGGACGGGACGCCCGTGGGCGCCGTCTCCGGCTTCTGCAACATGCTCTACAAGCTGGTGGACGACCTGACCCATTCGGGCAAGGCGACCCATCTCGCGGTCATCTTCGACGCTTCGGGCAAGAGCTTCCGGAACGAGATCTATCCGGACTACAAGGCCAACCGGCCTCCGGCCCCTGAAGATCTGGTCCCGCAGTTCCCGCTGTTCCGCGATGCCGTGAGGGCGTTCAACCTGCCCTGCATCGAAATGGAGGGCTATGAAGCCGACGACCTGATCGCGACCTATGCGGAACACGCGCGCGAATCCGGGCACAAGGTGGTCATCGTCTCGTCCGACAAGGACCTGATGCAGTTGGTCGACGACAACATCACCATGCTGGACCCGATGAAGAACCGGAAGATCGGCATCGGCGAGGTGCACGAGAAGTTCTTCGTCTCGCCGGACAAGGTGGTGGATATCCAGTCGCTGGCCGGCGACTCGACCGATAACGTGCCCGGCGTGCCGGGGATCGGCGTGAAGACGGCCGCCCAGCTGATCGATGAATACGGCGATCTGGACACGCTGCTGGCGCGTGCCGAGGAGATCAAGCAGCCCAAGCGCCGCCAGAACCTGATCGAGTATGCGGAACAGGCCCGGATCAGCCGCGAACTGGTCCGGCTGAAGCGCGACGTCGAGGTCAGCGACGGCGTCTTGGACTTCACGATCGCAGAACCGGATCCCGAACGGCTGATCGGTTTTCTGGAAGAGATGGAGTTCAAGACGCTCACACAGCGCGTCCGCACGCGCTTCGGCGACGCAGAGGGCGGGCCGGCATCTGTCGCGGTCGCCGACGCACCGCCGGACGATGTCACCTACGAGTTGGTGACCGACATGAAGGCGCTGGAACGCTGGATCGAGGAGATACGGCGTGTCGGCCATGTCGCTGTCGACACCGAAACCACCTCGCTGGACGCGGTGGCCGCCGAGCTGGTAGGCATCTCGCTCTCCACCGCACCCGGCAAGGCCTGCTACATCCCACTGCGGCACAAGGGCGAAGCCCCGGACGGTGAGCTGGACTTTGGATCCGACGGCAGCAACGCGCCCGAACAGATCCCGGTCGAGGACGCCATCGCGGCGCTGAAGCCCGTGTTCACCGATCCGGGCATCCTGAAGATCGGGCAGAACATCAAGTACGACTGCACCATCCTGGAACGGGCCGGTACGCCTGTGCATCCGGTCGACGACACGATGCTGCTGTCCTTCGTGCTGGATGCGGGCAGCCACGGCCACGGCATGGACGAACTGGCGCAGCGCCACCTCGACTACTCGCCGATCCCCTACAAGGAGGTCGCCGGCACGGGGAAAGCGCAGGTCACCTTCGACCGCGTGCCGCTGGACAAGGCTCTCGACTACGCTGCCGAGGACGCCGACATCACCTACCGGCTCTGGCAACTGCTGAAGCCCCGGCTGGCGATGGAGAAGATGGCGACCGTCTACGAGACCATCGAGCGCCCCCTGGTCCCGGTGATCTCGGCCATGGAACAGGCGGGCGTGAAGGTCGACGCCGACATCCTGCGTGAAATGTCCAACGACTTCGCCACCCGCGCCGAGAAGCTGGAGACCGAGATCCACAAGCTTGCCGGCGAGGAGTTCAAGGTCGGCAGCCCCAAACAGCTGGGCGAAATCCTGTTCGACAAGCTGGGCCTGGAAGGCGGCAAGAAGGGCAAGACCGGCGCCTATGCGACCGGCGCGGACATCCTCGAGGATCTCGCCGCGCAGGGACACGAGCTGCCCCGGCGGGTGCTGGACTGGCGGCAGCTGACCAAGCTGAAGTCGACCTATACCGACGCGTTGCAGGAACAAATCGACGCAAAGACGGGCCGCGTCCACACCGCCTATCACATGGCTGGCGCCTCGACGGGCCGTCTGGCCTCGTCAGACCCGAACCTGCAGAACATCCCCATCCGCACCGAGGAAGGCCGCAAAATCCGCCGCGCCTTCGTCGCCGAGAAGGGCTGCAAGCTGATCTCGGCGGACTACAGCCAGATCGAGCTGCGCATTCTCGCCCATATCGCCGACATAGCGGCACTGAAGCAGGCCTTCGCCGACGGCGCCGACATCCACGCCATGACGGCCTCAGAAGTCTTCGGCGTGCCGCTGGACCAGATGGACGGGGAGACACGGCGCAAGGCCAAGGCGATCAATTTCGGCATCATATACGGCATCTCGGCTTTCGGGCTGGCGCGTCAGCTCGCCATCCCGCAGGGGGAGGCCCGGTCCTTCATCGACGCCTATTTCGAACGCTACCCGGGCGTCAGGGACTACATGGACGAGGCGAAGGCGCACGCCCGCGAGCATGGCTTCGTGACGACGCTCTACGGCCGCCGCATCCATGTCGCCGGCATCCGCGACAAGAACCCGGCCAAACGGAACTTCTCGGAACGCGCGGCGATCAACGCGCCCATCCAGGGATCGGCCGCCGACGTGATCAAGCGCGCCATGATCCGCATTCCCGGCGCCATGTCGGACGCCGGCCTGAAGACGAAGATGCTGCTGCAGGTGCACGACGAACTGATCTTCGAAGCCCCCGAGGACGAGGTCGAACGGGTCATCGAAACGGTGAAGTCGACGATGGAGGGCGCTGCATCACTGTCGGTGCCGCTGACGGTTGAGGCCGGTGTCGGCGACAGCTGGGCCGACGCCCACTAGGTCCCTGCGAGCGCCTCCGGTGCCGGCACGAGATCCTGCATGCTCGGATAGCTTCTGAGCCGTTCCAGCAACCGCCAGGCGTAGGTGTCACACAGCTCGCCGCTGCCGTTGACGGAGGCGCCCAGCGACGGCTCGAGGAAGAATCCGACCGAACGCCGCTCGCCGCCATGGTCGATCACCCGGTGCGGCGTGGCGGCAATGCGGCCGCCGGTCATCATTTCCAGCAGATCGCCGAGATGGACGGAGATACTGCCCGGATATTGCGGCACGTCGCGCCAGACGCCGTCCGGCCCTTCGGCCTGCAGACCCGGCTCCCGCTGCCAGAGCAGGGAGACCCCCGCGCCGTCGGTATGCCGCTGTGAGGCCAGCACCGGCTCATCGCCGGCCGCTGCCGGCGTCTCCCGGCCGGACGGGTAATTGAGCAGTCGCATGGTCGAGTTGTCGCCGTGAAACGCCGCGGCCAGTCCCGAGACATCCATGCCCAGCCCCCGGCCTGCCGAGAGCATCACCGCCACGGCGACCTCGCGCAGTTCCACATAGTGCACGCGCATCTCGCGCTGCCAGCCGCCATAGGGCTCTTCCGCCGGCCACGCGTTCATCTCGGTCAGGATCTCCACGCCCCGGACGCCGGGCGCCGGGCGCGGGCGGAACGGGCCGATATCGTACATTTCGCTGGTGGCGAAATCGGCATCGCCGATGAGATTGATGTAGCCGCGATAGGTGTTCCCGCGGTCCGAGCCAACACGGCGCGTGGCGACGCCCTGCTTCCGGGCCTCCGGCATGTCGAAGAACCGGAGCAGACGCCGGGCGCGGCCATCCAGCACCTTGCCGCCCGGGAACCCGGTGACGACGAAGCCGCCGGTCTGCTGCAGCGCGTCGGCTATCGTGCTGTCGACGGCGGCCGGATCGCCGTTGGCGGCGAACAGCGGAGCGATATCGATGACGGGAAGATCGGACATGGCACTCTCCTGCGAAGAAGGATCAGGTTCGGCCCTCAAAAACCTGCCAAGTGCCAGTTGGCCTCCGCTCTAGCTAGCGCCGCCGTCACGGCTTTCAAGCGTTTTCGCGATCAGACCGCGTAGGTCTGGATGAAACGCCCGGCCCTGTCGATAGCGTCCCGGCCCTCCGACAGCATCGGCGCGAACAGGTGCCAGACATGGATCATCCCGCCATTCTCCTCCAGCGTCGAGGTCACACCGTCCTCGATGGCCTTGCGGTGCAGACGCCGCGAGTTGTCCAGCAACGTCTCGCGCGTGCCGACCTGGATGAGAAGCGGCGGCAGGCCCTTCAGGTCGGCATGGATCGGCGAGGCCAGCGGGTCGCGGACATTCGCGCCGTTCAGGTAGAAGTCCGCCATCCGGCCGAGACCGGGCTGCTTCACCATCGGATCGATGTCGTGATTGCTCGTCATCGTCTCGCCGACGCCTTCCAGATCGACCCAGGGCGAGATCGGGACCGCGCAGGCTGGCAGGTCCACGCCCTTATCGCGGAGACTGATCAGCGTGGCCATCGTCAGACCGCCACCGGCCGAATCCCCGGAGATGGCAATGTTGGCAGGGCTGGAACCGTTCGCCAGCAGCCAGCGATATGCCTTCACCGCGTCCTCGATCGCCGCCGGGAACGGGCTTTCCGGACCGAGACGGTAGTCGATCACCAGCACGCGGGCATCGGCCGCTTTCGACATGTCGTAGGCCAGACGGCGGTGGGTGTTGGGTGAACCGATGACGTAGCCGCCGCCATGCAGATAGAGAACGACCCGGCTGGCGCTGACGCCCGGTGCGGCGACCCACTCGGAGGCGATACCGTCCACATCGACGGCTTCGACGCTGGCGTCGTCAGGCAGCGGCAGGAACTGCGCCAGCTTCTCGAAGCGCTCCCGCATCTCCGACGGCGGCGGGTTCTCCGGCTGCGGCCGGCTGGTCAGCAATTCGACGATGGCGTCCAGTTCCTGAACGGTCATGACTTCCTCCCCGTTTGTCGGCCCGAATACTGGCCCAGCCGTGTCCGGCGCTCAATGCCCGCCCGGCGCAGATCAGCCCTCTTCGAAGAAGGCCATCAGGTCGTCATAGGCCTCCGGGTTCTGGATGAAGAACATGTGGCCGCCGTCATACATCGCCAGACGCCCGTCCGGCAGTCGCTCCGCCATCTTCCGCATCGTCTCTTCGGTCGCGATCTGGTCGAAGCGGCCGGCCCGCGCATTGCACCGGAATGCCGATGTCCGCCAGCGCATCCCAGCAGTCATGGCCACGCCGCGCCTCGACCTGCATCCGCGCGCCGTATTCGTAGTTCGGTTCACCGTAGAACTCGGACTTGTCGGCGCGTTTCCGCAGCACATCCGCCTTGTCCGGATGATCGTCGAACCAGGCATCGGTCACGCGGTTGTCCGACAGTTTCGTCATGGTGCGGAAGCGCGTCTCCTGATCGAGGTCGGCCGGCAATTCGTGCAGCGGATAGGACGCCCCGCCTGCGCCGCCGGGCGAGGTGCACCAGAGCGCTGCGCGGCTGATCTTGCCCGGATTCCGCGCCAGAAGGTTCTGCAGCACCATGCCGCCGAAGGAGATGCCGACGGCCGGACAGGGCCCGATGCCGAGCGCGTCGATCACCGCCGCCGCATCGTCGGCATAGTTCGCCATCGTATAGCCGTCCTGCGGCTTCGACGTCTGGCCCAGGCCCCGCTGGTCATAGGTCGTTACCCGATAGCGTTTGGTCAGCGGACTGTCGGTCGGGTTCGGATGCCGGCGCAGATCGCTGCCCGTGCCCGAGATGACCAGCACGTCGGGCCCCTCGCCCGCCTGCTCGTAGTACAGCTTGTCCAGGTCGCGGATCTGGATGAATGGCATGTGCGGTTCCTCCCCCTTCCAGTCTAGGCGCGGTCGAGGCCCATCTGCCAGAAGGCAGCTTCCAGACGGGTCGCCTGCCCGAATGTACGCGACAGGCGTTCGAAGCGCGCCTCGGTCAGGCGGCTCTCGGCCAGGACATCCAGATGGGCGAGCGCACCGTCCATGACCTCGCGATACTCGTCGCCCGCATACATCTCGATCCAGGAGAGGTAGGGATTGCCTTCGCGCTTCGTGGCCGGATCGGCTGCGAGCCGTGCGCCGATCTCGCCATAGCCGATGACGCAGGGCGCCAACGCCACATGCAGGTCCAGCACGTCGCCCGCCAGCCCGGCTTCCAGCACGTAGCGGGTATAGGCCATGGTCTCGTCGGCCTCGGGCGCCGCCTCCATCTCCGCAGGAGAGATGCCGAAGCCGGCGCAGTAGTCGACATGCAGCTTCATCTCGACGTCCAGAATGCCGTGTACCACCTCGGAAGCCGCGCGCATGTCGGCCAGATTGTCGGCCTTGTAGACCGCCAGCGCCCAGGCCCGGGCGAAGTGGATCAGGAAGAGATAGTCCTGGACCAGATAGTGACGGAAAGCGGCCTCGGGCAGCGATCCGTCCGCCATCCCGGCAACGAAGGGGTGGTCGATATAGGCCTGCCAGTCGTCGCGGCAGGCGTCGCGGAGCCGATCGAAGAGCCTCATCCGATCAGCAGGTTCCGGGTCGCCCGGGGCAACTTCAGTTCGATGCCGTCAAGGTCCTGGGTGAGTTCGATCTGGCAGCCCAGCCGCGAGGTTTCCTGCAGGTCGAAGGCGAGATCCAGCATGTCCTCTTCCTCCTCCTTCGCTTCAGGCAGCCTGTCGTACCACGGGTCGGCGACGATCACGTGGCAGGTCGAGCAGGCCATCGAGCCTTCGCAGGCCCCTTCGATATCGATGTCGTTCTCGTGGGCCACGTCGAGAACCGACTGCCCGGGCTTCGCTTCCACGGTGGTGCGTTCACCCTTGGAATTGATGAAATGTACCTTGATCACGCCCGCGCCTTTCCGATCGCGCGGGCCAGCGCGTCAACCGCGATCACCATGTCCTCTTCCGTGTTCGTGCGTCCTATGCCGATGCGTATGGAGGAGCGGATTTCCTTTTCCGTCAAGCCGATGGCACGAAGGACATGAGACAGCTCGGAGGATTCCGACGAACAGGCCGAGCCTGTGGAGACCGCAATTTCCGGCGCATTCCGGATCACGTCGTCGGCGTCAGCGCCCTCGATACGGAAGTTCAGATTGCCCGGCAGCCGCATGATCTCCGAACCGTTCAGCGTCAGCCCCTCGACGCGGTCGCGCAGCGCCCGCCACAACCCGTTGCGCAGCGCCGAGATCGACTTCCGCTCCTCGGCCATGGTCCGGCGCGCCTTGGCGGCCGCGGCGCCCATGCCGACAGCGAGCGGCGTCGGAACGGTGCCCGACCGGAAGTTCTCCTGCTGACCGCCGCCATGCATCAGTGGCGGCAGTTCACGGCGCGCGCGGGCGGACAGGATCAACGCCCCGATGCCCTTCGGTCCATAGAATTTGTGAGCCGACAGGCTGAGCATGTCGACGCCAAGCCGGTCGAGATCGACGGGCATGCGGCCGGCGGCCTGGGCCGCATCGCAGTGCAGCCACGCGCCCGCGGCTTGCGCCATCCGGCCGATGGCGGCGACGGGTTCGATGGTGCCGATCTCGTTGTTGGCCAACATCACCGAGACAAGCCCGACATCGCCCTTGTCCAGTTCCGCCTGGACCCGTTCGGGGTCGACGCCGCCACCCTGATCGACCGAAAGCCAGGTCACCGGACATCCGGCGGCCTTCGCGCTCTCGATGACACAGGGATGCTCGATCTCGGTTGCGAGGATGCGGTTCTGTTCGGGCGGCAGCACGGCGGCTGCGCCCTTGATGGCCCAGTTGTTGGCCTCGGTGGCGCCGCTGGTGAAGATCACGCCGGGCTCGGTCGCGTTGACCAGATGGGCGATCTCCGTCCGGGCGATATCGACCGCGGCTTCCGCCGACCAGCCGTGCTCGTGATGCCGCGAATGCGGGTTGCCCTGCCGCTCGGTGAACCAGGGCAGCATCTCCTGCAACACCTCCGGATCGACGGGCGTGGTGGCGTGGTTGTCGAGATAGATCGCGCCCGGCGTCATGCCGCCCGCTTCCGCGCCCAGAGGTCCCGCCAGACGGCCACCAGGGCGTCGATGTCGGCGTCGTTCGTCATCCATCCGGTCGAGATCCGTATCGCCTCGCCTGCGGCGGCTTCCGTCTCGCCCATGGCGCGAAGCACATGGGACGGCGTCACCTTGCCCGAACTGCAGGCCGACCCGGCGCTGACAGCGATGCCGCCGAGATCGAGGGCCATGACCTGGGTCTCCGCCGTCACGCCCGGCATGCGCACACAGGTCGTGTTCGGCGCCCGCAGGGCATCCCTGCCGTGGATGACCGCTTCGGGACAACTCTCCAGCAATGCAGTCTCCATCCGGTCGCGCAACCCGGTCAGCCGCTCCTGCTCGGCGGCGCCGTGGACCGCAACCGCCGCGGCCGCCGCGCCGAAGCCGGCAATGCCGGTCAGGTTCTCGGTACCGGCGCGCCGGCGTTGCTCCTGCCCGCCCCCCTTCAGCAGCGGCTCGGGATCAAGACCGGGCCGGACCAGAAGCGCGCCGCAGCCCGCCGGCCCTCCCAGCTTGTGCGCCGAGAGACTGACGAGGTCGGCCAGTTCGGTGACCGCCGCGAGATCGATCTTCCCCGGCGCCTGCACCGCGTCGGCGTGCAGCAGCGCGTCCGCCGCGCGGCAGAGAGCGGCAAGTCCCTCCAACGGCTGGACGACACCGGTCTCGTTGTTCACCGAAGGGACCGAGACAAGGGCGCCAGACGTACCCGACAGCGTCATCTCCAGCGCCTTGAGGTCGATGAGGCCGCTGGAATCGACCGGCACAGCCTGGCCGTTCGCGGCAGGCCGCAGAACGGAATCGTGCGAGGTGGCGGCGAACAGCAGGGGCCCGGCGGCGAGTGACAGCGCCCAGTTGTTGGCCTCCGTGCCGCCGGCGGTGAAATGGACGCTGTTCGGAGGCGTGGCGGCAAGTCTGGCGATGTCGCGCCGGGCTGCGTCGATCAGCGCGCGGGCCCGACGGCCTTCCGCATGAACGCTGGAGGCGTTGCCGGTGATCTCCAGCGCCTCGCGCATGGCGTCCTTCGCTTCGGGACGAAGCGGTGCCGTTGCATTGCAGTCGAGATAATGCCGGTCGGGCGTCATGGCCCCCGGTGTATCAATCCTCGCCGCCGGAAACGACCCTGACTTTGGGCTCGTCGCGGTCGTCGAGCTTCTTCTCGAGTTCCTCGATGCGCGCCTGCATCGTCTCCATCTGCTCCATCATCTCAGACATGCGGAGTTGCACGGGGTTGGAAACGCCGTTGGTCGGCATGCCGTAAGCGGCAAACGAGGCATGCCGGACGTCCTCGTCCTTCTCGACCAGACGCGGCTTCGACTTGCCAACGACCTCGGCCGGGATGCCGACGACGGTGGCGCCGGGCGGCACTTCCTTGACGACGACCGCGTTCGCGCCCACCCGAGCGCCGGCGCGGACCGTGATCGGCCCGAGCACCTGCGCGCCGGATCCGACGATCACGTCGTCTTCCAGCGTCGGATGGCGCTTCTGGCCGACCTGCGAGGCTGAGTCCACGGATGGCGCGACACCGCCCAGGGTGACGTCGTGATAGAGCGTGACATTGTCGCCGATCTCGGCGGTCTCGCCGATCACCACACCCATGCCGTGGTCGATGAAGAAGCGCCGTCCGATGGTGGCGCCGGGATGAATCTCGATACCGGTCATGAAGCGGCCGATCTGGGAGACATAGCGTCCCAGCAGGAAGAAGCGGCGACGCCACAGGGCATTCGCGATGCGGTAGAACAGGACCGCATGGAAGCTCGGATAGCAGAGCACGATCTCCAGCGTCGACTTCGCCGCCGGGTCGCGTTCCTTGATGGCCGCGATGTCATCACGGAGGACATCAAACATGCCGCATCTCCTTTCGAGCCAATGGCTCCCACCGCGACCATATATATTTCACATGGAAAACGCGTCAATAAATGCACGCCCTACAAATACTGGCGCGAGAAGCAATATAACTATATGTAAGCGCCCGGACCGGCGGACCGGCCCCTCCCCGAAATCTCAGGAGCCACTCGCGAGACCATGCCCGAAGTCATTTTCAACGGACCCGATGGACGCCTCGAAGGCCGCTACCACCACATCGAGGACGAGAACGCCCCGATCGCGCTGATCCTGCATCCGCACCCGCAGTTCGGCGGCAACATGAACCACAAGCTGGTCTACAACCTGTTCCAGATGTTCAAGGCGCGCGGCTTCGCCGTGCTGCGGTTCAACTTCCGCGGCGTGGGCCGCAGCCAGGGCGAGTTCGATCAGGGCATTGGCGAACTGTCGGACGCCGCCTCGGCGCTGGACTGGATGCAGCAGATCAAGCCGGACGCGCAGGCCTGCTGGATCGCCGGCTATTCCTTCGGTGCCTGGATCGGCATGCAGTTGCTGATGCGCCGTCCCGAGGTCGAGGGCTTCATATCGGTTTCCCCGCCGGCGAGCATGTTCGACTTCTCCTTCCTGGCGCCCTGCCCATCATCGGGCCTGATCGTCCACGGCACCGACGATGACGTCGTACCGGAGGCAGACGTCCAGAAACTGGTCGACAAGCTGAAGTCCCAGAAGGGCATCGTCATCGACTACGAGAAGATCGACGGCGCCTCGCATTTCTACGAGACCGGCCTGACCGACGTGGACCAGATATCCGGTCAGTATGTCGACCGCCGCCGTGCGGAGAGCATGGCGGGCTGAACCGTCCGCCCGCCCGGCATCGGCGCGGGAACACCGGTCGTCTCGGGCAGGCTGAGGGGCAGCCCTCTCTCCGAACGCACGGCCAGCCAGGCAAAACACTGGGCCTCGAGCGCATCGCCGTTCCAGCCGGCGGCCTCCGCCGGCTCGACGGGCGCCTCGAGGCGCGCCGCCAGCCTTTCCATCAAGTAGGCGTTCTTGCGGCCGCCACCCGTGACAACCCAGCCAACCGGTTGCTCCGGGAAATGCTCACGCGACGCCGCCACGGTCTCCACGACGAACTCGAGCAGCGTCGCAAGCTGATTCTCCAGCGAGTCCGCCTCGCTCGGGCGCACATCAAAATCATTTCGATCCAATGATTTGGGTGGGACTCTTGATAGATAACTTGCGCGAAGTGCGGATTCGACGACGGACATGTCAGGCTGCCCAATGCGGGCCAGCTGACCATCCTTGTCGAAGCTGCGTCCTGTTCGGCTCAGCATGAGGTCGTCCAGTTGTGCGTTGGCCGGACCGGTATCGAAGGCCAGGATCGCGTCGCCCTCACCGATCCATGTCACGTTGCCGACACCACCCAGATTGAGCACGCAGAACGGCCGTTCGATGCCGGCCGAAAGCGCCCGGTGATATAGCGGCGCAAAGGGCGCGCCCTGCCCGCCCGCAGCGACATCCGCAGTTCTGAAATCGGCCACAACCGGCAGCCCGAAATGGTCGGCGATGCGCTGCGCGTCGCCGATCTGGACCGTCAGCCGTTTCTCGGGATCATGAAAGGTCGTCTGGCCGTGAAACCCGACGAGATCCACGCTGCGGGCCGCATCCGGGTGCATCTGAAGGAACGAGGCGATGGCGCGGATATGGGCAGCCGTTACAGCTTCGACCGCTTCTGCCGACGGATCGGGCCGCCTCAGCGATGCCCGCACCGCCTGACGTTCCGAGGGCTGGTAGACGAACTCACCCGACGGGCCGGGTTCGATCAGGCTTTCCCCGTCGGTCCGGAGCACGGCGACATCGATCGCGTCCATCGAGGTGCCGCTCATCAGGCCGATCACCGTCCTTGCTGCGTCCGTCAAACCTTGCCCTTTCGGATCGATGTGGTAGATGCGCGGGCCTGATCCTCACCGATTTTCGAAGCCCGCGCCATGACCGATGCCCGTTCCGATTTCCTTTCGACGCTCTACAGCCGCGGTTTCGTGCACCAGTGCACGGACACCGCCGCTCTCGACGACAAGCTGACCAAGGGCGCCGTCACAGCCTATATCGGCTTCGACTGCACGGCCGACAGCCTTCATGTCGGCAGCCTTCTGCCGATCATGATCCTGCGCTGGCTGCAGAAGACCGGCCACAAGCCCATCGTGCTCATGGGCGGCGGCACCACCAAGATCGGCGATCCGTCCGGCAAGGACAGCGCCCGGCAGTTGCTGACCGACGAGATCATCGCCGCCAACATGGCGGGCATCCGCAGGGTCTTCGAGAAGTTCCTGACCTTCGGCGACGGTCCGACCGACGCCGTCATGGTCAACAATGCCGACTGGCTGGACGAGATCGCCTACATCCCGTTCCTGCGCGAATACGGACGTCATTTCTCGGTCAACCGGATGCTCAACTTCGATTCCGTGAAGCTGCGCCTCGACCGGGAACAGAACCTGTCCTTCCTGGAGTTCAACTACATGATCCTCCAGGCCTACGACTTCGTGGAGCTGGCGCGGCGGATGGACTGCACGCTGCAGATGGGCGGGTCGGACCAGTGGGGCAACATCGTCAATGGCGTCGAACTGGGCCGCCGCGTCGACGGCCTGGAACTGTTCGGCCTCACATCGCCGCTGCTGACGACGGCCAGCGGCCAGAAAATGGGCAAGACCCATGACGGCGCCGTCTGGCTGAACGCGGACCGGCTGAGCCCCTACGACTACTGGCAGTTCTGGCGCAACACCGCAGATGCCGATGTCGGGCGCTTCCTGAAACTGTTCACCGAACTGCCGCTGGACGAGATCGCGCGCCTCGAGGCGCTGGAAGGCCAGGACATCAACGACGCCAAGAAGGCGCTGGCCGACGCTGCCACCACACTGGCCCATGGCGCCGGCGCGGCGCATGAAGCGGCCGAGACCTCCCGGCGCGCCTTCGAGGAGGGCGATGCGGCCGAGGGTCTGCCGACCGTCGATATCCCGGCGGGCGAACTGTCGGCCGGCATCGGCATTCTGGACGCCTTCGTCCGCGCCGGCCTGGCCAAATCGAACTCCGAGGCCCGCAAGCTGATCCAGAACGGCGGCGCCCGGCTGAACGACGAGAAGCTGAGCGATCCCAAGGCAACGCTCACGGCGGCCGACCTGACCAATGACGGCGCAGCCAAGCTGTCCTCGGGCAAGAAGAAGCACGTCCTGCTCCGCGGCGCCTAGATCGAAACCCAAGTCTGATCGAACCCCGATCAGACTTGGGTTTCGCAACTCGCGCAGGCCATTGCCAGTCTTGGAACAACATTTGATGTTTCAATCAAATGCTGTTCCGCTCTAGAACAGTTCGAACGGCCCGAAGATGAAGAAGTTGTGGGCCCAGTGCGCCACCACCAGGGGCCAGAGACGGTTGAGCCGGATGTAGACCCACATGTAGAGCGCACCGATCAGCGCCGCGGTCACGACCTGGCCCGCGCCGCCGCCCCAGTGCATGAAGCCGAAGATCACGGCGGAGACGCCGACGGTCCAGGCGGTGGTGCAGCCGATGGCTTCCAGCCAATGCCGCGCCAGACGGCGGAACACCAGTTCCTCGGAAATCGCCACCAGTAGCAGGCCGAAGGTCAGATCGACCCAGAGATAGAAGGGCTGGCGGATCTCGGGAAAGCTGAACAGCGGCTCGACGCCCGCCACGCCGTCGATGGCCTTCGCCAGCGCTTCGGCCGCCGGATGGATCAGCGGCAGCAGAACGACGGCGAGCAGGGCGAATATGTAATGCGGTTTTGGACCGTCGGGCGGCTGCAGGGGCGGCCAACGGCCCTGTCGTCCGGTATCCAGCAGCACCAGAAGCACCAGGCGGCTGATGTAGTCGGCAACATAGACGCGGTAGCTGCCGTCCAAGGCGATGAACAGAAGATCGTTCAGAAAGAACGGGAGCGTGAACAGCAGAAAAATCAGGCCGCTCATGCCGGATCGCGCCGCCATCACCGATCCCTTCTCTTGCGCCCTTGATCACAATCAGCCGTGAGATCCGAATCGGCAAGGAAAGAAGGGCGCGAACCCTTTCGCCATCACAGTTGCGGTGGCGGCCAGGCCTCCGAATAGCGCTCCATCAGCGGCCGCCAGTCTGCCGGCACGCCGTTCGCGCGGATCTTTCCCGGCCCGTCATGGCGGATGAACACGCCGATCAGCTTGCCGGTAAAGCAGACGTCGCCGGCCTCGTCGCGCGAGACGAAATGCAGGTGAAAGGACGACTGCCCCACCTCGCCCAGATGCAGCGCGATGTCGATCGGCCGGCCCGCCTCGACCGGCTTCTGGAAATCCATCGATGCGTGGACCATCGGCGTCCCGGTCCCGTCTCGGTTCTGCATTTCCCGCCAGTGCACGCCGGTCAGGTCGACGAAGAAATCTTCCGCAGTCTCGACCATGTAGTCGAGATAGGCGCCGGTGTAGATGATCCCGGCCGGATCGGAGTCGCCCCAACGCACAAGGCGACGGACGGTGAAGGGCTCGCGGCCGATCACATGCGGCGTTCTCGGGTCAGTTCTGCTATCGATCACGGGCGGCGTACCTCCGGTTTCGGCCGCGACGATCCTAGCCCGCCCCAACGCCAGGAGCGAGATCATGCCCGACACGATATCCAGCGGCACGCGCCTGCCCCTTCAGCGGCTCTACATCGGCGGCGGCTACCGCGACGCCACCTCTGGCGAGACCTTCCAGACCGTCGACCCGGCCACCAATCAACCGATCTGCGACATCCAGGTGGCCAGCGCGGCGGATGTGGATGCCGCCGTGGCGGCTGCAGCAGACGCGTTTGCGGTCTGGTCACAAGGGCCCGCACGGGAGCGGGCGAAGGTGCTGCTCCGTGCGGCGGCGATACTCAGGGAACGGAATGACGACCTCGCCCGGCTGGAGACGCTGGACACCGGCAAGCCGATCGCCGAGACGACCGAAGTCGACGTCATCACCGGCGCCGAGGTCATCGAGTATTATGCCGGCCTCGCCCCGGCCATTCATGGCGAGCACCACGACATGCCGCCCGACGCCTTCGCCATGGTCCGGCGCGAACCACTGGGCGTCTGCGCCGGCATCGGAGCCTGGAACTATCCGATCCAGATCGCAATGTGGAAATCCGCGCCCGCGCTGGCCTGCGGCAACACCATGGTGTTCAAGCCGGCCGAACTGACGCCGCTGACGGCCCTGAAGCTGGCGGAGATCTACACCGAGGCCGGGCTGCCGCCGGGCGCCTTCAACGTGGTGCAGGGCGACGGACGGACCGGGCAGATACTGGTGAAGCATCCGGGCATTGCCAAGGTCAGCCTGACCGGCGAGGTCGGCACCGGAAAGCGCGTCATGGCGGACGCCGCGGAGAGCCTGAAACACGTCACCGTCGAACTGGGCGGCAAGTCGCCGCTGATCGTCTTCGCCGACGCCGATTTCGACAGCGCGATCAACGCGGCCATGTCGGCCAATTTCTACTCCGCCGGCGAGGTCTGCTCCAATGGCACACGCGTCTTCGTGGAGCGTCCCGTCTACCAGCGCTTCGTGAAGGAACTGCAGATCCGCGTCCCGAAGATCCGGACCGGCGATCCCTTCGATCCCGAAACCCGCATCGGCGCGCTGATCAGCGCCGGACATCTGGAGAAAGTGCTGGGCTACATCGACAAGGCCCGCGCATCGAACGCGCTGCATGTCATCGGCGGCGAACGGCCCGCCGATCCGGCGCTGGCGAAGGGCAATTTCGTCACCCCGGCCGTCTTCGCCGACTGCACCGACGACATGGTCTTCGTGCGCGAGGAGATCTTCGGACCAGTGATGGCCGTGCTGCCTTTCGAACAGGAAGACGAAGTGGTGAACCGCGCCAACGCGACGCCCTTCGGTCTGGCCGGCGCCGTCTTCACCACGGATTTCGCCAGAGCCCACCGGATCGCCAATGCTCTGCAGGCAGGGACCGTCTGGATCAACGACTACAACATCACCCCGCCCGAAGTGCCCTTCGGTGGGTACAAGCAGTCAGGTCTGGGCAGGGAGAACGGGCTGGATACGCTGCGCCACTACACGCAGCCGAAGACGATCTACGCCAATCTGGGACGGGTCGAACCCTATTTCTGATCGCTGAGGGTCCGGCGGACGGCGTCGGCCCAGCCGCGGTACTTCCGGTCGCGTTCGGCGGTCGCCATCGAAGGCTCGAAGCGCCGTTCCAGCGCCCAGCGTTCGCCGAACCCGTCGGCGTCGGGATAGAGTCCTGCCTTCATGCCTGCGAGCCAGGCCGCGCCCAGCGCCGTCGTCTCCAGAATGGTCGGCCGGTCCACCGGCGCATTCAGCAGGTCGGCCAGCCGCTGCATGGTCCAGTCGCTGGCAACCATGCCGCCATCGACGCGCAGCACCGTCTCCTGCGCTGCGCCCCAGTCGCGCCGCATCGCCTCGAGCAGATCGCGGGTCTGGTAGCAGACGCTTTCCAGCGCCGCCCTGGCAAACTCGGCCCGGCCCGAACCGCGCGTCAGGCCGGTGATGACGCCCCGCGCCTCCGCATCCCACCAGGGCGCCCCGAGGCCGGTGAAGGCCGGAACGAGGTAGACGTCCTGCTCAGGATCGGCGCTGTCGGCCAGAGGCCCTGACTCGGCAGCGTTCTCGATGATGCCGAGTTCGTCGCGCAACCACTGTACCGCGGCGCCGGCGATGAAGATCGAGCCTTCCAGCGCATAGGCGGGCTTGCCATCGAGGCGGTAGGCGATGGTGGTGAGCAGCCGGTTCTTCGACAGCACGGGCCTGTCGCCGGTGTTCAGCAGCGCGAAGCATCCCGTGCCGTAGGTCGATTTCATCATGCCCGGCCGGAAGCAGGCCTGACCGACGGTCGCAGCCTGCTGATCGCCGGCGATACCGAGAACAGGGATTGCCGCGCCGAGGATGTCGGGGTCCGTGACGCCGAATTCGGCGGCGCTGTCCATGACCACCGGCAGCATCGACTTCGGCACCCGAAGCAGATCGGCGAGGCTGCCCCGCCAACGCTGCTCGGTGATGTCGTAGAGCAACGTGCGGCTGGCATTGGTAGCGTCGGTTGCGTGCACCCTGCCGCCGGTCAGCCGCCACAACAGGAAGCTGTCGACCGTGCCGAATGCCAGATCGCCGCGTTCCGCCCGCTCGCGGGCGCCCTCCACATTATCGAGGATCCAGCCTACCTTAGTCCCGGAAAAGTAGGGATCCAGCAGCAGACCCGTCTTGCGGCGGACAGTCTCCTCATGACCCGCCGCTTTCAGATGCTGGCAGAGTTCCGCCGTGCGCCGGTCCTGCCAGACGATGGCGTTGTGCACCGCCTTGCCCGTCTTGCGGTCCCAGACGACCGTCGTCTCGCGCTGATTGGTGATGCCGATGCCGGCGATATCCGAGACCTCGATCCCTGCCTTCGCGATCGCCGCCCTGCATGTGGCGACCGTGGTCCGCCACAGATCCTCGGGATCGTGTTCGACCCATCCGGAACGCGGAAAATGCTGCGGGAACTCCTCCTGCGCCGTCGCGGCGATGCCCAGATCGCCGTCGAACAGGATCGCGCGGCTGGATGTCGTTCCCTGATCGATCGCCAGAACGTAGCCGCTCATGGCCCCCCTCCCCTTCAGTCTAGAGCTCGAATGTGCGCACCGTCAGGTCCGCCTCGACCTCCTTCAGCCGTGCGGTCAGTGCCGCATGATCCAGCAATCCGGTCTGTGTATCGACGTGCCTGACGACCGCGGCCGCATTGACCGCCGCCGAGCGCATCGCCGCTTCCGGCTCGACGCCGTTGGCTAGTTCGCTCGCAACCGTGGCGTAGAAGGCGTCGCCGGCGCCCGCGGTGCCCACAACCTCGACCGGCGCGACCGGGCAGTGATAGAGCGTGTCGCCGGTCGCCAGAAACGCGCCGTGGGTCCCGTCGGTCAGCACGATCCAGCGCGGTCCGCAGTCGAGCAGCGAGCGGAAGAAGTGCCGGGTCGACATGTAATAGCCGCCGCCCTCGAAGCCTCGCGCCAGGCGGGCGTGCAGCGATCCCGAATCCTCCTGAAAGGCGCGGCCGCCTTCGCCGAAGCGGTCCACCAGCGCCGGTGTCAGGGCGTCACCCTCGGCACGGTTCACCGAGAGCAGGTCGATATCGCCGAGACTGCGCTGGAAAGCGCCGCCGCGGGCGGAAAGCTGGCGGATGCCCGGATTGGCGGCGACGACGGCGCCGGCGGCGTTGGCCAGCCGCACGATATCGGGGAAGCACTCCGCCGACTCGTTGGACAGGCTGGAGACGAGGCAGAGGTCTGTCTCGAAGGCGGAGGGGTTCAGCGCGTCTGACCGGAAGCCGGTATTGGCGCCACGGAATGCGAAGATGCCGGCGTTGCGCTCGTGCGAGGCGATGATCAGGGAGGCGCCGGTCTTCTGTACAGGATCACGGACCGCCCAGCGGGTGGAGATGCGTTCGGCCTCCAGCCGGGTCAGGATGATGTCGGCCCGCGGGTCCTGGCCCAGACGAACCATCGCCGACACATCATGCCCCAGCCGCGCCAGCGCCACGGCGGCGTTGACTGCGCCGCCGCCGCAATGTGTGGAAACGTCGAGCGCCTCGGTCTTGCGCCCTTCCTCCAGCAGCAGGAACGAGGTCTCGGCATTGCGCATCGAGATCCGTTCGATCTGGTCGCTGTCGACGATGGCGATCGAGTTCGACCATTGCGCCGCCGATGGTCAGCACCTTCATGGCTCGGCTTTCACTCCGCTGGCGAGGCTCAGGCCCCTTGTGACTTGTCCAAGCGATTAGCGCAGACGGCCCGGATTGTCACCGTGACCCGGCGACACCGCCCGGGAACCGTTCGCCATCATTGTCCGCTATGGCCCGGGAACCGCGACAGGACCGGTGCGGCCAAGCGGATGCACGCAGACGCGGTTGCGCCCCCGGCTCTTGGCATCGTAGAGCGCATCGTCGGCGCGGTTCATGGCATCCTCGAACGCCACATCGTCGGGAAGCAGCTTGCTGACGCCAAGGCTGACGGTGATCCCGAACGCCCGCTCCCCGGTATCGATCATGACCTCGGCCGTCCGGCGGCGGATGCGCTCGGCGACCTCGACCGCCCCGTTGATGTCCGTCTCCGGAAGGATCAGACAGAACTCCTCGCCGCCCATTCTGGCAGCGATATCGGTTGGCCGGCGGAGACTGGACCCGAGGATTTCCGCGAACCGTTGCAGTGCTATATCGCCGCCCGCATGGCCGTGTTCGTCGTTCACCAACTTGAAATGGTCGAGATCGCAGACCACGACCGACACCTCGTTGCCATAACGACGCCAGCGGCGGAACTCGGCCTGGGCGGAACGGTCCATGGCGTGCCGGTTGAAGAGCCCGGTCAGCTGATCCGTATCGGCGCGGCGGCGGAGTTCCTCTTCCAGCCGTTTGCGTTCGGCGATATCGCGGGCCAGCCCGACGATGCCGCGGTCCTGACCGCTCTTGTCGGTGAAGCGCACAGCACGGATTTCGACGTCGATCCGATGGCCCTTCTTGTGGAGCGCCTTGGTCTCGATCACGCCAGCCTCGCCGGTATTGCGGACCCGGCCAAGAAACTCTGCCATCGCCTTCACGCGATCGGCGGGGCGCACGATGGACATCGGCTGGCCGATAATCTCGTCCGGTGCGAAGCCGTAAAGCTCACGGACGGCGCTGTTGGTGTAGGCGACGACGCCGTCGGGCAGCAGGTGAAAGACCGGATCCGGAAGGTTCTCGACGATGCTGGCCAGCATGTCGGCCCGTTCAGCCGCTGCGCGTTCACGCCGTTCAAGCTCGATTCGGTCGCTGATGTCGAAGGACACGCCGACCAGCCCCATCATGCTGCCGGAGGGATTGCGCAATGGCGACACCTTCAGATGAACCGGCACCTTCGATCCGTCGGCGCGCAGCCGGCGGGTCTGGATCGTCTGCGGCCGCATCGTCTCGCGAAGCAATTCCGAGAACTGCTCCATCTTGTCCCACTCCTCGGGCGGGATGAAGCTGCGGTTGGACATGCCGACAAGTTGCTCGACGCTGTAGCCGTACAGTTCCGCGGCGGCCTTGTTGGCATGGCTGATCAAGCCGTCGGGTTCGACCATGATCACGGCTTCCTCGGCCTGGTCCAGCATCTGCCTGAACCATTCCGAACGCTGCTGACCTTCCCGCTCTGCGGTAACGTCGATAGCGGTGCCAACGCTGAACCGCACGTTGCCTTCCCCATCCAGAACCCGCCGGGTCGACCAGGAGAGAAGTCGCGAGGAGCCATCCTTGCACACCCAGCGGCTTTCGAGACGTCGCCCTTCCTGAGCGCGGACCGAGCGCCTGTAGGTCGCTTCAGCAACCAGGCGCTCGTCTTCCAGCCTGAACGACCAGATCCCGCTGGCCGATGGCTTCCTCGGGCTCGTACCCCATCAACGTCCGGAAGGCGCGGTTTGTCCAGATGATCCGCCCGTCAGGATCGACGGCGATCATGATCGCGTCCGACGCCTCGACCAGCGCATGCAGGAACTCGGGGTCGTTCAGGTCTACCGGGTTCAAGGAACCGCACTCCGTCAGCCAGCTTCGCATGGGACGCGTCGACCGGGCCCCGAACGGTCGGGCCGCGCCACCGGTCGCCAGACTATCGCAGAATTCGTTAAGTTTCTGGAACGACATCGCTCCGGACGGTGCTGAAGGTCGTTCCGCTATCTGCACAGCGTGACCGTCTCAGACCTTCCAGAACACGAACACGCCCCAGGCGGCGGCGATGGCGAGCCCGCCCCAGAGCGGCGTACCCATTGCCGCGATCCAGGCGATGAAGATGAATGCGCTACCCAGCAGCGTGATGAACAGCCGGTCGCCCCGGGTGGTATCGAGCCCGAAGACGCCCCTGCGCGGCGCGGCGCCGGGCGAGAAATATTCCCAGACGCCCATCATCGCGATGGCGCCGAAGACGAAGATGAAGAAGGCAGCCGTTGGCCAGGTCCAGGCCATCCATGTCAGACCCATGGTTCAGACCCTCCCCAGGGCGAAGCCCTTGGCGATGTAGTTGCGCACGAAATAGATGACGAAGGCGCCCGGCACGATGGTCAGGACGCCGGCGGCCGCCAGCAGCCCGAGCTCGTAGCCGGATGTCGACGCCGTCCGGGTCATCACTGCCGCGATCGGCTTGGCCTCGACCGAGGTCAGCGTCTTCGCCAGCAGCAGTTCGACCCAGGAGAACATGAAGCAGAAGAACATGGCCACGCCGATACCCGCGGCGATGGTGGGCATGAAGATGCGGATGAAGAAGCTCCAGAAGGAGTGGCCGTCGATATAGGCGGTTTCGTCCAGTTCCTTCGGCACGCCTGACATGAAGCCTTCCAGAATCCAGACCGCCAGCGGGATGTTGAACAACGTGTGGGCCAGCGCCACGGCGATGTGCGTATCGAACAGGCCGACTGCAGAATAGAGCTGGAAGAAGGGCAGCGCGAACACCGCCGCAGGCGCCATGCGGTTGGTCAGCAGCCAGAAGAAGACGTGCTTGTCGCCAAGGAAGCGGTAGCGGGAAAAGGCATAGGCCGCCGGTAGCGCCACCGCGACCGAGAGCACGGTGTTGATCGAGACGTAGAGCAGCGAGTTCACATAGCCCATGTACCAGGTCGGGTCGGAGAAGATCGCGGCGTAGTTCTCGAGGGTGAAGGTCTGGGGCCAGAGCGTCAGGCCGCCGAGGATCTCGTTCGTGGTCTTGAACGACATGTTCAGCAGCCAGTAGATCGGCAGCATCAGGAACAGGATGTAGAGGATCGGCACCAGCCAGCGCTTCTTCATCTCAGTTCTCCTCGTTCCGCATCATCAGCGAGTAGAACACCCAGCTGAGCAGCAGGATGATGACGAAGTAGATCAGCGACATGGCCGCCGCCGGGCCGAGGTCGAACTGGCCGAGCGCGATCTTCACGAGATCGATGGAGAGCAGCGTCGTGGAGTTGCCCGGCCCGCCGCCGGTCAGCACCACGGGCTCGGTGTAGATGTTGAAGCTGTCCATGAAGCGGAGCAGCACGGCGATTGTCAGCACCCGCTTCATCTTGGGCAGCTGGATATGGCGGAAGATCGCCCACGAACTCGCACCGTCGATGCGGGCCGCCTGGTAGTAGGCATCAGGGATCGAGACGAGGCCGGCATAGGCCAGCAGCACCACCAGCGACGTCCAGTGCCAGACGTCCATCAGGATCAGCGTGAACCAGGCGGCGCCCGGCTGGCGGGTGTAGTTGTAGTCGAAGCCGAGCGCGTTCAGTCCCCACCCCATCAGGCCGATCTCCGGCAGGGCGAAGATGTTCCACATGGCGCCGACGACGTTCCACGGAATCAGCAGCGGCAGCGCCATCAGCACCAGGCAGACCGACACCCAGGGCCCCTTGCGGGGCATGGACAGCGCGATGACGACGCCAAGCGGCACCTCGATCGCCAGGATCGAGAATGTGAAGATCATCTGGCGGATCAGCGAGTCGTGAAACCGCTCGGAGGCGATGACCTGTTCGAACCAGACCAGCCCGGCCCAGAAGAACTCGTTGTTGCCGAAGGTCTCCTGCACCGAGTAGTTCACCACCGTCATCAGCGGCATCAGCGCGTTGAAGGCGACCAGCACGATGACGGGGAGAACGAAGAGCCAGGCCTTCTGGTTGACCGTCTTTCTCATGCCGTGCGCCTCCCGCCCGCGAGCCAGCCGTCCCGGTAGACCCGCGCATAGCCCGGGTCGAACGCGAGCCGGGCATTGTCCGCCGGCACCGAAGTCTCGTTGTCGACCAGCAGCTTCACGGTCTCGCCGTTCATGGTCCGGGTATCGACGATCCGGTAGCGGCCGGCATTCATCACGCGGACGACCTGCACCGGCACGCCGCGGTCGGCGAAGCGGACGAACTCGGGCCGGACGCCCAGTTCAAGACTTCCGCCTCCGGAGGCCGCCGCATCGCCATTGGCCACCTTCAGGCTGGCCCCGCCGACGACGGCGCTGACGCCATCCATGCGGCAGGGCAGCAGATTCATGCCGGGTGAGCCGATGAAATGGCCGACGAAGGTGTGTTCGGGCTTCTCGAACAGCTCGACCGGCGTGCCGATCTGCACCACCTCGCCATCCTTCATCAGCACGACCTTGTCAGCGAAGGTCAGCGCCTCGGTCTGGTCGTGAGTGACATAGATCATGGTCCGGCTGATCCGCCGATGCAGTTCCTTCAGCTTGGACCGCAGCTGCCATTTCAGATGCGGGTCGATCACCGTCAGCGGTTCGTCGAACATGATGACGTTGACGTCGTCGCGGACGAGGCCCCGTCCCAGCGAGATCTTCTGCTTGCCATCGGCCGTCAGCCCGGAGGCGCGACGGTCCAGCATCTCGGTCAGATCCGTCATCTCGGCGATTTCGGCGACCTTGCGCTCTATCTCGCCGGCCGGCACGCCGCGGTTCTTCAGCGGAAAGGCGAGGTTCTGCCGGACGGTCATGGTGTCGTAAATGACCGGGAACTGGAAAACCTGGGCGATGTTGCGCCGGTCGGGCCCCAGCCCGTTCATGTTCTGACCGTCGAACTGCACCTCGCCGACCGTCGGCTCCAACAGGCCGGAGATGATGTTGAGAAGCGTGGTCTTGCCGCAGCCCGACGGCCCCAGCAGCGCATAGGCGCCGCCATCCTCGAACTCGAAGTCGAGCCGGCTCAGCGCCCAGGCCGCGTCGCTTGCCGGATCGGCAGCGTAGGACTTTCCGAGGCCTGACAGGGTGATCTTCGCCATGTTCAGCCCGCCCTTTCGCCGGCTGCCGCGACGAGCCGGCCCTCGGCGCCGAAGTACATCGCCCGGGACATGTCGACATGGAACTCGGCCTCGGCGCCGAGCGGCAGATCGTGAATGCCGTGGCTCAGCGAGACCCAGTCCGCACCGGCCAGATCGAAATGGATCGTGCTCTCCGAACCGCTCAGTTCGGCGATTTTCACATGACCGCGGACCGCGACGGGCTGACCGCCTTCGGGATGCACGGTCACACGGTGCGGGCGCACGCCGACCGTGTAGTCGCCGTCGGCGAGACCGGCCACGGGGCCATCCGCCGACCAGCGGGCGCTCCCGCCCATCGAGAACTCGCCGCCCTGCTTTTGCACCGCGGCGACGTTCATCGGCGGATCGGAGAAGACCTGGGCGCTGATCAGGTCGGGCGGATTGAGATAGGCCTGCAACGTCGGCCCGAACTGGGTCACGCGGCCTTCGTGCAGGGTCGCCGTGTTGCCGCCGAACAGCAGCGCCTCCATCGGTTCGGTGGTGGCGTAGACGGCGATGCAGTTGCGGTCCGCGAACAGCCTCGGAAGCTCGTCTCGCAGTTCCTCGCGGAGCTTGAAGTCCAGATTGGCGAGCGGTTCGTCCAGCAGGACGAGATCGGCGTCCTTGACCAGCGCCCGCGCCATCGCCGTCCGCTGCTGCTGACCGCCCGAAAGTTCCGACGGACGGCGGTCCAGCATCGGCGTCAGCTTCATCAGATCGGCCATCTCCCGCACCCGGCGGTCGATCTCGGCCTTGCCGATCCTCGCCAGCTTCAGCGGGCTGGCGATGTTGTCGTAGACGGAAAAACTCGGGTAGTTGATGAACTGCTGATAGACCATCGAGACGTTGCGCTTCTGGACCGACACCCCGGTCACATCCGCACCGCTGAAGAGGATCCGGCCTTCGGTCGGCCGTTCCAGTCCGGCCATCAGCTGCATCAGGGTGGTCTTGCCGGAGAGGGTCGTACCCAGCAGGACGTTGAAGCTTCCAGGCTCCAGCGTCAGGTCGGTGGGATGGATATGCGTCTCGCCCCCCACGCGCTTGGCAACGGATTTCAGTTCAAGCGTCATTATTGGTGAAGTCTATACCCGAAACGACCCCAGACACAGGTTGCCCGGCGCACCACAAGGGATACGCCGGGCTTCCCGGGGAGGAGACCTCAGTTGGCCTGCCAGCGCTTGATCAGCTCCTCATAGGCGATGGTCTCGCCCTGGGGCTTCTCGTTGTCGAGCTTCGCCTTGGCGCCGCCCTTGCCGAGCCATTCCGAGGGATCCTTTTCCTCGTTCAGGCGCGGACCGCAGCCGCCATAGACGTTCGCACCCTTGTCCGCACGCTCCATGCGGGCCATCGTCACGTCCATCTCCTGGGCGAGACGGTCCATGGCCTCCTGCGGCGTGAAGGCGCCGGAGTTCACGTCACCGATCTGCTGCCACCAGATCTGGGCCAGCTTCGGATAGTCGGGCACGTTGACGCCGGTCGGCGACCACAGAACGCGGTCGGGCGAGCGGTAGAACTCCACCAGGCCGCCAAGCTTCGGCGCGCGGTCGGTGAAGGACTGATGGTTGATGTCGCTGTCGCGGATGATGGTCAGGCCGACATGGCTCTTCTTCAGCGACACCGTCTTGGAGACGACGAACTGGGCGTAAAGCCACGCGGCCTTGCGGCGGTCGACCGGGGTCGACTTGAACAGGGTCCACGAGCCGGCGTCCTGATAGCCGAGCTTCTGACCTTCTTCCCAGTACGGGCCGTGCGGCGACGGCGCCATCCGCCACAGCGGGGTGCCGGTGTCATCGACAGTGTTGTTGCCTTCCGACTTCGGCGCCACCATCGAAGCGGTGAATGCGGTGTACCAGAAGATCTGCTGGGCCACGTTGCCCTGGCTCAGCGCCGGCAGCGACTGGTAGAAGTCGTAGTCGGCCGCACCCGGAGGCGCGTACTTCCTCAGCCACTCGTCCCACTTGCGGATCGCGTAGACCGCAGCCGGGCCGTTGGCGCCGCCACCGCGGCTCACCGAGGCGCCTGCCGGGTTGCAGGACCCCTCTTCCATGCGGATGCCCCACTCGTCGATCGGACGGCCGTTCGGCAGGCCGGTCGAGCCTGCGCCGGCCATCGACAGCCAGGCGTCGGTCATGCGCCAGCCCAGATCGGGTGCGCGCTTGCCGTAGTCCATGTGGCCATAGACGCGGACGCCGTCAATTTCCTTCACATGAACGGAGAAGAACTCGGCAATGTCCTCATAGGCCGACCAGTTGACCGGCACGCCCAGGTCATAGCCGTACATCTCCTTGAACTTCGCCTGCAGGTCCGGGCGGTCGAACCAGTCCTTGCGGAACCAGTAGAGGTTCGCGAACTGCTGGTCGGGCAGCTGATAGAGCTTGCCGTCCGGGCCGGTGGTGAAGGACTTGCCGATGAAGTCGTCGACGTCCAGCGTCGGCAGCGTCACGTCCTTGCCGTCGCCGGCCATCCAGTCGGTCAGGTTCACGGCGAGCTGGAGGCGCGAATGCGTACCGATCAGATCGGAATCGTTGATATAGGCGTCATAGAGATTGCGGTTCGTCTGCATCTGCGTCTGAACCGCCTGCACCACCTCGCCTTCGCCAAGGAGCTGATGGTTGACCTTGATGCCGGTGATTTCCTCGAAAGCCTTCGCCAACACCTTGGATTCATACTCGTGTGTCGGAATGGTCTCCGACAGCACGTTGATCTCCATGCCCTTGAAAGGTTCGGCCGCCTTGATGAACCACTCGAGCTCCGAAAGCTGCGCTTCCTTTGAAAGCGTCGACGGCTGGAATTCGCTGTCGACCCACTGCCTGGCCTCGTCCATGCCGGCGGTCGCCGGACCGGAGAACGCCAGAAGTGCGCCTGCCGCCGCAGCGGCTAGCAGATTTCGTCTCATTATGATGACCCTCCCTAGTGGACTTATCGCTCTCGACGGTAACCGAAACAAAATGAAAGTCAATATGAACCAAAACGAAAGTTCAGCGTTGAAATTCGCGCATTTATGCAGCATTTTCAGCGAACAGAGCCTGTATTGCACCCGCGTTTCGCACATGCGAAAGACAAATGAACGTAAGTGAACATTCACCCCTGACACCGCGGCAATACGAGATCCTGGACGTCGCGCGAGAGCGCGGGCGCGTCGACATCGACGGGCTCGCGGCCGGGTTCGGCGTGACGCCGCAGACCATCCGCAAGGACGTCAACGATCTGGCCGAGCGGGGCCTGCTGCACCGCATTCATGGCGGCGCGGTCTACCCCTCGAACGTTGCGAATTACGGCTACGATTCCCGCCGGGTGCTGGCGGCCGAGGAAAAGGCGGCCATCGGCGCACGCGCCGCAGCGCTGATCCCGGACAATTCCTCCATTATCCTGAACATCGGCACAACCACCGAGCAGGTGGCGATGGCGTTGCGCGGGCACCGGGGGATCATGGCCATCACCAACAACCTGAACGTTGCCAACATTCTGCGCGAGGCGCCCGAGATCCAGGTCATCATCGCCGGCGGGATGGTGCGCCAGTCGGATGGCGGCGTCGTCGGCGAAGCCACGATCGACCTGATCAACCAGTTCCGGGTCGATTTCGCGGTGATCGGCGCATCGGCCATGGATGAGGACGGCGCGATCCTGGACTTCGACTACCGCGAGGTGCGGGTAGCCCAGGCCATCATCGCCAACGCGCGGCGCACCATGCTGGTGGTCGACCACACCAAGTTCGGCCGCAGCGCGCCGGTCCGCATCGGCGAACTGGCGGACATCGACCTGTTCGTCACCGACCGCCAACCGCCGGAGCCGATCCGCGAGATCTGCGACGCCCACGGCGTCCGGCTGGAAATCGCCGAACCGCAACCCGCGGGGGATGCATGAGCGGCGGGCGCGCAGAACCTGTCGATCTGATGATCGTCGGCGGCGGCATCAACGGTTGCGGCATTGCCCGCGACGCCGCCGGCCGCGGCTATTCGGTCGCGCTCGCCGAGATGCAGGACCTGGCGCAGGGCACCTCCTCGGGCTCGACCAAGCTGATCCATGGCGGCCTTCGCTATCTTGAGCACTACGAGTTCCGGCTGGTGCGGGAATCGCTGATGGAGCGGGAGCGGCTCTGGGCCATGGCGCCGCATATCGTCTGGCCGCTCCGCTTCGTGCTGCCCCACCACAAGGGTCTGCGCCCGCGCTGGATGCTGCGCCTCGGCCTGTTCCTCTACGACCATCTGGGCGGTCGCAAGCGGCTGCCGGCGACCCGCTCGCTGAACCTGCGCAGCGACCCCGCCGGCAAACCGCTGAAGGACGAGTTCGTGCGCGGGTTCGAATATTCCGACTGCTGGGTCGACGATGCCCGGCTGGTCGTCCTGAACGCGCGCGACGCCGCCGGGCGCGGCGCGGACATCCGGCCGCGCAACCGCGTCACCGATGCCCGTGTTGTCGACGGGCTCTGGCAGATCGGGATGGAAGACACCCGCACCGGCGAACTCCGCCAGCTGTCGGCGCGGATGCTGGTCAACGCCGCCGGCCCCTGGGTGGATCAGGTGCTGCAGGGCGCGCTCGGGCGCAATGACGCGCACCATGTCCGGCTGGTCCAGGGCAGCCACATCGTCGTCCGCAAGCTGTTCGAGCACGACCGCTGCTACATCTTCCAGAATGCCGACGACCGGATCATCTTCGCGATCCCCTACGAGCAGGACTTCACCCTGATCGGCACCACCGACCGGGACTACGAAGGCGATCCGGGCGATATCCGCATCAGCCCCGAGGAGACCGACTACCTGCTGGCAGCGGCCAGCGAGTATTTCCGGGAGCCGGTCGAGCGTTCCGACATCGTCTGGACCTATTCCGGCGTGAGGCCGCTCTATGACGACGGCGCCTCCCGCGCCCAGGAGGCCACCCGCGACTATGTGCTGACCTCCGAGACCGCCGCCGGCGCGCCGCTGATCAACGTGTTCGGCGGCAAGATCACCACATACCGCCGGCTCTCCGAGGAGGTGCTGGAAAAGATCGACGGATTCGCCGGCCGCGAGACCCGAAGCTGGACCGGAAGCGCGCCCCTGCCCGGCGGCGACATGCCGGTCGATGGCGTCGCGGCGCTGAACGCGGAGATCGCCGCGGCGCACCCCTTTCTGGACGCGAAGAGTGTACAGCGACTGGTCCGGACCTATGGAACAGATGCGAAGACCATTCTCGACGGCGCGCGTTCCGCGCAAGACCTGGGAGAGGATTTCGGCGCGGGCCTGACCGAGGCTGAACTGCGCCATCTGGCGGACAAGGAATGGGCGATGACCGCGGACGACGTGCTGTTGCGCCGAACCAAGCTGGCTCTTCGCCTCGACGACGAGGCCCGCTCGCGCATCGACGCCTGGCTGACGGCGTGGCGGGCGCAACAGACGCCCGGTTCCTGAACGGCCAGCCCCCGGCCGCGTCGCGGCGGCCCGGCCTCACGCCTTGTCATTTGCACCTGATCCGCCAAGCTGTCGCCATGGACCGACGCGGTCGGGCGCTGGGAGGCATTTGCGATGGCACAGAACATTTCCGACGAGCTCAGGTCGGGCTCGCTGGTCTATCACAGCCATCCGCGGCCCGGAAAAGTCGAGATCAACCCGACCAAGCCGCTGGGTAACCAGCGCGATCTGGCGCTGGCCTACAGTCCCGGCGTCGCGGTCGTCTGCGAGGCCATCGCCGCCGAGCCCGCCTCGGCCGCGCGCTACACCTCCCGCGCAAATCTGGTCGCGGTGATCTCCAACGGCACCGCGGTGCTGGGTCTGGGCGCCATCGGGCCGCTCGCGGCCAAGCCGGTGATGGAAGGCAAGGGCGTGCTGTTCAAGAAGTTCGCCGGCATCGACGTCTTCGACCTGGAACTGGACTGCAACGACGTCGATCGCCTCTGCGACGCGGTGGCGATGCTGGAGCCCACCTTCGGCGGCATCAATCTCGAGGACATCAAGGCGCCCGAATGCTTCGAGATCGAGGAGCAGTTGAAGGAACGGATGAACATTCCGGTCTTTCACGACGACCAGCACGGCACCGCGATCATCGTCGGCGCGGCGGTGCGCAACGCCATGCAGCTGTCGGGCAAGAACATCTCCGACGTGAAGATCGTCGCCTCCGGCGCCGGCGCGGCCTCCCTCGCCTGCCTGAACATCCTGATGTCGCTGGGCGCGAAGCGGGAGAACATCTGGGTCACCGATATCGAGGGCGTGGTCTACAGCGGTCGCGAGGCGCTGATGGACCGCTGGAAGGCCGCCTTCGCGCAGGACACCGACGCCCGCACGCTGGCGGACGTGATACCGGGCGCCGACATCTTCCTCGGCCTGTCCGCGGGCGGCGTGCTGAAGCCGGAACTGCTGGCGCAGATGGCCGAGAATCCCCTGATCATGGCGCTGGCCAACCCGACGCCCGAGATCATGCCCGATCTGGCCAAGCAGCACCGCCCGGACGCCATGATCTGCACCGGCCGGTCCGATTTTCCCAATCAGGTCAACAACGTGCTCTGCTTCCCCTACATCTTCCGGGGCGCGCTGGACGCGGGCGCAACGGCCATCAACGAGACCATGAAACTGGCCGCCGTCGAGGCCATCGCGACGCTGGCGCAGGCGGCCTCGTCGGACGTGGCGGCGAAGGCGCATGGCGGTGAGGCCAAGCTGTTCGGGCCGGACTCCCTTATCCCCAACCCGTTCGATCCGCGGCTGATCCTGCATGTCGCCCCGGCCGTGGCGAAGGCGGCGATGGACAGCGGCGTTGCCACGCTGCCGATCCCGGACATCGACGCCTATCAGGATTCGCTGGAGCGCTTCGTCTTCCGCTCGGGTCTGATCATGAAGCCGATCTTCAGCCAGGCCCGCACCGACCCGCGCCGCGTGATCTATGCCGAGGGCGAGGACGAGCGGGTGCTGCGCGCCGCGCAGGTGGTCATCGAGGAGGAACTGGCCCGGCCGATCCTGGTCGGCCGCCGGAAGTCGTCGGGCAGCGGCTGAAGAAGTTCGGCCTCACCATCCGGCCGGGCGAGGATTTCGAGCTGGTCAACCCGAACAGCGACCCGCGCTACCGCGACTATGTCGACGCCTACCTGTCGCGCACCTGGCGGCGCGGCGTGACCGCCGACCGGGCGCGGACGCTTGTCCGCACGCGCCCGACCGTGATTGCCGCCCTGGCCGTGGAACTGGGCCATGCCGACGCCATGATCTGCGGGCTGGAAGGCCGGTTCGACCGCCACATGGACCACATCCGCGACGTCATCGGACTGGCCGAGGGCGCGCGCGATTTCTCCACGCTCAGCCTGATCATCCTCAACAAGGGCGCCTATTTCCTGGCCGACACCTATGTCTCCTACGATCCCGGCAGCGAGGAACTGGCCGAACTCGCGATCATGGCCGCACAGGAAGTCCGCCGCTTCGGCATCGAGCCCCGGATCGCGCTGCTGTCGCATTCCAACTTCGGCAGCCGGCCCACGGTCAGCGCCAACAAGATGCGCCGCGCGACCGAGCTGATCCGGGAAATGGCGCCGGATCTGGAGGTCGAGGGCGAGATGCACGGCGACGCGGCCCTCGACGAACACTACCGCGACCGCGCCTTCCCCCTGGCGCAGCTGAGCGGCGAGGCCAACGTGCTCGTCATGCCCAACCTGGACGCGGCGAACATCTCCTATCAACTGGTGAAATACCTCGCCGACGCCTTGCCCGTCGGCCCCATCCTCGTCGGCGCGGCCAGGCCTGCCCACATCCTGACGCCCTCCGTCACCGCCCGCGGCGTGGTCAACATGACCGCCCTGTCGGTCGTCGAGGCGCAGCGGATGTCGGCAGAACGCGCCGGCTGATCAAGGCCGGTCCACGCGGCCTCGCCGGGACCGGACATCGGCAATGCGGGATGAAATGGTGGGCGCACAAGGACTCGAACCTTGGACCCGCTGATTAAGAGTAGGCGGATGCGCTGTTTCATCTGGGCGCATCTGAATTCATCAAGTAACATTTTCACATACGTATCAGCAGGTTATTGATCCAAATCGGATCATGCCGTATCGTCGTTTCTCGCGGCAGATTGCCCGATCTGGAACCCCAGCGGAACCCCGGATGCCACTCACGGTCCAGGAGATCAAGTCGACGCCGGCGCCACGGACGGGGCGGACGGTCCTTTCCGATGGCCGGGGCCTGGAACTGCGGATCACGCCGAACGGCGTCAGGACCTTTTCCTTCGTCGGCGTGCTGCACGGCAAGAAGCGCCGCTGGACGCTCGGGCGTTTTCCGGACCTGACGCTGAAATCGGCCCGCGAAATGCGCGATACCTACGCGTCAAGTCTGGCCAGGGGCATCGACCCGGTCCGCGGACAGGCCGGCCGCGACGGCGCCCGCCTGGCCGAGGCGTTCGAGGAGTTCCTGAAACGCTACGCCTATCCGAGGAACCGGTCGGCTCCGGAGGCCGAACGCATGCTTCGCCACGATCTGCTCCCCCGGTTCGGCCACTATCCGGTCTCCCGGATCCGACGCGCCGACATCCAGTCCATGCTTTCCGAGATTGCCGACCGCGGCGCGCCGGTCCAGGCCGGGCGGGTCCTGGCCAATACCCGGAAGCTGTTCAACTGGTGCATCGAGCAGGAGTATTGCGAGGCCAACCCCTGCGACCGCATCGGCCAACCGGTCAGCGCCGCGAAAATCCGGCGGGAACGGGTGCTGACTGCCGACGAGCTCGGCCGTATCTGGGGCGCGAGCATGTCGCAGACGCCGCATGCCGGGGCGTTCGTGCGGCTTCTCATGCTCACGGGTCAGCGGCGCGGCGAGGTCGCCCAGCTGCGGCTCGCACAGACCGACGGGGATATCTGGACCGTTCCACGGGAGGCCGCCAAGAACAGCAGGCCGAACACCGTCCCGCTGAGCCTTCAGTCACGGGCCGTGATCTGCTGGATGCAGCAATTCTGGCCTCCGGAAGATCGGGACGATCTCTACCTGTTCTCCGGAAAGACCGGACACCGTCCCTTCTCCGGCTTCTCGAAGGTGAAACAGAGCCTCGACCGCTCGAGCAAGGTCAGGAACTGGCGCTGGCACGACCTCCGCCGCACCATGGCGACATGGCTGTCGGAAAACGGCGTGCCGCCGCATGTCGTCAGCGCGCTGCTGAACCACAAGGACCAGTCGGTCACGGCCATCTACAACCGCTACGAATATCTGGACGAGAAGCGCGACGCTCTCGAGCTCTGGGCCGCGCATGTCGAGGAACAGGGCCGGCCACATCTCCCTGACATGCCGGGCCCTTCAATACAGGGCATCGAAGGCTATCAGGACATACTCGACCGCCTCCGGGACATGCTGGAGCGCCTTCGGCGGATGCAGAAGAGCGAAGCGCCCTGAAAGGGGCGTCCAGCAAGCGCTCTTGCCGGGCAGTCTGGCGATATCCGGACCGCGTTTCGAAAACGACATGATGCTTGCCGACGCAGCCCCTGTTTGGCGGGGCTTTGGTCCAGGCGGGCCGATCTTGCGCAATCCGTGGGCGCCGATCAGCCCGCCTGTCCCTACGCCTGGAGCACGATTTCCAGCAAATCCGCAGGCCCGAGCCATGATCCGTCCGGAGAGTCCGGCATGGTCTTCTCGGCCGGTTCGAGGCCGAAGTGGCATGAATCCGGTCATGACAATCCCGACAAGGCAGACACCGCGATCGCTCGGCCGTCAGGAACGTGCCAATTATGCCAAATATTCCCCAAATTTCAGGATTTAAAATGCCATTTTTCCTGTATTGGCATCTTTGTTGATCGTCGATGATGCCACATATTCCCTCCGTGTCATGAAACGGAAAGGAGCAGGAGCATGGCTTTCCAGGCCCACCTTTTGAAGAGCAGGCGGAAAGAGCGCGACCTGTCGCGGGAACAGCTGTCTGAGGCGTCAAGAGTATCTGTTCGGACGATCGCACGGCTCGAGAACGAACGGTCGAGCGGGCATCTGCCCCGGGAAAACACCATAAGAAACCTGGAGAAGGCGCTGGATCTCGACGCCGGAACGCTGATGGGGGAGAAGGAAGCTCCACCGCCGGCTCAACAGAAACCCCCCGCCGGAAAGGTTCGTATCGGCGCGAACCTTCCCATGCAGTATCGCCGAGCCTACGATCTGGTGCATCGGGAGTATGGCGCCACGCAGGAAGAGCTGATTTTCCTCGCACCGCTTCTCTTCACGTTGGCCGCGGAATCCAGCCATGTCTGGCGGCGAAAGAAGGCGCAGGCGGCGGCTGCCGCCCTGGAATCCTTTGAGCGCAACCTGGCCGATCATCTGGATTTCCCGATCCCGTTCGGCGAGGCGTACGCCGAGCTCATGTACGAAGAGAGCCAACGCGATATCTGGGGCTACGGCACGGATCCGGTCGATGAAGAGGTCTACGGTTTGCGCCACGCACCGCTCTTCCACTACCTTCGGGATCTTGCTCAGCGTCTCGGCGGCGAAAAACTGGCCAGTATCGATCTGTGTGGTGGCTACGCGGTCGACAAGTGTCCCGAATACGCTGTCCTCTCCGATCTCCTCGAGTCCTTTGTCGAGGGCTCCGATGTAGCCGAACTGGCAGTCTGGCTGGGATGGGCCAGGATCAAGCCCGGTGATGTCAAGATGGTCGATGACGTGGCGATGTCGGCCGGAACAGGCGTCTCCCACATCAAGAACCAGTTGTCTTCAGACCAGATCGAAACCCTCGAGAAGCTGGCCCGGGAGCTGAGTGCCGATCAGGCCCGAAATCGACAGGATGAGGCAACAACGACGCCGTCAACTCCGGGGACGTCCAAATGAACCGCAACCAGATCTGCCGCCATGCAGCCGCCCGGATGAACCAGCGCGGCCTGCGAAAGCAGGACATCGACATCGTCGAAATCTATGGAGAGTTCGTCGATGACGATGCCATCATGCTGACCTACCGCCACGCGGCCGCTGCCATCAAGGACGCCAAGACCGAGATCAGGCGTCTTCAGAGATGGGACCAGACGCCCTCGGTCCGCGCCGCAACTGCCAGGCTGAAAAAACGCATCAACCTGCTGCAAAAGAACACGAACACGAAAATCGTTCTGAGGGACGGTGTACTGGTCACGGCCTATCGGACCTCTGGAAAGCCGATGAAGCGGTCAACTCGGCGAATGCGGGAGGGCTTTGTGTAGGCGGTCCCGGAGAGGTTCCCGGCCCGGGACCGTTCCGCATGCGGGCAATGGAGTTGCCGGCCGCAACGCACCGCCATCAGCTGCATTCGGAACCCTGTTCGGAGCAAATGGGAGGGAGCCTGATCGCAGCAAGGCGCTCATGGCCCCCTCCTCCGGGCCGGCCCAAGGGCGCACGATCATCACCGGGCATCGTCACCGCGACCGATCCGATGCCAGGCCTCCCTGAATGCCTCGGTGCGATACGAACCCGGCTCGAGCCAAGTTGAAATCCGACCATTCCTCTCGTTCCGGTTGGCCGGTTTTCTGACGTCGTCCGGAAGAAGCACGTAACCGACAGGCTGATCGTCCGGTGTTGTGAAGATGATTCACCAGCCCCCGATGATCTTGCCCAGGTCGGATCCGGGTGGAACCGCGTTCAGGTTCGGCAATGCCTTCAACTGAATGCCGAGAAATTGCCTGGCGGAGAAATCATGGGCGAGCAGATCGATGCCTCCGGTATTCCGGGCTGTCGGCATGACACTCCCGCCAGGGTACGACAGGCGACAGGCGGCAAAGTACATTCCGAGGTTTCGGGCGATTTGCGTCGGCACTTAAACGGCCAATCCAGATCGCATCTCTGGTTCTCCGGCTCCCGGTTCTGTGTAACTCACCGGTGCCTACGAGGTGGCCCGACTCCCGACGACCGCACCAGTCGAAGAAGCGACAAGCGCAAGCCTGCCAACGATACCCGCACAAACCCCCGGCGCCGACCTGACACAGCCCTGGATCCTAACCAACATTGTTGACAATTGCCTCTATTGCAAATCTACTATGCACCCAGAAAGCACACCAATAAATGGTCTGGAAATAATCTTGTGAGAAATGAAATTTATTTGGACACCAATTATAGAGATGCCTCCAAATTTCTCTCAATTAAGTCGACAAATTTGCTGTTTGACTCGCTCCATTTCGTAGCATTTTTTGCTTTTTTTGCAGTCCTTATTATAAACACAAGCGCTCTGGCGGAAAAGAAGTTGGGACCGTCGCTTACGTGCCAACCGATTGCGGCATCGAAGCAGAGAATTGATGGGTCACTTCCACAATTGCCGCAACCAGGCATGCGGCCGATGCAAGGACCAACCGGAATGATTGGGGCTCCGGGCGCACCGCCACCGGCTCCGGGAGGCCAAGGCATGCCTGCGAAGGAAAATCGTCGGGTTGTCTTCTTGGACGGCCTGATAGCGATGAAAGTTGCTCCCAAATACCCAAACCAATGCGACACTGATGTGCTCTCCAACAGCACGTTGTTTCACGTCCCGGAAACAAGCTGTTACCTCGAGACACCATTCGGCAATCTGCCTGTCAATCCCCTTATCAAGATATACTTTGACGCGGATTTTACTCGAAAGAAGCCGACCTTTCGGCCTGTTATTGACGCAGAAATTACCTTCTCCTTGGGCGATGTACGGCGCCTTTACAGAACTTTCGCCCATAAGGAGCTTTCGGGAAAAAACAGGTGCGAATTTTCGATACAGGATGATGATATTTACTCGGTTGATATTAGAAATGGGGCCGTCGTTGGAAGCAATACCTTCAATATCAGCCACGACCTATGCGCAGATAGTGGCATACTTTCGACACGGAAAGAATTATCGAACACCCGCGTCACACAAAGCTTTCGAATTTTGGCGTGCAGCGCAGGCAGCAAACAGGAAGGCTGCCCAAATGATGTAGGCGACCAGATTGCTCTCTATCTCGTCGGCAACAGCAACTTTCTGCCAAGCAGCAATCGCCCGATATTGAAAGTGAATCCGGAAAGCCTGACAATGCAGATGAAGAAGGCAGTCGCTGGTACCGATCATGTTCCCGAATCCAGCTTTGAGTGGTCAAATTGGCGAACACGAGCGACTTTCCTTGAGGCCGTCTTTGACACGTCGCCGCCGCTGCATAGGGGCGTCCTTTGGGTAAGGGGTGGCTATGCTGCGGATCCCTTCGTTCGATCTCAAGCATGCAAAATTCATGAAGCACTGTTTCAATCAGGTTTGTTTCTTACCAGATCGGACTTCTTTCTCCGCCGAAACATTAAGTGGAAAACGCGGTGACCATCAGATGAAGAGGACTTGGTACCTTCTTCCTGCGATGTGCCTGGCAATCGCTTTGGGCTCCTGTGACGTCGTCGAGGACATTGATGATGCCATCAGCAACATCGGCCCGGACGATCCATCTCTCAATCAGCCGCAAGTCCAGATCGAGTACAAGGATGCCAAAAGCTGTAGTTGTACAGGATCCAAGAGGGCTTGGCTTGTCAATCTCTCAAATGACAGGGCTCAGGTCGAGTATCTGACGTCAATCCAGGTAGATGGAAAGATTGTTAGATCATTCAAGACTGATACAGAACTTGATGCCAAGAAAAAGCGATCACTCAGTTGCACAATTGTTACGGCGAAGAACGCGCCGGTGAATCAAAAATGCACCCAAATGAATGTTTTCGAAATCAAGAGCCAGAGAACGCTGGGAAATATCAAATCTGAACGAAAACTGGTTGTTCCAGATTCTCGATTTTGGCGCCACCTTGTTTCGGTCGATGCAAAACCGATCGGAAACTTATCAAAGAGAGTTTCAAATATCAAAACCGACGAACCAATGTTTAATTGCCGCAACGAATGCGGTTCCGGAAATGGGGGTTACTGCCTGATAGTAGAACTAAAGAATTATAATTATTCGTCCGGTTTGGCTTGGCTCATCCAAGCAGTAGAGAGCCAAAACAGGACGATATTGGAAAAATCAGAAATGCTCGATCGATTTGGTCTTTCTGCTGACCCCTGTCGGCGTGGCAACACTTTTTTGTCTGATGGCATGCTATACAACACCGGCCAGAGCTGTCAGTTGATTGCCAGTGCCCTGGGCGAGACAGTGGAGATATCCGTTCCGGGTGAGGTATCGGGCAAATTGGATCGCAAGGAGGGGTTCACCGTCGTTGAGTTCGAAACTCTCCGACCGAAACTGACTTTCTCGGATCAGATGCTGAATGAAGATGTTGGGGGTGAAATCTATGAGGTAAGTGGGAACAGAAGATCACTTATTCTCACCACCACGGAAGGCTGTATCGCCGCACGCTTGAAATAGACACCGTCGGCGTCCCGACCAACTGGCTCGGATGCCCTGGTGCAGCGCGTTCCTGCAAAAAGGACGGCCGTCCCGAAGTGTGTTCGCGTCGGAGATTTGAGGTGGCCGGAGAATGATTTCCATGCCAGAGAATTTGGGGGCATCTTCCGCGAGCTGCGCGCACATGAGCCGGCTGGGGCACTTCGCCGGCGTCGCCGTCGCGAGCAATGACGAAGCATTCGATGACACCGGCCGGATCGCGCCGACACCGCTCTGGCGAGGCCACGGCATGTATGTGAGGTATGACGGCCTCGTAGCCTACCGAGGTGGATGAGGCCGGGCTCTTGACCCTCCCGCCCCTGCACCGGACCGAACTGCACCATGCCGGCGTCGATGATGGCCCGACTCTCGAGTTCTGGCATGATCTCCAGCACGTGATGCGCAGCCTGCATCAATCGATGCCGATACTCGGACCGTGGATGGAGGCACGGATCAAGGCGATGATGACCGTCTGGCTGCCGGCGGGCTGGCGCCTCTCCGGACCCTCGCAGATCGTCGATCCGGCTCGTCCTGATCTCAGGTCGCGGTCCTGGGACATCGTCGTCCACAGGCCCTTCAATGACCGCGGCTATCCGCCGCCCGCGTCGCCGGAAAGCGGCATGCCGCTGGTGCCGATCCACAGCGTTGCGGCGGTGATCGACACGAAGACCACGTTCGACGATCCGCGTTCCTACGCCCGGCAGACCGTGTTCGACCTGATGAACCGCGCCGCGGAACCGCAGCTGGCGTTCCTTGGACCCGGGCTCGCAAGGATCGTCCTGGCGGCGGCCTCGAACCGGTCTGCGGACGCCCTTTTTGCCGCGGGCCGGGAAGTCGGGCTGGAGGTTTTCACAATGGCCCGGGCAAGAACCGGTCCGGTGTCGGATGGCCCGGAGAGGCTGACAACCTGGACCTTGCAACGGCTGGCCGAGGGCGAGGCCCCCCTTGCGTGCTTTCGAACAAGTGTGATGACTGCCGTCGCCAGCGGCAGTTGGCGGCAACAGTGACTGGTCCGAACCGTATGATGCATGTTCTTGTACCAGGGCGCTCCAGTCACTGCTGAAGTGATCGAAATGACGGCGGACCGCATCCATCCGAGGTATGACGGCCTCGTACCCCACTCTGCCCCTTGAATCCGACGGAGGAGCCTGTGTCCGAGAAGTTCTCGAATGTACCGCACGAGAGTGACACCAAGATCCTGTTTCGAAAGACCGTCCAGATCAGCGGTCTCGACGCACTCCATGAGAAATGGTCCTGGGAGGGTGTGAAGGCGGAGAGCCTCATATTCGTTTCCGAGGATGTCGCGGCAATCTCGGATGAAGCGCTGCAGCTTGTGGTGAGGGCGTCGGGTCTTGCTACAGAAGGAACTCAGATGACACTGAAGCGTGGCAGCTCGGGCTATGACTTCGTGAACTTCAACTTTCAGGCCTGAGATCCGGCGGCCGACAGCCCTTTCGCTTCGAGGTGCATCTTTGCCCGGTAGAAGTCCATGGCCCGCACCGCGTTCTTCATCGCATTGCCGGCACCGCCCAGGCTTTCGAGGGATTCGTCGATCAGAGAGACCACTTGCAGAAACCGGATCGACGCCTCCGCGACGGCCGGGTGTTCAAGTGCCTCCTGAAACGCCTGTTTCTGGATCTCGCGAAAGAACACCGTCCGATCAAGCTTCTCGAAGCGTTCTCTCCTGTCCTCAAAATGCTCGGTGGATATGGCTTCGGTATCTCGAGCCTTGGCCACGATCCGTGCCGACAGGTTCTCCAGTTCCGGCTTCAGCAACTCGATCGTCCGGAACACCCGCTCCTCGGCGATCTGGCGCTGCTGGATGAGCACGGTATAGGCGATCAACAGGATCGCCAGGGCGCCCACGCCACCGCCGACAAAGTCGCCCACCTCGCCCCGAGCCCATTCGGTCTTCAACGTCGGCGCGAAGACGAACAGATAGAGTCCCAGGGCCAACCAGATCACGCACAGCGCGAGGGTGAGCCATATGATCGGGATTGCGGTCGAATTGCGCTTCATCCGTCTCACTCCGGATTGTTTGTGTATTCAGACATGGAGATGGATGTCCGCCGAAACCTGCGTCTCCACAATGGTCTTGGCGCCGTCTCGGTGTGGCCAGCCGCAAGGTCAGTAGATCGCCGCCCTGGGGTCTGCTGAAAGGTCTTGTCGATTTCGGCAACGAGATGATCGAAATGATCGCCCGTGATGCCGCACACCGGACAGTGGTCATTCATCGCCCATTGGCCAGAACCGCACTGATGGCTTGCCGGACTTCCCGCTTCATCGCCGCCTCATCGAACGTGGTGACACGATAGGTCACCGCGCTCAGACCCGGCTGGTCATCCGGGTCCGCGCCGGTGTCAATGAAGGCGCTCGGGCATTCGTCGAGGAGATCGACATCACTGAACTCGCCCCAAAGACGATCATGATCCTCGTCACTTAACGGCGGCAGCCCGCACCATTCGGCCAGATCCACCATTTTCCAGTCCGGCGTCCGCAGTCCGTCAATGGAATCCCCGACAAACACGAGAACCTCGCGGGGTCGCCAGCCAAGGGCCATCGCAATCCTGCGCCAGACACCCCTCAATTGACCGATCGCCGCCATGACCGCAGGCTCCTTCGTCTTCCGCTCAGTCCGGCGCGCCCGCCACCGGGCCCGGGATATAGGTCCGCTGAAGCGGCAGCAGCACCTTGTAGCGCGGCGCGAATTTCTCGTAGTGCGCGTAGACCAGCTCGATGAGCGAGGTCCCGCTGATCAGCCGGAGATTGGGCTTGCTCCGCTCGAAGACCAGGGCATCCGGACTGTAGCCGCCGAGGGTCACGAAGAGGCCGTGCTCGCCGGTCTCGATAGCGCCGTGCAGTTGTTGCACCGCCGGGCGGCCGGTCTGGTCGAGCGTCTGCTTGCACTGCACCTTGATGATCGGCGGCTCGAATCCGAGTTCGTCGCGATGGGCGATGATGTCGATGCCGCCATCCGAAGACTGCTGCGTCACTCGGGCGTGATAGCCCATGCAGGTCAGCAGGTGCGCCACGAACTTCTCGAACTCGTAGGGCGACAGCTTGGTCTTCAGGCGCTTGATGATGAAGTCCTCGGTCGATTCCTCGACCTGGTTGCTGACCTCCTCGATCGTGTCCTTGTCGATTGCCTCGGCGCCCGTGGATTCGCCCTTCATCGCGGCGAGGAATTCGTCGGCGTGGTTGGTTATCTCGAACAGCGTTATGGCCGAACCGATCTCGTAGAGCGCGCTTTGAGAGAAATCGGACCGTGGCCGTGCGGCGATCCACGTCACCTTCCGCCGGTGCGGATACTGGTTCATGTGTTCGGCATGCCATTCATAGCCATCCGCGATCTGGCCGATATGAACCATCTTGTCCGGTTTGGACGGGTAGACCACCACATCGCCCGGTTCCATGTGGCAGGCGAACCGGAGAAGCACGCCGGCCTTGACCGGCACCGCGCCCGGATTCTCTTCCGGATAGACCTCCAGGAAACGCGCCTTGAAGGCGTCGCGGGTGGGCGCCAGCGCTGACAGGTCGCCCAGCGGCTCCCAGCCGATGCCGACGAAGCCGTCATCGACCGGCGCCGAAGCCAGGATATCCGCCATGTGAATCCCCCACACCGTCCCGCTCATGCCGGCCGCGCCTCCTGCGCCATCCGCTGGGCCCGCATGAAGAAATGCCGGGTCGCCTGATCGCGGGCCTCGGGATCCTTCATGACGATGCTCTCCATCTCCTGGTCGGCCTGGAACCGTTTGACCATGGCCTTGAAGAAGGCCTGGGCGAACGCGTCATAGACCACGTCGGCCGAGTTCTTGCGGATCATCTCCAGCATGTTCTCGTCCAGGATGTCCCGGTTCACCTGCTCGAAGCGCAGGAAGTCCTCGCGGGAGAATGTCGTCCCGTGCCGCTCGTTGAAGGCGTCGATCACCTCGGAGAGCGACTTCTCCTCTTCCTCGGTATAGGGGTTTGCGCCGAAGCCGGTGATCGGCGCCAGCGGCTCGGCCATGCCCGGCGCCGGCGAGGCGCTTCCCTCTTCCTCCTTCTTCAGCTTGAAGGCTTCCAGGTCGAGCATGTCATCGGTGATGTCGATATCGGCCGGCACGCTCCGCGACGGCAGAAGCTTCGACAGCCAGCACGTGTAGACGTAGAGCTTCTCCAGCCAGGCATCGTTCAGCGCCACGACCTGCGCCACGAAGGCGTAGAAGCGCTGGTAGCTCTTCAGCAGCTGCCGGAACTCCTCCCTTTGCTGCTCGTCCTCGTCCAGCTGGAACCGGCCCAGCGCCTCCCTGACCAGCCCCTCCAGAACCAGGCGGTCCGCGGCTGTCAGATCGCCCTTGAAGAAGCCGTCCGCGAACTTCTCGACCTCATCCTCCCGGATATAGGCCGCATTCCGGATCCGGTCGGAAAGATCGTAGATCTGGTTGAGGTCGGTCCGCTCCTCCAGCTCCGTCGCCTCGAAATAGGGCGCGAAGGCGTCCCGGATCTCTTCCATCGTGTTCCGCAGATCCAGCACATGGGTCCGCGTCTTTCCCGGAAAGGTGCGGTTCAGCCGCGACAGGGTCTGCACCGCCTGCAGGCCGGCCAGTTTCTTGTCCACATACATCGCCACCAGCTTCGGCTGGTCGAAGCCGGTCTGGTACTTCTCTGCGACGACCAGGATCTGGAACGCGTCGCTGTCGAACTTCCTGGGCAATTCCGTCTCGGAAAAGCCATTGGCGGCGGCCTCGGTCCAGTCCACACCATCGACCGTCAGATCGCCGGAGAAGGCGACCAGCGCCTTCAGGTCCGCATACTTCTTCTCTTCCAGATAGCGGTTGATGTGCTGCCAGTAGCGCAGCGCATGTTCCCGGCTCTGGGTCACCACCATCGCCTTGGCCTGGCCGCCAAGCTCGCTCTTCACGTGCCGGCGGAAGTGCTCGACGATCACCTCTACCTTCTGGTCGATGGCCGTCGGGTGCAGCGAGGCATATTTCGCCACCGCCGCCTGGGCCCGGCTGCCGCGCAGCGCCGGATCGTCCTCGATGGTCTTCTCCAGGCGGTAATAGGCGCCATAGGTCATGTAGTTCTGCAGCACGTCGAGGATGAAGCCTTCCTCGATCGCCTGCCGCATCGAGTAGAGGTGGAAGGGATAGGGCTTCCCGTCCAGGCCCATCCGCCCGAACCGTTCCAGCGTCACGTTCCGCGGCGTGGCGGTGAAGGCCAGGAAGGAGATGTTCGCCTGCGGACCCCGCGCCGCCTGGTGGCGCAGCACGAAGTCGTTGATCTCGTCCAGCACCTCCTCGTCCCGGGTCAGCGCATCCGCCATGGACTGCGCGGCCTTGCCGGACTGGGACGAATGCGCCTCGTCGATGATGACCGCGAATTTCTTGCCCGACTGCCCGGACAGCGTCGCCAGATGCTCGGTGCCGAACTTCTGGATCGTCGTGATGATGATCCGCTTGCCCTGCTCGATAGCCTGCCGCAGGTCCTGGGATGTGCCATCGATGGTGGCCACGACGCCCTGGGTCTGGGCCAAGCCGGAGATGGTGTTCTGCAGCTGCCGGTCCAGCACCAGCCGGTCGGTGACGATGATCGCCGTGTCGAACAGCGGCTGGTCCCTGTCGTCATGCAGGTTGATGATCTGGTGCGCGGTCCAGGCGATGGTGTTGGACTTGCCCGACCCGGCGCTGTGCTGGATCAGGTAGTTCTGTCCCGGCCCGGCGGCGCGGGCGTCGGCCAGGATGCAGCGCACGGCGTCCAGCTGCTGGAAGCGCGGAAAGATCAGGGTCTCCCGCTTGCCGTCCCGCTCCAGGTGGATGAAGCGGCCGATCAGGTCCAGCAACACCTCCCGCGAGAACACCGCCCGGCCCTCGGGCTGGTTCCGGTAGAGGTAGGCGACACGGTTCTCCCCGGTCACGTCCGGATTGCCGGCGCCGCCGTCCCGGCCCCGGTTGAAGGGCAGGAAGCGGGTCTTGCCATTCAGCAGCCGCGTGGTCATCGAGACATTGTCCTGGTCGACCGCGAAATGGACGATGGCGCCGCGCTTGAAGGTCAGCAGCGGTTCCCCGGCCGGCGAGCGGTCGGTGCGGTATTGCTTCTCGGCGTGGCGGAATGTCTGGCCGGTAAGGTTGTTCTTCACCTCGATGGTGGCGACCGGGATGCCATTGACGAAGGTGACGATGTCGATGGCGTTCCTGTTCTTCGACGAATAGGTCACCTGCCGCATCACCGACAGGATGTTGGCCTCGTAGAGCCCTGTCAGCTCCGGGTTCAGGTTCGACGCCGGCTTGAAACAGCAGAGCGCGAAGCGGATGTTCGGCACCAGCTTCAGCCCGTCGCGCAGCACCTGATGGGTTGGCTGGTTCTTCAGCGCCTGTTCCAGGCGTTTCAGAACCTCGGCCTCCGCGGCCCCGCTGTAATGGGCCTCCAGCGTCTTCCACGCCTCGGGCTGGGTGGTCTTCAGGAAGCGGAACAGCAGTTCGATGTCGAGCGCATGGGCGACGTCGTAATGCGCGGCGCAATCCCGCTCGACATAGCCAAGCTCCGACGTGAGGCAGCCCACGATATGGGCCTCGAAGACCTTCTCCTGGTGAATGTCGGCGGTGGTGTGGGTCTGGTCAGACATTGCCGGCCCCTTCCTTTTCCGCCTTCTTGAACTGCGTGAAGTGGAAACGCAGAGGCTCCGGCGCGACGTGATGCTGGACGGTTTTTCCGTCGAATTGATCGTAGGACCGGTCGGTCAGATGTTTCGACAACCGGACCTTGCCTGTCTTCGGATTGATGCTCCAGAGAAGACTGTCAAACATGGCGTGCAGATCACGCCTCAGCAGCAATCCATTCTCGACACGGTCGCGGATTTCGCTGCCGTCATGCGGCAGGACATGCGCTGCTTCGAGCGCCTGCGGAACCGAGCATCCTGTCAGGACACAGCGGCCCTTGTAGAGCCTCAAAAGGCGGTCACGGAATTCCTGCTGTCCGGGGCGCGCCTTCTGCCAACCTAGGCGCCGCTGAACGAAGCCATCCAGAACTTCATCCTTGTTTTCGCGGATTTCGCTCTGCCATTCGGTCTCGTTCCGGAAGCGAAGCTCGTCAGGCAGCGCCGAGCCATGCTGCTGTGCCAATGCAACAAGTTTTTCGTAGTCATCGTCTTCGATCAGGTAGACATGGCGGTGACGGAAAGTTCGAACGTAGTCGATGAGCCCGCAGCCGGTCGGTCGATTGCCGAGCTTTTTGTACCCGAACGGGCGCTCCAGACGCTCGACCGCATTCAACGTCAACGCAACATCATCGCCGACCGTCCTCCGAGGCCCCGCAATTGCCCTTGCAGTCAGGCCCCACCCATTTCCATGGTTCGGGGCCTCATGCGTCCAGATCCAGAGTTCGTCGCCCTTTGTGATTTCTGGCGCATCTTCCCGCCTGCCGGAATCCAGCAGTACCGGCGGATTTGCTTCAAGCAGCACCTCGCCGCCTTCCCAGTCCGACGCCTTCGCAGGACGGCATATATTGTCCGGGCAGAACCTCTCGCCGTTGATCTTGATCAGGTACCGGTTCACGCGCCCATCTCTTCCTGAATGGCGTCCAGCCGGCGGTCGGTCGCGCCGGATCGCGACCATGTGGCGACGTCGATCTGCCCGGTGACCGCCGCAGTGATCAGGGCGGATCGGTACTCCTTGAGGCGTTCGATGGACTCTTGTGTCCGCTGAACGATGCGTCCGTTCCGTTGAACCACACGTCGAACCTGCTGTACGAATTCGCGTTGGCAGTCCACCGACGGAAGCGGCACAGATTGGTTGATGAATTTCTCGGTGCTCAGCGAGGGGACTGCGCCCGGTTGGACCATCAACTGCATCTCGAAGCGTTCGAAGCAAAGCAGCAGATAGTCTGGATCAACGAGAACTCTTGCTCACAACGAAAGCGGCGAGGTTATTGTCGATGCAACCTTCTGTTCCAAGCATAGAAAAGCGACAAAGAAGCAGCGCGGCGCCGATCTTCGCGAAAATAATCGTTCCTTCTGGGAACACGATGGCACGAAGCGATTTAGCTGTCTCTTTCGTGATCGTATCCCCGGAATCGACGATACGCTGATCCAGACCGTTCACCGCTAGGTGCTTTACCTTGAAGAACGGTATTTCGTTCGAGGAATCTCCCTGTAGATCGACGGGGAACCCTGCGCCATTCCTGACCTTGCCGAGATGACGGATGCGCCACGTTCTGGCGTCAAGCGACCCAAACAAGTCGTGGATATCGGAACGGACCTTCTCCCCCAACAACACCACCAACCGCTGCTTTTTCTCGATCAGCAGGTCGATCCGGGCGGTCTCGCGGTCCAGGAAATCGGCAATCCGGCGTTGGGTGGGGAGGTCGGGGACAGCGATCTGACCGTTCAACATCGCGTCCACGTCGATATTATCGACCGTCGCCCCGATTTGGCACCATTCAAGCAGTTTCTGCTTCTGCTGCCCCTCTATCCAATACGCGAAAAACTCCGGCATCAGCGAACGGCGGAAGCGAAACGCTTTCATATCTTGATTCAGCGCCACTGGCACCGTGTTCAATGCGACCGGCAACGAGTGCTTCAGTATTCCCGACCGAACCACCATCAAGACTGAACTTGGTGGCACCATGTTTGTCGCGCTGTTCTTGACGGCATCGACAGTGATCAGGTCTTCCGCTGCGTCAATCATACGGCGTTTCATATCCTTGGGCGTCACCCATGGGATGGTACCGGCGGTCCAGTAGTCCAGGTTGTCTTTACTCGGCGTTCCACCCCCGAAAAACGCGGAGAGGTGAAACTTGATCTTTCTGCGGTCCCAAGATGCGGGTGTTCCGCGCTGCGGAGTGTGGAGGGTCAAGCCACCACCTCCTGCAGCAGCCCCGCGATCTCGGCCTCAAGCGCCTTCAGTTCGGCGTCGATCTCCTCGAGCGGCCGGGGTGGCTCGTACTTGTAGAAGTAGCGGTTGAAGTTGATCTCGTAGCCGACGCGGCCGACGCCGCCGTCCCTTGCGTCGGTGTGGGTCTCGTCCACCCAGGCGTCCGGCACGAAGGGCCGCACCTCCCGTTCGACATGGTCCCGCCAGTCCTCGTCCAGCGGCACCAGCTCGTGATCGCGCAGATCGGTGTCGGGCTCCGGGTCGCCGTTCCTGTCGCGGCAGATCTCGGCTTCCTCGTCGCGCTCCGACAGCGCCGACAGTAGCGCCTTCTTCAACGGCGCGCCCAGGGTGAAGCCGGCGAACTTCTGGACCTTCTTCAGGTCGGTCTCGAAGGCAGGCCGGTCCCTGTAGACCCGGCCGCCCAGCACGTCGGGGAGCAGCTCTTCGAGCAGGTCCTGTTCCGCGGGCTCAAGCCTGGTGAAGGGCTTGCTCTCCCGCAGCGAAGCCATGCCCTCATCGGTGACCTCGAAGCGGAGCTGCAGCGGGCGTTCGACGCGGATCTCCCGGTAGCCGAAATCGGTCGTGTCGAAGGTCTTCGACACATCGCCCCAGTCGCTCTCACCGTTCAGCATCTCCGAATAGATGCGGGCGATCTCGTCGGCGGCCTCCTGCGGGATCTCCCGGCGCTTGGAGCCCAGCGACTTGCGCATGGACCTCCAGAACCGCTCGCCCGAGGCGTCTATCAGCTGCACCTTGCCCCGGCGCGCCGCCGCCTTGCGGTTGGTCAGCAGCCAGACATAGGTCTGGATGCCGGTGTTGTAGAACAGGTCGGTGGGCAGCGCGACGATGGCCTCGACCCAGTCGTTTTCCAGCATCCAGCGGCGGATCTCGCTCTCGCCGGACCCGGCGCCGCCGGTGAAGAGCGGCGAGCCGTTCATGACGATGCCGATGCGGGAGCCTGCCTCGTCGTCGCGCATCTTGGAGATCATGTGCTGCAGGAAAAGCAGCTGGCCGTCGGAGATACGCGGCAGGCCGGCGCCGAACCGGCCCGACTGGCCCAGCTCCGCCGCCTCCTCCCGGATCGGGTCCTGGTACTTCTTCCAGTCCACGCCATAGGGCGGGTTGGAGAGCAGGTAATGGAACCGCCGGGTCCCATGCGCGTCCTGGGTCAGCGTGTTCCCGAAAGCGATGTTCTCGGGGTTGTGGCCGGTCACCAGCATGTCGGACTTGCAGATCGCGAAGGATTCCGGGTTCAGCTCCTGCCCGTAGAGCTCGACCCGGATGCCGGGATTGAGCCCCTTCATCTCCATCTCGGCGATCGAGAGCATGCCGCCGGTACCCGCGGCCGGGTCATAGACCTGGCGGATGACACCGGAGCTGGTCAGCGCCTCGCGGTCGTTCACCAGCAGCAGGGCCACGATCAGGCGGATGACCTCCCGCGGCGTATAGTGCTCACCCGCCGTCTCGTTGGAGATTTCCGAGAAGCGCCGGATCAGCTCCTCGAACAGGTAGCCCATCTCCAGGTTGGAGATGGTGTCGGGGTGCAGGTCGATCTGGGCGAACTGTTCGAAGACGCGGTAGAGCAGCCCGGCATCGTTCAGCCGCTTGAGCTGGTCGGTGAACAGGAACTTCTCCAGGAAGATGTCCCGGACGTTGGGCGAGAACTTCGTGACATAGTCCAGCAGGTTGGCGTGGATGTCCTTCGCGTCCTGGCCCTTCAGCGAGGCGAAGGTGAAGCGTGAGAGGTTGTAGACCCGGATGTCGTCGCCGGCGGCGCCGTAGAGGATCGTGTCCCGGGCCTGGTCATCCATGTCCCCGGGCAGGCCGGCGGCCAGATCCAGCACGGCCGACTTGCTGTCCTCCAGGATGCAGTCCAGCCGCCGCATCACCACGAAGGGCAGCACGACCTTTCCGTATTCCGACTGCTTGAAATCGCCCCGCAGCGTCTCCGCGATCGACCACACGAACGCGCTGAGTGATTTGATGTCGCCGTCCGCCAAGATGCGCCCCCTCAACAGCTTGCCCGCCAGAGCGCGTCAGCCCCGGATACGGGCGTGACGCCCGGTGTCGCCAACAATGGCTTTGTCGAGCCCGACCATCAACCTGCATGCATTGTTGCCGTCAGCCACCCCATGAACCGCAGTCCGCAACAATCACCGGCATCAATCGCACCAGCCCCTCGGTCAGCTCCCGCACCAGCCGCAGGCGTCAAGTCATGCGGTCAGCGCGCCGAAAGCCGATCTGTCCAGCCCGAAGCCATCAGGGGGTTTCCCGATCGCTGTTCGAACACAGGAGTAAGAATCAATGGCTTTTGAACTGCTCTCCATCCGGGAAGTCGGCACACTGCTCGGTGTCAGCCGCGCCAGCATCTACCGCTGGATCAGGGACGACGGATTTCCGAAGCCGGTCAAGCTCGGCGCTTCAAGGTCGGTGTGGCTTCTCGAAGAGATCGAGACCTGGGTGATGGCGCGGGCCGGCGAAAGGATGGAACCGGATGCGTCAACGGCTCATGCGGGCAAGGATACCTCCCTGCCCTGACGCCTCGGATGCCGGTCTGATCGTCTCGACCGGACCTGGCGGATTCACAACGTGTGCAACGGAGTTGACCGATCGGCCGCCCCCTCCTTTTTCAAGGGCCGGTCCGTATCACGCGCCCTCAGGGGCCCCTCGCGCCACGCCCGCAGCATCCCATGACCGCACTGTCCCACTCCTGGCTACTCTGGACCGCAGGACACGCCGCGATCGCCGAGCGGCAGGCGCAGCATGCTCTCACCGAGTTCAGATCCGAAAACCCGCAATGCGTCGCATGGCTTTATACAGGCAGGGTTCCCTGCAGCCCGCCCGTGCCCGGTGTTGGAATACCCATCAGGCGGCGCTTCAGAACGGGGTTGGACTTGGTCCTGACTCCACTCCCGCGAGTCTCGGTTCCTTCGGCGCCGCTCGTCAACGCCAGACTGCGGCGAAACGTGCGGACCGGTGCATCCCTGGAAGTCCGGATCTCAGGGACCTCGGGCTCCCGGAGGACCAGATGCTCACGCAATCACTTTTTGTTACCGACAGGCCCGGGGCATATTGACAGGAATTCGGATTGCGGCGGTTTCGTGAACGCTTCCGAATCATCTTCCGGATCGTGGCCGGGCCGCACGGGTGGTCCGGCGTGTGCAGATTGCCGGTGCGGACACTTCGAGAGCGAACAACCCAGTCCGGTTTCCGGTCGTCATGCGACGAGGCGCGAGAGGCCACGTGGCCAGGATGCCCACGCCGGCCGATACGCCCCCCCGACGACATCCGGCAGCGGCCCTGTATCTGTCGTCCGGATTGCGGGTACACTACCAGCGATCTGGCTATTGTCGATCCAGGTGCCACAGACGGTTTCGGGCCATGAGACTTCATCGTGCGAAGGCCGGTTTCGTGTCCGGCCGGGCGCTCTTCGGAGATATTGCAGACGCAATCGACGGGTGGGTGAACGACAAGACCGATGCCCGTGACAGGGCCCGTCTCGCCAAGATCCAGGACCGTCTGAAGGCCGTCGAGCGGCTCGAGGCCCTGTTTCTGAAGGCGTGGCAGGAGCATCCGGCAGTTGACCGGAAAAGCGTCAGGGCCGACCTCATGACCCTCGGCGAGGACTTCACGCTGAATTTCGGCGAACCGGACCGACAGCAGAAGATGAACGCGTTCCTTTGGGGCTCGGCGCGGCGGAAGGACACGCTCACACGAACGGTGGCGCGGGACTATCTGGCCATCCACGAGGACGTTCACTGGATGCTGCAGATCACGCCGAAGCTGTCCTCGGGCCCGATGCGGTCCTCGGTTGAAGAACTGATCTTCGGCATCATCGGGAAGGTCCGGACGGCGGCGCCGGGACTGCCGGTCCCGCCGCCATTCGATCGCCGCTGGACGTGGCGCCCGCGGGCCTGAGGCGCAGACCCGGGACGCGGATCAGATCGGTTCCGGCGTCAGGCCTCTCGGAAACTGGTCCGCGCCTTCCAGCCGCGCCCAGTCTTCAACCAGCAGCTCCAGGGCATCGCGGCATGCTTCGACATGCGGGGCGCCCCGATGCAGTTCGGCCCAGAGCCGCCGGCCGGTCCGGCGCCGTGCGGGATCCTGAACGGCAACCAGGGAAAAGAGCCAGATCAGCGGCCCGTTGATCCTCACGGTGTCGCCGGCCTGACGGCACATCTCGACCTTCTCCGCCATCGTCAACGTCAATCCGGGAAGCCTGATCTCCGCCGCCGCGGGGTCCGACAGGTCGACCCCGTGATCCTTCATCCCGTTCCGGACATGCACGGCGATCGCCAGCAAGGGCGCGACCTTTTCGCCATCCAGGCCGGCGAGCATTGCCACATAAGACTCCATCGGCGCTGCGCAGGCGGCGATTTTCCGGACGGCACGGTCGGTCTCGCGCTCGGCCTCATACTCTTCCGACAGCGTCTCGAACCGTTGGTTGAAGCGGCGGAACGCCCTGTCCAGGCGCTCGCGCAGCGGCGCTGCATCCGCGTTGGCGTTGATCTGCACGTCGTCATGCGTCAGTCCGGGCGGCGACATCCGGATAGCGCGTTCCCGGTCCCAATCGCGGTTCAGGATCTCCGCTGCCAGCTCGTCCGCAACCGTGGTGGGCTGGGGCTTGCGTCCGAACAGGCCCGAAACAGCCGGTCCGAAAAACAGAAGGAAAAGACCGATGACAAGGCCAGCGCCAACGGTCGCAAAGCCGACGGTCAGGATTTCTGCCGCATCCAGGGCCGGCATGATTCACGGCGACCCAGGGACGGATCCGCCGCCGATGGCGGGACGGACCGGCAATGGACAAGGCTCAGGTCTCAGGCTTCGCATCCGCACGTCCACGACCTCCCGACGGGACGATGATAGCATGCAAACCACCATCCATCATCCGGCCAGAAGAGGGATCTCCAGCGAGGCAGATCCGGAACCCCACGGGAACCCCGAAGGCCACTCCACAAAGCCGGATCGACACGCAACCCTTTGAAAAGATTGGTGGGCGCACAAGGACTCGAACCTTGGACCCGCTGATTAAGAGTCAGCTGCTCTACCAACTGAGCTATGCGCCCACGCGATACTCTACGGGGCGCGCGCCCCGTTCAGCGGAGCGGCGGATATAGCGGATCGTTTCCGCACTGGCAATAGCCATTCGGGAAAGGGTTTCCGGTTTCGCCGCGCACCCCGTCCGGCGTCGAAATCCGCCACCAGCGGCGCATGATCCGAGAGGCCCGGCCCACAGAATCCGTCGAAGTCCCCGACCCCGAAACGGCGGAACCGCCTGCGCCAACCGGCGGAGAAGAAGAGATAGTCGATGTGGTAGGTCGGGCCGTCGATCCTGCGGTCCCGCCAGTAATGGGTCGGGAGCGTCTCCAGGCCGAACCGCTCCCGCCGCGCCAGATGGTAGGCGCTCTCCAGACCCAGCCGCCGGCAGCGCGCGAGATTCTCCTCGAAATTGATGGCGTGGCCCTGCCGGTCCCAGAAATGGTGGTTGTTGAAATCTCCGCCGACCAGCGTCGGGCGGGAGCGGATCCAGTGGCCGTAGCGGTCCAGCGCGCGGTTGAACGGTCCGGGCTCCGCCTTCGTTCGGAGACCGGCCGAGGCGTTCTGCGCCCAGACGCCGACGACGTTGAAGCGGAGCCCCGCCCCGCTGACCTCGACTGGCAGCACATGCGCCAGCGCCGGATCGTGCAGCGGATGCACCCTCAGGCGGTAAGGCGGAAAGGCGATCACCGCCAGACCCTTGAACGCGCGGCCGCTGGTCCAGGCCATCCGCGACGGCTGGATGGCCACGCCGCGCGCCCTCAGACGCGCTCGGGTGTCGCATTCGGCAACGATGGCAATGTCGGGCGCCAGCGCTTCGAGCGCCGGCCATTTCCGGTGCAGCGCCATGGCGCAATTCCAGAGGACAATGCGCAACCGCTCTGCCCCGTCATGAGAACAAAACAAAAATATGCGATTGACCCGAGGCCGGCAACCGGCCAACATTTAACCATTGATTTAATGGAGAGGCGAAGATGAGCGGCCAGGGAAAATTCGTCTGGAACGAACTGGCCACCTCGGATCTGGAAGGCGCCCTGTCCTTCTACCGCGATGTCGTCGGCTGGGAGGTCGAGGCGGTCGACATGGCCGAGGGGGGCACCTACCACATCCTGCGCAGCGGCGACGAGATGCGCGGCGGCGTGATGTCGACCGCGGAGATCTCCGGCGATCCACCGCAGCCGCACTGGATGTCCTATATCGGTGTCGATGACGTCGACGACACCTGCGCGAAGGCGAAGGCCGCCGGCGGCCAGATCCTGAACGGCCCCTTCGACGTCCCCGATGTCGGCCGCATGGCGGTGATCATGGATCCCCAGGGCGCCGTCGTGTCGGTGATGAAGATGCTGCCGGAAGAATGAGCCCTCGGGGCGACGCCGCCGGGACCGGGGTCCGTCAGGCCAGAGTCCCGAAATAAGCGTTTGAAGGGCCTCCTGCCCCGGTGCACCCTCGCGCCGGGGAGGACGTCCGATCGACGCGCGTACACAGTTCTTCGGAATCGCGCTGTCGCTGCTTGCCGGGATTTTTCTCGGCAGCGCGGTGGCGGTCGCCCGCTATGCCTATGACGGCGGCGCGAGCGGCATCGTCGTGGCCGGCTGCCGGACCACGCTGATGACCGCGGCCATTGCGCTGGGCATGACGCTGGCCGGCCGCAGCCTGCGCCTGCCCCGCAAGCTGATGCCGCTGGCCCTGTTCAACGGGCTGCTGATGTCGGCCATGACCTACGGCAATATCGGCGCGGTCGAGTTCATCTCGGTCGGCCTGGCGGCGCTGCTGTTCTTCACCTTCCCGATCATCATCGCGGTGATCGTGACCGTGCTGCGGATCGAACCGGCGCATCCGGTCAAGCTGTTCGCCATCCTGCTCGCCTTCTTCGGCCTGGCGATGATGCTCGGCGCATCGGTCGGCGATGCGGACTGGCGCGGCGTCGTCTTCTCGCTGGTCGCCGCCGTCTGCACCGCCATCAACGGCGTACTCGTGGCGCGCCATTTCCGCGAGGTGAACGCCTTCGTCATCACCTTCCACTTCAGCTGGACCGCGCTGATCGTGCTGGTGGTGATCGGGATCTTCTTCGCCGAAGTGCGCTTTCCGGTGACGACCGGCGGCTGGGCCGGTGTCGCCGGCGTGGCCGTGCTGCAGGCTTCGGCCATGCCGATGTATCTCTACGCGCTCTCGCGCATCGGCGCGCTGAAGGCCGGCATGTTCACCAATGTGCAGCCGGTGGTCTCGATCTTCGAGGCCTGGGTGCTGTTCGACGAGGTGCTGGGCGCGCTTCAGGCGCTCGGCGGCGCCCTCGTTCTTGGCTCCATCGGCCTGATGCAGTGGGCCGATGTCAGACGCCGCAGGCTGTCGTTGACGACCGCGACGGCGGCGGATCAAATGCCGCCCGCCGCGACCATGTCCACAGGGGAGAAAGAGACATGAGCAAGCTGATCATTCACGGACCCGCCGCCTCCCGCGCCATGCGCGCGCAGTGGATGGCGAACGAGCTCGGCGTCGAGTTCGAGACCGCCACCGAGAAGTTCCGGGACGGCAGCACCCGCACGCCCGAGTACCTCGCCGTCAACCGCGCCGGCCATGTGCCTGCGATCCAGGACGGCGATTTCGGCATGGGCGAGAGCTGCGCCATCAACATCTACCTGGCCAAGAAGCACGGCAAGCTGATGCCCTCCGGCCTGGAGAACGAGGCCCGGGTGCTGGAATGGAGCTTCTGGGTGATGACGGATGTCGAGCGGCACATGCTCGATTTCCTGTTCCACGCCGCAATGCTGCCCGAGGACCAGCGCGATACCGAGGTCGTCGCCAATGCCGTCAAGGCGCTGGACTGGCCGCTGACCGTGCTGGACGGCTATCTGAAGGATCACGAGTGGCTGGTGGGCGACAGCTTCACGGTGGCCGACCTGAACGTCGCCGCCGTCCTGCTCTGGGGCAAGCTCGGCCGGATGGACATGTCCAACTATCCGAACGTCACCGAGTGGCTCGGCCGCTGCCTGTCCCGCCCGGCCGTTCCGAAGCGCTAGAAGGTCCGGCGCCCGCGCCACGGTGCGCGGGCGCCAGCCCCTTCGCCCGGTGGCGACGTCAGCCATCTGCGTCCCGCCAGCCGCGAACGTCTTCGATGGGCGCGCGCTGACAGGACCCGGCCGGTCGAACCACCGCCACTAGATCGGCAGGCCGAACCGCCAACTCACCCGTCCCGCATTTCTGAGAGCAGACCAATGAAACATCTCTTCGATCTCACCGGCAAGGTCGCCGTCGTCACCGGCGGCTCCAAGGGCATCGGCAAGGCGATCTGCCAGGCCTACGCCGCGCACGGCGCGAAGGTCGTCGTTGCCAGCCGCAAGGTCGACGCCTGCCAGGCCGTGGTCGACGAGATCAAGGCTGCCGGCGGCGAGGCGACGGCGCTGGGCTGCAACATCACCCACCGCCCCGACCTGGAGAAGCTCGTGCAGGGCGCGAAGGAGGCCTACGGCCAGATCGACATCATGGTGTGCAACGCCGCGGTGAACCCCTTCATGGGTTCCAACCTCGAGATCCCCGACGAGGCCTTCGACAAGATCATGACCTGCAACGTGCAGTCGAACCTGTGGCTGGCGCAGATGGTCGTGCCGGAGATGCAGACGCGCAAGGACGGCGCCTTCATTGTCGTCTCTTCCATCGGCGGGCTTAAGGGCAGCAGCGCGCTGGGCGCCTACGCCATCTCCAAGGCTGCCGACATGCAGCTGATCCGCAACCTCGCCTCCGAGTTCAGCAAGGACAACATCCGCTTCAACTGCATCGCCCCGGGCCTGGTGAAGACCGATTTCGCGAAGGCGCTGTGGAACGACCCGAAGCGGGCCGACCCGCGCATCAAGGGCACGCCGCTGGCGCGCCTTGGCGAACCCGAGGACATTGCCGGGATCGCTGTATATCTGGCCGCCCCGGCCGGATCCTGGACCACCGGTCAGACCTTCGTCGTCGACGGCGGTGTCATGGCCAATGCGACGGCGGGTTGATGCGATGAAGGTTCTCTCGACGCTGAAGGAGGCAATGTCCGCACCGCTGTCCGCGGGCCGCGCTTCGGCGCTGCTGATGGAACACGGCTCGATGACGCTGCGCTGGTACGCGCCGAAGGGCGTCGACAACCAGACCCCGCACGATCAGGACGAGATCTACATCGTGGCCAGCGGTTCCGGGATATTCTTCATGGATGGCGAGCGGGCCGCCTTCGGGCCGGGCGACGCCCTGTTCGCGCCGGCCGGCGCGGAACACCGCTTCGAGGACTTCACGGACGATTTCGGCACCTGGGTCGTGTTCTACGGCCCCGTAGGCGGCGAGTGACCGAAAGCGGTCAGCCGCCGATCCGCGTCAGGTCGCGCGCCACCACGATCTCTCCGTCGAAGGCCTCGGCCGCCATCGCGATCCAGTCGGCTTCCTGATCCGGCGTCGGCGGCGGCACCATGTGGTTCAGTACCAGTGTCTTCACACCGCAGCGGCTGGCGGTCTCGGCCGCCTGCCGGACATCGGAATGATAGTCCTCCACATCCCGCATCCGCTGCATCTTCGCGCGCCGGATGACGTCGCTCCGGATCACCGTCTGCACGTAGATGTCCGCCCCTCGGCAGATCTCGTCCAGGCCTTCGCAAGGCACCGTGTCGCCGGCGATCGCGGCCACCAGCCCGTTGGCCTCCACCCGGAACCCCAACGTCGGATGGACCGGACTGTGGTTCGTCGGTGCGCAGCTGATCCGCACACCGCCGGCGTCGAGAACCGGACCGGTCTCCAGTTCGTGGACATCGAGCACGGGCGGCTCGTTCAGGTCCTTGTGGTGCGCGATCCGGTAGCCGATGTCGGTCTCCAGCGCGGCCAGGGTCGCATCGGCGAAACCCTTCATGCCGACCGGCCCGTAGACGGTGAGCGGGTTCGGCCCCGGGCTCATGATCCATCTGGTCGTGACGATGTCGTTGAAGTCGGTCGTGTGATCGCTGTGCATGTGGGTCACGAACTGACCTGCGATGGTCGCCGCCCCGCACCCGACGGCAGCGGCCCGCATCAGCACGCCGCGCCCGCAATCGAACAGGAAATCCTGCCCGGCGGCGCGGACCAGTGTCGACGGACCGGCGCGGTCGGGATGCGGCATCGGCGAGCCGCTCCCCAGAATGATAACTTCCATAGGTATTCCTCCCCCGGACGCCGTCAGCGGCCCTCACGCCGCCAGGCGGCCATTGCCAGCGCCAGGAACAGCAGGACCGCAATCAGCGGCGGCGCCAGCGGCGCGCGCTTCAGGCTGGTGACATCATAGGCCTGGTTCTCGACCAGCCCGATCCAGTTGCCGCCGGCCATCCGCGCACCGGCTTCGACACGGCGCACGCGCGGCTCCGGCGTTTCGGCCAGCCTGACGATCCCGCCGCCAGCCGCCTCGACATGCCCGCGAAGCAGCCGGTCGGTCGATACGAGTTCGGCATATTCCAGCGGATTGAGGCTGCCGAGCACCGCCACCGAACCGCGCTCCCCGTCGCTGACGTGGTAGAGACCGGCGGCGTCGACCTCCATGCGGCCGAACGAGAGTCCGTTGTTGCCGGCCTCCAGCGTCAGCGTTTCCACCGAACCGCCCGGGCCTGTCACCTGAACGGTGCCACCGCCATCCTTCAGCGACCGCCGTTCGACCTTCAACTGCCGGCCTTCGACCTCGACCGACAGGCTTTCCTCTTCAAGCGCCGGCTCCTTCATCAGCCAGTGCGCCGTGCGCCGGAAGATTTCGGCCTGCGGACCGCCGCCCTCGAATCCGCGCGCCCAGAGCCAGGCCTGGTCGGAAAGCAGCTGCGCCACCCGGCCTTCGCCGACCCGGTCCAGGATCAGCAGCGGCTTGTTGTCCGCGCCGGTCATGAGGATATCGGCTTCGGGCGCCTCGACATCGACCTGCCGGAACCAGCGTCCCCAGGGACGTCCACCGTCGCCACCGCGCAGATTTGACGTGACCGGATGGCGCGCGCCGAGATCGGAGACCTTCGGCCGGAAGCCACGGACAGTCACGTCGCCGGTCGGCGAGCCCGGCAGGACCTTCGACAACGGCGACCGGAACAGGCTTGCAGGCCCCGCGAAGGACGGCCCCGCCGCATCCAGCAGCGCCCCGCCCTCATTCACATAGCGGGCAATGTTGTTGAGATAGGCGAAATGCAGCACGCCACGGCGCCAGAACCGGTCGAAGATGATCAGGTCGAAATCCTTGATCTTGATCTCGAACAGCTCCCGGATCGGAAAGGCGATCAGCGCCAGTTCGTGGATCGGGGTCGCGTCCTGTTTCTGCGGCGGGCGCAGGATCGTGAAGTGGACCAGATCCACCGCCGGATCGGCCTTCAGCAGGTTCCGCCAGGACCGCTCGCCCGAATAGGGCTCGCCCGAGATCAGCAGCACGCGCAGCCGGTCGCGGACGCCGTTCACCGACAGTGCGGTCCGGTTGTTCTCCAGCGTCAGTTCGCCCTCGCCGGCCTCGGCCTCGAATTCGAAGACATTCTTGCCGCCATGATCGAGCGTCAGCGGCACGCGGGTGGGCTGTCCCGGCGGCAGCAGCCGCACCTCGACCGGCTGACCGTCGCGGCGGATGCTCACCCGGATCAGGTCGTTCCCGCCCTCCGGATCGTGAACCACGATCGAGGCCTCGGTCTCCTGATTGACGATGGCGAAAGCCGGCGCCGACAGCACCTCGATGCGGCGATCCCGTTCGCCAGGCACGCCGCTGAGCAGGACCTGAAGCGGCGCGCCGAACAGATCGGCCGAGCCGTCGTCGGGCAGGTCGTGAACCAGACCGTCGGTGATGAAGACCACGCCGGCAAGGCGGTTCCGCGGCACGCCTTCCAGCGCCTGCCGGGCGGCCTCGACCAGCATCGAGCCATCCGCCGGCCCGCCGGCTTTCGGGCCCGCCTCGACAAAGCGGACTTCCAGATTTTCGAGCGTATCGGTGTCGCGCCTCAACGCGGCCAAGGCCCGGTCGGTCTGCGCCTGCCGGTCGCCGACCCCCTGGCTCAGGCTGCGGTCGGTCACGACCAGCGCCACATCGTCGTGATAGCGGCGTTCTTCCTCGACCAGGGTCGGGCCGGCGAGGAAGGCCAGCAGCGCCGCCATCAGCAGAAGACGCGGGATACCGCCCCGGGCGCGGCGGAACAGTGCGTAGAGCAGGACAATGCCGGACAGCGCCGCCAGCACAAGCAGCGCCGGTTCCGGGATCAGAGGCTCGAAAACGATCTGGCTGCCTTCCAGCATCCGCCTACTGCCCCAGCCGTTCGAGGATCGCCGGCACGTGCACCTGGTCGGCCTTGTAGTTGCCGGTCAGCGCGTACATCACAAGGTTCACACCGAAGCGGTAGGACATCTCCCTCTGTTCCAGGCCGCCGCCGCTCAGCGCCGCGATCGGCCAGCCGTTGCGGTCCATGGCCCAGGCCGCGGCCCAGTCGGCACCGCCGATCACCAGCGGCGAGACGCCGTCATTGGCCAGCGAATCCAGCCGCTCCACCCAGATCCGCCCGCCGCCATACCGGCCCGGGAAGACATCCATCAGATAGAAGGCGCGGGTCAGGACATGGCCTTCGCGCACCGGGTCCAGCGGACCGATGTCGATTCGCGACAGAAGCTGACGCAGGCGCTGCGTGCCCGGTCCCGCGGCACCGCCGCCGCCCAGCGGACTGCCGTCGTCGCGGGTGTCGAACAGCACGACGCCGCCGGTCCTGAGGTACCTGTCGAGGCGCCGGATGGCCTCGTCGCTGAGTTCCGGCTGCTCGGCGACCATCGGCCAGTAGATCATCGGGTAGAAGATCAGTTCGTCGCGCTCGACATTGATGGCTCGCGGCTCGGACGGTTCGACCGAGGTCCGGGCGATCATGATCTCGGTCAGGCCGAACATCCCGGCAGCGGACATCTGGTCGACGGTATCGTTGCCGGTCAGGACATAGGCCAGGCGGGTTTCCAGCGCCGCCTCGACAACGGTCCTGTCGGCCTCTCTTTCCTGCGCTTCGGCCGGCGGCGCGAGCCCGCCAAGACCTGCGGCCAGCAGGACGGCGGCCAGCCCGCGGCGCGGCGCCCGGAGCAATCCCCGCAGCAGAAGCGCAATCACCAGATCGACGATCAGCAGCGCGGCAGCAATGGCGAGCAGGATCGGTCCCAGATCCTGTTCGGGCTCGCCGCCGATCACGCCGCGTCGGACACCGGAGGGCAGATCCTCCATCACCAGCAACGGTTTCGCACTTCCCCCGAGATTGAAGGCCCGGGCCAGCGTTTCCTCCCCGTAGAGCCCGGGAGGGTGCCGCGGGCCGACATCGGTTGACGCCAGCTCCGTCTCCACCAGCGGCCGGACACTGGGTCCCGGCGGCACGGGCCGTCCGAAGCCGTCGAGCACCTCGACGGCATTCAGAAGACGCGATTCCGGCTCCTCGTCGATGCCGGTCGACAGCGCACTCATGCGCCTCAGCATCTCCACGAACAGGCCCGAGAGCGAAAGGTTCGACCATGCGGTATTGGCCGACGTATGGACCAGGATCAGCCAGCCGTCACCCCGGGCTTCGGCAGTGACAAGCGGCGTCCCGTCTTCAAGCCGCGCCCAGGTCTTCTCGGGCAGGTCCAGGGTCGGTTCCGCAAGCACCTGCCGGCGTACCGTCACATCCCGGGGCGCCACCAGACCGTGGAACGGGCTGCTCTCCGGGAACGGCGCCAGCCGTGCAGGCTCGGACCAGCTCATCGAGCCCTGCAGCGCCCGTCCGCCCTGCCTGATCGCCACCGGCAACAGCTCCCCGTCGCCTTCGGCAAGGCGCGGGCCGGCAAAGCGCAGCAGGACGCCACCCTTCTCCATCCAGTCCGCGAGGCGCAGCCGGTCGCCCTCGACCAGCTGGCCGATATCGGCGAGGACCAGCATCGACAGCGGCTGCTCGAGCAGTTCGGTCAGATCGCCCTCGGTCACTTCGGCGAAGGGTCCGAGCGCGCGCCTGAGATAGTAGATGTCAGACAGCAGCGGCTGCGCCCTCTCCGGCTCGCGGGTCCCCATAAGGCCGGTCCGGTAGCGCTTGAGCCCTGCATCGACCAGCGCGACGCCGCCGGCACTGTCACGCCCTTCGACCGAGGCCCGGGCAATACGGTTGAGCGCCTCGACAGGCAGCGTCTCCTCGATGACGACCTGCGCCGTGCCCGGCTCGAAACCGGCTTCGCGGCGGAGAATGGTCACGCCATCGGCGGCGGAAAACACGACCGCGGCGGTCTCCGGCAGATCGGTCCGGTCCCGCTCGACGACGGCCCGCAGCCGGGCGCCCTCACCTTCCAGCGCCCTGAGCAGCATCACGGACTGTCCCTCGGGGCGTTCGACAACGGTCAGATTGCCCAGCCGTTGCGCGGCTTCCGCCATTTCGTAGGCGCCTTCCGCCTCGAGTTCCGCTGCTCATCCAGAAGACGTTCACCGCGCCGGAAAGGTCCAGATCGTCCAGCGCCGCCCTGGCAGCCGGATAGTCGGGCGCCCAGGCCCTCGGCACCATGCCCCTGACCGTGTCGGCGGCCTGTGCGGCGGACATCACGGCCGCTCGCGGTGCGACACCGTCGGGGTCGGGCGTCGTCCGGAGTATCGCCACCACACGATCCTCCCGCCGGGCCCGGTTCGTGATGTCGACCATGCTGCGGACCCGCTCGGGCCAGCTTTCCGCCGCCGCCCAGCCGTCATCGACGATCAGCACGACCGGACCGGAGCCGCCGAACTCGCCACCGGGATTGAGGATCGGCCGCGACAGGCCCAGCACCAGCAGCGCCGCGATCAGCAGCCGGAGCAGCAGCAGCCACCAGGGCGTCCGGTGCGGCGTCTCTTCCTGACGGACCATCTCGAAGATCAGACGCGCCGGCGGGAAGATCACCCGCTCCGGCGCCGGCGGCGTCGCCTTCAGCAGCCACCAGATCACGGGCAGGGACAGCAGGCCCAGCAGGATCAGCGGCTGGCCGAAGGTGATGAATGAAAGCAGTCCGCTCATCGGCCGCTGCCCGCAATGGCCTGGTAGAGCGCCAGTAGCGCGGCCTGGGCCGGCTGGTCGGTATGGTGGACCGTATGGGTCCAGCCCGCCGAGCGTGCGATGTCGCGGAGATCGTCACGCCGCCGGTCCACCCGGACGCCGTATTCCTCGTAGATACCCTCGGTGCGCCCGATGAGCACCTCGCCCTCGTTCTCGGGGCCCTGGAAGATCACCCGTCCCTGATAGGGCAACCGGTGTTCCGCCGGGTCCATGATCTGCATCAGATGCCCGGCCACGCCAACCGCCGAGAAGCTGCGCAGGAACCGCGAGACCTCGTCCAGCGGGGTCAGGAAGTCGCCGATCAGCACGACCTGGGCGAAGCGCGGCAGGTTGGCCGGCGGCGGCAGGCTGTGATGGTCCTCCACCAGCCCCTTCTCCAGCGCCAGCGCATAGTCTTCCAGCAACGCGCGGCTCGATCCCGGCGGATGGTCGAGGCCCAGGAAGGCGATCTTCTCGCCACCGCGCAGCAGCAGCGACGCCAGCGCCAGGGTCAGCAACGTGGCGCGCCGGAGCTTGCTGGCCGAGGCGAGATGCGACTGGAAATCCATCGATTCCGAACCGTCGCGCCAGAGCCAGACGGCCTGTGCGGCCTCCCACTCGTTCTGGCGGACATAGGTCGGTACCCGCTTGGCCGATTGCCGCCAGTCGATCGACGTCGCCGGATCGCCGGGCTGATAACGCCGGAACTGCCAGAAGCTCTCGCCCTCGCCGACGCGGCGTCGGCCGTGCACGCCCTGGCTCACGGTCTGCGCGACACGTTCGGCCTCCACCAGCAGCGGCGGCATCGCATCGGCGAGACTGTCGGCCCGCTTTCTGAGGCGGGGATCGATCCGGGCTCGCGTTGCGGGTTGTGCCATCTCTGCCTTTAGAGCCTGCCGACCAGCCGCCGGACGATCTCCTCGACCGTCACGCCGTCGGCGCGGGCCGCGAAGTTCACGGCCATGCGGTGTCTCAGGATCGGCGGCGCCAGAGCAGCCACGTCATCGACCGACGGCGCGAAGCGGCCCTGCATCAGGGCGCGGGCGCGGACGCCAAGCATCAGCGCCTGCGAGGCGCGCGGTCCCGGACCCCACGCGACATGGCGTTTCACGGCCTCGTCGCTCGTTTCCTCGGGCCGGCCGTTGCGGACAAGGTCGAGGATCGCCTCGACCACGCTCTCCCCGACGGGAAGGCGGCGGACCAGACGCTGCGCCTGCTGCAGTTCGCCCGGCGTCATGACGGCCGAAGCCTCGGCCTCGCTGGCGCCGGTCGTGGCCAGCAGCATGCGGCGCTCCGCCTCCAGGTCCGGATAGGGCACGTTGACCTGCATGAAGAAGCGGTCGAGCTGGGCTTCCGGCAGCGGATAGGTGCCTTCCTGTTCCAGCGGATTCTGCGTCGCCAGCACGTGGAACGGCCGAGGCAGGTCGTGGCGCTCGCCCGCCACCGAAACGTGATACTCCTGCATGGCCTGCAGCAGCGCCGACTGGGTGCGCGGGCTGGCGCGGTTGATCTCGTCGGCCATCAGAAGCTGGCAGAAGACCGGTCCCTTGATGAATCGGAACGAACGGCGTCCCGAATCCGACTCTTCCAGCACTTCCGAGCCGAGAATATCCGCCGGCATGACGTCGGGTGTGAACTGGACCCGCCGACTGTCGAGACTGAGCACGGAACCGAGGGTCACGACCAGCTTCGTCTTGGCCAGCCCCGGCACGCCGATCAGAAGCACATGACCGCCCGAGAACAGGGTGATCAGGGTCTCGTCGATCACCGATTGCTGGCCGAAAATCACATTGCCGATGGCTTCGCGGATGCGGCCGGCCTTCTCGCCCAGCGCTTCCACTTCCTGGGCGAGATCCTCGCCCGCTTCACTGACGTTTTGCATGTGCGTGATTATATGGTCCAAAGACACAGTGGCGAGACCATTCCGGCCACTGCCGATCACATTGTGATCAATGACTGATAACAAAGGGAATTCGTAGCGTAGCCATGAGCGACAAGAGCTATCTCGATATCGAACGGCTGGCCGAATCGATTCCGGACGGGTCGGAGCGCAGCTATCCGCCCGTGGACAAGTGGGATCCGGAACGGGTCGGCGAAATCGACATCCGCATCGCGCAGGACGGCACCTGGTATCACGAAGGCGATCCGATCCTGCGCCACGAACTGGTGAAACTGTTCTCCACCGTTCTCCGCCGCGACGACGACGGGCGTCATTACCTCGTGACGCCCGCGGAACGGCTGGCGATCCAGGTCGATGTCGCGCCGCTGTTCGTCAACGAGATGTTCCGGGAAAACGCCGGGCCCGAGCAGGTCATCCGCTTCCGCACCCATACCGACGACGTGGCCGTGCTGGACGACGACCACCCCCTTGAGGTCAGCGTCGATGCCGAAACCGGCGAGCCGACGCCGCTGGTGCACATCCGTGGCCGTCTGAAGGGTTTGCTCGCGCGCAGCGTCTTCTATGATCTGGTCGAGATCGCCGACGAACGCGAGATCGACGGGGTGGAAGTGCAGGGCGTCATGAGCGCCGGCCGCTTTCACGTCATCGGCCGCTCCGACGGCAGGCCCTTGAACGGAAACGCATGACACCGGACGAAATTCGCCGGCGGCTGGCGCGCGACGCCTCGCCGGATTGGGGACATTCCGACTACGACCTGACGCCGGAGCAGCGCCGCGGCGACCGGCCTCTGCGCGAGGCCGCCGTGCTTGTGCCCATCATCGACCGGCCCGATGGTCCGACGGTGCTGCTGACGCGCCGCACGGCGCATCTGAGTTCCCATGCCGGGCAAATCAGCTTTCCCGGCGGACGGCGCGAGGAGCGCGACCCCTCCCCCGAGGCGACCGCGCTGCGGGAAACCGAGGAGGAAGTCGGCATCGATCCCTCGCTGGTCGATGTCGTGGGCATGCTGGACATCTACACCACCGTCACGAATTACGCCGTCACCCCCGTCGTCGGCATCGTCGCGCCGGACTTCCGGCCGAAGCCCGACCCTTATGAGGTCGCCGAGGTGTTCGAGACACCCCTGGCCTTCCTGCTGGATTCGAAGAACCACCACCGTCACACGGGCTGGTTCAACGGCGTGCCGCGGAAGTGGTGGGCCATGCCCTACAACGACTACTACATCTGGGGGGCCACGGCCGGCATGCTGATGAACCTTCACGCGAGACTTTCAGCATAACATGCTGAAAAAACTGATTGTATATATCGTCCCGTTCTCGATTCCGTTCATCCTCTACGGTCTCTACTGGCTGCTGGCCCGGCGCCGTGCCTCGCGCGGTCAGAGCCTGTCCACCTGGCTCTGGTTGCTGGTTTCGGGCGTGCTGCTCTGCGTGCTGACGGCCGGCGTGCTGGCCCTGACCGGCGGGCACGAGCCGGGCGGACAGTACATCCCGCCCCGGGTCGAGGACGGCGTGCTGAAACCCGGCGAGTTCCGGGCACCGGAATGACGCCCCCGCCCTGGCAGGAGGACGCCGGGCTGCACCGTATCGTCGGCGCGATCCGGAAGGCCGGCGGTGAGGCGCGGCTGGTCGGGGGATGTGTGCGCGACTGGCTGATGGCGCGGCGGGCCGGCGATCTGGATATCGCGACCACGTTGACGCCGGACGAGGTCACCGCCGCGCTGAAAGCCGCACGCATCAAGTCGGTGCCGACCGGCATCGACCATGGCACCGTGACGGCGGTTTCCGGCGGCCGTGGCTATGAGGTGACGACGCTGCGACGGGACGTCGAGACCGACGGACGCCATGCGGTGGTCAGTTTCACCACCGACTGGGCGGAAGACGCCAGCCGGCGGGACTTCACCATGAACACGCTCTATGCCGACCCGGAAGGCACGGTCCATGACCCGCTGGGCTCCGGCCGCGCGGATCTCGAGGCGAGGTTACTCCGGTTCGTGGGCGACCCCGGTGAACGCATTCAAGAAGACTATCTCCGCATCCTCCGTTTCTTCCGTTTCCAGGCAGAGATCGACCTTCGGCATCTCCCCGGGGAGTCCGAGGCCTGCGCACGGATGTCGAGCGGCCTGGCGCAGCTTTCTGCCGAGAGGATCTGGCAGGAAATGCGCCGCCTGCTCGCAGGGCCCAACCGCGAGGCCATCATCCGCCTGATGGCAAATCTGGGCGTGCTTGAAGCGCTGCTGCCGGAAGCGGACGGTGACGCGCCGCTGGGCGGACTGCCCGACGGCGATGACGTTCTCGCCCTGGCGGCGCTGCTGCCACGCGATGCGGGAGAAGTTGTGGCGGACCGCTGGAAACTGTCGAATGCGGACCGTGACCGTCTTGTCACCGCTCTGGCGCCCTTGCCCGGCGGCGTGTCCGCGGCCCCGGCCGAACTACGGCGCCTGGCCTACAAGGAAGGTCCGGTTGCGGTCGCCGACCGGCTGACGCTTGCCGGCGCGCCCGAAGAGATCGCCGCAGAAATCCGGAACTGGTCGCCGCCGGTGTTTCCCCTGCGCGGACAGGATGCTCTGGACCGTGGCGTCGCACCGGGCCGGCAGGTGGGCGAGATGACCCGGGCGGTCGAGACCTGGTGGCTGGAACGGGATTTCGCCCCGGACCGGGACGCCTGCCTGGCCGAACTGGAGACGCGGATCAGCGCAGTGGAAAACCCATGATCCACCCCTCCTCCGCCTCCACGGCCTGAAGCTCGGCAGGACTCAGGCCCGGCGGCCGTCCCAGCCACGCGCCCCAGTTGCCGCCGGCGTTCGCCTCCATCAGGGCATCCCGGCTGGCCGTGACCTGCTGCGCATCCCGGATCGGGTGGTCTATATGGCCGAACGGCGTCAGGCTCGGCCAGCATTCGGCGTGGACGACACCGTCGAGTTCACTGTCCCAGCCGGTCTCGAAAGGCCAGTACCGCGTCCGGCGCCCCCGCAGCCGCTCGTTCAGCCGCTCGATCAGCGCCAGCCCCATGATCGCCTGACCGCCGACCGAGCCATTATAAAAGAGTTGCCAGACGCTATTGATTGACGGAAACCCGGCAGCGCGAATCTGGTTCTCGACAACACGCCATTCAGCGAAGCCGTGATGTTCGAAACTGGGTTTCTTCTCGGTCAGGTTTGTCGAAACGATGGAGCGCGGACCGCCCCAGAACGGTCCGGGTGGGTTGCCTATGCGGCGATTGATGTCTGCGGCCACATCGAAGCGATTGTTCCGGTCCCTCGGCCCGTCCTCGACCATTCCGGCCAGCAGACGCGCAGCGATCCGGCCCCCGCCGATGCCGCTGCCACACGGATAGCCGAAAGGGAAGTCCCAGCAGATCAGGGCGTTGCCGCGAACCGGCTGGATCATCCCGGTCAATATGTCCAACAGATCAGCGCGGGTACGACAATAGAGTGGCGGCAAGGTCTTGCCATTGGTCGCCGCAGCCAGCCAGATACGGTCCTTGGTCGCCCTAGCCGGGCCGGGCTTGGCCGCCGCGGAGAAATCCACGACGGCGATCAGATCGAACTGCCCGCTACTGCGCAAACTTGATCAGCTTGCCGCGCGCCGTCCGGACAGACTCGCCATCCACATTGCGCGTAAACTCCAGTTGCATGCCCAGATCGACCAGCGTCCGGCGGTAGATCTGCAGTTCCGCGGTGCCGTCCTGACCGACCCCGAGGCTGTAGACCGACAGCGTGCTGTCATCCAGCCGGGCCCAGTAGTAGCCACGGCCGTCCATCGGATCCTCGGGCGTGGCCGCGCGCCAGACATTCGGGCGGCCGGCCACGGGATTGAAGGCGACCTGGGTCTCCTTCAGCACTTCCGAAGGGGCGTTGGGATCGCCTTCCTGCCGCAGGACCGTGGCCCAGCGGACGGTAAATCCACCGGCGCCGAAGGAGCGGATCTCGACGTCCATGTCGCGCGCGGTGACGCGGAAATGGGCGCTGATATTGCTCTCGGAGAGGGCGTTGCCCTTCCAGAGGCCGTGAAAGGCCTTGATGCTGACGTCCTGAGCCAAGGCGGCGGACGACAACAGGCAGACAGCGGCAAGAAACGGCACGAGAATTCGGGTCATCGGCACTCCCCCCGGAACACGACGGGTGGAGTTTAGAGCGTCGAACCGGAATCGCAATCAGTCGCCGCTGTCGGCGTCCTCGACGGCCTCGGCGATAGCCTGGAACGGCATCATCACGCAGACATGGCGGTTCAGGTGCGGCTGCATCGGCTCGAAGATGCCGTAATGCACCGGCGCATCCCCCTCGCCCTTCAGGAAGCTTTCGACGGCAGCGCCGGAATCCGCGATCTCCGCTGCCGGTCTGCCCACCATCTCCTGGCCCGCTATCGAGGCCGAGGCCTGGCAGACAAGGCAGGCGCGGATCTCGTAGCCGATCTCTGCGACCCTGCCGCCCTCAATGCGGACATCGAGCGTCAGGCGGTCGCCGCAGAACGGATTCCGGACCTTCGCCGTGCCGTCGGGCCTTTCCAGCCGCCCGGCCCCGCTGGCGCGCGCAGCAAGCTTCAGCAATTCGGTTTCGCCAAGCTCGTTCATGCCAGTTCCGCCAACGCTTCGGGTGTATCGACATCCAGGAAGATGGCGTCGTCGTCGACCGGGACCTCGGCCACCAGATCCTCATGCTCGCCGATGATGTGGCGGGCGCCGACATCGCCACCGATACCCAGCACGTCCGAAAAGAAGCGGCGGTCGAACAGCATCGGATTCCCGCGCTTGCCGTTGCGCGTCGGCACGCAGATCGCGCGGCCTTCCACCGGGTTGAAGGCGCTGATCAGCCGGTCGATCACGCCGGACGAAATCCGCGGCATGTCGCCGAGGCAGACCACGGCCGCGTCGCAATCCGCGGGGACGGCGAGCAGGCCTGCGCCCAGCGAGGTGCTCAGCCCTTCGGCATAGAGCGCGTTGTGAACGAACCGCGCATCTCCGGCCTCGTCTTCCAGCGCTGCCTTCAGACGGTCCGGTTCGTGTCCGGTCACGACGATCGCAGTCTCCGCGGCACTGCCCTGAATCGCGCGCCAGGCGTGGCGGACCATGGGTTCGCCGTCGACCTCGGCCAGCAGCTTGTTGGCCTTGCCCATGCGCCGAGACTGGCCGGCGGCGAGCAGGATCGCGGCGACGCGCGGCATGCGCTGCGCCCCGGCGGCGCGGTCCTCGCGCGGTGCACCGCGCTGGGCCGTATCGACCAGCAATCCGCCGACGCCCATCGCCATGACGTCATCCGGACCGACATCCAGTCCGGCGGAAAGCCGGTTGAACACCCAGTCGAAGCCGTTTTCCTTCGGGCTGCGGGCGCAGCCGGGGGCGCCGATCACCGGCACGCCACCGATTTCGGCCAGCAGCATGAGATTGCCGGGATCGACAGGCATGCCGTAGTGCACAACCGCGCCTCCCGCGCCCACGATGCCGGCGGGCACCACGTCCCGGCGGTCGGAAATGGCGGAGGCCGAGAAAATAACGATCATGTCGTGGCTGTCGGCCAGGCCCGCCACGGCATCCCGCACGTCATCCTCGTGATGCTCGACTGTGAGGACTTCTCCGGTCTGCCCGCCGGTCCGCTCGATCCGCCGCCGCATCAACTCGACGCCCTTCTCGATGACGCTGTCCTTGGTCTCGGGCAAGCGGGTCGACACGATGCCGGTGCGGCGGCGCCGGTAGGCAGCAACCGAGATCGCGCCCTTCGCCATCTCCCGCGCCCGTTCGACCAGGGCTTCCGGAACAGAAAACGGGATGATCTTCACCGTGGCCAGCATCTGCCCCCTGTCGACCACGTCGAAGGGGCGGAGTGTCGCGATGGTGATACCTTCGTCGATAGTATTGATGCGGGAGATGACGTCGGGGTCGAACTGCACGACGCCGGCATGCTCGGCGTAGAGGTTGCAGCGGCCGGTGAACGGCGCCTGGGCCTTCGCGCCCGGCCCTGCCGCGACGAGCGCCACGGCCTCGGCCGCCGCGTCTTCCTTCATGTCGCCGGCTTCGATCCGCGCCGCCAGCACGGTCTCGCGGCCCGAACGGTTCAGTTCTTCAAGGTCGGCAGCGGTCAGGACGTGGCCCTTCTTGAGCCGGCGGCCGTCCATGGTCAGCCCGTGGGCCAGAATGGCGCCCTCGGCCTCGTCCAGTGGCAGCCGTCCGAAGATCACGCTGCGCCCCGGAGCGCCGCCGTGACCTGCCCCATCACGGAGACCGCGATCTCGGCCGGGGACTTGGCGCCGATATTGAGCCCGACCGGCGCGTGAATGCGCCCGATCTTCCCGTCATCGAAGCCGGCGGCCTTCAAGCGGTCGACCCGCTTGGCGTGGGTCCGGGTCGAGCCCAGCGATCCGATGTAGAAGGCGTCGGAGCCAAGCGCGGCGTTGAGCGCCGGATCGTCCAGCTTCGGATCGTGGGTCAGGGTGACGACAGCCGTGCGATGGTCGGGATGAAGCTCGTCCATCGCATCGTCGGGCCATTCATCGATAATGGTGATGCCGGGGAAACGCTCGGGCGTCGCCCAGGCCTGACGCGGATCGATGATCGAGACCTCGTAGCCGGTCATCTGCGCCATCGGCGCCAGGAACTGCGCAATGTGGACCGCGCCGACGATGAGCATCCTGAGCCGCGGGTTGAAGACGTTCAGGAAGACGTCGCCATCCGGCGTCTCGACGGTCGCTGGCTTGTCGCTGCGGATCGCCTGCTCCGCCTCGGCCTGAAGCGGATCGTTCCCGCCAAGATGGATCAGGCGCTGTTCGCCAGTTGCAAGAACAGTGGCGAGCACCACGGAGCGGTGCGCGTCGCGGTCGGCCTGGAGCCGATCGAGGATGTCCCGTTTCAAGTCAGGAGACCTTCTCGACAAAGACGGCGATCCTGCCGCCGCAGGCCAGGCCGACTTCCCAGGCCTCGTCATCCGAGACGCCGAATTCCAGCAGCTTCGGCTTGTCCGATTTCATGATCTGCAGCGCCTCGGCGACGACCGCGCCTTCGACGCAGCCGCCGGAGACCGAGCCGACGAAATCGCCGGAGTTGGCTATCGCAAGCTGACTGCCCGCCGGCCGCGGCGCCGAGCCCCAGGTCGAAACCACGGTGGCCAGGGCCACACCCTTGCCTTCGTCGCGCCATCCGGCGGCGGTTGCGAGTATGTCGTTGCGTTCGGTGCTCATGCGCTTTGCTCCGCCATGTCGTAGCGGGAAATGGGGCGAATGCTGCGCGGACCGCCGAGATCGCTCAGCGCCGTCGTCAGGGCATCCAGACTCTGAAGATTGTGAACCGGCAGAAATTCGTCAACATGAGGCAGGATCGCCCGTATGCCCCGCGCCTTCGGTTTGAAGTCCTCGTAGCGCAGCAATGGATTGAGCCAGATCAGCCGGCGGCAGGACCTGTGCAGCCGGTCGATCTCCTTCTCCAGGCCGTCGCCGGCGTCTCGGTCCAGCCCGTCCGTGATCATCAGCACGACGGCCCCCTGCCCCAGCACCCGGCGCGACCAGTTGAGATTGAACTCGGCCAGCGTCGCGCCGATCCGGGTGCCGCCGGACCAGTCCTCGACCTGCTTGCCCACCTTTTCCAGGGCGATATCCACGTCGCGCTGCTTCAGGTGACGGCTGATATTGCTGAGCCGCGTACCGAAGACGAACGAGTGCACCCGGTCGCGGTCGTTCGTCACCGCGTGCATGAAGTGCAGCATCATCCGCGAATAGCGCTCCATCGAGCCGGAGATGTCGCAGAGGATCACCAGCGGAGGATGGCGGCGCACCCTGGCGCGTTTTTCCAGCGTGACGATGTCGCCGCCAGACTTCAGCGTGGAGCGGAAGGACCGGCGCATGTCCACCCGCCGCCCGTGCGCCTTCGGCGCGAACCGGCGGGTCTTCACCTCCGCCAGCGGCAGGCGCATGCGCTGGATCGCCCGTCGGGCCTCGTCGACCTCGGTGGCGGTCATCTCCTCGAAATCCTTCGACTGCAGCTTCTCCTCGTCCGAGAAGGTCAGCGTCGCGTCGATCTCGATTTCCTTCTGCTCGCTCGCCTGCGGTTCGTTCTGCTGCGCGCGGACCAGCGCCTCGGCGACGCGGCGCATGGTCTTGGCCTGCTCCTTGTCCGTCGGCGCCTGCTCGATGTCGGGATGGATCACCGGCAGCAGCAGCGACATCATCTTTTCCAGCAGTTCGGGATTGCGCCAGAAGATCTGGAAGGCCTGGTCGAACAGTTCCTTCTGATCGCGCCGGTTCACGAAGATCGCGTGCAGCGTCCAGTAGAAGTCGTCGCGGCGGCGGATGCCCGCGGTCTCGACCGCCCGGATGGCCTCGAGCATGCGGCCCGGCCCGACCGGCAGGCCGGCCGTGCGCAGGGCGCGGCCGAAATGCATAATGTTCTCGGCGAAGCGGCCGCCCTCGTGCGGTGCTTCCGGGGCGTCGCTCATCCTGCGGCGGCCGCCGCCTCGGCGCGGACCTGCTGGATGATGCGTGACGCCTCGCTGCCCTGCATCTTCGCGATGTCGTCCTGGTATTTCAGGATCACGCCGAGGGTGTTGTTCACCGTGTCCGCATCCAGCGCGACGACGTCCAGTTCGGTAAGCGCGCGGGTCCAGTCGATGGTCTCGGCGACGCCCGGCAACTTGAACAGGTCTGCGTTCCGCAGTTCCTGGATGAAGCCGACGATCTCGCGCGTCAGCCGCTCCGGGGCGCCAGGCGCCTTGCGCCGCAGGATCTCGAGTTCCCGCTCTGCAGTCGGATAGCCGACCCAATGATAGAGGCAGCGCCGCTTCAGGGCATCGTGGATCTCGCGGGTACGGTTGGAGGTGATGACGACGATCGGCGGCTCGGCGGCCTTGACGGTGCCGATCTCCGGGATGGTGATCTGGAAGTCCGAAAGCACCTCGAGCAGATAGGCCTCGAAGGGCTCGTCGGTTCGGTCGAGTTCGTCGATCAGCAATACCGGGGCGCGCCCGGGTTCGCCCTCCAGCGCCTGCATCAGCGGACGGCGGATCAGGAACTCCTCCGTGAAGATGCCCTTGGCGAGCTTCTCCCGGTCGGTCTCGCCCGCGGCTTCGGCCAGCCGGATCTCCAGCATCTGCCGGGCATAGTTCCATTCGTAGACCGCAGAGGCCGTATCCAGGCCCTCGTAGCACTGCAGCCGGACCAGCGGCAGGCCGAGTGTCTGCGAGAGAACCTTCGAGATCTCGGTCTTGCCAACGCCCGCCTCGCCTTCGAGGAAGATCGGGCGGCCCATCTTCATCGACAGGTAGGCGACGGTCGCCATGCTCCGGTCGGACACGTAGTCCGCTTCAGCCAGCAGGTCGACGGTGGCATCGATGGATTCCGGCAGGGCGCGCGCCGCATCGGTCATGTGTTGCTCTCCGCTAGAGGCGAAACTCAGGAACTAGGCAGCCGGTGCGAACCGGTCAACCCGACAAGAGCCGCGTGATCAGAATTGCCGCAATGATCAGCAGGATGGCCCAGATGCGCGGCTTCAGGCTGCGGCGGCCGCGGCTCTCCCGCGCTGCCTGCTCTCCTGCTTCCATGCCCTGGCGGACCAGGTCGTAATCTACGGATTCCCGCTGCTCATCCTTCTTCTCATCCTGCCGGCCGGCGTCACTCATACGATTGCTGATGCTTCCGCAAGCGCCGGATGAGGCTGGAGGTGTCCCAGCGGCCGCCGCCCATCGCCTGGATGTCGCCGTAGAACTGGTCCACCAGACCGGCGACCGGGAGCGTCGCACCCACAGTCCGCGCCTGGGCAAGACAGATTCCGAGGTCCTTCCGCATCCAGTCGACGGCAAAGCCGAAATCGAACTTGTCGTCAATCATGGTCTCGTAGCGGTTCTCCATCTGCCAGGACTGGGCCGCCCCCTTGGAAATCACGTCGATCACGGCGCGGCCGTCGAGGCCCGCCTTCTCGGCGAAGTGCAGCGCCTCGGACAGGCCCTGGACCAGCCCGGCGATGCAGATCTGGTTGACCATCTTGGTCAGCTGCCCGGCGCCGACATCGCCCAGCCGCTCGCAGGCCCTGGCATAGCTGGCAATGACCGGCTTCGCCTTGTCGAAGACTGCCTGATCGCCGCCGCACATGACCGTCAGCACACCGTTCTCGGCGCCCGCCTGACCGCCGGAGACCGGCGCATCCACAAAGCCGACGCCCTTCGCGGCCGCCACTTCGGCAAGCTCGCGGGCGACGTCTGCGGACGCCGTTGTGTGATCGACGAAGATCGCGCCGGATTTCATGCCGGCCAGTGCGCCGTCGTCGCCCAGTACCACGCTGCGCAGATCGTCGTCATTGCCGACGCAGGCCATGACGAAGTCGGCGCCCTCGGCCGCCTCGCGCGGCGTCGCCGCGGACGATCCGCCATACTTGCCGACCCACTCGTCGGCCTTGGCCGGGGTGCGGTTGTAGACGCAGGTCTCGTATCCCTTCTGCTGAAGGTAGCCGGCCATCGGATATCCCATGACACCGAGCCCGATGAATGCCGCGCGTTCCGCCATCGCCCCTGACCTCCCTTGTACGGTTGTTGCCTGTGGATCATGTTCCTACACCGGGCGGCGACGCGGCGCAAAGGAAGCTCTGCGCCGGTTGAGGTCCGCCGCGATTCGCAGCATGCTCTGCGCATGATTTCCGGTTCCCGACGGCGCGGCCGCCAGAGATGAAATGGATCTGGCGAGCCATGGTCACGATCGTGGCGCTGCTGGCGCTCGCGGTCGTCGGTCTGTTCGTGGCCGGTCGCATGACGTTGCCGACGATCGACGGAACCGTCGCGCTGGATGGACCGGCCGCGGAGATTCGCATCGTCCGGGACCGGTTCGCCATCCCGCACATCTATGCCGCCTCCGAGGACGACGCCTTGTTCGCGCTGGGCTACACGCACGCCCAGGACCGTCTCTGGCAGATGGAACTGCAGCGCCGGATCGGCCAGGGCCGCCTGTCGGAGTTCGCCGGCCCCGTCACCGTTCAGACAGACATCTTCCTGCGCACACTCGGCCTGTATCGGGCAGCCGAGGCCACCATGACGCGACTGGACGCCCGGACGCAGACGCGCCTGCAGCGCTACGCGGACGGCGTCAACGCCTGGCTCACGAACCGCGACGGATTGCTGCCGCCAGAGTTTCTGATCCTGGGCATCGAGCCCGAGCCCTGGCTGGCCGATTCCATCGTCTGGCTGAAGGTCATGGCCCTGAACCTGTCGGGCAACTACCACGCCGAAGCCCTGAGGGCCCAGGTTGCCGCGTTGCTGGGGCCAGAGAGAATGCGCCAAATCTGGCCCGCCTATCCGAAGAACGCCCCCGTGGCCCTGGGCGACCAGGCCGGCCTATGGCAACCGGGCGGTGCAGGCGGTCTCCTCGACGGCTGGCCGGCGCCCGATCCCGGAACCGGTTCGAACAACTGGGTGATCGACGGCCGGTTGAGCGCAACGGGCAAGCCGCTGCTGGCGAACGACCCGCATCTGGGTCTGCAGGCCCCCGCGGTCTGGTACTTCGCCCATCTGGAGTGGGCCGAAGAAGCGGTCATCGGCGGGACCCTGCCCGGCGTGCCCTTCGTGGTTCTGGGCCGCAACAGAAGCGTCGCCTGGGGTTTCACAAATACCGACCCCGACACGCAGGATCTTCTGCTGGAGCAGTTGAACCCCGAGAACCCGTCCCAGTACCGGACCAGCGAAGGCTGGGCCGATTTCACCACCCGCGAGGAAGTCATCGAGGTCAGCGGCGCCGAACCCCAACGCATGACAGTCCGGGAAAGCGTCAACGGACCGATCCTGACCGGCGCAGCCCGGAGTGTTTCGGAGATGACGCCGGAAGGTTATGCCGTGGCGCTGCGCTGGCACATCCTGGACGACGACGAGATGACGGTGCGGGCCGGCCTGAACACGGCGACCGTGAAGACAGTCCGCGAGTTCCAGTCGGTCATGCGCGACTACCACAATGCGCAGCAGAACATGGTCGCGGCGGATATCGACGGAAACATCGGCTTCGTCGCCGCAGGGCGTGTACCGGTGCGAGCGGACCGGAGCGACTGGCAGGGCATGCTGCCGCAACCGGGCTGGACGCCACAGTCGGCGATCAACGGCTACATCCCCTATGAAGAGCTGCCGCAGGTGATCAACCCGGAGCGCGGCTACGTCGTCACGGCGAACAACCGCATCGTCGGGGACGGTTATGCGCATTTCCTGACCAACGAGTGGGCCGAACCCTACCGGGCGCAACGCATCACCGACCTGCTGACCGCACGCCAGACCCATACCATCGACAGCTTCCGCTCGATGCAGGCCGACCGGGTCTCGCTGATGGCGCGGGAATTCCTGCCGCTGATGCTGCAGGTCACGCCCGACGCAGCGGAACAGGAGGCCATCCTCGCCGACCTCCGGGTCTGGAACGGCGACATGGACCCTGACCGCTACGAGCCGACCGTCTTCCACGCCTGGTACCGGGAATTCGTGCGGCAGGTCCTGGTCGACCAGACCGGTGACCTCTTCGATCAACTCTGGGCGCCCCGCGTGGGCTTCTTCCGCAATGTCCTGACCGGCGCTGACGGCGCCGATAGCTGGTGCGACGACACCGCAACGGACCAGACGGAGGATTGCGCCGAGATCCTGGCTCGGGCCCTGTCCCTGGCGCTGGCCGATCTGGAGCAGCGCTATGGCGGCGACCGGACGGCGTGGACATGGGGCACGATCCATGCCGCGCACAGCGATCATACGCCCTTCACGAATGTGGACCTGCTGCGGGATCTGTTCGATATCCGCGCGCCGGTCGGCGGCGACAGCTACACCGTCAACGTGGCCCATGGGCGGATGCGCGACAGGCGGGAGCCGTTCGCGACTCGCAGCGCCGCCTCGATGCGGGCGATCTACGACCTGGACGATCCGGACAGGTCCATCTACGTCCACTCGACCGGCCAGTCCGGCAATCCCCTGTCGCAGCACTATGACGACATGGTCAACCGCTGGCGGCGTGTGGATTACATTCCGATGTCGATGCGGCGTGAGGACATCGAGCCGGGTGCGATCGGTACGTTGATCCTGCGGCCTGGCGCCGGCGGCTGAGCTGGCCGGTCAGGCGTCCGGCGCGACGATGCGGAAATCGGCCGTACGGCGCTCCGCATAGGTCTCGCCCACGTGGGCAGTCAGGCCGAGCCGGATAAGCTCCCGCATCGCCGCGGCCCGCGTCGGCAGGCGGTTCTCGAAACGCCAGTCGTCGATAGCGGCGAGCTCGTCATCGTCGAGCATCAATTGGAGTTTCTCGGTTCGTTTGGCGGGAATGCCGGCCATCGGCGCAGCCTCCGGAAAGGACCTGCGCAGGCAATAATGGCGCTCCGCGGTCAACCAAATCGGGTTATTCAGATTTTAGTTGACCAATCATCTATTGGTGCAGGCTTGAAGGCAACCGGAAATTCCGTCCGAGGCCGAAACGTGAAGCGTTCAGCCGTCCTTGGCCTGGTCGGGATCGACGATGCGGAAATCGGTCGACGCCTTGTCGACCGGCGTTTCCTCCAGCATCGGCGCCGTCTCCAGCCCCAGCCGGATCAGTTCGCGGATCGCGGCCGCGCGCGACGGCATGCGATTGGCAAAGCGCCAATCATCGATCGCTGCCATTTCGAGATCGTCCAGCATCAGCTGGAGCTTCTCGGTCCTCTTCGGCGGATGGGCTTCAGCCATAATCATACTCCTCGTACGCAACAACGCGCAGCGCATGTCGATGTTCCAGAGACTGCCTGAGCAATCCGGAACGAGCCACGCTGGTCCAGCAGGGCCGCCATACCCGAACCGCAGGCCGGATCGCGCCGGGCCGGCAAATTCAGTCCCTGTATGGATAAAACGGCGTCCATGAGATCAGCAATCGTTCAAGGCCATTCGGGTACAGACGTTGGCTTCAACGCCCCGCTGCCGCAACCGGCTGGCCATTCGGCCTTGCAGGAGGCCAGTACGGCGTCAGCAACGCCGCAAACGCATCGTCCGCAAGGCAAGTTGGAGTAAGTTACTCCATCGCTGGAACTACTTCAAGCGCTGTCACTTCCGGCATCTCCACACCTTACATATTTTCAACAGTTTATGTAATCAACACACAATCCAGCTGTTCTTGAACCTCAGTGGCTTGAGAAAGATCGGTGTCTGACCGAACAACCGGCAGATCAGTGGCCGACCCATACGAATTTTCTTGTCGTTTTTCTTTGAATAGCTAGCTTGAAGGCACGGCAATCATGCTGAAGACGAAGAAGGAGCCACCATGCCCACCCTGCTTACCATCGTGACTACGGACGACATCATCGACGATGTCGATCGTGACGGCGCGCAGGAACGGGATCCGGATGTTGAAGCCGCGCTGCGTCATGACGCGAAGGCCCGCCAGGCCCGTCACGCGGCGTCGCGAGGACGGAAGATGGTCAAGGCCCTCAGGAACCGGAGCAACGAAGATGAGCTTTCGTGAACATACCCTCACCCTGCTGACCATCGCGGCGTTCGGCGGCCTGCTGGTTGCCTGCGACGACACCATCCGCGGTATCGGCAAGGACACGCAGCAGACGGCGGACGCCGTCGTCGACAGTGTCGAAGGCAATCCCCAGGAAAACTCGGAATAAGAACTTCGGCCCCAGAGGCCCGACTGCAGGGAGTAGTAGAATGATCAGTGATCGCGCAGCCGGAAAGATGATCGCCATCGTCACCATCATGGTGTGCGCGGCCGTCGCATCGACGCTGGATACCGTACCGGCCGACAAGACATTCAAGATAGCCGGATCGGTGACCGGAACGTCTGCTGAGGCGTTCCAGCCGGTCCGTCTCACGGGAGCCCGCTGAACCGGACTGCAGCGCCGCATCCCACGCCCTTCTCCAATCAGAACAAGAACGAGAAGAACAAGAACGGCAAATGGACAATGGCGGGATGCAGCAGTCTAAGGGGGTAGCGTAGCCAGGCTTTTATCCGGATCCGTGTCCGGACAGCCGAAAGCGGCGGTCAACAGCCGCGAAGGCAGCAGAGAGCAGGCAGTCAGGTTCTCCCGCTCCTGGGAAATATCGACACCAGGAACCACGGGCGGTCGCCGAAAGGCGGCCGCCCGCTTCTCTTTCGGCTTCCGGGTGGCCGGCTATCCGTAGAGTGCGTTCGCCCGGCTCTCGAAGGCCGCCACCATCCGCCGCACGGCCTCGTGGAACAGCGGCTGAACGGCCCTCCGGAGCAGCATCGAACGGAACTCGAAATCGACGCTGAACTCGACCTTGCAGCCCTTCTCGTGCGGCAGGAACTGCCAGTCGTTCTCCAGATACCGCATGGGCCCCTCGACGTAGTTCACCTGGATGGTGCGGTCGTCGGGGTCCAGATCGACACGGGACCGGAAGCGCTCGCGGAAGACCTTGAAGCCGATCAACAGGTCGGCCGTCAGCTGGCGTTCCGTTTTCGACACCACGCGCGCGCCGACGCACCAGGGCAGGAACTCGGGATAGCGGCCGACATCGGCCACGAGTTCGTACATCTGGCGCGGATCGTAGGGCAGAACGCGGGTTTCGGTGTGCTTCGGCATGCCGGCAGTTACGACGCCGCCTTCAGTTGCCGTTCGCGGGCCGCCCGGAGGCGTTCGAAATCGTCGCCGGCATGATAGGACGACCGGGTGAGCGGCGTCGCCGAGACCATCAGGAAGCCCTTGCCATAGGCCGTGCGCTCGAAGCTCCTGAACTCGTCCGGGGTCACGAACTTCTCGACCGCATGATGCTTGCGGCTGGGCTGCAGGTACTGGCCGATGGTCAGGAAATCCACATCGGCCGAACGCAGATCGTCCATGACCTGATGCACTTCCTCACGCCCCTCGCCCAGCCCGACCATGATGCCCGACTTGGTGAACATCGAGGGATCGAGTTCCTTCACCCGCGACAGCACGCGGAGCGAATGGAAGTAGCGGGCGCCGGGACGGACCTCGGTATAGAGCCTCGGCACCGTTTCCAGATTGTGGTTGAAGACGTCCGGTTTCGCCTCGACGACCTTCTCGAGAGCGCCGGGCTTCTTCTGGAAGTCCGGGGTCAGCACCTCGATGGTGGTGCCGGGGCTGGCCTCACGGATACAGATGATGGTCCGGGCCATGTGCTCGGCGCCGCCGTCGGCCAGGTCGTCGCGATCGACCGAGGTGACGACGACGTGGCTCAGACCCAGCTTCTTCACTGACTGCGCCACGCCTTCCGGTTCGAACGGATCGAGCTGGCCCGGCTTGCCGGTCTTCACGTTACAGAAGGTGCAGGAGCGCGTGCAGGTATCGCCCATGATCATCATGGTCGCGTGCCCCTTGGCCCAGCACTCCCCGATGTTCGGACAGGCGGCTTCCTCGCAGACCGTGGCGAGCTTGTGCTCGCGCATGATGCGGCGCGTTTCCTGATACTCCGGCGATGTCGGCGCCTTCACCCGGATCCAGGCCGGCTTCTTCTTCCAGACCGGCTGGTCCGGACGATGGGCCTTCTCGGGATGGCGAACGGCGGTCTTGTCGGTCATCCGGCCTCGCTTTCCATGAGGGTCAGAAATGGATGGCCCGTCCGTATGCGTCAAGCACCGACTCGTGCATCATTTCCGACAGCGTCGGATGCGGGAAGACCGTGTGCATCAGGTCGGCCTCGGTGGTCTCCAGCGTCTTGGCGATGCCGTAGCCCTGGATCAGCTCGGTGACCTCGGCGCCGATCATGTGCGCGCCCAGCAATTCGCCGGTCTTCTTGTCGAAGACGGTCTTGATCATACCTTCCTGCTCGCCCAGCGCGATGGCCTTGCCATTGCCGACGAAGGGGAACCGCCCGACATTGACCTCGTGGCCGAGTTCCTTCGCCTTTGCCTCGGTCAGGCCGACGCTGGCGACCTGGGGATGGCAGTAGGTGCAGCCCGGGATGTTGGTTGTTTCCAGCGGGTGCACGTCCATGCCGGCGATCTTCTCGACGCAGATGACGCCCTCGTGGCTGGCCTTGTGCGCCAGCCAGGGCGGACCGGTCAGATCGCCGATGGCGTAGACGCCCTTCTCGCCGGTCTCGCAGTACGGGCCCGTCTCGACATGGGTCCGGTCCACCTTCACCTTGGTGTTCTCCAGGCCGATATCCTCGACATTGCCGACAATGCCGACCGCCAGGATGACGCGCTCGACCTCGATCTTCTCGGTCTTGCCGTCCTTCTTCTTCACCGTCGCGGTGACCGACGTCTTCGACTTGTCGAGCTTCTCGACCGTCGCGCCGGTCAGGATCTTCATGCCCTGCCTGGTGAAGGCCTTCTCCGCCATGGCGGAGATCTCGGCATCCTCGACCGGCAGCACCCGGTCCAGCACCTCGACCACCGTCACCTCGCAGCCCAGCGTGCGGTAGAAGCTGGCGAACTCGATGCCGATGGCGCCCGATCCGACGACCAGCAGCGACTTCGGCAGCCCCTCGGGCACCATGGCTTCCTTGTAGGTCCAGATGCGGTCGCCGTCCGGCTCCAGCCCCGGCAGCACCCTGGCGCGCGCGCCGGTCGCCAGGATGATGTGCTTGGCCTTGATGTCGTCGACGGCCTTGCCGTCCTTCGTCACCTTGACGACGCCCTTGCCGGCCAGCGCGCCGTGGCCGTCGAAGACCGTGACCTTGTTTTTCTTCAGCAGATGCTTGACGCCGCTGGAGAGCTGGTTCGCCACGCCGCGGGAGCGCTTCACGACGGCTGCCGAATCGATCTCGATCGTACCGTTGACCTTGAAGCCGAAGTCCTTGGCATGGGTCATCAGATGATAGACCTCGGCCGAGCGCAGCAGCGCCTTGGTGGGGATGCAGCCCCAGTTGAGGCAGATGCCGCCCAGATGCTCGCGCTCGACCAGCGCCGTCTTCATCTTGAGCTGCGCCGCGCGGATCGCGGCGACATAGCCGCCGGGACCGCCGCCGATCACGACCAGATCGAATTCCTGAGCCATATCAGTCTCCTCCGGTCAAAGCAGCATCGTCACCGGATCTTCGAGAAGACCCTTGAGCGTTTCGAGGAACTCGGCCCCCTCGGCGCCGCCATAGACGCGGTGGTCGCAGCTCAGCGTCGCCGTCATCACCGTCGCCACCGCCAGCGCGCCGTCCTTCACGACCGGCTTCTGCTTGCCGGAGCCGACGGCGAGGATAGTGGATTGCGGCGGGTTGATGACGGCCACGAACTGGTCGATGCCGAACATGCCCAGATTGGAAACCGTGAAGGTGCCGCCCTGGTATTCATCAGGCGTCAGCTTGCCGTCGCGGGCCCGTCCGGCGAGGTCCTTGGTCTCGCCCGAGATCTGCACCAGCCCCTTGCGGTCGGCGTCCCGGACCACCGGCGTGATCAGACCGCCCTCGATCGCCACGGCGACCGAGACGTCGACCTTGCGGTGCTGCAGGATCGCGCTCTCGGTGAACTGGGCGTTGATCTTCGGGTGCCGCGCCAGCGCCAGCGCCGAAGCGCGGACGATGAAGTCGTTGACCGAGATCTTGTAGCTGTCGGACCGGCCGTTGAGGTCCTTCCGCATGGCCAGCAGATTGTCCAGTTCGATGTCGATGGTCAGATAGAAGTGCGGGATGGTCTGCTTGGATTCCAGCAGCCGCCGCGCAATCGTCTTCCGCATCGAGTTGAGCTTGATCTCCTCGTAGTCGTCCGTGGACGGCGGATACGACGAAGCGGTCATCGGTGCCGGTGCGGCCTTCTCCGCCGGCGCAGCCTGGGCGGCGGCCGGTGCGTCCGGCTTCGCGGCCGCCTTCTTGCCGGTGCCGGCCTTCAGCGCCGCCTCGACATCGCGCTTGACGATGCGGCCCTTCGGCCCCGACCCCTCGATCAGGGAGAGGTCCAGACCTTCCTGACCCGCCATGCGCTTCGCCAGCGGGCTGGCAAAGATGCGGCCACCCTTGCTCCCGCCCGAGGCGGCCGGCTTCGGTGCGGGTGCGGCGGCTGGCGCCGGCTCGGCCTTTTCGGGCTCGGGCTCCGGTTCTTCGCTTGACGGTTCAGGCGTCGGACCGCCCTCGGGCGTGTAGCCGTCCAGCGCACTCTTGTCCTCGCCTTCCTCCAGAAGGATCGCGATGGGCGCGTTGACTTTCACGCCCTCGGTCCCTTCCGCGACCAGCAGCTTGCCGATGGTACCCTCGTCGACCGCCTCGACTTCCATGGTCGCCTTGTCGGTCTCGATTTCGCAGAGCACGTCGCCCGACGAGACGGTATCGCCTTCCTTGACCTGCCAGCTTGCGAGCGTGCCCTCCTCCATGGTGGGCGACAGGGCCGGCATCGTAATCGTGATCGGCATGTCCCTGCTCCCCTAGTCGGCGTAGCAGACCGCCTTGGCGGCCTCGACGATGGTTTCGACCTGCGGCAGCGCCAGCTTCTCCAGGTTCGCCGCGTAGGGCATGGGCACATCGATGCCCGTCACGCGCTTCACCGGCGCGTCGAGCCAGTCGAAGGCCTCCTCCATGACCCTGGCGGAGATCTCCGCGCCGATGCCGCAGGCCGGGAAGCCCTCTTCCAGCGTCACCAGCCGGTTGGTCTTCTTGACCGAGCGGATGACGGCCGGGATATCCATCGGACGGATCGAGCGCAGGTCGATGACTTCGGCGTCGATGCCTTCTTCGGCCAGCATCTCGGCCGCTTTCATCCCCTTCTCGACCATGATCGAGTAACCCACCAGCGTGACGTCGGAGCCCTTGCGGACGACCTTCGCCTTGCCGATCGGCAACACCCATTCGGGATCGGTCGGGGCCTCGCCGGACCGGCCGTAGAGGATCTCGTTTTCCAGGAAGATCACCGGGTTCGGATCGCGGATCGCGGCCTTCAGCAGCCCCTTGGCATCCGATGCGGAATAGGGCGAGACGACCTTAAGGCCTGGAATGGCCGCGTACCATGCGGCGTAGTCCTGGCTGTGCTGGGCGCCCACCCGGGCCGCCGCGCCGTTCGGACCGCGGAACACGATGGGGCAGCCCATCTGACCGCCGGACATGTAGAGCGTCTTCGCCGCGGAGTTGATGATGTGGTCGATGGCCTGCATGGCGAAGTTGAAGGTCATGAACTCGACCACCGGCCGCAGCCCGCCGAAGGCCGCGCCGACGCCGATGCCGGCGAACCCGTGCTCGGTGATCGGCGTGTCGATCACCCGCTTGGCGCCGAACTGTTCCAGCAGACCCTGGGAGACCTTGTAGGCGCCCTGATACTCGGCGACTTCCTCGCCCATCAGGAACACGTTCTCGTCGCGGGTCATCTCCTCGGCCATGGCGTCGCGCAGGGCTTCGCGGACCGTGACTTCCTTCAGATCCGCGCCTTCGGGGATTTCCGGCTCCTCGTCCTCGTCGTCGTCGGACGCTTCGGGTTCGTGACGCTTCGGCTCGGCTGGCGCCTTCGGCGCCTCGGCCGCCGGTTCCGAGGTGTCCTCGTCCCCGGATGCCGCCGGCTCCGGTCCGCCCTCAGGCGTGTAGCCGTCGAGGGCGCTTTCGTCCTCGCCTTCCTCCAGCAGGATGGCGATGGCGGCGTTCACCTTGACGCCCTCGGTGCCCTCGTCGACCAGCAGCTTGCCGATGGTCCCCTCGTCGACCGCCTCGACCTCCATGGTCGCCTTGTCGGTCTCGATTTCGCAAAGCACATCGCCGGCGGAGACCTTGTCGCCTTCCTTGACCTGCCAGCTCGCCAGCGTGCCTTCCTCCATGGTCGGAGAAAGGGCCGGCATCGTTATCGTGATCGGCATCGTCCGCTCCCCCTCAGACTTCCACGAGCACGTCGGTGTAGAGCTCGGACGGATCCGGCTCCGGGCTGTTCTGCGCAAACTCGGCGGCGTCCGAGACAATCGACTTCACTTCCTTGTCGATAGCCTTCAGAGCGTCGTCCCCAACGCCGAACTCCTCCACCAGGCGGACGCGGACCCGCTCGATCGGGTCCTTCTCGGCCCGCATCTTCGCGACCTCTTCCTTGCTGCGGTACTTGGCCGGGTCCGACATGGAGTGGCCGCGATAGCGGTAGGTCTTCATCTCGAGGATGATCGGGCCGTTGCCGCCGCGGACATATTCGACCGCCTCTTCCGCCGCCTGCTTCACGACCAGCACGTCCATGCCGTCGACCTGGCGGCCCGGAATGCCGAAGCTGTCGCCGCGCTTGTACATCTCGGTCTGCGCCGACGAACGGACGACCGACGTGCCCATTGCATACTGGTTGTTCTCGATGACGTAGATCACCGGCAGTTTCCAGAGCGCGGCCATGTTGAAGGCCTCGTAGACCTGCCCCTGGTTGGCCGATCCGTCACCGAAATAGGTGACGCTGATCGCGTCGGTGCCTTTGTACTTTTCCGCCATGGCGAGGCCTGTGCCCAGCGGAACCTGCGCGCCGACGATGCCATGGCCGCCGTAGAAATTCTTCTCGCGGCTGAACATGTGCATCGAGCCGCCCTTGCCCCTCGAGTAACCGCCGGCGCGGCCGGTCAGCTCGGCCATCACGCCGGCGCTTTCCATGCCGCAGGCCAGCATGTGGCCGTGGTCGCGATAGGACGTGATCACCTTGTCGTTGGCCGTCAGCGCTGCCTGGATCCCCACGACGACGGCTTCCTGGCCGATGTAGAGATGGCAGAAGCCGCCGATCAGGCCCATGCCGTAGAGCTGCCCCGCCTTCTCCTCGAAGCGCCGGATCAGCAGCATCTCGCGGTAGAGTGCAGAGAGATCCTCGGCAGTGGTCTCGACGGGCGTGTTCGGTTCCTTTTTCGCGCTCGACCGCGGGGAGCGGGAACGCGAACGGCTGCTCGCGGGCTTGGCCATGTTTCCTCCTCAGCGCCGTTTGAGATGCCGATTGACCCGGCATTCCGTAACGGTATTAGCGCACCGAAAGATGACAGCCACAAGGCGATAGTGTAGCATTAACTCGATATCGGTTAACGCTGGTCCTCGCCGGCCTTCTGATAGATCACGATCTCGCCCGGAGCGGTCCAGCCGAACAGCCGCCGCACCTGCTCGCCGAGAATATCGCCATCCACTTCGGGACCGGAGATCAGGTCGACCCGGCGCTGAAGGATCTCGCGTTCGGCATTCAGACGCGCAAGTTCGTCCTGGCGCGCCGCGGTCTCGTCCTCCAGCGACTGGAGGGCGTTCAGCCCGCGCTCGCCCTGGATGCCGTGAAAGCCGAAATAGGCAATCAGGGCCAGACAGATGGCGGGAACCGCCAGCCGCGACAGGGCGCCCTTGCTGGAATTGGCGAAGTGCATCCGCGCACCGAATCAGAACCGATTCGCGCGGTCAAACCGGATTTGCCCCGCGTCCGGCAAATTCCCGGCGCGGCGTCGCGCCCGTTGCCGGGCGGACACAGTCGGGCACCTGGCGGCGGCACCCCTGATTCACTCCGGGACAACCCGCCAGACCGGCCCCACGCCTCGCCTGGATTGCCTTACGCAGCGTCGTTCTGTATTGGACCCGGTTGTCGCGTCAATCAGACACGCCGGCACTGAGGGGGACACCTCAGGTCACGTGATGTTTGACAACCGGCCCTTGGTGGGCCGCAATAGAGCTGGGCAAAAAACAAATAGCCCAGACCTAGGGAGGTACATGATGAGAATTGCAAGAACGCTGGGCGCAATTGCGCTCGCAGCGGCCACGACGCTGGCCATCTCGGCATCCGACGCGGACGCCAAGAAGGTCCGCTGGAAGCTGCATTCCGCATTTGGCACCAACGTGGCGGTCCTGGGGCCTGTCGGTCCGCGCATTTCCGATTGGGTCGGCCGCGCCTCGAATGGTGATTTCGATATCAAGGTATTCGAGCCAGGCGCACTTGCCGGCGGTTACGCGTACTACGATCCCGTCAGTCAGGGCGCATTCGAGGCGGCGTACGGGACGCCGGGCGCCAACCAGGGCAAGAACTCCGCTTTCGCCTTCCTGTCGACCTGGCCGTTCGGCCCGGGCGCACTGGAATTCAACGCCTGGCTGCAGTTCGGCGGCGGCGTCGAGATCGGCAAGGAGCTCTATGGCCGTGACGGCATCGAATACTTCTATTGCGGCATGATTCCGCCGGAGACCTCCGGCTGGTTCCGCGAGAAGATCACGAGCCTGGACCAGCTGAAGGGCCTGAAGATGCGCTTCTTCGGCGTCGGCGCGAAGGTGATGCAGAAGTTCGGTGTGGCCACGCAGCAGCTGGCCGGCGGCGACATCTACCCGGCGCTCGAGCTCGGCACCATCGACGCGACCGAGTTCTCCATGCCCGCCATCGACCGCACGCTCGGCTTCTACCAGATCGCGAAGTACAACTACTTCCCGGGCTGGCACCAGCAGTCGACCACCAACGAGATCCTCGTCAACCGCGACAAGTGGAACGAGCTCGACGACTCGCAGCAGGCGATCTTTGACATAGCCTGCCGCGCGAACCAGGGCATCGAGCTTGCCGAAGGCGAGGCCCTTCAGCCCGCGGCGATGATCGCAAACGAGAAGGACGGCGTCGAGAACGTCACCTGGTCCGACGACGTCCTGAACAGCCTCCGCGACGCCTGGCAGGAAGTCTTGGCCGAGGAAATCGCTGCCAATCCGGATGTGAAGAACCTCTGGGACAGCTATTCCGCCTTCCACGAGCAGTACAAGATCTGGGGCGAGCGCGGCTACCTGAAGTAGGCCGTCTCGAACGGCGGCGCTCCGGCGCCGCCGCCTCGTGATCCAGAACGGCGGCCGGCGCCTCGCGCGCCGGCCGTTTGCTCGCACTTTCGTGCAAACTCGGTCCCAGGTCCCGGAAGAGGGCCGCCGTCGGCCGACACCCACAGCAGGGCGGACGCATGCTCAATCTCGCAGACGGACTCGCGACCATATCGAACCGCGTGGGCCGGGGGGTCAGCTGGCTCATCCTGCCGCTGATCTTCATCATCATGTTCGACGTGATCACCCGGAAGATCGAATACATCGCGACCTGGTCGGCCGACATCACGATCGAATACGGCTACTCCGTGTCCTTCATTCTCCAGGATCTGCAGTGGCACATCCACGGCGTCCTGCTGATGCTGACCTTCGGCATGGGCTACCTCGCGAACGCCCATGTCCGCGTCGACATCTTCCGCGAGATGGGCGCCCGTCGGACCCAGTGCTGGATCGAGTTCATCGGCCTGGTGTTTCTCGCCATCCCGTTCCTGATCTTCGCCCTGGTCTATTCCATCGACATGGTGACCCTGTCCTATCACCAGGGTGAGGGGTCGGAATCCCTCGTCGGCATTCCCTGGCGCTATGTCATCAAGTCGGTCCTGCCGATCGGTTTCCTGATCCTGTTGTTCGCCGCGGTCGCCACGCTGATCCGCGTCGCGACCTTTCTCTTCGGATCTGACCAGTCGCGTTCGAGAGCCGAAGAGAACATACAGTTCTTCACCGACATCGCCGTCCTGCCGAAGGCTTCCCTCGACAACGCCGATGACGTGATTGCCGTCGACGGGGAGCCCCGGTAATGGAATTCATCGAATGGTTTCTTGACGACCATCTGTACGAGTATATCGGCGGCTACATGTTCCTCGCCCTGGCGATGGCGCTGTTCACCGGCCTGCCCGTCGCCTTCGCGCTGGGCGGCATCTCGGTCATCTTCGGTCTGATCGGCATCGCGATCGACGCGCTCGAACGTCGCGGTATTCTTCCAGGTCATCAACCGGATCTGGGGCGGCGACGGCGCGTCCGGTGCGATCCAGAACCCGATCCTGGTCGCCATCCCCTGTTTCGTCTTCATGGGCACGATGCTGGAACGCAGCCGCGTCGCCGCCGACCTGCTGCACATCCTGCAGATCATGCTCCGCCGCGTCCCCGGCGGCCTGGCGCTGTCCATCACGGTGATGGGCACCATCATGGCCGCCACCACCGGCATCATCGGCGCATCGGTCGTGATGATGACGCTGCTGGCGCTGCCGACCATGCTCAACCGCGGCTACCAGCACAGCCTGGCGACCGGTACCATCGCCGCCAGCGCCACGCTCGGCATCCTGATTCCGCCATCGATCATGCTGGTGCTGATGGCGAATCTGCTGGCGGTCTCGGTGGGCAACCTGTTCATCGGCGCCGTGCTGCCCGGCCTGGTGCTCTCGGGTCTCTACTTCATGTACATCATGACCCGGGCCTCGATTAACCCGTCCGTGGCCCCGCCCCTGCCCGAGGACATGATCCGGGTGGAGCCGACCAACCGCTCGAACGTGACGCTCTATTTCGGCATCGTCATCGGCATCGTCCTGGCGGTCGTCGTCCTGTCGAACCTGGGCATCGACTGGGTGAACTGGTCGCTGATCGGCTTCCTGGCGATCTTCAGCGTCTCCATGTGGATCGGCCGCAAGGAAGGCAACACCATCTTCGGCGGCATCCTGAAGGGCTTCGTGCCGCCGATTTTCCTGATCATCATGGTGCTCGGTTCGATCTTCGCCGGTTGGGCGACGCCGACCGAGGCCGCCGGCATCGGCGCCTTCGGTTCCATGGTGCTGGCCGCCTTCAACCGGACGCTGACCATCGATGTCGTGCGCGAAGTCTGTCACCGCACCGGCCTGACGACGGCGATGATCTTCTTCATCTTCGTCGGCGCCACCGCCTTCTCGACCGTGTTCCGGAACGTCTACGGCGAGGACCTGATCATCGAGTTCATCGAGTTCCTGGAGCTCGGCCCCTGGCCGCTGCTGTTCCTGCTGATGTTCTCGGTCTTCCTGATGGGCTTCTTCTTCGATTTCCTCGAGATCACGCTCATCATCCTTCCGGTGTTCGCCCCGGTCATCAAGGCGTTCGCCCCGGAGTTCGCGCCGCATCTGGGCCTTGAGGGCCTGCCCTTCCAGCAGGTGCAGGATCAGGTGATCTACTGGTTCGCGATCCTGGTGGCGGTGAATCTGCAGACATCGTTCCTGACACCACCATTCGGATTCGCGTTGTTCTACATGAAGGGCGTCTCGCCACCCGAAGTGAAGATGCAGGACATCTACAAGGGCATCATTCCCTTCGTGACCTTGCAGCTGATCGGTCTGGGCGTCGTCATCCTGTTCCCGCAAGTGACACTCTGGCTGCCGGAACTGATGCTGAATTAGCGAGGCTGACCGAGGCGCCGGCATGAAACTCTACGGCGTGCGCATCTTCGTCGACAATTTCGCGGCGGCTCAGGCCTTCTATGGCGAAACATTGGGCCTGAAGGCCAACTGGTCCATGCCGGAAATCGGGGCCGCGGGCTTTGACGTGGGGACGGCGGAGCTGATCGTCGAGGCGGCCTCGGGCAAGGACAGGGCCCTGGTCGGCCGCTTCGTCGGGGTGTCGCTGCAGGTCGACGACATCGATGCCGCCTACCGGTCCATGACCGCGAAGGGCGTGACGTTCGAGCAGCCGCCCGAGAAACAGGTCTGGGGCGGCACCCTCGCCCATTTCCGCGACCCCTCCGGCAATATCCTGACCCTTCTGGGGTAGTGCGACCGGTTCGGACCGTGGCAACGTGTCGGATGAGGAAACAGGATCACGCCTCCTAAAATCTCCGCTCAATGGAAAGACCGGATCAGAACGCGCTTCCCGCCAGCGACATTCTCGTCGTGATGGACGGCGAGTGCGCGCTCTGTTCCGGCGCGGCCCGATGGATTGCCAGGCACGATAGCGACGCAAGCTTCCGGATCTGCACCAGCCAGTCTCAACGCGGACGGGCCCTGATGCTCGAGAACCGGCTCGATCCGGATGACCCCGAGAGCTGGCTGATGATCGAAGAGGGCCGGGTCCGGACTTCGATGGACGCCGTGATCGAATGCGGACGCAGACTGGGCGGCATCTCGCGCGTCATGGCTGTTTTCTATGTCTTGCCTCGGCCGGCCCGTGACTGGATTTACAGGCGCATCGCTCAAAATCGCTACGCAATTTTTGGCCGGGGCGACATGTGCGGCATACCGGACGCCGAACTTCAGCGGCGACTGCTGCCTTGAAGGTCGTGATTGTCGGTGGAACGGGTGTCTTCGGCAGCCGGCTTGCCCGCCTGCTGACCCGCGACGGTCACGATGTGACGATCACCGGACGCAACGGCGACGGCTCTCGGCAGCTTGCACAGGAACTCGGCTGTGCTGCATTGGCCTATCGTCTTGGCGAGGAAACCGGCCGACTGTTCGACAACGGTGCGGACGTGCTGGTCGATGCCGCGGGCCCGTTCCATGCCTACGAAGGCGACCCATATCACCTGGCGAGAAGCTGCCTCGAATACGGTGCGAACTACCTCGATCTCTCGGATGATGCGGACTTCACGGCCGGGATCAGGACACTGGATACCGAATTCAGGGCGGCCGGGCTCTTCGCCTTGTCCGGTGCGTCGTCGGTACCCGGTCTGTCATCGGCCGCTGCTCGGGCGCTTTCCGACGACATGAACCGGATTGACGTGATCGAGAGTGTGATCCTGCCCGGAAACAAGGCGCCGCGTGGGCGCTCGGTTGTCCGGAGCATACTGGCCCAGGTTGGCGCAACAGTCGGCGTCTGGCGCGGCGGCCGATGGCGCAAGGCCAACAGTTGGTCCGACCCCGAGACTTATGAGATCAGCCCCGGCGACCGTCGCACCGCGAGACTGGTCCGGGTTCCTGACCTCGAGCTTTTTCCCGGCTTCTTCCGCGCGAGATCGGTGTTGTTCAGGGCCGGCATGGAAACCCCGCTGTTGAATAGCGGCACCCGATTGCTGGCCTGGGTCAGGCGCGCCGGCCTTGGGAAGTTGCCGTCGCTACTCGTACCGCTGGCACAGCGACTGGCTGGCTGGATGGAGCGATTTGGCAGCGACAAGGGCGGGATGCTGGTCATGGTGACGGGCACGATCGGGGGCCGAATGGTGCGCCGAACCTGGAAGCTGACGGTCGAGGAAGGCGATGGCCCCTATATTCCCTGCATTGCCGTTCGGGCAATACTGGGTCGGGCGGACCGCATGCGGTCAGGTGCCGGTGCCTGCCTTGCCATGTTTGCGCTGCCGGACGCCGAAGCTGCGATGGCGGACCTGTCCGTGAAGTTCGAACGGATCGAGGAGGACCGTCCCACATTGTTCCGTGCTGCTCTTGGCGACGCATGGGAGGCACTGCCGCAGGTAGTTCAGCGGATTCATTCCGTGCAGGACATCGAGAGCTTCAGCGGCACAGCGGAAGTCATCCGCGGTCGTGGCCTTCTTGCGAGATTGTCTGCAGTAATTTTCCGCTTTCCCAAGGCTGGCCGGTCCGTACCACTTACCATAACCAAGACCCGGACATCCTATGGTGAGATCTGGGAACGCAACTTTGCAGGCCGTCGATTCCGATCGTATCTGACGCCTGGCCGACCGGGGCACTACAGGGAACGTTTCGGACCGTTCGACTACGAGCAGGAACTACCAGTCGTGGACGGGATCATTTCACTGCCGGTACGCCGCGGCTGGTTTCTCGGGGTTCCTCTCCCTCGACCACTTCTTCCAGGCAGCGACAGCCGCGAGTTCGCCGAAGGTGGGATATTCAGGTTCGATGTCGGACTCTTTGCCCCGCTGACGGGAGAACTCATCGTCCGCTATCGAGGCACAGTCACGCCCGATGAAGACTTGGAAGCGGTCAGTCCGGCTCCCTGAGCCGCCCGCCCATCAATTCCTCGACGAAGAGTCCGACGAGCTGGGTCCGGTTCGAGACGCCGGCCTTGGCGTAGACCCGCGTCAACTGGGCCCTGACGGTGCCTTGGGCCGCCCCGCGAAACTCGGCGATCTCGGCGACGTCGAACCCCTTCAGAGCCAGCATGGCGACGTCGGCCTCCGCCGGAGTCAGCGTCCATTTCTCGAAATAGCTCTCGATCAGTTCGGCGAAGGCGCCGGAGGCGACCGACAGCGCCGCTTCCGCGCGTTGATTGCGTTCCAGCGTCCGCCGCATTTCCAGCCCGCCCAGCACGACGCCGATCACCAGCATCAGCGCCACCAGGCCCTCGAAGGCTGTGTGCAGATCGATCTCGCCGCTGCCGAAATCACCGATGACGTCGCCGACGAAGAAGACGGCGCACAGTGCCTGCACCGTCAGCAGGCCGGCCAGCAGCGCGGCGCGGCGGTCGCCGAGGCCACGTCTTGCCGCTGGCCGGGGCGCCGTCATTCGCCAGCGCCATCCGGTCTGCCGCGCCGTCCGGTCACCATCTGGCGCGCCAGGTTCACACCGGAGAGCCGCGATTCCAGGACCACACCACCGACATGAAGTGCAGCGAGCAGCAGCAGGATGTTGGCGGTAGCCTCGTGGACCTCTTCCAGCATCTCCTCTCCCTCCTGCTCATCGCCGCCCTCTTCCCGATGGCTGGCGGTGTAGGTCCCGTTGTCAGGAAAGGGCGCGCTTTCCATTGCGAGGCCGGTTACGGACACCGCTACCAGCATTCCCCAGAGGGCATAGACCATCAGGCTGCCCAGCGGATTGTGGGAAGCATGCTGCCGGCGACGTCCGGCCTTCAAGTCGCCAAGATGCCCCATCGCCGCCGAGAGGCTCGGCCGGAAGCTGGCGAAGCGGGCCGCCCGGGTTCCGATCACGCCCCAGACAAGCCTCAGCGCCAGCAGACCCACGGCGACATAGCCGATCCATATGTGCGCCAACGCGTGCTCGTCGATGACGAATCCGTTCAGCAGCACCGCCGCCGCGATGCCCCAGTGGGTGAGCCGAACCAGGGGATCCCAGATGCGCTCACTGTTAAGACTGACTCCGTTCATCAGTCGTCCTCGCGCATCCGGATGATCCGGCCGTCGGCGGCGTCGATATCGATTTCGTAGAGCCGGCCCTCGCGCACGGCCTTCACTTCCAGCCGGCCGTGTTCGCGCTCCACCTTCACGACGTGGTAACCGTCAGCCTCGAGCTTCGAGAGCGCCTCGCCGGCTGCGGGCGTTTCCCGCGTTTCGTGATCGCCGCCGCGGTATTCCAGCCGCTCGCGGCCGTCGTCGCCGGAGCGGTCCGACGCCAGCGCGGGGACCGCCAGCATCAGGGGGGTGGCAAGGATGAGAAGGATCGTCTTGTTCATCGGTCGTCTCCATTTCCGGAACGCGGCCATCCAGCCGCCCCCCTTCAATGGCGACCTACGCCGGGTCCGGAAATTGCGCCGCCGCTTATCCTGGCCCGCATAAGCGCCTGCTTACGGCCGGGGGCCGGGCCGGGCGTGCGATCGCGCGGCCAGGTTCTGCCCGAGCCGGCGCTCCCGGTAGAAGGTGTAGATGCCGGTCGCCACGACGATGCCGGCGCCGATCAGGGTCCAGCGGTCCGGGTAGTGGCCGAAGACGATGATGCCCGACAGGATCGCCCAGATCAGGATGGTGTAGCGGAAGGGCGAGACGAAGCCGATGTCGCCGATCCGCATGGCCGAAACCGAAAACAGGTAGCCCGCGATCAGGAAACAGGCCGCGCCGCCGAGCAACGCCAGTTCGGGACCGGCCAGCGGCCGCCACGGCTGGAACGGCGCCATCACCGCGCCCATCGCGGTAATGCAGAAGGCCGTCGTCACTGCCACCAGCACGGACGGCACGCCGGCCGAGAGCCGACGCGTGGAAAGATCGCGCAGCACGATGAAGCAGACAGCGCCGAGCGCCCAGAGCGAGTGGGCGTCGAAGCCCTCGCCGCCCGGGCGCACGATGATCATGACGCCGGCGAAGCCGACGAGGATGGCGCTGTAGCGGCGCCAGCCGACCTTCTCGCCGAGGAAGATCGAACCCGCAAGCGCCACGGCCAGGGGAAGCGACTGCAGGATCGCCGTGGCGTTGGCGATCGGCATGTTGAACAGCGCCTGCAGGAAGCAGTAGGTGCCGCCGACCTCGCCGACGATGCGCCACAGCAGCGTCCGCCCGTCGCCCGGCGCAATCCAGATGCGGAAGGCCCCCCGTTGCCATGCAATGACGGCCAGCAGGAAGGTCGCGACGAGACCGCGCAGCAGGATCGCCTGGGCGAAGCTGACATGCTCGGACGCCAGCTTCATCATGGCGTCATTGACGCCGTAGCCCGCCATGCACAGCGACATCAGCGCCGCGCCGCGCAGATTCTCCCTCCCCTCTGTCATGGGAGGATTTGGCGCGCGCGGCGACCCGCCCGCAAGCGAATTCGGCGCAGGGCCGGTCTACGGCCGGTTACGGTCTGGTGGCCGCGTCGGTCATGGCGTCCAGCGCCGATTTGACCCGTTCCAGCACCTCGTCCTGGCCCTCGAGGCCGTGCCGTGTCTTCAGGTAGTCGGGATCGTTGTAGACCAGCCAGACATTGCCGTCGTCGTCGCGGTAGGCCAGCGCCTTCTGCGGCAGGTCGATCGCCATCGACGGCGCCGCCTGCATCAGCGGCGTGCCGAGTTCGGGGTTGCCGAATATCACGATCCGCGTCGGCCGCAGTTCCATTCCCGCACGCGCCGCGCCGGCGCTGTGATCGATATCGGTGAAGACGGTCAGGCCCCGCGCTTCGAGTTCGGCCTTGAACTTGTCGATGGTGACATAGACGCCGTGGGCGCTTTCCTTGCGGATCAGACCGTCGTCCTCCGCCGCCTGTGCAGTCCCCGCCACGGCCAGCGCGACCGATGCGGCGAGCAGAATTCTGATGATGGGCATGTCGTCTCCCGGAGCCGTTCTTGTCAAAAGCTACGCGACCCGTTCTGGCCGGGCGGCACCCGGATGGCATCTCACGCCGGTTCACAGGTCCGGGAGTGACATGGTGACGGCAGCGGTCAGCCGCCACCCTTCTTTTCCGCCTGGGCTTGGCGGAAACGCTCCGCGCCCTCGCGGAAGAGGCCCGATGTGTTCAGCAGCGCGTTCTGCTGGGCGCCGGCGGTCAGCGCCTCCGACAGGGGCGCCGTACGGGCCAGCCGATGGTTCTCCTTGGTCAGCCTCACGGCCTCCGTACCCAGGCCGAGCAGCCGCCCGCTCCAGTCCGCGCCGAGCGCATCCAGCGCCTCCGGTCCGTCCGCCAGTGCATTGACCAGACCCATCTGCCAGAGCCGCTCGGCTGAGACCATGTCGCCGAACATGGCCAGCTCCAGCGCCAGCCGGCGCCCGACAAGGTGCATCAGGATCGGCGTGTTCACGGCCGCGGGGAAACCGTTGCGCATCTCGGCCGCGCCGAACCGGGCGGTCTTCTCCGACAGCACGAAGTCACAGCCCATCGCCAGCGTGAAACCCCCGGCGACCGCGTAGCCCTCGACGATCGCGACCGAGACGACATGGCTTCGGTCGAGAATGCGGAAGATGTCGGCCCATTGCCGGTCCGCAGCCATGATCTCGTCCAGCGGTTTCGGCGCCATGTCGCCGGAGAGATCCCGTCCGGCGCAGAAATTCCCTGCCGCGCCCCGGATGGTGAGCACGCGGCAGTCGGGATCGGCATCGGCGGCGCGGACGGCGGCATGAATTGCGGCGGACAGTTCGGGATTGAGCGCATTCCGCCGCTCCGGCCGGTTCAGGGTGAGCCGCCTGACGGGTCCGTCGCTCTCGACCTGCAGCACCATCAGTTCACCTGCCGGTCGCGGCCTTCCCAGAAGGGCCGGCGCAGTTCGCGTTTCAGGATTTTGCCGGACGGATTGCGCGGCAACTCGGCGACGAAGTCCACCGACTTGGGCGCCTTGTAGGCGGCGATGCGTTCACGGGCCCAGGCGATGATCTCCTGCTCGCCGGCGCTCTCGCCCTCCTTCAGCACGACGACCGCCTTTACCGCCTCGCCCCATTTCTCGTCCGGGACGCCGATCACGGCGACGTCCGCCAGCGCCGGATGCCCGAACAGCGCGCTCTCGACCTCGGCCGGATAGACGTTCTCGCCGCCGGAGACGATCATGTCCTTGATCCGGTCGTGGATGTAGAGGAAGCCGCCCTCGTCCAGATAGCCGGCATCGCCGGTGTGGAACCAGCCGCCCCGCATGGCGTCCGCCGTCGCTTCCGGGCGCTTCCAGTAGCCCTTCATGTTCTGCTCGGTCCGGCAGATGATCTCGCCGACCTCGCCCGGCGCCATGTCGCTGCCATCGGCATCGATGATGCGGATCTCCACGCCCTCATGCGCCTTGCCGCAGGATTTCATGCGCGGATTGCCGGCGGTGTGCTCCTCGGGCGGCAGATAGGTGATGGCGCCGGTCGTCTCCGTCAGGCCGTAGACCTGGGCGAAATCGCAGCCGAACAGCCCGACCGCGCGCTGCAGCAGATCCAGCGGGATCGGAGACGCCCCGTAGATCACCATGCGAAGCGACGACAGGTCGGTGGCCTTCACTCTGGGGTGCTGGGTCAGGAACAGGATCACCGCGGGTACGAACAGCACGATGGATACCCGCTCGGCCTCGATGGTCTCCAGGATCAGGCCCGGATCGACCTCCCGGTGCAGGATGTTGGTGCAGCCTGTGTAGAAGCCGACATTGCCCCAGCCGCCGCCGGCGATGTGGAACAGCGGCATGCAGATCAGGTTGACGTCGTCGGCGTTCCAGCCAGCCCAGCGGCGGGTCGCGACGGGCATCTGCGCGATCAGATTGTGGTGCGAAAGCTCGACACCCTTCGGATGACCCGTGGTGCCGGAGGTGTACATCTGGCAGGCGGTGTCCTGGGGCAGGACATCGACGCCGCACTCGCCGTCGCCATGCGAATCGCGCCAGGCCTCGTAGCCGGGCCAGGCATCGTCGGCGAAATCGATGGCGACATACTGCTTCACGGTTTCAAGATCGCCCTCGATCCGGCGAACGAGTCCGGCATGCGCCTCGTCCACGAAGAAGATCTCGGCATCCGCATCGTTGACGACGAAGGCGACCTCGGGCGGCGCCAGACGGAAGTTCACCGGGACAAGCACGACACCGGCCTTGGCGGCGCCGAACTGCAGTTCGAAGAACCGATCCGTGTTCTGGGCGAGAATGGCGATCCGCGCACCCTTGCCCAGTCCGGCGGCGACGAGAGCGTTGGCCACCCTGTTCGTCGCCCGGTTCAGGGAGTCGTAGGTCCAGACCCTGTCCCCGAACTTCAGCGCAATGCTGTCGCCACGCTCTTCTGCATGGCGGCGGAAAATGTCGCCCAGCACCTTCATTCCGATCCTCCCCAAGGTTCGCGCCTGCCCTGCATGTCTCGTAGCGGAACCGCCGGCGCAGCGCAGCCCCAATCCGCCGATACCGCACCGCAGCAAATTATTTTTAGAATGATTTTAATTCCTATTGAAATTCGAGACCCGATACGTACATTCCGCTCATCAGACACCGAACCTGGAAGGAGTTACCCCGATGCGCGTACCGTCCGTTACCTTCAAGACCCGCGTCCGCGACGAATCCGTCGAGGGCCCGAACCCCTATCGCTGGCAGGACCGCACGACCGACGAGATCTTCAACGGCCGCAAGGTCATCGTCTTCGGTCTGCCGGGCGCGTTCACGCCGACCTGCAGCTCGACCCACCTGCCCCGCTTCGAAGAGCTGCACGATCTGTTCATCGAGCAGGGCATCGACGAGATCATCTGCCTGTCGGTCAACGACGCCTTCGTGATGTTCCAGTGGGGCCGCCATCAGGGCATCGAGAAGGTGACCCTGCTGCCCGACGGCACCGGCGAGTTCACCGACAGGATCGGCATGCTGGTGAAGAAGAACAATCTGGGCTTCGGCTACCGCAGCTGGCGTTACTCGATGCTGGTCGAGGACGGCGAGATCGTCGAGACCTTCGAGGAGCCCGGCAAGGGCGACGACGTCGAGGGCGATCCGTTCGAGATCTCCAGCGCCGATCACATGATCGACGTGGTCCGCAAGCGCTACGGCGCCAAGGCCGCCTAAGTATCAGGCAAGTCGCCGGGCGTCAGGCTGCAAGGCCAGAACGCCTGAAAAACCAATGACTCCGCAAGGTAGAGCCCGTCCCGCAAGACACCGCGGGGCGGGCTTGCCGCGTTTTCTGCAAAGAAATTGCGCACCGTTTACCATCCGAAAAGTTTCTCCTGATAGCCATTTGCACTCACGGGTGCCCAACGCCCCGCCAAGTCACAGGAGAAAACGAATGAAGCGTCTTTCCATCCTCGTTGCCGCGGGTGCGCTCGCCCTCGCCGCCTCGTCCGCATCGGCAAACGAGTTCCAGGGTCCGCTGGAGGACCTGGCCCGCAACCAGATCAAGTCGATCATCTCCGACCCCTCGGTCGTCGCGGCGATCAAGGCCCAGAACGACAAGCACGGCGCCCTGTCCCAGGCCGACATCGACGGCATGGACAACGAATGGCGCGCCGAAGTGAAGAATGGCGGCGGCGCCATGATCTCCGAGGTTCTCGCCAACGCCGTCTCGAACTACCTGAAGTCGCAGAAGGACGCCGCCGGCGGCCAGTTCACCGAGATCTTCGTGATGGACAACAAGGGCCTGAACGTCGGTCAGTCCGACGTCACCTCCGACTACTGGCAGGGTGACGAGGCGAAGTGGCAGGAGACCTACCAGGTGGGCGCCGAATCCGTCCATGTCAGCGAGGTCGAACTCGACGAGTCCACCCAGACCTATCAGAGCCAGGTCAGCGTTCCGATCGTCGATCCGGCGGACGGCTCCGTGATCGGCGCCGCCACCTTCGGCGTCGACGTCTCGACCCTCTGATCGGAGCACCAGGCACGATGTCTGACAAGAACACTGACGAAGTCCCTGCTCGTTCCAAAGCGAAGGGCCTTGGCCGGCGCATTGTCGCGGTCGTCCTGTTGGGCGTCGTGCTTGGCTTCGGCGCCATTATCGCCCTGATGATCACGGGCGAGCAACGGCGCACGCACGAATTCGTCGCCAGCGGCAATGTCGAGCAGACCCGCCTGCTGGCCGGCCAGATCGGCGGCGCAGTGCGGTTCGGGAAGGCGGACAAGATCGAGGAGGCCTACAGCCCCCTCACCGCCTCCGAAAAGTCGCCGATTGCCGCCATCCGCGTCGTCAATCTGGAACAGGCCGAGGTCCTGAACTTCAACGCAGACGGCTTCAAGGCTCCTGAAGACGATGTGGTGGCGCAAGCCCTGGCGACCGCGCTCGGCGAAGGCCGGTCCGTTTCCGTCTCCAGCGGCGAACAGCAGATCGTCGCGGTACCGGCCACGTTCGGGCCGCAGGCCGCGGCCGTCGGCGCAATCGCCATTGCCTGGGACTTCAGCCGGGCGAATGCCGAGATCACCGCGGGCGCACTGACGGCGTCGGCCATCGCAGCCGTGATTGCCGCGCTGCTCGCTGTGGCCATCGTCTACGTGCTGCACCGGCTGGTGAGCCAGCCGATCCGGCGCATGACCGACGTCATGAAGGATCTCGAATCCGGCAACACCGAGGTCGAAGTCCCCTATCTGAGCCGCCCCGACGAGATCGGCGCCATGGCGACCTCCATCGAAAGCTTCCGCCAGGAGGCCATTGCCAAGGCGGAACTGGAAGCCGAAAGCGATGCCAATGCGCGCCGTGCCGAGGAATCCCGCCGCCAGGCCATGCAGGACCTGGCGACAGAGTTCGAGGAGGCTGTCGGCAACATCGTCAAGGCGGTGTCCAGCGCGGCCACGGAACTGGAAGTGGCGGCCTCGACGATGCGCTCGACCGTCGACGAGACCAATGACCGCTCCGCGAATGTTGCCAGTGCGTCCGAGCAGGCAACGGCCAACGTCGAGATCGTCGCCTCCGCCGCCGAGGAAATGTCCGCATCGATCCGGGAAATCGGCGAGAAGGCGAGCGAATCGTCCTCGCGGGCCGGCACCGCCGAACGCGAGGCCGACGAGACGGTGATGACTGTTCAGCAGCTGTCGGCCACCGCCGAGAACATCGGTCAGGTCGTCGGCATGATCCGCGAGATTGCCGAGCAGACCAATCTCCTCGCGCTCAACGCGACCATCGAGGCGGCCCGCGCCGGCGAGGCCGGCAAGGGCTTCGCGGTGGTAGCCACCGAGGTCAAGAACCTGGCGTCGGAGACCGCCAAGGCGACGACCGACATCTCCGAGCAGATCCAGGCCATTCAGAAGGCCACCGGCACCTCCGCCGAGGCGATCAGCCGGGTGACCGGTGCGGTCAAGGAACTGAACGGTATCGCCTCCACCATCGCGGCGGCCGTCGAGGAACAGGCCGCCGTGACCCGCAACATCGCGGAGAACGTGCAGCACGCCGCCACGGGCACGAAGAACGTGACCCAGAACATCGGCGGCGTCTCCCAGGCCGCTTCCGCCTCCAGCGCAGCGGCGGCGCAGGTTCTGGAATCGGCCGGCAGCCTGGCGCAGCAGGCCAACGCGCTGAACGCGGAACTGGACAATTTCCTGAGCCGCGTCCGCGCCGCCTGACCGCCAAAACTGGCGCATCCATGAAGGCCCGGCAGCCCCGCTGCCGGGCTTTCGCTTTTTCTGCAGCCGCAGGATGAGGCATGCTGCCCGGCATGCAACCCGCCGCCGACCATGCTGAACGCCTCGCCCGCCTGCGGCTGATCCGCAGCGAGAATGTGGGACCGGTGAATTTCGCCCGGCTTGTGCAGCGTTTCGGCACCGCGGCCGAAGCGCTGGACGCGCTGCCGGAAATCGCGTCGCGGGCCGGCCGCAAGCGCCTCAGGATCTGCCCGGCCTCTGACGCGGAGCGCGAATGGCAATCTTTGGAGAAGCTCGGCGCCAGGTTCCTTATGTCCGGCGACCCGGACTACCCCGAACCACTGGCCGAGATCGACAGCGCGCCGCCGGTACTCGCCGCTCTTGGCAACCTGTCGCTCCTGGATCGCCCGGTCTTCGCCATTGTCGGCGCCCGCAACGCTTCGGCAAATGGACGGACGCTCTGCCGACGGATCACAGCCGAACTGGGACAGAGCGGCCTGGTCATCGCCTCCGGCCTGGCGCGGGGAATCGACGCCGAAGCCCATGAGGCCGCCCTGCCGACCGGCACCGTCGCCGCCATCGCAGGCGGCATCGACGTGGTCTACCCCCCGGAGAACGAGCGCCTTCATCACCGTATCGCCGAAGAAGGGCTGATCCTGGCGGAGGCTCCCTTCAACACACAGCCCCGCGCGCGTCATTTCCCGCGCCGCAACCGCATCATCGCCGGCCTCTCGCTGGGCGTCCTGGTCGTCGAGGCGGCGATGCGGTCGGGTTCGCTGATCACCGCCCGGCAGGCCGGCGAGCAGGGCCGCGAGGTCTTTGCCGTCCCCGGTTCGCCGCTGGATCCCCGCGCTCGCGGCGGCAACCGGCTGATCCGCGACGGCGCCCGGCTGGTCGAAAGCGCCGCCGACATCCTCGACGAACTCGGCCCCGGCCAGCGGTTCAGCCTGCGCGCGCCCAGAGCTGCGGTCGATCCGGTCGCCGCCACCATCGAGATCGATCCGGTCTCAGGCGACGCGGACCGCGGCCGCGCCGCGATCCTCGAAGCGCTCGGTCCGGAGCCTGCCGAGGCCGATCTCGTGATCCGTCAGACCGGCCTTTCGTCGGCCGCATTCAACGCCCTGGCGCTGGAACTGGAGATCGCCGGACGCATCGAACGGCATGCCGGAAACCGCTATGCGCTGGCAGCCGGCTGAAGCGCCGGAAGGGCGCGGGCCGTTGACAGCCTCTGGTGCTTTGCCCATTTTCCCGGAAATCTACCGGGTTCCTGCCGCCCCTCCTCCTGCACGCTGAGGTCAGATGGACGTCGTCGTCGTCGAAAGCCCCGCAAAAGCCAAGACCATCAACAAGTATCTGGGTTCGGGCTACAAGGTTCTGGCCTCCTTCGGTCATGTCCGCGATCTGCCGTCGAAGGACGGCTCCGTCGATCCGGAAGCCGATTTCGAGATGATCTACGAGGCCGATCCCAAGTCGGCCAAGCATCTGAAGGCCATCGCCGATGCGGTGAAGGACGCCAACCGGCTGGTACTGGCGACCGACCCGGACCGTGAGGGCGAGGCCATTTCCTGGCACGTGCTGGAGGCGCTGAAGAAGCGCCGCGCCCTGAAGAAGGACGTCGAGGTCGAGCGCGTGGTCTTCAACGAGATCACCAAGCGCTCGATCACCGAGGCGATGCAGAAGCCCCGCGACATCGACATGGATCTGGTGAATGCCCAGCAGGCTCGCCGGGCGCTGGACTATCTGGTGGGCTTCACGCTCAGCCCGGTGCTCTGGCGCAAGCTGCCGGGCGCCCGCTCGGCCGGCCGCGTGCAGTCCGTTGCGCTGCGGCTGATCGTCGAGCGCGAGCTGGAGATCGAGAAGTTCAAGCCGCGCGAATACTGGTCGATCACCGCGGTCTTCAAGACCGGCGATGGCCAGACCTTCGAGGCGCGGCTGAGCCAGGTCGACGAGACCAGGCTGGACCGCCTGTCCATCGCCACCGAGGCGGAGGCGAAGGCGCTGGTCGCGCGGGCCATGAAGTCCGGCTTCACCGTCGGCGAGATCGAGACCCGGCAGACCAGCCGCAAGCCCTGGCCGCCCTTCATCACCTCGACGCTGCAGATGGAGGCTTCCCGCAAGCTCGGCATGGGCGCGCGCCAGACCATGCAGGTGGCGCAGAAGCTCTATGAGGGCATCGATATCGGCGGCGAGACCGTCGGCCTGATCACCTACATGCGGACCGACGGCGTGCAGCTCGCCTCAGAGGCGATCGACGCGATCCGCGGCGCCATCGGCGAGGAGTTCGGCACCGCCTATCTGCCGTCGCATCCGCGCCACTACGCGACCAAGGCCAAGAACGCCCAGGAAGCGCACGAGGCGATCCGTCCGACCGATGTCAGCCGGACACCGGCCGAGATGAAGCAGCATCTCTCCGCCGAGCAGCACAAGCTCTACGACCTGATCTGGAAGCGCACCGTCGCCAGCCAGATGTCGGATGCGCGCCTGGCCCAGACCGGCGTCGACATTCCCGGCGACGGCGGCAACCTGGTTTTCCGCGCAACCGGCACCGTGGTCGAGTTCCCGGGCTTCCTGAAGCTCTACGAGGAAGGCCGCGACGAGGCGAAGGACGATGACGACGACAAGCGCCTGCCGAAGCTGACCGAGGGTGAGAAGCTGGCGCGCGAAGCGGTGAACCCGGCGCAGCACTTCACGCAGCCGCCGCCGCGCTACTCGGAGGCGACGCTGGTCAAGCGGCTGGAGGAGCTCGGCATCGGGCAGGCCGTCGACCTATGCCTCGATCATCTCGACCCTGCAGGACCGCGACTATGTCCGCCTCGACAAGAAGCGCTTCGTGCCCGAGGACAAGGGCCGCGTTGTCACCGCCTTCCTGATCAACTTCTTCCAGCGCTATGTCGAGTACGACTTCACCGCCTCGCTGGAAGAGGAACTGGACGACATCACGTCGGCCAAGATCGACTGGAAGGAAGTGCTGCGCCGTTTCTGGAAGGAGTTCTCGGCCGCCGTCGACGACACCAGGGAACTGCGTATCGGCGAGGTGCTGGACGCGCTGAACGACTTCCTAGCGCCGTCGCTCTTCCCGCCGAAGGAAGACGGCTCCAACCCGCGCGCCTGCCCCAACTGCGGCAATGGCGAGTTGAGCCTGAGGCTCGGCAAGTTCGGCGCCTTCCTCGGCTGCTCCAACTATCCGGAATGCAAGTTCACCCGGCAGTTGGGCGGCACGGAGAAGGAGCAGAAGGCCCAGATGGAAGGCGACCGGGAAATGGGCGTCGATCCCGCGACCGGCGAGACCATCTGGCTGAAGGTCGGGCCCTACGGCCCCTACCTGCAGCTGGGCCAGGGCGGAAACGGCGAGAAACCGAAGCGTGTCTCTCTGCCGAAGGGTCTGGAACCGAACGACGTCGATCTCGACCTCGCGATCCGGCTGATTGCCCTGCCCCGCGAAGTCGGAAAGCATCCGGAAACCGGCAGCCCGATCACGGCCGGTATCCGCCGCTACGGCCCCTTCGTCGAGCACGAGAAGAAATACGCCAACCTGCCGGACTGGCGGGAGGTGCTCGACATCGGCCTGAACCGCGCCGTCACCGTCATTGCCGAGGCGAAGACCCGCGGCGGCCGGCCGCAGCCCAAGGCGCTGAAGTCGCTGGGCGAGCACCCGGAGGAAGGCGGCGAGATCCAGGTGCTGGACGGCCGCTATGGCCCCTATGTCAAGCATGGCAAGGTCAACGCGACGATCCCGAAGGATGTCGATCCGCAGTCGATTTCCGTGGAAGAGGCCGTCCGTCTGATCGCCGAACGCGCGGCCAAGTCCGGGAAGAAGAAGCCGGCAGCGAAGAAGAAGGCCGCGCCGAAAAAGAAGAAGGCGGCGGCGAAGTCGAAAGCCGGCGACGAGTGACCGACGGTCCTCTCCCCACCAAGCAGCAGATCCGAACCCTGATCGACGAGTCCGGCGGCACCGCGGGCAAGCGCGAAGTCGCGCGCGCCTTCGGCATCAAGGGCCAGGACCGCATCTGGCTGAAACGGATGATGAAGGAGATCGAGGCCGAACGCGCGGTCGAGACCAAGGACAAGGGCCGCCCGCCCGGCCGGCTGCCGCCGGTGACCGTTCTGACCGTGATCGAGACGACAGGCGACGGAATGGTGCTCTGCCGTCCGACGGCCTGGGAGGCCGGCGTGGAATCGCCGCGGATCGAACTCGATCCGGACACGGTGAAGGGCCCCGCGCCGAAGACGGGGGATCAGTACCTGTCCCGCCTGCTCAAGCGGCGCGACGGCTACGAAGCCCGTGCCATGAAGCGCCTTGAGATCACGCCGCGGACGCTGACCGGCGTGCTCCAACTCGGCGGCAAGGAGGCCTGGGTCCGACCGACCGACCGCAAGCTGAAGCAGGAGATGCGGGTCCATCTCGGCGACCTGAACGGGGCCGAACATGGCGATCTCGTGCTGGTCGAAAGCCTGCCCAGCCGGGCCATGGGCCCGAGGCTGGCGAAGGTGGTCGAGGTTCTGGGCAGCTTCGACAGCCCGAAGGCGATCTCGATCCTGGCCATCCAGAACCACGGCATTCCCGACAGTTTCCGGCCCGAAGCGCTGGGCGAGGCCGCCGAGGCGCTGCCGGTCACCGAGCCGGGCCGCCGCACCGATATCCGCAAGATCCCGCTGATCACCATCGACCCGTCGGATGCGCGCGACCATGACGACGCCGTCTGGGCCGAGGCGGACGACGATCCGGGCAACAAGGGCGGGTTCCGCATCCTTGTCGCCATCGCCGACGTCGCCCACTACGTCCGTCCGGGTTCCGCGCTGGACAAGGCCGCGCAGGAACGCGGCGTCTCGACATACTTCCCCGACCGTGTCGCGCCAATGCTGCCCGAAGCGTTGTCGGCTGATCTCTGCTCGCTGATGCCGAACGAGATCCGGCCGGTGATGGCTGTCGAGATGGTGATCGATTCCAGCGGGCGGAAGCTGCGCCACAAGTTCTTCCGCGCCCTGATGCGCTCGGCCGGCAACTTCGCCTACGAGACCGTGCAGGCTGCCATCGAAGGCCGTCCGACGGACGAGATCGGTCCGCTGGTCGAACCAGTGCTGAAGCCGCTCTACGGTGCCTTCGAGGCGCTGGAGAAGGCCAGGAGCCGCCGCGAGACGCTGGAAATCGAGATGCCGGAGCGGCGTGCGGAAATAGGCGAGGACGGCTTCATCAGGGAGATCCTGCCGCGCGAACGCCTCGACGCACACAAGCTGATCGAGGAGATGATGATCCTCGCCAATGTCTGCGCGGCCGAAACGCTGGAGCGGCGCAGCCAGCCCTGCGTCTACCGCATTCACGAACCGCCGGACCCGGAAAAGCTGCGGCCGCTTAAGGAGATGCTGGAGACCCTCGGCATCCCCTTCACCGTCGGCGAGACCGTCAGGCCTAAGAACTTCAACCATGCCCTGCGCAAGGCGCGCGACACCGACGCCGAAGCGATGGTGAACGAGGCGGTGCTGCGCAGCCAGACACCGGCCTATTACGGCACCGACAACAAGGGGCATTTCGGCCTCGCGCTGCGGCGCTACGCCCATTTCACCTCGCCGATCCGCCGCTACGCCGACCTGCTGGTGCACCGCGCGCTGATCGACGCGCTGAAGGCCGGAAACGACGGCCTGGGCGGCATGCCGATCAAGGAAATCCAGGATCTGGCGGAGCAGGTTTCCGCCAACGAACGCCGCGCCATGCTGGCCGAACGGGACGCGATGGACCGATTCACCGCCGTCTTCATGCAGGACCGGATCGGCGCGCAGTTCTCCGCCCGGATCAGCGGCATCACCCGAGCCGGCGTCTTCGTGACCCTGACCGAGACCGGGGCCTCCGGGCTGGTGCCGATGCGCCATCTGGGCAGCGACTTCTTCGAATTCGACGAACGGACGGTCTCGCTTGTCGGACGTTCGACCGGCGCCGTCTTCCATCTGGGCCAGGCGGTGGCCGTAAGGCTGAAGGAGGCCGCGCCGGTGACCGGCGGACTGCTCTTCGAGATGCTGAACCAGCCGGCTGCGAAGCCGCGGCGCCCGCAACAGGGCCGGCCGCGGAACCTGCCGAAGCGCGGCGGCAAGCCGAGCCTGAAGAACAAGGGCAAGCGCCGTCGTTGACCGGTAATCTTGTCGGGGAACAATAGGACATCGATTCCGAGGGGAGGATGAAGATGACAATGCTTGGCGCCAACCGGCGACGGGTCTATCTGATGCGGCACGGCGATGTGGCCTACTACGATTCCGAGGGCCAGCGGGTCGCCGAACCCGACAAGGTGCCGCTGACAGAACTCGGCCTTCACCAGGCGCAGGCCATGGGCAAGGCGCTGACCGGTATCGATTTCGACCGCGCCGTCTGCACCGGACTGCTGCGCACCGTCCAGACCGCCGAGGCCATTCTGGAAGGACGGGACGGACCCGAACTGGAGACCATCGGGGCGCTGCGGGAGATCAAGTCCGGCAACGTACCGCTGAACCGGGATCAGGCGCTGAATGACATGGTCTACGCCTTCGAACGCGCGGCGGAGCCGGGCGCGCGCTTCGCCTTCGGAGAGCCCCTGGCCGACTTCTACGAGCGCATCAGCGTCGCCATCGAGGACCTGCTGACGCAGGACGGCTGGGATACCATGCTGATCGCGGCGCACGGCGGCGTGAACCGGGCGATCTTCTCCTGGCTGACCGGCGCCGGTCTGGCGGGGCTCTCGCGCTTCGAACAGGACACGGCCTGCCTCAACATCTTCGACCTGGATGTCGAGGACGGAAAGATGACGCGCTACTTCCTGCGCATGCTGAACTGGCGGCCCGACGAACCCTGGCGTCTGGACGACCGGCGCACCAATCAGGAGCGTTACTTCAGCCAGCGCGCCGACGCCTGACGCCGCATCCGCTTGCCGAGCGGCTGACGCAGCGATAGGTGTAGCGGGATCGAACATGGGGAGTCCGCTGCATGAACGCGCCGATCACGACCGCCTACTCCGCCTGCCCGCATGACTGTCCGTCGACCTGCGCGCTGGAAGTCGAGGTGCTCTCGTCGACCCATATCGGCCGCGTGCGCGGATCGAAGGACAACACCTACACCAGCGGCGTGATCTGCGCGAAGGTCGCCCGCTACGCCGAACGCATCCATCATCCGGACCGGCTCACGAAGCCGATGATCCGAACCGGCGCCAAGGGCTCCGGCGAGTTCCGCGAGGCGAGCTGGGACGAGGCAATGGAATTGACCGCCTCGAAGTTCAACGAGATCGAGGCCGAATACGGCGCCGAGGCCGTCTGGCCCTACTACTACGCCGGCACGATGGGCCTGGTGATGCGGGACGGCGTCAACCGCTGGCGGCACGCCAAGGGCTACAGCCGCATGCACGGCACCTTCTGCACGCCGATCGCGCAGTCCGGCTTCATGGCAGGCACCGGACGGCTGGCCGGCGTCGATCCGCGCGAGATGCAGAAGGCCGACGTCATCGTCATCTGGGGCACCAACCCGGTGAACACCCAGGTCAACGTGATGACCCACGCCACCAAGGCCCGGAAGGACCGGGGCGCGAAGATCGTCGCCATCGACGTCTATCCGAACGGCACGGTCGAACAGGCCGATATGGCGCTGATCCTGAAGCCGGGCACCGACGCGGCGCTGGCCTGCGCGGTGATGCACATCGCCTTCCGCGACGGCCATGCCGACCGCGACTACATGGCGAAATACACCGACGATCCCGCCGGCCTGGAAGAGCACCTCAGGACCCGCACGCCGGAATGGGCCAGCGAGATCACCGGGCTGCCGGTGGAAGAGATCGAGGCCTTCGCGAAGCTGGTCGGCACCACCGACCGCACCTTCTTCCGCCTCGGCTACGGCTTCACGCGCGGCCGCAACGGCTCGGTCAGCATGCATGCGGCCGTGTCGGTGCCCACCGTGCTCGGTTCCTGGAAGCACGAGGGCGGCGGGGCCTTCTACAACAACGGCCAGATCTATCACTGGGACCGCAGCCTGATCGAAGGCCTGGACGCCCCGCACAAGAACAGCCGCATTCTCGACCAGTCCCGCCTCGGCCCGATCCTGCTGGGCGAGGACGAGAAGCTGGCCGGCGGCCCGCCGGTGATGGCGCTGTTCGTGCAGAACACCAATCCGGCCATGGTCGCGCCGGAACTGAACAAGGTGCACGCCGGCTTCCGCCGCGAGGACCTGTTCATGTGCGTCCACGAGCAGTTCATGACCGAGACAGCCAAGTTCGCGGATGTCGTGTTGCCGGCGACCATGTTCATGGAGCACACCGACCTCTACCAGGGCGGCGGCCACCAGCACATCCTGCTGGGGCCGAAGATCATCGACGCCCCCGGCGAGTGCCGCTCCAACCATGATGTCATCGTCGAGCTGGCGCGGCGCACCGGCGCAGAACACCGCGGCTTCGACATGACGCCCGAAGAGATCATCGACTGGACGCTCACCAATTCCGGCTGGCCCGGGATCGAGGAACTGCGCGAGAAGAAGTGGTTCGACGTGCAGCCGGACTTCGAGACGGCGCATTATCTGAACGGCTTCGGTCACGCCGACGGCAAGTTCCATTTCCATCCGAGCTGGGATTTCCTGGGACCGAAGGGCTTCGGGCCGGCTGGTACGCCTGACAGCATGCCGGACTTCCCCGACTACTGGGCGCGCGAGGACAAGGCGACGCCGGAGCGTCCCTTCCGCATGACCACCAGCCCGGCGCGGAACTTCCTGAACTCGTCATTCACCGAGACGCCGACCTCGACGAAGCGCGAGGCGCGGCCGACGGTGAAGATCAATCCGGCCGACGCCGGCCGGCTCGGCGTGGCCGACGGCGATCTCGTGCGGCTGTCGAATGCGATCGGGCAGGTCCGCATCCATGTCGAGATCACCGAGGGACTGAGGGACGGCGTGGTCGTGGTCGAGTCGGTCTGGCCCAACGCCGCCTTCGTCGACGGTCTCGGCATCAATGCGCTGACATCCGCCGAACCCGGCGCGCCGATCGGCGGCGGCCTGTTCCACGACACCTCGGTCAAGATCGAAGCCGCCTGACCCGGAGCCCGGCCCATGTATTTCCGCTTCGGCGACTTCCTGCAGCGCTGGGTGATCGCGCTCGTGCTGGTGATGCTCACCTACAACCCGACCCAGTGGAGCTATGTCCGCTGGGTGCTGGGCGATCTTCAGACCGGCCTGCCCTACAAGGCGCTGGCCGGGCTGGTCCTGCTGGTCGGCTACATCATCTTCCTGCGCGCCACGTTCCGGTCCATCGGGATCGTCGGCATCGTGCTGGTTGGCGCCTTTTTCGCCGTGCTGGTCTGGGTCCTCGCCGACCTGCAGCTCTTCGATCCGGCCAACCGCGACCTGATGGTCTGGGTGGCGCTGCTCGCCATCGCCACCATCATGGGCGTCGGCGTCAGCTGGAGTCATGTGCGCCGCAGGATCTCCGGTCAGGCGGACATGGACGATGTCGATCAGTAGGTCCCGTTCCGCTTGACAGCGGGCGCGCGCCGACTATGTTCCGCGGTTCAGATTTCGCATCAGTTGGAAAGACCGAGCCATGGCCAAGCCCATCGTCCAGAAGATCAAGCTCGTGAGCACCGCCGGCACGGGCTACTTCTACGTCACCAAGAAGAACCCGCGTAACCTGACCGAGAAGATGGTCATGAAGAAGTACGACCCGGTCGCGCGCAAGCACGTCGAGTTCAAGGAAGCCAAGATCAAGTAATCCGGCTTCCGGCTACGGAAACGACCAAGGGCTGCGCCTCGGCGCGGCCCTTTTTCATTCGGAGTCGAGCAGCCTGGGCTGGACGAAGCGGACCAGCCGCCCCCCGCCAGGCCCGACCTTCGACCAGCCGCCGGAAAACGCGAGCTCGGTCAGCGCGCCGGTCGGGTATTTCTCCCTCAGGGCGGCCATGTCGGCGGCGTCGCCTTCGGCCGCGCAGGAACGCGCCAGCTGTTCGATGCCCGGGCTGTGAGCCACGAAGAGCGCACTGGGCACCTCGGCCGTCAGATCGCCGACCAGCCGCATGTAGACGCCAGGCGGCGCGTGATAGAGGGCATCGGCAAAGACCGGCGCCGGCAGGTCCGGCGCCTCGGCGGACAGCAGCTTCCAGGTCTCCCGGGTCCGCACCGAGGTGGAAACGAACACTCTTGCCGGCTGGATGCCGTTCTCGGCGAAATACCGGCCCATCCGCGCCGCGGCGTTCCGTCCCCGGGCATTGAGCGGGCGGTCATGATCGCTAAGCTGCGGATCGCCCCAGGCGGACTTCGCGTGCCGGAGCAGGTAGAGTGTCTTCATCGGGCCACTGTCACGCGGATGTCACCCGAGCACAAGACAACCTCCGGGTCCCGGAGGTCTCAGGGAGGTCACTTCTCATGAACGAGATGAGCGCCGCAGAGGTCCGGGAACCGGAAGCGCCGGCGATCACCGGCGAGTCGCCCGAACGTTTCATCAATCGGGAGCTCTCCTGGCTGCAGTTCAACTACCGGGTCATGGAGGAAAGCCAGAACCCGCGCCATCCGCTGCTGGAACGCGTGCGCTTCCTCTCGATCTCGGCCTCCAACCTCGATGAGTTCTTCATGGTGCGGTACGCCGGCCTCTGGGACATGGTCCAGGCGGACGTGAAGACGCTCAGCGCCGAGGGCCTGACCCCGGCGCAACAGCTGGAAAGCACCGGCGAGCTGGCCCAGGAACTGATCCACAAGCAGGAGGACTACTGGAAGGGCCTGCAGGACGAACTGCGCGAGAACGGCATTTCCATCATCGCCGCCAGCGAACTGACGGCGGAGGAGCGTGAGTGGCTGGACGGGCATTTCCTGGATCAGGTTCTGCCGGTGCTGACGCCGCTGGCCATCGACCCGGCCCACCCCTTCCCCTTCATTCCCAATCTCGGCCTGGCCATGATCGCGCAGCTGAAGCGCGCCGAGGACGGGCGGCTGCTGGACGCCATCGTGCCCATCCCGCAGCACCTGCCCCGCTTCATCCGGCTGCCCAGCAAGGACATCCGCTTCATCAACATCTCTCAGGTGATCGCCACCTACATGTCCCGGCTGTTCCCCGGCTACGAGATCGTCAGCCGCGGCCAGATCCGCTGCATCCGCAACTCGGACATCGAGGTGGAGGAGGAATCCGAGGATCTCGTCCGCACCTACGAAAGTGCCCTGCGCCGCCGCCGCCGCGGTCACATCGTGAAGCTGCAGGTCACTTCGGACATGAGCGACCATCTCCGGCGTCTGGTCGTCGAGGAGACCGAGACCAAGCCCGCGGACGTGATCGAGATCGACGGTCTTCTGGCGCTCTCCGACATCCGGCGGGTCATCGTCGACGAACGTCTGGACCTGCAGTTCAAGCCCTACAACGCCCGCTTCCCCGAACGCATCCGGGAGTTCGGCGGCGACTGTTTCGCCGCCATCCGGGCCAAGGACATCATCGTCCATCACCCCTATGAGAGCTTCGACGTCGTCGTGCAGTTCATCCGCCAGGCGGCGGAAGACCCCAACACGGTCGCCATCAAGCAGACGCTCTACCGCACCTCCGACAACTCACCGATCGTCCAGGCTCTGATCGCAGCGGCAGAGGCCGGCATATCCGTCACCGCGATGGTCGAACTGAAGGCCCGCTTCGACGAGGCCGCCAACATCCGATGGGCCCGCGATCTGGAACGGGCCGGCGTGCAGGTCGTCTACGGTTTCGTCGAGCTGAAGACCCACGCCAAGATCTCGCTGGTGGTCCGCCGAGAGAAGGACGAGCTCAAGACCTACGCCCATTTCGGGACCGGCAACTACCACCCGATCACGGCCAAGATCTACACGGACCTCTCCTATTTCACCGCAGACCCGCAGCTCGGCCGTGAGGCGGCGGCGATCTTCAACTTCCTGACCGGTTACGCCCGGCCAGAGAACCTGAAGGAGATCGCCTACTCGCCGCACACGATGCACGAACGGATCCTGCAGGAGATCCAGGCCGAGATCGCCCATGCGAAGGCCGGCCGCCCCGCCCTGATATGGGGCAAGATGAACAGCCTGGTCGACACCACCGTGATCGACGCCCTCTACGAGGCCAGCCAGGCCGGCGTGGAGATCGAACTGGTGATCCGCGGCATCTGCTGCCTCAGGCCGGGCGTGCCGGGGCTGTCGGAGAACATCCGCGTGCGCAGCCTGATCGGCCGCTTCCTCGAGCATTCCCGCATCGTCGTCTTCGGCAATGGCGCGGACCTGCCCAACCGGAAGGCTCGGGTCTACATCACCTCGGCCGACTGGATGCCGCGAAACCTCTACCGGCGTGTCGAGACGATGGTGCCGATCAGGAACGAGACCGTACACGCCCAGGTTCTGGATCAGATCATGGTCGCCAACCTGAAGGATGACCTGCAGAGCTGGGAACTCCAGTCGAATGGCGAGTATCACAGATTAGAGGTGGACGGGGACGGCTTCAGTGCGCATGAATATTTCATGACGAACCCCAGCCTGTCGGGCCGAGGCAAGGCCCTGACGCGAAGCGGGGGTCCGGTCATGTTGAAGCTGGACGACGACTGACGGACTTTCATGCCCGACACCATGACCGCCGCCAGGACCGACCGCACCGCGGTCATCGACGTTGGATCCAATTCCGTGCGCCTGGTGATCTTCGGCGATTGCGAGCGCGCGCCACTTGCCATGCTGAACGAGAAGGCCTTCTGCGCGCTGGGCCGCGGCGTATCCGCGACCGGGCACCTGAACGCGGAGGGTGTCGAACATGCGATCCGCACGCTCCGCCGGTTCAGCTGGATGGCCAGTTGCCTGGGCGCACGCCGGGTCAACGCCTTCGCCACAGCGGCGGTGCGCGACGCCGATGACGGACCCGATTTCGTCGAACGTGCGGCACGGGAGACCGGTGTCGAGTTGAGGGTCCTCAGCGGCGAGGAAGAAGCCCACCTTGCCGCACAGGGCGTCCTGTTCGGCATCCCGGAGGCCGAGGGCCTCGTTGGCGACATGGGCGGCAGCAGCCTGGAACTGGCGGAAGTCGGCGGCGGCGTACCCGGCCGCGGCATCAGCCTGCCCCTCGGACCGCTGCAGTTCGCCGACGACGACAACCAGGCGGACCAGATCAGCAAGCGCGTCGCCGAGGAACTCTCCCGCCCCAACTGGCTGGGCGACGGCAAGACCGAGAATCTCTATCTGGTCGGCGGCACCTGGCGCGCCTTCGCGAAGATCGACATCGCGATGCGCAATTACGGCCTGAACATCATTCACGGCTACCAGATGACGGCGGCACGCGCGCTCGATCTCGCCGACCTCATCGCCGGACAGCACCCGGACTCCCTGGCCGGCGAGCACGGCGTCTCCAAACGCCGCCTCCAGGTACTGCCCGCCGCCTCGATGGTGCTGAAACACCTTGTCGGCTTCATCGATCCGGCGCGGATCATCTTCAGCGCCCACGGCGTCCGCGAAGGCGCCTATCTGGAAGGCCTGGACGCCGACGTCCGGGCCCAGGATCCCCTCATTGCCGGCGTCAGGGCCATCGCGGCACAGGAAGCGCGGTTCAGCGACGAGACCGGCAAGGCCGTGTTCGACTGGATCTCGCCGCTCTTCACCGACGAGACAGACTGGCAGCGGCGGCTCCGCCTCGCAGCCTGTCTGCTCTGCGACACCGGCTGGCGGACCCATCCCGATTACCGGGCGACACAATCCTACCGCCGCGTCCTGCGCGCACCGCTGCTGGCGCTGAACCACGCCGAACGGACCTTCATCTCGATCTCGGTGCTGCGGCGCTACTCGCACAAGGCCGGCGACGAGGCGATCCGCGACGCCCGAACGCTGCTGGGCGAGAAGGAATTGCTGGCGGCGGACCGCATTGGCGCGGCCATGCGGCTGGCGCTGACCCTTGGCGGCGGCGGCCGCAACTCTTTGCAGGACTTCAGTCTTTCCCTGTCCGACAACGTGCTCACCCTGCAGATGCCCAGCGGCCGGCCCTATCTCGCAAGCGATGCCGTCGATGCCCGCCTGAAGCACCTTGCTACCCTGTTTTTCGCACGACCATTGATTGATCAATAAATTCTGGGCTAGAAGACAACGGTGAGCGAAACCGGACCGAGGAACACTGGGGCGTGAGATCGGCTGTGACATCGGTGGAAGACCCGGCGTCCTTCGGGCGAGACGAGCGGATCGTCATCCTGATGGTGGATGACGACCCCGACGATATCTTCCTCACCCGGCGCGCCTTTCAGGAAGGCCGTCTGATCAAGGATTTCCACGCCGTCGGGAACGGCCGCGAGATGCTGGACTATCTCCACAATCGCGGCGCCTACAGCGACAGCGGCGCCAATCCGCGCCCGCACATCATCCTGCTCGATATCAACATGCCGATGATGAACGGCTTCGAAGCGCTGGATCAGGTCCGGAGAGACCCGGATCTTGCCGACATTCCGATTGTCATGCTGACGACCTCGCGCGACCAGGTCGATGTCTCCCGCTGCTACGCCATGGGCGCGAATTCCTTCATCAGCAAGCCGATGACCCCTTCGGCCATGCGGGATCTGGTCCGCACCATCGAGGACTACTGGTTCGACATCGCCGAGATCCCGAGACACCGCCGGACCTGAAGACCGCAGCTACGCGGCCCTCAACGCCGCGCCGTTGAACGTGCAGTCCTCCCGCAGACGCCCGTCGTAGAAGTCCAGAATGTTCCGGAAGGTCATGCGCGACATCTCCCGCATCGCACCGCGCGACGCCGCACCCGTATGCGGTGTCAGCACGACGTCGTCGCGGCCGAGCAGCGGGTGATCCGCCGGCGGCGGTTCCTGATCGAACACGTCGATTCCGGCACAGGCGACGCGGCCACACTCCAGGGCATCGACCAGCGCCATCTCGTCCACAACGCCGCCACGGGCGCAGTTCACCAGAACCGCGCCGGTCTTCATGCGGGCGAACTCCGCGCCGCTCATGGCGTGGCGCGTGTCGGCGTTCAGCGGCAGGTGCATGCACACGAAATCGGCTTCGCCAAGCCCCTCGCGGAAGTCCGTGACGGCCGCGCAGCCCATCGACCCGGCAAGGTCCCGGTCGAGCGCGACATCGGCGACAGTGACCCGCATGCCGAACGCCCTGCAGAGCCGCGCAACCCGCTGCCCGACGCGGCCGAAGCCAACGATAAGTGCGTGCGCGCCGGTCAGGTCGCCGCCGACCAGTCCGTCACGGTCGGCGAAACGGCCGCTGCGCACCGCCCGGTCCTGCCGGATCAGGTTGCGCGTCCCGGCCAGCATCAGCATCAACGTGTGTTCGGCCACTGAATCGGCATTGGCGCCCGCAGCAATGGCGACCGGAATGCCGCGCGCCGTCAGGTATTCGACATCGACATTGTCGCAACCGACGCCGTGGCGGGAGACGATCTCCAGCATCGGCGCGGCTTCCAGCACCTCCCGCCGGAGCGGCGCGATCCTGACGCCGATGGCGTGGACATCGCCGACCAGTCGCTTCAGCGTCTCCGGCCGTGGATCCGGCGCGACCACGACCTCGAAGCCGCCACGGGCCGCCGCAAGGTCAGGGCCGGCCGGATGCATCGGCTCGATCAGCAGGATCCGCTTCATTCGGGCTCGACCAGCAGACCGTCGATCAGGGGCCAGGTGTCTTCCGGCAACGGCATCGACTTGCGCGCCTTCAGATCGAAGAGGATGGTCGTGACCTCCATCGTGGCGGCCAGTTCGCCGTTCTCCGGGTTCAGCATCCGATGCGCGGCGACAAGCGATGTGCGGCCCCGCTTGACGATGCCGCTTTCGACCACGATCGGACTGCCGACCTTCTGCTCCGCCTTGTACTCGATGACATGCTTCACGTCGGCGAACCCGATGCCCTCTTCGCCCATCGTCGTCCACTTGAAGCCGCAGGCCGAAATCAGGTGGCACGCCGCCTGATCGAAGAAGTTGACGTAATACATCACGTTCATGTGGCCCATGTGGTCACAGTTCCATGGATAGATCACACCCCTGAAGGTCTCGGTCCAGCCAGCCATGTTTCCTCCCCCTTAACGCCATGGAATCCGGCCGTCATAATCGGCGCGGGGAGACAAACGGCGCAAGGGGAGACGCAGCCGATGGCCGACAACTACACATGGGTGCCGACGCCCGAGTACACCGACAACGCCCGTCTGCCGGCGTTCGCAAGGGCGCTCGGTTGCGCTGACGAGAAGGAATTGCTGGCCCGCAGCAACGCAGACCCGACCTGGTTCTGGAACGCGGCCATCGCCGAACTCGGCATCCGCTTCGGCAAGCCCTACGACAAGGTGCTGGACGTCTCCGATGGCAAGCCCTGGGCGAAATGGTGCGTTGGCGGCACGATGAACTTCACCGATGCGATCCTGGACCGCCACCGCGGCACACCCGTCTGGGACCAGGACGCGATCGTATGGCACGGTGAGGACGACAGCGTCCGCCGGCTGTCCTACGCCGATCTCGACCGGGAAGTCCGGGAACTCGGGGCCGGCCTGACGGCGCTGGGCGTGAAGCCCGGCGATGCCGTCGGCGTCTACATGCCAATCCTGCCCGAGACCGTGGTCGCCTTCCTCGCCATCGCGCGGATCGGCGCGATCATCTCGCCGCTCTTCTCCGGCTTCGGCGCCGAGGCCATCGCCAAGCGGCTGAACGACTGCGATGCCGTCGCCACCATCACCGTCGATTCGGCGAAGCGGCGCGGCGCCGACATACCGATGAAGGAGGTCATCGACCGGGCAGCCGCCGAGATCCCGACGCTGAAGACCATCATCGTCCTTCAGACGACCGAAGCCGGCGCCGGGATGCAACCGGGCAGGGACGTGCTCTGGTCCGACCTGGACACCTCGGGCGCGGAGGTCGATCCGGTTCAGGTCGATGCCGACCAGGCAGTGATGATCGCCTACACCTCCGGCACCACGGGCCGTCCCAAGGGCGTGGTGTTGACCCATTGCGGTCTGTCCATCAAGGCGGCGCTCGATTTCTCCACCAGCTTCGACCTGCGTCCCGACGACCGGCTGCTGTGGCTGGCCGATTTCGGCTGGGTGACCGGCCCCTACTCCATGACCGGCACCCTCTACACCGGCGCGGCCTTCATCCTGGCCGAGGGCACGCCTGACTGGCCGGACAAGGGGCGGATCTGGCGCGTCGCCGCCGAGCATGGCGCCACCTTCTTCGGCATTGCGCCGACCGCCGTTCGCGGCCTGATGCGCTACGGCCCCGAGGAGGTGGCGAAACACGATCTGTCATCGGTCCGCATCCTCGCCTCGACCGGCGAGCCCTGGACCGAAGAAGCCTGGCACTGGTTCTCCGAACATGCCGGCGGCAGGCGATGCCCGATCATCAATGTCTGCGGCGGCACCGAGATCGGCGGCGGTTTCGTCGCCGGTGACGTGCTGACGCCGCAACGGGCCTGCTGCTTCGCGGCCCCGTTGCCCGGCATGGGCACCGATATCGTCAACGGTCAGGGCGAGCCCGTCGGCCCCGGCGAGGTCGGGGAACTGGTTCTGCGCAATCCGTCCATCGGCCTCTCACGCGGCATCTGGAAGGATCCGGACCGCTACATCGAGACCTACTGGTCGATGTTCCCCGATCTCTGGCGGCACGGCGACTGGGCCAGCCGCGATGAGGACGGGCTCTGGTACGTCCATGGCCGCTCCGACGACACGATCCAGGTCGCCGGGAAGCGGGCCGGCCCGGCGGAGATCGAGGGGCTTGTCATGGCCACCGGCAAGGTCGCCGAGGCCGCCGCCGTCGCCCTGCCCGACCCGATCAAGGGCGAGGCTGTGCTGATCGCAGCCGTTCTGAGCGACGGTCAGCAGGCCTCGGACGCATTGGCGGCCGAACTGTCGGGCGCGGTCGTGAACGGCCTCGGCAAGGCCTTCCAGCCCAAGCGGGTGCTGTTCGTGGACGACCTGCCGAAGACGCGTTCGCTGAAGATCATGCGCCGGGTCATCCGGGCGCTGGTGCTGGACGAACCCACAGGCGACCTCTCGGCGCTGACCAACCCCGACGCCATCGACGCGGTGAAGCGGGCGGCGGCCCAATAGAAAACGGCGCCGGATTGCTCCGGCGCCGCTTCCGAATTCGTCGGTGAACCGCTGACTTAGCGCGAGTAGTACTCGACCACCAGGTTCGGTTCCATTGCGACGGCGTAGGGCACGTCGGCCAGCTTCGGCACACGGGTGAACTCGCCCTTCATCTTGTCGTGGTCGACATTGATGTAGTCGGGCAGATCGCGCTCCGGGGAGTCGACGGCGTCCAGCACCAGGTTGATCTGGCGGGACTTCTCGCGGATCTCGACGACGTCGCCCGGCTTGCAGCGGTAGCTGGGGATGTTGACCTTGCGGCCGTTGACCATGACGTGGCCGTGGTTGACGAACTGACGCGCGGCGAAAACGGTCGGCACGAACTTCATGCGGTAGACCAGCGCGTCCAGACGGCTCTCCAGCAGGCCGATCAGGTTCTCCGAGGTGTCGCCCTTGCGGCGGACGGCCTCGTTATAGATGCGGCGGAACTGCTTCTCGGTGATCGAGCCGTAATAGCCCTTCAGCTTCTGCTTCGCGCGCAGATGCAGGCCGAAGTCGGAGATCTTCTTGCGCTTGCCGGCCTGGCCATGCTGGCCTGGGCCGTAGTCCCGCTTGTTCACCGGGCTCTTCGGACGGCCCCAGAGATTTTCGCCCATACGGCGATCGAGTTTGTATTTCGCACTGACGCGCTTCGACATAGGGGCAACCTACTTCGTTCGGTGTAACATATAACGACAGCCGGTGCGTTCCGGCCGCGGGAAGGCGGTGCTATAGGCCGCGGTTTCCGGCCTGTCAACCGCCGTCTTGCTCAGGCTTCCGGACGCCCTGCCGGTGACCCGACAGGCTGCGGATCATGCCGAACAGCGTCCGCACCTCGTGATCGCGCAGCTCTGCACGGTGAAACAGGGCGCGCAGGTTGCGCAGCATGGTCGGCCGCTTGTCGCCGATCAGATTGAAGAAGCCGGCCGTATCCAGTTCGCGGGTGAGGAAATCCAGAAAGGCGGTCATCTGCGCCGCCGCCACCGGGGGATCCTGTTCGTCGAAGCTCCCGGCGCCGCCTTCCGCCGCCGCCTGACGCCACTCATAGGCGCAGAGCAGCACGGCCTGGGCCAGGTTCAGCGATGAGAAGGCAGGGTTCGCCGGCACCTGAACAACCGCACGGGCCAGTGCGACATCGTCATTGTCCAGACCGGCCCGCTCGCCGCCGAACAGGATGCCGACCTTCTGGCCAGCATGTACGGCGCCGACGCCGTGCGCCGCCATCTCGGAGGGCCTCAGCACCGGCTTCGACATCTCACGGCCGCGGGCAGTCGTGGCGTAGACCTGATGCAGGTCCGCGATGGCCTCGGCGGTGGTATCGAAGACCTGCGCGTTGTCCAGCACCTCGTCGGCGCGCGAGGCCATGGCCCGAGCCGCCTCGTTCGGCCAGCCGTCGCGCGGATCGACGATGCGCATCTCGCCCAGCCCGAAATTCAGCATCGCCCGAGCCGCCGCGCCGATGTTCTCGCCCATCTGCGGACGGACGAGGATCACGGCAGGCTGAGGCAGCGCCCGGTCCTGCAGACGGCGGTCGGTTCCGGCCAAGTTCTAGTCTCCCACCCGTTGCGGGACTCGATCCCGCAACCCATTGCGGCTCAGATGACGGGCGACAGACATCTCGAAATCGGCTCCGGCGGCAACGTCGATCTGGACCCCGGGATCAAGTCCCGGGGCGGATCAGGTGTTTCCCAGGCACGGCCCCCATACCCCCTACTCCGCCGCGAGCTGCGGCGCGACGCGCGCGCCGTCGCGGTAGAGCTTGTAGGTGATGGAATCGTGCAGCGCGTCGAAGCTGGCCTCGACGATGTTGGGCGAGACGCCGACAGTGAACCAGCGCTCACCGCTCGCGTCGGCGCTCTCGATCAGGACGCGGGTCACGGCCTCGGTGCCGCCGTTCAGGATGCGGACCTTGTAGTCCACCAGCCGGAGGTCTCCGAGTTCGTCGTAGAGGCCCACCAGGCCGTCGCGCAGCGCCATGTCCAGGGCGTTGACCGGCCCGTTGCCCTCGCCGACCGTGAGCTTCTCCTGCCCGCCGGCGACCATCTTCACGGTCGCTTCGGAGACGGTGATGAGCTGGCCGCGCGCGTTGTAGCGGCGCTCGACGAGCACCCGGAAGCGGTCGACCTTGAAGTAGTCTGGCACCTGGCCGAGCGCGCGGCGCGCCATCAGCTCGAAGCTGGCCTCGGCCCCGTCATAGGAATAGCCCTCGAACTCGCGCTGCTTGACGGTCTCCAGCAGCCGCGCCACGCGCGGATCGTCCGGCGCGACCTCGATACCAGCCTCTTCCAGACGGGCCAGGATGTTGGACCGGCCGGCCTGATCTGACACCAGCACATGGCGCCGGTTGCCGACCACGCCCGGCTCGATGTGCTCGTAGGTCTTCGGGTCCTTCTGCACCGCCGAGACATGCAGCCCGCCCTTGTGGGCGAAGGCGCTGTCGCCGACATAAGCCTGGTGCCGGTTCGGGGCGCGGTTCAGCAGTTCGTCCAGCAGACGCGATGTCGGCGTCAATTGACGAAGCCCGGCCTGGGAGATGCCGGTTTCCAGATGCTGTGCGTAGCTCGGCTTCAGCATCACCGAGGGGATCACCGACATCATGTTGGCGTTGCCGCAGCGCTCGCCGAGGCCGTTCAGCGTGCCCTGCACCTGCCGCGCCCCGGCCGCGATGGCGGCCAGACTGTTAGCGACAGCGTTCTCGGTGTCGTTGTGGGCGTGGATACCGATCTTCTCCTTCGGCACGTGCTTCACCACCTCGCCGACGATCCGCTGCACATCGACCGGCAGCGTGCCGCCATTGGTGTCGCAGAGCACGACCCAGCGCGCGCCGCCGTCCAGCGCGGCCTTCAGGCAGGCCAGGGCATATTCCGGATTGTCGCGATAGCCGTCGAAGAAGTGCTCCGCGTCGAACATGGCCTCGCGGCCGCGCTCGACGCCACCCTCGATGCTCTCGCGGATCGAGATCAGGTTCTCCTCCAGCGAAATGCCCAATGCGAGTTCGACATGGAAGTCCCAGGCCTTGCCGACCAGACAAATTGCGTCGGACCCGGCGTTCAGAACCTCGGACAGGCCCGGATCGTTCGATACAGAACGCCCGGCGCGCTTGGTCATACCGAAGGCGACCAGTTTCGAGCGGTGCAGCTTCGGCGGATTGGCGAAGAAGGCCGTATCCGTGGGGTTTGCGCCCGGCCAGCCGCCCTCGATGTAGTCAATGCCCAGATGATCCAGCGCCTCGGCAATGTTGCGCTTGTCCTCGACAGAGAAATCAACGCCGCGAGTCTGCGCACCGTCGCGCAAAGTCGTGTCGAACAAATAGAGTCGTTCCTTGGCCATCGCTTCAGCAATCGAGTTCAAATTGTTGATATTCAGGCGATTTCGCCGCGCAAACGCGCCGCAGCCTTCGCCGGGCCGATGAGCGGTAGCAGCTTTTTCATTTCCGGTCCATGTCCCAGACCGGTGAGAGCCTGCCGCAACGGCATGAAGAGTTGCTTACCCTTGCGCCCGGTGTCGGCCTTGATCGCGCCCGTCCAGGCGCCCCAGCTGTCTTCCGTCAGTTCGCCTTCGGGCAGCAGCGCGGCGGCCGCAGCGCAGAAGTCGGGATCCTCGATCGCCGGCTCGATCTCGCCCTCGACAATCCCGACCCAGCGGCGGAAATCCGAGAACCGTTCGACGTTCTGCGAGACCGCTTCCCAGATCGACCGGGTCGCCGGTCGGTCGTCGCCGAGCCGCGCGACCGCAGCATCTGCCTTAAGGGCGTGAAGCTTCTCCGCGGACAGCTTTTCGAGTTCCCGCTCCTCGAAGCGGGCGGCGGCACGGCTGAACAGGCCGAGATCGAACGCCTCCGCCGCCGCGTGGTTGTCGGGGAACAGCACCACGGGCGCGGAGGTCCCGAGCCTGGCGAGCAGGCTGACAATGGCCTCCGGCTCGATCTCTCTCTCCGAAGAGATTCGACCGTCAGGCTGCCGGCGCGCTTCGACAGCGGCGCACCGTCGGCATCGACGATCAGCGGGAAATGGCCGAATGCGGGCGCCGAGTGCCCCAGCGCCTCGAACAGCTGGATCTGTGCCGCCGTATTGGCGACGTGATCCTCGCCCCGGATGATCTCGTTGATGCCGAGCTCGCCGTCGTCGACGACCGAGGTCAGCGTATAGAGCGGCCGCCCGTCTTCGCGGATCAGCACGGGGTCCGACAGCGACGCCGCATCGATCTCCTGATTGCCGCGCACGAGGTCCTGCCAGACCACCCGCTCCTGCTTCATGAGGAACCGCCAGTGCGGCCGGCGCCCTTCGGCTTCGAACGATGCGCGCTGTTCGGCGGTCAGGTTCAGTCCGGCACGATCATAGACCGGCGGCCGGCCCGCAGCGCGCTGAAGGCCGCGTTTCCGTTCCAGTTCCTCCGGCGTTTCGTAACAGGCATAGAGCCGGCCATCGGCCTTCAGGCTTGCGACCGCGGCTTCATAGCTGGCCGTCCGGTCCGACTGACGCTCGAAGCTGTCCCGGTCCAGGCCGAGCCATTCGAGATCGCGGAGGATCGCGTCCTCGAACGCCTTCGTCGACCGCGCCTCGTCGGTGTCGTCGATGCGCAGCAGGAAATGCCCGCCCTCGCGCCGCGCGTGCAGCCAGTTGATCACCGCCGCGCGGATGTTGCCGAGATGCAGGAGACCAGTCGGGCTGGGCGCGAAACGGACCTTCGGCGTCACACCGCGTCCCGGAAGCGGTTGGTGATCGGATAGCGCCGGTCGCGGCAGAAATTCTTCGTGGTGATCTTCACGCCCGGCGGCGCCTGGCGGCGCTTGTACTCGGCGATGTAGAGCAGGTGCTCGATCCGCTTCACGGTCGCCGGATCGTGGCCGCGGGCGACAATGCCCTCGAAAGCCATTTCCTTCTCGACCAGGCACTCGAGAATGTCGTCCAGCGCATCGTAGGGCGGCAGGCTGTCCTCGTCCTTCTGGTCGGGGCGGAGTTCGGCCGACGGCGGCTTGTCGATGATGTTCTGCGGCATCACTGGCCCGTCTGGGCCCAGCCCATCGGAGGGCTTGTGGTGGTTGCGCCAGTCCGAGAGCGCAAAGACCGTCGTCTTGTAGAGATCCTTCAGCACCGAATAGCCGCCGGCCATGTCGCCGTAGATGGTGGCGTAGCCGACCGACATCTCCGACTTGTTGCCTGTCGTCAGCAGCATGTGTCCGAACTTGTTGGAAATCGCCATCAGCAACAGGCCGCGGGCGCGGGACTGGATGTTCTCTTCGGTGATGTCGGGCTGCTTCTCGGCGAACAGGTTGCCCAGCGAGCCTTCCAGCGCGTCGACACTCTCGGCGATCGAGACCGTGTCGATGCGGCAGCCCATCATCTTCGCGGCGTCGGCTGCGTCGTCCAGACTGGACTGGCTGGTGTATTTGGACGGCAGCATGACGCACCAGACCCGGTCCGGCCCCAGCGCGTCGACGGCCATGGCGGCCGAGAGCGCGCTGTCGATGCCGCCGGACATGCCGAGCACGACGCCCGGAAAGCCGTTCTTGTTGACGTAATCACGGAGCCCGAGCATGCAGGCGCGGTAGATCGCTTCGTTGCGGCTTCGCGGCGGCGCATCCTGGCCGCGGATGCAGACCCAGCCTTCCGGCTTGCGTGTCCATTCGGTCAGGGAAATCGCGCTCTCGAACTCCGGCATCTGGGCCGCGACGGTCCGGTCGGCGTTGAGCACGAAGGACCCGCCGTCGAAGACAAGCTCGTCCTGCCCGCCGACCTGATTGAGATAGACCAGCGGCAGGCCGGATTCGGTGACCCGCGCGACCACGTGGTTGAGGCGGGTGTCCGACTTGTCGACCTCGAAGGGCGACCCGTTCGGCACGATCAGGATCTCCGCGCCGGTCTCCTGAAGGCACTCGATGACGTCCGGCTTCCAGATGTCCTCGCAGATCGGTACGCCGATGCGGACGCCACGGAAATTGACAGGGCCGGGCAAGGGCCCCTGCGCGAACAGACGCTTCTCGTCGAAGACGCCGTAATTGGGCAGGTCGTGCTTGTGCCGGGCGGCGAGAATGCGGCCCTCGTCCATCAGCAGCGCCGAATTGTAGAGATGCCCGCCCTCGCGCCAGCAGGTCGAGATCAGCAGCGCCGGGCCATTGTCGGCCGTTTCGGCGGCAAGCGTCTGTGCCGCCTTGATGGCGTCGTCCTGGAACGCTGTCTTCAGCACCAGATCCTCGGGCGGGTAGCCGATCAGGAACAGCTCCGGATAGACCACCAGATCCGCGCCCATTTCCCAAGCTTCGGAACGGATCTGCCGGGCCAGTTCCAGATTGCCCTGGATGTCGCCCACGGTGGGATTGGCCTGGGCCAGCGCGATGCGGAGATTGTCAGTCATGGAGCTTCTTTAGGACAAGTTCGCGCGGCGGGAAACCGTGTCCATGCCAGGCCGTTGCAATGGCATGCATGCGTCGCTGGCGGTTGCATGCAATGATCGACGAATGAGCAGTTTGTTTACGAATGATGCACTATCTTGACAGATCAAGCAGTCGCAAACCGGAACGATCCGGGCACCAGAATGACTGCAACGGGAGCGAGATGCCTAAGCCCTCGTCAGAAGGGGGCGCGTACCGGGAACCGCGTATGATGAAGAGATCGACCCTCAGGCCGGCAGGCGATGGAGACAGCCCCTCAGGTGTCCTGAACATCAAGGATATCGGCAAGCCTGCTGAATGCCGATGCCGAGAAGCCGGGCAGATTGGCCTGGATATGCCCGGCGAGTTGGCGTTGTTGCTCGGTCTTGACGATCTTCCTGCAAAATCCGGGCGATTCTTCATCCCAACCGAACGCCTTCTTGACCAGATTCATCCCGATGATCGCGCCTTCGCCCGCATGACCACGGAATGGGCCCGGACCGCCGACAAGGACACGGGCCGGCTGAAGGTCCGGATGCGCCGCGCAGACGGCGGCTGGGTTCCTGTGCGCATCCAGTGCGGGAACGATGGCGGCGCGTTTCTGTCACTCAGCGCAGACGAGGCGGAAACCCTACGACGCGCCGAACTAAAGCTGCGTCAGATCGTCGAGGGCGCCCGGCAGGCCGCCACGGTCACCGTCGGCAAGCGGGTGGTCTACGCAAACCCTGCCCTGGCGCCGATGCTCGGCTACAAGTCCCTGGAACACATGCGCCGCGACGGCGCTCACGCGGATCACACGCACCCCGACGATCGCGAGATGGTCTACCGGCGTCAGTCCGCGCGGATGGCCGGTGGCGTCAGCCCCGGCACCTACGAGTTCCGGATGGTACGTCTGGATGGCGGCGTGATCTGGGTCGAGTGCTTCACGTCCGAAATCACCTGGGGCAGCAAACCCGCATCGCTGGCCTGGCTGGTCGACATCACGGCGCGAAAGCACGCCGAGGAGTCGCTGCGCCGGTCGGAGGAACTGTTCGGCGTCCTGTTCCGGGCCTGTCCGGACATGATGCTGCTGGCCAGCCGCTCCGACGGGCGCATCGTCGACGTCAATGAAAGCTTTCTGGACGTGACAGGGCATGACCGCGACAAGGTGATCGGCCGCACGGGAGAAGAACTGTCATTGCTCGCCGACCCTGGCATTGCACGGCAGCTTGCCCTGCAGGCACGTCAGAGCCAGGACCACTCCGAAATTGACACGGTCATCAACCTCGCCGGCGGCGGCAGCAAGCAGATCGCCGTCTCCGCCCGCGACATCAGCTTCGCCGGCAACGATCTCACGCTGTTCGTCGCCCGAGACGTGACCGAACGGCGTCGACAGGAACAGGCGCTGCAGGACAGCATGCGGGCAGCCGACCTGGCGAACCGCGCCAAGAGCGAGTTCCTCGCCAACATGAGTCACGAACTCCGCACCCCGCTCAACGCCATCATCGGCTTTTCCGAGATGATTTCACGGGAGATGGCGGGTCCCGTCGGGTCGCCCAAATATCTTGGATATGCCCAGGACATTCACGGCAGTGGCCGGCACCTGCTGCAGATCATCAACGACCTTCTGGACCTCTCCAAGCTCGAGGCCGGCAAGCTCGAGCTGCACGAAGAGGCTTTCGGGCTGTCGGACCTGATCGCCGACTGCCTTCGCATCGTCTCTCACCGCGCGGCGGAAGCGAAAGTCACACTCGAAGTCGATGATACCGATGCGCCGGACATGTGCTGTCGTGCCGACCCGAGGCTGATCAAGCAGATTCTGTTCAACCTGCTGAGCAATGCGATCAAGTTCACGCCCCGTGGCGGCAAGATCCGTATCGTCCTGAGCCGCCATGATACCGGCGCACTCGGCATTGCCGTGGAGGACACCGGCGTCGGCATGACCGATGACGAGATCGTGCAGGCGCTGACCCCGTTCGGCCAGGTGGCGAGCGCTCACGCGCGGCCCCATCAGGGCACCGGACTGGGCCTGCCGATCGTGAAATCCCTGGTTGAGCTCCATGACGGCGCGTTCGAGGTGAAGAGCCGGCCAGGACAAGGCACGACGGCAGCGGTCCAGCTTCCCGAAGCACGGATTCTGCCCGCCGGCTGACGCCGGCGAAACCGGCCGGCAGGCCTGCCTCTTGTCATTCATCTGAAGCATTGACGCCTTAATCCTCGGACGAGCACCGCGGTGATGGGGATCCCGCGCCGTGCATCTATACTTGTCCTTTGATGGAGACCGTGATGTCAGACGTCACCGCTTCCGAACTCAGCTTCGACGAGTTCGACGAGATCAATAATCCGCCGCCGGCGATCACCGATTTCGACCGGGTCGTCGAACGCCGCATGGCCCGCCGCGGCTTCCTGGGCGGCGCCGCCGCGCTGGGCGCCACCGCGCTGCTGTTGGGCACGACGGCCCTCACCCGGACGGCCGAAGCGGCCGCGCACGCCGCCTCGCGCCTCGGCTTCAAGGCTGTCGCTGCGAACAGCGATGACACCATCACCGTGCCGGAGGGCTACAGCTGGCACACCGTCGTCCGCTGGGGCGATCCGATGTGGTCGGACGTGCCCGAGTTCGACGACGCCACCCGCGGCACCTCCGAGAGCCAGGCCCGCGCCTTCGGCGACAACAATGACGGCATGGCGCTGTTCAACAAGGGCGGCCGCTACATCCTTGCCGTGAATAACGAGTACACCAACACCGGCATCATCTTCGGCAACACCGAGGGCAAGCCCGCCGACGCCGAAGCCGCCCTGAAGGGCATGATGGCGCATGGCATCTCGATTGTCGAAGTCGCCCAGCAGAATGGCGCCTGGTCGATCGTGAAGGACAGCGAGTTCAACCGCCGGATCACGCCGCAGACGCCGATGCAGATCACCGGCCCCGCCGCCGGACATGACCTGATGAAGACCGCAGCCGATCCGGCCGGCACGATGGCCCTTGGCACCTGGAACAACTGCGGCATCGGCCGCACGCCCTGGGGCACCTATCTGACCTGCGAGGAAAACTTCAACGGCTACTTCTCCTCGTCGGAGAAGGCGCTGGACCAGAAGCCGATCGCCCTGCCGGAAGGCTTCTCCCGCTACGGCATCGGTCCGAAGGACTGGGGCTACAACTGGGCCTCGGCGGACGAGCGCTTCGACATCGCCAAGCACCCGAACGAGCCCAACCGGGCCGGCTACATCGTCGAGATCGACCCCTTCGATCCGTCCTCGACGCCGAAGAAGCGCACCGCGCTGGGACGCTTCAAGCATGAGAACGCCGAGCTGGTGATCGCCAACAACGGCCATGTCGTGGTCTACCTGGGCGACGACGAGCGGGGCGAGTTCCTCTACAAGTTCGTCTCGGCCGGCAAGTATTCCGCCGGCGGCGACAATGCCGACCTGCTGGAGACCGGCGCGCTGTTCGTCGCGAAGTTCTCCGACGACGGCCGCGGCGAATGGGTCGAGCTTACTCCGGCGGCCACCGGCATGACCGAGGCGGAGATCCTGATCCATACCCGCCAGGCCGCGTCGAAGGTCGGCGCCACGACCATGGACCGTCCCGAATGGGTCGCGGCCAACCCCAACAAGGTCGAAGCCTATTGCTGCCTGACCAACAACAAGAACCGCGGCGTCAAGCCGAATGCCGGCGGCGACGAGGCGCCGGTGAACGGCCCGAACCCGCGCGAGGGCAACAATTACGGCCAGATCGTGCGCTGGGTGGCCGACAATGACGACCACACCGCGACCGGCTTCGCCTGGGACCTCTACGTGATCGCCGGCAACCCGACGGTTCACAACGACGTCTATGCCGGATCGAAGAACGTGACGGCCGAGAACATGTTCAATTCGCCGGACGGTCTCGCCTTCGATTTCGACCGGCCTGCTCTGGATCCAGACCGACGGCAACTACTCCAACGCCAAGGACTTCGCCGGTCAGGGCAACAACCAGATGCTGGTCGGCGACCCGGTCAGCGGCGAAATCCGCCGCTTCATGGTCGGCCCGAAGGAGTGCGAGGTCACAGGCTTCGCCTGGGCGGCTGACCGGCGGACGCTGTTCATCGGCATCCAGCATCCGGGCGAGCGCGGCGACAGCCATTGGCCGGGCGGCGGCGAGAGCCTGCCCCGGTCGGCGGTCATCGCCATCACCCGCGACGATGGCGGCCTGATCGGCTGATCTGGCCGTATTTCGGCCTGAACCGGGGGCCGGGCGTCCAGCAGGACGTCCGGCCCCTGCCGTTTCCGCAATTGACAGAGTTGCCGCGGCACCGGAGCCTTTCGCCATGACCGATGCATCGAGCCATGGCACCTGGCGTCCGGACTACCCGCGCGATCTCCGCGGCTACGGGCGCCGCCTGCCGGACCCGGAATGGCCAGAGGGCGCGAAGATCGCGGTCACCTTCGCTATCAACTACGAATGCGGTGGCGAGCTGAGCGTGCTCCACGGCGACAGCCGCTCCGAAGCCATGCTGACCGACATCGGATTCCCCGAAGTGGTCGGCGCGCGCTCCATGCTGGCCGAGTCCGCCTTCGAATACGGCAGCCGCCGCGGCATCTGGCGCCTGCTCGACGCCTTCGAGAGCCGCGGCCTGAAGGCCAGCATTCTCGCCGTCGCCAGCGGCCTCAGCCATAATCCGGACGTCGTCGAGGCCTGCGTGGCGGCCGGCCACGAGATCGTCAGCCACGGCTGGCGCTGGATCGACTACCAGGACGTGCCCGCCGCGGTCGAACGTCAGGACATCCGCAGCGCGGTCGAGGCCATCGAGGCCCTGTCGGGCAAGCGGCCTGTCGGCTGGATGACCGGCCAGCCCCAGTCCCAACACGCGGAACCTGCTGCGGGAGCATGGCGGCTTCCTCTACGACCGGGACTCCCTGAACGACGAACTGCCCTACTGGATCCGGGATGGCGGCGAGCCGTATCTGGTTGTCCCCTACTCCTACGAGACCAACGACAACCGCTTCGACGGAAATTCCGGTTTCAGCACGGCCGAAGACTTCTACTGCTACATGCGGGACGCCTTCGACGTTCTGCTGGCGGAAGGGCGCGCGGGCCAGCCGCGCATGATGTCGATCGGCCTGCACGACCGGATCATCGGGCGCCCGGGCCGGATCAGGGGCCTCACCCGGTTCCTGGATCATGTGACCGCCCATGGCGACGCCTGGGTCTGCACCGGCGAGGAGATCGCCCGGCACTGGCGGTCGGTGCACCCGGCCTAGCCGAAGCCCGCGCTCTCCGGCAGCCAGGTGGCGAGTTCCGGTACGAGCAGCACAAGCGCCAGCCCGGCCAGCAGCAGCACGACATACGGCACCACCCCGCGGATGACCTCGATCAGCGGCGCGTCGGCGATGCCCTTGATGACGAACAGGTTCATGCCCACCGGCGGTGTGATCAGGGCCAGTTCCAGATTGATCATCAGCAGGATGCCGTACCAGATCGGGTCGATCCCGAGTTGCAGCAGGACCGGGAAGACGATGGGCGTGGTGATCAGGATGATGGAGATCGTCTCCAGGAACATGCCGAGGACGAAGATCACGGCCATCACCGCTAGAAGGAACATGATGGGCGTCAGCTGGTAGGCCACGACAGCCTCGACCAGTTCCGCCGGCAGCCGGATGATGGTCACCGCATGGCCGAAGATCGCCGCGGCGGCGAGGATCATGAACAGCATCGCGGTGGTCCGGACGGTCTCGTAGGCCGTCTCCCAGAGATCGCGGAAGCCGAAGCTGCGATAGACCACGACGCCGACGAACAGCGCGTAGAAACAGCCGATGGCCGCGGCCTCGGAGGCCGTGAAGACACCGGCATAGATGCCCCCCAGAACCACCGGCGGCATCATCAGCGCCCAGAAAGCGCGGCCGACGGCGCGGGCGCATTCGCGGAAGCCGATCCATTCCGGCTTGTGTTCGTCGCGCCGCCGCATGGCGCTGACCGCGCAATACGCCGCGAACAGCAACGCCATGATCGCGCCCGGTATCACGCCGGCCAGAAACAGGGCGCCAATGGAGACCTCGGTTACGATGGCATAGAGGATCGCCGGCCCCGATGGCGGGATCAGGATGCCCAGCGTCCCGCCGGCAGCGATGACGCCATAGGCGGTGTGGGACGGATAGCCGAAGCGCTTCATCTGAGGGATCGCCGCCGTGCCGATGGTCAGCGCCGTCGCCACCGACGAGCCCGAAATGGCCGCGAAGACGGTGCAGGAAAGGACGGTGGCGATGCCCAGCCCGCCCGGCAGATGCCGGACCATCGCGTTGGCGGCCTCGTAGAGGTGGTCGACCACCTTCGCGCGGATCATGATGTAGGCCATGAAGGCGAACATCGGGATCGCCGTCAGCAGGTTGTTGTTCAGCTTGGCGAAGACGGTGTCGGCGATGGAGTTGACGTGGCCCTCGGTCAGCAGCGTCACGATCAGCGACGCCAGACCCAGCGCCGCAAAGATCGGCGCGCCGGTCAGCAGCAGGACCAGCAGCAGGACAAGGATCAGGACGAGAGTCACTGCCGCGGCCGCCGCGCCAGCAGAACCGAGACCAGCCGCGCCGCCGCCACCAGCAGGATCAGGACGCAGCCAATGACCAGCAGCGACTGCGGGATCCACATGGCAATCGCCAGATAGCCGTCGGAGTAGATGCCGAAATCGTGGGAGAACCGCACCGCCGTGATCGAGCTGATCAGGATCGCGACAACCAGCAGGATCACCGCCACCATGGCCCAGATGCCGGCGACGCGCGCCCAGATTCCTGACAGTCTGGCGGAAATCAGGTCGACGCTGATGTGGTCGCCGCGACGCAGCGTCTCGGCCGCGCCCAGCATGACGATGCCGACGACCAGATAGCCCGAGAGCTCATCCGTCCAGGTGACCGGCGTGCCCAGCACGTAGCGCATGAAGACGCTGTATCCGGTGATCGCGAGAATGAGCAGCACGCCCAGAACCGAAAACGCCGCGCCCAGCCTGGCCAGCGGAGCGACGGCGCGTTCGATCAGCGAGGGCGGCGGGCCGGCCGGCGCATTGCCGCCAGGCCCGTCCGCTCCCCCGTGGTTCACTGGCCGATCTTGTTGACCAGCTCGATCAGCTTCTGGCCGTCCTCGCCGCTCTCCTCGGCGAAGGCCTTGTCGAAGGCCGGGCCCATGACGGCCTTCATCGCCGCGATCTCGTCCGCGGTGTGGATGTGAACCTTCACGTTCTTGGTCGCCAGCTGATACGGCGCAGAACCGGCGGACTTCTCGGATTCCTCGACTGCCCACTTCGCGGCGCTCTTGCCGGCGGCGGCCAGGGCCGCCTTGGCCTTGTCGTTCAGGCCGTCATACCAGGCCGGATTGACGTAGCCGTGGAAGAAGACGCTGAACAGCGGCGAGGCGACAACGAAGTCCTGGACCTCGTAGTACTTGCGCGACCAGGTGGCCGAGATGTCGGTCAGGCCCGCATCGATGACGCCGGTCGACAGCGCCTGGTAAACCTTGGAGCCCGACATGGCCGACGGCGCAGCGCCCAGAGCGCTCAGGCCGGCATCGACGATCGGGTTGAGACCGCGGATCTTCACGCCCTCGAAATCAGCCGGCGCCAGCAGCGCCTTGCCCTTGGAGGTGTAGGCGCTCATCCGGGTGGTGAACAGCCAGGCCACGTTGCGCACACCCTTGGTCAGCAGCTTCTCTTCCAGGAAGGCCGCCGCCTCGGAGTCCGGCCAGCCCTGAACGGTCTCCAGCGCGGTGACCGCATAGGGCTTCAGGGTGACGTTCATCATCGGCAGGGTCTTGCCCCACTGGAAGTTCACCGAGAAGGCGCATTCGAAGCTGCCCTTGGCGACCGAGGGGATGTTCTCGCCGGCGCCGGACAGGCTGTTGGCCCCGAACACCTGAACGTCGATCTCGCCTTCCGACTGCGCTTCGACCTCGGCGGCCCAGCGGTCGATCACCTGGGCGATGTGGTGCTGCGGCGGCAGCTGGTGGCTGCAGCGCATGGTCTCGGCGGCCTGCGCCGCCCCCGAAAAGCCGGTCAGCGCGACCGCGGCGATCAGAAGCTTCTTCATCGGTATCCTCCCCTTGTATCGAATTATTCGTTCCGGCCAGATGCCCTCGCGATCGCATCCGGGTCAAGCCCCAGATCGCCCAGCACGGCTTCCGTGTCCTGACCGATATCAGGCACATCCGCATGGAAACCGACCGGTTCGCTGTCGTAATCCAGCGGCAGGCCCGGCGCGTTGAAGCGCTTCTCGCCATAGCGCGACGGCAGCAGCCCGCCGGGACGCCGCACATGCGGGTCGTCATACATCTCGACCGGCCGGGCAATGGGCGCATAGGGAATGCCGAGAGGCTGGAACGCCGTCTCGAGCTCGGACAGTGTATGCCTGCGGATCGCCTCGGCAATGAGCGGCAGGGTCCAGCTTCGCGCCTCGATCTGCTGCATCTTGGTCGAGAGATCGTCGCGCCCGACCAGATCGGTCAGGCCGAGCAGACCGCAGAGATCGTTCCAGTGGCCGAGCGTGACCGCTCCGACGAAGAGCGGCTTGCCGTCGGCGGTGTCGAAGATGTCGTAGACCGGCCAGGAGAAATCCCGCTCCGGCATCGGCGGGGCCTCGGTACCCTCCAGCTCGAACTGGACCATGTGCTGGGCAACCAGCAGCAGGCAGTTCTCGAACAGGCCGACCCGGATCTCGCGCCCCTCGCCCGATTTCTCGCGATCCATCAGCGCCGCCATGACGCCCATCGCGCCGAACAGCCCGGCCATGATGTCGTTGGCCGATGACCCCACGCGGAGCGGCCGGCCCGTCGGCCCGGTCATGTAGGCGAGGCCGGTCATCATCTGCACCACCTCGTCCAGCGCGGTGCGGTCGCGGTACGGGCCGTTGGCGAAGCCCTTGTGCGGCACCGCGATCAGTTTCGGATAGCGCTGCCTGAGCGACGCGGCGTCGAGCCCCCGCTTCGCCAGCGAACCGTGCTTGAAGTTTTCCAGAAACACGTCGGCAGTGGCCAGCAGGCCGTGCATCGCGGCCATGCCCTCATCGGTGTTCAGGTCCAGTGTGATGGAGCGCTTGCCGCGGTTGAAGACCGGGAAGAAGCCCGTGCCCATGCCGGTCAGGAACCGGGTGCGGTCGCCCTCGGGCGGCTCCACCTTGATCACCTCGGCGCCCAGCATGGCGAGAAACATGCCGCAGGACGGCCCCATCACCATGTGGCTCATCTCGACGACACGGATGCCCTTCAGCGTATCCGGCTTGATCATGACGTCTCCCCGCCTCCCCGGTTCAACAACGGGAAGCGGAACCTACCGGCAGCCGGTCACGGCGCTCAAGCCTTTTGGAGCACCTACTCCGCCGCCTCGGTGACCGGCGGGGCGTCGTCCTGCTTCTCCGCCTGCTGGCGGCGCCACATGCCGGCGTAGACGCCATTGGCGGCGAGCAGGTCCGTGTGGTGGCCGCGTTCGACGATCTCGCCGGCGGCCAGCACCACGATCTCGTCGGCGTCGACCACGGTCGACAGCCGGTGGGCGATCATCAGCGTCGTGCGGCCCACGGAGACGCGGGTCAGCGCCTTCTGGATCTCGCGCTCGGTCGCCGTATCAAGCGCCGAGGTCGCCTCGTCGAAGATCATGATGCCCGGGTTCTTCAGCATCATCCGGGCGATGGCGACGCGCTGCTTCTCGCCGCCTGAAAGCTTCAGCCCGCGCTCGCCCACCATGGTCTTCAGGCCGTCGGGCAGGTTCTCGATCAGGGGCCGGAGCTGGGCCGAGTCGATGGCGTCCTGAAGTTGCTCGTCGCTCGCGTCCAGATCGCCGTAGCGGATGTTGTGCTCCAGCGTGTCGTTGAACAGCACCACGTCCTGCGGCACCACGCCAAGCGCCTTGCGGAGCGATTTCTGGGTCACCTCGCGGATGTCCTGCCCGTCGATCCGGATGGCCCCGCCGTTCACATCGAAGAAGCGGTAGATCAGCCGGGTGATGGTCGACTTGCCGCCGCCCGAGCCGCCGACCACGGCGATGGTCTTGCCCGGCGGCACGCGGAAGGAGACGTCGCGCAGCACCAGCCGCCGCGGATCGTAGCCGAAGACGACGCGGTCGAACTCGATCTCGCCGCCCCTGAAGTCGAGCTCCGGCGCGCCGGGCCGGTCCTCCACCTCGATCTCGCGGTCCAGCAGGCCGAACATCTTCTGCATGTCCGTCAGGCTCTGCTTCACCTCGCGGTAGACCATGCCCAGCATGTTCAGCGGCATGTAAAGCTGTATCAGGAAGGCGTTGACCAGCACGAAGTCGCCGATGGTCATGGTGCCGGCGTTCACGCCATAGGCCGCCATTGCCATGACGATGGCGAGGCCGGCGGAGACGATGATCCCCTGCCCCGTATTCAGCATGGCCAGGCTGACCTGGCTGCGTACGGCCGCCTTCTCGTAATGCGCGAGGCGGCTGTCGAAGCGGCCTGTCTCGTAGGGCTCGTTGCCGAAGTAGCGGACGGTCTCGAAATTCAGCAGGCTGTCGATGGAACTCGCATTGGCCTGCTCGTCGCGCCTGTTCATCTCGCGGCGGATGCCGATCCGCCACTCGGTGACGATGAAGGTGAAGGCGACATAGCCGACCACGGTCAGCAGCGTCACGATGGCGAACCAGACCTGGTACTCGATCAGCAGGATGCCGCAGAAGATCAGCGCCTGCCCGACCACGGGGACGACGTTGAACAATGTCATGCGCAGCAGGAAGTCGATGGCCTTCGCGCCGCGGTCGATGACCTGATGCAGCGCACCGGTGCGCCGCTCCGTGTGGAAGCGGTAGGAGAGTTCGTGCAGCCGCTCGAAGACCCGCCGCGACACGTTCCGCGCCGCGCGCTGGCCGACCGCCGAGAATACCGCATCCCGCGCCTGGCCCAGCCCCTGCTGCAGCACGCGGCCGAGGCCGTAGGCGACCACAAAGGCTACGGCAACACCGATGGCGATGGTCTCACCGTCCAGTGCATCCACCGCCTCCTTCAGCAGGAACGGCACGGCGGCGCCGGCGGCGATGGAGCCCCCGAGACAGGCCGCCGCAATGAAGATGCGGACCTTCGGCGCCCAGTTGTCCTTCGGCCAGAGATACGGCCAGAGCCGGCGCAGCACCGACCAGTCGGCGGGACCCGTCGGTTCGCTGGATAGGCTGTTTCTCAATCCGTTACCTCATGACGCCGGCATGCCCAGGCGGCGCCCATCCGGCCGGATGGGCGCTCGCATCTTAACCTAGGCGGTTCTGCGCCGGCGGCAATTCGTCAGGCGGCTTCGGGTTCGATCAGCTCGTAGCCCGGAAATCCCCGCTCGATCTCGGCGTAGCAGGTGTCGTGGTAGCGCTTGAAGCCGCCGCGGTAGACCATGTAACGCCGCGGCTTGCCCGGAATGTTGGCGCCGTTGTACCAGCTGTCGGTGGTCAGTGCCCCCGGCACGCGCTTGGCGTAGCGCAGGGTTTCCTCGGCCCAGAACTCCTCCGATTCATGCTTCGGATGCAGCCGCTGGCCTGGCGCCGTTCCAGCTCGTCGACGGTGTCGAAGACGAAGTCCACCTGCTGCTCGGCCAGCGTCGCCATGTTGGAGAGCACGGACGGCGACATGGCGCTTGAAGGCAGGAACAGGTTGGGGAAGCCGTGGACCATGGTGCCCAGATAGTTCACCGGTCCGTCCGCCCAGACATCGGCCATGACGGCGCCGCCAATGCCCTTGATGTTCATCGACCGGACCGGGCCGGTCAGCGCATCGAAGCCGGTGGCGAAGACGATGACGTCCAGCGGCACATGCTCCGCCGATGTCGTGATGCCGTCGACGGTAATGCGCTCGATGGGCGTCTCCTTCAGCGCGACGAGACGGACATGCGGCTGGTTGTAGGTCTGCAGGTACACGTCGCTCATGCAGGGCCGCTTGCCGCCATAGGGATGGTCCCAGGGGACGATCTGGTTCGCGGTCCAGGGGTCCTCCACCTGCTCGTGCATCCGCTTGCGGACGAATTCGGAGATGGCCTCGTTGGCCTCGGGCAGGTGCGCGTCATAGAAGGCGGTCATCATGTAGCCGCCGTCCCAGGCTTCCTGCAGCGCCTTCTCGCGCCCGGCCTCGTCAAGTTCGGCGAAGCGCGGGCCCATCGCGATCGGACGGGTGCCGCCGTAGTTGGCGCGCATGCCCTCGCGGATCGCCTGTGGATCCTCGCGCAGCATGGCGACATGGTCCGGGTCCATCGGCCCGCCGCAGGTCGGCATGACGAAGTTCGCCGTACGCTGGAAGACCACCACCTCGCTGGCGACCTTCGCAATCTCGGGGATCGCCTGGACCCCCGAAGAACCCGTGCCGATCACCCCGACGCGCTTGCCCGACAGATCGACCTCCCGGTCCTTCGGCCACATCGATGTGAAGTATTTCTCGCCCTGGAAGTCGTCGACGCCCTCGATATCCGGCGCCTTCGGTTCCGACAACGCACCGACGGCCAGCACCAGATAGCGGCAGACGACCTCTTCGCCACCGGACGTGCTGACGGTCCACAGGCCGGCGCTCTCGTCATAGGTCGATGCGGTCACCCGTGTGTCGAAGGTGATCAGCGGCTTCACATCGCAGCGGTCGGCGACGAAGGAGAGGTAGTTCTGGATCTCCGGCTGACGGGCGCAGATGTCCGACCAGTCCCAGTCGCGGACCACCTCGTTGTCGAAGAAATAGGCGTAGCTGTAGCTGTCCACGTCGCAGCGGGCGCCCGGATAGGCGTTCCAGTACCAGGTCCCGCCAACGTCGGAACCCGCCTCGAAGCCGCGCACGCTGTAGCCGCGCTTCCGCGCCGTCCAGAGCGCGTAGATTCCCGCAAACCCGGCGCCGACCACGACGACGTCGCAGTCCGGCGCGCGATTTCCTGCATTCACATTCTCGTCCGGCATCGCTTCCTCCCCTTACCGAACAGTATACCAAATATTACCGGCCAGTATAGTTCGGCGGACGCTTCTCGAGGAAGGATTCGACCCCCTCCCGGTAATCCTCCGAGGTCTGCGACAGCACGAACTGATCGGCGTCCATGAAGCTGACAGCGTGGTTCAGCGCCTTGGCCGCGACATCGACGTCCTTCTTCAGCATCCGGACCTGGACCGGCGGCAGGCTGGCGATCCGTTCGGCCATCACCATCGCCTTGTCGAAAGCGCCGCCCTTCGGCGTCAGCTCGTCCGCCAGGCCCCATTCCTTCGCCTGTTCCGCACCAACCCGCTCGGCCATGACGACCAGCCGCTTGGTCCGGGCCGGGCCGCAGAGATTCACGAAGCGCGGCACCGAGTTCCAGGACATGTTCATGCCGCGCTCGATCTCGGACACGTAGAGCGTCGATCCCTCACCCATGACGCGCAGGTCGAGCGCCGTCGCCAGCGCCACCCCGCCGCCCACGCACCAGCCCTCGATGGCGCAGATCGTCATCTGCTCCAGATCCTCCCAGGCGCGGCAGAGCCGGGGGCCCCGCTGCACCGCGCGCCGCCGCTCCAGCAGGCTGGCGTCCGGATCCCGGCCTTCCTTCAGGTCGAAGCCCATGGAGAAGTTGTCGGACCGGCCGGTCAGCACGACGACCGAGGTTTCAAGATCCTCGTCCAGCCAGCGGGCGAGATCGGTCAGCTCCTTCATCAGTGCATCCGACATCGGATTCGCGGGATAGCCCCTGTCGAAACGCACCGTCACGATCCGGCCGCTGCGCTCGACCGAACAGAACTCCCAATCCATGATTTCCTCCCCAATGGAATGCGTTAGGCTGGCGGCAGCTTAATCGCCCAAGGGGAGGAAGAACCATGGTCGCCTACGTCATAGCTCGTGTGAACGTCACCGATCCCGACAAGTACGAGAACTACAAGGCCCTCGCGCCGGCCGCGATCAGCAAGCATGGCGGCAAGTATCTCGCCCGCGGCGGCGCGGTCGAACTGCTTGAAGGCCCCGAGGAAAGCCGCCGGGTGGTGGTTCTGGAGTTCGCGGACATGGATGCGGCGCGCAGCTTCTACAACTCGCCCGAATACCAGGCGGCGAAGAAGGAACGTGAAGGCGCCGCCGACGGCCAGTTCATCATTCTCGAAGGCCTCTGAGGGCCCGGCCCAATGCCGAAGACCGTATGCGTCGCCGGGGCGAGCGGGCTTGTCGGTTCCAACATCGTCAAGGCCTGCCTCGCCCGCGGCTACCGGGTGCACGGGACCATGCGCGACAGCGCGGACCCGGCCAAGCACCCCTATCTGATGGCGCTTCCCGGCGCGGCGGAACGGCTGACGCTGTTCGACGCCGACATGTCCAGACCCGGCGACTTCGACGCGCCGGCCTTCGGCTGCGACGCCGTCTTCATCGCCTGCCTGATTCCGACCTATGCCGGCCCGTCGGGCATGAAGGCCACCGAGATGGACCTGCAGCAGGGCTATGACGAGATCATCATGCCGACGGTCAACGGCTGCCTGAACATCCTGCAGTCCGCCGCGAAACAGGGCGTCGGCAACGCCATCATCTGCTCGTCCACCAGCAGCACCAACCCCGTGCCGCCGGTCGAATACAAGAACGAGACCGAACATTGGTCGGACCCCGACCAGCAATGCGCGGCGCGAAAATACACGTCGGCCACCAAGGCGGTGATGGAGAAGGCAGCGCTCCGCTTCTGCGCCGAACACGAGATGCGGCCATGCATTCTGCTGCCGACGCTGATGCTCGGGCCGATGATCATTCCCGGCCACATGGACGAGGGCTTGATGGCCGTGCTGAGCCGGTTGGCGAAGGGCGAGAAGGGCCGTCACGACAAGGTGCCGAACGGTTCCACCTCGATGATCCATGTCGACGACATCGCCGCCCTGTTCCTCGCCGCGTACGAAAACCCGGCGGCGCGCGGACGCTATTTTGGCGTGAAGGAAAGCCGGCACTGGCAGGACATCTACACCGAACTGCAGCGTCTCATGCCGGACATGGTCATGCCCGAGCCTCTTGACGAAGAGCCGGAACCGCCGACGACCTTCGACTTCACCCGCCGCGACAGTCTCGGCGTCGATATCCGGCCGGTGCCGGAGATACTTGAAAGCGCCGTCGCCTTCGCAAAGAATCCCGTTTTTGGAGCCTGACCCATGGCGAAACTCGGATACCTGCTGCCGACGCGCGAGCGGATCATGGCCGGGAAGCACGAGACCGGCCCGATCCTGGCACTGGCCGAGCGGGCCGAGGACCTCGGCTTCGATTCGCTCTGGATCGGCGACAGCCTGCTGGCGCGGCCCCGGCACGAACCGCTGACGCTGCTGGCCGCCGTCGCCGCACGGACCACGAAAGCCGAACTCGGGACTGCGGTCCTGCTGCCGGCGCTGCGCAATCCGGTGATCCTCGCCCACATGGCCGCGACGGTGGACCAGGTATCCGAAGGCCGCCTGATCCTGGGTGTCGGCATTGCCACCGACGTGCCCAACGTCCGCGCGGAGTTCGAGGCGGCCGGCGTACCGTTCGAGAAGCGCGTCGGGCGCATGATGGAAGGGATGCGGCTCTGCCGAAGGCTCTGGACCGGCGAACCGGCACAGTGGGAAGGCCGATGGACCGTCGAAGGCGATGCGCTCGCCCCACGCCCCTTCCGCGACAGCGGCATCCCGATCTGGAGCGCCGCGGGTGCGCCTGCCGGCCTGAAGCGCACGGCGAAGGAGTTCGAGGGCTGGTTTCCGATCGGCCCGGACGCGGCGACGCTTGCGAAGCGCTGGGAGGCGGTCCGCGCCCACGCCGCCGAGGCCGGAAGGAATCCCGACAGCATCACCTTCGCGGTCTATCTGACCATGACCATCGACGAGGACGCGGACGCAGCCGACCGGCGCATGACCGACTACATGGCGACCTACTACAAGGTCCCGGGCGAGAACATGCGCCGCATCCAGGCGAATTTCGCCGGCCCCGCAGCCGCAGCGGCCGAATGGCTGCAGGGCTTTGCCGACGCCGGCGCCAGCCACATCGTGCTCCGTTTCGCCGGCGACCACGAGAAGCACCAGGACGCCATCGCCCGCATCCGAGAACAGCTCGGCTGGTAGGAACTAGATCGGCGCAGCGGCAGTCAGCTTGGTCAGCAGCCGGTCGAGTTCGCAGCGGTCTTCCGCCGAAAGAGGTTCGAACAGCTCTTCCTGCCGCGCCTCGAACAGGGGCGTGACCGCCTCGACCAGTGCACGCCCCTTCCCGCTCACTGTGAGACGCGCCTGCCGCCCGTCATCCGGGTCCGGCGCCCGCGCGATGTAGCCGTCCTCCAGCATCCGGTGAACGGCACGGGATATCGAGTTCCTGGGCCGCCCCGTGATCCGGGCGACATCCTGGGCGGTCATGACCGGCAGATGGGACAGACAATGGACCAGCAGGTACTCGCCGCGGTTCAGACCGTGGCAGCGCTTGATCTCGTCATAGACCGGCAGCACCAGGGAGTTGGCCATGAACGACAGCCGGAACGTGTCCCCGATGGGTTTCTGGTGAAACAGCGCACGAAGATCGCGGTTCAGGGTGCTGTCGGTCATGTGCGCCTCTTGTCGACGGGACTTGTCCGGTGTGGACGTTTCGATCATACTGTTCCAAATGGAACAATAATTCAATCAACGGAGGAGACATGGGCGAGCCGGGCGAGCGCCGGAAACTGTCCGTCCCGGATCTGGCGAGGAAGAAGGCTGCCGGCGAGCGACTTGTGATGGTTGCGGTCGGCGAATACCTCTCCGCGCAATGGGCGGAACGCGGCGGCGTCGACATTGTCGGGGTCGGCGACAGCCTGGGCATGACGCTCTACGGCCATGAGACCACCCTGCCCATGACCGTCGATCAGATGATCGAGCATACCAGGGCGGTCCGGCGCGGCGCACCCGACACGTTCTGCATCGTCTCGATGCCCTACGGCTCCTACGCCACGAAGGAAACTGCGGTCACCAATGCGGTCCGCATGATGAAGGAGTCCGGCGCGGACGCGCTGAAGATGCAGGGCGGCCGTGAGATGTTCGAGATCATCAAGGCCGTGGCCGACGCCGGTGTGCCGATCATGAGCCATGTCGGTCTGACGCCTCATTTCGTCCACAGGCTGGGCGGCTTCAAGATGCAGGGGCGAACCGCCGACGAGGCGCTGAAGATCATCGACAATGCGAAAGCCATCGAAGAGGCCGGCGCCATCGGCCTCGAGATCGAGGCGATGCCCCGGGCGGTCGGCAAGGCCGTCGACGAGGCGGTCGGCATCTTCACCTTCTCCATCGGGGCGGGATCGGCCGGGACATGCCAGTTGCTGAACGGATACGACCTGATCGGCGGCTTCGACACGTTCAAGCCGAAGTTCGCAAAGCGATACGGCAATGTCGCCGAAGTCGCCTCGAAAGCCTTTGCCGACTACGCTGCCGATGTCCGGGCCGGGACCTTCCCGGACGACGAGCACACCTACAGGATGAACGCCGACGAAGCGCAGAAGCTGAGAGATGCCCTGGAGGCAGGATCATGAGTATCCAGACGCCCAACGCCCTGGCCGAGGCCTATGCCCGCGACGGATTTTACTTTCCGGTCCGCGCCATGAACGAGGCTGAGGCCCTGTCCTACAGACAACGGCTGGAAGCGTCCGAGATGGCCCTTGGCGGGCCGTTGAAATCGGCCATGCGAACCGACGTCCACCTGCTTTTCACGTGGGCCGACGAACTGATCCGCAACGAGAACGTGCTGGACGCCGTGGAAGCGGCAATCGGCCCGAACATCCTGTGCTGGATCACCAATTTCTTCATCAAGGAGCCAAAGGACGGGAACTACGTCTCCTGGCACCAGGACGCGACCTACTGGGGCCTGGAGCCGCACGATCAGGTACTGACTGCCTGGCTCGCGCTGTCGGATGCGCCTGTCGAAAGCGGCGCCATGAAGTTTCTGGCGGGAAGTCATCGCGAGGGCCTTCATGCGCACGAGGACACCTTCCATCAGAACAACCTGCTGAGCCGGGGCCAGGAGATCCAGGTCGAGGTCGATGAGAGTCTCGCCACCGATATCCCGCTGAGGGCCGGCGAGTTCTCGCTGCATCATGTGCTGATGACCCATGGCTCGCACCCGAACACGACCGACGACCGCCGTATCGGGCTGGCGATCCGCTACATTCCGACGACCGTCCGGCAGACCAAGGTGCGTGACACGGCCGTTCTTGTGCGCGGCGTCGACGAATACGGGCATTTCGACCTGCTGGACGGTCCGGATGCCGACCTGAGCGAAAGGGCTCTGGCGACCCACAAGGATGCCAATGAACGGCTGGTGAAGGCGCTGCTCTCCGGCACCGACAAACAGCAGCTGCGCGACTAGGAGGAACCGACATGACGCCCGAGGAGATCCTGAAGGAGCCGGCCCGCGTCCTGAGCCAGGCGCAGCGGGAATTCTATTTCGAGCAGGGCTATCTCTGTGTCGATAGCCTGGTGCCGAAGGAAACCGTGGCCGAGATGGTCGCCATCACCGACGAATTCGTCGGGGCGAGCCGCAAGGAGACGAAGTCCGGCAAGGTCTTCGACGTTGCGCCGCAGCACACCGCCGAGCATCCGGTGGTCCGCCGGATCAAGCGGCCCGACGATCAGCACGAGGGCTACTGGGGTTTCGCCACCGGTCTCATCGCCGATGTCGCCGCCGATCTGCTGGGGCCGGACGTGCTGTTCCACCATTCCAAACTGAATTTCAAATGGCCCGACGCCACCAGCGAGGTGAAGTGGCACCAGGACATCCAGTTCTATCCGCACACAAACTACAACGTGCTCGCCATCGGCTGCTATCTGGCGGACACCGACATGTCGAACGGCGCCGTCGGCGTGCTGCCCGGCAGCCACAACGGCCCGCTCTACGACCAGTACGACGCCAGTGGCAACTGGACCGGCATGCTCAGCGACACGGACAATGCCGCCATCGACATGAGCCGCGCCGCCTACATGACCGGACCGGCCGGATCGATCACGATCCACAACTGCAGGACGGTGCATTATTCGGTGGCCAGCACCTCGCCCAATCCGAGGCCACTCTTGCTGAACAGCTATTCCTCGGCGGACGCCCGGGCCTACACGCCGCATCCGGATCCGTCGTCCCATGCCTATGAAGTCGTGCGCGGACATCCGGCGAAATGGGCGGTGCACGACCCGCGCCCCTGCCAGATCCCGCCGGACTGGTCGGGCGGCTACACCTCCATCTTCGCGGCGCAGGCCGGCGAGGACGAGAAGGCCGCCTGAAGCAGAACCACCGGCTCGAAGCCGCCGGCGGCCTGCGTGCAAACGACGCACGGCATGATTGCATGGTGCCGGATGCCCCTGACCACGCCACATCTCTTGCGGTCCGCCTTGGGACCGGCCCCGCAGGAGGGAACTCGGGCATGGCACAGGGTACGCGAACAGAAAGCGACACCTTCGGCGACATCGAGGTCCCGGCAGACCGCTACTGGGGCGCACAGACCCAGCGCAGCCTGCAGAACTTCCGCATCGGCGCGGACCGTTTCCCGCCTCCCTTCATCCGCGCCCTCGGCCTGGTCAAGCAGGCGGCGGCCAAGGTCAACATGGATTTCGACCTGCTGGAGCCGGAAATCGGCGACGCCATCATGCAGGCTGCCGCCGAAGTGGCCGCAAACGACCTGGACGACCACTTCCCGCTGGTCGTCTGGCAGACCGGATCCGGCACACAGACGAACATGAACGCCAATGAGGTGATTTCGAACCGCGCCATCGAGATCCTTGGCGGCGAGTTGGGCGCGAAGCAGCCCGTGCATCCCAACGATCACGTCAACCGCTCGCAGTCGTCCAACGACACCTTCCCGACGGCCATGCATGTGGCGACAGTCGAGCAGCTGGCCGGCGCGCTGATGCCGGCGCTCAGGCGTCTTCACGCCGCGCTCGAGGCCAGGGCCGAGGCCTTCGAGGGCATCGTCAAGATCGGCCGGACGCATCTTCAGGATGCGACCCCGCTGACCCTGGGACAAGCCTTCTCCGGCTACGCCGCGCAGGTCGAGTTGGGCATGGAGCGGATACGCACGGCGCGGCCCCGCCTCTACGCACTGGCCCAGGGCGGCACCGCGGTCGGCACGGGTCTCAACAGCCCGGAGGGCTTCGGCGAGGCGGTGGCGGAGACGCTGGCAGAGATCACGGGCCACCCCTTCCGCTCTGCCGAGAACAAGTTCGAGGCGCTCGCTGCGCACGATTCCATGGTGGAGATCGCCGGCGTCCTGAGCACGCTGGCCGCCAGCCTGTTCAAGATCGCGCAGGACATCCGGTTCCTCGCTTCCGGTCCGCGCTCCGGGCTGGGAGAACTGATCCTGCCGCAAAACGAGCCCGGCTCGTCGATCATGCCCGGCAAGGTCAACCCGACCCAGAGCGAAGCCATGACCATGGTCTGCACCCAGGTCATGGGCGCGGCGTCGGCCGTCACCTTCGCCGGCAGCCAGGGCAATTTCGAGCTCAACGTCTTCAAGCCCGTGATCGTTTACAACGTCCTTCATTCGATCCGGCTGCTGGCGGACGCCACCCGCTCCTTCACCGACAACTGCGTCAGCGGCATCGAGGCCAACGAGGAACGGATCGGCGAACTGATGGAGCAGTCGCTGATGCTGGTGACCGCGCTGGCGCCGCATATCGGATACGAAGCCGCCGCGCAGATCGCCAAATCCGCGCATGAGACCGGCGCCACACTGCGGGAAACCGCGATCGCTCAGGGCGTCAGCGAGGCCGACTACGACCGCTGGGTCGATCCGCTGGCCATGACCCGGCCCGACGAGGTCGACTGACCGGCCGCCGCCGGTGGCGTTACCCACACGCATCCCGCTTGTCGGGCGAAACGGAGGGGCCTAGCCTCACCGCATGAGGATCGCGAAGGTCGAAACGCTGAGGTTGGGTGAGTTTCCCAACCTCTTCTGGGTGCGCCTGACAGCCGATGACGGCACGGAGGGTGTTGGCGAGGCCTTCTATGGTTCGAAGGCCGCGGTGGCCTATGTGCACGAAACAGCCGCTGACATCCTGCTGGGCCGCGATCCGCGCCAGATCAACGCCATTCATCGCGATATCACGCCCTATGTCGGGTATTCGGGGTCAGGCGCCGAGATGCGCGGCAAGTCGGCCATCGACATGGCGCTCTACGATCTGGTTCGCCGCGCGACGGGGCAGCCCGTTCACGATCTCCTGGGCGGGCTCTGCCGCGACGGAATCCGCGTCTACAACACCTGCGCCGGCTATCGCTACGTGCGCGAGAAGCCGATGCAGGAGACGGGCAACTGGGGCCTGAAGGACGAGGCCGAAGGTCCCTACGAGGATCTGGACGCCTTCCTTACGGATGCTGGCGCGCTTGCCGAGAGCCTGCTGGAGATGGGCGTCACCGGCATGAAGATCTGGCCCTTCGACTTCGCGGCGGAACGCAGCGGCGGTTTCGACATAACGGCCGACGAAATGGCCGAAGCTGTCGCGCCGTTCGCCAAGATCCGCAAGGCCGTCGGCGCGAAGATGGACATCATGTGCGAGTTGCACGGGCTCTGGTCGCCGCCCGCCGCCGCCCGGATTGCCGAGGCGCTGAAGCCCCACGCACCGTTCTGGATCGAGGACGCGATCCGGCCGGACAATTTCGAGGGATTCCGGCGGCTGCGACAGGCCACGAACGCCCAGATCACGGCGTCGGAGACCGTGGGCGGGCTGCGGGACTGGAACCGCATGCTCGGGGCGGGCTGCGTGGATATCGCCATGCCCGATCTCGGCTGGTGCGGCGGCCTGACCGAAGCGCGCAAGATCGCCGCCGTCGCTGAGGCGTCGGGTCTGCCGGTCGCGCCGCACGACTGCACCGGGCCGCTGCAGTTCGCGGCCTCGGTCCATTTCGTCCTCGCGACACCCAACGCCCTGATCCAGGAATTCGTCCGGGCCTTCTATTTCGGTTGGTACCGCGAACTGGCGGAGAACCTGCCGGAGGTTGCCGACGGGCAGGTCTCACCGCCCGGCGGGCCGGGGCTGGGCACGCGACTGCTGCCCGGCGTCTTCGACCGCGACGATGCGGAGGTCGCGGCTCAGGCCCTCTGACGCGGCGCGCTCTGCACGGCGCCGCCCAGCAACATGTCAACGGTCTCGCCGTCGGAAGCCAGCGGCAGCAGCAGCCGCGCATAGGTGTAGTGAACATTGGACGGCACCAGCACGACGCTGTTGTAGGTCATGCAGGCCTGTCCCCTGGCGACAACGAAATCGTAGTCCTTCTTCACTTCCGGCCAGTCGGGCCCGGCATAGGCGCGGGCCACCAACTGGCCCGTCATGTCGTAGCCCATGTCCTTGACGATGCGGGTGCCGACAAGGCGATAGCGATACCCGCCCTCACCCTTCGGATCGATCAGGAAGGTCCAGGGCAGCATCGACTGCATATCGGCCGGGTCGATATCCCTGCGCGAAGGCAGACTGCTCTTCCGACGGCTGAGGCTCTGCCAGTAGAGCCACAACGCCCTGAGAGTTGGATCGGCGATATCCTCCTCCGCCGGATCCTGAAAAATCTCAAGGCTCATCGACCGCCCACCCCGGTTGTGCCAGTGGAGCACATTGTATCGCAAACATTGAAAACCGATTAAGAACCGCTTTTGCAGCGCACAATCCAGCTTGAAAAATATATCGATCTGAAATATATCGATTGGAAATCAAGCGAGGAACCGCCTGGATGGATATCCGAACCCTCTGCCTGGGGCTGCTGACAATGCGCGACTCCACCGGCTACGAGATCAAGAAGACCTTCGAACAGGACCTGAGCCACTTCTACGACGCCAGCTTCGGCTCGATCTACCCGGCGCTGACGAAGATGACCGAGGAGAAGCTGGTGACCTGCACCGAACAGGCGCAGGACGGCCGCCCCGACAAGAAGGTCTATTCGATCACGCCGACGGGCCGGATGGTGTTTCTCGATGCCCTGGCCCGCGAACCGCGCAAGGACCGGATCCGCTCGGAATTCCTGGCGATGCTGATGTTCGCCGACCTGATGGCCCCGTCCCGCGTCGCGCATCTGATCGACAGCCGCATCCGGGAACTCGATACGAAGATTGACGATCTGGACGGCTGTCACGAAGGCGAAGCAAGCAACGTCGACAGATTCATGCACGGCTTCGGCGCCGCGGTTTACCGCGCCGAACGCGAATATCTGAACGAGAACAGGCACCTGCTCGAAGCGCAGGCGCTCATGGCGAACACGGCCGCCGACTGACCGACACAGGAGCCGACCTTGAAACGATCCGTCATCATCGCCGTCATCATCGCACTGGCGGCCGTCATCTGGCTCGGCTCCGGCATCTTCCAGGACGAGATCCAGGCGGCGCTTTCCGAGGAAGGCGCCACCCGGACGGCTGAGTCGAGCGAGCCGACAACCACAACGACCCCTGCGCCGGCAGCGCCCCCCGCGGGTCAGGAAACCGTCACAGGCCATGGCGACAAGGTCGTCGTCCAGACCGAGACCAACCGCGCCGAGGTCCGCACTGTCGACGTCGTCCTGCGCGGCCGTACGGAGTCCGTGCGCACCGTCGATCTGATGGCCGAGACCAGCGGCAGCGTCGTCGACATCTACAAGGCCAAGGGCGAGAAGGTGAAGAAGGGCGACGCCATCGTCCGCCTCAGCACCCAGGACCGCGAAGCGCGGCGGCTCGAGGCCGTCGCCGCCGTGAAGCAGCGCCAGATCGAACGCGACGCCGCCGTCAAGCTGGCTGCGAAGGGTTTCAAGTCCGACACCGCCGTGGCCGCCGCCGAGGCCCAGCTGGACGCCGCACAGGCCGCACTGACCCGAGTCAATGTCGAGATTTCCCAGCTCACCATCCGTGCGCCTTTCGACGGCACGATTGCGAAACGTCAGGTTCAGCTCGGCAGCTTCCTCGGCATCGGCGATCCCGTCGCCACCATCGTCGACCGCGATCCGATCCTGGTGGTCGGCAATGTCGCCGAACGCGAGGTCGGTCGGATCGAAGAGGGCGCGCCGGCGACGGCCACCCTGGTCGGCGGCATGAATGTCTCGGGCAAGGTGCGCTTCATCGCCCCGACCGCCGACCCGGCGACCCGCACCTTCCGCGTCGAGGTGGAGGTCGGGAATGCCGACGGCCAGATCCGCGACGGCATCACCGCCGAGATCCGGCTGGCCGCGGGCAAGGCCCCGGCGCACCGGATCTCCCCGGCAGTCCTGACCCTGAACGACAAGGGCGTCGTCGGCATCCGCGCCGTCGGGCCCGGCAAGGTCGTCCGCTTCATGCCGGTCGAGATCCTGTCCGAAGGCCCGGAAGGCGTCTGGGTCGGCGGGCTGCCGGAGACCGTCGAGGTGATCACAGTCGGCCAGGAATACGTCAACGACGGCGAGATCGTGGAAGTCGCCAGCAACTGATCCAGCCGGCCCCGCGCCGGACGAGGGAGAGACGACATGCAGGCCATTATCGACGCCGCCCTGAGCCGGGCCCGGACCGTCATCGCGACGCTGTTGCTGATCCTGCTGGCGGGTATCGCGGCGTATATCTCGATTCCGAAGGAATCCGATCCGGACATCAACGTCCCCATCCTCTACGTCTCGATGACCCATGACGGCATCAGCCCGGAAGATGCGGCCCGGCTGCTGAACCGGCCGATGGAGCAGGAGCTTCAGGGCATCGAGGGCCTGAAGGAGATGCGCTCGATCGCCGCCGACGGCTTCGGCTCGGTGGTGCTGGAGTTCGACGCCGGCTTCGATGTCGACAAGGCGATGGACGACGTGCGCGAGAAGGTCGACCTCGCCAAGAGCGAATTGCCCGAGGACACCGACGAACCGCAGATCAACGAGGTGAATTTCAGCCTGTTCCCGGTGCTGGTCGTCACCCTGTCGGGCGACATGCCGGAGCGGGCGCTGTTCAAGGTCGCGCGCGACCTGCAGGACCGGATCGAGGGCCTGCCCAATGTGCTGGGCGTCGACATGGCCGGCGACCGCGACGAGATGCTGGAGATCCTGATCGATCCGGCGAAGCTGGAGAGCTACCAGATCGACCAGCAGGAACTGATCCGGACCATGACCGCCAACAACCGCCTCGTCGCAGCGGGCGTCAAGGATACCGGGCTGGGCCGGAACCCGATCAAGGTGCCGGCGCTGTTCAAGACGGCCAAGGACGTCCTGACCCTGCCGATCAAGACCGAAGGCGACGCCGTGGTCACGCTTGAGGACGTCGCCACCATCCGCAGGACCTTCAAGGACGTCGAGAACGTCGCCCGTCTGGACGGCCGTCCCGCCGTCGCGCTGGAGGTGAAGAAGCGGACCGGCGCCAACATCATCGACACCATCGACCAGGTGAAGGCCGTCGTCGGCGCAACGTCCCAGGGCTGGCCGGCCGGGCTGAACGTGACCTTCAGCCAGGACCGCTCCGAGCAGATCCGGACGATGCTCACCGACCTGCAGAACAACGTCATCTCCGCCGTCCTGCTGGTGATGATCGTGGTCGTCGCCGCGCTCGGCCTGCGCTCGGCGCTGCTGGTCGGCGTCGCGATTCCGGGCAGCTTCCTGATCGGCATCCTCTACCTCTACATCTTCGGCTTCACCATCAACATCGTGGTGCTGTTCGCGCTGATCCTGGCCGTCGGCATGCTGGTCGACGGCGCCATCGTGGTCACCGAGTTCGCGGACCGGAAGATGTCCGAGGGCGAGCATCGCAAGAAGGCCTACGGGCTTGCGGCGAAGCGCATGGCATGGCCGATCATCGCCTCGACCGCGACCACCCTCGCCGCCTTCATGCCGCTGCTGTTCTGGCCCGGCGTGGTCGGCGAGTTCATGCAGTTCCTGCCGCTGACACTGATCACCACGCTGTCGGGTTCGCTGCTGATGGCGCTCATCTTCGTACCGACCCTGGGCTCCATCTTCGGCAAGGGTTCCGCCGGCGAGAGCAGCGCCGTGGCCATGGCCGAGACCGGCTCCATCCGGGAGATTCCCGGTTTCACCGGCGTCTATGCACGTTTCCTGTCCATGCTGGTGCGGCGCCCGCTGGTCGGCCCGCCGATCGTGGTCGTCCTCGCCGTCGTCTCGCTGATCGGCGTGAATGCCGCCTATGGCGTGTTCGGCAAGGGCGTCGAGTTCTTTCCCGACGTGGAGCCGGAGCAGGCGCTGGTCTACGTCCATGCCCGCGGCAACCTGTCGATCGCCGAGCAGGACGCGCTTGTCCGCAAGGTGGAGAACCGCATCCTCGCGTTCGGCGATTTCGACAGCGTCTACACCCGCGCCGGCAAGCGCGATCAGGACGGCAACGACATCTCCGAAGACGTCATCGGCATCATCAACCTGGAGCTGAAAGACTGGGAAGAGCGGCGTCCGGTCTCGGAAATCTTCCCCGACATCCGCCAGAAGACCGCCGATATCGCCGGCATCGTCGTCGAGCCCCGCAAGCCCGAGGCAGGCCCCCCGACGGGCAAGGACATCCAGGTCCAGATCACGTCGGACTTCCGCGAGAAGCTGGAGCCGGTCGCGGCCGATATCCGCGCGTATCTGGAAACCGTCGAGGGTCTGCAGGACATCGAGGATTCGCGCGCCCTGCCCGGCATTCAGTGGGCCTATGTCGTCGACCGGTCGCAGGCCGGCCGTTTCGGCACGGACGTGGCCTCGATCGGCGGCATGATCCAGTTCGTCACCAACGGCGTGCTGGTCGACGACTACCTGCCCGACGATGCCGAGGAGGACGTCGAGATCCGCGTCCGCTTCCCCGAGGAATACCGCAACCTCGACCAGCTGGAGGACCTGACCATCAACACGCCGAACGGCATGGTCCCGATCTCCAATTTCGTCACCCGCGAACCGCAGCCCAAGGTCGGCACCATCGAACGCGTCGACGGCAAGTTTCGCCTGATGGTGAAGGCGAATGTCGCCGAAGGTCTGCTGGTCGACGACAAGGTCCAGGAGATCAAGGCCTGGATGGACGAGCAGGACTACGGGTCCGACATCGAGATCGCCTTCCGCGGCGCGGACGAGGAACAGGCCAAGGCCGAGGCCTTCCTCGGCAACGCCTTCATCATCGCGCTGTTCATCATGGGCATCATCCTGGTGACCCAGTTCAACAGCTTCTACCGCGCCTTCCTGATCCTGACGGCGGTGATCATGTCGACCATCGGCGTGATGATCGGCCTGCTGGTGATGGGACAGCCCTTCGGCATCGTCATGACCGGCGTCGGGGTGATCTCGCTGGCCGGCATCGTGGTGAACAACAACATCGTTCTGATCGATACCTACGCGTGGCTCGAGAAATCCGGCATGAACCGCTACGAGGCCATCGTGCGAACCGGCGCCCAGCGTCTGCGGCCGGTTCTGCTGACCACGGTGACCACGATCTGCGGCCTGATGCCGATGATCTTCCAGGCCAATATCGACTTCTTCGAACGCTCCATCACCGTCGGCGCGCCGTCGACGCAGTGGTGGGTGCAGCTGGCGAGCGCCGTCGCCTTCGGCCTCGGCTTCGCGACCATCCTGACCCTGATCGTGACACCCTGTCTGCTCGCTCTCGGCGCCCGCCTCGGTGAGGCGGTCTCGGGCGGCGGCAAGAAGGGCGACCGTCAGCAGACGCCGGAAATGGATCTGGCCCCCGCCGAGTAGGCAGCGCCTCCCCCAGAATCACCAAGGCCCCCGGACGTTTCCGTCCGAGGGCCCCGGTGAACCGTTGGAGCTGAAGGGCTTGTCTTAGCCGAACAGCGACAGGATGGCCTGCGGCGACTGGTTGGCGATCGAGAGCGCCTGCGTGCCCAGCTGCTGCTTGATCTGCAGGGCCTGGAGCTTCGCGCTTTCCTTCGCCAGGTCCGCATCCACCAGATTGCCGACACCCTGTGTCAGGCTGTCGATCAGCTTGTCGACGAAGCCGGTGTGGATCTCCAACGTCTTGGCGCGCGTGCCGAGGACCGCAAGGTTCTGGTTGGCGGTGTTGATGGCCGCATCGATGGCCGAGCGTGCGGCGCCGGCATTGGTCGCGGTCGCCAGGCTCAGGGCCGAGATCGACAGGCCTGCGGTGCCGGTCGACATGTTCTGGGCGCTTACGGTGATGGTCGCGCCATCCGGGTTGGCCAGCACCGACAGCGAGGCGTTGGAACCGCTGAGGATGTTGAAGCCGTTGAATTCGGCGTTGCCGACGATGGTCCCGATCTGGTCGCGCAGCGCGGCGAAGTCGTTCTGCAGCGCGTTGCGGCTGGAGGTCTCCAGGCTCTGGTCCAGAGCGGCGACCGCCTTTTCCTTCATCTCGATCAGCAGATCGGAAATCGACTGGCCGGCGGCGAGGCCGACATCGACGACGCTGACGGCGTTGTCGAGGGCGGTCTTGACGGCTTCGAAGCCGGCAATCTCGCCGCGCATGTTCTGGGCGATTGCGAAGACGGCGCCGTCATCCTTCGGCCCGGCGACCTTGAGGCCGGTGCTGATGCGGTTCTGGACTTCGCTGAGATCGCGGTTCGTGGCGTTGAGCTGCTGCAGAGCCACCATCGCGCCGGTATTGGTGTTGACCGAAAGCATTTCTTTCTCCTGTTCAGACGGGCTGCCTTCATGAGCCCCGCGGTTCACCCACACGTTGCGGTGTGGCATGGCCGGAACAGTTCAATGGCTGTGCCAGATGCCGAAAATGCATCCAACTATCTGTTTTCAATATAAAAACTGAAATGCAGCACGAGTCCGGGGCCGCGGCGGCCCGGCAGTTCTTTCCCTGCGGCGGCGGGAATGTCCTTGGTTAACAGGTCATTTGTTGCCGGGTCAGCGATCTCCGGCGGCGGGATTCAGACCACGCCGGCCTTCTTCAGGACGTCCATGCCCCACTTCGCCCGTTGCTGCGCGAAGCCGGCGAAGTTCTTCGCCGCGTCGGATGAGGCATTGCCGTCGAGGCCCCGCTTGTAGACCCCCTGCACGATCGCCGCGGAACGGAACATCGTGTAGGCGATGTAGAAGGGCCAGTTCTCGATCTCGCCCTGTCCCGTCAACTCGCAATAGCGGCGGAGGAACTGATCCTCGGACGGAATGCCGATCGTCGTCGGATCGATATCGGCGAAGCCGCCAGCCGCCGCGTGGCCGTAATACTCCTGGGCCACATAGGCCAGGTCCGCGAGCGGATGGCCCAGCGTCGAGAGTTCCCAGTCCAGCACCGCCACGATGCGCGGTTCGGTCGGATGGAGGACGCAGTTGCCGATGCGGTAGTCGCCATGGACGACGGAGACTTCCTCGGCGTCCGGCGTGTTGGCCGGCAGCCACTCCATCAGGAAATCCATCTCCGGGATTTCCTCGGTCACCGAGGCGACATACTGTTTGGACCAGCGGGAGATCTGCCGCGAGTAGTAGTTGCCGGGCCGGCCGAAATCCTCAAGCCCGACTGCAACGTGATCGACCATGTGCAGATGCGCCAGCACTTCGGTGAAGTGGTCATAGAGCTTCGTACGCTCCGCATTCGTCATCGACGGCACGGCCGGGTCGATCAGCACACGGCCCTCGACATGTTCCATCACATAGAAGGCCTGGCCGATGACGTCGTCATCCATGCACAGGCACATCATCTCGGGCACCGGCACCGGCGTGTCGGACAGCGCCGCCATCACCCGGTGCTCGCGGTCGACCTGATGGGCCGACTTCAGCAGTTGGCCCGGCGGCTTCTTGCGCATCACATAGCGCCGCTTCGGCGTTTCCAGATGGAAGGTCGGATTGGACATGCCGCCCTGGAACTGCCGCACGGTCAGCGGGCCCTCGAAGCCGGCGACATTGTCCGACAGATACGCCTCCAGCGCGGCGACATCGAACTGGTGCTGCGGGCGGACATCGACGATCTCGACGTCGGATACTGGTGTGCTCACGTGCCGTTCCTCCCCAGAAACGTCGTGATTATAGGAACATGAACAACAATGGCGAGCCTGCATTGCTGCAGACCCGCCATCGATTGCGTCTCCCCGTCTTTCAGAAGCGGACCGGCACGCTCCGCGGCCCGCGGACCTGGCCGCCGGCCCAGGTAACGGTCGCGCCCTCGGCCAGCTCGAACTCCGGAATGCGCTCGAACCAGGTGCGGAGCGCCACATCCATCTCCATCCGGGCCAGGTTGGAGCCGGCGCAGCGGTGAATGCCGGCGCCGAAGGCGATGTGGCGGTTCTTCTGGCGGTCGATGACGACCTTGTCGGCGTCCTCGAAATGCTTCGGATCGCGGCAGGCGGCGGGGAAGTTCATCAGCACCCGGTCGCCTTCCCTGATCGTGACGCCGTTGTATTCGACATCCTCTGTCGCCACGCGCGCCATGGTCACCGGCGCGTAGAAGCGGAGCATCTCCTCGATCGCTGTCGGGAACAGCTCATGATCCGCCGACAGCCGCTTGCGGTCTTCCGCATTGGTGGAGAAGTGATAGAGCGCCGCACCGATGGAGCTCCAGGTGGTGTCGATGCCCGCCACCAGCAGCAGGTTGCACATCGACACGATCTGGTTGTCGTTCAGCGGCTCGTCCCCGACCTTGGAGGCGATCAGCTTGGAGATCAGGTCCTCGTCGCCCGGGTTCTTCCGCCGGTCGGTCACGACGCCGAAGAAGAAGTCGCGGATCACCTTGCGATACTTGATGCGCAGGTCCGCGTCGGTCAGGCCGAGTTCCAGCACGTTCCGGACCCACTGCGTGAAGTCGTCGGTGCGGTTCTCGTCGATGCCGAGCATGTGTGCGATCACGCGCGGCGGAATCTGCTGCGCGTAGTCCGCCGCCGCATCCGCCTTGCCGCTGTTGTGGAAGCGGTTGATCAGATCGTTGCAGAGCTGCTCGGTATAGGGCCGGTGCTTGGCGACCGCCTTCACCGTGAAGAACGGCAGGATCGAGCGCCGATACATGTTCTGGATCGGCGGATCGGCCGTGATCGGCGGCGCGCCGCCATCGGCGCCGATCTCGTCATCGGGCACATCGACCGGCGGCACGACGATCGGCTCCCTGGAGGAGAGCGCCGGCACCATGCCGACAAAGGCCTGCAGGTCGTCGAAGTCCACCGGCAGCCAGGAGCCGAAGTTCCGGTCGGTATGCGCGATCGGACAGCGGCCCCGCAGGTCCTCCCAGATCGGAAAAGGATCGTCGACATATTGCTTGTCGAAGATGTCGTAGTCGGTCGCCCAGTCCGTGACGGGCTTACGTTCCTGCATGGCTAGTCCTCCACGATTTCGACGGCGAATTCGGGGCAGTTGTCGCGGGCCAGCTTCGCGTTGGCCTCCTCGCCCGCCGGCACCACCCCGTCATTCAGGGCGAAGGCATTCCCCAGTTCATCGACATCGAAGAGGTTGGGCGCCACCGCGCAGCAGCGGTTGTGGCCCTGACACTTGTCCTCGTTGACCCGGATCTTCATCGGCGTTTCCCCATTTCTTATGCGTGCATCCTAGCACAATCGCTCCAAAACATGAAGCATGATTCTTATTTCATCTGATCCCAGTCGTAGAGACGGGGTTCCTTGGCCATGAACCGGCGCACGGCCTCCTTGTGGAAGTCGGTCGTGAACATCAGCGCCTGTCCGTTGGCCTCGGCATCGACCAGATCGCGGTAGCTCATCTCGTAGGCGCCGTTGACCACGCGCTTGGTCAGCGCCATCGCCGGTTTCGAGCCCTTGGCCAGCCGCTGGGCGAATGTCCGCGCCTCGTCCATCAGCGCCTCGGAAGAATGGATGGCATGGACGATGCCCATCTCCTTCGCCTCTTCCGCATCGATGCTCCGGGCCGTGTACATCAGCTCCTTGGCCGTCGACATGCCGACGATCCTGGGCAGCGTGTAGAGAACGCCCAGATCGGGGATCAGTCCGATGCGGCCGAAGACCGAGCAGAAGCGGGCCTTCGGGCTCGCCAGCACGAAATCGGCCAGCAGGCAGAAACTGAAACCGCCTCCGAAGGCGAGGCCATCGACGGCGGCGATCACCGGGCAGTCCAGATTGTAGAGCCGCTCGACCCACTGATGCGCGGAAATCAGCTTGTTCCGCATGCCGTGCGCGTTGAATTCCCGCGTCGCCATGCCCTTGACGTTGCCGCCGGCGGAAAAGGCCCGTCCCTCGCCCGCGATGATCAAGGCGCGGATGTCTTCATTGCCCTCGACCCGGTCGACCAGCGTGTCGAAGTCGTTGTGCAGTTCCGGCGTCAGCGGGTTCATGATCTCCGGCTCGGTCATGGTCCAGAGAGCCACGCCGTCCTCGCCGAGTTCGAACTTCGATGCCTGCCATTGCTCAGCCATCACTTCCTCCCCTGTGAATGGTGCAGGAACAACTATGCCTGATGCCCCCGAAGCGGGAAACGAAACTCCGCCGTCTGCGCCCCGGCGCATGGCGGCATGCGGACCGCCCCGCTATTGCCCGCCGCCGGACCTGGATTATGAATCGCCACGAGGCGAATTCGGGGGATGAACACATGAGCGACTGGCGGGATGGTGCGCCGGACTGGTTCCTGCGCGCGGTCGATAGCCCGTGGGAGGCGCACTTCGCCGAGAGTGGCGGCGCGCGGATCCACTACCGCGTACGCGGCAAGGAAGGTGCGCCCGGTCTGGTGCTTTGCCATGGCAATGCTGCGCATTCGGGCTGGTGGGACTTCATCGCCCCGGCGCTGGCGGAAGACTACCGGGTCGCGGCCATGGATTTCGCCGGCATGGGCGATTCGGACGAACGCGCGCTGGTCACGCCCGGCGGCTTCAAGGACGACATCGTCGCCGTCATCAGGGACATGGGCTTCGCCGAACCGCCGCTGCTGATCGGACACAGCTTCGGCGGCGGCATGTCGATGCGGGTCGCGGTCGAGCATCCGGACCTGATCCGCGGCGTGGTCATGATGGATTCACCCGTCTACCCGCCCGACATGAAACGGCCGGGGCCGCCGCGGGTGGCCAAGCGCCAGTACCCGTCCAAGGACATCGCTGTCGAGCGGTTCCGCCTGATCCCGGAGCAGCCGGTCGTGACGCCCTTCGCCGTCGCCTACATCGCCGATACGGGCGTCATGGAGACGCCGAAGGGCTGGACCTGGAAGGCGCGCACCAACATTTTCGGCCATCCGGCCTTCGGCCCGCCCTTCTGGCAGGAGCAGGCCGGCTATTTCCCGAAGATCGAGATCCCGCTGACAGTCTTCTGGGGCACCGAAAGCGCGCTCTGCACGCCTGAAACGATGGCCTACATGCGCGAGATCGCGCCGCCCCAGGCCCGTTTCGTCGAGATGAAGGACGCCTATCACCATCTCCTGCTCGACAAGCCGCAGGAGACGATCGACACGTTGAAACGGATCGCGTCTGCCTGATTTCGCATGGCGGCTCTGCACGCGCTTGACCCGCGCGGAAGGTCCGGTAGGTTCGTATCCGGCTTCGCCATCCGGCGGGGCCGCAACATTTCTAGGTGACGCTTTCTCAGGGCAGGGTGAAATTCCTGACCGGCGGTGACGGGAACTTTCCCGAAGCCCGCGAGCGCCTTGCGGTTTCTTCCGAAACCGCTCGGGACAAGCAGACCAGGTGAGATTCCTGGGCCGACGGTAACAGTCCGGATGGGAGAGAGAGCGATGCGTCCGTGCGCGGTATCTGCGCCCGGTTGCGCATTGACGGCCGTGCGTTCGAGCGCCCGGCAAGCCCTGGGCATGAGTCACCCGCCACTGCGGGAGGACCACATGCAGACCATCGGACATCAATCGCTTCTGGAGCCGTTCGGCACACCGTTCGAACGGGTGGAGCGCGCCCTGAGCGCCTTCAGGCAAGGCAATGGCGTGCTGATCGTCGATGACGAGGACCGCGAGAACGAGGGCGATCTGGTCTTCGCCGCGGAGACGGTCAGCGAACGGCAGATGGCCATGCTGATACGCGAATGCTCCGGCATCGTCTGTCTGCCGATGCGCGGCGACCTGCTCGACCGCCTGAAACTGCCGCCGATGGTGGAGGAGAACACATCCTCGATGGGGACCGCCTTCACCGTGTCGATCGAGGCCCGGCAGGGCGTGACCACCGGTGTCTCGGCAACAGACCGCGTCACGACGGTGCGGGCCGCGATCGCGCCCCAGGCGCGGCCCGAGGATCTCGCCCGGCCCGGCCATATCTTTCCGCTGCGGGCGGCGGATGGCGGCGTGCTGGTCCGCCGGGGACACACCGAGGCCAGCGTGGATCTCGCCCGCCTGGCCGGCTTCAAGCCTGCCGCCGTGCTTTGCGAGCTGGCCAACCCCGACGGCACCATGGCGCGCCTGCCCGAAATCTGCGCCTTTTCCCGCCGGCACGGGTTTCCCGTTCTGACCATCGAGGACCTTGCCGCCTGGCGCAACCACTACCGCAGATGAGTTGCGGAAGGCCGGGTTCCCCACACGTCAACTGGTTGTCTGGTCATCCATATTTCGATAGCGGAACAATTCACACTGATTCATAGTGCAACCGGGGTTCGAGAAGAATGGTCGCCTGATGTCCGATTTGCTGACGCCGCAGCACAAGACGCTGCTGGAATACTGGCGGCTTCGCGCCGGCCGCAAGGCGCTGCCGTCGCGCGAGGACATCCGGCCCGAGGACGTGCCCAGCCTGCTGAAGCATCTCGGCCTGATCGATGTCGTTCACGGAAACGACCGGCTCCGCTTCAAGTACCGCCTGGTCGGCACCCAGATGAGTTTCGTCCTGGGAAAGGACGTGACCGGCACCTGGCTGCACGAATTGAAGTTCGGCGAATACCGGGACTATCTGGATGCGCTCTTCTCGGAAGCGGTGACGATGCGCCGGCCGGTCTATTCCCATACCGAATTCGGCTACGCGGACAACAGGCGGCTGGAAGTCAAACGCCTGATCATGCCGCTTTCGGCGGATGGCGAGGCGGTGAACATGCTGCTGTTCTCCAACCTGTTCCATTCCGACGATGCGGATTTCGGGCACCGCCCCTACCCGCCCGGCGAGATCCTCGACTTTTCAGAGGGCGACCGCCGCGCAGCTTGACTCCGGCCCGCCACCTTCATAGCGTCCCTCCCGCGCCGATTTGAGCCAGCTTGCGGGCGCCCGGGACGGAAACGATCCGGAAAAACAGCTAAAGAGGTGGTCTGCTCAGTAGACCGAGCGCCGCCCCGGGTTCAGATGGACGGCGCGTTGCTTCTTCGGCCATCGGACATCGGGTTGCGCATCGGGCGAACGGCCTCCTCCGCTGGCTTCCTGACGGAAGAGAAGGAGCCAAACCATGACCGTCGAGAGCAAGAACCCGGAAACCATCGCCCTGCATGCGGGACATCGCGCCGACCCCACCACGGGCGCGGTGGCCGTGCCGATCTATCAGACGACCTCGTACCAGTTCCAGCACACCGAGCACGCTGCGAACCTGTTCGCGCTCAAGGAACTGGGCAACATCTACAGCCGCATCATGAACCCGACCTGCGACGTGCTGGAGCAGCGCGTCACGGCGCTGGAAGGCGGCGTCGCCTCGCTCGCGCTGGCATCGGGTCAGGCCGCCAGCGCCTTTGCCGTGCAGAATCTGGCGAAGGCCGGCGACAACATCGTCTCTTCGACCGATCTTTACGGTGGCACCTGGAACCTGTTCGCGAACACGCTGAAGGATCAGGGCATCGAGGTCCGCTTCGTCGATCCGGCGAACCCCGAGAACTTCGCCAACGCCACCGACGAAAAGACCCGCGCCTACTACGCCGAGACCCTGCCCAATCCGAAGCTGACGGTCTTCCCGATCGCCGAGGTCGCCGAGATCGGCCGCAAGCAGGGCATTCCGCTGATCATGGACAATACGGCCGCGCCGATCCTCTGCCGGCCGTTCGACCATGGCGCCGCCGTGATCGTCTACTCGACGACCAAGTATATCGGCGGCCACGGCACCTCCATCGGCGGCCTGCTGGTGGACAGCGGCACATTCGACTGGGAGGCCCATCCCGAGCGGCAGCCGGCGCTGAACACGCCGGACCCGAGCTATCACGGCGCTGTCTGGTCGCAGGCAGTGAAGCCGCTGGGGCCGATCGCCTACATCATCAAGGCGCGCGTGACCCTGCTGCGCGACCTGGGCGCGGCGATGAGCCCGTTCAACGCCTTCCAGTTCATCCAGGGTCTGGAGACGCTGCCGCTGCGCATGCGCGCGCACTCGGAGAACGCAGCCAAGGTTGCCGCCTTCCTGCAGGGCCACGCCAAGGTCGACAAGGTGATCTTCCCGGGTCTGATGGACGGCGAGGCGAAGCGGCGCGCCGATGCCTACATGAAGGGCGGCTACAGCGGCCTTCTGGGCTTCGAGATCAAGGGCGGCAAGGACGCCGGCGCGGCCTTCATCAACGCGCTGGAACTGTTCTATCACGTCGCCAATATCGGCGACGCGCGCAGCCTGGCGATCCATCCGGCGACCACCACCCACAGCCAGCTGACGCCCGAGGAGCAGCAGGCGTCGGGGGTCAATGATTCCTATGTCCGGCTGTCGATCGGCATCGAGCATATCGACGACATCCTGGCCGATCTGGAGCAGGCGCTGGCCAAGGCCTGACCGGCCTCAAACGCGGCTTGACGTCCGCCGGGACCGCCCCTATAGACGGGCGTCCCGGCGGCACGCCGCCGGTCTTCGTGGGGCCGTAGCTCAGATGGGAGAGCGTCGCGTTCGCAATGCGAAGGTCAGGGGTTCGATTCCCCTCGGCTCCACCAATTTTCCCTCACGAGCGCTGTTTGACTAAGTCAGCTCTGCAATACGCTCATCTATGATGCCCATCATGACCTTCGAATAAGTTGGACGATCAGCTGTAGCGAATTCAATAGACGTAATATACTGAAAATGTAATTTCGTGATTTGACGCAAAACATTCCGCCACAGCTCGAAATCTTCTTTTGCGGAAGAAGTAAGCATTTCATCCAATGCGTTGAGCATCCCGGTAATGAGCCATCGATACTTTACTATTTCTTGATCATTGAATTGTTCAATATCCATCGGCTCTGCGAACTTTGGATTGTCAGCGAACGATTGTACCGCCGATGCATAAATTTGTCGGGCAATAACCTCTCTGTTTAGCATTCTCGCTTGTCGAAAGGATCGATACGAAACGAGCGCCGCGAAGATCGCGAAGGCAACTCCGATCATCGTGAATACCGAAGAGGCCAATTCAGCGATTCTAGCCAACTGATCCAGCATCATTTTTTTGTCTCATTGCCTTGTCAAAGTTCCCCGTACTGTCGAACCGATGGTGACGCCTTCCGCAATACCGTCTGGGTTAGCTGCGATCCGCTGTCGCAAATAGTGCCCTCGCATCCGCCCCAGTTTTCTTAGCCTTATGCAAAGGACTAATTGGGTCCCGCGCATCAACCAAGCTAGCCTGCGTGAACGGCTGGGGCGTCTCACCCCGGCCGCCATACTTTGCGCCCGTATCCCCTAGTCCCCAGAGAACAGCATGTCCGGCAGCCACAGCGCGATGGCCGGGAACAGCACGATCAGGAACAGGCCGAACAGCTCGACGATCGTGTAGGGCCGACCGACCAGTAGATGTCCTTCATGGTCAGGTGCTGCATGGACGGGTCCGATTGCGTCACCGATCTTAGGTAGAACAGATTGAAGCCGAATGGCGGCGTCATGTAGCTGATCTCCATCATCACGACGAACAGGATGCCGAACCAGATCGGATCGAAGCCGTGCGCATTCACCAGCGGCAGGAACACCGGCAGCGTGATGAGCATGATGCCCACCGGATCCAGCACCATGCCGAGGAAGAACAGCACGATCATCATGAACACCAGCGCGCCCCACCGGCCGCCGGGAATCTGTTCGGTCATGTGCGTGATGAAGCTTTCCGCGCCCATCGCGGTGTAGGCCGTGGAATAGGCATGGGCGGCGAAGACGATCCAGGTGATCAGGGTCGTCAGCCGGAAGGTCCGGATGGCGGCTTCCCGTACCAACTGGGTATTCAGCTTGCGGTTGACCGCGCTGGCGACCAGAGCGCCGAGCACGCCGACCGCGGCCGCTTCGGTCACGGTCGCCAGGCCCGAGAAGATCGCGCCCAGAACCATGACGATGATCATGATCGGCAGCAGCACCGAGCGGAGGGCGCGGAGTTTCTCCGGCCAGGTGCCGCGGTCTTCGGCCGGCAGCGACGGGCCCAGCCTCGGCTGGAACCAGCAACGGATGCCGATATAGGCGGACACGAGCACGAAAAGCAGCAGGCCCGGACCGACACCGGCCGCGAACAGCTTGCCGATCGAGACCTCGGTGATCAGGGCGTAGAGCACCATCAGGATCGAGGGCGGAATGAGGATGCCCCAGCCGCCGCCGGAATTGATCGCGCCCAGCGCCAGCCGGGCGTCATAGCCGCGCGAGAGCATCTGCGGCAGGGCGATGGTGCCCATGGTCACCACGGCTGCGCCGGAGATGCCCGACATTGCCGCAAAGATGGTGCAGATCAGGACCGTGCCGATGGCCAGACCGCCGCGCAGTCCGCCCCACCAGAGATGCATCATCCGGTAGAGGTCGTGGGCGACGCCGGATCGCTCCAGCACCATCGCCATGAAGACGTAGAGCGGGATCGCAATGAGCGACGACGTCTCCATCAGGTCCCACATCTTCGACGCCACCAGATAGAGGCCGTCGGACGCGGGGTTCGCCTGGAACTCGACGAAGATGAAGATGACGCTCAGGCCGCCCAGCACGAAGGTCAGCGGCACGCCCAGCATGATGAACAGGAACAGCAGGCCGAAGAAGAGGAAGGTCTTCCACTCGATGGCCATGGCCGCATAGCTGGCCACGATCTCAGACATCGACCTTGCCCTCCGCACCGTCGGCGATCGGGCCGAAGGCGCTCTCGTCCACGTCAATTCCAATCAGGATGAATATGTCGGCCGCGAGCTTCACCATGCCCTGCAGGAACAGCAGGATGGCCGCGACCACGATCATCCATTTCGATGGCCAGAGCGGTGCCTTCCAGACGGCGAGCTCGTCCACCTCCCACTTGCACCAGGGCGGCACGCCCTCGGCCATGCAGACCGACTGGGCGGCCATGTCATAGGCATTGGGCAGGAGCACGAGGAGGAAACAGAAGAACAGGAACGAGGTCGCGATATCGACCGCCGCCTTCCGCTTCTTCGAGAAACTGCCGTAGAACAGGTCGACATTGACGTGTTCCCGGCGGGCGAGCAGATAGCCGCCGCCAATGATGGCGTAGACGCCGAAGATCAGCCGCGAGGCCTGCTGCGACCAGGAGACCGGCGCACCGACCACCTTGCGCATGACGACATCCGCCAGCAGCAGCACGAACAGGATCAGGACCGCCCAGTTCACGAACTTCGCAATCCAGAGATTGGTTGTCGTGACTGTCCGGGCAATCGCCGTGATGGCGCCCATGTGACTATCCAATCAGTTCAGAAACGGGTCTGGCACGCCACAGGCCGTCCGGAGCCGGTCCGGGCGTCGTGACGCAGAAAGGACGCAGGTGCCGGACCGGAGAAAACTCTCCGGCCCGGCCCCGGATCACGCTCAGGCGTAGCCGAGCACCTTCAGGAACTCGACCAGCATCTCGGTACCCTTGGCCGCATTGCCGCCCTTGGCACGCTCTTCCTCGAGAATGGCGCGCGACGCTTCGGCGAACTTGTCCAGTACGCCCTGCGGGAACTGCTTCACCTGCACGCCGTGCTCTGCGATGCCGGATGCGAGCGCCGTCATCTCCTTGTACTGATATTCAGCGCAGCGCTTCCAGAAGCGCGTCTCCAGATGCATCATCAGCGTGAAGCGCAGATCCTCGGGCAGGGCGTCGATCGCCGCCTTGTTCATGATCAGCGTATCCATGGCGATGCCCATGGTCGGCTTCATGTGGAACTTGGCCACTTCCCACAGCGACATGGACTGGGCGCCCTGCGCCGCACCCCAATGGGCGCCGTCAACGACGCCGGAAGCCAGCGACTGGTAGAGTTCCGGACCGGCGACGTACTGCGGCGCCGCACCGGCGGCTTCCAGGTACTTCAGGTAGGAGCCGGACGAACGCAGCTTCATGGCGGAGAAGTCACCGGCCTCGGCGATCTCCTTGGAGACAACCAGTTCGGTCGGGTAGACCTTCTCGGCGCGGCTGACGACGCCGTGATAGGCCAGTTCCTCGTTGAACATGGCCTCGGCGCCCATGTTCTTCAGGTAGTACTCGAACTCCCAGGGCTCGCGGAACGTGCCCGGCACGCCCAGGCAGAGACCGGCCATCGGCGCCTCGCCCAGGATGTAGCCCGGCGAGATGGTGCCCATCTCGACCACGCCCTTCTTCACGATCTGGAAGATCTCGGCGCCCTTGGCGAACTCGCCGGCACCGTGAAGTTCCAGGGTGAAGCGGCCGCCGGTGATCTCGGCCAGTTCGTCGGCGATGACCTGCAGGCTGTCGCCATAGGACGCGGACGCCTTCGGCCAGTGCGACTGCACCTTCCAGACGACCTTCTCCTGCGCGCGAGCCGAGCTCGAGCCGATGATGGCGGGCGCTGCGACCAGCGCTGCGCCGGCGGCCAGCGCCTTGCGGCGGGACAGACCAGAATTCTTGTCGGTCATGACATACCTCCCTTTGTCATGTCGGATCGGACAGCAGGCCCGATCTCATTGTCAGTGCGGGCAGTCGGGGCCCGCGGTTCGCCAGCCGTCATGGCCGGGGCATTCATCCGCGGCACTCTTCAACGCTACGGGCGGACAGTCAATTGCCCATGCCACGCTGCCGAATCGCCGAACGGCCCGCTAAGCCGGGTTCTCTGCCGCCTCCGACACGATCAGAACGCCGTGCGGCAACGCGAACTCTTCCAGATTCTCCCCCTTGCCGATTCGGTCGACGACCGCGAACGCTGCACCGTCGACGAGCGCCAGCAAGGGCGCGTGCCAGGTGCCGGCGAGGTAGTTCACGCCTTGCCCGGACGCTGCGAGGAAAGCGTTCAGCGGGCCTGGCCTGCCGCCCTCGTCAACGGCCACGACGACCAGATAGGGGGCGTCGGTCATCGGCAGGAACGCCTGGCTGCCGATCGGGTGCCGTTCCATCAGATCGAGACGGCAGGGCAACGCGACGGCTTCGGAGCGGAAGATGCTGATTCCCGCCCTGCCCGATCCGAAGGTCAGCCGCGCCCGGTCGTGGAAACGGTCGCACCGGCCACCATTGATGACCATGTCAGCTGTTCCGGCAGCTTCCAGCACGTCGCCGAAAGGCCGGAAGGCTTCTGCCGTCAACGGCACGGCAGTGATCGCTTCAGGCGTCATGCGCCGGGCCGCAGTTTCATGTGCCGGTTGACGTTCTTGTAGAGAAGGTAGCGGAACAGGCCCGGCCCGCCCGCGTAGCAGCCCTGCGGACAGAAGGCGCGCAGCCACATGTAGTCTCCCGCCTCGACTTCCACCCAGTCCTGGTTCAGGTGATAGACGGCCTTGCCCTGAAGCACGTAGAGGCCGTGCTCCATCACATGGGTTTCCTTGAAGGGAATCGCGCTGCCGGGCCGGAATGTGACGATGTTGACGTGCATGTCGTGGCGCAGGTCGTCGGAATCGACGAAGCGCGTCGTCATCCATCCGTCGTGCCCCGCCGGCATGACACGCGGTTCGTGATCGCTCTCGCAGGTGACGAAACTCTCTGGATGGTCGAGTCCTTCCACGGCCTCATAAGCCTTGCGGATCCAGTGGAACCGGACCGGCGCGGCGCCGTCATTGACGACCTGCCAGTCGGTGCCCGGCGCCAGATAGACATAACTCCCGGCCGTCAGCTCATGGCCATTGCCGTCCAGCGTCAGCCGCATGCCGCCCTCGGTCACGAAGAGCACCGCCTCGACGCCCGGCTCGGTCTCGGGGCGGTCGCTGCCGCCACCGGGCGCGATCTCGACGATGTACTGAGAGAAGGTTTCGGCGAATCCGGTCAGCGGCTTCGACAGCACCCACAGGCGCGTTTCCCGCCAGAAGGGCAGCTTGCTGGTGACGATGTCGGCCATGACGCCTTTCGGAATGACCGCATAGGCGGTCGTGAACACGGCCCGGCCGGTCATCAGATGCTCCGGCCCCGGCAGGCCGCCGGAGGGCGAGTAGTAGGACGTTTCCATCAGTTCCGGGTTCCTTCCGCAGGCAGGACGCCAGGCGCGACGGCCTAGCTCAACTCGTCGAGGGCGTCGTGAACGCGCTCGATCGACTGGAGATGTTCCCGTCCCCGCTCGGCCAGTTTCTCGACCACGGCGACGCTGAGAAAATGCAGCAGGGACAGGGCAGAGCCATAACGGTCGAATGGATCCGTGCCCCTGACCGCACAGGGAATGGTCCACGTGGCGCTTTCCACCGGCGGCGCCGCCATGTCGGTGACGTAGAGAACGCGCGTACCCAGCGCGCGCGCCTCGTTCATCACCATTTCCGTCTGCGGCACGCGCCGGCGCATGCCGACACTGACGAGCACATCGTCCTTCGTCATGGCGGCGACCTCCTCGGCCAGGGTCGCGCCCGGCGTGGGCAGCAGGCGCACGTCGCCGCGCACCTGAACGATCTGCCACTGAAAGTAGCCCGCCAGGAAATGGCTGTTGCGCCAGCCGATGCAGAAGACCCGCCGCGCGTTGCATATGGCATCGACGATGGCCCGCACGGTGTCGGGGTTCAGCGACTGCATGGTCAGCGCGATGTTCCGCGCGTCCTGTTCGACGTGCGACTGGATCCGGGCGCTGAAGCCCTGCCCGACCGGCTCCTTGAACATGAGATAGACCGGTGAACCCCAGGTCTGCGCGTCGCGGGCGGCCCGGCGGGCATCCTCGTAGCTGGCGAAACCGAGGCGCTGGATCAGGCGCGTGACGGCGGCCTTGGACCCGTTCGAGAGCGCCGCCAGCTCGGTGGCGGAATACGCGGCGACCTCCCCCGGGAACTCCAGAATCTGGTCGGCGATGCGGCGTTCGCTCTCGGGAAGCGAGGCGTACTGGTCGCGGATCGCCTTCTCCAGGGAGGTGTGGCCCCGGGCCGCCGGACCGTCTCCGGACCCGGCCGCCGGGGACGGCTTCTTCGCCATGGCGCGCTCTATGACTCCTCGGTTGCCGGTCAAGGCTAGGCGTGCGCCAACTGAAACACAAGTTTTTAAAAATTGCCTTGTTGAGACGATTTTTTCAGTGTCTACTCGCCAAGTGAAACACCGGTTTCAGACACGGGGCATCCAGCGATACCCCGTGAACGGCGCGACAGGAGCTCCGGACCTTGCTTGAGCTGCGTTTTTTCGAAATCTATCGAAACGCCGATTTCATGTGGCGGCTGGCGGAGGGAATCTGGCTCAGCATCTCGCTGACCGTCACCGCGGCGATTGTGGGATTCGTGGTCGCCATGGGCCTCGCCGTCGCCCGCAATGCACGGGTGCCGGTGCTGGCGCAACTGTCCGCCTGCTATGTCGAGTTCATCCGCAACACGCCGCTGATCGTCCAGCTCTTCTTCGTCGCCTTCGGCCTGCCGCTGCTGTTCGGCTACGCCTGGCCGTTCTGGGCGCACGCCATGCTCGGCCTCGCGCTCAACTTTTCCGCCTACTTCGCCGAGATCCTGCGCTCCGGCCTGCTGTCTATTCCAAAGGGCCAGATCGAGGCCGCCGAGGCGCTCGGTCTCGGGCGAAAGGTCCGGTTCGTGAAGATCGTGGTGCCCCAGGTGATCGCGAACGTCTACCCGTCGCTCACCAGCCAGTTCATCTTCCTGTTCCTGACAACCGGCGTCATCTCCGAGATCGGCGTCGAGGACCTGACCCATGCCGGCGTCTTTATCGACAGCCGCACGTTCCGGTCCTTCGAGGTCTTCATCACGCTGACGGTCCTCTATGTCGCCATCGCCCTCAGCTTCAAGGCCTGCATGCTGGCGATCGACCGTCACTTCTTCGCCTGGAAGGTCCGGCAATGAGCGATCTGCTGGTCACCCTGTTCGGGAAGCCGATGGGCATCATGCTCTTCCAGCTCTTCTATGCGACGCAGTTCACGATCTACCTGTCCGCTATCGCCTTCGCGGGTGGCGGCCTGATCGGCAGCCTGATCACGCTGGCGCGGATATCCGGCTACAAGCGTCTGAGCCGCTTCGCCTCGGGCTATATCTGGTGTTTCCAGTCCGTGCCGCTGCTGATGCTGCTGTTTCTCTCCGGCCTCGGCATCCCCCGCCTGATGGGGCAGGACGTCGATCCCTGGATTTCGGCAATGGCCTCGCTGACGATTTACGCCAGCGCCTACCTCGCCGAAGTCTGGCGCGGCGCCATCCAGTCCATTCCGGGCGGCCAGTGGGAAGGCGGACGGGCGCTGGGCATGCGCTTCTTCCCCATCCTGCGCGCGATCGTCCTGCCGCAGGCTCTGCGCGTCGCGCTGGCGCCCACCGTCGGCTTCAGCGTGCAGATCATCAAGGGGACGTCGCTGGCCTACATCATCGGCTTCCAGGACCTGATGAACATCGGCCGCCGCTGGGCCAACGCCCCGGTCGACGGCACCGAGCCCTTCATCGTCTTCCCGCTGATGGCGCTGATCTACTTCGCGCTCTGCTTCCCGCTCTCGCGACTCGCCCTCTACCTCGAAAACCGTCTGGGGACCTTCCGCAAGGCCCCTCAGGCGGCAGCAGCCTGACACACAGGGAGAAAGGATAACCCCATGCTCAAACTCGTACGCAATCTCGCCTTTGCCGCGCTCGCGGCGGCCGGGACGGTCTCGCCGGCGGCGGCCGATCTGTCCGACGTGCTCTCCAGCGGCACCATCAAGATCGCAGTGCCCGAGAACTTCCCGCCCTTCGGTGCGCTGGGCGCCAGTGGCGAGCACGAGGGCTACGACGTCGATGTCGCCAAGCTGATCGCTGCCGATCTGGGCGTCGAACTGGAGATCGTGCCGGTCGCGTCGAAGCAACGTATCCCCTATCTGGAAACCGATCGCGTGGATCTGGTGATTTCCTCTATGGGCGCCAATCCGGGCCGGGCCAAGTCGATCTGGTTCTCGAGCGCCTATGCGCCCTTCTTCTCCGGCGCCTTCGCGACCACCGACATGGCGATCTCCTCGCCCGCCGATCTGGCCGGCAAGAAGGTCGGGCTGACCGGTGGCACGCTGGAGGATCTCGAACTGACCAAGGTGGCCCCGGAATCGGCCGAGATCATCCGCTTCGGCGACAACGCGGCGACGCTCGCAGCCTACGCGTCCGGCCAGGTGGACGTACTGGTCACGGGCAACACGGTCGCGGCGGACTTCACGAAGAAGAACCCGGACAAGGCCATCGAGACCAAGTTCATCATCAAGGAATCGCCCTGCTTCATCGGCGTGAAGAAGGGCAGCTTCGACCTGCTGCAGTGGGTCAACGTCTTCATCCTTCACAAGACGCTCGGCGGCGAACTGAACGCGCTTTCCGAGAAGTGGTTCGGCCAGAAGCTGCCGCCGCTGCCCGCGCTGTAGGGTCAAGACATGACGGACGCCGGCCCGGCATCAACCTGGCCCGGCCTCTCGACAGACTGGAATCCGGGCCAACGCGCCCGGATTTCTTTTCTGAATCCTGACCGCCGCCCACAGCGATTCTGCCATCGCCGCGAATTCCTGGCCGCACACCAAGTGAGGGTTCTGTCCGGGATCGAATACGCCCCAAGAGGGCATTTTCAATACCTATATACCACAATCTGACCATCCTATCCTTCAGCGACCCGCTTTCATTCAAGAAAAATCAATCAAAAATCTTAATATTCGTGAAGAAATTTGTTAACAATGCAGAATATATTATACTTAACAGCCGTTAATAATTCAAATATTTGGCAAAGACAGAAATCAATTCGCTACAAGACAGGATTTTTGAGAAACTTGATAGGTCAACAAATGGGAAATTAGTCGAAATTAACCAATTGTTAGGGACCAGCCGCCATCCTTCTCCGCCAGAGGCCCGCCCCGCCATCACGAACGGCGCTGCACGCCGCCCGGCCACGGGACAAATCGAGAAGGAAGACCCCCTTGAGCACGCCCTCCGACACCCCGACCGTAGCGCCCATCGAAGCCCTCACAGGAAACCTGCGCGAGTACAAGGAGCCCCAGGGGATCGATCTGCTGGGCCGCACCGAAGGCTTCTTCCAGTGGCAGGAACTGCGCCGCCAGCACGACCTGTGGCCCTATTCCCGTTCCGCCGACGAAGCACCCCGCGCCTGCAGCACCGCTCTGGACGACACGGGACGCTCCATCTCCGGCGTCAACTTCGCCTCCCAGGACTATCTCAGCCTCTCCAGCCACCCCGCGGTGATCGAGGCGGCCAAGGCGGCGATGGACGAATTCGGCGTGCACAGCGCCGGCTCCGCCGCCCTGCTCGGCAACACGCCCTATTCCCTGAAGCTCGAGCGTGAGCTGGCAAGTTTCATGGGCATGGAGAATGTGACCCTGTATCCGACGGGCTGGTCCGCGGGCTATGCGGCGATCCAGGGCCTGGTCCGGCCGAACGACCATGTCGTGATGGACGTGCTCGCCCACTCCTGCATGCAGCAGGGCGCCATCGCCGCGACCACCAACATTCATCTCTACGGCCATCTGAACACCGGCGGCGTGCGCCGGAAGCTGCGGGCAATCCGCGCCAAGGACAAGACCAACGGCATCATGGTCGTGACCGAGAGCCTGTTCTCCATGCACGCCGACACGCCGGACCTGTCCGAACTGCACGAGATCTGCCGCGAATACGACGCGACCCTGCTGGTCGACGTGGCGCACGATATGGGCTGCATCGGCGAAGACGGCCTCGGCCATCTGTCGCTGCAGAAGATGCTCGACAAGGTCGATCTGGTCGTCGGCAGCTTCTCCAAGAGCTTCGCGTCCAATGGCGGCTTCATCGCTTCGAATTCGCGGGCGGTGAAGGAATACCTGAAATACTACAGCGCGCCGCAGACCTTCTCCAACGCGCTGTCGCCCGTGCAGGCCGCCATCGTCCTGACCACGCTGGGCATCATCCGCTCCCCGGAAGGCCGCGAACTGCGCCGCACGCTGATGGACAACATCCTGTATCTGCGCGAGCAGCTGAACCGCGCCCATATCGAAGTGCTGGGCGATCCCTGCCCCATCGTGCCGGCTCGCATCGGCGCCGAGGCGATGGCCCGCATCGCGATGAAGTATCTCGGCAAGCTCGGCGCGATCGTGAACCTGGTCGAGTACCCGGCCGTTCAGCGCAACGGATCCCGCATCCGCCTGCAGGTGATGGCGAAGCACAGCCGCGACGACATCGACAACCTCACCGCTTCGCTTCGCAAGGCCATCGACCTGGCGGAGATCGAGTATCGGCGTTCGAACCTCGGTCGCCCGCAGCCGAAGCCCGCTGCCACCGAATCGCAGACTGCCAAGGGTGAAGAACGCGCGGCCTGACAGCCGCCACACCCGGCCAACGCCAGAACGAGTGATGGAGCAGACGCATGACAACCGCAGCAGACCGGTTTCTCTCAGTCGACGATAATCCGGACTCCGCGGATCTGGCCGCCCGTGTTGCGACCCGCTGCGGTTTCGAGGCGCGGGCCGAATGCAATCCCGCCGCGGTTCCGCAGCTGGTCCAGGAATGGCAGCCGGACATTGTCTCGCTCGACCTCTGCATGCCCGAAATCGATGGCGTGGAACTGCTGACCAAGCTGATCAAGTGCGGCTTCTCCGGCGAGATCATCTTCATCAGCGGGCAGACCGACCGGATGGTCCAGCTCGCCGGCAAGCTGGCCGAGGCGCACGGGCTGAGCGTCCTTGCGGAGATGACAAAGCCCATTGAGGTCGCCAGGCTGCGCGATCTGCTCAATGTGGCGCGCGACCGGATGGCGGCACCGTGCCAGGCGACCGGTACCTGACGGGACAACCGGTTCACCTCGCTTCGGACGACTTCTGCCAGGAGGCAACATGATTGCTGCGGCCAAGATCGAAGACCTGATCAATTCCTACCTGGAATGGATCGCACCGGCGAAGCTGATGAACGACCGGTACGCGATGAAGCGTGTCCGCATGTTCCTGCTGAGCCATACTTTCGGGCCCTTTCTGGGGCACACGATCTCGTTCTACCTGTATTTCCTCGACCCGTCGCCGTCGCCGCACGTCTATATCCTGGCGCTGTCGATCTCCCTCTTCTGGCTGCTGCCGTTCATCCTTCGTGGTCTGAGCGGCTACTTCTCGCCGGAAAAGGTCTACAATGTCGTCGGCCTGATATCGGTGCAGAACCTGGTCTTCGCGATCCTGTGGGGCTGCTACCACTACGGCGGCATCAGCTCGCCGTTCATGGTCTGGTATCTGACCGTCCCGCTCCTCGCCTTCTTCTATTTCGGGCCGGACAGGAAGATCAAATACTCGGTCGTCGGCATCATCTGCCTGAACCTGCTGGGCTTCTACACCTGGTATCTCTACGGCGAGGGCTTCCCGGTCCACGTGCCGCTCGAGGAGATGGCCGGCATCGGCGTGGTCTCGACCCTCTCGGCCGCGCTCTACGTCTCCATGATGGCCGTCTACTACGCGACGGTCGTCGACTCGCAGTCCGAACTGGAGCGCGAATTCGAGCATCACCGGCACACGATGCAGCAGCTGATCGAGGCAAAGGACGTCGCCGTCCGCGCCAACGCGGCGAAGTCCGAATTCCTGGCCCGCATGAGCCACGAACTCCGCACACCGCTCAACGCGATCATCGGCTACAGCGAAATCCTGCTGGAGGACGCGGAACTGGAAGGCCGCGACGAGACCGGCGTTGCCGACCTTCGCCGCATCCTGGATGCGGGCCATCATCTGCTGGAACTGGTCACGAGCGTCCTCGACATCGAAAAGATCGAGGCCGGCAAGATGGAGCTGCACAACGAGGAGTTCGAGGTCAGCGCCCTGATCCAGACCGTGGCCGCCACCTGCCGCCAGCTGGTTGCGCGCAACTTCAGTGAGCTCGTGATCGACTGCGATGACGATCTCGGCCGGCTCAATGCGGACACGACCAAGCTGCGCCAGGCGCTCATGAACCTGCTGAGCAACGCCGCCAAGTTCACAGCCAGCGGTCAGGTCCATCTGCGGGCGCACCGGCGCAAGCGTTCGGACAGCATGTGGCTCTGCATCGAGGTCGAAGACACCGGCATCGGCATCAAGCGCGAGCAGCTGACGAACCTGTTCCGCAACTTCGGCCAGGCCTCGCCGGAAGTCACCGCCAAGTTCGGCGGCACCGGCCTGGGTCTGTCGCTGAGCCAGAAGCTTTGCCGTCTGATGGGCGGGTACATCACCGTCCGCAGCGAGATCGGCGTCGGCTCCTGCTTCACCATCTGGCTGCCGCTGCAACCGGAAGGCCAGCAGGCCGCCACCGCCGGACATACGGCCGCCGCATCCGCCGCACAGTTCAAGAGCCTGAAGAACCGCAGGGTTCTGGTCGTCGACGAGGACCCTGCCGACCTGCTGCAGGTGGAGCGGACCCTCCACGGCGCGGACTGCTTCGTTCACACTGCGGCAAGCATCGAAGAAGGCATCCGCCTCGCCAACGAGGTCAAGCCGGACATGATCGTGCTGGATCCCATCTTGCACGACGGGAACGGTGTCAGCATACTCCGGGCCCTGAAAGCCGAGGAGGCCACTTCCGACATTCCGGTGGTCGTCCAGAGCGTCGTCGATGACGGTGTCGGTGCAGAATCCGCCGGCGCCAGCGTCTTCCTGATGAAGCCGCTCGACCGGATGGAGCTGCTGGCTTCCCTGAACGCCCTCGCCAGCGGTGAAGTCCGCGACACGGCAAGGTCAATTCCGGGAATCAACTTCCTGAACGCTGCCGGAGGGGCCGCACATGCCTAAGATACTTCTGGTGGAAGACAATCAGATGAACCGGGACATGCTGAGCCGGCGCCTGAACCGGATCGGGTTCGATGTCTGCACGGCCGTCGACGGCCCGAGCGGGGTCGACGCGGCTTCCCGCGAGGCGCCGGACGTCATCCTGATGGATATCGCGCTGGGCGAGATGGACGGCTGGGAAGCGACGCGGCGCATCAAGTCGAATCCCGAGACAAGACAGATCCCGATCATCGCACTCACCGCACATGCGCTGCAGAGCGACCGGGAGAAGAGCATCCAGGTCGGGTGCGCTGACTTCGATACCAAGCCCGTCGCTCTGCCCCGCCTGCTCGGCAAGATCGAGGACTGCCTGATGCAGTCGTCGTCCGCCGCCTAGACATCTGCTGCGGCCCGGGCCGCTTCAATCAGAATCGGAACGCCGCAAGAGGATGAACCTCTTGCGGCGTTTTTCGTCGGCAGACGTGAGCCGTCGGAGCGGATCAGGCGAGGTCGTAGCGGTCGAGATCCATGACCTTCGACCAGGCGGCCACGAAGTCGGTGACGAACTTCCCGCCCGCATCGTCCGCGCCGTAGACTTCGGCTATGGCGCGGAGCTCGGAGTTCGATCCGAACACCAGATCCGCCCGGGTCCCCGTCCAGCGGACCTCGCCGGTCCTGCGGTCCCGGCCGTCATAGAGGTCCTCGGCTTCCGACTGCGCCTTCCACGCCACGCCCATGTCCATCAGGTTGACGAAGAAGTCGCTGGTCAGCTGCCCGGGCCGGTCCGTCAGGACGCCATGGGCGGTCCCGCCCGCATTGGCGCCGATCGCGCGCATGCCGCCGACCAGAACGGCCATTTCCGGTGTGGTCAGGGTCAGCAGCTGGGCCTTGTCGACCAGCAGCCGTTCGGCCGCATCCTTCGAGGTCTCCTTCTGGAAATTCCGGAACCCGTCGGCCTCCGGCTCCAGCGGCTCGAAACTGTCGATGTCGGTCTGCTCCTGGGTCGCATCGGTGCGGCCCGGATGGAAGGGCACGGTGACGTCATGGCCGGCGTCGTTCGCAGCCTTCTCGACCGCGGCGCAGCCGCCGAGAACGATCAGGTCGGCCAGCGACACCTTCTTGCCGCCGGACCGGGCGTCGTTGAAGGCGGACTGCACCGCTTCCAGCTTCTCCAGAACCTTCGCCAGCTGCGCCGGCTGGTTCACGTCCCAGTCCTTCTGCGGCGCAAGGCGGATGCGCGCGCCATTGGCGCCGCCCCGCTTGTCGGACCCGCGGAACGTCGAGGCCGACGCCCATGCCGTCTCGACCAGTTCCCGGACCGCAATGCCGGAAGCCAGAATGTCGGCCTTCAGCTTGGCGATGTCCGCCTCATCGATCAGTTCGTGATCAACCGCCGGCACCGGGTCCTGCCAGATCAGATCCTCTTCCGGCACTTCCGGGCCGAGATAGCGTGACTTCGGCCCCATGTCGCGGTGGGTCAGCTTGAACCAGGCCCGTGCGAAGGCGTCCGCGAATTCGTCCGGGTTGGCGTGGAAGCGGCGCGCGATCGGCTCATAGACCGGATCCATCCGCATCGCCATGTCGGCGGTCGACATGATGGTCGTGACCCGCTTCGACGGATCGTCCGCCGCAGGCGCCATGTCTTTCTCGGCCACATCCTTCGGCACCCACTGCCAGGCGCCGGCGGGGCTCTTGGTCAGCTCCCACTCGTAGCCGAACAGCATGTCGAAATAGCCCATGTCCCACTGGGTCGGGTTCGGCGTCCATGCGCCCTCGAGGCCGCTGGTGATGGCGTCGCCGCCCTTGCCGCTGCCATGGCTGCTCAGCCAGCCGAAACCCATGGCCTCGATGCCCTCACCTTCGGGCTCTGCGCCGACCAGCGCGGCATCGCCCGCGCCGTGGCACTTGCCGAATGTGTGGCCGCCCGCGGTCAGCGCAACGGTCTCCTCGTCATCCATCGCCATGCGGGCGAAGGTCTCTCGGATGTCCTGCCCGGACTTGACCGGATCAGGCTCGCCGTTCGGCCCCTCGGGATTGACGTAGATCAGGCCCATCTGCACGGCCGCGAGCGGATCTTCCAGTTCCCGGTCGCCGGAGTAGCGCTTGTCGCCCAGCCACTCGGTCTCCTCGCCCCAGTAGATGTCCTCTTCCGGCGAATAGACGTCCTCGCGCCCGCCGGCGAAGCCGAAGGTCTTGAAACCCATGGATTCCAGCGCGCAGTTGCCAGCCAGGATCATGAGATCGGCCCAGGACAGGCGATTGCCGTACTTCTTCTTGATCGGCCAGAGCAGACGCCGCGCCTTGTCGAGGTTGCCGTTGTCGGGCCAGCTGTTCAGCGGCGCGAAACGCTGCGATCCGGAGGCGGCGCCGCCGCGACCGTCGCCGATACGATAGGTGCCGGCGCTGTGCCAGGCCATGCGGATGAACAGGCCGCCATAGTGGCCGTAGTCCGCCGGCCACCAGTCCTGCGAGTCCGTCATCAGGGCGTAGAGATCGTCCTTGACCGCCTTCAGGTCGAGGCTGTTGAACGCCTTCACGTAGTCGAAGCTGTCACCGTTCGGATCCGCCATCGGCGGGTTCTGGTGCAGGATCTTCAGGTTCAGCTTGTTCGGCCACCAGTCCCGGTTCGACATCGAGCCCATCATCGTGTGGGCGTGCATCACCGGGCAGCCGCCCTCAACCTTGGCATCCATTCGTCTCTCCCATCGCGTACTGGCATTTCGCCAGTGATTTAGAATAATTCTAATTTAGGTGGGGCGATGCGGTTTGGCAAGCCACAACCGCCCGCAACAGCACTTCCGGAGACATGGCCGGACGCGGGCGATCTTCAAGCGTTGCATCCGGTGCAGACAGCCGCTGCGGCACCGTGCCCCCGCGATGGCAGGTTCGCGCTGGACGCCGCCGCCTGTTTCGCTAGAACGTCCCTTCCCGCCGCGACGAAGACCGGACCGTCCGCGGCAACGGCATGTCGGCGGGAACAACATGACGAGGAGAGGAAACCCGGATGACCACCGAGCCCCGCGCCTTCGAAGGGATCAACGTACTCGACTTCACCCAGGGCATCGCCGGTCCGCACGCCACAATGCTGCTGGCCCAGCACGGCGCCAACGTCCTGAAGATCGAGCCGCCGGAGGGCGACTGGGGGCGCACCCTGGGCGCGACCTATGACGACCAGTGCGCGCATTCCATCGCCTTCAACCGCGGCAAGCGCTCCCTCGCCATGGACATGAAGAACCCGGACGCGCAGGCCGCCGCCCGCCGCATCGCCGAGAAGGCCGACGTCATCGTCGAGGCCTTCCGCCCCGGCGTCATGGCAAAGTTCGGTCTCTCCTACGATCAGGTGAAGGCGTTCAACCCGGACGTCATCTACCTGTCGGTCACCGGCTTCGGTCAGTCCGGCCCCTATTCCAACCGTCCGGTGACCGATGCGGTCATTCAGGCCTATTCGGGCCTGATGACGGTGAACAAGGACAAGGACGGCCTGCCGCAGCGCCTCAACATGATCCCCATCGACGTGATCACCGGGCTCTACGGCTTCCAGTCCCTTTCCACCGCGCTGATGCGGAAGTTCCGCTATGGCACCGGCTGCTACATCGACAACAACCTGATGCAGTGCGCCGCCGCCTTCCAGTCGGCCAAGATGATGGAATTCTATCTGGAGAAGGGCCCGAGTCAGCCGCTCTACGTGCCCGTTGGCACGATGGAGACCACGGACGGCTTCATCAACATCACCGCCATGCGCGAAGCCCACTACAGCACGCTCTGCGATGTGATGGGCAAGCCGGAGTGGAAGGATGACCCGCGCTTCTCCGACCGAAACAAGCGGCTGGAGAACGAGCACATCCTGATGCCGATGATCCGCGAGGTCTTCGCCACCCGCTCGACCGCCGAATGGGCGAAGGACATGACCGAAGCCGGCCTGATGAATGCGCCGGTCCAGACCTATGGCGACATGATGGGCCACGAACACACCAAGGCCATCGACGCCATCGCCTATCTGGAGCACGACAAGACCGGAATGGTGCCCATGCCCCACATCCCCGGACAGCCGCGCATCGACGGCGAAGGCCCCCTGACCCACTCGCCCTCGATCGGGGAGCACTCGGACGAGATCCTCGCCGAGTGGGGTTATTCCGAAGCCGAGATCGCCGCCATGAAGTCGGGCGGCGCCGTGCGTTACCCGGGACTCGCCGCCGCCGCGGAGTAGGCGTTCAGGAAGCTTTCGAGAACCGCTGTCCCTTCAGGCGGATGCCAGCGGCCTCGCGGTCCCAGGTATCGGCCGTGACACCCTCGGAACGAAGCTCAACCTTCTGCACCTTCGCGGTCGGCGTCTTGGGCAGTTCGTCGACGATCCGGACGTAGCGCGGCACCATGAAGTGCGCCATGCGCGGGGTCAGGAACTCGATCAGTTCGACCGGGTCGATGGTCTTCCCCTCGACCGGCGCGACGACGACCATGACCTCGTCCTCGCTCATCTCGTTCGGCACGGCGATGGCAGCCACTTCGCGGACGGATGGATGTGCGCCGACATCGGACTCGACCTCGAAGGACGAGATGTTTTCGCCTCGGCGGCGGATGGCGTCCTTCATCCGGTCGACGAAGTAGAAATTGCCCTCGGCGTCCATGCGGAAGGCGTCGCCGGTATGGAACCAGCCGTTGCGCCAGGCCTTCGCGGTTGCTTCCGGATTGTTGTGATAGCCGGAATTCATCGCCCAGGGCCGGTCGGTGCGGACCATCATCTCGCCGATCTCGCCCACCGGAACCTCGCAATCGTTCTCGTCGACCAGGCGGACCTGGACGCCGTCGCGGACCTTGCCGCAGGTGCCGCGCACGGTCGGGTTCGGCTCGGAGAAGATCGGTGTCGAGACCTCGGTCATGTTGAAGATCGTGTAGACCTCCACCCCGAAACGCTTGGCGAAGGCCTCGATGTCACCAGCCAGCGGCACCATGAACATGGTCTTCATCGGGCTGTCAGCATCGTCCGGCTTCGGCGGCACCTTCTCGATAAACTGGGCCATGACGCCCAGCAGGAAGGTCGCCGTGGTCTCCGTTCGGCGGATGACATCCCAGAACGTCGCGGTATCGAACCGTTCGACCAGCGTGATCGAGCCGCCACGGACCAGCATGTTGTAGGTGATGCCCGAACCGCCGATGTGGAACAGCGGCAGGTTGACCAGGAAGCGGTCCTCGCCGGTGATGCAGGGCCAGGTCTCGGGTCCGGCGTTGGAGAACAGATGCAGATAGGAGCACAGCACCGCCTTCGACGGTCCGGTCGTGCCCGAGGTGAAGATGATCTGGTGCGGATCCCAGGGCTCGATCCGGCGCGGGGTCGCGGCGATGGTCCCCGCCTCCGGCAACAGCACATCCTCGTAGACATGGCAGTCGAGACCGGCCACATCGGCCTTGCCGCCAACCGAGACCATGGTCTTCACTGCGGCCGTATCGACGTCGGCGAGCCGCGGCGCGAGATCAGCATGGGCGATGATGCGGCGGGCGTCGGAGATGTTCAGCACATGGGCCAGCAGGCTGCCGCGGTAGCTGGTGTTGATCGCGACATAGACCGCGCCGAGATAGTTCAGCGCCAGGAAGATACGGATGTTCTCGGCCGAGTTGGGCAGCCACACGACGACATGCTCGCCCTGTTCGACGCCAAGCTGTTGCAGACCCAGCGCCGTCTGCAGCACCAGCCGCCGCAAGTCGGCGTAGGTCCAGGTCGTGCCGTCGTCGAAGACCGCGAAGACCTTGTCCGGACATTCGCGGTCCCAGCGGTCGATCAGGTCACGGACAACGACGCGGTCGCGCGGCGGGATTCTGGGATCGGAAGCTTCGGGCGCCTCCGGCGCGGCTTCGGCCTGGATCTGCGGTCCGGTCACGGCAATCTCCCCTGTTGCTGGTTGCCGAAACCTACCCGCCGGTAGATCGCACGTAAACCACGGCCGGGCGCATGACGCCCTCCGCGGTCTATGACCTCAGAGTTCCTCGTTGCGGATGCTGGGGGACGTCGCCAGCGAATGCGCGACGGCGGCGGTGATCGCCTCCGCACGGTAGGGTTTGGCAATGACGAAATCCGGCTCGAACGACTCGCCCGTCAGCACTTCCTCGGGGAAGCCGGTGACGAAGATCACGGGCGCATCGGTCACTCGGCGCAGCCGTCTGAGCGCCTCTCCGTCAAAGTTTTCGTCGCCGAGATTGTAGTCGGCGATGATCAGGTCGGGCTGCCTGTCGACGCAGAGGTCGATGGCGTCGGACACGCTCTCGGCCCAGCCGACGGATTCCACGTTCACCTGTCTCAGCACGCTTTCAAGATCGTCACGGATGATCGGTTCGTCCTCGACGATGATCGCCCGGCTGCCGGGTTCGGGCTTCAGCGCCTCCCGCTGCGACTTCAACAGGTCCGCCGCCTCGTCGGCCTCAAGTCCCACGATGCCAGCAGCCTCGCTGAGGGGAATACCCAGCACATCGGTGAGCAGAAGCAGCAACCGAGGTACGGCGGGCGGGGCCGGCATGCTCCGCCACAACGCGTCGTCGGTGAAAGCCCGGGCGTCGGCATGGGAACGCTCGGCTTCTGCGCGCCAGAGTCTGAGAAAGGACGCGATCTGGGAGGCGGTGACAGTGTCCTCACCCTCCGCCATGCTCTTGTGCGCCATGATGAGGCGGGCCAGCTCGTCGCCGCCCATTTGATCGCCGGAAGCCGCGCGGGCGAACTGCCGGAGAGCCGTGATCTGCAATGGTGACATTCTACTCGGATACTCGGGTCAGGGGTCTTGGTTCTTCTTGACGGGACAGGCCGGCGCGGCGGAACCGCAGGCCCTACGGGTCATCTGACTTGCCGGACGCGCGAAGAATCTCCGCGATGGAAGCGAAAAGCAACTCGTTATCGACCGGTTTGGCAAATGTCTTCTTGGCCAGCCCCTTCGTGCTCTCGGTCAGTTCCTCGCCATAGCCGGTCACGAAGATCAGCGGCACGCCGAGTTCATGGAGGCGCCGGGCTACCGGCAGCGTCGTTTCGGTTCCGAGGTTGATGTCGAGGATGGCGAGCCGCTGCCGGTCCTCGGCCGCGCGGAGAGCGTCCTTCGTGCCGGAGACCGTGACCACTTCCTCGACCCCCGCCCTGAAGGCAATGGATTCATACTCCAGCGCGATCAGCAGATTGTCCTCGACGATCAGGATCTTGCCTTCCTGTTTCGCGGCAGGAGATGTCTGCCGCCGCTCGGCAGCCGCCAGCCGCGGGGTCGGCGAGATGCGGGGCGCGCTCCGCGGGGCCTCGCCTTCGCTGCGCCGCAGATGAAGGTCGGGCACAATGAACCGGCAGCGGAGCCCGCCTGGCGCGAACTCGATCTCGGCCTCGCCCTTGAGGTCGAACGGGATCAGCCGCTCGATCACGGTCCTGCCGAAGCCGCGGCGTTCGGGCGGCGCGAGATCGGGCACGCCGTGTTCCAGCCAGTTCAGTTCCAGCCCCTCCGGCTGCAGCGACCAGTCGATCGACACCGACCCGGCTCCAGCCAGCGCGCCATGCTTGACCGCGTTCGTCAGCAGTTCGTGGATGACCAGGGAGATCGTCGAGAAGGCCTCGGCGGTCAGCCGGACCGCCGGTCCTTCGGCTGTTACGCGTCCGGCATCGCCATCATCCAGGAACGCAGAGAACTCCGTTTCCAGTAGCGCCATGAGCGACACGTCCTCCCAGCCACGCCGGGCGATATGGTCATGCGCGCGGGCCATTGCCTCGATCCGCCCGCTGACGACCTCGCTGAACTGCGCGACCGTAAGGCCGCGCGCGTCGGTCTGGCCGATCACGTTCCGGATCAGGTTGAGGATGTTGCGGACGCGGTGGTTCAGTTCAGCGATCAGAATGTCCTGATGCGCCTGCTGGCGCTCCCGCTCCTTCGCGACGGCGTCACGCATCCGGACGGCGATGTCATAGAGCACGAGCCGCAGCCGCTTCGCCGTGGCGATATCCGAGGCGCTCCAGGGTTCGGAGCGGCCACGGACCGTTTCCCGCCATTCCGCAAAGCTCTGCCGCGGCGAGAGCCTGTCGCCGCCAGAGTCGCGCTGTACCGGCTTTTCCGGGTTGCCGGCCCAGCGGACGACGCTGGTCACCGGCTTGCGCAGGAACATCACATAATCCGACCTGGCCGTCGGCAATAGGTACGGCCAGTACCCCGGCGACATCGGCTGCAATGTGCGGCGCATCCGGGAAATCCTCGTCGAGCCGGTCGGTGACGAACATCTCGCCGGCCTCGCGCGCCGCCAGATGCCTGACGAGTTCGCCGCAGACTTCTGCGCCCGGCGTCTCGCCGGCAAGTCGAACATATCCGCCAAGATGCATCGCCACGCCGTCGGCATCGACGAAACCGGCCAGTCGCTCGATCAGCATGTCTGCGCGTTCCGCCGCCGGACGGCTGTCGCGCAACATGTCCATCAGCTCCGACTGACGGTCGAAGGTCCTTTCCAGGTGCGCCTGGACCTGCTGGTTCTCGCGCAGGAAGCGGAGATGCGAGAACATGCGGGCGAAGAGCTCGACCGCGGCACGGCGCTCCAGCGGCAGGTTGCGGGGCTGGTAGTGATGACAGGCGAACAGGCCGGCAAGATCGGCGTCGCGCAGGATGGACGCCGAGAAGGATGCCGCGACGCCCATGTTGCGGAGATATTCGAGATGGATCTCCGAGACTGCGCGGAAGACACTGTGCGACAGGTCCAGCCCCGTACCGTCCTGTCCCTTCTGCCCCACAATTCCGACCGCCGGGTCGGACGCATCGGCGATCACGCGGATCATGTTGCGCCGGTAGAGCTCGCGCGCCTGCGCCGGGATGTCGCTCGCCGGGTACCGCAGCCCCAGATAGCTCTCGCGGCCCTCGGCAACGGACTCGGCCACGACTTCGCCAACCCCGTCGTCCATGAACCGGTAGACCATGACCCGGTCGAAGCCGGTCAGGCTGCGCATGAAGCGGCAGGCGGCGTCCTCCATCTCCCGGATGTCGGCGATGGCGCGGAGCCGGTCGATCATGCTGCCGACATAGGCGGATGTCCCGTGATCGGCCCGCGGCGCGCAGGGTTCGACCTCGATGACATAGAACTCGCCGCTGACATGCACCGCGACGTTGAAGGTACGGTCGTCATCGTCGAACAGCCGTGCCGAGAAGGCGTGTTCGACGTGGTCGCTGTTGACGATCAGTTGCAGCATGCCGCCCATCCGGTGCACCGCCCGGGTGGAAAACCACTGCCGCGCCGAACCGCCGAGAACCTCTTCAACGGCCGCACCGAACAGTTCACCGCAGTTTTCCGAAAGGTAGCGGATAGTCCAGTCCCGCGAGACAGCGACCAGGTAACCGTGGGACTGGATGCGGCCGAGGAACTGGATCGGCTCCCGGTCGCAATTGGTGAGATCGACGGGATGCGCGGTCATTCGGCGGCGACCCTGGGCGGGGCGGCAACGGACAACGCCAGCTCGAAGACGTCCCGCGCCCAGACCGCAGCCACCTGCCGGTCGAGCCTGTGGCTGTCGAGCGCCGAAACAAAGTCCGGCCACTGGGTTGCATCGGCGCTGCAGAGGAAGGCATCGGGCCGGCCGGTCTTCCCGGCCGTCCGGCGCTGAAGGAACCGCGCGCCCAGGCTGGCGCCGGCCAGCACATAGGCGGCACCCCAGAGCGCGCTGTCACGCTGCCGGCCCTCGACCGGCAGGGGCCGGCGCGGCCATTCCGTCGTGGTGGCCGCAACCATGCCCAGAGAGGTCAGATCCGCGGTCAGCGCACCCGCGCGGCAGAAACCCGTCCATTGAGGCAGAAGCGTCGTCATGCCGCTCGATGTGAGCCAGCTCTCGACGCCGCCCCACCAGGCGTGGGCGGCAAGAAACTGCCGATAACCCATGGGATCGCCAAGATCGATCTGACCCAGCAATTCATCGAGCTCGGTGTGCTGACCGGCTGTGGCGGTCCTGAGGAACTGCCGGTTCGACTGTGTCGGCGGATTGGACTCGGCGACCGTGGCGCCGGACTGCGGATCCCCGCCCCGGGATCCGGACGTACGCTTTTTCATCTACTGGTCTTGCTCGCCCCGGTTTCACCCGATTATCGGTTGGGCAACGTCGTTCGGCAAGCAAGGTTCCCGGACTGGCCGACATGCAAGGAGAAACCATGCACATCTGCATTTTCGGCGCCGGGGGTCTCGGCGGCTTTTTCGGGGCTCTGCTGGCAGATGCCGGGGAGCGGGTGAGCTTCATCGCCCGAGGCGCGCATCTGAAAGCGATGCGGCGCGACGGTCTCCGTGTCCGTACCGCGCTGGGCGACCGCTGCATCTCGCCGGTAACGGCGACCGACGACCCGGCCTCGATCGGTCCCGCTGACGTCGTGCTGATGTGCGTGAAGACCTACGATCTCGACCAGGCGGCGGCAGGATGCCGGGCGCTGATGCACGACACCACCGCCGTGATCCCGGTGCTGAACGGTGTCGAGGCGCCGGCGCGGCTGGGCGAACTTCTCGGCGAACGGCACATCGTACCCGGCCTGACCTATGTTCCCTCCAACGTCACGGCGCCGGGCGAAATCACCCACAAGGGATCCGCCGCCTCGATCACGCTCGGACAGGCCCGGAAGGGCGTCACGCCTACGCTCGACGCCTTCGTCCCCGCCTGCGGACGCGCCGGCATCGACGCCCGCGTCACCGACAATGCCGTGCGCGAGATGTGGATGAAGTTCGCCGCCTGGTCGGCCTCCAGCGGCACGACCACGCTCAGCCGCCAGCCCATTGGCGAGGTCCGGCGCATCCCGGAACTGCGGGAGCTGTTCCAGAACATCGTCGACGAGGCCGCCGCCGTGTCCGCGGCCGCCGGTGTGCCGCTGCCGGAAGACCGCACCGCCAATCTGATCGCCAGCCTCGACACCATGCCGACCGACGCAAGGTCCTCGACCCTGGTCGATCTGGAGAACGGACGACGGCTGGAGCTGGAGGCCGGCATCGGCTGCATCGTCCGCCTGGGCCGCGAGCATGGCATCGACACACCCGTGTGCCGAACGATTTACGCGGCCCTGCTGCCATACAGGGACGGCGCGCCCGGGTGACCCGCCTGCATCGGCTCAATCATGTTTGCATTATGTTCTCAAATGCATTACGTGTTGGCGTGAGTTTTTTGCAATCAGGAGATGATCGATGGGCGCGACGATCACCTACGTCATGCTGGCGGAAGACCCGCGAAAGGATCGTGGCGACAACGGGACACTCTACTACGAGGTCATGGTCGCCCTGGAAGGTTACGTCGGCCGACACATGCAGGACCTGGAGCCGGAAGACTACCTGAAGAGCAACCATGATCCGTCGAACCCGCCGGAACCCGTCGAGCCTCAGGTCTGGCGCATGACGGCAGATCAGGCGGTCTACGAACTCCGCCTGCGCGACGGCGCAGCCGTACCTGACGAACCGACACTCAACAGCCTCGCCGCCGAACTGAACAGAACCGCGGCATATGTGGGCGAAGAATACCGAATTGAAGACGACCTGATCGTCGGAAGTTCGCCATACAATCCGGAGTGGAAATTCAATTCGTTCGATGTCGGCGGCCGCTTCGTCGACCTCTTCACTGAAATTCACGTCGATGATTGGCCTCGAGAGCAGGCTCCTTGCGCAAACTGTGACGGCAAAGGGGAAATTCCCCCGGAATCCTTCGTCCTCCCCAGGGCTTTGCGCCTTACCGCTGCGGCTCGCAATGCAAACGACAATGCGACGCCGTGCCCGCGATGCGGCGGAAAGGGTTACCGGACTCTCGTCGAACCGCCACCGCCGCCCGAGGATAGTGATCCGGCTTTTTCACCGGACCAGATGCTGAAGATCCTGAACAACGGGACCGAAGCCGCGGAGCCGCAGGCCTTCGTGGATCTGCGCGGGACCTGGCAATACCTGCCGGTCAAGATGATCGAGGATGAAGACGGCAGAAGATACGGCGAGACCGATCTGACGCTGTTCAAGGCGGCGCTGAGCGCCGCGCCGCCGGGTACGATTGTGGTGCCCATCGAACACGATGGCGGCTGAGATGGGTCGCATGTTCCGAACCGGCCGCGTCCGGTGTTATCCTCCTCATCGGGGAGGACGAACGCCATGCTTTCACGGGAAGACAACGATCTTCTGACGCTCACCGGACCGGGGACGCCGATGGGCGATCTGTTCCGCCGCTTCTGGCAGCCCATCGCGCTGGCAGAGGAAGTCGCCGATGTGGACGAACCGCCGAAGCGCATGACGCTGATGGGCGAGGACCTGCTGCTGTTCCGCCAGAGCGACGGCAAGGTCGGCCTGGTCGAACCTCGCTGCGCCCACCGCGGCGCCGATCTCTATTTCGGCCGCAACGAGGCGTGCGGCCTGCGCTGCGTCTATCACGGCTGGAAGTTCGACGCCAACGGAAGCTGCGTCGATATCCCGAACATGAAGCCGGGCCGCGCCCGCGACAACATCATGAAGACGACCCGCATCCGCTCCTATCCCTGCCGCGAATACGGCGGGCAGATCTGGGCCTGGTTCGGGGAACCGGATGCGGCGCCCGAACTGCCGCTGGTCGAATGGGCGCTGGTGCCGCCGGAGAACCGCTACATCTCCAAGAAGCTGCAGGAGTGCAACTGGGCCCAGGCGCTGGAAGGCGCCATCGACACGGCCCACTTCTCCTACGTCCACAAGGTCCTTTCGCGAGAGGGTACCGGCAAGCCGGTCTATCTCGACAAGCGCCAGGAATGGATTCACGAGGACGGCGCGCCCGACTTCATCGTCGAGGACACGCCCGCCGGCCTGATCATGGGCGGCGCGCGCCGCGCCGATCCCGGCGAGACCTACTGGCGGATCAGCCAGTTCATGATGCCGAACCACTCGCTCGCCCCCGGCACCTTTCCCGGCGAACCCTACGCGGCACAGAGCTGGATGCCGATCGACGACGAGAACTGCTGGATCTTCACCGTCACCTGGTGCGACGACCGGCCGATCAGCCGGGACGAACTCGACCGCTACGAGGGCGGGCGCAGCGTTCACGCCATGGTGGACGAGAACTACTTCCCGCACCGCAACCGCGGCAACGAATACCTGCTCGACCGCGAGGCGCAGAAGACGCGGCTGTTCATGGGCATCACCGGCCTGTCGGAACAGGACGCCGCAATCCAGGACAGCCAGGGCCGAATCGCGAAACGCGACCGGGAAACGCTCACACCGTCCGACGAAGGTGTGGTCCGCTTCCGCAAGCTGATCCTGAAACGGGCCAAGGAGTTGCAACAGGGCATCGAACCGGTCGAGGTCAGCCGGCCCGAGGCCTATGCCTGCCACTCCGGTGGCGCCGTCGCACCTGAGGCTCAGCCCTTCCTCGACGTCGTGAAGGAGCGTTTCGGCCACGACCTCGCCGTCGCGCCCGGCCTGCTGCCGGGGCGCGAGGCCGCGGAATAGTCGTCAGAGCGTCACGCCCTCATCCCGCGGCCAGAAGGCGCCATCGCGTTTCGTGACGGGGATCGCGGCGAAGTCTGGCGTGCAGGTGCCCGGGGTCGCCATGTGGATCACCTCCGAGGCGATGGGCGCGAAACCGGCATAGAAGTGCTGGGACGACTTCACGACGACGATGCGGCGCTCGGACAGGCGAATTCCCATCTGCTCGAAGGCCTCCGGGTGAAACACCTGCGTCCTGACCGTGTTCAGCAGCAGGTCGATTCCGGCTGAGTACAGCCAGACAGCCGTGCCGAGCGGTACCGGGATTTCGCCAAACCGCATGGTCAGGCCCTTCCGGATTGCCACCACCTCCGCCGTCAGATCGACGGGCAGGCCGGAGGCCTCGCCCATCTTGCCGCCGACACGGAGTCGGAGCGTCGCCCCCTCGCCGGCTTCCTCACAGGCGCGGACGGCCATCGGGTCGTAGTAGAGCCCGGTCGCGACGTTGGTGATCCTGCGCCGGATCAGCGCTTCCAGCACATAGGTGGAATCGCCCGGCGCGCCGCCACCGGCATTGTCCGCCGTGTCCGCCAGTACCACCGGCCCCACACTGGCGGCTTCCGCGCGGTCGATCGCGGTTTCGATGTCCGGATAGCGAATGCGGAGTTCCTCGCGCAGACCGAACAGCTCCCGCCCAAGCGCCTCCGCCTCCTTCTGCGCCAGCGCCGCGTCGCCATCGGCGATGCAGAGCGTGCGCGTGCCGACCCGTTCGACATCGCCCCAGGGGAAGCCATGCGCGATGGAGAGCGACAGCACCCCGCCCTCGCCCTCGCGCGCCAGCATCCGGTCCACCAGGCCGCGCATGGGCTCTTTCGGCGTCTCGTACATGTTGACCATGCTGCAGTCGAAATCCCGCATCACCGGGCGAATCTCCGCCGCTGTCCGCGCCCCCAGCCGGAACAGGTCCCGCGCCCGGTCGGGAATATCGACATGCGGATATTCCTTGTAGGAAACTAGCAGGTCGGCAGCGTCCATCATCTGCTGCGTCAGGTGGAAATGCAGATCCAGTTCCGCGCCGATCACAACGTCCGGCCCGGCAATCTCGCGGGCGCGCGCCAGCAGATCACCCTCGCAGTCGTCGCAGGTATCCGCGACCATCGCGCCGTGAAGGTTGAACAGCACTACATCGACCGGCATCGCCGCCTTCAGCCCTTCCAGGATCTCGTCACGATATTCCTCATAGAGCGGGCCGACCGTGGTGCCGCTTGGCGGGGCGAAGGCGCAGAGTCCCTCAACCACCTCCCATCCCGCTTCCTCTGCGAGTCTGCGCCACTCGTGCAGCGGCGCGGAGAAGACGCCCGGCCGCTTCGACGTCGCGTCGCCATGGGCGACCATGCCGTCCTCGAAGGTCGCCCGTCCCGTCGGCATGGGCGAGAAGGTGTTCGTCTCGGTTGCGAGACAGGCCATGAAGAGCTTCATTCGGTTTCCCTTCCCCGGGTCACGCTCCGGATCGACCCTCAGGCCACTACGTCATCCCGGCCCACGAGCCGGGATCAGGAAAGACAGCCAATCGCAAACACAGACGTCCGATGGCGGTTCAGCCCTGCCCCGTGAACTCGGGCTTCCGCTTGGCGAGGAAGGCGGCGATGCCCTCCTGACCGTCGGCCGAGCGCATGCCTTCGGCGATGCCGACGGTCTCGCGCTCCATCTGGCTTTCCAGGGTCTCGTTCAGGCTTTCGTGGATCAGGTTCTTGATCCGGCCATAGGCCTTCGTCGGTCCGGCGGCCAGCGCATGTGCGAGCTTCATGGTCTCGTCCATCAGCGCCGCGTCGGGATGGACGTAGTCGACCAGACCCCAGTCCCGCGCCTCTTCCGCGGAGAGCACCCGGTTGGTCAGCATCAGGTCCAGCGCCCGCTTGGTGCCGATGCGCCGCGGCACGAAGTAGCTGGACGAACCGTCGGGCGAGACGCCGAGCCGGGAATAGGCGCTGGTGAACTTGGCGCTCTCGGCGGCCATGACGATGTCGCCCTGGGCGGCGAAGCTGAAGCCCGCGCCCGCGGCGGTGCCGTTGACGGCGCAGATCACGGGCGGGTCCATGCGGTTCAGGCGGCTGATGGCGCCGTGCAGGAAGAGCGTCATCTTCTTGACCATGGCCGGCAGGCTGTCCTGCTTGCCGAAGAAAGCGATGTCGCCGCCGGCCGAGAACATCTTTCCCGCGCCCGTGAAGACGACGGCGCGGATCGCCGGGTCCTCGTCGCAGCGGACGGCGACGTCGAACAGGTCCTCCGACATTTCCAGATTGAGCGCGTTGGCGGCGTCCGGGCGATTGAAGGTGGCGACGGCGACATTGCCGTCCACCTCGAAACTCATGGTGTTGTAGCTCATCGGTTCTCCCCGTTTCCGATCCGGCGCACCTCGCACCAGGAGGCCCGGAGCGGAATTGAGCCGCTGACCGGGTCAGACCTGCGCGTCGAGACCGCCCTGTTCATGTTCATCGTCCGACCCGCGGCGTCGCCGGTCCAGCCATGCTGGGCGAAGACCGCGTCCGGCGTGTGATCCTCCACCAGCTTGGCGCGGGCCGCAAAGACACCGTCCGGCGTCTCGATCTCGATCCAGTCGTCCGCCCCGATGCCGCGCGCGGCGGCCGTCTCGGGCGCCATCTCCGCGACCGGGTCCGGCGTGAGCTTCCGGAGCGAGGGCTGGTTGCGGCCCTGGCTGTGGCAGTAGGCGACGGTCTTGGCGCAGCCGAGACGCAGCGGATAGGCCGCATCCGGTGACGACGGCAGTTCGCCGGGATCGAGGGCGGGCAGCGGCTTCTGCCCCGCCGCCATCAACGTCTCCGACCAGATCTCGATCACGCCGCTCGGCGTCGGGAAGCCGCCATCCAGATGCGGCTTCTCCTTCACCCGGCCATTCACCTCGACACCTTCCGGGCTGGCGCGCAGCTCTTCCAGCGACACGCCCGACGGTGCGAGCATGTGGGCATAGCCCGTGTCGGCGTCGCAACCAAACATGACATCGGCCATGCTCAGACGGCGCGACAGATCCAGGACGATGTCGATATCGCTCCGCGCCTCGCCGAGCGGGCTTACCACCGCTTGACGCAACTGAACCCGGCGGAGACCCTTCAGACTGGCATCGAAGCCGGTCCTCAGGCCTTCCCGCTCCCACGCCGTCGCCGCCGGAAGGACGATGTCCGCATACTGTGCCGCGTCGTTCAAAAAGAAATCGGTGTGGACATGAAAATCCATTTTGCACAGTGCCTTACGGGCCATTTCTGAATCAGGCTGCGAAGACAGCAGATTGCCGCCGAAGGAAACCAGCATCCGCACCGGATAGGGTTCCCCGTCCAGGATGGCGCGGTAGGTATCGCGCGCAGTCACCCAGCCGCCCCGCCCCGGTCCGAGCGGCCGTTCGGCAAGCCCGAGCGACCTGACCCGCTGCGTCTCCGTCAGCAGGTCCTGACCGGAGATATCATTGAAGACCGCGGCGGCGCCGGGAATGTTGCCGCCCTTCGAGCCGTAGTGACCCAACAGGCTGTAGAGGATCGAGATCGCCCGGTCGGTCTGGGTCGCGGTAACGCTCTGCCCGACGCCGTTCCAGCAGTAATAGGCAACGCTCTCCGCCTCGCTCAGGATCCGCACTGCCTCCCGCAGCCGGTCCTCCGGGACCCCGGTCTCGGTCGCGACGCGGTCCGGCGTCCATGGATCGACGGCCTCGCGCAATTTCGAAAGAACGGTCTCTTCTGCCTCCAGATCGCCAGCGCGCGTCGGATGTCCGTCGTCGCCGACGAGCCACGCTGCATTGGTCCAGTCCCGGACGAAGGCCTCGTCGTAGCGCCGTTCCTCCAGCAGCAACCGGATCAGCCCCAGTGCAAGCGCCTGGTCGGTGCCGGGCCGGACGCGGAGCCAGCAGTCGGCGCGCCTGGCGTAGAGGGTCCGGCGCGGCTCGACGACTACGGTCTTCGCCCCCCGCTCCCGCGCCGCCCGCAGCTCCATCGACCGCGCCAGCCACGTCGTCGCCGGGTTATGGCCCCAGATCAGCGCGCAGTCGGTATTGGCAAAGTCGGGCGTGCCGATGTCCCAGCCATAGGTGAAACGGGAAGCGACATCCTTGTGCCAGTTGCAGATCTCGGTCGAGTAGATCGTGTTCGGACTGCCGAAGCCGCGGATGAAGCGCTCGATCCAGTGAATGGCGTCGGAGATGTGCGTTCCGCTCGGCGTCGTGACCCCGAAGGCAACCTGTTCGGGCCCATGTTCATCCCGGATCGCCGACATCCTGGCCGCGATCTCGTCCAGCGCCTCGTCCCAGGTGATGCGCTTCCATTCGCCGGCCCTTCACCCTTCGGCGAGACGCGCCGCATCGGATGCAGCAGGCGGTCGGGATGGTAGACGAGTTCCGGCGACGCCTTGCCTTTCGGGCACAACGCCTTGCCGCTCGGATGCGACGGATCGGGTTCGATCGTCATCAGCCGGCCGTCCGCAACGACCGCCGTGCAGCCGCAGCGGGAGCGGCACTGGGCGCAATAGGCCGCCTTCCTGATTTCCGCCAAAGCGCTGCTCCTTCCTGTGACGCTGCCGTCTTTGCCGGCGGCCCGATGCTGGACTATGCTGCCGCCAGCAATCAAGCGAGCTGGATTCTAAGGCCATGAGCGAAAAGCCCCTTCCCTTCCGCCGCCCGGGACCCGCCGAGGTCGAACGCAGCGATCTGCCCATGTCCGCCTATCCGCGGGTCCGCATGCGCCGCAACCGGGCCGAGGACTGGTCGAGACGGCTGGTGGCGGAGAACGTGCTCACCGCCGCCGACCTGATCTGGCCGGTCTTCGTGCATGACGGCGATGACCCGGTCGAGATCGCTTCGATGCCCGGCGTGAAGCGGCAGTCGCTTTCCAGCCTGGTCGACGCAGTCGGCGAGGCAGGCGAACTCGGCGTACCGCTGGTCGCCATCTTCCCGGCCATCGACCCGGACCGGAAGAACGAGGAAGGCACCGAGGCCACCAATCCCGACAATATCGTCTGCCGTTCGGTCCGGGCGCTGAAGGCGGCCCTGCCCGAAGTCGGCGTGCTCTGCGATGCGGCGCTCGACCCCTTCACCAGCCATGGCCATGACGGTCTGATCCGCGACAACTACGTACAGAACGACATCACGGTCGAGGTGCTGATCCAGCAGGCGCTGAACCAGGTCGAGGCCGGCTGCGACGTGATCGCGCCCTCGGACATGATGGACGGCCGAAATCGGCGCCATCCGCGAGGCGCTGGAGGCGAACGGCCACCACAACACCCAGATCATGGCCTATGCGGCCAAGTACGCTTCGGCCTTCTACGGCCCCTTCCGCGACGCCATCGGCTCCAAGGCGAATCTCGGCAAGGCGACCAAGGCGACCTATCAGATGAACCCGGCCAATGGCGACGAGGCCCTGCGGGAAGTCGCGATGGACATCGCCGAGGGTGCGGACATGGTCATGGTCAAGCCGGGCATGCCCTATCTCGACCTCTGCTGGCGGGTGAAGGACGCCTTCCGCATGCCGACCTTCGCCTATCAGGTCTCCGGCGAGTACGCGATGCTGGCCGGCGCCGCTGCCAATGGCTGGCTGGACGGCGAGAAGGTGATGATGGAGAGCCTGCTGGGCTTCAAGCGCGCCGGTTGCGACGGCGTGCTGACCTATTTCGCCGTCGAGGCCGCGAAGCGGATCAAGGCCGGGGCTTAACCCCGCATTCACCATGTTGGCGGATCATCCGCCGCATGTCCGAGACGCCCAGCTTCCGCAAGACCGCCCTGAAATCGACCATCGCCGCGGCCCACTGGTTCACCGAGGCCGCGAAGGCCGACGGCGTGCGCCTGCAGCCCCGGAAGCTGCAGCACCTGCTCTACATGGCGCAGGGGCTCTACGCGGCGGCGAATGACGGCCGGCCCCTGGCCCCGAGCCGGTTCATCGCCGGATCGCTGGGTCCGGCGGATCCGAATCTTTATCCCGTCCTCGAACATGCCGGCGACCTGATCGGCCAGAAGGAGATCGACTCCCGCGCCGAAGCCTGCATGAAGCTGATCATGACAAAGTTCGGCGCCCTGCCGATCGAACAGCTGGAATCCTTCATCGAGACCGACGGCATCTTCGCCACGGTCCGCGAGGCTGCGCCCGATGCCGAGATCCCGCTGGAGATGATGGCCGACGCCTACCGCAAGCTGTTTCTGGGCGGCGGGACCTCGAAGAAAGCGCCGAAGCGGACCGCCGCACCGCAGAAGCCTGCGCCGCAACCCGACATGGACCGGGAACTGCCCGAGGGCGTGCCGCGGGTGATCACCGGCGGCAAGCCGGTACAGCGCTGGATGCCGAAGAAGCGCATCTATTGACCCCGTCGCCGCGGCCCGATCAGACTGCCGCGGCATCAGGGGGAGACCATCATGACCGAACGCAAGGGCCGCCTCGCCGGCCGCCGCGCGCTGATCACCGGCGCCAGCCGCGGAATCGGCCGCGCCATCGCCTTCCGCTATGCCGAGGAAGGCGCCGATCTGCTGCTGACTGCGACCGGGCTGGAACAGCTCGGCGACACGCTGGCCGACTGCGTCAGCGCCGGCGCCAGGGTCCTGACACTGGCCGCGGATGTCGCCGACCGCGCCCAGTGCGAGGCCATGGTCCAGCGCGCCGTCGAAGGACTGGGCGGGCTGGACGTGCTGGTCAACAATGCCGGCATCTACAAGGCCAGCCGTTTCGTCGACTACGACCCCGAGACCTTCGACCGGATCATGAAGGTCAACACCTATGGCGTCTTTCACATGATGCAGTTCGCGCTCCGCCATATGGCGGCTGCGGGCGGCGGCAAGATCGTCAACATCGCCTCGACCGCGGGCAAGTGGGAGAGCCTGAACCAGTCCGCCTACAACACGTCCAAGCACGCCGTCGTCGGCATGACCCGCTGCGCGGCGCTGGAGCACGCCAGGGACAAGGTGAACATCAACGCCATCTGCCCGGGCTTCGTCGAGACCGACATGATCGACCAGTTCGACGACCATGCCGAGATCCTCGGCGTCAGCGTTGAACAACTGCAGACGGCGCTGGTCGGACGGGTCCCGATCGGGCGTATGCTGCAGCCGGTCGAGATCGCCCATCTGGCCGTCTATCTCGGCTCGGCGGAGTCCGACGGGATGACCGGTCAGACGCTGACGATTTCCGGCGGCATGCGGATGGGCTGAAGCCCCGCGCCAGCGTGGACAGGGCGGCCCCTCCGCCCATATAAGGCGCACCATGAACGCGCTGCCCTTCATCAAGATGCACGGTCTCGGCAACGACTTCGTCGTGCTGGATGCCCGGCAGGCCGATATCGGCCTGACGCCGGAGATCATCCGTGCGCTTGGCGACCGGCGGCGCGGCGTGGGATTCGACCAGTTGCTGACCCTGCTACCGAGCCGCGACGCCGACTGCTACATGAGGATCGACAACTCCGATGGTTCCGGCGCGGGCGCCTGCGGCAACGGCACCCGCTGCGTCGGTCGGCTGCTGCTGGAGGAAAGCGGCAAGTCGGCAGTGACCATCGACAGCCCGGGCGGTCTGCTGCATGCCGAAGCTGCGGATAGCGGCCTGATCACCGTCAACATGGGGAAGCCGGATTTCGACTGGCGCATGGTGCCGCTGGCCCGCGAAATGGATACGCTGCATGTCGATCTTTCGGTCACGGCAGAAGGCTGCACCCTGTCCGATCCGGTGGCGCTCTCCATGGGCAACCCGCATGCGGTCTTCTTCGTCGACGACGCCGAGGCCGTGCCACTCGAAGCGGTCGGCCCTCTGGTCGAGAGCCACGCGCTTTTCCCGGACCGTGTGAACTGCTCGGTCGCCAGCCTGCGCGATGACGGCTCGATCCGGCTCCGCGTCTACGAACGCGGCGCCGGGATCACCCAGGCCTGCGGTTCGGGCACCTGCGCCACCTATGCCGCGGCCCGCAAGCGCGGTCTGGTCGATGGCGAGACCCGTATCGACCTGGATGGCGGCCCGCTGTTCCTCGACATGAACCCGACCGGCGAGATCCTGATGACCGGCGCCGCCGCCTACAGCTACCGTGGCGAGATCGCGGCGGAGATGCTGAACGGGGCCACGGCATGAACGGGCCCGAGATCGTCACCTTCGGCTGCCGCCTGAACGCCTATGAGAGCGAGGTCATCCGCGGCCACGAGACCCTGCGCGGCCGCGAGGACGTGATCGTCGTGAACACCTGCGCCGTTACCACCGAGGCCGAGCGGCAGGCACGGCAGGCGATCCGCAAGCTGCGCCGGGAACGGCCCGAGGCCGAGATCGTCGTCACCGGCTGCGCTGCGCAGATCGCCCCCGAGAACTGGACGGCGATGCCCGAAGTCAGCCGCGTCGTCGGCAACCGTGAGAAGCTGGACGCCGCCGCCTTCCTGAAGGGCCGCAACGAGCCCGTGCTGGTCGACGACATCATGACGGTCGAGGAGACCGCCGGGCACCTGATCGAAGGCTTCGATGGCCGCGCGCGGGCCTTCCTTCAGGTCCAGAACGGCTGCGACCACCGCTGCACCTTCTGCATCATCCCTTATGGCCGCGGCAATTCCCGCTCGGCGCCCATCGGTCAGGTCGTCGGCGAGGCGCGCAAGCTGGTCGGTCAGGGCGTGAAGGAGATCGTTCTGACCGGCGTCGACATCACCTCCTACGGGCCGGACCTGCCCGGCCGTCCGACGCTGGGCCAGCTCTGCCGGCGGCTGCTGGCTTCGGTGCCGGAACTGGAGCGGCTGCGGCTCTCCTCGATCGATCCGGTCGAGGTGGACGAGGATCTCTGGCGGCTGATCGCCGAGGAGCCGCGTCTGATGCCGCATCTGCACCTGTCGCTGCAGGCCGGCGACGACATGATCCTGAAGCGGATGAAGCGCCGTCACAGCCGCGGCGACGCCATCCGCTTCTGCGAGCGGGCGCGGTCGGTCCGGCCCGACATCGTCTTCGGTGCCGACCTGATCGCCGGCTTCCCGACCGAGACCGACGCCATGTTCCGGAACACGCTGGATCTGGTGGCGGATTGCGGTCTCACCTGGCTGCACGTCTTCCCCTATTCCGAACGGCCCGGCACGCCGGCGGCGAAGATGCCGCCCGTCGACAAGGCTGTCCGGAAGGAGCGCGCCGCACGGCTGCGAGAAGCTGGGACAAAGGCCGTATTGTCTCATCTTTCGAGTCAGATAGGGCGTGAAGTCGATGTTTTGGTTGAGCGTGATCTGCGCGGCCACTCCGCCCATTTCGCAGCCGTGAGACTGAACCGCGAGGCCGAGCCCGGTGCGCTGGTCCGCGCCCGCGGCGTCGCGGTCGAAGGCGAAACGCTGGTGGCGGAGGCGGCCTGATGGCGGACAGCGGCGAGAAGCGAAGCTGGTTCGGCAGACTCACCTCGGGCCTGCGCAAGTCGGCGAGCCAGCTCACCGACAATATCGGCGCCATCTTCACCAGGCGGAAACTCGACGACGAGGCGATCGAGGAACTGGAAGAGATCCTGATCCGCGCCGATCTGGGTGTGCAGGCCGCGGCGAAGATCTCGAGTGCCATTGCCGACAGCCGCTACAACAAGGACGTCACCGACCAGGAGATCCGCGAAGCGCTGGCAGACGAGGTCGCCAAGGTGCTGAACCCCGTGGCGGTCCCGCTGGAGATCCAGGCCGGCGCAAAGCCGCATGTGGTGCTGGTGGTCGGCGTCAACGGCGTCGGCAAGACCACGACAATCGGCAAGATCGCGCGCCACGAGACCGACAGCGGCCGCAGGGTAATGCTCTGCGCCGGCGACACCTTCAGGGCCGCCGCCATCGAGCAGCTGAAGATATGGGGCGAACGCACCGGCTCGACCGTCGTCGCGCGCGACCAGGGCGCCGATGCGGCCGGCCTGGCATTTGATGCGCTGAAGGCGGCGAAGGCCGAAGGCGCCGACCTGCTGCTGATCGACACCGCCGGGCGGCTGCAGAACAAGGCCAATCTGATGGCCGAACTGGAGAAGATCATCCGTGTGCTGAAGAAGCAGGACGACACGGCGCCGCATTCGGTGCTGCTGGTCCTCGACGCCACCACCGGTCAGAACGCGGTCAATCAGGTCGAGGTGTTCCAACAGGTCTGCAACGTCACCGGGCTCGTAATGACCAAGCTGGACGGCACCGCGCGCGGTGGCGTTCTGGTCGCGGTTGCCGAGAAGTTCCGGTTGCCGGTGCACTATGTCGGCGTCGGCGAGCAGGCCGAAGACCTGAAGCCCTTCGACGGCCGCGATTTCGCCCGCGCGCTCTGCGGACTGGGAGACTGAATTGACTGATGCCGCCGTGACGAAGAAACGCCGCGCCATGGGGCCCGGCCTCAAATTCGCGACGGAAGTGGGGCCGCTGGTTCTTTTCTTCGCGGTCAACACGGCGGGCCACCGCATCTTCGGTAATCCGGAAGCCGACAACATCTTCTGGGCGACGGGCGTCTTCATGGTGGCCGTGGTCGTCGCAGTCGCAACCAGCTTCGCCATCGAGCGCAAGCCGGCCGTGATGCCGCTGGTGTCGGGCGTGCTGGTGCTGGTGATGGGCGGCCTGACGCTCTATCTGCAGGACGAGCTCTTCATCAAGCTGAAGCCGACCATCGTGAACACCATGTTCGCGGTGGCGCTGATCGCCGGCCTCGCCTTCGGACAACTGTTCCTGAAGTTCGTATTCGGCGGCGCCTTCCGGCTGTCCGATACGGGCTGGCGCATCCTGACCTGGCGCTGGTCCGGCTTCTTCATCTTTCTGGCCGTGGTCAACGAGGTCGTCTGGCGCACGCAGACCACCGACTTCTGGGTCTCTTTCAAGGTCTTCGGCATCATGCCGATCACCATCGCCTTCGCGCTCTGGCAGATGCGGGTCGTGAACCGCCATCCGGAGGAGCGACAAACGGAACGGAGCGGAGACACCGCGTGATCCCCTACTTCCCACCCGAGGGCGGCACATACCGGCTCTCGCTGGGACTGAAGGTGCTGGCGGAAGAGGACTGGATCGAGATCGACGGCGGATACGAGGACGAACTGGCGCAGAAGCGCCGTCTGGTCGACGAGCAGCGCGATACCGTCTTTCAGGCGCTGCCAGGCTCGGAAACCGCCCAGGGCGAGTTCATCGACTTTCTCTCGGCTCATCTGACCAGACACCACCCAAACCGCTTCGAAGCGGCACCGGGCGGCATCTGCAACCTGACCACCGGCGAGACGGTACGCCCCGATCCCGGGGCGCCGCTGCTGGCCGCCGCGCGGCTGATTCAGGAGGACATGACGGTATTGCAGCCGTCACCCGAGGGGTTCCGGCTGATCGCCGGCCTGGTCTGCTTTCCGACCCGCTGGAACCTGTCCTCCAAGCTGGGCAAGCCGCTGGCGGCGATCCATGACCCCGTGCCCGGCTACGCCGAGAAGCTGGAACGTCCCATGGACCGGCTGTTCGCCGGGCTGACCGCCGACCGCCTTCTGTGGCGGCAGAACTATTCCCTGCTCGACGATCCGGAACTCTTCCAGCCCGGCGGGCATTTCAAGGACAGCGCCGGCACCGGTCTGACAGCCGCGAAGATCGGCGGGAAGCTCTGGTTCAGGGTCGAGCGGCAGACGCTCCGCCGCCTGCCCGACAGCGAGACGGTGGTCTTCACCGTCCGGATCCATCAGGCGCTGCTGCAGGACGTGGTCAACACGCCCCGGCGCGCCGCTGACCTTCTCGCCGCGACCCGGGCGTTGCCGGAGCCGATGAAACGCTACAAGTCGCTGCCCGGTTTCGAGGCTGCGCTCACCGAATGGCTCGAGGAGAAAGCCGAATGAAAGCGAGTATCGCCGATATCGTCGAACAGTTCCCGGACACACGCATCGCCTTCCTGGTCGCTGACGATCTGGACGTCTCGGAGTCCCGGCCCGAAGGATTGTCCGATGCCGTCGCGGAGGCCGAAGCCGCCTGCCGCTCCGCCTACACGCGCGAGGCCGTCGGACAGATACCCGGCGTCGCCGTCTGGCGGGAGGCCTACAAGGGCTTCGGCGTGAAGAAGACCAGCTACCGCTCCTCGGTCGAGCGGCTCCTTCGCAACGTGCTCGCCGACAAGCCGCTGGCCACGATCAACGCGCTGGTGGACTGCTATAACCGTGTCTCGGTGAAGCATGTGATGCCGGCCGGCGCCGACGACCTGGCGCTGGTCAGCGGCGACATCTGCTTCCGGATCGCCCGGGACAATGACAGCTTCATCCCGCTCGGCGAGACCGACGAGAACCCGCCCAAGCAGGACGAGGTGGTCTATGCCGACGGCGCCAAGGTGCTGTGCCGGCGCTGGAACTGGTACCAGGACGCCCGGAGCGCGGTGACCGCCTCGACGAAGCGCGCCGTGCTGACCATCCAGGCGCAGGGCGAAGGCGACATCCACGCCGCGGTCGCCGACCTGACCAGGGATATCGAGACCTTCTGCGGCGGCCGTGTCGTCGCGGCGGTCACCGACCGCTACACGCCGACCGTCGAGCTCTAGGCGTCGAGGAAGCCGCGGACAACCTCGTAGAGCTGGTGGCGCTGGTTCTCCAACAGGATGGAATGCGTGCCGCCGCCGATGATGGTGTAGCGCCGGTCCGCAGTGCCGGTGAGCCGGTCGAAGACCTCGCGGCCCTGATCGGGCGTGGTCTCGCGGTCCCACTCGCCGACAACGATCTGAACCGGGCATGAGATCCGGCCCGGATCGTAGGTCGGATCGGCCTTCAGCCAGTGCTGCTGCACGTCCTTCACCACGCCGGTCGGCGCGCGGAGCCGCGGCGGCGTGTGTCCGCCTGACGCCGGATCCGTTGCGACGGCGGCGTCTGCCCATTCGCGGAACCGCTCAGGTGGAGCGATGGCAGCCTTCTGCGTGTTATCCAGATCCACGGTCCAGCGATTGACGATGGCGTCCGCATCGACGGTCCGGTAGGCGCCGAGCTGGCCGTCCACCTGAATCTGCACATTGCCCGAGCGCAGCCAGAGCGCGCCGGACAGCACCAGCCGCCGTATCTTCTCGGGTACATCGCCGGCGACCTGACCGCCGATCGCCGTGCCCCAGGAATAGCCGAGCAGGTCGAGCTGTCCGATCCCGCGTTCGGAGAGGATGTAGTCGATGGCCAGCTTCACGTCGCGGACCGCTTCGGCGGTGTCAACGATGGGGCCGTTGTCGCCTGCCGCCGCGTCCATCTCCGCGGGCCGGTCCGACAGGCCATACCCGAGCAGATCGATGCACCAGACATCGAATCCGCGGGCTGCCATCCAGTCCATCCAGGAGACGCCCTCAACCGCGTAGTCGAACATCACCGTGCCAGGATAGGTCGCCCCATGAACCATCAGGACCGTTCGCATGCCGCCCGGCGCGCGCTTGTTCCTGAGATGCACGGACAGGCCGGGCCTGCTGCTCCCGACCCTGTGATCCGTGGTTTCGACCGTCATTGGCGCCCCTCCCTTCCGTTATTGGACCGATTATCCCATGATTGGCGGGGGAGGACGACCGCCATGCTTCAGGGAAGCTTCAACGCGCTGGATACGCTGATCCGGAGTCATGTCGATTCCGGCCGTCTCGCTGGCGCCATGGCCTGTGTTGCCGACAGCGAAGGCGTCCGGCATCTGGTCATGGAGGGCGTCAAGGACCGCGAAAGCCGGCGGCCGCTTTCGCGCGACGCCATCTTCCGCATCTTTTCCATGACCAAGCCGATGACCGGCGTCGCCGTCATGATGCTGCGCGACGAGGGCAGGTTCGCGCTGGACGATCCGATCGCGAACTTCATCCCCGCCTTCGCGAAGCTCTGGATCCTGGACGACAACGGCAAGCGCCGCCGCGCCGAGGGCAGGATCACCATCCGGCATCTGTTGACCCACACCGCCGGGCTGACCCTGCCGCTCTCCTATGAAGGCCCCCTGCCCGAGCTCTACAAGGAGAACGGACTGGAAGGCATGCGCAGCGCCGGCACGATGGAAGAGGTCATCGGCCGGCTGGCATCCATGCCTGTCAGCTTCGAGCCCGGCACCCGCTGGCAGTATTCGATGGCGCAGGAAGTCCTGGGACGGCTGGTGGAGGTCACGAGCGGCCAGAGCTTCGACAGCTTCCTGCAGAACCGGCTGTTCGACCCGCTGGGCATGGCCGATACCGGCTTCCACGTACCGGAAGACAAGCGCCACCGCTTCTGTTCGGTCTATCCGGCGCCGGACCAGGGCCGCAACCCGCCCATCGACCGCTGGGACGACAGCCGCTTCCTGCAGCCGCCGGATTTCCCGTCGGGCGGCGGCGGTCTGGTCTCGACACTGGACGACTATCTCGCCTTCGCGCGCATGCTGGCGGAGGGCGGCAAGGGCCTTCTTTCGCCCGATACAATCGCAGAGATGCGGTCCAATCATCTGCCCGAAGGGCGAGACATGGCAGGGATGGGCGTCACGGAATTCAGCGGCGACACCTGGGCAGGCATCGGCTTCGGGCTGACCATGTCGGTGATCGTCGACCCGCAGCTGGCCGGCAGCCGCGGCCCGGCCGGCGAATACGGTTGGTCGGGCGCAGCCGGGACCTTCTTCTTCAACAGTCCGGAACTGGATGCGACCGCGATCCTGCTGACGCAGTACATGCCGTCGAAGGCCTACCCGATCCGGCGCGCCTTCCGGAACGCCGTCTATGAGGGGCTGGGACTTTGAGACTGTTGCTTGCTGCCGTCGTCGCCGCGCTGACTGCGCTTCCCGCGGGCGCACAGGAACTGAACCGCGGCGCCGTGCTGGCGCTCTCCTGCGCCGGCTGCCACGGCACCGACGGCAAGAGCCCGAGTTCGATGCCGGCGCTGGACGGGCACGACCGTGTTTACCTCGCACGGACCATGAAGGAGTTCCGCTCCGGAGAGCGGCCCTCGACCGTGATGGGCCGCATCGCGACCGGATATTCCGACGACGACATCGAGGCGCTCGCCGCCCATTTCGACCGTCTGCGCTAGGAGGTTCCCCCCATGCCCCGATTCTCCCGCCGGACCGTCGGCAAGGCGGCCCTCGCGACCGGCCTGAGCGTGCTCGTCTCGACGAAGTCCCGGGCGCAGGAACGCTTTGACGTGGTCGTGGTCGGCGGCGGCTTCGGCGGTGCGACGGCAGCCAAGTACATCCGCAAGATCGCGCCGAAGCTCTCGGTCGCCCTCATCGAGCAGAACGAGGTCTTCTACACCTGCCCGTTCAGCAATCTCGTGCTCGGCGGTGTCCGTCCGCTGAATTCCATCGCCCACCGCTACGACAACCTCGCGAGCAAGTGGGGCATCACGGTCATCCACCAGCGCGCCGGCCGAATCGATCCGGGCGCACGCCTGATCCGCATGCCCGGCGGGCGCGAGATCGGCTTCGACAAGGCGATCCTGTCGCCCGGCATCGATTTCGATCTCGAGGCCATTCCGGGTTACGACAAGGCGGCGCTGGCCCTGATGCCGCACGCCTGGAAGGCCGGCCCGCAGACGCGGGACCTGCGCGCTCAGCTCGAAGCGATGCAGGATGGCGGGACGGTGATCATCTCGCCGCCGAAGAATCCCTTCCGCTGCCCACCCGGTCCCTATGAGCGCGCCTCGATGATCGCGCACTACCTGAAGACGGCGAAGCCGAAGTCGAAGATCCTGATCCTGGATCCGAAGTCCAAGTTCTCCAAGGAGGGCCTGTTCAAGCAGGCCTGGAAGCAGCTCTATCCGGGCATGATCGAACATCTGGCGGCGGCAGATGACGGTGAGGTGGTGCGGGTCGACGCCCGGAAGCTGGAGCTCGAAAGCGCCTTCGGCACGGTCCACAAGGGCGACGTGGTCAACTTCATCCCGCCGCAGACCGCCGGCGTCATTGCCACCAATGCGGGGCTGGCGAACGATGACGGCTGGTGTCCGGTCGATCCCGTCACATTCGAGAGCCGGAAGGCGAAGGACGTCCACATCATCGGCGACTCCGCGGTCGCCGGCGCGATGCCGAAATCGGGCTTCTCCGCCAACAGCCAGGGCAAGATCGCGGCGCTGAACGTGGTTGCGGCCCTGACAGGGCGGCAGCCGGTCGACGGCTCCTTCGCCAACACCTGCTACAGCTTCGTGGCGCCCGACTACGGCATCTCGGTCGCCAAGGTCTACCGCTCGACGCCGGACAGCATCGTCGGCATCGAAGGCTCCGGCGGTCTCAGCCCGAAGGACGCGGACGCGGACTTCCGGGCTGCGGAAGCCCACTACGCCGAAGGCTGGTACGACGCCATCACCCAGGACATGTTCGGCTAGCGGCGGACGGCCGGCGCCTCCACCGGCAGGCCGTTGCCGCGCCAGGCGACGTAGAGTTCCAGCGCCAGATAGTCGTCCGACCCGATGGGCAGAGGTTCGGCGACGCGCTGGTCGTCGCAGAACCGGAATCGCCGATGCGCGGAGCCGACGCCGGACCAGCGGAGCAGATAGGCCGGAAACCCGTTGATCTGACCCTGGCTCAACTGTTCGCCGCGCAGCCACTGTCCCGGACGGTCGTCATGGCACTGGAAGCAGGCGAGGTTCATCTGTCCGCGCCGCTGACGGTAGAGCGCCTCACCACGGCGGAAGAAGGGTTCGGCCTCGCCCGAGATGTCGACCGCCACGGGTTCGCCCGCCGACAGGCTGCGCAGATAGAGCGTCAGCGACAGCAGTTCCTCGCTCTCGATTTCGTAGGGTTCGGCCCGCATATGCCTCTCGCGGCAGCCATTCACCTGCCCGTCAAGGTTGACCACCTGTCCGTCTCGCACGACGGGGAAGGCCGCGGCCGCGCCCTTGAGGGCCCGTGGCAGGTGGCATGTCCGGCACGCCAGACCCGTCTCGCCCTCCCGCTTCCCGAACAGTTTCTCGCCCTTCTCCAGCCAGAACATGCCGGGATTGGCGAAATCGTCCTGCTGCATTTCCCTAACCGCCGGCGTGGCCCAGTTCAGGCCCGACAGCGGCGGGTCGGGCGGATCGGCCATTGCCGGTGCGGCGGCGGCGAACCAGATTGTCCCGAAGACCAACAGAAGAAGAAGGCGCGGTATCGTCATGGCACTCAGCATCGCAAACATCGACCATGTTGTCCTGAAGGTTCAGAACATGGACCGCGCGCTGGCGTTCTATACGGGGCTGCTGGGATGCAAGGTCGAGCGCACGGTCGAGCGGCTCGGCCTCGTCCAGATGCGCGCGGGGGCCTGCATGATCGACCTCGTCCCGGCCGACGGCCCGGTTCAGGGTCCGAACATGGACCATTTCTGCATCCGAATCGAACCCTGGGACGCGAGGGCGATCCGGCGGGAACTGGAGACGCACGGCGTCGAAGCCCCGGAACCGGTCACGCGCTACGGCGCCGAAGGCGATGGCCCGTCGATCTATATCGAGGACCCGGACGGGAATGTGGTGGAACTGAAAGGGCCGCCAGACGCGAACGCCTGACGGCCCTGAATTTCAGCGTGCGCCGCCGCAGCTGCCGGCGGCGCGTTCCACTCAGTTCTTGGCGGCGCGCTCCACACGACGCTCGGCGATACGGGCCGACTTGCCGCGGCGGCCGCGCAGGTAATACAGCTTCGCGCGGCGCACCTTGCCGTGGCGGACCACCTGGATGCTGTCGATGGTCGGCGAATAGAGCGGGAAGACACGCTCCACACCCTCACCGTAGGAGATCTTGCGCACCGTGAAGGCCGAGTTCAGGCCGCGGTTGCGCCGCGCAATGCAGACGCCCTCGAAGGCCTGCACGCGTTCGCGGTTGCCCTCGGTGACGCGCACGTTCACGCGCACGGTATCGCCCGGCTGGAAATCCGGAATGGTCTTGCCCTCGGTTACGCGGGCGATCTCTTCGGCGTCGATCTGTTCGATCAGGTTCATTGCTCTGTTCCTTCTTCGCTTGTGTAGCGCCGCCAGAGGTCCGGTCTCCGCTCCCTGGTGATCCGCTCGGCCTCTGCCTTGCGCCAGGTGCGGATGCGGGCATGGTCGCCGCTCAGCAACACCTCGGGAGGGTTCTTGCCCTCCCATTCCCTTGGCCGGGTGTACTGGGGATATTCCAGCAGCCCGTCCGCAAAACTCTCTTCCGCCAGGCTCTCGGCATTTCCCGCCACACCCGGCAACAGCCTCACCACCGCATCCAGCAGCGCGAAGGCCGCAAACTCGCCGCCCGACAGGACAAAGTCGCCGAGGCTGACTTCCATCACCGGCCGGGCTTCCAGTACCCGCTCGTCGACGCCCTCGAAGCGTCCGCAGACCAGCGTCGCGCCGCCGGCGTCCCGGACCTCCTCGACCAGCGCCTGATCCATTAGCCGCCCGCGCGGGCTGAAATAGATCAACGGCGCCGCGCCGTCATGGTTCGCGTCGATGGCCGGTCCCAGCACATCCGCCCGCATCACCATGCCCGCGCCGCCCCCGAACGGGGTGTCGTCGACGGACCGGTGTTTATCGTGGGCGAAGTGCCGGATGTCCACCACTTTCAGGCCCCAGAGACCGGTTTCCAGCGCTTTTCCCGACAGCGCGACACCCAGAGGACCCGGAAACAGTTCCGGGTACAGGGTCAGCACCGTCGCGTCGAAGCCGCTGGCGGTCATCCGGCCTCTCCGCCGTCGTCCTCCCCGGTGTCGATCACCTCGATCTCGTCGGGCAGCAGCACCTTCAGCACACCGTTCGGCAGGTCGATCTCCGGCACCACATCCAGGGTGAAGGGCAGCATCCGCCCCGGCCCCTTCGACGGTTTCACGTCCAGCACGTCGCCGGCGCCGAAATCATGCACCGCGCGAACAATCCCCAGACGCTGGCCATCGACCGTCTCGACCGCGAGGCCGATCAGGTCGGCGTGGTAGAAGTCCTCCGCGTCGTCCAGGTCCGGCAGCGCCTCCCGTCCGACATAGAGTTCCTCGCCCTTCAGCGCCTCGGCGTCCTCACGCTTGCGCACTCCGGACAGCTCGGCGATCACCCCGCCCTTCGTCGCGCCGGTGACCTTCAGCCCGAACTGCCGTTCGCCGCTGCGGTCGGTGACCGGCCCATAGGCGCCGACATCTTCCGGCGCCTCGGTGAAGGTCTTCAGTCGAACGCGGCCACTGACGCCGTGGGCGCCAGTGACAACCGCCAGAAGAACCCGGTTACCGGACATGGCGCGACCTGGAGGGACGGAAGGCGGTTACGCCTCCGTCTTCTCCTCGGCGGCCTCTTCGGCAACCTCTTCCGCCGGCGCTTCCTCGGCGGGGGCTTCCTCGACCGGCGCCGCAGCGGCCTCGGCCTTCGCCTGCGCCTCTTCCTCGGCCTTCATGCGGGCGGCCTCGATGCGCTCCTGCGCCTTCGCGCCCGGCTTGGCCTTCTGCGGGTTGTTGCGGGTCTTGGGCGAAAGCACGCCTTCCTTCTCGAGGAACTTCGAGACGCGGTCGGTCGGCTGCGCGCCGTGACCCAGCCAGTGCTTCGCGCGCTCCAGATCGATCACGACGCGGTTCTCGTCGCCCTTCGGCAGCATCGGGTCATAGGTGCCGATACGCTCGATGAAACCGCCGTCCCGCATCGCGCGGGCGTCGGCCACGACAATCCGGTAGAACGGGCGCTTCTTGGCGCCGCCTCGGGACAGCCTGATCTTCACAGCCATGGTCAATCTTCTCCTTGGTTTCGCTGTTCGTGTCAGCCGCGGCTACATGCGCGGCAGAATTCCCTGAAGTCCGGCACGCATCATCCCGGACTTACCCATCTTCTTGACCTTCTTCATCATCACCGACATCTGCTTCCACTGCTTCAGGACGCGGTTCACGTCGGGCACCTCGACGCCCGAACCGGCGGCAATGCGCTTCTTGCGGGAGGCGTTGATGAGTTTCGGATTGCGGCGCTCCTTCGGCGTCATCGAGGAGATGATCGCCTCCTGCCGCTTCAGCATCTTCGGGTCGATATTGGCGTCGGCGAGCTGCTTCTTGACCTGCTTGGCGCCCGGCAGCATGCCGGCCAGACCTTCCAGACCGCCCATCTTCTGCATCTGCTGCAGCTGACCGCGGAGATCCTCCAGATCGAACTCGCCCTTCTTCAACTTCTGGGCGAGCTTTTTGGCCTCTTCCTCGTCGATCGATTCCTGGGCCTTCTCGACCAGACCGACGACATCGCCCATGCCGAGGATGCGGTTCGCGATCCGGTCGGGGTGGAAACCCTCCAGCGCGTCCAGCTTCTCGCCCACGCCGATCAGCTTGATCGGGCGGCCGGTGACCGCGCGCATCGAGAGCGCCGCACCGCCGCGGCCGTCGCCGTCGACGCGGGTGAGCATGATGCCGGTCAGGCCGATGCGCTCGTCGAACTGCTTGGCCACATTGACGGCGTCCTGGCCGGTCAGCGCGTCGGCGACCAGCAGGGTCTCGTGCGGACCGACCGCGTCGCGGACCGCGGCCACTTCGGCCATCAGCTGCTCATCGACATGCAGCCGGCCGGCGGTGTCCAGCATGACCACGTCGAAGCCCTGAAGCCGCGCCGACTGCATCGCCCGCCTGGCGATATCGACCGGCATCTGGCCCGGCACGATCGGCAGCGTCGCGACCTCGGCCTGTTCGCCAAGCACCTTGAGCTGTTCCTGCGCGGCCGGACGGCGAACGTCCAGCGAGGCCATCAGAACCTTCTTCTTCTCGCGGTTCTTCAGCCGGAGCGCGATCTTGGCCGTCGAGGTCGTCTTGCCCGAACCCTGCAGGCCGACCATCAGCACCGGCACCGGCGGCACCGCGCTCAGGTTCAGATCCTCGGGTTCGTCGCCCAGCACCTTGATCAGGTGGTCGTTGACGATCTTGACGACCATCTGGCCCGGCGAGACCGAGCGGATGACTTCCTGTCCGATGGCCTCCTTGCGGACCTCGTCGATGAAGTCCTTGACGACAGGCAGGGCGACATCGGCCTCCAGCAGCGCCACACGCACCTCGCGCAGCGCCTCGCCCACGTCCTTCTCGTTCAGCGCGCCACGCTTGCGCAGCTTGCCGAAGACATCACCAAGTCTGTCGCTCAGGCTCTCGAACATCGCCCTGTCTCCAAACCACCGCCCAGCCAGACCCATGCACAACGCAGAATGCACCGGCGGACGAAACTCGTCGGCCGATGTGTATCGCCCGTCGGGGGCGACACGGAAAGTCACGCTTTCCGGCTGGTGGCGGGCTTCTACGCCCGCTTGCCGCTCAAGTCAATCTCGGGCGGCTACTTGCAGACAGGCTGATCGTAGAGTTCGACTTCCTTCAGCCGCGCCACCACGGCCAGATCGTCTGTCTCCATCGTGAAATCGCCGGAAAGGCCATTCTCCCAGAAGCGCATCTGCGTCTCGTAGAAGGGCGCAGAGTCCCGCGCGTCCAACTTGAAGAACGAGACGCGGGTGATCCAGGACTTCATCCCGGCCATGGACTCCGGCAACACCGCATCCTCGGTCCCGCCGCTCTTGGCCGGCTGGATGAAGCTGTCGACCTGTGAAAGCTCGTCGCCATCGAAGGTCCTGGCGTTGTGGGTGATGGCCCCGTCGAGAGCCGCCCGGATCAAGTCGTCGGTATGTTGCAGCGGGAACAGGACATTGCCCGGCAGGGCTTCAATGGGATCGCCCTTGGCACCTTCCCGCTTCGAATAGGTGATCGTCGCCGGTTCCGCAGCCGATGCGCGGACCGCCTTGCCTTCCAGTTCCACGATCGGGGTCTCGTTGACCAGTTCGCGCACCTGGAAGCGCAGTACCTTGCCATCCGCGGTTTCGTAGAAGCTCAGGATGGTCTCCGAGCGGATGGCGTTGCCCTGGGCGCTGATCAGGTCCAGCAGCATGCGGTGATTGTAGGTCGTCCCTTCGCAGGTCCGGTCGTAGTGATAGACCATGCGCCCGCCCACCTGGGCGAAGGCCGAACCGTTGTCCCGCTTCAGGCGCTCCATGTCATAGACCGCCCGGTGGGGCCGGAGATCCAGTCCCGCATGGGCCGGGAGGGCCAGAAACACGATCGTCAGGACTGCTGCCACAAAGCGCATGGTTGTCTCGCACTGGTTTATGTTCGGCACTAACCTGAGACGGAAAGGGCACCATTACAAGGTTGAGGGAGAGGACATGGCTTCGAAACCGTCCCTGCTGGTCACGCGCCGCATGCCGGATGCCGTCACGGCGCGCGCATCCCGCGACTACGATGCCGAACTCAATCCGGACGACCGGATCATGCCGCAGGACGAGTGGCTGGCGAAGGCCGAGGGAAAGGACGGGCTGATGATCTGCTCTTCGGAGAAGGTCACCGCCGAGGCGGTCGCCCGCCTGCCCGGCAGTGTGAAGATCATCTCGACCTTCTCGGTCGGCCACGAGCACATCGACATCGAGGCGGTGAAGGCCAGCGGCCGGACGGTCACGAACACGCCCGACGTGCTGAACGAGGCCGTCGCGGACATCGCCATGCTGTGCCTGCTCGGCGCGGCACGACGGGCGCACGAAGGCCAGACGCTTGTGCGGCAGGGCGAATGGAACGGCTGGTACTCGACCATGCTGCTGGGCAAGGATCTGACCGGCGCCCGGCTCGGCATTCTGGGCATGGGCGGTATCGGACAGGCGATCGCGCGCCGCGCCAGAGGCTTCGGCCTCGCGGTCCACTATCACAACCGTACCCGCCTCGCGCCCGAACTGGAGGGCGATGCGATCTACCACGACAGCGCCGAAGGCCTTGCCGCCGTTGCCGATTTCCTCTCGGTCAGCTGTCCCTCGACCGACGAGACCCGCGGCATGGTGGACGCGGATTTCATCGCGGCCCTGCCTCCCGGCGCGGTTCTGGTCAACACCGCCCGGGGCGACATCGTCGACGACGATGCGGTGATCGAGGCGCTGCAGAGCGGGCGGCTCCGCGCGGCGGGCCTCGACGTCTTCAAGGGAGAGCCGGCGCTGGACGTCCGCTACCGCAGCCTGCCCAACGTCTTCCTGCTGCCGCATCTGGGCAGCGCCACGGACAACACCCGCGACGCAATGGGCTTCTGCTGCCTGGACAATCTCGACGCCTTCTTTGCCGGTAAAGCTTGCCCTACCGCCCTCTGACGACAGGGCAAATTGTGCCTCCGGATGCAGTGGCAGGGCGGCGCGAACACCCTAACCTTTTGAAATCGTTGACTGGCCAAACTCGGCACGGCGGTTGCTTTCCATCGTTGCGAGACCCCAACCGACGGAGAGATCAGCATGAGCCTGGCCATATCCTCAGAAACAGCCCTGAACCCGGCGCTGGCGCGCCTGACCAGCGAGATCTCCCGACGGTTCTATTCACCCGACGCCAGTTATGACGGCGAGCGGCTGATGCTGCTGGAGAAGGTTCTCGACTTCGCCATTCACGCCGAACAGCAGCTTGCCGAGCAGAAGGAGCGCATCGCCCATCTGGAGACGATGACCCGCACCGACGAGCTCACCGGCCTGCTCAACCGGCGCGGCCTGGAATGCATGCTGGGCCGCCTGATCGCCAGCGCCAGCCGGCACGGCGAGACCGGTGTGATCTGCTATGTCGATATCGACGACTTCAAGGGCGTCAACGACCGCCACGGCCACGCCGCCGGCGACGAGGCGCTGAAGCTCATCGCCTCCATCCTGTCGGACAACACCCGCGCCGACGATATCGCGGCGCGGATCGGCGGCGACGAGTTCGTCATCGTGCTGACCTCGACGAACATCCGCGACGGCCTGCGCAAGGCCAAGAAGCTGCAGGCGCAGCTGAACAGCAGCCGCGTCGAGTTCGGCGGCGCATCGGTGCCTCTGTCAGTGTCCTTCGGCATCCAGGCCTATGACGGCAAGACCTCGGTCAATGACGTCCTGGCCCGCGCCGACAAGGCCATGTACGCCCAGAAGCGGGACCGCAAGACCCAGCTGGTCGCCATCGCCACCGGCTGACCGCCGGCTAGAGGGCCGTCGGTTCCGGTTCGCCCAGCGCCATGTGGTGCAGCGAACCGCCGACCGCCTCGGCCTCCACCTGAACCGCTTCCCTGTCCGGGAACAACTCCGCGATCCGCCGAAGCGCCTCGTCGTCGACCGGATCGTTGAGCCGGGGCGTCAGCACCACGCCACGCGCCAGATAGAACCCCATGTAGCTCGACGAGGCCGGCTGGATCTTCTCGGGCACCGGGAACTCGATCACCTCGACCTCGCCCCCGAACGGGCTCCTCGCAAGTTTCAGCCGGTTCAGATTGTCCTGCATGGCGCGGAAGTCCGGATGCTCCGGATCGTCCGGTGAATGAATGGCAACGACGCCCGGCCGGATGAAGCGGCAGAACCGCCCCACATGGCCGCCGCCGCCCTTCAGCCCGCTGATCCCCTCGCCCAGCCAGATCACCCGGACGATGCCGAAGAAACGCATCAGGATCTCCTCGGCCTCGCTGCGGCCGATCAGCGGGTTCCGGTTGGGACTCAACAGCGTCTGCTCGGTGACGATGGCCGTGCCCAGACCGTCGGTCTGCACCGCCCCGCCCTCCAGCACGATCGGCCCGCGGTAGTTGGCGAAATCCATCAGCCGGACCAGTTCCTCGGCGAAGCCGTGATCCTCCTCATGGACGATGTGGCGTCCGCCCCAGCCGTTGAACTTCCAGGCGACCGTCTTGATACGGCCGTCCTCGGTGGTGATGAAGGTCGGTGCCAGATCGCGGATCCAGCCATGCGCCGACGGCCGTTCGATGATTTCCACCCTCGGCCCGAGCGTCAGGGCGGCTTCCTTCGCGACGTCAGCCGGAACGATCATCCGGACCGGCTCGTGGCGGGCGATGGCGCGCGCGATGTGAGCGAAGGCGACGCGCGATTCCAGCAGGCCGCCCGGCATCTCCTCGGGATCGGTCGGCCAGGACATCCAGGTCCGCGTATGCGGCGCCCAGTCGGGCACCGGGAAAAAACCGTCGAAGGATGGATTGTCTTCAGTCATGCACTCTCAGTCCAAACAGCGTCCGGGGCGCCGCGATGCCGCGCAGCCTGTGCTCGCCCAGATCCTCCAGCCGGTCCGGATCGCCAAGCTCGACCGCGAACGCCGCCGATATCAGAAGGTGCCGCTCCAGGTCGCTGCAGGCGGCCTCCATGCGCGCCGCCTCGTTGACCGCGGGCCCGATGATGGTGAAGTCGAGCCGCCCCTCGGCCCCGACATTGCCATAGGAGACGTCGCCCAGATGCAGCGCGATGTCCAGCGGCATCCAAGGCGCGCCCTCTGCCCTCAGGGTTGCGTTCAGACTGTCCGTCCCCTTCAGCGCCTGGACTGCCGCCGCAAGCGCCTGTGTGGCGCGCTCAGCGCCGTCCCGGCTGTCGAAAACCGCCAGCAGACCGTCCCCGAGAAACTTCAACACCTGACCGCCGTGTTGCTCCACCGCCCCGCACAGTACCGCCATGTATCGGTTCAGCAGACCGACGATCTCCGCCGAATCGTGGCGGTCGGACAGGCTGGTGAAGCCCCGCAGATCGGCGAGCAGGATTGCCGCCCGGATGACCTGCGTATCGCCGCGGTGCACGTCGCCATGGATGATGCGCTCGCCGGCGTCCTGACCGACATAGGTCTGCATCAGCGCTCTGGCGCTGTCGGTGAAGACGCGTGTCTTGAGCGCAAGGGCGAACACCGCGACCGCGCGCCTGAGATCCGGCAGCGCCTTCCCGAACCCGCCGGGCTGCCGCGTGCTCCAGCTGGTGATGACACCCAGTTCGCCGATGTGTGTCTCGTGATCGGCGGTCGAGGTCCAGCCGAAGGGGAACAGTTCGGCATGGTATTCGGTAAGCTCGACCTGCTTCAGGTCGTCGAACAGCGCGAACCACTGCGCCGGCCGGTTTCCGTCCTCGAGGCTGACCGTGAGGACTTCCGTGCCGCTCTGCAGCATGTAGACCAGAGGACTGCGGTGCCAGGCCGGGTCGGCCCGGTCCGAGTGGCTGAAGGACTGTTCGGCGACCAGCCCCTGATCGTCCCACCACGTCGCACTGAAGCCGCGGATCGAGGGATGCACGACGCCGGTGCCAAGCTGCATCCGAGCAAGTGGCACGCCGGCGGCGACAAGCCTTTCGCAGAAGCCCGAGATCAATGCGTCCTGTTCGAGACTCTCCAGGCCTGCGCGGATCGTCCACGCGATGACGCCGTCGATGTCCGCCGCTTCCGCTCGCTCCCCCATGACCCGCACTATGCGATGAAGTCAGATTGCCGCCAACCACGCGATGGGCGATAAGACCCCACGCTAGAACCGAAAGGGAGGCAATGATGGCTGGCAAGATCGAAGCGCGACTGAAGGAACTGGGCATCGAACTGCCCGTGGCATCGGCCCCGGCAGCCAACTACGTGCCCTTCGCCATCACCGGCAATCAGGTCTTCGTCGCCGGACAGGTGCCGTTCTGGAACGGTGAACTCACCTCGATCGGACGCCTCGGCGACGGCTACACCGTCCAGGACGGCCAGAAGGCGGCCCGGACCTGCGCGCTCAACATCATCGCCCAGTTGAAGGAAGCCTGCGGCGGCGACCTCGACCGCGTGAAGCGCATCGTCAAGCTGGGCTGCTTCGTGAACTGCACGGCAGACTTCACCCAGCACCCGGCGGTCGCCAATGGCGCCTCCGACCTGATGGTGGAAATCTTCGGCGATGCGGGACGGCATGCCCGCTTCGCGGTTGGCGTGAATGTCCTGCCGTTGGGCGTCGCCGTCGAAATCGACGCGGTCGCCGAAATCGCGTGAGCCTGCCCGGCTGGATGACGGCGGCCCCGATCGCGCATCGGGGGCTTCACCGGCCCGGACCCGCCTGTCCCGAGAACAGCCTGGCGGCGCTGGATGCCGCTTTCGAAGCCGGATTTCCGGCCGAGGTGGACGTCCAGCTGAGCCGGGACGGCGAAGTCGTCATATTTCACGACCACGGCCTGAAGCGTCTGACCGGCGTACCCGGCAAGCTTTCGGACCGGACCGTGCGGCAGATCTCGCGGCTCCGTATCCACGGCGGCGGCGAGACTCCGCCACTGCTGCGTGACGCGGTGGCCCTGTTTCCCGATCTGCCGCTGCTGATCGAACTGAAGATGGGCGATCCGCGTCTGCCCGGCGCCGTGGCCGCGGTTCTGGACGGCTATGACGGTCCCTTCGCCGTACAGAGTTTCGATCCGGATATCGTGCGCTGGTTCGCCGACAACCGGCCAGACTGGCCCCGCGGCCTGATCGCCTACGAGAAACTGCAATTCAGTTTCCGCGCGCGGGAGCCGCGCTACCTGCCGTCCTTCATTCCGCATTGCCGCCCGGACTTTGTGGCCTGGCATGTCGGCGATCTGCCGGTGCCGCCGGACGTGCCCGCGGACCTGCCGGTTCTGACCTGGACCGTGCGCAGCCATGCCGACCGGCGCCGCGCGAAGCGCCACGCCGACAACATGATCTTCGAGGGCTTCTGGCCCTAACGCGGTCCTGTTCTGAGACGCCCGCGCGCTGCACTGGCCCGCGGCCGCACCTCGCAGTCGCCCGAAGTGACATCGGCGCCGTCCCTGGCCAGGTAGAGATCGCCCGGCCCGACCGTGCCTTCGTGGTCGCCGGTCCGGAAGGCGATGCGTCCCTGCCCGCTGCGCGAAGCCGAAACGGCGGTCTCGGCACCACCCAGCCGGATGACGGTCAGCATCGAGAGGACCGCCGAGGCCGTGTCGGCGACGAAGACACCGTGAAACTGATCCGGCGCCTCGCCGAGCTTCCGGGGATCGGGCTTCTCGGGGAAGCCGTCGGAGACCTTCAGCTTCATCTCCGGTCCGTTCAGCACCTCGATGTCGGCGCGACCCGCGCCGTTGCTGACCGACGCGGTCAACCCGGTTCCGGCGCGGATGGGCACCGCGGCGTGGAAGTTCCATTCCCAGCGTTTCGGCGTCCGCGCCTCCATGTAGTCGTGGATCAACAGGACGCTCCCGGGCAGACGGACCAGCGTGCGTTCCGCCCGTGTGACATCGCCGCCATAGGCCGTGGCGGCCTCGCCAGTCAGCTTCACGACCTCGCCGCAGCGCCAGTAGTCGATCAGCCGGCCCGATGCGTCCGGATCGTCGATCGGCTGACCCTGGCCGCCGTCGAACGTGATGGCGTTGTGCGCCCTTGTCTGCCGGGTCCAGCTGTTGTGATGCGGCGTGCGGTAGCCGTCATAGTAGCCGCTGTCGATGAGCAGCGGCTTGCCTGCCCCCATGATGTGGAACGAATTCTGGTCGGCATGGCTGTGGCTGAAGGAGCCGTACTGGCTCGACTTGAACAGAACCGAGTAGCGTTCCGGCGAACCCAGATCCGAGTGGATCATGGCCCACCCGATGTCGGGAAAGATCGCGGCGTCCGGCAATTGCGCCCGGGGACCGCCGCCGCTCTGCGGGCTGGCGAAGAGACGCGGCCAGAGCAAGGCGTTCGAGACCTCATCCGTGATCCGGCGCGATTGCAGATAGGCCTGCCAGTCCTCCAGCAGCCGCACCGCCACCTCGGGCCGGCCGCGCTCCTGATAGAGCCGGACGATCTCGGCCCAGAGCACCGGCCGAAGCAGTTCGCCACCGTCGCCGAAACCGGCATAGGCGACGCCGGGCGGCGTGGCGTAGTTCAGGAAGCTGACGAAATTCCGGACCCAGACCGTGTCGAAGGCGCGGAAGCCCGTGGCGTTCTCGATCACGTCCCAGCTGTCGATGTGGTTCACGAACTCCCAGACGCCGTAATTCACGCCGTTGGAATACCCGCCGTCGCCGCCGCCCCACGGGGTCACGATCGCCGAGACCAGCGGATAGGCCCCGTGGAACCAGGCAGCCGCATCCTTGGATTCGCCGATCATCAGCGACGAAATCGCCAGCAGGTGCGTCGCGATCTGGAAGCCGTGGCTGCTCAGCGCGTACTGGCTGAGATTGCCGCGTTCGTTGACGAAGAAGTACTTGAAGGCCGGCTTCACCCGAAGTTCGATGTGGCGCCGGATCTGGGCCCGCAATCCGGCATCGAGTTCGCCGTAGAGAATGTCGTAGGCCCGGGCCATGGTCTTGGCGATGCGGATGTTGAGCAGATCGTCCGCTGCGTGGCCGGTGCGCCCCACCGCGTCGAGGGAGACCATGCCGCGGAGATAGGCCTCGCCGGCCTGCTGCGCCTGCGCCCGCCGCCTGTCGCCCGGCGGGCTCAGCGCGTAGATCGCCACGGCGTCGTTCATGCGCCGCATGATCTCGCGGGTCTTGCCCCGGACCTCGCCGCTGCGCAGGCCGCCACGTCCCGCCGAATCCACCTGACGTCGAAGCTCGCCGAAGTCGATCGGGCGGCGCGCATCGCTCAGGAAGCGGCGCTCGACAAGGCCGAACAGGTCCGCGCGGCTGTCGCGGAGGTTCGCCACGCCCTTGGCCAGCGACCTCGGCCTCGACGCGTTCTGGGCGGTTTCGGCAGCCTTCAGAAGCGGCGGGGCACCAAAGCTGTTGGCCGCGTCGGAGAGCCGGAAGCGCCGCGGCTCCGACCAGCCCTCACGGACGCCGCCGCCCTGCGGCGCGCCACTCCGGTCCAGCCGCCGCACCTGCCACTGATAGGTGCCTGTCGGCAGCGGGTCTTCGGGCCGGAATAGATTGTCCCGCATCGTTTCCATCCGGAAAGGCTGCCCGTCGCGGAGGATGCGGAGCTGGTAGGTGTAGGCGGTGCGGTCGGACTTCCAGCCGAAGACCGGCGGGTTCTCCATCTGGACGCTGCCGTCCTGCGGGAACTCGCGGAACTCCTTCTTGCCCGAGGGCGTGACCCAGTCCTGGATGTTGCGGGGCAGCGGCGGCGGATTCTGGTGCGCATCCCACGCAGCCACTCCACCCGGCGCCGCCAGGCCGGTGGCCAGCGCCAGCGCCCGGAACAGCCTTCCGAAGCCGGGGGTCAAGTCCGGTCTGCAGCGCCGGTCGAGTTGACGAGCGCCGCCACCACTGTGTGGTCCCAGACCTTGCCGGCCTGGGTCCAGAGCTGTTCCAGCGCCTCCTGCTTGGGCAGTGCGGCACGGTGCGCCCGGTCGCTGATCATGGCGACATAGGCGTTCGCCAGCGAGACGATCTGCGCCGTCACCAGCAGGTCGGCTCCGCCGATGCCGGCCGGTTCTCCGCCGCCGTCGAAGCGCTCGCGCAACTGCCGGAGCGTGTTCACCACCGGCCCATCAAAGGCCACGCCTTCGACGATATCGGCTGAGGCCAGCATGCTGTCGCGGACCTGCGCGCGTTCGTCTTCGGAAAGGTTGCCGTCGCGGGTCAGCAGTTCCGGATCGATCTTCAGCTTGCCCAGGTTCATCAGGCGGGCCGCGGTCTCGGCAGCGGCGGCCTCCGTCTCGGACAGGGAAAGCTGCTCAGCCATGCGGCGCGACAGCCGCGCGACGCGCCGCGAGTGGCTGGCGGCGTACTTGTCGCGGGCATCAATCAGATCGACCAGCACGTTGACGAGTGCATCCAGTTGCGCCGCCCTGGCTTCGCGCTCGACAACAATGTCGGTCATGTCCTCGCTGACCAGCAGCACGCCGTCATCGTCCAGCGGCACGTGGGAGCGCCTGACGACATGACGGCCATCGGCTTCGTTGATGTCGTCGGTCTTCCAGACCGTTTCGCCGTCGCGCCTCGCTTCGGCATTGGCCTCCATCAACGGCTCAGCCCGGCCTGGCCCGAAGATGCCGATCAGGTCCTTGCCAACAGCGTCTTCCGGTTCGATCGCCGCCGTCGCGACTGCATGCCGGTTGGCGAAGCGGACCCGCTCGTCGGTGCCAAGCGCCAGAATGCCGGCCGGCACCGCATTGATCAGACGCTGCAGCAGGCGGTTCAGCCGGTCGGTCTCGTCGCGCGACGCGGCGATCTGCCGGGAAGCACGGTCGAGGCGGTGACTGACGGCGAAGCGCCAGGCCACGAGGATGCCCAGCGCAAACAGGGCCACGCCGAGCAGGGAGACGATCTGCACCAGCCGGATACGCGCCTCGTCGTCGGCCAGTGCCCGGTCTCGGTCGACGGCGCGAATGACAGTCCACGGCATGTCGGTGACCTGCCTTCCGACGGCGATCACGCGGCCGATGTTGGCGTCGTAGACCCCGGCGCCACGTGGCTGGCCGGCAAGCGCCGCCATGGCGGCGTCACTGTGTTCGGCGCCCGAGCGGCCGATCATCCGCAATTCCGCGCCGCCGCTCTGAATCAGCCAGGTCGCGCTCGTCGCCGGGTCCTCGCCGGGCTGGTCGAGCAGGCCGCGGAAATCGTCGTCGAGACGCCGGAAGGCGATGATCTGGCCCAGCGGCGCGGCGCCGGCCTCGATCGCCGGAACAGCGGCGCGGATCGCGATCATGGGCGCGCCATCGACATCGAAGACCGGGGACACGGCGGCCCCGCGCGCGGCCAGCTGCCCGGCATCGAACGGCGCCGCTTCCAGCAGCGGTGCGGCCGTCGTCGCGGTCAGCACCAGTCCTTCGGCATCCAGCAGCAGCACACCGCCCGGCAGTTGCCGCCCCTCTTCATCCACACCGCCATAGCCGGCGCGGACCGCTTCGTCGCCGAGCAGTTCCTCGACATAGATGAGCTGCCCGTCGACGGCTTCGCGCGGCACTTCCGGATCGGCACGGTCGACCATGTAGAACTGGACGGCCCGGTGGCCGGAGAGCTTCAGCGCCTCGTTGCGGCGTTGCGTCAGCCAGCCTTCCACAGCGGCGCGGCGGCTGTCGGCGACGACGCCGATCCGGTCGAACCAGTCCTCCCGCAGGCGCTGGCGTTCATTGTCCGCGTAGTTGACGATCAGCGCGGTGAGGCCCAGCCCGATGAGGAGCAGGCATCCGAAGGCAACAACCGTGTAGCGCCGGTACTTGCGACGGTCGTCGCGGATCGGATCGGACTGCGCGTTCTGCGCGGTATCGGTCATGGCGATGCGGCTCTGTGCGGCTGATGTGCGAGGCGGCCAATCTTACACCGCGGCAAGGTTAACATACCCTTCAGCGGAGGCCGATCTCCCGCAAATGCGCGCGCAGGTCGTCGGGCAGGTCTTCGGCGGCCTCACCGTCCGGCAGGTCGGGCGGCGCGTCCTTCGCCTCCAGATAGCGCCAGCCCTGATGCGGGCGGCGGCCCCATGGCTCGGTGCGGACGAGTTCCGGATCGAAGAGAAGGCCGCACTTCACGCCCTCGCCGGTCTGCACCACTTCCAGATCGACGATCCGCTGCCGCACCCGGATGGCGCCGGCTATTATCCAGTAGATCGACCCGCCGTTCAGGACTTCGTCGTCGCGGCGCGGCCGGTTGCGGGTGACGTGGCGCAGCGCCTCGTTCCGCGAAGCCCGGGCGCGCTGGAACTCGGCGAGCTGCTCGACGCTGTCGACGCCGACGCAGAGCTTCACCAGATGGACCGTGCCGTCAGCCATCGAACATGCCGAGCATGCCCCACCAGAGGTAGTCAAGCGGCAACAGGACGAACAGCGTCACCGCCGCCAGGGCCAGAACCGCCTTGATCCCGGCGGCCATCGGCACCTTGCCCAGTTGCAGGGCCACGACCAGCGGCGGCACCTGGTAGGGCAGGATGACCGATGAGAACGCCAGCACCTGAATCATGACCACCGTCTCGAGCCGCCAGCCGGTGGCCTCCGCCAGCCCGCCGGCCAGTGGCGTCCAGACCGCCGGCACCGTCGGCGCGGTGCCGAGGACGGAGGTCATGACCGAAGCGCCGACAATGGTCGCGAAGTTGCCGAAATCGTCACCCGGCGCGAGACCGGCGACCGCCAGGAACGCACCGGCGAGTTGATCGGCAAAACCGGAGGAGACCACGACGGCGCCCAGGGACAGCACACCCGCGATGAAGATCAGCGGCTTCAACTGCACCGCCTCGGAGATCTTCTCGGATTCGATCAGGCTGAAGGGCGGCAGCAGGCACAGGATTCCGGCGAAGAGCGAGACCCAGGCCGGCGAGACCCCGTGCAGGACATCGGTCGCCCAGAGCGTCAGGGCCATCACCAGAATGAAGGCCAGCCGCTTTTCGGGTCCGGTCAGGCGCGCGGGCGGCGCTTCCGGGTCCGAGCCTTCAGGCAGCCGGTCGGGGAACAGCACCCGCACGATGACGACGATGCAGATCGCCTTCAGGATGCCGAGGATCGGGAAATGCAGCAGCAGAAAGCTGGCGTAGTTCAGGGTCAGGCCGTAGATCGTGTCCGCCGCGCCCGCCATGACAAGGTTCGGTACATTGGCCGGCAGGATGCCGAAGCCCGGGATGACGGCCGACATCGCCGCGACCACCGTGATGCCCAGGCGGCCATTGCTTCCGGGCTCGAAGCGGAAGGCTTCGGCCAGACTGATCGCCACGGGCATCAGCAGGACCGCCCGACCGGTCGCGGACGGCATGACGAAGCTCAGCACCAGGGCCACAGCCACGATGCCGACGATCACACCGGTGTAGGAGACGCCGATCCGGATGGCGAGGTAGCGGGCCAGCCGGGCGCCGAGGCCGGTCTTTCCGACCGCGGTGCCCAGAATCATGCCGCCGAACAGCAGCCAGAAGGCGCCTGCCGAGAACCCGGAGAACACGGCCGGAGCGGTTGCGACGCCGAACACCATCGCCGTCAGGAAGAAGACCAGCGAGGTCATGTGCTCGGGCAGGACGCCGGTCGCCCACATGCCGACCACCGCGATCGCCAGCGCGCCGCCGGCAGCGGCCTCGGGCGGCATGCCGAGGCCCGGATAAAGCAGAATGAAAAGCGCCGCCGCGAAGAACGGCAGCACCAGAAGATGGGCGGCGCGCAGGCTCACCCGTTCAGGATCTGGCCGGGACTTGCGCGCAGCTTTCTCGGTGAGTCCGGATGTGCCTTCGCGCGCCTCCAGCGCCTGCATCACGTCCGCCGGATCGATGCCCTTGTGCGCCCAGAGCACCAGCAGGTGGAACAGCAGGTCGGCGCTTTCGGCGACAATCGCCTCACGCGGCTCGGACACCGCGGCCATGGCGGTCTCCAGACCCTCCTCGCCGACCTTCTGGGCGATCTTCTTTTCGCCCTTGGCGTGCAGTCCGGCAACATAGGAGGTCGACGGGTCGGCGGACTTCCGCTCGACCGCGAGGTCGTACAGCCGCTGCAGGATGGCGTAGTCCGGCAATGTCCCCTCCCCCGTCCCGGCGGATCAGTCGGTCAGATCCGACCAGAACTCCTTGACCTTGCCAAGAAATCCCTCGGTCTCGGGGCTGTTGGCGCTGGACGAGGCCTCGGATTCCTCGGCGAATTCCTTCAGCAGTTCCTTCTGACGCCGCGTGAGGTTCACCGGCACCTCGACCTGGGTCTGGATGTAGAGGTCGCCGAAAGTGCCGCCGCGAAGCTGCGGCATGCCCTTGGCGCGCAGCCGGAACTGCTTCCCGGTCTGGGTGCCGGCCGGAATGTTGACCTTCGTGCGACCGCCGTCGATCGAGGGCACCTCGACCGAGCCGCCGAGCGCGGCCGTGGTCATCGGGATCGGCACTCGGCAATAGAGGTGCATGCCGTCACGCTCGAAGATCGGGTGCGGCGCAATGGTCAGGAAGATGTAAAGGTCGCCGGACGGTCCGCCGCGGGCGCCCGCGCCGCCTTCGCCGGAAAGGCGGATGCGCGTGCCTTCCTCGACGCCAGCGGGAATGTTCACCGACAGGGTCTTCTCTTCCTGGGTCATGCCCTGACCGCCGCAGTCGGTGCAGGGATCCTGGATGACCTGCCCCTGCCCGTTGCAGTTCGGGCAGGTCCGCTCGATCATGAAGAAGCCCTGCTGCATCCGGACCTTGCCCGCGCCTTGGCAGGTCGTGCAGGAAACCGGCGAGGTCCCCGGCTTGGCGCCGGATCCGGAACAGGTGCCGCAGTTGACCGCCGCCGGCACGGTGATCTGCACCTGCTTGCCCAGATAGGCGTCGTCCAGCGTGATCTCCAGGTTGTAGCGCAGGTCGTCGCCGCGCATCGGGCCGGTGCGGCGGCCACCGCGGCCGCCCATGAACTCGCCGAACAGGTCGTCGAAGATGTCCGAGAAGGAATGCGCGAAATCGGCGCCCGACGGTCCCCGGCCGCCACCCATCCCGCCCTCGAATGCGGCATGGCCGAAACGGTCGTAGGCCGCGCGCTTCTCGGGATCGCGCAGCACGTCATAGGCTTCGGAAAGTTCCTTGAACTTCTGCTCGGCTTCCTTGTCGCCCGGATTGCGGTCCGGGTGATACTGCATCGCCTTCTTGCGATAGGCGCGCTTCAGCCCGTTCGCATCCGCGTCGCGCTCAACGCCGAGCAGATCGTAAAAGTCGCTCTTCGCCATCTACCGTTAGCCCCTCCGGTACGGCATGAGGGAAACGGCCCCGCCATGTGACGGGGCCGTGCTCGTTCCGCAGCCGGTCAGGCCGACTTCTTCTTATCGTCGTCGTCGACTTCCTCGAAGTCGGCATCGACGATGTCGTCGTCGGCGTCGCTCTTGGTCTTGCCGTCGGAGTCGCTCTCCGCACCCATCTCGGCATCGCCCTCATCGCCCTGCTGGGCGTAGAGCTGCTCGCCCAGCTTCATCGAGAGCTGCGACAGCGCCTGGGCCTTCTCGTTGATGGCTTCGGCGTCGTCGCCTTCGAGCGCAGTACGGAGATCGGCGATCGCCGCCTCGATGGCGCTCTTCTCGGCGGCCGGGACCTTGTCGCCAAGATCGGTCAGGGTCTTCTCGGTGGCGTTGATCAGACCCTCGGCGTGGTTGCGGGCTTCCGCGGACTTCGCGCCGCTTCTTGTCCGCCTCGCTGTTGGCCTCGGCGTCCTTGACCATCTTGTCGATCTCGTCATCCGACAGACCGCCGGACGCCTCGATGCGGATCGCCTGCTCCTTGTTGGTCGCCTTGTCCTTGGCCGAGACGTTGACGATGCCGTTGGCGTCGATGTCGAAGGTCACCTCGATCTGCGGCACGCCGCGCGGGGCTCCCGGAATACCGACCAGGTCGAACTGACCCAGGATCTTGTTGTCGGCAGCCATCTCGCGTTCACCCTGGAAGACCCGGATGGTCACGGCGGACTGGTTGTCCTCGGCGGTCGAGAAGACCTGGGACTTCTTGGTCGGGATCGTGGTGTTGCGCTCGATCAGGCGGGTGAACACGCCACCCAGCGTCTCGATGCCCAGCGACAGCGGAGTGACATCCAGCAGCAGCACGTCCTTGACGTCGCCCTGCAGCACGCCAGCCTGGATCGCCGCGCCCAGCGCCACGACCTCGTCCGGGTTCACGCCGCGGTGCGGCTCCTTGCCGAAGAACTCGTTCACGGTCTCGATGACCTTCGGCATGCGGGTCATGCCGCCGACCATCACGACCTCGTCGATCTCGCCCGCCGACAGACCGGCATCCTTCAGCGCGGCCTGCATCGGCGCGACGGTGCGTTTGATCAGATCGCCGACAAGGCTCTCGAACTTGGCCCGGCTCAGCTTCATGGTCAGGTGCTTCGGACCCGACTGATCGGCCGTGATGTAGGGGAGGTTGATGTCGGTCTGCGTCGACGACGACAGCTCGATCTTCGCCTTTTCAGCCGCTTCCTTCAGACGCTGCAGCGCCAGCTTGTCGCCACGCAGGTCGATCGAGTTCTCCTTCTTGAACTCGTCGGCCAGGTAGTTGACCAGCGCCATGTCGAAGTCCTCGCCACCCAGATAGGTGTCGCCGTTGGTCGAGCGGACCTCGAAGACGCCATCGCCGATCTCCAGGACCGAGACGTCGAAGGTGCCGCCGCCCAGGTCGTAGACCGCGATCAGCTTTCCGTCCTCGGCCTTGTCGAGGCCATAGGCCAGCGCCGCCGCGGTCGGTTCGTTGATGATGCGCAGGACCTCGAGACCGGCGATCTTGCCGGCGTCCTTGGTGGCCTGACGCTGGGAGTCGTTGAAATAGGCCGGGACGGTGATAACCGCCTGGGTGACGCTCTCGCCGAGATAGGACTTCGGCCGTTTCCTTCATCTTCTGGAGGATGAAGGCGGAGATCTGCGACGGCGCGTATTTCTCGCCGCCGGCCTCCACCCAGGCGTCGCCATTGTCGGCCTTGACGATGTTGAAGGGCGTCGTCTTCTGCGCGTCGGCCACGACCGGGTCGCCGTGCTGGCGGCCGATCAGGCGCTTGATCGCAAACAGCGTGTTCGACGGGTTCGTCACCGCCTGACGCTTGGCCGACTGACCGACCAGACGCTCGCCGTCTTCAGTGAAGGCGACCATGGACGGTGTCGTCCGTGCGCCTTCCGAATTCTCGATAACCTTGGCGTTCTTGCCATCCATGACGGCCACGCACGAGTTCGTGGTGCCGAGATCGATTCCAATAACCTTGGACATTCATGCCTCTTCAAGTTTGGCCGATGCGGTTGGCCCATCAGGCGCCGCCCACATCCCCGGTGGTTCGACATTGATTTGTTGCGGCTCAGCCCGGATCACGATGTTGCGTGCCCTGCCGCGGACCAAGGGTATATAGGGGTGTGTGATCATCGTCGCAACCCGGCAAGGCAGGCATGCAGAGGGGTGAAATGCTGACAATCGCGACGTGGAATATCGGTCTCGCCCGGCTCTCGGTCCTCGGCGTTCCGCTGGTGGATGCCGTGCCGCACCGGGCCATCAGAACCGCGCCCATCGTCGAGGCGCTGGCGGCGCGGCGCGAAGCGGTCGACATCTGGCTGCTGCAGGAAGCCTACGGTAACGACATCCGGGGCCGGCTGAGCCGGATCGACGGCTACAGGGCCGTGTTCGGGCCCGGCGGGATGAGGGATTGCGGGCTGTGCATCCTGATCCGGGACGACTGGAAATCGGACAAGACGCGGCACGGCGCCTTCCCCGCCAACGACTGGATCGAGGTCGTGGTGGCGGCGAAGGGCGTGCTCGCCTGCGATGTGGAAACCGCGCTGGGGCCGATGCGGATCGGGACGCTGCACGCAAGCTATGACGGGCGGGGCCGGGCCTCGATCAAGCGCAAGGCCCCGCACACCCGCCGCAAGCAGGTCGGCATTGCCCTCGACCTGATGGAGCAGGGGCCGGAGATGCCCATGCTGCTCGGCGGCGACTTCAACGCCAGCGAGGCCTACGAACCCCGCACCCATGAGGCGATCACCGGCCGCGGCTGGCGCGATCTCGCCATGCATGCGGCGGAAAAGCTCGGTCCGGACCTGAACACGTGGTCAAAGTCCAATGCGCTGGTCAGCGACGGTCTCGACGAACCGGACCATGACATCGACCTGATCTGCGGAAGGCGGCTGCCCAGGGGATGGCGCGCGACGGCGGAGGTTTTCATGCATGAAGAAGTAGTGCCCTTGCCGGACGGCAGCCTGATCCCGCTATCGGATCATCACGGCCTCAAGATCACCCTGACGGGCTAACGCAACCGGAAGCGCTGGATCTTGCCGGTCTCCGTCTTCGGCAGGGCGTCGGTGAAGACCACGGAGCGCGGATACTTGTACGGCGCGATGGCGCCCTTCACGTGATCCTGCAGCCGCTTGACCGTCTCGCCGTCGGGGGCAACGCCCTCGTTCAGCACCACGTGGGCCTCGACGATGGCCCCGCGCTCCTCGTCCGGCTTGCCGACCACGGCGCACTCGGCGACGTGCGGATGGGCAAGCAGGGCAGCCTCCACCTCCGGCCCGGCAATGTTGTAGCCGGACGAGATGATCATGTCGTCGTTGCGGGCGGCGAAGTGGAAATAGCCGTCGGGATCGCGGGTAAAACTATCGCCGGTGACATTCCAGCCGCCGACCACGTAGTCCTTCTGGCGGTCGTCCGCGAGATAGCGGCAGCCGGTCGGACCGCGCACGGCCAGCCGGCCGATCTCGCCATCGGGCACGTCATTGCCCTCATCATCGATGATCTTCGCTTCGTAGCCGGCAACGGTGCTGGCCGGTGCAGGCCGGACGGTGATCGTCGAAGCGGTTGGTGATGAAGATGTGGAGCATTTCCGTGGCGCCGATGCCGTCCAGCATCGGCTTGCCGGTCTTGCGTCGCCAGTCCTCGTAGACCGGCGCCGGCAGGGTCTCACCCGCCGAAACGGCGGCGCGGAGCGAGGTCAGATCCGCCCCCTCCTCCATCGCCGCAAGCATGGCGCGGTAGGCTGTCGGCGCAGTGAAGCAGACGGTGGCTTTGTAGGTCTCGATGATCTCGACCATGTTCGGCGGCGTCGCCTGCTCGAGCAGCGTCGCGGTCGCGCCGAAGCGCAGCGGAAAGACCGCCAGACCGCCCAGCCCGAAGGTGAAGGCGAGCGGCGGCGAGCCGACGAAAATATCGTCCGGCGTCACGCCCAGGACTTCCTTTGCGTAGCCGTCGGCGATGATCAGCAGGTCGCGGTGGAAATGCATGGTCGCCTTGGGCTGGCCCGTCGTGCCCGACGTGAAGCCCAGAAGCGCGACATCGTCGCGGCCGGTCTTCACCGCCTCGAACTTGACCGGCTTGTTCAGCGCGATCCGGTCCAGTTCCGCATCGTGGTTGGCCGTGCCGTCGAAGCCGACGACCTTTTCCAGAAAGCGGCTGTCCTTGGCGCAGGCAACCAGTTCGTCCATCAGCCTGGTATCGCAGAGCGCCAGCTTCACCTCAGCCTTGTCCACGATCTTGGCGAGTTCGCCGGCCCGCAGCATCGGCATGGTGTTCACGACCACCGCCCCGGCCTTGGTCGCGGCCAGCCAGCAGGCGACCATGGCCGGGTTGTTCGCGGAACGGATCAGCACCCGGTTGCCGGGCTTCACGCCGTAATCCTCGATCAGGGCGTGGGCGATGCGGTTGGTCCAGTCGGCCAGTTCCTTGTAGGTGCGGCGGCGGCCATTGCCGATCAGCGCGGTGTTGTCGCCAAAGCCCTGCTCCACCAGCCGGTCTGTCAGTTCGACACCGATGTTCAGCCATTCCGGATATTCGAAGCCGTCGAGCAGGAAGTCCGGCCACTGGTCCGCCGGCGGCAGGTTGTCCCTCGCGAAGCTGTCCACGTGTCCGGTCGGTCCGAGTGCCGTCATCCTGCCGCCCCTTCTTCCAGATGGTCCGCGATACGTTTCAGCGTTCCGGAAAGCGCCCGCGCCTCCTCCGGACCGACCTCGGCCAGAAGCCCGTCGACCCAGTTCTCGTGCTCCGCTGCGAGTGCCGCGAAGACCTCGCGCCCCCGTTTCGTCAGCCGTACCAGCATGGCCCGGCGGTCACCCTCGACCTGCGCGCGCACGACCATGCCGTCCGCCACCAGCCGGTCGACGATGCCGGTGATGTTGCCGTTGGAAACCCTGAGCGCGCCGGAAAGCTGGCTCATCTTCATCCCCGCCTCGGCGCGGTAGAGCGCCGCCATGACATCGAAGCGCGGCAGCGTCGTCTCGTGCTCGGAACGCAGCCTCTCCCGGAGATCGCCTTCGATCATGCGCGAGAGCTTCAGCAGCCTGAGCCAGAGCCTGAGCCGCTCCTTGGCGGCATCGGCGGTTTCGCGGGCTGCGCCGGCCGACATGCTCAGACCCTAACCTGGGCCGGCTCGGCGCGGTCGGAGAGCCGCCAGAGCTGGTCGCGGCCGGCCAAGTAGGGATCCGGCCACTTCTCGTGCCTGTCGCCGATGTCCGATCCGGCCCGGAGCGTCCAGTACGGGTCAGCGAGATGCGGCCGCGCGAGACAGACAAGATCGGCGCGGCCGGCCATCAGGATCGAGTTGACGTGGTCGGCCTCGTAGATGTTGCCAACAGCCATGGTCGGAATCCCCGCAGCGTTGCGGATCCGGTCGGAGAACGGCGTCTGGAACATGCGGCCATAGACAGGATCGGCCTCGACCGAGGTCTGGCCTGCCGACACATCGATGATGTCGGCCCCGGCCTCGGAGAAGGCCTGCGCAATGGCGACCGCGTCTTCCGGCGTGATGCCCTCCTCGCCGCGCCAGTCATGCGCCGAGATGCGCACGGACATCGGCTTCCGGGCCGGCCAGACCGCTCGCATGGCCCGGAAGACCTCCAGCGGATAGCGCATCCGGTTCTCCAGGCTGCCGCCATACGCGTCGGTCCGGTGATTGGAGACCGGCGAGATGAAGGAGGAGATCAGATAGCCGTGGGCGGCGTGCAGTTCGATCATGTCGAATCCGGCGCGCGCCGCCATTTCCGCGGCGCCGGCGAACTGGTCGCGGACATGGTCCATGTCGTCGCGGTCCATTTCCTTCGGCACCTGATTGCGCGCGGACCAGGGGATCGGCGAGGCCGAGAGCAACGGCCAGTTGCCCTCCTTCAGCGGTGCGTCCATCTCCTCCCAGCCCAGTTGGGTCGAGCCCTTTCGGCCCGAGTGGCCGATCTGGCAGCAGATCTTCGCCTCGGTCTCAGTGTGGACGAAATCGACGATGCGCTGCCATGCCGCCTGGTGTTCCGGGTCGTAGAGTCCGGGGCAGCCGGGCGTGATCCGGCCCTCGGGCGAAACGCAGGTCATCTCGGTGTAGACCAGCCCCGCCCCGCCCTTCGCACGTTCGCCCAGATGCACGAGATGCCAGTCGGTCGGGCAGCCCTCCCTGGCCTTGTACTGCGCCATCGGCGAGACCACGACGCGGTTCTTCAGTTCCATCCCGCGGAGCCTGTAGGGCGCGAACATCGGCGCCCGGACGGGCTCGTTGGCGCCGACACCGGCCTGGTTCTGGAACCAGCCTTCCGCGCTTTCCAGCCAGTCCGCATCCCGGAGACGAAGGTTCTCGTGGCTGATGCGCTGGGAACGGGTCAGCAGGGAGTAGTTGAACTGCACCGGATCCAGATGGAGGTAGCGTTCGACGTCCTCGAACCATTCCATCGAATTCCGGGCCGCCGACTGCAGCTTCAGCACCTCGGTGCGGCGTTCGTCCTCGTATTTGGCGAAGGCGCCCTCGATGGTCGGCTCGCTGAGCAGGTAGTCGGCCAGCGCGATGCCGCTCTCCAGGGCCAGCTTGGTGCCGGAGCCGATGGAGAAATGCGCCGTCGCGGCGGCGTCGCCCATCAGCACGATGTTCCCGTGATGCCAGCTTTCGCAGAGCACACGGGGAAAGTTGATCCAGGCCGAACCGCGGATGTGGTTGGCGTTGGTCATCAGCGCGTGCCCGCCCAAGTGATCGCGGAAGATGTCCTGCAGGACCGCAATGCTTTCCTGCTGACTCATCTCGCCGAAGCCATAGGCAGCGAAGGTTTCCTCGGAGCACTCGGCGATGAAGGTCGCGGTGTCGTTGTCGAACTGGTAGGCGTGCGCCCAGACCCAGCCCTTCGGCGTCTCCTCGAAGATGAAGGTGAAGGCCTGATCGAATTTCTGGCGGGTGCCCAGCCAGACGAACTTCAGCTTCCGCAGATCCACGTCGGGCCGGAACTGCTCGGCAAGATCCCGTCGGACTTTCGAGTTGAGGCCGTCGCAAGCGACCACCACGTCGTACTCGGCAGCAAGGTTGGACGCGTTCTCGACCTCTGTCTCGAAGCGGAGTTCGACGCCGAGTTCCCTCGCCCTCTCCTGCAGCAGCAACAGCAGCCGCATCCGGCCGATGCCGCAGAAGCCGTGACCGGTCGAGACGGTTCGCACGCCCCTGTGGACCACCGCAATATCGTCCCAGTAGGCGAAATGCTCGCGGATCGCCGCCGCGGAGACCGGGTCGTTGTCGTGGAGGTTGGTCAAGGTTTCCTCGGAGAGCACCACCCCCCAGCCGAAGGTGTCGTCAGGCCGGTTGCGCTCGATGACGGTGATCTCGTGGGCCGGATTCCGGAGCTTCATCGAGATGGCGAAGTAGAGCCCCGCCGGTCCGCCGCCCAGACATGCCACGCGCATCGGTCACCTCTTCCGCTCGTCGATTGAAGACGTACGGATGGTATGCGTCCAACTGTGTTATTTCAAGTTTGAAATATTTGATCTCGAAGCATCACGCTCCGAATATCGCCCCCGGCGAGGTCAGGACTTTCCGGTCGCAGCGCGCCGCAGCCGGCGCCATCGAGGCCTGCGCCAGGGCGACCGCGTCACAGTCTGGATCCAGCTCTGCCACCGTCGCGGCGATGCGGTCGAAATAGCCTTCGGCGTCACCTGCCCGGAACCGTTCCCAGGCGCCCTCGGCAAGGACCATGTCGATCCGGGCATCCGGACATACCTCCCGCGCCACCGTCTCGAAGAGGTCCCGTGTCGGCCCTTCGGTGGTCGCGACGGCGTAGACCACCGCGATCCTCGGGCCGGCGGCCAGAGCCTGCTCCGCCAGCGCGCGGTCGACCCGCCGGACGTTCAGGCCCTCCGCTGCCGCATCGTCTGCGCCCGGGCCGATGGTGGAGCATGTACAGACAAGGCGGCCGCCCGCCTCCGCGCGGATGGCATCGCGAACCTCGGCACGGATCGAGTCCGTCAGCCCGCCAGCCGCCTCGGCCGCCTTCAGCAGGTCGTCGCGCAGGACATGGCGCAACGGCCCGGGATAGCCGGCTGCCTTGGCAGCGGTCTCGAAGACGCCGATATTGCTTTCGGCCGTATGAAAGAGTGTCAGCACGGTTCAGCTCACTTCGTTCCGATCAGACCCATGTGGACCTTGATGCCATAGAGCCGCTCGGCGTTGCGATAGGCGATCTTTTCGGCGATCTCCCGCGGCAGCTTGTTCAGATAGGTCCGGTGATCGGCGATGATCTGCTCGTAATTGGCCCACTGCCCGTTGATCCAGGTGTCCGATCCCACCATCAGCCGGTCCTGGAACCGGGTCAGGATGGACTTCCAGTCCGGATCGATCTCGTCGCCCTGCATGATACCGTATTCGCGCAGCGAAGTGTCAGCATGGAGCGTCGGGTGCCGGGACATCGTGTCCATGATCGTCGCCGTCGTCTCGCCAAGACCCGTATGCGCCCTGATGACCGTCAGTCCCGGCTCCAGTTCGTAGAAGAGATCGACCGGCTCGGGTCCCGAATGCAGATGGATGGGTATCTCGCGCTCGACCGCGAGGCGGGCGACCGCGGCCAGAAGTTCGCGGTCAGCCGTACTGATCTGGTGAATGTGGAACTCGCCGATGCCGCGGTGCGGCCAGTCGTCCAGCCGCTGCCGCAGATATTCCAGCATGTGCGGCGCATCCTGCCAGTTCCCCGACCCCCATTCCCCGTGATAAGGCCGCAGTTCCGGTACCACACGGCCCGGCGCGAACTGCCAGAGCCTGATGGTCCCTTCGTCAGGCGTCGATGAGACCAGCGCCATCGCGACGCCGGACCTGTCGAACAGCTCGATCACTGTCGATGGCGGATACGGCCCCCAGGCCGGTTCCTTGTAGTGCACATGGGCGTCGAAGATCGGCAGGTTGTCATGCGCGGCTGCCCAGACCGGCAGCAGGACGGAAAGGACGGCCGCTGTGAGCAATTGCCTCGAGAAACCGTTCCGCATAGCTTCCGCCCCGTTTTTCCAAGCCAGAGACGGAAGCATGACGGCGGAGCGAAATCGCGCAACCCTGATCGGCGTCGGCGCCATCCTGCTCTGGGCCCTGCTGGCGCTGTTCACGGCCGCCAGCGGCAGCGTGCCGCCGCTGCAGCTGACCGCGATGAGCTTCCTCGTCGCCTTCATCATCGCGCTGGGCATCTGGATCCGGCGCGGCGAGAACCCGCTACGGCGGCTGCGAGTCCCTGCAGGCGCCTGGGTGCTCGGTGTGACCGGCCTGTTCGGCTATCACGCCATGTATTTCGTCGCGTTGCGCAATGCGCCAGTCGTCGACGCCAGCCTGATCGCCTATCTCTGGCCGCTGCTAATCGTGCTGTTCTCGGCCCTGCTGCCGGGCGAACGGCTTCGCTGGTTCCATGTTGTCGGAGCGCTGGCCGGCTTTGCCGGCGCCGCGGTCATCGTGGGCGCCCGCGGCGTCGGCTTCGAGGAACTGTCGTCGGGCTATTTCGCCGCCATGGCCTGCGCCCTGATCTGGTCCGGGTATTCGACGTTGAACCGGCACTTCGCCGCGGTGCCGAGCGACGCCGTGGGCGGCTTCTGCGCCGTCACAGCCGTGCTGGCCTGCCTCGCGCATCTGGCCTTCGAACAGACGGTCTGGCCAGCCTCGATTCTGGAATGGCTGGCCGTGTTCGGACTGGGGCTGGGGCCGGTCGGCGGAGCCTTCTTTCTCTGGGACCACGGCACAAAGCGCGGCGACCTTCGTGTGCTCGGCGCAGCTGCCTATCTGGCCCCGCTGCTGTCCACGCTGGTGTTGATCGCCGCCGGCGAGGCCGCCGCCAGCCTCCGCATCCTGGTGGCCTGCGTCCTGATCACCGGCGGCGCGGCGCTCGCGGCCAAGGAAATGCTGCGGCCCGGCCGGACGCCATGATAGATTTCCGGCCATGTGGCGCCCCGATATCGTCGATCTCAACCAGTTCTATCAGGGCCATCTGGGCCAGGTGGCGCGCCGCCACCTGACGCAGGATATCCGCGAGACATGGCCGGACCTGACGGGCCAGCGTGTTCTCGGCATCGGCTTTGCGACCCCGTATCTCCGGCCGTTCATGAACGAGGCCGAGCGCGTCGCCGCGATCATGCCGGCCAATCAGGGCGTCAGGTTCTGGCCGCGCGAGGGACCCAACCGCGTCGCGCTGGCCGACGAGCTGGAACTGCCTCTGCCCGACCAGAGCTTCGACCGGATTCTGGTGGTCCATGCGCTGGAGACCAGCGAGAGCGCCCGGCCCATGCTGCGCGAAATCTGGCGGGTCCTGAACGCCGGCGGTTCGGCGCTGTTCATCACGCCGAACCGGCGCGGCCTGTGGAGCCGGGCGGAGGCCACGCCCTTCGGCCACGGCCACCCCTATTCGTCGGGCCAGCTGACCCGTCTGCTGCAATCCAGCATGTTCCAGCCCGAACGGGTGCGGGGCGGCCTGCACATGCCGCCGGTGCCGTGGCGTCCGGTGCTGCGGGCCAACCGTCTGCTGGAGCGCATGGGAAGCCGCCTCTGGCCGGGTTTCTCCGGCGTCATCATGGTCGAGGCCCAGAAACAGATCTACGCGGCAACGCCGTCTCGCGAGAAGGCGCGCGGGCGCCGCCGCAGGAAGGCCGCGGCAGCCGTTGCGGTACCGAGCCGAAGGGGATATTCCAGAGCCGGGAAAGAGGAGGTGGGAGGACACCCATGCAGACCCGCAACCTGACGCCGGTGACCGGCGTCGAGATCTCCGGTATCGACGTCCGTCAGGTGTCGGACGCGGACTTCGCGGCCATCGAGAAGTTCTGGCTGGACCGCTGCCTGATCGTGATCAAGGACCAGCACCTGTCGCCGTCCGAGCTCTGCGATTTCAGCCGCCGCTTCGGCGAACTGGAAAAGCCGCCGGCCAGCGCCGGGCGGCGGCGCGACGAGGAAGCGCCGGAGATGTGGGTCATCTCCAACGTCATCGAGAACGGCCAGCCGATCGGCGCGCTGGGTTCCGGCGAGGCCGAGTGGCACACGGACATGTCCTACATCCCCGAACCGCCTTCGGCCTCCGTGCTCTACGGGCGCGAGGTGGTGACGAATGGCGGCAACACCTGGTACGCCAACATGTATGCGGCCGCCGAGGCGCTGCCCGCCGACCTGCGCGCAGCCATCGAGGCGCGGCAGGCCAATCACGATTCGAGCTACACCTCGGCCGGCGAACTCCGGAAGGGCATGTCCGACGTCGTCGACGTCAAGGATGCGCCCGGCGCCCGGCACCCGATCATCCGCAACCATCCGGTGACCGGCCGGGACACGATCTATCTCGGCCGGCGCACCAACAGCTGGATCGTCGGCATGGAGGTTCCGGAGAGCGACAGTCTGCTGGACGCGCTCTGGGCGCACTGCACGCGCGACGAGTTCTGCTACTCGCACCGCTGGTCGCCCAATGACCTGCTGGTCTGGGACAACCGCTCGGCCATCCATCGCCGTGACTCCTTCAGCGCCGACGAGCGCCGCGTGATGTGGCGTTGCCAGGTCCGGGACGGATCCTTTACCGCAGCGGCGGCCTGAGCTTCAGGATCTGAGGATCTTCGCGCGGATGAGCCAGCCGTAGCTGTCCTCCACCGCCTTTTCCAGCGATGAGGGTTCGTAGCCGAGTTCGTCCTGCGCCCTGGTCGAGCGGATGGTGACGTCGGCGCAGACCATCTCCACCGCCTCCGGCGTCACCTGGGGCTGACGCCCCGTGAAGGCAGCGGCGCCTTCTTCGACCCGCGCCATGGTCCGGAGCATGAAGGCGGGGGTCGGCATCCTCGGGACCCGGTCCTGATGCGCGGTCTTCGCCACCAGCTGGACCAGCTCAAGGAACCGCGCATGCGGCCCGCCCAGCAGGTAGTTCTCGCCGCTCCGCCCCTTGTCCACGGCGGCGATATGCGCCTTCGCGACTGCGACGCCATGAGCGAAATCGCCCGCCCCGGGCGGCACGCCCGGCAGCCGCCCGAGCGCCGCCATGGTTACCAGCCGCGCCCAGTTCGACGTATCGTAGCGTCCGAGAATATGGCTGGGGTTGAGGATGACGGCTTCGAGACCGCGGCCGGCGACGGCCTCCAGAACCACGTCCTCGGCCTCGTGTTTGGTGCGGTTGTAGTTGATCCAGGAATCCCGGCCCGACTTCGGCGTCGTCTCGTCGATCACGCCGCCGGTCCAGTCATAGACATTCCAGGTCGATGTATGGATCAGCCGGCCCGCCTTCTTCGCGAGCGCCGCCTCCACAACATTCCCGGTGCCGCCGACATTGATCGCACGCTGTTCATCGGCCTGCCGCTTCCAGACCGAGGTCATCGCGGCGGCATGAAAGACGGCATCGCAGCCTTCGGGCATCGCCTCAAGCACCGAACCGGCATCCGTGAGATCGCCTTCAGCGATGGCGACATCCATGTCGCGCAGCGCCTGCGTGTCCGCAGAACTCCGCGCCAGCGCCATGACCTGCCAGCCGTCCTTGACCAGTTGCTCGGCGATGTTGCGGCCAAGAAAGCCGGTGCCGCCCGTCAGGAATGCCGTTCTGTCCGCCATGGCCCGAGTGTCGGGCCTCCGGCCGGACCGCGCAAGCGGCTCAATCGTTGATGTGGGCGATCTGGTATTCCATCTCCTCGGGCGACATCGGGAAGTCGACGCCGTTCTTGGCCGGCACGATCTGGCTCGGCGGCACCTTGGCTATGCGCTGCTGCATCATCAGTGCGGTGCGCATGCTCAGGCCGGCCTGATGGACCAGCGCCGTCGTCGCCTTGCCATTGCGCATTTCCATGATGCGCTCGACGCCCTTGTCGGTGCGTTTGGTCAGCACTGCCAGCGCATGAATGACGAAGTCCCGGCGGTTCTTCTCGATCGCACCGCGCATGACCTCGTCGTTGAGCTTGCCCTGCTTCGCGAGGTGTTCTGCGAAGTCGGCGTCCAGCTTGGCGTCGGCGTCCTTGTCAACGGCCAGGCGTTCGTTGACCTGTTCGGCGATCACGCGGCGGGTCTTGTTGTCGAGCCCGCTGCGCTCGGCGAGTTGCTCCAGCAGCGCGCGGGAAATGAAGCTCGCAATGCGCCGCATGGCGCGCTGGGACAGCTCGGGACGGACGACCAGCGGCTCGTGCAGTTCCTCGACCCCTTCGGCGTCGTCGGCCACGTCGTTCAGCGTCCGCTCGCGGATCTCGGCGGAGTTGTTGCGCAGCAGCGATGCGATGGCGGGCATGTCGGCGCTGGCGACGACGGCATCGGAGACCGCCTTGCCGATGCCATGGCGGCGGGCGATGGCCGGCAGAGCGCCCATGGTCACCCCGGCTGCCATCAGTTCGACCAGATCGTGATCGTTGAGCAGCGGCGAGTATTCGAGGACAGGCGCCGCGACGATCTCCTCGATGTCCCGCGCAAGGCGCAGCACGACATCCTTCGGAATCTCCGGCATGGCCTTGATCGTCTCGGAGAGGGCCGCGCGGACATCCGGCAGCTTGTCCTCCGACAGTTTCTCGAGCGCCTGGATGGTGAGCTCGCGCAGCTTGACCTGGCGCTGATGCTGCAGGCCCGGCATCAGGCGCCCGATCTTGCGGGCCAGTTCGATCCGGACCTCGTCGTCGGTGTCTTCGGTAAGCTTCAGATCGGCCTGTACTGGCGTCGAGGGATTCGCGGCGACGGCCGCGCGCACGCTCTGATCGTCGTCTTCGACCAGATAGTAAAGGACCTCCGGCTGTGTGTCGGCGCTCTGGGCCAGCGCCTTCCGGGCGGCGCTGTCAGGGCTTTCGAGGACCATCTTTGCGGTGCTGTAGTCCGCGCCGGCGGTGCGGTTGTCGTCGGCCATACCGTCTCTCTCCGCGTGTATGAGCTGTCCGCGGCATCATGGCGGAGATTGCCTAACCGCCCGTTAACCGGTTGCGGCGCGCGGCGAAGCATCCTTAAGTGCCGCGCATGCCTGATCCCGCGACAAGGAGGCCCGACCTCCGCCACATCGACACCTGGGTCTTCGACCTCGACAACACGCTCTATCCGGCCAGTTCCGACCTCTTCGCGCAGGTCTCCGACCGCATGCGCTACTTCATCCGCGATCTGCTTGAGGTCAGCGAGGACGAGGCCCACCGGATGCAGAAGGGCTACTTCATGTCCCACGGCACCACGCTGAAGGGACTGATGGACCATCACGGCATCGATCCGCACGATTTCCTGGATTACGTGCACCAGATCGACCTGTCGCCGATCCCGCCGAATCCCGAACTGCCCGGCCTGCTGGAACGGCTGCCGGGACGCCGGCTGGTCTTCACCAACGGCTCCGTGAACCACGCGCTCAACATCATGACGCATCTGGGCATCGAGAAGTGCTTCGAGGGCATCTTCGACATCGTGCATTCGGAGTTCGAGCCCAAGAAGAGCGTCGAACCCTATCGACTGTTCATCCAGAAGCACGAGGTCGATCCGGCCCGCGCCGTGATGTTCGAGGACATGGCCCGCAACCTGGCGCCGGCCCATGAAGTCGGATTCACGACCGTGTGGATTCCGGGCATCTCGGAATGGAGCTTCGAGGCGTCGGAAGGCGAACACATCAACTACATCACCGAGGACCTGAACGATTTCCTGATCCGCGCCCTCGATGTGATCGAGGGACGGGCCGATCCGGAAGAGGAGCGCTGATCCGTGACCACTATCGCCATCGCGGGTTTCCTGCACGAGACCAACACCTTCGCGCCGATTCTGACGACCTACGACCACTTCGCCCGGGGCGAGGGATGGCCCCCGCTGACCGAAGGCGAGGAGATGCTGACCGTCTTCCCGCCGATCAATATCGGCACCGGCGGGTTCATCAACGAGGCGCGGGACCTCGGCTACGATCTGGCGCCCGTCTGCTGGTCCGCTGCGGTCCCGGCCGGATATGTCACCGAAGATGCCTATGAGCGGATCACGGCGAAGATGGTCGACGGCCTGGAAGCGGCGGTGAAGGGCGGCGCTTCGGCCATCTATCTGGACCTCCACGGCGCCATGGTCGCCCAGCATCACGAGGATGGCGAAGGCGAACTGCTCGCCCGGCTGCGTCAGCGGCTCGGCGACGAGATCCCCATCGCCGTCAGCCTGGATCTGCACGTCAACATCACCGAGCGTATGGTCGCGCTCTCGGATGTGCTGATCGCCTACCGCACCTACCCCCATATCGACATGGCGGAGACCGGGAGGCGCACGGCGCGGCATCTCCACGGCCTGCTGGAAGGCCGGCCGAAACAGGCGAAGGCCTTCATCAAGCTCGATTTCCTGCCGCCGCTGACCGGGCAGTGCACCATGGTGGAGCCGTCGAAGTCGGTCTACGAACTGGTCGCGAAGCTGGAAGGCGGCGCGGTATCGACCACCAGCTACACCCCGGGCTTCCATCCCGCGGACATCCGTGAATGCGGCCCCGCCATCGTCGCCTATGCCGACGATCAGGAGAGCGCCGACCGCGCAGCGCGGGAAATCGCCGACTACATTATCTCCCGCGAGGGCGAGTTCGCCGAGCCGATGCTCTCTCCGTCCGGCGCTGTCGATGAGGCCAAGCGCCTCTCCAATGTCGCAACGAAGACCGTGGTGCTGTGCGACGCCCAGGACAATTCCGGCGCAGGCGGCACCTCCGACACCACCGGCCTGCTGCGGGCGCTCGTGGAGGGTGGCGCACAAGGGGCGGTCATCGGACATCTGACCGACCCCGACGCTGCGCAGGCGGCGCACAGGGCAGGCGTCGGCGCGACATTGACCCTGGCGCTGGGCGGCAAGCTGTTCACGGCCGGCGACCCGCCTTTCGAAGCCGACTTCAAGGTGACGGCCCTGTCCGAAGGCCGCTTCCTCTGCACCGGCCCCTTCTATGGCGGCACCAACGCCAATCTGGGCCTGACAGCGGTTCTGGAGACAGGCGGCGTTCGGGTGGTGGTCTGCGAGAACCGGATGCAGGCGGCCGACAAGGAGATGTTCCGCCACATCGGCATCGAACCGGAGGACGTGCCCATCCTCGGCCTTAAATCCTCGGTGCATTTCCGCGGCGACTTCACCGACATCGCCGAGACCATCCTGATCGTCGAGGCGCCCGGGGCCTTCATCGACCGGCCGGCCAACAATGACTACCGGAACCTCCGGTCCGGTGTCCGCCTCGGCCCCCTGGGTCCGGTTTTCGAAGGCGCGGATTAGAAATTTACATGCAGGCCATGCAGAATTGATGCTGACTGCCCCGGCGGTCAGCCTGTATACCTCTGCGCCATGACAGAAGCTGCCGTTCAGACCGTCGATACGACCGTGAAGCGGAATGTCGTGCTGCTGGCCGTGTGCCAGGCGCTCGGCGTTTCGACCATGTCGACCATGATCGCGATGGGTCCCCTCATCGGCTACTCGCTGGCCGAGGACAAGGCGCTCGCGACGTTGCCGGTCAGCGCCGTTGTCACCGGCACCATGCTTGCGACCTACCCGGCCGCGATCTTCATGGGCCGTTTCGGCCGCCGGACCGGCTTCGTCCTCGGCTCTCTGCTCGGCGTCGTCGGCAGCGGCGTCGGCGCCTTTGCCCTTCTGCAGGCGAATTTCTGGCTGTTCTGTGTGGCGACCATGCTTATCGGCATGTTCTCCGCCTTCTTCCAGCAGTACCGCCATGCGGCCGTCGACATGTCGCCGGTCTTCTTCCGGCCCAAGGCCGTGTCCTATGTCATGGCGGGCGGGCTGGCCGCGGGATTCCTGGGACCGGAACTGGCCAAGCACACCAAGGACATGATACCGCAGGTCTTCTTCCTCGGTTGCTTTGTCGGTACGGCAGGCTTGGCGCTGCTCTCGGCGCTGGTGCTGATGTTCCTCGACATTCCGAAGCCAAAGCGGACCACCAAAGACGAACGCGGCCAGCCCGATGGGCCAGATCGTCAGGAACCCCGTCTTCTGGGTCGCTGCCGGCTCTGCCATGATCGGCTTCGGCGTGATGAGCCTGGTCATGACCGCGACTCCGCTGGCAATGAAGCATTGCGGCTTCGAGTTCGACGATTCCACGACGGTCATCCAGTGGCACGTCGTCGCCATGTACCTGCCCAGCTTCTTCACCGGCGCGCTGATCACCCGGTTCGGGGTGCTGAAGATCATCGTCGTGGGCGCGATCCTGAACCTGGTCTGCGTCGCGGTGGCGCTTTCGGGCATCGAGATGATCAACTTCTGGACCGCGCTGGTGCTGCTCGGCGTCGGCTGGAATTTCATGTTCGTCGGCGGCACGACGCTGCTGGCCGAGTGCTACACGCCCGAGGAGGCCCCGCGCGTCCAGGGCGTCAACGACTTCCTCGTTTTCGGCATGGTGGCCATGTCGTCGCTGAGCTCGGGACAGTTGCTGGACCGGCTCGGATGGGACGCCGTGGCGATGACCGCCGCGCCGCTGGTGTCCATCGCAATGCTGGGCGCGATCTGGCTGATGTTTTCGGCATACCGCCCGCAGCGCGCGTGAATATGACGCATTCCGGCGCGCCTGTTGCGCCGCAAGGCCGTCTTTGGCATATAGCCGCCACTTTGACCTAGGCGAGGGGCGAATCCGGAGGGGATTCCTGTCGCGTCGCTTATGTTCTCTATGACAGGGGAATACAAACCATGGAAACCACACTGTTGCTGGTGCTTGTCGCCGGTGCGCTCGCGATTGTCTACGGCATCGTGACCGCCAAGCAGGTGCTGGGAGCGCCTGCCGGCAACGAGCGCATGCAGGAGATCGCAGGCGCCGTCCAGGAAGGCGCCCGCGCCTATCTGAACCGCCAGTACATGACCATCGCCATCGTCGGCGTGGTCGTCACCATCATCCTTGCCATCCTGCTGGGCGGCCTGGTGGCCGTCGGCTTCGTGATCGGCGCCGTGCTGTCCGGCGCGGCCGGCTACATCGGCATGAACGTCTCCGTCCGCTCCAACGTGCGCACCACCGAGGGCGCGCGTCAGGGTCTGGCAAAGGGTCTGGACATCGCCTTCAAGGCCGGCGCCATCACCGGCATGCTGGTGGCTGGCCTGGCCCTGCTGGGCGTCGCCGGCTACTACGCCGTGCTGCTGGGCATGGGCGTCGAGGGCCGCGGCCTGGTCGATCCGCTGGTCGCCCTGGGCTTCGGCGCATCGCTGATTTCCATCTTCGCCCGTCTCGGCGGCGGTATCTTCACCAAGGGCGCTGACGTCGGCGCCGACCTGGTGGGCAAGGTCGAGGCCGGCATCCCCGAAGACGATCCCCGCAACCCCGCCGTGATCGCGGACAATGTGGGCGACAATGTCGGCGACTGCGCCGGCATGGCCGCCGACCTGTTCGAAACCTACGCCGTGACCGTCGTGGCCACCATGGTGCTGGCGTCGATCCTGTTCGCCGGCGAGCTGGCCGCGGCCACCATGCTGTATCCGCTGGCCATCGGCGGCGCCTGCATCGTGACCTCGATTATCGGCACCTACTTCGTCCGCCTGGGATCGTCCAACAACATCATGGGCGCCCTCTACAAGGGCTTCATCGCTTCCGCAGTGCTTTCGGCCGTCGCGATCTACCCGATCACCTCGGTGACCGTCGGCATGGGCCAGATCGGCAATGCAGGCTTCACCGGTCTTGACCTGTTCATCTGCGCCATCGCCGGCCTGGTTGTCACCGGTCTGATCATCTGGGTTACCGAGTACTACACCTCGACGGAGTACAAGCCCGTGCGTTCGGTGGCGGAGGCGTCCAATACCGGCCATGCCACCAACATCATCCAGGGTCTGGCCATCGGCATGCAGTCGACGGCGATCCCGGCGCTGATCATCTGCGCTGGCATCATCGTCACCTACTCGCTGGCCGGCCTGTTCGGCATCGCCATCGCCGTCACCGCCATGCTGGCGCTGGCCGGCATGGTCGTCGCGCTGGACGCCTACGGTCCGGTGACGGACAACGCGGGCGGCATCGCGGAGATGGCCGAACTGGACGAATCGGTGCGCAACACCACCGATGCGCTGGACGCCGTCGGCAACACCACCAAGGCCGTCACCAAGGGCTACGCGATCGGTTCCGCCGGTCTCGGCGCCCTGGTGCTGTTCGCCGCCTACACGCAGGATCTGGCCTTCTTCGCCGCCAATCCGGATCAGTACCCGTACTTCGCCGGCGTTGTCGTCGATTTCGCGCTGTCCAACCCGTATGTGGTTGTCGGCCTGATCTTCGGCGGCCTGCTGCCGTTCCTGTTCGGCGCCATGTCGATGACCGCTGTCGGCCGCGCCGCCGGCTCGGTCGTCGAGGAAGTCCGCCGTCAGTTCCGTGAGGATTCGGGCATCATGGCCGGCACCTCGAAGCCCGACTACAGCCGGGCGGTCGACATGCTGACCAAGGCCGCGATCAAGGAGATGATCGTGCCGTCGATGCTGCCGGTGCTGGCGCCGATCGTCGTCTACTTCGTCATTCTGGGCGTGACCGGCGGCGACAAGGCGCAGGCGCTGGCCACCGTCGGCGCGATGCTGATGGGCGTGATCGCCACGGGCCTCTACGTCGCGGTCTCCATGACCGTCGGCGGCGGCGCCTGGGACAACGCCAAGAAATACATTGAGGACGGCAATCACGGCGGCAAGGGCTCCGAGGCGCACAAGGCCTCGGTGACCGGCGACACCGTCGGCGATCCCTACAAGGACACCGCCGGCCCGGCCGTGAACCCGATGATCAAGATCACCAACATCATGGCCCTGCTGCTGCTGGCGATCCTCGCCCACTAAGCTTCAGGGACCGTTGGTCCGAAGAGCCCCGCGGAGGTTAGCCTCCGCGGGGCTTTTCCTTGTTCAGAGCGGGACCGGGAGCTCGAAGCAGGTTTCGTATATGCGGTCGCGGTGCGCCATCAGTTCGCCGGATGCGGCGGACTTCACATCGTCGGGCACCGATTCCCACATGGCGCGGAAACGCGGATGCATCGGCAGCTTCTCCGCCGGCAACGGCGCGACGAGGTTGGAGAAGGCGGCCCAGTAGATGTCGACCGCCGTCAGGGACGAACCGACGAGGAACGGCTTGCCGGCGATCCGCGCCGAAAGGGCTTCGAGGATCGCGATGACCCGCTGCCGGTAGTCCTCGCTTTCGCGATAGCCGTATTTGCCGGCCAGGAACTTGCCGACCTTCGGGTGAAAGCCGCTGGCGCCGTCGGATTCGAATCCGAGACCGACGAGGAAATTGCGCGCCGCCCAGCCCAGACCCATCTCGCCGCAGATCTCGTGGGACAGACCGATCGCCTCGGCGCGGGCCTCGAAGCCGTCCGGCAGCAGCGGCTTCGCCGGCGCCAGCCGTTCGGCCAGCAGCAGGATTTCCGCCCAGCCGGTGCGCAGCGGTTCGTCCTCGAAGGCGACGACCGGGACCGAGGAATTCCCCGCCCACCCGGCAATCGCGTTGTCAGGATCGTCCTCGGCCTGTCCGGCATACTGGCAGTCCAGGCCCTTGACCCGGAAGATGGCCTTGGCCGCTTCGGTCCAGGGGCTCGGAACCCCGCGCAGACAGGCAATGCGGAGGCCCGGCATCGCGCGGGCCTCGGTTACGGATACGAATGTCGACATGCCTTTTTCCTCCCCGATTCAGGCAGGGAGGGATGGTAGCGCAGTCCGCAGGCTTGGAAAGTCAGGCGGCGGCGGGCCGCTGCGCCAGGCCTTCCATGATGGTGCGGTTCACCGAGATCAGGTCGTCGACCGTCTCCATGCCGCGCATGACGCTGCTGGAATGACGGTCCACCCAGATCGCCAGCGAGATGATCGACGCCCGGGTCTGCTCGGGCAGCATGTTGCCCTCCTTCGAGCAGTCGGACATCAGGGTCGACCAGAGCCGGCGGTTGCGGTGCACGGCCTCGATCACACCCGGTTCATGCCGCGGCAGATCCTTCACCTCCATGAGGCGACGGGTGATCTCTGCGAAAAGACGGTACTCGGTATCGCGCGGGCTCTCGGCGACGCGCTGCGCCTTGCTATACGCCTGCAGGCTCATAATTCAGCCTCTCTTGTTCGAAGTCGAGCAGTCGCCGGCACAGCGTCAGACCCTTGTAGTACTGACGCTCCATGACGCACTGGCTGATGGAGACACAAGTGGAAAGCGCGTCGGGGTCGCTGACCGCTCCCATGAACTCCGACATGCGCCGCACGAATTCTTCGTAGAAGCCGGGCCGGACCTTCTCGTCGAGGTACATCGACATGATGGCGAAGTAGATTCGCTTCGCCGGAGTGTCGACCTCGTTCGCTTTCAGGATGTCGCGCTCGCGGAGGATCGACGCCTTGTTATGCAGTACCAGGGTCGCCCGCCGGTCGCCGTTCGCGATGACCGCGCCGTTGATGACGAATTTCTCGCCGGGCTTGAGCGTCAGTTTCAGGGCCATACAGTCCTCGGCCGTCGCCGGCCGCTCCGAGATACGTGAACACGAACCCGGCGAACCGGGCATGGAACGCAGATTGATCCCGACGAGGTTGAATTATCGTTAACGGCGGAGAAAGTCGGCGGGCAAAACGTGCTTAAGCAAATCTTCACCCTGCCCGGCTTTGATTGCGGCGTTTCGAAAACGATCACGAGACCGCCATGTCCTCCGCCCGACTGAAGACCCGTCCCGAAGCCAAGACCGCGCCGAAGGTTCACCGCTCGATCCTCCAGGGCGACACGATCCAGTTCGTCGAGGTGCTGAACCGCGTCGATCCGGAACGCAAGCCGACGCGCGCCGAACTGAAGCGGTCGATCCAGCATCTGAGCCGCGGCAACAAGCTCGCCAATGACGGCCAGTTCAACGAGGCGGCCTCGGAGTTTCTGAGGGCGCATTGCCTTGACCCGTCGAACGGCGACACCCTGCTCGTGCTGGGCAACAATCTCCGCTACGCCGGCAATGTGCAGGCAGCGATCCACGCGATGGAGCGCGCCCTCGAGATCGCGGGCGAGGATCCGGAACTGGTCTACGGCGTCGGCCAGCTGGCCCAGGATCTGGGCATGCTGGATGCGGCCGAACGCATGTACGCGCTGGTGATCCAGCGTTGCCCCGACGACCCCCGCGGCCCCACCGCGCTGGCCGCCGTCAAGCGGGCCAAGGGCAATTACGGCGAAGCGATCGACACGCTGAAATTCGCCATCGAGCAGAAGCCGTCTGACGAGAGCCTGTGGCAGGCGCTTGCGGTTACGGTCGCCGAAGACCGCGGCGCCGACGCGGCCCGCCCCTTCTTCGACGAGGCGCTGCGGCTCAATCCCGACTACGACATCGCCTGGTCCAACCTGGGTCACGCCTACTCGTCGATGGGCCGGTTCGAGGAATCGCTGCCCTTCCTGAAGAAGGCCGTCGATCTGCGTCCCGACGACGCCGATACCCACTTCTCCTACGCGTCCTCGCTGCTCGGCGTCGGCGACCTGGAGGAAGGCTGGCAGGAATACGAGTGGCGGCTCGACCGCCGCCGCGGCGATTCGGTGGTCTTCGTCCACGACCTGCCGCGCTGGCAGGGCGAGGACATCTCCGACAAGTGCATCCTTGTCTCGGACGAGCAGGGCATCGGCGACGCCATCATCTTCGGCAGCGCTTACCGCGACGTGATCGAGCGGGCCGGCCACGTGATCATCGAGTGCGACCGGCGTCTCGTGAGCTGGTTCCAGCGCTCCTTCCCCGAGGCGACCGTGCACCGCCACGTCACCTTCCGCTCGAACGCCAAGATCCACCGCCACTACGGCTGGCTGAAGGAAGACGGCATTCCGAAGCCGGACCTGTTCATCCCCTCCGGCTCGATCTTCGGCATCGTCCGGGACGGCATCGACAGCTTCGCGCGCAACGGCAACTACCTGATCCCCGACCCCGAGCGCGCCGCTTACTGGAAGGCGAAGTTCGACGCCATCGGCGAAGGCCCGAAGGTCGGCATCTGCTGGACCGGCGGCTACGTCACCCCGATCCGCGCCAAGGGTTACATGTCACTGACCGACTTCGCCCCCTTCTTCGACCTGCAGGCGAAGGGCGCCCATTTCGTCAACTGCATGTACAAGGACGCCAGCGAGGACTGCGCCCGCCTGGCCGAGGACAAGGGCATCATCATCCACGATTTCGAGGGCATCGACCGCCGCGAGCAGCTGGACGAGGCCGCCGCCTGGACCGCCGGTCTGGACTTCGTCGTCTCGATTTCCTCCTCGCCGGTCGCCATTGCCGGCGCGATGGGCATCCCCGCCGTGACCCTGCTGCACAAGCCTGACCGCTTTCACTTCGGTTCGGGCATCGAGCCCTGGTTCCCCAACACCGACATCTTCGTCGCCCGCGAGCCCGGCGAATGGCCGAAGAAGCCCTGCACGGAAGCTCGCATCCGCACTGGCGAAAGGCTCGGGCTGGACTGACCGTGAGCATGCACGACCTGATCCCGATCATCGTTCAGGCGCGCACCGGCTCCAGCCGCTGCCCGGCCAAGGTTATGCGCACCGTCGCCGGCCGCCGCCTGATCGACTACACGCTGGATGCGCTGGAGCTCTGCCGCGCCGGCCGCCCGCTGATCGTCGCGACATCCGACGATCCGCTCGACGACGCGCTGGCGGCGCATTGCGCGGCCCGGTCCACGCCGGTCGTCCGCGGACCCCTGCTGGACGTCGCGGGCCGGTTCAGGACCGTGCTGCAGCAGTTCCCCGTCCGCGCCTTCGTCCGCGTTTCGGGCGACAGCCCGCTGATCGATCACCGGCTGGTGGATCTCGCCGTCGAGACCTTTCGTACCGAACGGCCTGACATCGTCTCGAATGTGGTCGAGCGAACCTATCCGAAAGGCCAGTCCGTCGAGGTTCTGGCATCGCACGCCTTCCTGAAGGGCGAGGCCGAGATGGCCGATCCTGCAGACCGCGAGCATGTGACGACCTGGTTCTACCGGCACGCCGAGCGGTTCAACATCGTCTCCCTGAAGGCGGACGAGAATCTGGGACAGGCGTCCATGGTGATCGACACCGAAGAGGAATTCCGGCGATTCCGGAAGCTGGCGCATCAGCTGGACAGCCCGGCCTGGCGCTACCGCTGGCACGAACTGGCGCCCCGGATCGCCGAAGCCGGATGAACGGCGAGGTCCTGATCCGCGCCGGCATCATCGGCCTCGGCGTCGGCGAGCGGCACATCTCCGGCTACGAACGTCATCCCAACTGCCGTGTCACCCGGCTTGCCGATTTCTCCGATGCAAAGCGCGCCGATGTGGCGACCCGCCATCCTGACCGGTCGATGACGGCCAGCGCCGACGAGATCCTGGACGATCCGGACATCGAGATCGTTTCGATCGCCTCCTACGACCAGCACCACTACGAGCAGGTCATGCGGGCCATCGACGCCGGCAAGCATCTCTTTGTCGAGAAGCCGCTGGTGCTGCAGGAAGATCATGCGCACGAGGTCCGCGCCGCGCTGCGCGCAAAGCCGCATCTGCGCATTTCCTCGAACCTGATCCTGCGCCGCTGCCCCCGCTTCCTGTGGCTGCGCAAGGAAATCCGCTCGGGCCGTATGGGCCGGCTGTTCAACATCGACGCCGAGTATCAGTACGGCCGCATCCACAAGCTGATTTCCGGCTGGCGCGGCGAGCTTCCGGGCTACTCGCTGGTGATGGGGGGCGCGGTTCACATGGCCGATCTGGTCATTTGGCTCACCGGCGACAGGCCGGTCGAGGTCACCGCATTCGGCAACCGCATCGCGACCGAGGGCAGCGCCTTCCGGAACTTCGACCTGGTGCGCGCACTCGTGCGTTTCGAGAGCGGGCTGGTCGCCTCGATCGGCTGCAATGGCGGCTGCGTACATCCCCATTTCCACCGCCTCGAGGTGCATGGAACAGAGGCGACCTTCGTTAACGGTTTGGAAAGCGCGTTTGTTTACCGTTCCCGTGATCCCGGCGTTCGGCCGGAGCCAATCACGGAGGCGTATCCCGGTGTCGACAAAGGCGATCTTCTCGAAGATTTCGTTGATGCGGTCCTGCATGGCCGCGAGCCGGAGGTAGGACAGGATGCCGTATTCGACGCCCTCTCCCTCTGCTTCGCCATCGAGCGCGCCGTCCATTCCGGCCAGCCCGAGCCCGTCCGGCCAATCTGAGCTGCCGCCGATCCACTTCGGCCGCCCGATCCTGGGCGACGAGGAACGGCAGGCCGTTCTGGAGGTTCTGGACAGCCCGCAGCTGGTTCATGGCCCCCGCGCCGAACTGTTCGAGGCCGATTTCGCCGAATGGTGCGGCGGCGGCGAGGCGATCACAGTCTCCTCCTGCACCGCGGGCCTGCATCTCGGCTACTTCCAGATGAAGCTGGGCGCCGGCGGCGAGGTCATCGTTCCGGCGCAGACCCATACCGCCACCGCCCATGCGGTGGAGTACTGCGGTGCGAAGCCGGTCTTCGTCGATGCCGAACCCGAGACAGGCAATATCGACATCGACCGCATCGAGCACGCCATCACCGACCGGACCCGCGCGATCTCGGTGGTCCACTATCTCGGCATGCCGGTCGACATGGACCGTGTCATGGCCATCGCCGCGAAGTACGGACTGCCGGTGATCGAGGACGCGGCGCTAGCCGTCGGTTCCTATGTCAACGGCGTCCATGCCGGCCTGATCGGCGACCTGGGCTGCTTCTCCTTCTACCCGGTCAAGCACATGACCACCGCCGAAGGCGGCATGCTGCTGACCCGCGATTCCGAAATCGCCGCCCGCGTCCGCCGTCAGAAGGCCTTCGGCCTGGACCGGACCGTGGTCGAGCGCAAGGAGCCGGGCATCTACGACGTCACCCAGCTCGGTTTCAACTACCGCATGAACGAACTGCAGGCCGCCATCGGCATCCAGCAGCTGAAGCGGATCCCGGATTTCCTGGCCGCGCGTCACCGCAACTACTGGCGCCTGGAGGCCGGCCTGAAGGAGATCGACGAGATCGATCTGTTCCAGTCGAACCATGCACATCTGGAGAGCAGCCACTACTGCCTCAGCGTGATCCTGAAGGGCCGCGCCGAAGGCCGCCGCTCCGAGATCGTGCAGGGCCTCAAGGACCGCGGCATCGGCAGCTCGGTCTACTACCCGGGCCCGGTGCCGATGCTGACCTACTACCGCGAGAAGTACGACCTCAACCCGGCGGACTACCCCGTCGCCTCGCGCATTTCCAACCAGTCGATCGCCCTGCCGGTCGGCCCGCATCTCGACGAGGCCGACATGGACCGTATCGCCAGCTCGCTGAAGGGAGCCATCAACGATGTCATCCGGTAATCACCCGCTGAAGGGTCAGAAGGTCGTCATCATCGGCGGCGCGGGCTTCATCGGCCACAACATGGCGCTGAAGATGAAGTCGGAGGGCGTGGACGTCGCCGTCATCGACAGCCTGGGCGTCAACAACTACTACGCCATCGAGCGGGAGCGGTACACGAACCCGAACGGCGAGATCTATCTCAACTTCATCAAGCAGCGGATGAACCTGCTCCACCAGGCCCGCGTGCCCTTCGTGGAAATCGACGCCCGCGACTATCACGGCCTGTCGGAGGCGATGGAGGACCTGAACCCCGACGCCATCGTGCATCTGGCCGCCGTCGCCCACGCCAACCGGTCGAACAAGGACCCCTACTCCACCTTCGACCATTCGCTGCGCACGCTGGAGAACGCGCTCGACGTCGCCCGCTCGACGCGGCTCAACGTGAAGCGCTTCGTCTATTTCTCTTCGTCGATGGTCTACGGCACCTTCGCAGACGGCGTCGTCAGCGAGGAGACCGCCTGCAACCCGATGGGCATCTACGGCGCGCTGAAGTTCGCCGGCGAGAAGATGGTGATCGCCTACAATCAGGTCTTTGACCTGCCGTTCACGATCATCCGCCCCTCGGCGCTCTACGGCGAGCGTTGCGTCAGCCGCCGGGTCGGCCAGGCGCTGATCGAGAATGCGCTGCGCGGCAACCAGCTGACCATCAACGGCGACGGCTCCGACTGCCTGGACTTCACGTACGTCCAGGACCTGATCGCCGGCGTCATGGGTGCGCTGGCCACCGAAAAGGCGGCCAACGAGATCTTCAACCTGACCTACGGTTCGGCGCGGTCGCTGAACCAGATGGTCGAGATCATCCGCGAGCATTTCCCGAACGTCGATGTGCGCCACAACCCGCGCGACGCGCTGATGCCGGAACGCGGCACGCTGAACGTCGACAAGGCGCGCCGGCTCATCGGCTACGAGCCGCAGTACCCGCTGGAGAAAGGCTTCGTCGACTATATCAACTGGTACAAGGCCAACTGGGAACTGCTGAACACCGGCGCCGTGGATGCCGGTGAGGTCGTCTACCTGACGAGGCGCGCCTGGGCATGAACCCCGGCCCCGGCATGGCGTACCGCTCCGACGAGTGGCTGAGCGGGCTGCTCGGGAAGGCGGTCTGGCACCTGACGCCCACTGGCGCGGAGATGGACCAGATCCCCCTGCCGCAGACCTCGCCGTGCTTCATCGACGCCAAGGTCGGCGCGTCGGATATCGAAACCGCCAACCGGCTGCAGAATGCCGGCTTCCGCCTGATCGAGACCAATATCCGGCTCGAACGGGCAAGCTGGCCGGCGGCCTTCAGCCGGACCGCCCGCTTCGCCGACGATCCCGACCGCGCGGCTGTCGAGCGGATCGCCGAAAGCGGCTTCACCTATTCGCGCTTCCACATGGACCCCATGGTACCGAAGGCCGCGGCGGACAGCGTCAAGCGCGCCTGGGCCGGCAACTATTTCGACGGCAAGCGTGGCGACCACATGGTCGTCTCGGAAGTCGACGGCGAGATCGCCGGCTTCCTGCAACTGCTCGTCGACGGCGATAACATGACCATCGATCTCGTCGCCGTGGACAGCCGCTTCCGCGGCAAGGGCCTGGCCCGCGACATGATCAGCTTCGCCGAAGCGACCATTCCCAACATCAACCGCCTGACGGTCGGCACGCAGGCCTCGAACGTGCGTTCGCTGCACGCCTACGTGACCAACAAGTTCCAGTTCACGGCGGCCACCTACGTCTTTCACTTCCACGGGTAGCACCATGAAGATCGCCAGCCACGACACCCAAGACCGCGCCTTCGTCATCGCCGAAGTCGGCAACAACCACGAGGGCGATTTCGGTCTGGCGAAGGAAATGCTCTATCTCGCAGCCGATTCGGGCGCGGACGCCGTGAAGTACCAGACCTTCCGGACCGAGCAGTTCATCTGCCGGGACGACGAGGCCCGCTATCAGCGGCTGAAGAGCTTCGAGCTCAGCTACGACCAGTTCGCCGAGTTGGGCGAACGCGCCCGCGCCGCCGGCCTGGTCTTCATCTCCACACCGCTGGACATGGAAAGCGCCGAGTTCCTGGACGGCGAGGTCGATGCCTTCAAGATCGCCAGCTCCGACAACAATTTCTGGCCGCTGATCAACTTCGCAGCGCTTTCCGGGAAGCCGGTGATCCTGTCGACCGGCCTGGCCGGCCTGCCGGAGATCCGCAGCGCCGTAAACCACATCCATTCCTGCCAGGGTGGCCTGGAAGGCAATCCGGAGATGGCGGTCCTGCACTGCGTCTCCGCCTACCCGACCCCGCCCGAGGAAGCCAATATCGGCGCCGTGCGCACCCTTCGCTCCGAGCTGCCGGGCTGCACCGTCGGCTACTCCGACCATACCCAGGGCATCGACGCCGCCGTGCTGGCCGTGGCGATGGGCGCCGAGATCATCGAGAAGCACTTCACCGTCGCCCACGACCACTCGGACTTCCGCGACCATCAGCTTTCCGCCGACCCGGCCGAGATGGCCGAACTGGTCCGCCGCATCCGCGCGTTCGAGGTGCTGCGCGGTTCGGGCGAGATCGGCATGGAGGCATGCGAACGCGGCAACGCCCCGCTGATCCGCCGCTCCATCGCGGCGAAGACGCCGCTGGGCGCCGGCCACCGCGTCACCCGGGACGACCTGATCTGGGTGCGTCCCGGCGACGGCATCGCGCCGGGCCAGGAAAACGAGATCGTCGGACGGACGCTGAACGCCGCCATGAACACCGGCGACCGCTTCCAGCCGCACCTGCTGGGCTGACCCTATGTGCGGCATCGCCGGACATATCGGGGCCGCACCGCCGACGCCCGACCGCATCGACGCGGCGCTCGAGGCGCTGAGGAGACGCGGCCCTGACGCCAGCGGCACCCATCAGGCCCGTGAAGGCGCGAACGCGGTAACGCTGCTGCATACGCGGCTGGCGATCATCGATCTGGACCGCCGCTCCAACCAGCCGTTCCGCCGTGACGGACTTTCGCTGGTCTTCAACGGCGAGATCTACAATCACGTCGAGGTACGCCGGCTGCTCGAGCGCCGAGGCATCAGCTTCACCACCCGGTCCGATACCGAAGTCCTGCTGGAGGCGTATCGCGTCTGGGGCGAGGACTGCGTCGACTATCTGGAAGGAATGTGGGCCTTCGCGATCCACGATGCGGACCGGCACCGCGTCTTCATCTCCCGGGACCCGTTCGGCGAGAAGCCCCTGCTCTGGCGCGCCGGCGGCAATGGCGTCTGGTTCGCCTCCGAGATCGCCGCCCTGTCGGCGCTGACCGGCCGCCGCCCTGCCGTCAATACCGACACCGTGCGCCGGTACCTCGTGAACGGCTACAAGGCGCTGTACAAATCCGAGGCGCTGTTCCACGAGGACGTCCGCGAACTGCCGCCGGGCTGCAATCTGGTCATCGGCGGCAATGGCGACGTCACCATCCGCCGATACTGGCGCCCCGAATACCGTCCCGATTCGTCCATGAGCTTCGGCGAGGCGGTCGACGGCATCTGGCATCATCTCTCCGAAAGCATGCGGCTGCGGTTGCGCGCCGATGTGCCCATCGCCTTCTGCCTGTCCGGCGGCGTCGACAGCGCCGCGCTGGCATCCTTCGCGGCGAAGCAGCACGGCGCTCATGTCACGGCCTTCTCGATCATCGATCCGGATCCACGCTACGACGAGAGCGACAACATCCACGCGACCGTGAAGGACCTCGGCTGCGTCCATCACGAGATCCATCTGCAGCAGTCGTCCGACCTCGACCGCTTCGCCGCCCTGATCCGCTACCACGGCAAGCCGGTGGCGACCGCGAGCTACTACGTCCACGCGATGCTGTCGGAAGCGATGCGCGAGCGCGGCTTCAAGGTCGCCGTTTCCGGCACCGGCGCGGACGAGCTGGTCAGCGGCTATTACGACCACTTCAACCTGCACCTGCACGCTATGAAGGGCCATCCCGACCGCGCGCAGCGCATCGACGACTGGCGCACCCATCTGGGCCCGATCGTGCGCAATCCGCATCTGCGGGACCCGCTGCTCTACGACCGCGACCCGGCGTTCCGTGGCCACATCTATCTGAATGCAGACGTCTTTTCGGACTATCTGACCGAGCCCTTTGCCGAACCCTTCACAGAAGAACCGCTGTCCGACGACCTGATGCGCAACCGGATGCTGAATGAACTCTGCCACGAGGCGGTGCCGATCATCCTGCGCGAGGACGATCTGAACTCGATGAAGAACTCCATCGAGAACCGCAGCCCTTATCTCGACCGCGCACTCTGCGATTTCGCCTACTCGATCCCGCCGGAACATCTGATCCGCGACGGCTACGCCAAGGCGCCGCTGCGCGCGGCCGCCAAGGGCATACTGAACGACAAGGTGCGCCTCGACCGGCACAAGAAGGGTTTCAACGCCGCCTTCCGCAGCCTGTTCGACCTCGACAACCCGAAGACCCGGGAACGCATCCTGGACGACGGCCCGATCTTCGACCTCGTCCGCCGCGAGAAGATCGAACAGGCCATGTCGATGCCGGAGCTGCCCAACAGCTTCTCCAAGTTCCTGTTCTCCTTCGTCTCCGCCAAGCTTTTCATGGAGCAGTCGGCATGACCGTCCGTTTCTGCCAGTCCTGCGTCCTGCCCGACAGCCGTCCGGGCATCGAGATCGGCGCCGACGGCGTCTGCAATGCCTGCAAGGGCCATGCGGCCAACCGGATCGAGATCGACTGGGCCGCGCGCGAGACCGAACTCCACCGGATCGTCGGCACCGCCCGCGCCGCGAAGGCGCCCTGGGACTGCATCGTCCCCGTTTCCGGCGGCAAGGACAGCTTCTGGCAGGTCATCCGCTGCCGGGCGCTGGGCATGAAGGTGCTGGCGGTGACCTGGAAGTCGCCCGGCCGCAACGCGCTGGGGCAGGCCAATCTGGACGCGCTGGTCCGTCTCGGCGTGGATCACATCGACTTCTCGATCGATCCGTCGGTCGAGGCGCGGTTCATGAAGAAGACGCTTCTTGAAACCGGTTCCAGCGCCGTTCCGATGCATCTCGCCATCTTCGCCATCCCGATGCGGCTGGCGGTGAAGATGGGCGTACCCCTGATCGTCTGGGGCGAAAGCCCTTTCATGGAATATGGCGGGGAGAAGGGCGACAGCGACCTCAACCTGCTCAACCACGCCTGGCTGAAGCGGCACGGCATCCTGCAGGGCCGCGAGGCGCTGGACTGGGTCGGCCCGGAACTCTCCGAGCGCGAACTGGAGCCCTATTGTCCGCCGAGCGAGGCCGAATTCGCAGCTGCGCAGGTGCGCTCGATCTTCCTCGGCTACTACATGCCCTGGGATCCGGCGACGAGTTTGAAGACCGCGGAGGCCAAGGGCTTCCGCCGGCGCGCCGAAGGCCCGAAGATCGGCCTTTACGACTATGCCGACATCGACTGCGACCACATCGCCGTCCACCACTGGTTCAAGTGGCCGAAATTCGGCTTCACCCGGCTGTTCGACAATCTGTCGCTGGAGATCCGTAACGGCCGCATGAGCCGCCCCCAGGCACTTGCGACCATCGCCCGGCTGGGCGATCAGCGTCCGTCCGGCGACATCGAGGCCGCCTGCGCCTTCATGGACCTGCCGCTGGCCGACTTCGCCGCGCTGGAAGAGAAGTACCGCGACCACACCATCTGGACCCGCCGCAACGGCCGCTGGGTCATCGACGGCTTCCCGGTCGAGGGCTGGGACTGGCCGGAGGCGCCGCTGGAGGCTGCGGCGTGAAGCTCTCCCAAAAATCCCCGCCGCGGATCTTCGAGCCCGCCCCCGGTATCGCCATCAGCGATTGCGGCGACCTGGAACTCTGCCCCGACGAGCAGGTCACCATGGTCACGAAGACCGGCAAGCGCATGGACGTGGCGGCCAAGGATTTCGGCTTCTACGCCACGCCGTCGGTCAATGGCCGGCTGAAGAACGAGGGCTTCAAGACGGCGCTGGTCCGCAGTACGCGCGGCCAGGTCTATGTCATGGTCGTTGACCGCGACCGGATGTGCGCGTTCGAACTCTATTGCGCCGCCGAGAACCAGACCGTGCTGGAGTGGCTGGATGAACGCCCCCTGGACTGAGGACACGATCCAGGGCGTCTTCGCCGCCAACCGCCTGCGCCTCGGGGACCGGACCTTCCTGACGCTGATCCAGGCGGACGGATCCGAGACCGATTACAGCTACGATGCACTCATGGAGCGGGCGGAGGCCTGGGCGGCCAGTCTGCACGATGCCGGCATTGCCACGGGCGACCGCGTTGTCGTGATACGCGAACACGGGCTGGACCTCTACGCCGCCTATGCCGGCGCCATCCTGCTGGGCGCCGTGCCGTCGATGTTTGCCCATCCGTCTCCGAAGCTGTCCGAAGAGGTCTATTTCGAGACCATCGGGCAGTTGCTCGCCGGCAGCGGAGCAAAGGCGCTGATCGCCTATCCCGAGCTGGCCGGAAAGCTGAAGCCGGTACTCGGCGGTCTGGAAGGTTTCCGCGCCCTGCTCACCGGCACGGACGAAGGCGCTTCGGCGAACTGGCCGCGGCCCCGGGTCGATCCGGACAGCCCGGCATTCCTGCAATACTCGTCGGGCACCACCGGATTGAAGAAGGGCGTCGTGATCTCGCACCGCGCCCTGCTCTGGCAGATCGCAGCCTATGGCGAGGCCATCGGCGCCGGTGACGACGACACAATCGTTTCCTGGCTGCCGCTCTATCACGACATGGGACTGATCGCCTGCCTCTTCCTGCCGCTGATCCGGCGCTGCCGGCTGGTCGCGATGTCGCCCTTCGACTGGGTCCGCCGTCCCGGCATGTGGCTGGAGGCCGTGACCCGGCACCGGGGCACGTTGGGCTGGCTGCCCAATTTCGCCTACGCCTTCATGGCGAAGAACGCGCCGGAGGCGGGCTACGACCTTTCAAGCCTGCGCAGCATCGTCAACTGCTCCGAACCGGTAACCGATGCGGCGCACCGCGCCTTTCTGGACCGGTTCAAGGCGCAGGGCATGACGCCCGACCGCCTCGCCGCCTCCTACGCCATGGCCGAAGCCACCTACGCGGTTACCTCAGGGGGCTTCGTTGAGCCGCTGAGGACCGTGGAGAAGGACGGCCGGACGCTGGTTTCCTCAGGCCTGGTGCTTCCGGAAACCGAGGTCCGGATTCTGGACAATGATGGAAAGCCGTTGCCCGACGGCAAGACCGGCGAGATCGAGATCGTCTCACCCTCTATGTTCACCGAATATGACGGAAACCCGGACGCGACGGCGAAAGCCGTTGTCGGGGGCCGCTACCGCTCCGGCGATCTAGGGTTCCTGCAGGACGGCCACCTGTTCGTGACCGGCCGCAAGCGCGACCTGATCATCATCGGCGGCAAGAACATCTACCCGCACGACATCGAGGCGCTGACGGAAAGCATCGACGGCGTGATTCCGGGCCGCACCGTGGCGCTGGGCGAAACCGACGACGAGGCCGGCACACAGGCGATGATCGTTCTGGCCGAAAGCGACCGGTCCGGGAACACATGGCCCGCCATGGCGGCAGCAATCCGCCGCCGCATCGCCGAGGCGACCGAAGTCACGCCGCGGGATGTCCGCATCGTCCCGGCCCGCTGGCTGCGCAAATCGACCTCCGGGAAGATCGCACGTGCGGCGAACCTCGAACGGTATCGGGCCGAGTTCGCGGTCCACCGGCCGGTCGAAGCCTCGATTGTCGAAACCGACAGCACGCTGACCCGGATCCGCGATCTCGTCTCGTCGCTGGCCGGGGGGCCGGTCGATGACGACGCCTCGCTGATCCGGGAAGGCCGCATCGACAGCTTCGCCATCGTCAACCTGATCCTGGGGCTGGAACAGGCCTTCGGCCTGTCGATACCCGAGAGCACGGCGGCCGATCCGTCCGCGCTGGACAGCGTCGCCGCCATCGCCCGCACGGTCGAGGCCCTGAAGTCCGGGACGACAACAGAAGAAGGTTTCGACTTCGGTCCGGAAGACGTGCCGATGAGCCATGACGGGCCGGTCGCCCTGTCCTCGAAGCCCGCCGGCTTCTGGACCTGGTACTACCGACTGGTCTTCCGCCGCCACGGCATCCGCTACGGCAGGGGTCTCAGGGTGCTGGGGCCGATCCTGCTGAGGCTCGACGGCGACCCGAAGAACATGAGCTTCGGCGACGGCGTCACCATCATGCCCTGGGCCGACCTGAAGATCCGGGAGAACGGCCGCATCCGCATCGGCCATGGCTGCGCCATCGACACCATGGCCCGTCTCGTCGCCGCCAACGACGCCGAGATCCGGCTGGGCGACCGTGCCCAGATCGCCTTCTCGTCGATCGTCAATGCCGGCGAAAATGTCACCATAGGCCGCGACACCGCCACTGCAGGCCATTGCACCATCATCGCCTCGGAGCACCTATACAACAGCCCCGAACCGATCATGCGGCAGGGCTATCGCCACGAGCCGGTACTGATTGGCGCCGATGTCTGGCTGGCGTCGAACGTGCTGGTCACGCCGGGGTCGAAGATCGGCAACGGCGCGGTGATCTCTGCCCGATCGACCGTGCAGGGCACGATCCGGCCCTACGCGCTGGCGGCGGGCGCGCCTGCCAGGGTCGTGGGATCCAGATTGAAGGACTAGTTTCGGAGATCAGCCCAGGGCGCAGACCCGGATGTGGTGGCTCCAGGCATGCTCGAGGTCGGACAGCCGCTCCAGCAGCGCACCGAGATCCCCCGATTCACCCTCGAAACCGTCGGCGAACTCGGCCTCCAGCTTCTGGATGACGCCGCTCAGATCGCGGCCGCGCCCGGTCACCCGGACGATTGTGGCGCGACGGTCGTTCTGGGACTTGAACTGCTCGATGTAGCCGGCCTCGACCAGCTTCTTCAGATTGTAGGTCGCGTTGGAACCCTGGTAGTAGCCGCGCTCCATCAGCGTCTTCACGTTGACCTCGGCCTCGCCGATATTGGTCAGCAGCAACGCCTGCACCGCGCTGATGTCATCGACCCTGAGACGCGTCAGTTCGGCCCGGATCACATCCAGATAGAGCCGATGGAGCCGCTCGATCATGCGGGTCACGGAGCGGTAGCGGTGGGCCGCTTCCTGGCTGGCGTCGAAGGACTGATGGCTGTCGGGCATGACCGAAATTCTCCGGGTTAATCACTCGGTAAGGCGAACTGTTGCATCCTTTTCTTAACAACCCCCTCACAGCGGCCGGAAAGTGCCGAATGACCGATCAAGCACTCCACAGAACGGCCGACGTGATCATCATCGACGATGACTCCGCCAGCGCCCGCATTGTCAGCACGTTTCTGGAACGCAACGGCTATGTCGTGGTGACGGAAGGCAACGCCTTTGCAGGTCTCAACGCCGTTCGCCGGCACCGGCCCAAGGTGGTCCTGCTGGACATCCAGATGCCGGGCATGGACGGCATCACCGCCACGGGCATGGTCAAGAGCTACGCCCCGGCGGCGCATGTCGTGCTGATGTCCGGCTACCGCGAGGACCTCGGACGCGCGGGACGCGAGGCGCTGGGCGCCTTCGCCATTCTCGAGAAGCCGCTACCTTTGAATGCATTGCTCGATTTCGTGCGCGGCGCGGTGGCGTGACAGCGGTCACGATCCGGATTTCTTCTTGCTTATCCGTTCGTTAACCAGTGCCCGGTAGGTTGGGCGTACCAACGATTACAGGATCCGGACCCGTGTTCGATCAGGCACCTGAACGCAAACCCGACATGTCGGCGCTCTTCGATCTTGCGCACCGCAAGAGCCGCGAAGGCCGGGCGCAGCTTTACGAGGATGTCTGGAACCTGTTCGAGGCCGATGGCTCGGGACTGAATGAGAAGGAACGGTCGATCATGACCGATATCCTTCGCCGGCTGAGCCATGACGTGGAAATGACTGTCCGCCGCCGCCTCGCCGAACGTCTCGCAACCAATCCGGACGCGCCGCCTGAGCTCGCGGCAATGCTGGGCAACGACCAGATCGAGGTCGCCTACCCGATCCTGATGGACTGCAAGGCCCTGCGCGACGTCGACCTGATCGAGATCGTGCGCCACCGCACCCTGCAGCATCAACTGGCGACCGCCATGCGCTCCGGCATTTCGCCGGAGGTTTCCGACGCGCTGGTCGCGACCGGCAACGAGGACGTCGTCGTCGCCCTGCTGGAGAACCAGACCGCGACCATGTCGGATGCGCTGATGGAGCATCTGGTCGCCGAGTCCGAACGCGTCGACCGCTATCAGAAGCCCCTGCTCCGTCGCCCCGACCTGCCGAAGGGTCTGGCCAAGCGCATGTATGCCTGGGTCTCCGCAGCGCTGAGAACCTACATCGTCGAGAACTACCGCTTCGATCCGGCCGAGCTGGACGACAACGTGGTCTTCGCCATGAACGACGCCGTGCGCGAATCCACCGGCGAGACCGAGTCCAACGACCCGTCCGAGCGGCTTGTCGACAAGCTGCACGCCGCCGGCCAGCTCAACATCGCCTTCGCGTTGAAGGCGCTGCGGCAGGGTGAAGTGCGGCTGTTCGAGTTCGCCATGGCCAAGCTGACCCAGCTTCGGGTCGAACTGATGCGGCGCCTGGTCTACGAACCGGGCGGCGAGGCGCTGGCCATTTCGTGCCGCATGCTGGACATGGACCTGAAGACGTTCCTGAACATCTTCGACCTTACCCGTGCGGCGCGCGGCGCCCTGACGGCAGGTCATCGGCAGGAGCGGACGCATCTCGAGGACTTCTACAAGGGCCTCGACCGCGACAGCGCCGCCGCCGTCGTCCGCCGCTGGCGCCAGGATCCGGATTTCCTTTCGGCTCTCAACCAGTTGACCGCGACGGACTGACGCCCGGGTTTACACCCCCCGGCCTGCGCGCAATATTGCAGCAACGTTGCAGGCGCAGGAGCCAGTCACCTTGATCGACCCCTTCGGCCGGGAAATCTCCTATCTTCGCGTATCGGTCACCGACCGCTGCGATTTCCGCTGCGTCTACTGCATGGCGGAAAACATGACCTTCCTGCCCAAGAAGGACATCCTGACACTTGAGGAACTGGACCAGCTCTGCACGGCCTTCGTCGGCAAGGGCGTGCGCAAGCTCCGGATCACCGGGGGCGAGCCTCTGGTGCGGCGCGACGTGATGAGCCTGTTCCGCAATCTTGGGCGTCATCTGGAAACCGGCGCGCTGGACGAACTGACGCTGACGACCAATGGCTCCCAGCTGACACGGTTCGCCGACGAACTGGCAGCCATCGGCGTGAAGCGCGTGAACGTCTCGCTGGATACCATCGACCCCGACAAGTTCGAGCGCATCACCCGCTGGGGCAAGCTCGACAAGGTCATGGCCGGCCTGGATGCGGCGCAACGCGCCGGCATTCACGTCAAGATCAACGCCGTTGCGCTGAAGGGTGTCAACGAGGAAGAGATTTCCGACATGGTCGGGTGGTGCGGACAGCGCGGATACGACCTCTGCCTGATCGAGACCATGCCGCTCGGCGATATCGACGGCGACCGCACCGACCAGTACCTGCCCCTTTCGCTGGTCCGCGCGCGTCTGGGTCAGCGCTGGACGCTGGACGACACCGACTACAAGACCGGCGGCCCCGCCCGCTACACCGTGGTGCGCGAGACCGGCCACCGGCTAGGCTTCATCACGCCGATGACCCACAATTTCTGCGAAAGCTGCAACCGGGTGCGACTCACCTGCACCGGCACCCTGTACATGTGCCTCGGTCAGGAGGATGCCGCCGACCTGCGTGCGCCGCTCCGCGCCGATCCGTCGGGCATGGAACTCGACCGGGCCATCGACGAGGCCATCGGGCGCAAGCCGAAGGGCCATGATTTCGTCATCGACCGTCGCCGCTCCGCCCCCGCCGTGGGCCGGCACATGAGCGTCACCGGCGGATGAGCGATTCCCCTCCGGGGGCATGTTTCTTGCTGTTTCAATGATCTGGCGGACGGTCCTGTACCTTTGAGATACACTCGGTCCGTCCCGAAGGCCCTGTAACCCAGCCGGATCGAGATGGCGCGTCGCCTTGTTCCGAAATTTCTGACTGTTGTCGAAAACGTCAATCGAGGCGTGGCTGTGGCGTCGGCCTTTCATGGCGCCGTGCTGGCAGGGTTGATCGTCGGCGCGCCCCAGCTGTTCGGGCGCGAACCCGACACGCTCGCGATCCCGATCACGATCCAGATCTTCGACGATGTATACGGCAGCGACGAACAGGATCAGGAGCAGAAGTCCGATCTGTTCGAGGAACTGCCGCCGATCGAGACTGCCGTCGTCGCCGAACCCGAACCGGCGAAACCGGTCGAGGCGCCGCCCGCCGACGCCCCGAAGATCACGGTCCCGGATGTCCGCCAGGCCGCGATCGAGGCCGCAAAGCGAGCCGAGCGGCCGGAGGACAGCGGCCCGGCGCCGGAGCCGAACCAGCCAGGTGACATCGCCGTCGTGTACGAACAGAGCGCGCCGCTGACACCGAAGGAAGAGCGCCCCGAGGCCACGCCGCTGGCGCCGGAAAACGAAGCCCTGCCCGAAACGCCGAAGGCGCTGGCCGCCGAGATCAGGCGGCTGGAGGCGCTCAAGGCTCAGGCCCAGCTTCGCCGACGGGTGGCGGAGAGCCAGAAGAAGCCACAGCAGGCGGCCGACGTGGCCGAACAGATCGCCGCGCTGGAGCAGCGTCTGAAGCGGCTATCCGTCGCCAAGGCCGCGGCCAGGGTGCCGAGGGTCGAGCGACCGAAGAGCGACACGTCGACCACACCGCCTGAACTTGCGGACGCGAAACGCTCGAAGCTGACGGTCACGAAAGTCGAGACGCCGCCGAAGCAATCGGCCGTCGATATCCTGAAACAGTCCCAGCGGCGCGAGAAGACCGATGACCGGTTGTCGCCGGAAGACCGGGAACGGGCGAAACAGTCGCTCGAGCGGTTCCGGAAGGCCGCGGATGAAGGCATCAGAAGCGCCGAGATGAACCTCGCCAAGGCGCTCGACAAGGGCAAGGGCGCCGAGCAGGACAAGAAGAAGGCAACCGAAATCCTGGAGAAGCTGGCCCGCCGGAACTACCAGCCCGCCCAGATCGAACTGGCGAAGAAGCACCTGACCGGCGACGGTGTCGAGAAGGACAAGAAACGGGCCTACATTCTGCTGAAGACGGCTGCCGACGAGAACAACATCGTCGCCAAACGGGCGCTCAATGCGCTCGACAAGGAGATGAGCGCCGAGGACCGCCAGCTTGCCGAGGAAGAAGCCGGCAAGTGGCGCCGCTTTATCGACAAGCAGCGCGCCGAGAACAAGCTGACCTCGACGAGGCAGAAGCAGCTTGATGAGGAACTCCGCGTCGCAATGGACAAGGGCAACGTCCAGCGCATGGAGAATCTGTTGCGCTCGGGGGCAGACCCGAACGCCATCGATGCGTCGGGCCGTGACGCCATCATCGCCGCCGCCTGGCGGGGCCGCGAGATGGTCGTCGAACTGTTGATCGAGAAGGGCGTCGATATCGACACCATCGACCTGGAAGGCCGGACGCCGCTGACCTGGGCCTCCATCAACGGCTACGAGGCGATCGTCGAGGATCTGCTGAACGAAGGCGCCGACCCCGATACGCGAGACGATGCGGGGCTGACCCCGCTGATGCGGGCGGCATGGAACGGCCATGACGACGTGGTGCGCGCCCTGCTGGCCAGCGGCGCTTCCCCTGACATCACCGACGGCGAAGGCAAGACCGCACTCGACCGGGCGCGCGAGGAAGACTGGCCGCAGGTCGTGCAGATGCTGGAAGCCGCCCCCCGGGCGAACTGAGCCGAATTCAGAGGAAGGTCGCGTCGGTCGGCAGGCCGAAGCCCACGCGTCCCGTCAGTTCCCAACTCGCGGGATTGACCATCATGTGCTGCGTCATCACGTGGGCGTCGCGGAAGCGCCGCTGCACAGGCGATTTCAGATAGACGCTGTCGCCGCCGGCCAGATCGTTCATCGCACGTGCGACCTCGGCAGCCGTCCGCGTTGCATGGGTCGCCGCGAGGCGCAGATCGGCCCGCACCTCGACGGAAAGCGGATCTCCCGCCTTCGCCATTGTCCATGCCGCGCCGACGGCATCCTCGAAGAAGGCCTCCGCGCCGCGGAGCTTTGCCGTCGCCTGGGCCAGTTCAGCCTGGGCATAGCCGCGCTCGGCCAGCGTCCGGCCGCCGCCGGTCGGCTTCTTCGACGCCGCCAGCGCAACCAGATCCCGGATCGCAGCGCGTCCGTTGCCGAGCGCCACCGCAGCAATGCCGAGGGCCAGCAGGCCGAAGGTCGGGAACCGGTAGAGCGCGCCGTCATGGGTGGCCTTGCTGCTCATCAGGGAGACCGCGTGGCTTGCCGGCACCTGGATGTCATGTACCTCGAAATCGCCTGAACCAGTGCCGGACAAGCCGTGCACATACCAGGTGTCGAGCAGCTTCGCCCTGGAAGCCGGAAAGATCATCATGCGGGAATCCGGGGCGCCGTTGGGCAGCTTGCGGACCTCGCCGTCCTCGATGATGACCGCACCGCCCGAAAGCCAGGTGCAGTTGATCGAGCCGCTGCCCCAGGCCCAGCGTCCGCGCAGCCTGTAGCCGCCGCCCTTCGGGACCGCCTTCCCCATCGGCGCGAAGACGCCGCCATAGATCCCCAGCGGATCGCCGTAGATCTCGCGCCCCGTTTCATGATCCAGAAAGCCGGACTTGTAGGCCGACGTCGCGCCGATCATCAGGCACCAGCCGGTGGCCGCATCCGCCTCGGCGAAGCGGCGCATCATGCCCAGCGACCGCGACGGCTCCCATTCCAGGCCATCCAGCGCCTTCGGGATCATCATCCTGAACAGGCCCAGCTTGGCCATGTCCTGGGCGATATCCTCGGGCAGGCGGCGGGCCCCCTCGATTTCCTCGCCGCGGAGCGCCACCGACTCCACCAGTTCATCCAGATCGCGCTTGTGCATCAGGCCATCTCCGCTTCGAAGGGATCGGGGGCCAGCCGCGCCAACCGCCGACCCCGGTTCTCGCCGCGGAACAGCCCGGCGAAGGCCTCGGGTACGCTTTCCAGCCCGTCTGTGATCTCGTCGCGCCAGGCAATCTCTCCGGCAGCGACATGATCAGCCATCCGGCGCTCGGCCTCGCTCCATTGCGGCAGGTCGTCGAAGACCACCAGACCCTGCATCTTCAGCCTGTGGGTGATGAAGGCGCGGGTGTTCATCAGTCCCGGCGCATCATCGGTGTTGTAGGCCGCGACCTGTCCTGAGACGACGATAACGCCGTTCGGGTTCATCGACGGGATCACCCGGTCGATCATGTGGTTGCCGACATTGTCGAACAGGATATCGACACCGTCCGGCGCAGCGCTTCGGACCGCCGCTTCCAGATCGGTCTCGGCCTTGTAATCGATGGCCGCGTCGAAGCGGGCCGCGCCGGTCAGCCAGCCGCATTTGTCCGGTCCGCCGGCCACTCCGATCACCCGGCAGCCGTTCAGCCGCGCGATCTGACCTGCCGCCGAGCCCACCGCACCGGCCGCCGAGGTGACGACGACGGTCTGGCCCTCGCGGATACCGGCGACACGGTGCAGGCCGAACCAGGCGGTCATGCCGGAGACTCCCAGAACGCCGAGCCACGCAGACAATGGCAGGCGGCGGTCGGTAATCCGCCGGATGAAACCCCTGCCCTTCGAAATCAGATGCTCGGACCAGCCTTCGGCCAGCGCGACGAGATCGCCCGCGGCGAATTTCGGATGCCGGCTCTCGACGATCTCGCCGATGGAGAAGGCGCCAACCAGATCGCCGAGCCGGAGCGGTGGAATGTAGCTCGGCTTGCCGGAAAGCCGCGCCCGCGTGCCGGGATCGACCGACACCAGAATATTGCGGACCAGGAACTCGCCCTCCTGCAGGTCCGGCAGCGTCCGCTCCACGATCTCGAAATCGTTCGGCGACGGTGCGCCGTCGATGAAGCGCTTCAGCACGATCTGCCGCGTCGTCTGTCCCATGTCGCCTCCCCCGTTCCGGCGCCAGTCTACCGCTTTCCCCAACGGCTGCCGCAAGCCGGTTTCTTACTGGAAACGGTGCATTTCCGCACGCGGCGTTGCCGGATGCGGCCTCGATGGTCATCTGGCTGGAAACGAATTCTACGGGAGACCGCCATGTCCTTCGCCAACGTCGATCACATCGCCTTCATCACGCCGGACCTTGACGGGACCGTCCGCTTCTATCGCGACCTGCTCGGGATGCGGCTCACGCTCGGCATCGGCCATGACGGGTTCCGCCATTACTTCTTCGAATGCGGCGACAATCTCGTGGCCTTTTTCCACTACGAGGGCGCCTCGAAGATGGAGGTGAAGTTCCATGGCCGCCGGACCGAGAAGCCGCTCGGCTTCGACCATCTCGCCTTCACCGTGCCGGCGCGCGAAGACCTGTTCGAACTGAAGGACCGGCTCGAGGCGGCCGGACTGGAGGTCACCGGACCGATCGATCACGGCGTGTTCTGGTCGATCTACTTCTTCGACAACAACAACATTCCGCTCGAGTTCGCCTGGAACCTGATGGAGGTCGTCGAGAACCCGGCCGTCGTGGACGACGATCTGCCGGACATCGTCCTGGAAGGCGCCGATCCGCAGCCCGGCCACTGGCCCGAGGCGACCAAGCGCACCGCGTTGGCCGACATGGTGCCGGAAAAGACCGGCAACGCCTTCGCCCTGCGCAAGGAACTTCTGGCCAGCGGAAAGGCGCGGATCACGCCCGCCGGACGCGTGGCGCTCGAGGCGCTGGAAGCGGCGCAGGAGGCCGAAGCAGCTGACTGAGCGGGCGGCTCAGAAGTCCCAGTAGAGGAACTCGGAGACCACGGCGGAGTTCGCCCGCAGCATCGCGAAGCAGCTGGCGAAGATGACGATGGCGGCGATCAGCCCGATGATATGCGGCTGGTAGAGCGCCGCCACCGTCTGCCGCCAGATACCGCCTGCATCCACGTAACCGGCAATCTGGGGCAGGTTCGGCAGGATCAGGCACAACACTGTCAGCGCCGCGAAGGCCTGCCAGCGCCAGCCGGTCAGGAAGGCGTCCCGCGCGATCTCGCCCGCCTCGCCGCCCATGCCGGCCATGCCGGTCCAGACGTTGATGGCCGCATCGAGCGTGTCGGCGCGGAACACGACCCAGGCGATCACCACCAGCACCATGGTCAGCGCCCAGCTGATGACCGTCCAGACCGGCGCCAGCGCCTCGGCGCCGGGCAGGTGCGGCTTGATCCGGTGCGCAAAGAAGCGGTGCAGCAACAGGTAGCCACCATGCAGCGCACCCCAGATGATGAAGGTCCAGCCCGCGCCGTGCCACAGACCGCCCAGCACCATCACGATGAACAGGTTCACATAGGTGCGTGAGGGGCCATGCCGGTTCCCGCCCAGCGGGATGTAGAGATAGTCGCGCAGGAACCCGGACAGGGTCATGTGCCAGCGCCGCCAGAAGTCGGCAATGTTCACGGCGCGATACGGCGAGTTGAAATTCACCGGCAACCGGATGCTGACCATCATGGCGAGCCCGATGGCCATGTCGGAGTAACCCGAGAAGTCGAAATAGAGCTGGAACGAGTAGGCCAGCGCCGCCGTCCAGGCCTGTTCCAGTGACAGCGGGTTCTCCAGCGCGTGATCGAACAGCGGCGTGGCGATGGTGCCCATCGGGTCGGCGATCAGCAGCTTCTTCGCCATGCCCGCGATGAAGATCATCAGACCGAAGCCGAGCCCTTCCGCCGTGACGTGAAACGCCTTAGGTCCGGCGAATTCCTGCATGGTCCGCTTCTGCTGCAGTATCGGACCGGCTATGAGCTGCGGGAAGAAGGAGACGAAGGCCGCGTACTGGATGAAACTGTGCGGGTGCGTCTCGCCCCGATACGCATCCACAAGGTACGAGATCTGCTGGAAGGTGAAGAAGGAGATCGCCAGCGGCAGGACGATCTCCGGCAGACCGATCTCGGCGCCGGTTGCCCATTCGACATTCTCCGCCAGGAAGTTGGCGTATTTGAACCAGCCGAGCGCGAGCAGGTTGATCGTCACGCCGACGACCATCAGCGGTTTCGACCGGTTGCGCTCGATCGCGCGGCCGAGCGCGAAGTTGATCAGGATCGAGCCGACGATCAGCGGCAGGTAGACGGGCTTCCAGTAGCCGTAGAAGAACAGCGACGCGATGACGATCCAGTAGAGGTGCGCCCCGAAGAGCCGGCGCGCGACCACCAGCCCGAGCAGCGCTGCCGGCAGGAAGGCGAAGATGAACAGATCGGACGAGAAGATCATTCTTCGGCCCCGGTAGTGACGCGCGACTGATAGCAGTGCGACGGAGCATCGGCAATTTCGGTCGCCCGGACTGTAACAGCCGTGGCAAGGTCGCCCGATGAGACTTGGCGTGACAGGATGCGGGGCGATGGGCCGCCCGATGGCCGAGCGGCTGATCGCTGCGGGCTTCGAAATCGTGGGTCATGATGTGCGGCCAGCCGCCGAATTCGGCGGATTTGCGCGGCACATGACCCCCGATCCTGCGGAACTCTCGCGCTGCGACGCCGTGATCTCGGTCGTGCGCGATGCCGCCCAGACCCGGGACGCGATCCGCGCCATCGGCAACCTGCCGCCGGTCCTGATCATTTCCTCGACGCTGTCGCCGAGATTCATCCGGGAACTGAGGGAAGAGGTCCCGGCGGCAATCGCCATGATCGATGCGCCGATGTCGGGCGCGCCGCATTCGGCGCGCGACGGGCGGCTCAGTTTCATGCTGGGCGGACCGGACGACGCCATCGACCGGCTGATGCCGGCCTTCCGGGCCATGGGCGGCGTCATTCACCGGCTCGGGCCGCTCGGCGCGGGTGCGACGGCAAAGGTCCTGAACAACTTCGTCGCCGCAACCTGCGTCGCCGCCGTCCGGACGGTCCTCGATCAGTCGGGCCCGCTGGGGCTTGATCCGGCACGGCTTCGGGCGGTCATGGACACCAGCTCCGGCGGCACCTGGTACGGACAGAACCTGGACCGCATCGACTGGGCCGCCGAAACCTACGACGCGAGCAACACCATCGGCATTCTCGAGAAGGACGTGACGGCCTATCTGGACGCCATCACCGAAGGCGGCTCGCCCGATGCGCTGACGGCTGCCGTGCTCGAACGCCTCCGGACACTGCCGCCCCTGCCCTAGGGTCTTGTGTAGAAGGTCCGCGGACCGAGGCCGGGCAGAGCCGCGATGCGGTGTTCGTTGAGTTCCAGCCACTGGCAGATCATCGGCCGCGTTTCCCGTGGATCGATAAGTTCGTGATAGGCGAAGCTCTCGGCTCTGGGGAATGGCGACTGCCGTTCCGCCATCCGCGCCTCCAGATCGGCCCGCATGGCTTCCGGGTCGTCCGCCGCCGCGATCTCGCGCCCGAAGGCGACCGCAACCCCGCCCTCGACGGGCAGAGGTCCGGATTCGGCTGACGGCCAGGCCAGCACATGGGCATGGTTGCCATAATGCGCCGCTGCCGCGACCCCGAAGCTCTTCTTCACCACCACCGAGCACCACGGCACCCGGCAACTGGCGGCGGCAAGCACCGCTGCCGTGCCGGGCCGGATCGTGCCGGCCCTCTCGGAGTCCGGGCCGATCATGAAGCCGGGCTCATCGACAAAGGCGACGATCGGGAGGTGGAAGGTCTCGCAGAACTCGATGAACCGCCGCGCCTTGCGTGCGCCTTCCGCCGTCATCGCGCCGGCGTAGTAGCGGCAATCATTGCCGAAGATTCCGACAGGATGGCCGTTCATGCGCGCGAGGCCGACGATCTGGCCGGGTCCGTATTGCCGGCCCGTCTCGAAGAAGCTGTCGCGGTCCACGACCATGCCGATCAGCTTGCGCTGGTCGTAGGACTTGCGGCGGTCGGTCGGGATGATCGTGGCCAGCTTGTCCTCGCAGCGGTCGACCGGATCGTCGCAGCTCTCGACCGGCGGCAGGTTGTCGACATTGGGCGGCAGGTAGCTCAGGAACCGCCGGATCTGGCGCAGTGCGTCCTCTTCGTCTTCGGCCAGATTGTCGACGGCACCGCTCTTCAGATGCACTGCCGGTCCGCCGAGGTCCTCCTTGGTGATCTTCACGCCCAGCGCCCGCTCGACGACGGCCGGACCGGCGATCAGCACCTGCGCGGTTTCCCTCGTCATGACCGAGAAGTGCGAGGCCACAAGGCGCGCGGCCGGCAATCCGGCGACGGGGCCCAGCGCCGCCGTGGCGACGGGAACCGTGCCCAGCGTGCGGGCGACGGAGTTGAAGCGGTGCCCGGTCGCAACAGATTCGCCGATAGGTCCGGACGACCCCTTGCCCCCCGAACCGGTGACCGAACCGCCGCCGCCCTCGTGCAGGCGCACCAGCGGGACACGATACTCCAGCGCGACTTCCTCGGCGTAGACGGACTTGCGCAAACCAGCCGGCGTCGGCGAACCGCCGCGCACGGTGAAATCCTCGCCGCCGACGACACAGGTCCGGCCGCCGATCCGGCCGAAGCCGAGAATGAAGTTCGCGGGCGTCAGGCCGGTGAGGTTGCCATCCTCGTCACGTTCGGCGACTCCGGCGCCGCGGCCAAGTTCGGCAAAGCTGTTCTTGTCCAGCAGGGCATGAATGCGTTCGCGGAGCGCGAGCCTGCCCTTGCCGTGCTGCCGCTCGATCGCCTCCGGGCCGCCCTGGGCCAGGGCCATCTCCCGCCGCCGGTGAATTTCCTCGATACGCTCGTCCCAGCTCACTGCGCCGCCTCCCTGCTGTACCGGCCTCATCATGGTCCCGGCAGCGCAAAAGAAAACCCCGGGGCGCGGTGGGCGCCCCGGGGCCGGTATTCGCAGCGACTGGGTCGGATCAGCCGCCCTTGCGCCGCCGTCCGCCGCGACCGAGGCCGATCGCCTTGGCCATCTCGGCGCGCTTCTTGGCGTAGTTCGGCGCGACCATCGGATAGTCAGCCGGCAGATTCCATTTCGCCCGATACTCTTCCGGCGACATGTCGAAATTGGTGCGCAGATAGCGCTTCAGCATCTTCAGCTTCTTGCCGTCTTCCAGACACACCAGATGATCCGGGGTGATCGAGCGGCGGACGCTGACGGCGGGCTTCAGCTTCTCCGGCTCCGGCTCTTCCTCGGCAGTGCCGGCCGTCGCCAGCGCCTGATGAATACGGCTGATCAGATCCGGCAATTCATCCGACGGCACAACATTGTTCGAGACATAGGCGGCGGCCACTTCAGCCGTCATCTCCAGCAAATCCTGCTGTGTCGGCGAGCTGCTCTCTGACGCGCTTGTGTTCATGGTCTTCAACTCCTGATTGGCAGCTATTGATGACGGTCACACAATATTACCTATCGTGTCCGGCAACTGGCCGGGAACCTAACAGAATTTTCTATCCATAAAAGTAAAAAATTCCCGCCATCCATGTATTGTCTCTAGAGCTGACAATTTCCGCAGCGTCACAAATGGACAAGTCAACGACCGCCATGTATTCGACACTGTCGATTCGCCGCAGTTCAGCAATGACCGGCGGCTGCATCGCGCGGCACCGGGGTCTTCGAAACCGGTACATCGGACGCCCCCGCAGTGATATTCTTTCGTGCGGATGCCGTTGAGACCGGAAGTGATGAGGAAAGCCAACCGATGAGCGCACCGATAAGCATGCCCAGGTCGCGGGCTTCGACAATCAGCGATGAGGAATGCCAGGCCCGCGTAGAGCTCGCAGCCTGTTACCGGATCTTCGATCACCTCGGCTGGGTCGAGCTCATCTTCAATCACATAACGCTGAAAGTACCGGGGACGCGGGACCATTTCCTGATCAATCCCTACGGCCTCTGGTACAGCGAGGTCACGGCGTCGAACCTGGTCAAGATCGATCTGGACGGCAACATTGTCGGCGAGTCCGACTGGCCCGTGAATCCGGCCGGCTTCGTCATCCACTCGGCGATCCATGCCAACCGCGCGGACGCGAAGTGCGTCATGCACACGCACACCACGTCCGGCATCGCCGTCGCCTGCATGGAAGATGGGCTGTCGCGGGACAATTTCTACGGCTCGATCGTCGGCGACGACATCGCCTACCACGACTTCGAGGGCGTGACCTGCGACGATGACGAGAAGCCCCGTCTGGTGGCCAGCATCGGATCGAAGAATCACATCATCCTTCGTAATCACGGCCTGCTGACCATGGGCGACAGCGTGGCCACGGCCTTCATCCGGCTGTGGCGGCTGCAGCGCGCGTGCGACGTGCAGCTTGCCGCGCAACAGTCCGGCCAGAAGCTGATCGCGCTGGGCCAGGATATCGTGGAGCGTTCGGGCGACGCGACCCAGAATTTCGAGGGCAACAAGGCGCGCATGGAAGACCGGGTCTACGAAGCCCTTGTGCGCAAGATCGACCAGATCGATCCCTCCTACCGGAACTGAAGTCACCTTGAGCCGAATTGCAGCCGGCCGGCTGAAGGTCGCCGACGACCTGAGCACCGATCCCTGGTGGTGGCAGGCCCGCCAGCGGCATGCGCTGCCGGAGCCGGCGGTGCCGGACAAGGTGGAATTCGCCATCATCGGCGCGGGCTACACCGGTCTGTCGGCGGCGCTGACGCTGGCCCAGTCGGGCGCGTCGGTGCTGGTCCTCGACAGCGCCGATCCCGGCGATGGGGCCAGCAGCCGCAATGGCGGCATGGTCGGCGATCGCCTGAAACCGGGTTTCCCCGCCCTGGCAAAGGAGTTCGGCGAGACGCAGGCCATCGCCCTTATGGAGGAGGCCGCCGCCTCGGTCGATTTCGTCGAACGGCTGATCATCGACAACGGCATCGACTGCGACTTCGGCCGCATGGGCCGCTACTACCCGGCGGTGACGCCCGGCCATTTCGAGTCCATGAAGAAGAAGCTGGAAGCCGAACAGGGCCACCGCGAGGTCCAGGCGACCATGATCGGACCGGAAGAACAGAGCCAGTTCCTGAACACGCCACTTTATTGCGGCGGACGGCTGCACCACGACACCGGCGGCCTGCATCCGGCGAAATTTCATGACGGGCTGCTGGCCGCTGCACGAAACGCCGGCGCGACGGTCGCCGGCCGGACGCCGGTGCTGTCGCTGGAGGAGAACGACGACGGTTTCGTGATGGATACCGGGCTGGGCTTCGTCGAGGCCCGCAAGGTGCTGGTCTGCACCAATGGCTATACCGGGCCGGAACTGCCGGACTTCCGGTCGCGGGTGATCCCGGTGACCAGCGCCATCGTGGCGACCGAGGAACTTGACCCGGGTCTGGTCGAGCGGTTGATCCCGGGCGGACGGATGATCAGCGACAGCTATCATCTGCTCAACTACTACCGCCCCTCGCCCGACGGCAGACGCATCCTGCTGGGCAGCCGCCCCGGACTCGGCGTCGGTTCGCCACAGAAACTGGCAGCCTATCTGGGCGGTCGGCTGGGGCGGATATTCCCCGAGCTGGACGGCGCGCGGATCACCCATTGCTGGAGCGGCAAGGTCGCCTTCTCCTTCGACACCTTCCCCAAGATCGGGATGGCCGGGCGGATCGGCTACGCCATGTGCTATGGCGGCTCCGGCGTGGCGATGTCGAACTGGCTGGGCCACAAGCTGGCGCAGAAGGCAATGGAGGACCTCGCCGGCCGGACCGCCTTCGACGACATGGATTTCCCGTCACCGTTCTACTACCAGGGCTGGCCGTGGTTCCTCGGCCCGCTGTTGAGCTGGTATGGCCTTCAGGACCGACTGACCGGCAGCCGGCCGCGGCGATGAGCGCAGTCAGGCGGCCGCCGCTGGGCCGGGTCTGGCACCTGGCCTGGCCGATCATCCTGTCCAACGTGACCACGCCTCTGCTGGGGATCGTCGATACCGCCGTTGTCGGACGCCTGCCCGGCCCGGAATACATCGCCGCCGTCTCCATCGGCGCCATCGCCTTCACCTCGATCTTCTGGCTGTTCGGCTTCCTGCGCATGGGAACAAGCGGCTTCGCGGCGCAGGCAAGCGGCGCGGAGGACAAACCGGAGATCCTGGCCGTGCTGTCACGGGCCGTGCTGCTCGGGCTGGCGCTGGGCCTGGTGATGGCGATGCTGCAGGCGCCGCTCTGGCACTATGCGGCATTGCTGCTGGAGCCGCCGCCGGCGGTCGAGCCGATGGCCGCCGCCTATTTCCAGATCCGGATATGGGCTGCCCCGGCGACGCTGGTGAACTACGCCATCCTCGGCTGGCTGATCGGGCTGCAGCGCACACGGACAGCGCTGGTGCTGCAGATCTGGCTGAACGGCGTGAACATCGTTCTCGACATCGTCTTCGTCATGGGCCTGGGCATGGGCGTGCCCGGCGTCGCCTGGGCGACGCTGATCGGGGAGTGCTCGGCGGCGGTGCTCGGCCTGATCGTGGCCTGGCGGATTCTTCGGCCGGACAGCGCCACCTGGGCGGCAGCGCGCATCATGGACCGCAAGCGGCTGACCGCCTTCTTCACCGCCAATCTGGACATCATGATCCGGACCGCCTGCCTGATCTTCTCCTTCGTCTGGTTCGCCCGACTGGGCGCGCAGTTCGGCGCGCTGACGCTGGCCGCAAATGCAGTTCTGCTCCAGATGGTCCACCTGCTCGCCTATGGACTGGACGGCTTCGCCTTCGCCGCCGAGGCGCTGGTCGGCTCGGCGCTCGGCAAGCGCAGGCTGGACGAACTGCGCGCTGCGGTCACCGCATCCACCATACTCGCCGTCGTCGTGGCCGTCGGTTTCGCGCTTGCCTATCTGGTGGCCGGGCCGCTGATCATCGCCGCAATGACCGACCAGCCTGAGACACGCGCTGCGGCCGAGACCTATCTGATCTGGGTGGTCGTCTATCCGCTCGTCGCAGTGTGGTGCTTTCAGCTGGACGGCATCTTCATCGGCGCCACGCAGACGGCGGAGATGCGCAATGCGATGATCGCATCGCTGGCGGTCTACATGATTGCCGCCAACACGCTGGCGCCGGTCTGGGGCAATCACGGCCTCTGGGCGGCGATCACCATCCTGAACGTGGCGCGGAGCGCCAGCATGGCGCTCTACTACAGACGCGTCGAGCGCCGCGCCCTGCCCGAGAGAGCGCCTACTCCAGCGGCTTGATGTTGTTGATGTTCGCCTTGTTCACCAGCGTGATCTCGCCGGTGCGCGAGCAGGCGAGCGGGAAGAACATGCCCGGCTCGTTCATCAGATCGAGCACGCGCTGGGTGGCGCGTATGAAAACGCTGCCTTCCAGTTCGGTGCCGTCATTCATCAGGATCAGGGTCTGCACCTTGACCTTGGGAACATAGCTCTTGCGCGACTGCATGGTTTGGACCGAGCTCCTCATTCGATCACACTTGTCCGGCGTGCCTTAAGATTCCGTTTCGCGGCGCAGGCGCCGGACGGCACGGAACAGCATCGGCCCGACCACGATGATGATCATGATACGGAACATGTGCATCGAACTCACGAACGCCGTATCGATACCGAGCGACAGCGCAATCAGGGACATTTCCGCCAGACCGCCCGGCGACAGCACCAGGATCATGGCGGAATGCGAGACCCCGATGGCGTCGCTGACAAGGTACGTCAGTGCTACGGCCAGCACCAGCAGAAGCGCCGTCGAGCCCAGTGCGAGGCGGGCCGTCCGCAGAATGAGGCCCAGCGAAACCCCGACGAAGCGGCTGCCGATGGCCGCGCCCAGCACCAGCTGGGCCGCGGCAACCGGCACGGGCGGCGGCTGCACATGGGTGATGCCGGACAGATGCGCCGCCGCCGAGAGGATCATCGGACCCAGCAGCGAGGCGGCCGGCAACCGCATCAGCTTCGCCATCGGCCAGCCCACGACGGCGCAGGCGACCAGCAGCGCCCAGTCGGTCCATTCGGCCGGCGGCCCGGGGCGGTCCGGCATGATCGAGGGCACGTCGGCGCCGACAACAAGGCGGAACCAGAACGGAATGACGATGATGATGGTGATGACGCGGATGGTGTGGATCAGCGACACGCGGACCGGATCGCCGCCCATGTCCTCGCTCGCCAGCACCATCTCGCCGAGGCCGCCAGGGGTCGACGAGAAGTAGGCCGTCACCTTGTCGAAACCGCCGATCCGCCGGAGGTAGAAATAACAGAGCGCGCTGCCGACGACGATGAACGCCGTGAGTACGATCAGCGCCTGCGCCCATTGCATCAACTGGCCCAGCACCTCGGGCCGGAAGGCGCTGCCGAGGAAGACCCCGAGGATGGTGACCATCACCGCACGGAACCTCCGGCTCATGACCGGCCCGACCCCGGCCAGCGCCGCCACGGTGACGAAGATCATCGATCCCATCATCCAGGCCAGCGGCATGCTGGCCCAGAAGAACAGCGCACCGCCAACGCCGCCGATGCCGATGGCGACGGCGTGACCCCGCCAGTCGATCTGCTTCAACGCCTCGGCGTTCAATCGACGTAGCGTCCCAGCCGCACGGCCGTCTGTCCCGAGGTGAGCCGGCGCGACGGCATGATCAGCACGCATTCGTCATAGGGCGTCCGGATTTCCCGGCTGCCGTCCATTCCGATCAGGGTCCCCGCTGCCGGCACCACGTCCAGGCTCTCCGGATCGCCTTCGAAGCGGAACGGTCCCTGGCGGACGGTGACCCGGTCGGTGACCTCGATCAGGCGGGGTTCGTCGCGTTCGGGCAGCGGTGACAGTTTCTCGGCCGCCGCAGGCGAGACAAGGCCCGCCGCCAGAAGAAACCGCGCCAGAATCTCGGTGGCGTCGTCGGCCGCCTTAGGGTCCAGATGCTGACCGCATTCCGCCAGCAGGGCGATCCGGTCGCTGTCCCGGTCGCCGAAACCGCCATAGTCGCGCATACGCGGTCCGGCGGCATGACCCGGATCGGCCGCCACGATGCGGGGGAAACCCATTTTCGCGGCGAAGCCCTGCGCCCGTGGCTGCGTGCCGGACAGCATGATCGGCTCGCAGTCGGTCTGCATCGAATGCAGGTCGAGCAGCAGTTCGGCGCCGTCGATCAGCGGCCGGACCTGCCGGGCGCGCTCCAGTTCGGCGGAGCGGCGCGGGCCATCCAGGATCAGCGGATCCCAGATGCGGTTGAAGTCCTCGTCCACGTAGCGCGCCCGCGCCGGATAGGCCGGATCGAAGCTGCGATAGGCGTCGACATTGCAGAACAGCACGGTCAGCGCGCCCCGCTCGGGCCGGATGCCGCTGTCCATGAACCGCCTCAGCGCGTGGGCGCCGCACAGTTCGTTGCCATGCACCAGCGCCGTCACCATCGCCTCCGGTCCGGCCTGCGCGCCCTCCAGCCTGTGCGCGAAGGGAATGCCCAGATTGCCGCGCTCCAGATCGGACAGATCGACAGGCCTGAGAAGGGCGGAGGAGCGGGAGGGGTTCATCGGGGTTCCGGAAGGTGGAGACGTCATCGATTGTCTATCACCCGCCACCGGCGCGGTCCATGTCGCGCCGCCGCGCCACCATGCTCTGCCGGACGGCGGGACCCGGGCGCGCGACATGGCCTTGCCGGAACGCAACGATCTCCATGGATCCCGCGAAGGCCTCCAGCAACTCGTTGGACTGCAGAAGGAAATCCGGATTGCGCGGACGGCCGAACGCCTCGTTGCCCGCCGCGAAGGTCGTCCAGATCAGCACACCGCCTGGCGCCAGCGTGGCAGCCACATGCGGGAACAACGGCCGCCAAAGGTAGTTGCATACCACGATGCCGCCGAACTGCTGCCCGGCGAAGGGCCACGGCCCGTCTTCCAGATCGGCTTCGACGATCGACAATCCCGGCCGGCGAGCCATTCCAGACCGCCGACATCGCGGTCGGCCAGCAACCACGGACAGGCCCATATCGAGCGCCAGCGCCGTGTGCCGCCCGTTTCCCGCCGCCAGATCAAGGACCTGGCCGTCACGGGGCAATAGGTCGATGTACCGCCGTATCCACGGATCCGGATACGCCATCGTCGCAGGCACCTTGCTGTTTTTCCGAAACTCGACCATTTATCACCGATCGGCGACACGCCTGACAACGCTGGACAGACAACAGACACAGATGATCAGTTTCGATCTCAGATGCGGGCAGGACCACGTCTTCGAGGGGTGGTTCGCCTCCAATGGCGACTTCGAGCGCCAGAACGAACAGGGCCTCGTTACCTGTCCGCTCTGCGAAGACGCGCGCATCACCAAGGCGCCCATGGCGCCCAATGTCGCCGCCAAGGGCAACCGCGGGTCGCAGGCGACGCAGGAACTGACCCCGATGCAGGTCATGGGCATGCTGCGTCAGTTGAAGCGGCACATCGAGAAGAACGCCGATGACGTCGGCGAGTCCTTTGCCGAGGAAGCGCGCAAGATCCACTATGGTGAAGTGGCGCCGCGCGGCATCTACGGGCGCAGCACGCCGGAGGAGTCCGAGGAGCTGCTCGAGGAAGGCATTGCCTTCATGCAGCTGCCGTGGGTGCAGGACACCGACCACTAGGCCTGCGGCCGCCGTCCGATCGCCACTTGAGAGGGGGAGCGCCTGAGCATGGCGCCGGTCGAACCGACACTGCATATGTGGCTTGTCCTCGCCGTCGTCGGACTGGCGGTGTTCGCCTATGTCAGCGAACGGCTGTCGATCGAGCTGGTTTCCCTGCTCGTCATCGCCTCGCTGGCGGCCCTGTTCGACCTGCTGCCTTATGAATCCACGCCCGGCCTGCCGGAAATCACGCTCCGCAGCCTGCTCGCCGGCCTCGCCGATCCCGCCCTGATCACGGTGCTTTCCCTGATGATCATCGGTCAGGGAATGATACGCACGGGCGCGCTGGACGCGCCGATCCGGCAGATGGCGAAGCTTCGGCGCTATCACCCATTTCTCGCCGTGTTCGCCGGGCTGGTCGTCGTCGCGGTCACCAGCGGCCTGCTGAACAACACGCCGGTCGTGGTGATCTTCATCCCGATCATGGTCGCACTTGCGAGCCGTCTGCGGCGCAGCCCCAGCGGGCTGATGATCCCGCTGAGTTACGCCGCGATCCTGGGCGGCATGACCACCCTGATCGGTTCGTCGACCAACCTGCTGGTCTCCGCCTCGGCGGCCAATGCAGGCGCAGCGCCGCTGGGCTTCTTCGACTTCACGATCACCGGTTCGATCCTGGCCGGCGTCGGGCTGGTCTATGTCATCTTCGTCGCGCCGCGCCTGCTGCCCGACCGGGCCTCCTATGCGCAGAGCCTCACCGAGGGCGCGGCCGGCAAGCAATTCATCGCCCAGATCGACGTGCGCCAGGGGTCGCAGCTGGTGGGCGAGCGCGCCAAGCTGGGCCTCTTCCCCAGCCTGCCCGGGATCACCGTCCGGCTGATCCAGCGCGGCGACCAGTCCGAACTGCCGCCGTTCGACGACGTGAAGCTTCAGCCGGGCGACAAGCTGGTCGTGGCCGCGACCCGCGCCTCGATCACGGAAGCCATCAGCCGCATGCCGTCGCTGATCCAGGCCCTGCACACCAGCGAGGACATCGAACAGCCGGCGAGCAGCGATCACGCGATGGACCGCGACTTCATCCTGGCAGAGGTCGTGATCGCGCCGGCCAGCCGCGTGATCGGCCGCAATCTGGAACAGATCGCCTTCCACAGCCGCACCGGCTGCACGGTGATCGGCATACAGCGCCGCAGCCGCATGATCCGGCAGGGCATCCAGGACATCCGCCTGGAGGCGGGCGACGTGCTGCTGCTGCTCGGACACCGCAGCGATGTCCGCCGGCTTCGCGGCGTCCGCGACGTCATCCTGATGGAGTGGTCGGCGCACGACCTGCCGGCGGTCGAACTTGCCTGGCGCTCCAGCGCCATCTTTGCGGCAACCGTGACGGCGAGCGCCACGGGCGTGGTCCCCATCGTCGTCGCCTCCCTGCTCGGCGCCGCGGCGATGCTGATCGCCAACTGCCTCAACGTCCGGCAGGCGGTCCGCTCGCTGGACCTGAAGGTGGCCATGCTGATCTGGTCGGCGCTGGCCATGGGTACGGCGCTGCACGGCACCGGCGGCGCCACCTGGATCGCCCAGAGCATGATGTCGCTGATGAGCGGCGCGCCGCCGATCGCGATCCTGTCGATCTTCTTCCTGCTGGTCGCAGCAATGACGAACGTGTTGTCGAACAACGCCACGGCGGTGCTGTTCACGCCCATCGGCATCGGTCTGGCGCAGTCGCTGGGCGTCGAACCGGAAGTCTTCGTGCTGGCGACGCTGTTCGGGGCGAACTGTTCATTCGCCACGCCGATGGGCTACCAGACCAACCTGCTGGTGATGGGACCCGGCCACTACCGCTTCTCGGACTATGCCCGCGCCGGCGTGCCGCTGATCCTGATCGTGTGGGTGACCTACACGCTGGTGGCGATGGTCCGCTACGACCTGTAGACGGCCGCTACTCCTCCTCGACCGGCCGCGGCAGGCGGCCGAGCCGCTTGCGCATCGCGGTAATGCGGGCGTTTTCGACCTGCCGCTTCGCCTCATGCAGCAGCACACGTCCGGGCATGTCGGTGAGCTTCGGCTTCTCCGCCACCGCGCCCTGCCCCGCCCAGGCGTCATAGACGGCCTGATCGAGCGCACACTCCTCGGCGATGCGGTCCTTCATCGCCTGGGGGACCGTGTCGACGGTCAGCAGCCTGGTCTCGAGCACATTGGCGCGGGCGGCCTGGTCGGGAATGCCGTATTCGGCGCTGATCTTGGTGATCAGCTCGTCGCAGCGCCGGTAGTCGCCGACGAACCAGAAGTCTGAGAACCGCTCCGAGATCCGCTCGAACTTCTCGCGGCGCGGCATGGTGGCAAGCCGGGTCCACGGGATCTCGAGGTAGTTCACCAGCAGGAAGGTGCTCATCGGGTTCACGTGCCGGCTCCGGTAGAAGCGCTCGAAGCTGACATGCGGCCAGCCCTCGACGGTGAACCGGCTCATGCGGAAATTGTAGAAGCTGACAAGCTGGCTCAGCGGATCGCGCAGCAGCACCGATTCGCGCACCGGCCGGCCCCGGAAACAGCTTCGCCAGCGAATGGCCCAGCGCATGGCCGGACACGGCGTCGATGACGTCAGGGTCGAAACGCTGCGGTAGGCGGTAGATGGTGTCGGACAGATGCCGCTTCAGCCCGCGCTTTCGGCGCAGATAGAGGAACCGCTCGCCCAGATGCTGTTCCAGATGCAGTTCAAGGCTGCGTCCGGCGCATTTCGGGACGTGAACGAAGAAGTGGACGGGCTGCTCGGTCATGGCGCGTCGGACCTAGGCCCCGGCGCGCAGGCTGTCAACGAGGTGTGACCGCAAACCGAAATCATTTGCTGCATGTTAGGAAAGGCTGCACTACCTTTTTATCCATGAAGCGCGTCCAGATTCCGCTGCGGCATTTCTTTGCCACGCCGCCGACGCCGTGTCCGTACCTGCCGGGCCGGATGGAGCGCAAGGTCGTCACCCTGCTGTCGGGCGACGAACCGGACCAGTTGCACAGTGTGCTGTCGACCGCCGGCTTCCGCCGCAGCCAGGACCTCGCCTATCGGCCCGCCTGCGACAACTGCAATGCCTGCGTGCCAGTGCGCATTCCCGCCGCCCGCTTCCAGCCGAACCGCACCCAGCGAAAGAACTGGCGCCGCAACGGTGATCTGACCGCCCGGATCGTGCCGGCGGTGGCGATCCGCGAGCATTATGTCCTGTTCCGCCAGTACCTCTCCTCGCGCCACGCCGAGGGCGGCATGGCCGACATGCGCTTCGGCGACTACCGCGCCATGATCGAGGACACGCCGGTCGAGAGCTTCCTGGTCGAATTCCGTGACGCCGCGAACGTGCTGCAGGCGGTCTGCCTGACCGACCGCATGACCGACGGCTATTCGCTGGTCTACAGCTTCTTCCTGCCGTCCTCGGCCGCCCGCAGCCTGGGTGTCTACGTCGTGCAGTGGCATGTCGAGCACGCCAGGGCCGAGGCGATCGACAACATCTATCTGGGCTATTGGATCGAGGACAGCCGCAAGATGGCCTACAAGGCCGGCTTCCGCCCGCTGGAGCAGCTCACCTCTGAGGGCTGGTCCGACCTAGCGGCCGAATAGGTCTTCGCCGCGGCCATGTCTGTCTGGCACATCCTGCTGATTGCCATCATCGCCATCTGCGCGTTCGGATTTGTGGCCGGAACTGCCAAGGCCGTCCGACACCGATCCTGGAGTCACGGTATCGCGTCGGCGCTGACCGGCTGGTACGGCGTCTACTATCTCCTGTTCGTAGACGGCACACCCCGGAAGTCGCAGGAACACCGGCCTTCCGGCGACGGCATGGCCTGAGGCCTATTCCCACTCAATCGTCCCAGGTGGCTTCGACGTCACGTCATAGACCACGCGGTTCACACCCCGGACCTCGTTGATGATCCGCGTTGCGGTCTTCGACAGGAAGTCGTGCGGGAACGGGTAGTAGTCGGCGGTCATGCCGTCGGTCGAGGTGACCGCGCGCAAAGCCAGCACGCTGTCATAGGTGCGCTCGTCGCCCATCACGCCGACGGTGCGGACCGGCAGCAGCACCGAGAAGGCCTGCCAGATCTCGTCGTAGTGGCCTTCCTTGCGGATCTGGTCGAGATAGATCGCGTCGGCCTTGCGCAGCGTGTCCGCTCGTTCCTTGGTCACCTCGCCCGGAATGCGGATGGCGAGCCCCGGCCCGGGGAAGGGATGGCGGCCGACAAAGGCTTCCGGGAGCCCGAGTTCGCGGCCGAGTCGCCGGACCTCGTCCTTGAACAGCTCCCGGAGCGGCTCGATGAGTTGCATGTTCATGCGCTCGGGCAGGCCGCCGACATTGTGGTGCGACTTGATCGTGACGCTCGGCCCGCCGGAGAAGGAAACGCTCTCGATCACGTCCGGATAGAGCGTGCCCTGAGCCAGGAAATCGGCGCCGCCGATCTTCCGCGCCTCTTCCTCGAAGACGTCGATGAACAGCTTGCCGATGGTCTTGCGCTTGGCTTCCGGGTCGGTGACGCCGGACAGCGCATCCATGAACAGGCTCTCCGCCTCCACATGCACCAGCGGGATGTTGTAGTGGTCGCGGAACAGGTTCACGACCTCGTCCGCCTCGCCCAGCCGCATCAGTCCGGTGTCGACGAAGACGCAAGTCAGCTGCTCGCCGATGGCCTCGTGCACCAGCACGGCGGTGACCGCCGAGTCCACGCCGCCCGAGAGACCGCAGATCACACGCTGATCGCCGACCTTTTCCCGGATCAGCTCGATCTCGCGTTCGCGGAAGGCCGACATGGTCCAGTCGCCCACGCAGCCGCAGACCCGGTGACAGAAATTGTTCAGCAGCATCGCGCCATCCGGCGTGTGCATCACTTCCGGGTGGAACTGCACGCCGTAGCGGTGGTGGTGATCGTCGGCGATGGCTGCATAGGGTGCGTTCGCCGAACGGCCGACGATGCGGAAGCCGGGCGGCAGCTCGGAGACGGAATCGCCATGGCTCATCCAGACGCGGTAGCTGTTGCCGGCCGCCCAGACGCCGTCGAACAGATCGCAGCCGTCGAGAACTTCCAGATCGGCCCGGCCGAACTCCTTGTGATCTGAGGGCGAGACCGTACCGCCGAGCTGTGAGGCCATGGTCTGCTGGCCGTAGCAGATGCCCAGGACCGGCAGACCGGAAGCGAAGACCGCCTGCGGTGCTCGGGGCGTTTCGTCGAAGGTGACGCTGGCCGGACCACCCGACAGGATGATGCCCTTCGGCGTCAGCCGCTCGATCGCAGGCTCGGATTTGTCGAAGGGGACGATCTCGCAATAGACGCCCGCTTCGCGCACCCGCCGCGCGATCAGCTGGGTCACCTGGGACCCGAAATCGATGATGAGAATGCTGTCTGTCATGAAAGGCCCGCCAGCTGAGGAAAACCTCGTCTAGCGGGCCTCACAGGTCTTGTCCAGCAGCCGCCCGAAAGCGGCGGAAAATGGCTCAGGAGGTGCCCTTGGCCTTGGACACGGCATCCTTCAGGGACGAATATTCGGCGCAGCCGAAGGTGCAGATCGAATCGAGCGCCTTCAGATGCTTTTCGGCCTCGGCCATGTTGCCGGTCTCCAGATAGGCCTGTCCGATATATTCGTGCGCGCCCTTGTGTTCCGGATCGAGGTCCAGCGCAACGTTGTAGGCCCGAATGGCGCCGTCATAGTCGCCGGACTTGCGCTTGGCGTAGCCGAGATAGTTGAAGGCGTCGGCGTTCTTCGGGTTGTCGTCGATCGCGGCGGCCATCAGCTCGATCGCCTTGCTCCAGTTCTGCGCCTCGACCGCGGCGACGCCCATCTTGTAGTTGCTGGGCTTGGCGGCCGCAGCGGGCTTGCTCGACGAGCTGTCGTCGGACGAGCTGGAACCCATCGCCATGGCCGAAACCGGGGCGAGAGCGAGCGAGGCGACGGCGCAGACGGCGGCCATGCCGCGGATGGATCGGATCATTTCGGGTCTCCCGTTATCGTGCCAGCATCGTTGCCGAGACTGGCTGAATTCTACCTGAACCGCCTTTCCACGGCAGCGACAAAAAAGCTGTCGACTTCGTGATCCAGCGGCGAGAGCCGCAGGAAGCGATCATCGTCAGAACACCTGAGCGGCAGATTTATTCCCGCCGCCTCAGCGGCCTCACGCCAAGGTGTTACGACATAGTCGGGATTGCGGTTCAGGAAGTCCGTGATCACGGTCTCGTTCTCGGAGCGGAGGAAGGAACAGGTGACGTAGAGCAGTCTTCCGCCCGGCCGGAGCAGTTCCGACGCCCGGTCGAGAAGTGCGGTCTGAACCGCGTTGAGTTCACGCAGCCGGTCCTCGGTCAGCCGCCAACGCGCCTCGGGCTGACGACGCCAGGTACCTGTCCCGCTGCACGGCGCGTCGATCAATACCCTGTCCATCGTGCCCGCCAACCCGTCGGGCAATGGCGCGGCGGCGTCGAACGCCTCGGTCCGAAGAATGCCGATACCGGCCCTGGCCGCGCGTTCCTGCAACCGCTTCAGCCGCCGTCCGTCGATGTCGGATGCCAGGATTTCGCCTTCGTTCCGCATGTCGGCGGCCAGCAGAAGCGTCTTGCCCCCCGCCCCGGCGCAGATATCGGCAATGCGCTCGCCGGGCCGAGCGCCCAGCAGATGGCCGGCGATCTGGCTGCCACCGTCCTGGATCTCGATCAGTCCCTCGGCGTAGTGCCTGTGCTGCTCCAGCCGGACCGGTTCGTCGAGCCGGATGCCGCAGGGCGCGAGCGGATGCGCCGCCGCACCAATGCCATCGGTGTTCAGTTCCCGGACAACGCTGTCCCGGTCGGCCTTGAGCGTGTTGACCCGAAGATCGGTTCCCGCCCGCCCGGACAGCGCAGCCGCCAGTTCGGCGTCCCTGCCGGAGCCGAAACTCGCCTCGATCTCGCTCTCCAGCCAGACTGGATAACCCAGCCGCGCCGCCGGCGGCGCATCCGTCATATCTGCTGCCGTCGCCGACGCCAGCAGTTCCATCTCGACATCTTCGGGCCGCTCGGGCGCGTGCGGGTCTGTCCAGTCGATGGCTGCGCCGCTGAGCATCTGATGCAACAGCGCCCGAAAACGGTTGCCGGCCTCGAAGCCGACGGCCGCGAGACGCCAGTCGAGCTCGCCACGTTGCCGGAACACGCCATAGACGATATCGCCGACGGCCCGGCGGTCACCGGAGCCGGCGTATCGACGCGTCTTGAAGTAGTCACGGACGATCAGATCGGCCAGGCCCTCGCCGTCGATCAGGTCGAGCAGATCGATGGCGGCGGCGAGCCGCCCGCCGCTTCTCATGCCCGGTCAGCCGGAATAGTTCGGCGCTTCGCGGCTGATCTCGACATCGTGGACATGGCTCTCGCGCAGACCCGCATTGGTGATGCGCAGGAACTCGCACTGGCTGCGCATGGACGGGATGTCCGGGCAGCCGGTATAGCCCATGGCCGCCTTCAGACCGCCGACCAGCTGATGCAGCACGGGCTCGGCCGGGCCCTTGTAGCCGATCCGCCCCTCTATGCCTTCGGGCACCAGCTTGAGTTCAGAGGAGACCTGCTCCTGGAAATACCGGTCGGCGGAGCCGCGGGCCATGGCGCCCACCGAACCCATGCCCCGATACGACTTGTAGGATCGGCCCTGGTAGAGAAAGACCTCGCCCGGGGACTCGTCCGTGCCGGCCAGCAGGGAGCCGACCATGGCGCAGGACGCGCCCGCCGCGATGGCCTTCGCCAGATCGCCGGAATACTTGATACCGCCATCGGCGATGGCCGGGACGCCGACCTTCTCGCAGCGCTCGACGACATCCATGATGGCGGTCAGCTGCGGCACGCCCACGCCGGCGACGACGCGGGTGGTGCAGATCGAACCCGGCCCGATGCCGACCTTGACCGCGTCCGCGCCCGCATCGATCAGGGCCTGCGCGCCGTCGGCAGTGGCGATGTTGCCGGCCACGACCTGGGTGAAATTCGACTGCTTCTTGATGCGGGAGACCGCATCCAGAACCTTCTCCGAATGGCCATGTGCGGTGTCGACGACAACCAGATCGACGCCGGCATCCAGCAGCGCCTCGGTGCGGCGGAAGCCGTCGTCTCCGACGCCGGTCGCGGCAGCCACGCGGAGGCGGCCCTGTTCGTCCTTGGCAGCGTAGGGATGGGTTGCGGCCTTCTCGATGTCCTTCACGGTCACCAGACCGACGCAGCGGTAGTCGTCATCGACAACCAGGATCTTCTCGATCCGGCGCTTGTGCAGCAGCCGGCGCACTTCCTGCTGATCGACATGTCCTTCCCGGATAGTCGCCAGGTTCTCCTTGGTCATCAGTTCGGAAACGGGCTGACGGGTGTCGGTGGCGAAGCGGACGTCACGGTTGGTCAGGATGCCGACCAGCTTGCGCGAATGGCGCTCGACGACGGGAATGCCGGAAATCTTGCGCATGGCCATCAGCGCCAGCGCATTGGCGAGCGGTTCGTCCGGATAGATCGTGACCGGATTGACGACCATCCCGCTCTCGAAGCGCTTGACCTTGCGGACTTCCTCGGCCTGCTCGTCAATCGACAGGTTCTTGTGGATCACGCCCATGCCGCCGACCTGCGCCATGGCGATGGCCATGTCGGACTCGGTGACAGTATCCATCGCGGCGGAGAGCAGGGGAATGCCCAGCGAAATCTCTTTCGTCACCCTGGTGGCGGTGCTGACCTGGGCGGGCAGGACGGAGGAAGCCCGGGGCGCCAGCAGTACGTCGTCGAAGGTGAGGGCTTCGCGGATCTTGATCACGGCGGTATTCCTATGGCCTCGGTTGCAGCCATATAGAGCATGCGACGTCGATTCCCAACCCCCGCCAACCGGGTCATTCAGGCGCGGGTCTCGGCCTCCGCCTCGGCATGGAAATCGCCCTCGATCTGATTGTCGAACATGTAGGGATACTGCGTCCGGAAGCAGTCCGAGATCTCCTCGAACGGCATGTCGTCGCGGCTGCCGCGGTCCTTCACATACTCCATGTGCTTGGCGCCATCTGCGGTGAAGGGATGAAAAACCGAATCCGTCTCGCCGTCGAACTCCAGCGGCAGCACGCCGAACTTCTCGCAGAGTTCGATGTTGAAGGCCGGCGTCGCCTTCACCCACTTGCCGTCGATCTTCAGTTCCGTGAAGCCGTGATAGGAAAACAGGTCGGTGCCCATCTTCTCGCGCATGCGCTCGGTCGACAGGTGATTGCGCACATCCGCGAACCCCAGCCGGGCCGGTATGCCCGACGCGCGTGCAACGGCGGCAAGAAGGCCCGCCTTGGTGATGCAGAAGCCGTAACCCCGGTCCAGGCAGGCGCTGGCGCGGAAATGGTCCGGCGTCATGGTCACGTCATAGGGGTCGTAGCGGAAATCGTCGCGCACGGCATAGTAGAGGTTGATCGCCCGCTGCTTCGGGTCGGTTTCACCCTTGCCCGCCTGCTCGGCATAGGCGACGACCGCCGGATGATCGCTGTCGATCAGATCGGTCGGGTCCAGGCAGTCAGATGTCTGGCTCATGCTCCTCCTCCAGGCCGGCGAAGTTGCCGATCGGCAACCGGATGTAGCGCCGGCCGTTTTCCTCCCCGGGCGGCAGCGCTCCGGCCCGGATGTTGACCTGCACCGCCGGCAGGATCAACCGCGGCAGGCTCAGACCGGCGTCGCGGCTGGCGCGCATCTCGACGAACTCATCCTCGCCGATCCCGTCGCGCATGTGGATGTTGGCGCGGCGCTGTTCCGCGACCGTGGTCTCGAAAGCCAGTTCCCTTCCGCCGGGCCGGTAGTCGTGGCAGGTGAACAGCCGCGTCGCCGGCGGCAGATCCAGGATCCTGCGCACTGAGCGGTAAAGCACCCGCGGGTCGCCGCCCGGGAAGTCGCAGCGCGCAGAGCCGAAGTCCGGCATGAACAGGCAGTCGCCAACGAAGGCCGCGTCGCCGATGACGTAGGTCGAACAGCCCGGCGTGTGGCCCGGCGTCGAGAGCACCCGGCAGGTCAGTTCGCCGATGTCGAAGCTGTCGCCTTCGTAAAGCAGGATATCGAACTGGGAGCCGTCCAGCGCGACATCGTCAGCGCCGTAGAGATCGGCAAAAAGCGGGAGGTTCATGCGGACGCCCGCGCCGATGCACAGCGGAACGCCCAGCTTCCGCTTCAGTCGCAGGCCCGACGTGGCGTGATCGGCATGGAGATGAGTCTCGAGGATGCGCACGACCTCCAGGCCGTCGCGCGCCACCGCCGCCAGCACCGGCTCGACCGGTGCTTCGGAAAAGGTGGCGCCGACGAGGTCGATACCCAGAACCGGATCGATGATGACCGCCTTGCCGGTTGCCGGATCGCTGACGAGATAGGTGATGGTATCGGTGTCGGGATCGTGAAACCCCTCGACATGCGGCGCGCCCATGCCGTCTCCTCCCTGTTTTCACACAGGAAATATGGAGATTAGTCCTCTCTTGCGCCACCCCGAAAGCCGGTCGCGACCAGATAGCTCTCTGCCGAATCTTTCCGGCTGGCGTCAGGCTTGGCGAATTTCACGTCGGCGAAGTCGCGCTTCATCAGTTCGACGAACTCGTTCTGTCCCCCGCCCTGCAGCAGCTTGACGGCGAAACGGCCGCCGGGCCGGAGCACCTGGCGGGCAAAGTCGTAGGCCAGTTCGGCCATCGCCATGATGCGCAGATGGTCCGTCTGCCGGTGCCCGGTCGCAGGCTGGGCCATGTCGGAGAGCACCGTATCCGCCTGACCGCCGAGCGCGTCCATGACCTTCCGGTCGGCGTCCTCTTCGGTGAAGTCGAGCTGCATGACCTCGACGCCGGCGATGGGTTCCATTTCCAGGATATCCACTGCCAGCACGAAGCCGTCATCGCCGACGACCTTCTGCGCCACCTGCGACCAGCCGCCCGGCGCCGCGCCCAGATCGACAACGCGGTCCCCCTTGCTGACAAGTCCGTATCGTTCATCGAGCTGCAGCAGCTTGAAGGCGGCTCGGGACCGCCAGCCCTGGGCCTTCGCCTCGGCGACATAGGGGTCGTTGAGCTGCCGTTCCAGCCAGCGCTTGGAGGAAAGCTTGCGCCCGCGCGCCGTCTTCACCTTCTGATGCAGTTGCCGGGCGCCGCCGCCCGGACCGGTTTTCCGCGCCATGACCGTCAGGCCCGGATTGCCGCGGCCGGCTGCGCGTCGTTCTGCATCAACTGCAGCAGGATGCCTTCGCGCAGACCGCGGTCGGCGACGGTGATCTCCTCGGCCGGCCAGAGGTTCAGGATCGCCTGCAGGATGGCGCAGCCGCCGACCACCAGATCGGCCCGGCCCGCGCCGACACACGGATGCGCCGCACGTTCGCTCAGGCTGAGCTGGCGCAGATGATCGGAAATCTCGGTCATGCGGTCCGCCGGCATGGTCAACCCGTCCACGGCCTGGCGGTCGTAGCGCACCAGTTCCAGATAGACGCCGGCCAGCGTGGTGACAGTCCCCGACGTGCCGAGCAGGCGGTATCCGCTCTGCAGCAGCTGTTCCTGCGCCGTCCGGAAGGGCCGCATCATCTCCTCCGCGGACCGGACCATGGCGCTGTAGGCTTGATCGTCGACATGCACGCCGCCGAAGCGTTCGGCGAAGTTCACCACCCCCACGGGGAAGGACTGATAGGTCGACAGCCGGTGCTCGCCCATCGGCATGGACTCGGCCAGCGCGATCTCGGTACTGCCGCCGCCGATGTCGAACACCAGCGTCGTTTCTGCCTGCCCCTGCATCAGGGACCGGCATCCGGCCAGCGCCAGAGCGGCCTCCTCCGCTGCGTCGATGATTTCCAGCCTCAACCCCGTCGCCCGCTTCACCCGCTCGACGAATTCCGGCGCATTCTCGGCCGAGCGGCAGGCCGCCGTCGCCACGCAGCGGACGTCCCAGCAATGGTTGCGGGCGATCTTGTCGGCGCAGACGGCCAGCGCCTCGACAGTACGGGTCATCGCCGGCTCGGCCAGCCTGCCGGTCTCGGCAACGCCCTCGCCCAGCCGGACGATACGGGAATAGGCGTCAACGACCCGGAATCCCTTGCCTTCCGGGCGCGCGACGAGCAATCGGCAGTTGTTGGTGCCGAGGTCGATGGCGGCGTAGCTGCGGCGTCTGAAACGGTCGTCGGCCACGCTGCGCACACTCCTCGGGCGGTTGAGTTCGGAACACCCGACGATAGCAAGTCCCGCGCGGGCTTGTTAAGCCACAACAAGAGGGCGCGCCCATGTTGACAGCAGCGGCGACCTTGCCTAGATAGCGGCTCCGCCGTTGGGGGATCGTCTAATGGTAGGACAGCGGACTCTGACTCCGTCAATCTAGGTTCGAATCCTAGTCCCCCAGCCACTTTTCCGCAAAATCTGCACGGCATGGACGCCCATGGACGCCCCGCATCAGCGGTGCCAAGCCCGTCCCGAACGGCCGTCCGGACTCAGCCGCCCATGCTCCACGGATGCACCGCCGGTTTTGCGTCGGGATGGCTGGTCAGGTAGTGGTGCAGCACATGAAGCAGTTCGCGCGTCCGGGGCCTGTCCGCCCGTTGCTGCGCCGCCCGGATGTCATCGATGATCATCGTGCAGATGTGCTCGAACCCGCCCTGTTTCTGGACCAGGTAACGGGCGAGACCTGCGGCAACTTCCTCCGGCACTTTCTCATGCTCGGCGATGGCCAGGATCTCTTCCTCGGTCAGGCCGCTCAACGCAATGCAGTCTTCAAGCGATATCATGACGGTTCCTCCAGCATATTTTCTTGATTAATCAGAGGAGAGTACGGCGCTGCCACCGCCATGATCTTGACTTGAGTCAAATGCCGGAGCGGTGTGCTTCCGGCTCCGGGACACCGGTGTTGCGAAGGTTGATGCCCCGGCCTTGTGTTCTTTCTAGAACAGATCGGCCTCGTCGACGCCTGTCACGCCGATGAGGGCGGCAGTGGCGCCGGTGGAGAAGGTGATCATGGTGTCGTCGGTGCGGCCGTCGCCGTCGGCGTCGGCATCGGCGATGGACTGGATGGCGATGTCGGTCAGCCAGAGCGCGTCCTCGCCCACCGTGAAGTCGGTGATGACGTCGTGGCCGGCGGTGTCGAACGCACCGATGAAGCGGAAGTGGTCGGAACCGCTGCCGCCGGTCAGGGTGTCGTTGCCGTCGCGGCCTTCCAGCGTGTCGTTGCCTGCGCCGCCGAAGAGCTGGTCGTTGCCCTCCTGTCCGACCAGGCGGTCGCGGCCGGCGCCGCCGAAGGCGATGTCATCGTCGGTACCGCAATAGAGTGCGTCGTCGCCATCGCCGCCCCAGAGCATGTCGGCGCCGTCCCGGCCGATCAGCGTGTCCGCGCCGTCGCCGCCATAGAGGCTGTCATTGCCGACCCAGCCGTCGAGACGGTCGTCGTCGGCGCGTCCTTCCAGCCCGTCATTGCCATCCCCACCGTCCAGCGTGTCGTCACCGGCCTCGCCGACCATCCAGTCGTTGCCCGCACCGCCCGAGGCGCTGTCTGCGCCCTCGCCGGCATAGACCCGGTCATCGCCGTCGCCGCCGTCGATCGTGTCCAGGCCGTCGCGGCCGATCAGCGTGTCGTTGTCCGCCCCGCCGGCGATCAGGTCGTTGCCGGAACCGCCATCGACCCGGTCATTGCCGGAACCGCCGTCCAGCGTGTCGTCGCCGGCATCGCCGTAGACGCTGTCCGCGCCGGCGCCGCCATCGGCGTTGTCATTGTCCGCGCCGGCCATCAGCAGGTCCTGGCCGTCCCCGCCCGAGAGGCTGTCGGCGCCGGCATCGGCATAAAGCCGGTCGTCGCCCGCATCGCCCGACAGCGTGTCGGCCCCCGACCGCCCGATCAGCACGTCATTGTCGGCGCCGCCGTCGAGCAGGTTGTCGCCCTCGCCGCCGTCCAACCGGTCGACGCCGAGCCCGCCGAACAGCCGGTCGTCGTCTTCCTGCCCGTAGAGACGGTCGGCGCCGTCGCCGCCGGTCAGCGTGTCGTTGCCCAGGCCGCCCAGCAGATCGTCGCGGCCGCCGCCGCCGTCGAGGCTGTCCGCATCCGCGCCGCCATCGAGCCGGTCGATGCCCTCGCCGCCCAGCAGCGTGTCGTTGCCGTCCTGGCCATACAGGCGGTCGTTCCCGGCCAAGGCCGACAGGCTGTCCGCCCCGGTCCCTCCCTCCAGGATGTCGATGCCCTCGGCGCCGGTCAGGACGTCGTCGCCGTCCTCGCCCTTAAGGACATTGCCGCCGGCCTCGCCCAGCAGCGTATCGTTGCCCGCGCCGCCGCGCACATAGTCGTTGCCCGTCCCCGCCTGCAGCAGGTCGTGGCCCGCGCCGCCGAAGATCTGGTCCTGCCCCGCGCCGCCCGAGACCGTGTCGTCGCCGTCGCGGCCCTGGATGATGTCGCCGTCGTCGCCGCCGTCGATCAGGTCATTGCCAGCCCCGCCATCCATCCGGTCGCTGCCCGAGCCGCCAAACAGCGTGTCCGCGCCGCCCTCGCCGGCCATGATGTCATTGTGGACGCCGCCATCCAGCGTGTCGGCGCCCTCGCCGCCCTGCATGCGGTCGTTGCCGTCGCCGCCGAACAGTTCGTCCGCGCCGTCGCCGCCATAGATGAAGTCGACGACCGCGCCGCCCCAGATGCGGTCGTCGCCGCCGTCGCCGCGGAGGTAGTCGGCATCCGCGCCGCCATAGATCACGTCATTGTCGTCCTGGCCGTAGAGCGAGTCCCGCCCGCCATCGCCATGCAGCTCGTCCGCCCCGCCACGGCCCAGGATGAAGTCCCAGCCGTCATTGCCGCGCAGGCGGTTGCCGTCATGGCCGCCATAGACCGTGTCGGCCGCGTTCGAGCCGTCGACATTCTCGATGCCGATCAGCCTGTCGCCGTCGGCGCCGTCGCCGCCGAACATGTTGATGAAGACCGACCCGGCCGCGCCCGAATAGTCCGCCGTGTCGATGCCGTCGCCGCCGTCCAGCGTGTCCGGCCCGTCGCCGCCGGCCAGCCAGTCGTCGCCCGCGCCGCCGGCCAGGCTGTCATTGCCGGCCTCGCCGATCAGCGTCTCGGCGCCATCGCCGCCGATGCGCAGATGATTGCCGCCGCCGGCCTGCCCGTCGACCCGGGCGGTCCAGGCCCCGAAGCGGATGGTCTCGACATCGGCGGAGACCGTGTCGCTGCCCTCGCCGCCCACTGTGTCGGTCACCGTCAGCGAGCCGTCGCCATTCGCCGCGATGACGTAGTTCCCCACAGCCCCGTCAAACACCGCCGTATCGATGCCCGCGCCGCCGAACAGCAGGTCATTGCCCGAACCGCCGCTCAGCGTGTCGTCGTCCCCGTGGCCGGCCAGCGTGTCATCGCCCGCGCCGCCAAAGAGTTCGTCATCATTGCGGCCCGCGGAAAGGAAGCCGCCGGACAGCAGGTCATTGCCGTCGCCGCCGGACAGCGTGTCGTCGCCCTCGCCGCCATCCAGCGTGTCGTCGCCGGCGCCGCCCAGCACGGAATCCTCGCCATCGCCGCCAAGGAGGCTGTCACTGCCGGTCCCGCCGTCGACAGTGTCGTCCGCGTCGCCGCCATCCAGCGTGTCGGCGCCCGCGAGTCCGGCAATCAGATCGTCGCCGGAGCGGCCGTCCAGGCTGTCGGCCCCGGCGCTGCCCGCCATCGTGTCCCGGAAGCCGGAGCCGAACACGGCCTCGACCCCGGTCAGGACATCCGTGTCGCCATGGCCGTTGACGACCGTGCCGGTGGCCATGTCCAGGCTGATCGCGCTGTCCGAGCCGGCATAGGAGACCGTGTCGCTGCCCGCGCCGCCGTCCAGCGTGTCGTCGCCACTGGACCCGGGCTGGGCTTCGGACCAGCCGCGCAGCAGATCGTTGCCGTCGCCGCCGGACAGCAGGTTGGCGTTCGCGTCGCCGGACAGGTCGTCGTCATGGCGGGAGCCGACGACATGCTCGATGCCGAGGAGAACGTCATTGTCCCCGTCCGCCTCGGCATGCTGCGACGCCAGTGCGACGGTCATCCCCTGGCTGGCGTAGGAATAATCCGCAAGGTCGATGCCGGCGCCGCCATCCAGCGTGTCGTCGCCGCGGCCGCCGTATAGCGTGTCGTCGCCCTCGTCGCCGAGCAGGCTGTCGCGGCCCTCGCTGCCTTCGAGCAGATCGTTCCCGCCGCCGCCGTCGAGCGTGTTGTCGCCCGCCACGCCAGCCAGCACATCATCGCCCTCGCCGCCGGAGAGCGCGTCGTCGCCAGCGCCGCCGTAGAGCGTGTCGTAGCCGAAGCCGCCATCGATGACATCGTTGCCGGCGCCGCCATAGATCCGGTCCGTACCGGCCCCGCCGTCCACGGTGTCGTTGCCGGCTAGGGCGGAGATGGTGTCGGCGCCGTCGGTGCCGGTGAGGGGATCGTCCTGGGCGCTGGGCGCGTAGCTCACGCCGGTGAGGCTTTCGATGCCGGCAAGCTGGTAGGTCGCGCCATCGGCGATGACCGTGTTGCTGTCGGCATGGAAGACCGCATCGGTGGCGAAGGAGAAATCGGCCGTGTCGACGCCTTCGCCGCCGTCGACCAGCCCGCCGCCCGCGCCCGGATCCAGCAGATCGTCGCCGGCCCCGCCATACAGGCTGTCCGCGCCTGCCCCGCCGTTCAGCGTGTCGTTGCCGTCATTGCCCAGCAGGCTGTCGTCGCCGGCGAGACCATCGACCGAGTCGTCGCCGCCAAGCGCGTCGATGGTGTCGGCGGCGGCGGTGCCGGCGATCGTGTCGGCGGCGTCGCTGATCGGCGGCGTCACACCGATCACGTTCTCGATGGAAACAAGCTGGTAGACCTCGCCGTCGGCGATCACCGTCAGCCCGTCGTCGGACAACACCGCTTCGGTTGCAAAGGAGAAATCGGCCATGTCGAGGCCGTCGCCACCGTCGAGCAAGCCGCCGCCTGCGCCGCCGGATATCAAATCGTCTCCCGATCCGCCAAACAGCGAGTCGGTCCCGTCGCCCCCGAAGATGGAATCGTCGCCTCCTCCACCGTCTAGACGCTCGGCTGCATCAGATCCGATAATCAACTCGGAGGTGGTATCGCCGACCAAAGGCGTTCCGTTACCCAAGCCATACAAGATTGAAGTCGCTTCGGTGCTGCCGTCAGTCACGCCAGCAAGCTGCTCGACACCCCGTATTTGAACAATGTGACCGTCCGCGATCACCGTTTGAGAAGCACGGTCCACCACAACAGTGTTGGCGAAGGAAAAATCAGCAGTGTCGTATCCTGCTCCACCATCAATCGTTCGCGTGTGGGCACCAGCGATGAAAAAGTCCGCGCCGTCACCCCCAAACAAGCTATCCGCGCCGCCCCCGCTGACCAGGGTGTCGTTATCGTCACCGCCAAACAAGGAGTCATTGCCAGAACCGCCATCGAGGCGATCAGCGCCAGCGCTTCCGACCAAGATATCGTTCCCGGAACCACCCTCCAGAAGATCGAAACCGTCTCCACCATCAAGAGAGTCATCGCCACTACCGCCATAGATCCTGTCATCATCGTCCGAAGCCAGGAGCGTGTCGTTTCCACGACCGCCGAACAGACGGTCATCGCCGCCGAGGTCGCCAGAAAAGAGGTCGTCGCCCGCGCCAGCGCTAACGAAATCGGAGCTTGCCGAGCCGCCAAAGACATCGTCGCCGCTCGTGCCCTGAACTGGCGCGCCTGGAATTTCAAGGAAATCGATGAAGAAATCTTCGGAAATTTCGTCCGGCGTGACACCTTCGAGCACAATCATGTGAGTGTCATCGAAGTAAACAAGCGTCCCGAGTGGCCCATAGCCTCCGTATGCGGCATCAATCTGAAGCTGCTCGAAGGTTGCGCCGGCCACACCTATTTCTATCCGATCAGCGTCGGGATCGAATCCCCGAACAACCGTTGCCTCAGTTACAAAAGCGTTGTGGCGTTCCTCATAGGTAAAGGTTCCCGCGCCGCGCATGGAAAATACGTCTGCGCCTTCGCCACCGGAAACGAGATCTTTGGAGCCACCACCAATTATGGTGTCATTCCCATCTCCGCCCACAATATTTCCGATTTCATCTCCGCCGACCAACAGGTCATCGCCGTCATCGCCCAACAGCAAAACCGGGATCATCCGATCCCCTGTATCGCTGTTCTGGGAGACAAGAATCACGTCGTCGCCGGCCCCGCCCTGCAGCGATAGCTGGCCCCGGGTGCGGTCACGTTCAAAGTCGGCAAAAATGATGTCATCGCCATCGCCGCCATCGACAACTCTGGTAACAGGGACGCCGATCAGCCAATCATGTCCTTCGCCGCCGAAAAGCGAACCGGTGACGCCTATGTCACCGGTTCGCAGCGTGTCTGATCCGCTTCCACCAAACTGCTCATCGATAATGATGTAGTTCGGGCCGTCCGCGGGCGCCTCGAAGAACGTCTCGTCGTCTCCGGCGTCACCGTGGAACTCGGTATATCCCCGGTAGGCTCCCTCGAATATGTCATCCCCATTGCCGCCAAAAATTGTGTCGTTGCCATTTTGGTAGTTCGAAGATGGGCTATGGCGGAACAGGTCGTCGCCATCACCGCCGAACATCACATCGTCACCCTCTCCAGGCAGGAACACATCGTCGCCGTCGGTGCCCGCAATTGTCTCGAGGGAAGAGGATCGTCCGGAAACGGTACTGCCTGGCAACGGCGCACCGTCGTCGGGCAATTCTCCCGCGTCTGGCATCACCACGGCAGCCGCGACTAGATCGAGATCATCTTCAAGAAGTTGTCCGCCAACGTACCCGGCAAGGAGCACATTGAAATGATGACCCACAGACACGACCAGCCCGTCTGTGGCGCTCGTTTGGATTACATCGGTGAAGTGTGCGGTCAGGCCAGACAGATCCAGCCGGTCACCAGCTTCGAAATCAACGATGACATTCCCGCGACCCGACACTTGTGAAAAGACAAAACGGTCCGATCCGTCACCACCCGAGAGATAGTCCGCATCGCTGCCACCAACAAGGGTATCCGCACCCGAACCGCCGAAGAGGCTGTCATCGCCTCCGCCCCCACTCAAAAAGTCTGAGCCACGTGCGCCTTCAATCAGATTGGCGGAACGATTGCCCTGAATTGTGTCGTCACCATCGCCGCCCGTCACATCCTCAATCACGGTACCAGAGGCTACGCTGAAGTCGCCGCCGGCGATCTGGCCGGCAACATCGCTGATCAGCGTTATGTTTGACGCGATGCTGGTCGCGGCAAGGTTGATTCGGTCGTGCCCATGGCTGTCAAAAAGAGTTGTCCGGTCTGCCTCTTGTTCGATGGCCGCGATTTCAGCAAATCGATCCGTATAGATATAGTTGTCCGCGCCGCCAGTGTGCCGGCCATAAAGCCTGACGCTCCAATCCCCGACATCACCCAGCGTCCCCTGGCGATTGTCCTCAATGCGAAAAGACCATTCGCCAGCCGCGAGATCGCCGAATCCAGCCAGACTATTAAATGTATACTTGTCGCCGTTGAACCTTAGTGTGGGAAAGTAGTCCTCGATATCGGAATCCTGATTCCACAGCGCAGCAGTCCGACCATCTCTTTCTATCCAGAAAAGAAGTTCAGACGGTCGAGAATGTGTGACTTGCAGCTCCAGCTCAATCCACTCAATTCGGAAGTCCGCAACGTCGATGCTGGCTTCAGCAAGAGTCACATCTCCCCAGCTCTTCAATGGAATGTCGGCGAAATCATCGCTTGAAAACAGCTCAATGACGCCTTCATTCGCCGAAGTCGACTGCAATCGCCAAGACTCGGCCAGACGCACTGCAGCATGGGCATCGACTACACCGAAACCGACCTCGTTACCCCGCGCGGTCCTGCCGCCATTCCAAGTATTGCTACCGGTAAGGGCGACCGAGTACTCGAAATTATTGCGATAGGTCGGATCAGCACTATAGGCAAGAATCTGCTGAACATCGCGGTAGCCCAGCTCAGGGTTGGCCTCCAGCATTAGCGCCACAACACCACTGACAACGGCTGCGGCACCGGATGTAAACCCAAAATCGCTCATGTAATCGCCGGTACTGTACCCGTCTGAACCTAAAAGATCGGTCGTGGTAAGCAGACCGTTTTCTTTGTCATTAACCGGAACACTAACGATGACTGAACTGCCAGGGGTAGAATAACTGTTGGCTTTGCCATCCTCCTCAACCGCGCCAACCGCTATCGTATACCGAGAATCCTGCAGTCCATGATTACTCGTCTTGTCGTTGATTTCACCACTGTTTCCGGCGGCAAACACCCATACTGTACCAAGTCCATCGCGACCATTTTCAATACCATTTTCTAGCGCTTCTTTGTAGGGAGCGAATTCATCAGTGTTGAGATTGTCGAGAAATGGATACAGATATCCCCAACTATTGTTGGAAACATCGACTAGGTGCTGAAGGTTGAGGCTATCCAGAATCCGTTCATGGATCAGACCGTTCTCCAGGTCGATCCGGAACCCTGCAATGGTAGCGTCCGGCGCAACCCCGGTGCCGCCAATATTGTTGTCATCCGCTGCGATAATGCCCGCAACGGCGGTTCCGTGGCCGTCTCCTGCGTTCGGCGTTGCGTCCTCATCGCCGCTGTAGGAATTGTAGTCGAGAGACTGGTCATAATTGGCGATCAAGTCTGGGTGCCGCCACTGTACCCCGTCATCAACGATACCAACCACGACACCATTGCCGCGGTACTCGTCCCACACATCGGTAATCCGGATATCAACGAACCGGCTTGTAGGGAACGTGCCATTCAGATGCCACTGATCCCCGAACAGCGGGTCCGTCGGGACATACATCGGGGTCGGGCCCGCGCTCAGCGGGGCCGGGGTGCCGGTTCCTGCCTTCTTTTCGGTCTGATCCGTCACGCCTCAACTCACGCCCGATCCGCCTCTGCATCCTATACGGGCAAGGCGGAAACAGCCAGCGCGCAGGGCTAGAAAATACTTGCCGGATCAAGGGCCTGACGGGCGGTGTGACAACCGACACACAATTCGATTGCAGTCGCCGGATTCCGGGTAATCACACACTACTCGATGCCGACAAGGCGCCTGGATGGCGCCCGCCGACCACCGCCGTCACCTGCCGGGAGCGGGCGAGACTGAATCGCTTCTGTCAGTAGCAGGTCGGCCAGTAGGCGAGCGGGTTCGGCTGGCCCCAGGGCTTCGGCTGCACGCGCAGACGCCGGATCTGCGACTGCAGCCACCGCTTCGTCTCGGCCGGATCGATGATCTCGTCGAGTTCGAAGATGCCGGCGCCGCCATAGGGATCGGTGTCCTTCGTCCACTGCTCGATCAGGGCCTTGCGTTCGGCTTCCGTGTCCTCGGCCTCAGCCAGGCGGCCGCCATGCACGACGTTCACGCCGACATCGGGATCCATGAAGGAGAGTTCCGCGCTGGGCCAGGCCGCGACCACGTCGGAGCCCATGTTGGTGCCGCCGAGGGCGAAATAGGCCAGGCCGAAGGCCTTGCGGAAGACCAGCGATATGCGTGGCACGCGGCAGAGCGACAGCGCCTCGATCAGCATGATCGCCCGGCTGAGCAGCTTGTCGTGCTCGACCTTGGTGCCGACCATGAAGCCCGGCACGTCCTGCAGGAAGACGATCGGGATGTTGAAGGCGTCGCAGAGGCAGATGAACGCCGTGATCTTGTCGCAGGCGGCCGGCGACAGCGCACCGGCATAGTGCATCGGCTGCGAGGCGATGAAACCGACGGTGCGCCCGCCCATCCGGCTCAGCGCGGTAAGGATGCTGCCGGCGAACCGCGGCTTCAGCTCCAGGAAGTCGTCGTCATCGGACAGGTAACGCAGCACCTTGCGCATGTCGTAGGCGCGGGTCCGGCGCATCGGGATCAGGTCGTAGATGCTCTCGTCGATCTCGGCGAGACCCTGGAATTCCGTCTCCGGCGGCAGCTCCCAGGCGTTCGACGGCATGTAGGACAGGAACTTCCGGATCAGCTCGAACGCCTCGTCCTCGGTCTCGGCCGCGGCGTCGATCATGCCGGTGATCTTCTCGTGCACCTTCACACCGCCCAGATCCTCGAAGCTCACCTTCTCGGATGTGGCGATCTCGACCACGCGCGGGCTGGTCACGGCCATGCAGGAACCCTGCAACTGCACCACGAAATCCGAGAACGCGCCGTGGAACGACGCCCCGCCGAAGCAGTTGCCCAGAATGGCCGTGGCCATCGGGATCGCGCGGTGCCGACGGTGCACGTCGACACTCGGCGTCACCTTCAGGAAGCCTTCCGATCCCAGCGTGTCCGGGATGCGCGCGCCGCCCGTCTCGCCGAAGAAGACGAAGGGGTGGCCGTGGTCGATGGCCTGATGAAGCATGCGCGACTTCTTCTTGCCGCCGACGACGGAACTGGAACCGCGCAGCACGGTCAGGTCGTCGCCACCCACCCAGACGGTGCGCCCGCCGACGGTGCCATAGCCGCCGATCTTGCCGTCGCCCGGCGAGCGGCCCGCGTCCTCCGGCCGTTCCGAGCGCGCGAAGGTGCCGAGTTCGACGAAACTGTCCGGATCGAGAAAGCGGTCGATCCGCTCCCGGACCGTGTAGGAACCGCGGTTGTGCAAGCGGTCGATCTTGTCGAGGCCGCCCATCTCGGTGCGGATCTTCTCGCGCCGCTCCCTGAAGGCGCCGGTAACGCTGCCCACATTCCCGTCGGCGTTGGATCCATCGGCCATGTCTCTGCTCCTCCCTCCGGTGTGCGGCTCGGGGCCGGCGTTCACCAGGTATCGATATAGGGGTACTTCTTGCCCGTCCGCGGCGGCACCGGCGGCAGGCGTCTCAGGCTGTTGCCGATCCAGGTCCGGGTCTCCGCCGGATCGATCACGTCGTCAATGCCGCCGCCCGTCCCGGCATTGACCGCGCGCGCGGTCTCGTAGGCCTTGTCCACGCGCTCCTGGAACATCTGCAGGCGTTCGTCCGGGTCCTCGATCGCCATCAGTTCGTTGCGGTAGCCGAGCTTGACCGAGCCTTCGATGTTCATGCCGGCGAACTCGGCGGTGGGCCATGCGACGGTCATGAACCCGACAAGCGTGCCGCCGCCGCACATGGCCTGCGCGCCCAGGCCGTAGCACTTGCGGACGATCACGGTGAACAGCGGGGTCGTCATGTTGGCGCCGACATTGAACATGCGCGCCGAGTGGCGGACCAGCGCCTCCCGCTCGACATCCGGACCGACCATGATGCCGGGGCAGTCGACCAGGCTGAGAACGGGGATGTCGAAGGCGTCGCAGAGCTGCATGAAGCGTGTCGCCTTGTCCGCGCCGTCGGAATCGATCGCGCCGGCCAGATGATGCGGGTTGTTGGCGATGACGCCCATCGGCCGGCCTTCGATGCGGATGAAGGCGGTGATGACGCCGATGCCGAACTTCTCGCGGATCTCCAGCACAGAATCCTTGTCCGCAAGACCATGCAGCACGTCGCGCATGTCGTAGAGCCGGACGCGGTTCTCCGGAATGACATGCCGCAGCGGGCGCTGGTCGGGGGCTTCCCATTCGTCCACCGCGCCCTGGAAATAGGAGAGATATTTCTTGGCGGTGTCGACCGCCTCGTCCTCGTCCTTGACCAGGATGTCGACGACGCCGTTCGGCACCTGGAACGACATCGGTCCTACTTCCTCGGGCGTGTAGACGCCGAGCCCGCCACCCTCGATCATCGCCGGACCGCCCATCGCGATGGTCGACGCCTCGGTGGCGATCAGGACATCGCAGCAGGCCAGCAGCGCCGTGTTGCCGGCGAAGCAGCGGCCATTGTTGATGCCCACCATCGGAACCAGCCCGCTCAGCTTGGAGAAGGTGGTGAAGGTCGTGGTGTCGATGGCGACCCGCGGGCCGGTGTTGTCGTCGCCGGGCCGGCCGCCGCCGCCTTCGGAGAACAGGATCAGCGGCAGGCGGAAGCGGTCCGCCAGTTCGTACATCCGGTCCTGCTTGTAGTGGTTGCGCCGCCCCTGGGTGCCGGCGAGCACGGTGTAATCATAGGAGACGATGACGGCGCGGGAGCGGTCATCGGGGAACAGGTCGCCATTGATCGAACAGGTGCCGGCGACGACACCATCGGCTGGCGTGCGCTTGCGCAGCGTGTCCATGTCGTGGCGGTGATGTTGGAAAGCGACGACCAGCGGCCAGTATTCCTGGAACGATCCGGCGTCGGACAGGCGCGCGATGTTCTCGCGCGGCATGCGGAAGCCCAGCCCGTGGCGCTTGGCGACCACGTCGGGCCGGTTCTCGTCCAGGGTGAGCGCGTGCCGGTCGATGGCTTCCTGCAGGTCGGCGCGGATGTGATCCGGATCGACTGCCTCGGCCGCGGCGACCTCTCCGGTGTCGTCGCCCGCCCCGGCCTCGACGAAGACGACAGGATAGCCCTGACGGACGACGTCGCCGGCCTTCATGGTGACCTTGCGCACCAGTCCGCCCTGCTCGGCGCGGATCACGTGCTCCATCTTCATGGCCTCGACCACGGCGACCTGCTGGCCCTTGCGGACCGTATCGCCGACCGCGACGTCGACGGAAACGATGGTGCCCTGGATCGGCGCCCTCAGGCCGTCGGCGCCGTCCGGCGCAGCGGGCGCCGCAGGTCCACCGGCCGGCGCGTTACCCTTCTCCGCCCTGGTCCGGGCATCATGGGCGAACAGCGCCAGCGGATCGCGGGCATCGACGCGTGCGCCGGCATAGCCGCCGGCATCGTCTTCCGCTTCGGCTGCGGCGCCATCCCGCTGGAAGCGCGAACGGAAACCAGAAGCGGTCTCGACCAGTGCAGGCAGGTTCTCGTCTACCCAGCGCGTGTGCACTGCACCGGCGGCGAAATCCCCGTGCTCGATCACGGCCTTGAGGAAGGGGATATTGGTTTCGACACCTTCCAGCCGGAACTCGTCCAGCGCGCGGCCGGCCCGGGTCACCGCATCCGCGAACCGCGGACCCGGCGCATGGCAGATCACCTTGGCGAGCAACGAATCGTAGAGCCCGCTTGTCTCGTAGCCGGCATAGCCGAAGCCGTCGACGCGCACGCCCGGTCCGCCCGGTGGTTCGTAGGCCGCAATGATGCCGCCGCCGGGACGCACAGAACCATCTGCCTCCAGCGTTTCCATGTTGACGCGCGCCTGGATTGCATGGCCACGCGGCACGGCCACGGCTGGATCGTCGAGCCCCAGTTCGCCGAGACTGGCCCCGCCGGCAAGCCGTAGCTGGGTCTGAACCAGATCGACGCCGGTGACGGCTTCGGTCACCGTGTGCTCGACCTGCAGCCGGGCATTGGCCTCGATGAAGACGAAGGGCTGACCGGCCGGTTCGGCGCGGGCGTCCACGAGAAACTCGAAGGTGCCCAGGCTGACATAGCCGGTCTCCGTCGCGAAGCGGACGGCGGCCTCGATGATCTTCCCGCGAAGCCCGGCGTCCAGCCCCGGCGCCGGCGCAACCTCGACGACCTTCTGGAACCGCCGCTGCACGCTGCATTCGCGCTCGCCCAGATGGGCGACCGTGCCGGTGCTGTCGCCCAGGATCTGCACCTCGACGTGCCGGGCGCGGGGCAGGAACTCCTCGACATAGAGGTCCTCGACACCGAAAGCCGAACGGGCCTCGGACTGGCAGTTGCGGAAAGCGGCGTCCAGCTGGTCGGCCGACGTGACAGCGCGCGATCCACGGCCGCCACCGCCGGCCACAGCCTTCAGCATCACCGCACCGCCTTCGCCCAGCGACACGAGGAATTCCCGCGCTTCATCGAGTGAAATCGAATGGTCGAGACCGCGCAGCACCGGAACGCCGGCCGCGACCGCCGCCGCACGGGCTCGCGCCTTGTCGCCGAAGAGCGATAGCAGTTCGGGCGTCGGACCGACGAAGGTCAGGCCGGCTGCTGCACAGGCCTTGGCGAAATCTGGACGTTCGGACAGGAAACCGTAGCCGGGATGGATGGCGTCGCAGCCGGTATCGGCGGCCGCCTTGATCACTGCATCGATGTCCAGATAGGCCGCAGCGCCTGCACCGGGAAGTTGCACCGCCTCTTCCGCCATCGTCACATGCAGACTGTCCCGGTCGTCCTCCGGGAAGATGCCGACCGTCTGAAATCCAAGATCAGTGGCGGCACGAATCACCCGCACCGCGATCTCGCCGCGGTTCGCTACAAGCAGCTTGTCCAAAACGTCAATTTCCTCCCCGCAGCAATGATTAGACCATGCCGCCGTATATGAAACATGCAAAAATCAGATACCTTACCCGACGGCAGTTTGGGTTTGACAGCGCCGAACAGAGCGTCATCATTTGAGTAGCGAGGTGGAGGAGCCTCGATTTTTTGCGGCACTACTTCAATCGACGCCCCAAGACGCCGAAGGTAGGCCGCGCAAGGGGAGAAGACATCATGAAGTATTGTGCAGGCGCGATCGCCGGTGCAGCGGCTCTGGCCTTCTGTGCGACGGCCCAGGCGGCGGAGCCGGCCACAGGATCGCTCACCATCGCCCAGGCCGCGGAATCCACCATGCTGGATGTCACGCGCGCCGCAGCGGGCGTCGACTGGTACATTCTGGGCAACATCAACGAGCAGCTTCTGCAGCCCGATCCCACCCTGGAGGTGAAGAACTGGCTGGCCGAAAAATGGGAGCTTACCGAGGTCGACGGCCTGCCGGTCATCGAGGTCTGGCTGCGCAAGGGCGTCAAGTTTCACCATGGCGGCGAGTTGAAGGCCAGCGACATGGTCTTCGCCCACAAGCGCCTGGCCAATCCGGATGTCAGCAAGTGGCCGCACTATCAGGCCAAGGTCGACCGGATCGACGTGATCGACGACCATCACTTCAAGATCATCTTCAAGGAGCCGGACGGCACCTTCATTCCCGGCGCCGGACTGATGCGGCTCTACGGCATCTCCGAGGCCTACTACAACAGCCACACCGAGGAAGAGATCCAGAAGCGTCCCGACGGTACCGGCCCGTGGAAGCTGGTGGACCGGAAGGTGAAGGAGGAGTTCGTCCTCGAGGCGCATGACGACTACTGGAACCAGGAGCATCGTCCCGGGGTCAAGAACCTGACCATCAAGATCATTCCCGAAGACATCACCCGCGTCGCGGCGCTGCAGACCGGCGCCGTGGACTGGATCGATGCGGTGCCGCCGGCGATGATCGAGGATGTCAAGAACATGGACGGCATCGCCACGGCCTCCCGGCCGTCCGGCAACAACCTGTTCATGACCCTGCCGCAGTACATGGACAAGCTGCCCGGCCGGAACGACAACCCGTTCAAGGACGTGCGCGTCCGCCGGGCAGCAGCTCTGGCGGTCGACATGGAAGGCATCATCGAGAACGTGCTGTTCGGTCAGGCCCAGCGCTACACCACGACGACGCCGGGTTCATCCGCCTATGACGCCGATCTGGAGCCGTATCCGTACGATCCCGCGAAGGCGAAGGAACTGATGGTGGAGGCCGGCTATGCCGATGGCTTCGACGTCAACTGCTACAACCTGATCACGCCGCGCGAGCCGAACATCAAGGAATATGGCGAGGCCTTCTACGCCTATCTCGGCCAGATCGGCATCCGCTGCAAGGTCGTGGGCGAGGAGTACGCGCCCTGGCTGGCCCGTAACAGCCGCAGCCGCGAACCGCAGAACGACGGCATCCTGACCCACATGTGGGGTCATGGCGTCGTCGCCGATCCGGGCACGCCGTGGTCGGGCCACATGCACTGCTACGAGGAAGGCAAGGGCTGGGGCAGCTATTCGCACTATTGCGATCCCGAGATGGACAAGCTGATCGAGGAACAGGCGACCATCATGGATCCGACCGAGCGGATCGCGCTGCTGAAGAAGATCGGCCGGAAGAAGTACGAGGAAGTCGCCGGCGGCATCACGACGTATGTGCCGCTGGTCACCTTCGCCTGGCGCGAAACCAAGGTTGCCTACAATCCGTGGCCCTGGATGGGCTTCTGGCGGAAGCTGCAGGAAATCGGTCTGAAGCAGTAACCGGTTTGCGCAGGCCGGGCCGGTCCGACAAGGGGCCGGCCCGGCCGCCTTTCCTGACGGAGCCCGCCGGCAGCACAGCGCCGGCGGACCGAAACCCGACTTCCGGGGAGTCAGTGTCGGCATCATGCTGAACTACGTCATCAAGCGTCTGTTGCAGGGTATCGTCTCGATCGTCGGCGCTTCCGCGATCATCTTCGTCATCTCGCGGATGGACGATCCGACCCTGCTGCTCCTGCCGATCGACGCCACGCCCGAGATGGTCGAGCATCTCAGGAAAAGGCTCGGTCTCGATCTGCCCCTGCTGCAGCAATACCTGATCTTCATCGGCAATGCGGTGCAGGGGGACTTCGGGAATTCCTACCGCTGGGAACAGCCCGCGCTGCCGCTGATCCTCGACCGCCTGCCGGCGACGCTTGAGCTGGCCATCGCCGGGCTCGTCTTCGCCCTGGCGCTCTCCATTCCCTTCGGCGTGCTGTCGGCCGTCTACCGGGACTCCTGGTTCGACAATTTCGCCAAGCTGTTCGCGATGCTCGGACAGGCGATGCCGAATTTCTGGGTCGGCCTGCTGCTGATCCTCTTCGTCTCCGTCCAGCTCGGCTGGCTGCCCGCCTTCGGCCGCGAAGGCTTCGACAGCCTGATCATGCCGGCCATCGCCCTCGGCTGGTATCCGGTCGCCGCGATGACCCGAATGCTGCGCTCGACCATGCTGGACGTGCTGGATTCCGATCATGTCCGCATGGCCCGCGCCATCGGCGTGCCGAACCGCGTCGTGGTATGGAGATACGCGCTACGGAATGCCGCCGTACCGCTGGTGACCATGATGGGCATCTACTTCGCCAACATGCTCTCCGGCGCCTTCGTGGTGGAGGTCATCTTCGCCTGGCCCGGTATGGGCCGGATGGTGGTCGAGGCCCTGTTCGCCCGCGACTTCCCGCTGGTGCAGGTCGGTGTCCTCTTCTCCGCCATCCTCTTCGTCGTCGTGAACCTGCTGGTCGATCTCAGCTACGGCGTCCTCGATCCGAGGATACGCCATGACTGAGACACCGAGCGCCCACAACACGAACGCCTCCGGTCAAACGGTCGAGCCGCTGGCCCCGTCGGGGGTTGCCAGCCTGATGCGCCGCTTCCGGCTGATCCGGTCGAGCCGCATGCCCTGGATCGCCGGCGGCACCCTGGTGGTGCTGGTGTTCTGCGCCGTCTTCGCCGACGTCATCACGCCCTGGGACCCGACGGCGCTCAACCTCGGCAAGGCGCTGAAGCCGCCGATCTGGCAGGACGGCAGCGTCGCCGGTCATCTGCTGGGCACGGACAATCTGGGCCGCGACATCCTCAGCCGGATCATCGAGGGCGCGCGCGTCACGGTGGAAGTCGGGATCTACGCCATCATCCTCTCGGGCGGACTTGGCGCCATGATGGGCATGATCTCGGCCTATCTCGGCGGTGTCGTGGACGCGGTGATCATGCGGCTGGTCGATATCCAGATGTCGATCCCGCCACTGGCGCTGGCCATGGTCCTCGCCGCGGTACTCAGTGGCGGCATGACGACCGTCATTATCGTGATCGTCTTGTCCTACTGGACCTGGTACGCACGCATCGTCCGCGGCGAGGTGCTGAGCCTCAGGGAACGCGACTTCGTGAAGCTCGCCCGCGTGGCCGGGTGCTCGACGCCGGTCATTCTCTGGCGGCACATCCTGCCCAATGTGCTCAACACGCTGCTGGTGCTGGCGTCGCTGCAGCTCGGTTCGGTCATCATCTTCGAGGCCACCCTCTCCTTCCTGGGGCTGGGTGTGCAGTCGCCGGAGATGTCCTGGGGTCTGATGCTGAACGATGCGCGCCCCTACATGGCCCGCGCCTGGTGGACCATCACCCTGCCCGGCATCGCCATCATGATCGTCTGCCTTGCCGCCAATGTCTTCGGCGACTGGATGCGTGACACCCTCGATCCGAAGCGGCGGCAGCTATGAACGCAAACCCTGCGGCACAGGCGAACCAGCCGGTCCTGAAAGTCGAGGACCTGAAGACCCACATCTTCCTGAAGCGCGGCACCGTGCAGGCCGTTGACGGCGTCAGCTTCCACGTGAACGCCGGCGAGACTCTGGGCCTGGTCGGCGAGTCCGGTTCGGGCAAGTCGATGACCTCGCTGTCGATCCTGCGGCTGATCCCGAAGCCCGGCGCGCGCACCGTCTCGGGCCGGATCGAGATCGAAGGCGTCAACGTGCTCGACCTCGACGAGGAGACCATGGTCCGGGAGATCCGCGGCAAGAAGGTCTCGATGATCTCCCAGGATCCGATGACATCGCTCAATCCGGTCTTCTCCATTGGCGAACAGGTCGGCGCCGCCTTCCGCTACCACGATCTGGTGCGCGGCCGTTCCGCGATCCGGGAAGCCGTCGTCAACGTGCTGCGCCGGGTGCGCATCCCCTCGCCGGAACGCCGGCTGGACGATTTCCCGCACCAGTACTCGGGCGGCATGCGCCAGCGCGTCGTCGCGGCCATGGCCATCGCCTGCTCCCCGCGGCTCATGATCGCCGACGAGCCCACGAGCAACCTGGACGTGACCATCCAGGTCCAGATCATCCGTCTGCTGCGGGAGATCCAGAAGGAGACCGGCGTCGGGCTGATCTTCATCACCCACGACATGGGCGTCGCCGCCAACATCTGCGACCGCGTGGCGGTGATGTATGCCGGCCGGATCGTCGAGATCGGCGATGTCGGCACCATCTTCGCCAACCCCAGCCACCCCTACACCCAGGGCCTGCTGGATTCGATCCCGCATCTGGGACGGCGGCGGGAGCGGCTCTACTCCATCCCCGGCAACCCGCCGGACATGCAGAATCCGCCGCAGGGCTGCCGTTTCGCGGCCCGCTGCCCGCATGTGATGGAGCGCTGCAAGCAGGAATACCCGCCCGAGGAGACCATCGCACCCGGCCATACCGCCGCCTGCTGGCTGGTCACGGAGAAGAAATGATCCTGGAAATCGACAATCTGGTGAAGCACTTCCCCGTCGGCGGCGGCTTCCCCTTCGGCGGCTCCAAGGGCGCGGTTAAGGCGGTCGACGGCGTCAGCTTCGGCATCGAGGCCGGCGAGACCTTTGCGCTGGTTGGCGAGTCGGGCTGCGGCAAGACCACCATCGCCAAGCTGATCCTGTTGCTCGAACAGCCGACCGAGGGCCGGATCGTCTTCGACGGTGTCGATCTGACCAAGCTCGACCGCAACCAGATCAAGACCTACCGCCGCAACGCGCAGGCGGTGTTTCAGGACCCCTACAGCTCGCTGAACCCGCGCATGAAGGTGCGGGATATCCTCGCCGAACCGATCCGCGCGCATCAGGCCATGGACCGCAAGCAGCTGGAGAAACGTCTCGACGAAGTGCTGGAAATCGTCGGCCTGCCGCAGCGGTCCAAGGGGAACTACCCGCACGAGTTCTCCGGCGGCCAGCGCCAGCGCATTGCCGTGGCCCGGGCGCTGACGCTCAATCCGAAATTCATCGTCCTGGACGAACCGATTTCCGCCCTCGACGTCTCGATCCGAGCGCAGATCCTCAACCTGCTGGAGGACGTGCAGAAGGAATTCGGCCTGACGTACCTGATCATCGCCCACGATCTCGCGCTGGTGGAGCATGTTTCGACCACGGTCGGCGTGATGTATCTGGGCAATCTGGTCGAGATCGGTCCCACCGCTGAGGTCTTCGACGACCCGAAGCATCCCTACACCCAGGCGCTGCTGGCGGCCGTCCTCGGCCGGACCCGAAACACGGCCTCAGCGAACAGCTTGTCACAGGCGAGATCGCCAGCGCGCTGAACCCGCCGTCGGGCTGCAAGTTCCATCCGCGCTGCCCGCACGTGATGGATGTGTGCCGGCAGGACTGGCCCGAACTGCAATCCATCGGCGGCAAACGTGCCGCCGGCTGCCACCTGCTGCAGAGGCAATCCGCATGACCGGTGCGCTGTCGGGCTATGTCGTCATCGAGGTCGCCGGCAATGTCGCTTCGGCCTATTGCGGGGCGCTGCTGGCCGCCTGCGGCGCGGAGGTCATCAAGATCGAGCCGCCAGTGACCGGCGATCCGGTGCGCACCCTGCCACCCTTCGCAAAGGTCGGCGCGCCGCCGGAGAACGGCGGCATGCACCTGTTCCTCAATGCGAACAAGCAGAGCGTGGTGCTGGACATCGGTGCGAACTCGGGCCGGCAGGCGGCAGAAAGGCTGGTGGCTGGAGCGGACGTTCTGGTCGAGGTCGGGCTCGAAGACCGGGAACCGCTGGGCCAGGAATGTCCCGATCTCATCCGCGCGATCCTGAGCTGGTTCGGCCAGACCGGCCCGCGCCGGGACTGGCGCGCGACCGATGCGGTCATCCAGTCGATGACCGGCTTCATCTATCCCATCGGCCCCGAGGTGGGACCGCCTGTCATTCCGGGCGGCTATCAGGCCCAGATCACCGCCGGCGTGACGGCCTTCATCGCCATTGTCACCGCGCTGATCGGCCGGGAGTCCGGCGACGCCGGCTGCACCATCGACCAGAGCGTTCTGGAGGCCACGCTGACCTACACCGAGATCGGTCCGGTCAAGCATATCTATGATGGCGAGAAATCCGTGCGAAAGGGCGTGAACCGCTTCCGTCCGACCTATCCGCAGACGCTCTATCCCTGCGCCGAGGGCACGTGGCTCGGCGTCTCGACGGTCACGCCGCTGCAATGGTACGCGGCCTGCGACCTGATCGGCGTGCGCGAGTTCGCCTACGATCCGCGGCTGCAGACATCCGAGAACCGCAACGACAACTGGCGCGAGATCGACGACGTCTTCGTCCGGCAGCTGGCCGCGCGGCGCGCCGAGGAATGGTTCCACGAGGGCCAGGCCCGACGGCTGCCATTCGCGCTGATCCCGACCATGGAGGAGCTGTCGGAACTGGATCACTTCCAGGCCCGCGAGGTCTTCGGGACCTACGGCCTGCCGGACGGCGGCAGCTTCCAGGCGCCTGTGATCCCGTGGAAATTCGCCGCCACGCCACTGCGTCAGGGCGGCACCGCGCCGCGGCTGGGTGCGGATACCCGCACGATCCTGTCCGGACGGCTCGGCATGGCCGATCCGGAGATCGACGCGCTCGCCGCCTCGGACCTGAGAGGCGCCGCATGAAGCCGCTCCGCGATGTCCGGGTGGTCGACTTCACCATGGGCTGGTCCGGTCCTCTGGCAGCACGACATCTTGCCGACATGGGCGCCGAGGTCATCAAGGTGGAGGCCTGCCAGTACGCCGACTGGTGGCGCGGCTGGGAGCACACCGAGGAGACCCTCAGCCAGATGGTCCACGAGACCACCGCGGCCTTCAACCTGATGAACCGCAACAAGCTGGGCGTGACGCTGGACCTGACGACCGAGCGGGGCCGCGCTCTGGTGCTGCGGCTGGTCGAACGCGCCGACGCCGTGATCGAGAACCAAGCCCAGCCGGTCATGCCGAAGCTCGGCCTCGGTTACGAGGACCTGAAGAAGGTCAATCCGTCGATCGTCATGCTGTCCATGCCGGGGTTCGGGTCGACCGGGCCGTGGGCGGGATATCGGGGTTACGGCTCGACCGTGGAGCACGGCGCCGGCCTGCCGCATCTGACGGGCGAGCCGGACGGGCCGCCGATCCAGACGCACATCGCCTATGGCGACGCCTGCGGTGGCATCAACGCCGCGGCGGCGTTGCTCGTCGGCATCCTCCACCGCAAGCGCACGGGCGAGGGCCAGTTCATCAACATCGCCCAGGTCGAGTGCATGCTTCAGCTCGGCATTCACGGCCCCATTCATCAGGGACTGACCGGCGAGGCGCCGCCGCGGACAGGCAACCGGCATCCGCTCTACGCACCACAGGGCATCTATCCCTGCGCCGGCGAGGACGACTGGCTCACGGTCGCGGTGGCATCGGACGAAGAGTGGCAGGCGCTGGCGCGGACCATGGAACGGAACGATCTGGCATCAGACCACCGGTTCGCCAACGCCGAAGGCCGCCACACCGGACACGGCGAACTGGACGCGGCCATCGCCGGCTGGACGCGTGGCATGTCCGCGAAGCAGGCGGCCGAGAAGCTGCAGGCGGCCGGCGTGGCCGCAGCGCCTGTGCTGCGGGGCGACGAACTGCTGGACGACGCGCAGCTTGCCGCGCGCGGGTTCTGGGTCGAGATCGAACGCGCCCATGTCGGCCGGAAGCCGCACCCTGCCTCGCCCTATCGCATCGATGGCGAACGCGGCGCGCTTGAATGGCCCGCCCCCACCGTCGGCGAGCACAATGACGGTGTTCTCGGCGGCATTCTCGGGCTGAGCGAGGCCGAGCGCCGGGAGCTTTCCGACATTGGCATCATCGGCAACGTGCCTTTCGTCCCCAAGGCGGCAAAGCGTGGCTGAAACGCCGGCGATCCGCGCCGTGGACCTCGTGAAACGCTACGGAGCCGCCGAGGCGGTCCGCGGCGTCGGCTTCAGCGTCGCCCCGCGGGAGACCGTCGGCCTGCTCGGCCCCAACGGCGCGGGCAAGACCACGACCATTCGGATGCTGGCGGGCTTCCTCGCGCCGACGGCGGGATCGATCGAAGTCGGCGGCGAGAGCGTTGGCGGCGCGGGACCGGGAGCACGCGACATGCGACGGCGCATCGGCTATCTGCCCGAAGGCACCCCGATCCGGCGCGACATGACCGTCCGCGACTACCTGTCGGCGCGCGCCCGGATCTACGGCCTGCCGCGCGCGCGCCGGCGCGAGATGATCGACCGGGCGATGGAACGCTGCGGCATTGCCCCGCGCGCCGATACGTTGATCGGCCGGCTCTCCAAGGGGCTGAAACAGCGCGCCGGCCTCGCCCAGGCCATCCTGCACGAACCGGACATCCTGATCCTGGACGAGCCGTCGAGCGGCATCGATCCGGTACAGATCGTGGAGGTTCGGAACCTGATCCGCGAGCTCGGGCAATCGCATACCATTGTCTTCTCCAGCCATGTGCTGCCCGAGGCCGAACAGATCTGCGACCGGGTTCTGGTGATGGGCCGCGGACGGATCCTCGGCGAGCGCCGCCGGAGCGACGGCTCCGAGGCCCGCTTCGTGGTCGAGGCTGGCGCACCCGCGGCTCGCCTCATCGCCCTGCTGTCGCCGCTGGCTGCCGGAGACATCGAAGCCTCGGAGGCTGACGGTCTCACGGTCTGCCGCTTCGTGCTGGGTGCCGAAACCGATACGGCGCGAGTCGCCGAGACCGTGGTCGGCGCCGGCATCCCGCTGCAGCGGCTTACAAGCGAACGGGACGATCTGGAGGGCGCCTTTCTCCGCCTGCTGGGCGAGGACGAGGCGGCGGCGCGGGCATCGTGAGCCGCATCTTCGCCATCGCCACCGCGGAACTTGGCGTGCTCTGCCGCTCACCCGCGGCCTGGGTGCTGACAGCCGTGTTCCTGTTCGCCGCCGGTTACGGTTTCGCGACCAGCCCGGCCACCCATCTCGAAACCTCGATGCGGGGCGCACTGAGCTGGATCCTCTTCGCGCTCATGTTTCTGGTGCCCGCCCTCGCCGCGCGGCTGGTCACGCGCGAGTTCGAGGAAGGCACCATCGAACTCACACTCACCGCGCCGGTTTCCGATCTGGAAGTCATCGCCGGGATGTATCTCGCCGGGCTGCTGACGGTCGCGGGCTGGCTCGCCGGAACGCTGCCGCTGGCCGGGCTGCTTGCGCTTTACGGCGATCCGGACTGGGCCGTCCTGTTGAGCAGCTACCTCGGCATCGCGCTTGTGGCTTCGCTGTTTCTTGCGCTGGCGACACTTGGCGCGGCACTGGCACGGAATCAGGCACTCGGTTTCGTGCTGGGAGCGGGCCTGATCCTGGCCGTCTGGTTTTCCGGGGCCCTTCTGTCTCTGGTGCCGGCGGTCACCCCGGAAGCGCAGGCCGCCCTTTCGCTGGCCAACCAGTTCGATGAACTGGCCAGTGGCATCGTCGATCTTCGGGCGATTGTGCTGCCCGTCAGTGTGGCCACCGTGGCCCTGTTTCTCGCCGTCCGGGTCATCGAGACGAGGCGCTGGCTGTGAGTAGTTCGGAAAGGATCTCAGGACGGGACCGCCACCTCTGGCTGGCGCTCTCGGCGTCGAGCCTGGCGCTGGCCGCGCTGGTCGGTCTGCTCTGGCCGGAACTGCGCATTTCATGGATCCTGCTGCTGTTGCTCGCGGCGCTGCTGTCCGCTCTCTGGGCGGCGGCGGGTGGCATCCGGAGCATCCGGGACATCGGCCTGCGGCGGGCGCTGATTGGCGGCAATGTCGCCACGATGTCGGCCATCCTCATCGCGCTGGCCGTGTTCGCCAACGTCGTCGTCAGCCTCGCCCCCTGGCGCGCCGACGTCACTGCGTCCAGCCAGTACACGCTCTCGCCGACCACGCTGGAGGCGCTGGCCCGTATCGACAAGCCGGTCGAGGCGGTGGCGCTGTTCCCCGACACGGCGGCATTCCGCGCGCAACGCGAGGCGGCGCGGCGTCTGCTCGATCTCTATGCTCGCGAAAGTGCGGCGCTGACCATCCGCTTCGTCGATCCCGAACTGAACCCGGGCGCGGCCCGAACCCTGGGTGTGACCGGATCGGGCGTGACCGTCTTCCGGCAGGGCGAGCGGTCTGTCGAGACGGCCGCCATCGGCGAACGCGCCTTTACCGAGGGGCTGATGCAGGTGGCAGGGATTGCGGCCAGGACAATCTGCGTGATGACCGATCTGGGCGGACCGGAAACCGGCGATACCGGCCCGGCCGGACTCTCCCGCGCTGCAGACGGGCTGCAGCGCGCCCTGTTCGCTCTCCGGCCGGTCTCTGCGGCGGCGCCGGATCTGGACGGCTGCACCGCGGTCATGATCGCCGGGCCGCGGCGACCCATCGACGGACCGAGGCTGGCGGCGCTGGAAGCCTGGCGCGACGGCGGAGGTGGGCTGCTGCTGCTCGCCGACCCGCAGTCGCCGGCCTTCATCCGCAGCCTCGCCGAGCCCCTCGGCCTGACAGTCGGCGAGGCCCAGGTGGCCGACAGGTCCGTGCATGTCGGCGACGACCCGCTGACGCCCGCCGTCCTCACGGACCGTTATCCGCCTTCCGAGGTCGGCCGCGGGCTGGAGACAACCTACTTCCCCGGCGCCGCGCCGGTCGAGCTTGTCCGCGACGACGCCACGGAGTGGCCCGGCGCACCGGCCGTCGATGCGAACGGCGTCGCAGCGCCAGTGGCCGTGACGACCGAGGCGGGCGTTCTGATCCAGCCCGGCGGGAACCGTCAGCCGGGTCGGTACGCACTGGCGGCGATCGCGCTCCGCAGGCTGGGCGAGACAGAGAGCCGCGCCGTCGTGATCGGCGACAGCGACTTTGCCACCAACGCCCACATCTACTCAGGCGGCAACGGACAGTTGCTGATCAACGCCGCGCGCTGGCTGACCGGCGCGAAGCCGCTCACCGACATCCGTGCACGTCCCTACGCCTTCCGGCGGCTGGTGCTCGACGAAAGTCAGACCTCGGCGCTCCGGCTGACCAGCCTCGCCGTGCTGCCGGGCCTCGCCCTGCTGATGGCGTTGTTCCTCTGGTGGCGGCGGCGCTGACATGCGGATAACGACGACCATAGGCCTGCTCCTGCTGCTTGCCGGCGCCGTCGTCGCCGTGACTGTCTGGTGGGATCGGGAAGGTGAGCCCGGCGAAACCAAACCGGTGATGTGGCGGATCGACACTGCCGACGTGAGCACTTTCGAACTTCGGCACATTGCCGGCGTCTCCCGTCGTTTCGAGCGGCAGGGAGACGGCTGGAGCGAGGGCGACAACGCCCGGATCGATGCGGCGCTGCTGTTGCTGGCGGCGCCTGAGGCGGTGCGCCGTCTGCCCCCTGACGGCAACGCTACGGCCGACTACGGCCTCGATCCGCCCTTGCTGGAGATCGCGCTCGGCGGGCCGGACACGACGACGACGATCAAGGTCGGCGACGCGACGCCTGACGGCAGCCAGCGCTATGTCCACCGCGATGGAGACGATGCGGTTTTCCTCGTCGCGAAGAGCTGGTTCGAGGCACTGATGCTGCTTCTGCCGGACGCGAAGGCCGCCAGATGAAGCGCACGGCGATCATCCTCACCCTCTACGCGCTGACCGTGGCTGCCATCATCGGCGTGCCCTGGTACATGGTCCATGTCCGGCCGTGGCAACAGACGGTGCTGACGGTCGGCGACGAGACCTTCGACGTGCGTGACGTAGCCGCCCGGCTGCGCACCGGCCCGGCCACGGGCGAAGGCCTGTTGCAAGCGAGCATGCAGACACTTGAAGCGATGGCGCGAGAACGGCTGATCCTGCGGGAAGCGGAGCGGCGCGGGCTGGCGCCGGACGCCAAGGAGATCGCCATGGAATTGAGCCGGCAGGCCGGCGAGACGTCGGCAGGCATGAACGATCAGGACCAGAGGCTGGAGGCGGTCCGCAGAAGCGCGGGCATTTCGGAAGAAGAGCAGATCGCGCGATTCAGGTTCCGGCGGGCGGCCGAAGCGCTGGCGGCCGACCTGTCCGGCGTCGATGGCGAGACGGTTCCGGCGGTCCGCCTGACCGGCGCCGCGTTCGACGACCGGCAGACCGCCGATGATGTCGCCCGCGCAGCAGCCGGTTCCGGCGATCTCGCGGCGACGCTGGCAGAGCGTGGATTGCCTGGTGGCGATCTCGGCTGGACGCCTGCGGGGGTGGACGACGGCACGGCTACCGGTCAGGCAAGGCTCGATTGCGGCGACGGTCCGGTCTGGCTGCCGATCGACCGGGCGCGCGAGAGGTTCCCGGATCTGGAGCCTGTCGTGACGCCGGCCGGCAGCAGCTCGGGCGATTGCACACTGCTGGACAGCATTCCCGGCGGGCGGCTGATCGACGACATCGCCTTGCGAATGCCCGTGGGCAGCGTTTCGCCGCCGCTGCTGACGCCGGAGGGCTTCGTGGTCCTGCAGGTCGTGGAACGGGACGCCCGGCCAGTCTCGCCGGCGCTGGCCGCCGAGCTGCGCCGCAAGGCCCTGGACCGGTGGGCGATGGCGGCGCTTGCCCGGGCCAGAACGGCTGGCGAGGTGCGCTTCAACTGGAGTTCGGAGACGCTTGCGCTGGTGGCGCAGGGCCGGTCTGCGTTGCCGTAGCGTCAACGAGGGTTCAGGATTGGCGGAACAGCGTATGGGGAGGAAATGATGGACTTGCCGGATATCGACTACAGCCAGGTCTCGGCCCGCAGCGAGGTCGTCTTCCGCGAACTGCTGGAACACTGGGCCGAGGTTCAGCCCGACAGGCCTTTCGCGGTCTTCGACGAAGGCGGTTCATGGACCTATGCGGAAGCGAGGGCCAAGGCGGTGCACGCCGCGCGCGGGCTGGCGGCGCTGGGTGTCGAACAGGGCGATCACGTCGTCTCCTGGCAGCCGAATTCCGGCGACACCATCCAGACCTGGCTGGGCATCAACTATCTCGGCGCGGTCTATGTCCCGTTCAACACTGCCTACCGCGGCGGCCTGCTGGAGCACGTGGTCTGGCTGTCCGATGCGAAGGTGGCGGTGGTCCATGCCGCACTGGCGGACCGGCTGGCAGATGTGAAGCATTTCGATCTGGAGACGGTGATCGTGACCGGCGGCGCACCGGTCGAAATCCCTGGTCTGACCGTCCTGGGACAGGACGCGCTGACGCCGGGACCTGTGCCTGCCGCGAACGAGGCCCCGCCGGAACTGCCGGGGCCCGTCGAGGCCTGGCACACGCAGTCGGTCCTGTTCACATCCGGCACGACCGGTCCATCCAAGGGCGTGCTCTCGTCCTACATGCACATGGCCCGCATGTCGAACATCTGCACCTACTGGCTGGGCGGCGACGACCGCATCATGATGCATCTGCCGCTGTTCCACGTCGCCGGCATCGCCGCTGTCACACGCATGCTCTGCGTCGGCGGATCGGTCGCCGTGCTTGAGTCCTTCAAGACCGATACGTTCTGGGAAACGGTGAACCGCCTCGGCGTCACCTTCTGCGTGATGATGGGCTCCATCGCGACCTTCCTCTCCAAGCTGGAAGTCAGCGACCTGGAGCGCAACACCACGCTGAAATCGGTGATCCTGGCGCCGCTGACCGCCGAGTCGATGGCGCTGGCGAAACGCGTCGGCCTGGACTGGTACACGACCTTCAACATGACCGAGATCTCCTGCCAGATCATGTCGGGGCGCAATCCCGAGACTGTCGGCACCTGCGGTCTGGTCCGTCCGGGCGCCGAAGTCCGCATTGTGGACGACAATGACTGCGAGGTGCCCGTCGGTACGGTGGGCGAGCTGATCGTCCGGGACGCCGCGCCCTGGGCGATGAACCACGGCTATCACAAGAACGCGGAAGCGACGGCGAAGGCGTGGCGCAACGGCTGGTTCCATACCGGCGACGCGTTGAAGGTCGATGCGGACGGCAACTACTTCTACATCGACCGGGTGAAGGACTCGATCCGCCGCCGCGGCGAGAACATCTCCTCCTTCGAGGTCGAGGTGGAAGCCAACGCCCATCCCGACGTGAAGGAGGCCGCCGCCGTCGCCGTGCCGTCGGAGCATGGCGAGGACGAGGTCATGATCGTCGTCGAGCCGGTCGAGAACCGGACGGTCGATCCGAAGGCGCTGATCGAGTTCATGATCCCCCGCATGGCCCACTTCATGGTGCCCCGCTATGTGCGGGTCATCGACGCCCTGCCCAAGACACCGACCCTGAAGGTGCAGAAGATCAAGCTGCGCGACGCCGGTGTCACCGACGATACCTTCGACCGCGAGGCAGCGGGGATCGTCGTCAAACGTCAGGATTTCCGGAAAAGCGCATGAGCCAGGCCCATACCGACCCCCGCGTCCCGATCCGCGAATCCGTCGTCTTCCGCTATCTGATCAACCGCTTCGCCGCCGAGAAGCCGGAAGCCGTGTTCGCCGTGTTCGAGGACGGGACAAGCTGGACCTTCGAGGATCTGAAGGCCGAGGCCGTGCACGCCGCGAATGGCCTCGCCGCGCTCGGCGTCGCCCAGGGCGACCATGTCGCCTCATGGCAGCCGAACGGACCGGACGCGATCCGGACCTGGCTCGGCATCAACTGGCTGGGCGCGGTCTACGTGCCCTTCAACACGGCCTATCGCGGCCTGCTGCTGGAACACGTGATCCGCCTCTCTGATGCCAAGGTCATCGTCGCCCACGGTGATCTGCTGCCGCATCTGGAGGGGATCGAACGGCACATGCTGGCGCAGGCCGTCGCGCTGACCGAACCGGCCGGCTGTCCCGACGGTCTGGTCCTGCACGGCCGCGACGCGCTGTTGCCGGGGAAACGGCCCGACGCCCGCGACGACGGACCGCCGCTGAGCCGGCCCATCGAGCCCTGGGACACGCAGTCGATCATCTTCACTTCCGGCACCACGGGCCCGTCCAAGGGCGTACTCTCGTCCTACGCCCAGCTCGCAGCCATGGCGTCGGCCTTCCGCCGCTTTTTCCGGCCCGACGACCGGGCGATGATGCACCTGCCGATCTTCCACGTGGCCGGCATGACCCCCATCACCCGAGCACTGGTCTGCGGCGGATCGGTGGCAGTGCTGAACCGCTTCCGGACCGACGATTTCTGGCCGACGGTCCGCCGGCTCGGCATCACCACCTGCACGATGATGGGCTCGATCGCGAGCTTCCTCGGCAAGCTGCCGGTCACCGAAGACGAACGGCAGACGCCACTCCGGCTGGTGCTGCTGGCGCCCTTGAACGAGGAGACGCGCGGCGTCGCGCAGCGCATCGGCGCAAGCTGGTTCTCCACCTTCAACATGTCGGAAATCTCGTCGGTGCTGGTCACCGAAGCCGATCCGGCGAAGAACGGCACCTGCGGGCGGCCCCGGCCCGGCGTCGAATGCCGTGTGGTCGACGAGAACGACTGCGAAGCCGGGCCGGGCGAAGTCGGCGAACTGATCGTGCGCACCGATGCGCCGTGGGAGCTTGCCACCGGCTACTACAAGAACCCCGAGGCCACGGCGAATGCCTGGCGTAACGGCTGGTTCCACACCGGCGACGCCTTCCGCGTGGATGCAGATGGCGACTTCTACTTCCTCGATCGGATGAAGGATTCGATCCGCCGGCGCGGCGAGAACATCTCCTCCTTCGAGGTGGAGGCCGAGGTGAACGCCCATCCCGACGTGCAGGAGACGGCTGCCATCGCCGTTCCGTCCGAGCATGGCGAGGACGAGGTGATGGTGGTGGTGCAGCCGCAGCCGGGCCGGAGCGTCGATCCGAAACAGCTCGTGGAATACCTGATCCCGCGCATGGCCCATTTCATGGTGCCGCGCTTCGTGCGGGTCATGGAGGCGCTGCCGAAGACGGAGACCCACAAGGTCCAGAAGCACAAGCTGCGCGACGAAGGCATCACCGCAGACACCTTCGACCGCGAGGCTGCCGGCATCACCGTCAAACGCCAGGACCTGCGCCAGAGCGCCTGACGAAAGGGTCTACCGGCCGGTGAAGTTCGGCTCCCGGCCCTCGATGAAGGAGAGCCGGCCCTCCTCGCGGTCCTCGACCGGGGCGTCGAGCCATTCCATCTCGAGTTCCAGCGCGGTCTCGAAGTCGGTGACCAGCCCGCGGCGCATCTGGTGCTTCAGCATGCCCATGGCCCTGGTCGGCCCTTTTGCGAGCCGCAGGGCAAGGCGGTGCGCCGCGGCCTCGAGTTCGTCGTCGGGCACACGTTCGGACACCAGATTCAGCCGCTCCATCTCGTCGGCGCCGATGGTGTCGCCGGTCAGCATAAGCCTGGTCGCCGCCGGAAGGCCGATCATCCGCGGCAGCAGCCAGGTGCCGCCGGAGCCGACCGGCACCGCCCGCCGGGCGCGGATATCACCCAGGATGGCGCTGTCGGAAATGACCCGGAAATCGGCCGACAACAACAGATCCTCGGCGATGCCGTGGGCACGGCCGCGCATCGCCACGACGGTCGGCTTCTCGAACCAGTACCAGCGCTTGATCAGGCGCTGCTGCACCTCGCGGATCGGATGCGCGCCGGGCGGCATCGGCCAGGGCATATCGCCCATCGATTTCAGATCGTCCCCGCCCGAGAAAGCCTTGCCTGCGCCCTTCAGCACGATCGTGCGGACCGCATCGTCGCCGCTCGCGCGGTCCAGATGCGCCAGCAGCGCCGCAATCATGCCGTTGGTGATGGCATTCAGCTTCTCGGGCCGGTTCAGCGTCAGCGTCAGCACGCCGTCCGCGAATTCGTCCAGTACATGCATGTCGTTCACAGACGGTCCCCGTCTCTCCCCAGTGACGGGCCATACTAGAGGAAATCCGGCGCCTGTCAGAACCCGGAAGCCGCAGCCTGAGGACAGGATCCTTGACTTCTTGTCCGGCTCGATCTCCGTGAGTTGGTCGATCCCGGTCCGCGGGCGCTGCACCACGGCGCTGTTTGAAGGCAGACCGGCCACAACGAGCTCATCGCTGGAATCTTCGACGGGCTTGCCGAAGCGCTACAAGGAGTCTGAACTGCGCGCCTGAACAATCACCAGCATCCTGGAAGCGGCATGGCTCGACTGCTGATCTACTACGCCCATCCCGGACACCGGCGTTCACACGTCAACAGCGAGATGGCCCGTGCAGTGGGCGGAGTTGACGGGATATCGTTCGTGGATCTTTACGCCTTGTATCCACGCCACGATATCGACATCGATCGCGAGCAGGAGCGTCTGCTGGCCCATGACGTGATCCTCTTCCAGTTCCCTCTGTTCTGGTACTCGACTCCCTCGATCATCAAGGAGTGGCAGGACCTTGTGCTGGAACACGGATTTGCCTACGGCCTTGGCGGCGAACGCCTTCATGGCAAGACGATGATGCTGGCGGTGTCGGCAGCCGGGCCGGAAGAGGCCTATGCGCAGGGTGGATACCAGCATTTTCCGCTCCGGACCTTCCTGACACCGCTGGAACAGACCGCACGACTCTGCGGAATGCGCTTCGCTGCGCCCTATGTCCTGTATGCGTCCCTGCTCGCCCCCTCGGACGGCCGCATCCCTGAGCATGTCGATGGATATGTGAGGCTGATCGAGGCCATCAGGGATGACCGCTACGCATTCGATCGCGCATGCACGATGGATGTGGCAACCGCGCGCGACCTGCCGATCCACGAGGCAACAGGCCATGGGTGACATCCTTCTCATCACCTTCGTGTTCCTGATCGCGGGCGTCCTCGCTGTACCCGTCGCGACCCGTTTCGGGCTCGGCTCGGTCCTTGGCTACCTGATCGCGGGGATCGCCATCAGCCCGCTGCTCTCCGCCTTCGGAGTGGACGTCGTCAGCATTCAGCACTTTGCCGAGTTCGGTGTCGTGATGATGCTTTTTCTCGTCGGACTGGAACTGGAGCCGCGTCTGCTCTGGTCAATGCGCGCGCGGCTTCTGGGACTCGGCGGACTGCAGGTCGTGCTCACCACGGCCGTGGTAATGGGCGTCGCCCTTGCACTCGGGCAGGTCTGGACGGTCGCCCTGACCATCGGTCTCGTGCTGGCATTGTCGTCGACGGCGATCGTGCTGCAGACCCTCAACGAAAAGGGCCTGATGAAGAGCGACGGCGGGCAGGGCGGCTTCTCGGTACTCCTGTTCCAGGACATTGCCGTCATCCCGATGCTGGCATTCATTCCCCTGCTGGCGATGCCGGAGTTGCAGGACATGTCCCATGCCGCCACCGGGCATGAGGGCGACGGTCACGGGCACGGACTCAACCTGGTCGAAGGGCTCGCCGGCTGGCAGCGAGCTCTGGTGACTGTCGCCGGCATCGCCATCGTGATCGTCATCGGCAGCCGGCTGACCGGCCCCATGTTCCGCTTCGTCTCGCTGGCCAACATGCGGGAGATCTTCGTCGCCGCAGCGTTGCTCTGGGTGGTCGGCATCGCGCTTCTGATGACCCTGATCGGTCTGTCACCGGCCCTGGGCACCTTCATCGCCGGCGTCGTGCTCGCCAACAGCGAGTACCGTCACGAACTGGAAAGCGACATCGATCCCTTCAAGGGACTGTTGCTGGGCCTGTTCTTCATCACGGTCGGCGCCGGCATCGACTTTGGCCTTCTGTCCGAAAGCCCGGGCATGATCGTGGGACTGGCCATCGGCCTCATGGTGGTCAAGGCCGTCATTCTGCTGGGGCTCTCCTTCCTGTTCCGGATCCGCGGTTCGGACCGCTGGCTCCTCGCCCTCGGACTGGCACAGGCGGGCGAGTTCGGCTTCGTGCTGCTGTCCTTTTCCGTGGCGCAGTCGGTGATGCCCGAAGCGCTGGCAGATCAGTTGCTGCTGGTCGTGGCGATCTCGATGCTGCTGACACCGGCTCTCTTCATTCTGCACGACCGCGTCATCGCCCATCGTTTCATCGACACGGCGTCGGACAGCCCCGATCCGATCGACGAGATCGGACCGATCATCGTCGCCGGGCATGGCCGTTTCGGCGGTGTGGTCAACCGGATGTTGCGGGAATCCGGCTACACCACAACGGTGCTCGACTATTCCTCGGCGCAGCTTGAGATGCTGCGGGCCTTCGGGCTCGGCGTTTACTACGGCGACGCCACGCGCCCCGACCTGCTGCATGCCGCGGGTATCGAGAAGGCAGCGATGATCGTGATCGCCATCGATGGCCGAGACCGCATCACCGAACTTGTGCGCCACGTCCGCAAGAACCATCCGCAGGTCCATGTGGTCGCCCGCGCCGTCGACCGGACACATGTCTACGAACTCTGGTCCGCCGGCGCGCGAGACGTGATCCGCGAAACCTTCGATAGCGCCGTCCGGGCCGGACGTTCGGCTCTAGAGGCCCTTGGGGAGCATCCTTTCGATGCGGAACGAAAGGCCCGGCAATATGTCGTCAACGACCGCAAGCATCTTAGGGCGCTGGCCGATCTCTACGTTCCGAATGTGCCGCTTCACGAGAACCCGGCATTCATCGAAAAGACACACGAGGTCAGGGCCGAGATCGAAGCGGCTCTGACAGGCGAGGATCGCGGGTTCGCGATTCGCGCCGAGCGCGGCTGGTCGCCGCCTTCGGTGAATGACGTAGAGACCGAGAAACGCAGGTCAGAGGAGCCCGAGTGATCCAGGAGCCCGTCTTTCAAGGCGCCAGTCGATTGCCCCGCCGTTTGCAGGCCAGTGACCATCAGCCCCTCTTGGCGAACCCCTGCGACTCGATCAGATGCACTTTCGGCAGACGTTGACTGCCGAGGGCCAAACCTGCCTGCCGCACACCACCCGGGCCATTGAAATTATTGGTGAGCCCGACAGGATTCGAACCTGTGACCCGCTGATTAAAAGTCGCCATGACATGTTATAAGTCATTGATTTAAAATATATTTTTTCGGCCAAATTTACAGCATTTGGAGTCTCGACCGATTTTGACTGATTTACCAGGGACTTAGAAATGAGCGATCGGCGGCACAATCTTGGCACAATCGACAAACAGCTGGTTCGTGTTCGCCACATCGAAGACGACACAAATTCTACACATAAGATGATGTCGTCTATATGACGTTGAAGGGCGGGAGAAAAAATCTTCAGGAAAATCAAGGGATTAAGTGGTGAGCCCGACAGGATTCGAACCTGTGACCCGCTGATTAAAAGTCAGCTGCTCTACCAACTGAGCTACGGGCCCACCGAGGCTGCGCGGCGCGCCGGACAGCGGCGCGGAACCTAGGCCGCGGCCCGCCGGGGGTCAAGCCGCTGAACCGCCTTCAGAGGCCGAGAATGGCCTTGGCGACGATGTTGCGCTGGATCTCCGACGACCCGCCCGCGATGGTCCGCATCCGGTTGGACAGGCAGGACGGCAGCAGCGGCACGGCCAGTTCCGGCCCGACCGGCTCCCGGTTGACGCCGGGCTCCAGCGCCTCGGGCTGCCAGGGCGCTGCGAAATAGCCGCAGACCTCGACGCCCAGTTCGTCGGCCCGCTGCGATGTTTCCGCGCCCAGGATGTTGACGAAGGACGACGCGGCGCCTGGCGGCCCGCCGGCGCTGAGGCTCGCCATCACCCGCTGTTCGGTCGCTTCCAGCGCCATGTTGGCGGTGCGGAGCTGGCTCAGTTTCGCGGCGAAGGCCGGATCATCGGCCAGCGTCGCGCCGCCGGCCGGCGTCATGCGGGCCAGCGTCTCGGCCTTCTCCAGGGTACGGTTGATCTCGATCGAGCCCATGCCGAAGCGCTCGAATTCCAGCAGATACTTGGCCACCGTCCAGCCGCCATTCTCGGGGCCGACACGGTTCGCCTTCGGCACACGGACATCGTCGAAGAAGACCTGGTTGAGCTCGTGCGCGCCGGCGAGATTGATGATCGGCTTCACGGTGATGCCGGGCGAGGCCATGTCGATCAGCAGGAAGGAGATCCCCTCCTGCTGCTTGCCCCCGGTCGAGGTCCGGACCAGTGCGAACATCATGTTCGCGTGCTGGGCGTAGCTGGTCCAGATCTTGGTCCCGTTGACCACGTAGTCGTCGCCGTCACCGACCGCCATGGTCTTCAGGGACGCCAGATCCGACCCGGCGCCGGGCTCGGAATAGCCCTGACACCATATGTCCTCGCCAGAGAGGATACGCGGCAGGTAGTACGCCTTCTGTGCTTCCGTGCCGTGACCGATCAGCATCGGGCCGCACATCTTCAGGCTCATGGGGATCAGCCCCGGTGTCTCGGCGCGGACGCATTCCTGGGCGAAGATGTAGCGCTGGATGATGCCCCAGCCGGTGCCGCCATGTTCTTCGGGCCAGTCCGGGGCGGCCCAGCCCTTTTCGTGCAGGATGCGCTGCCAGGCCATCGAGGTTTCGATGTCCTGCCAGAGACTGGTCCGCTTGCGCGCGCCGTCCCGCAGTTCCGGCGTCATGGCGCTTTCGAGCCAGTCGCGCACCATCTGCCGGAACGCCTGATCCTCTGCCGAAAGCCGGATGTCCATCCCCGGTGTCCTCCTCGCGACTAGATGGGCGGAATGTCGCCGGCGGCCTGCTCCGCACGGAAGGCCGCGGCGAAGTTGTCCAGCCCGCCGGACCGGATGGCGGTCCGCATGCCCCTCATCAGCGACTGGTAGTAGTGCAGGTTGTGCCAGGACAGCAGCATCGAGGCGAGGATCTCCTTCGCCTTCACCAGATGGTGCAGATAGGCTCGGCTGTAGTCGGTGCAGGCGGGGCAACCGCACTCATCGTCCAGCGGCCGCGGATCGTCCTTGTGACGGGCGTTGCGGATGTTCACCGTCCCGCGGCGGGTGAAAGCCTGTCCGTTCCGGCCCGAACGGGTCGGGGCCACGCAGTCGAACATGTCGACGCCGCGCTGGACCGAACCCACCAGATCGTCCGGCTTGCCGACGCCCATCAGGTAGCGCGGATGCGCCTCCGGCAGCATCGGCGCCGTGAAGTCGAGCGTGCGGAACATCTCGTCCTGTCCCTCGCCCACCGCGAGACCGCCGATGGCGTAGCCCTCGAAGCCGATACCGGTCAGCGCCTCGGCCGATTCCCGGCGCAGATCCTCGAAAGTGCTGCCCTGGACGATGCCGAACTGGCCATAGCCCTCCCGGTTGCGGAAGGCATTGCGGGAGCGCTCGGCCCAGCGCATCGAAAGACGCATCGATTCCGCAGCCTTCTCGTGCGGCGCCGGATACTCGGTGCACTCGTCGAAGGCCATGGTGATGGTGGCGTCCAGCAGGTCCTGGATTTCCGTCGAGCTTTCCGGCGTCAGCTTCACCCTCTGGCCGTCGATATGACTGGCGAAGGTGACGCCCTCCTCGTCGAGCTTTCTCAGGCCGGCCAGCGACATGACCTGGAAACCGCCGCTGTCGGTCAGGATCGGCCCCGGCCAGTTCATGAAACGGTGCAGTCCGCCAAGCGCCGCGACGCGTTCGGCGCCCGGCCTGAGCATCAGGTGATAGGTGTTGCCGAGAATGATCGACGCACCGGTCGCCTTCACGGATGCCGGCAGCATGGCCTTCACGGTGCCGGCGGTGCCCACCGGCATGAAGACGGGCGTCTCGATCTCGCCATGGGCGGTGCGGAGGCGGCCGGCGCGGGCCCGGCCGTCCGTGGCCTCGACGTCGAATGCGAATGCGGTCATGCGTCCACGCGGTGCAACAGGCAGGCGTCGCCATAGGAATAGAAGCGGTAGCCCGTCTCTATGGCATGAGCGTAGGCGGAATGCATCCGTTCCAGACCGCTGAAGGCCGAGACCAGCATGAACAGCGTCGACCGGGGCAGGTGGAAGTTCGTCAGCAGCATGTCGGCAGTGCGTACCCGGACGCCGGGGGTGATGAAGATGTCGGTCGCGCCGGAGAACGGCTGCACACGCCCGCTGTCGTCGGCGGCGGATTCCAGCAGCCGCAGGGAGGTGGTGCCGACGGCGATCAGCCGCCCCGTCCGTCCGTTGATCCTGTCCGCGGTCTCGGCAGTGATCTCGCCGATCTCGGCGTGCATCCGGTGATCGTCGGTATCGTCGGCCTTGACCGGCAGGAAGGTCCCCGCGCCCACATGCAGGGTGAGGCGGGCCAGTTCCACGCCTTTCGCCGCCAGCTTCGCCAGCAGGGCCTCGGTCAGATGCAACCCTGCCGTCGGCGCCGCCACCGCGCCCTCGCGGTCGGCCAGCACGGTCTGGTAGTCGGTGCGGTCCCGCTCGTCCGTCGGCCGTTTGGAGGCGATGTAGGGCGGCAGCGGCATCTCCCCGGCCGCATGCAGCGCCGCCATCAACTCGGCCTCGCCGCGGTCGAAACGCAGAACCACCTCGCCGGCCTCGCGCTTCTCGGCAACTTCGGCCGTCAGCCCATCGAAGATCACCGTATCGCCTTCACGCAGCCGCTTCGCCGGTCGCGCGAACGCGGCCCAGCTACTGCCGTCCAGACGCATGTGCAGGGTCGCCTCGATCCGCGCCTCGCCGCGGCGGCCCTTCAGGCGCGCCGGGATGACCTTCGTGTCGTTGGCGACGAGCAGGTCACCCGGCTCCAGGATGTCCGGCAGATCGGCGATGGTGCGGTCGGCCAGACCGCCGGGACCGACGTCCAGCAGCCTGGCGCTCTCACGAGGTTCCGCGGGCCGGAGCGCGATACGCTCTTCCGGCAGGTCGAAATCGAAGAGATCGACCTTCACCGCGTCCGGTCAGCCCTTGTTTTCGAGCTTCGCGATCAGCCGTTCGGCCACGGCCGGCGAGACGAAAGGCCGGACATTGCCGTCCAGCATGCCGATTTCCTTGACCAGCTTGGAGGCGATGAACTGGTGACTGTCGGAAGCCATCAGGAAGATGGTCTCGATGTCGGCGTTCAGCCGCACGTTCATGCCGACCATCTGCATCTCGTACTCGAAGTCCGAGACGGCGCGCAGGCCGCGGATGATGGCGCGGGCGCCGCATTCCTCGGCGAAATGCATCAAAAGGCCCTCGAACGGGCGCACTTCGCACTGTCCCTCGAAGGAGGCGACTTCGTGCTCGACCATCTCGACCCGCTCCTCCAGCGAGAAGAGCGGCCCCTTGCCGGCATTGATGGCCACACCGATGACCAACCGGTCCACCAGACGCGCGGCGCGCCTGATGATGTCGAAATGGCCCAGATGAATCGGATCGAAGGTGCCGGGATAGAGCCCGACAATCTCACGCGACATGCTGATGGTTCCTCCCCCGGGGCGGCTCCTGCGGCTACTCCTCCGCCCCGTCCCCATTTTCCGCGCCGTCCTCCTCCGGACCGGCGCCGTTCTCGTCCTCGTCGTCCTCGTCGGCGTCCGCAAGCCGCGTCACCGACACGACCCGCTCCCCGTCGCCGACGCTGAACAGCGTCACACCCTGGGTATTCCGCCCCGCGATGCGGACTTCGTCAACCCGGATGCGGATCAGCTTGCCCCCGTTGGTCACCAGCATCATGTGATCGCTGTCGTCCACGGGGCCCGATGCCACCACGCCGCCATTGCGGGCGCTGGTGACGATATTGACGATTCCCTGGCCGCCACGGCCGGTCACGCGGTACTCGTAGGCCGAGCTGCGCTTGCCGTAGCCGTTCTCGGTGATCGAGACGATGAACTGCTCGGCGGCGCCCAGTTCGGCGATCCGCTCGGAGGTCAGATGCACCTCTTCCGCGTTGCCGTTCTCGTCGCCGGTATCCGGCTCATCGACCCCATTCTGCTCACCGCGCTTCAACATGGCGACATGCTTCAGATAGGCGCGCGCCTCCGCCGGTTCGGCCTCGACATGACGCAAGATCGACATGGCGATCACGCGGTCCCCGCCGGCCAGCCGGACACCCCGGACGCCGGTCGAGTCGCGGCCCTTGAAGATACGGACATCGTCGGCGCGGAAGCGGATGCACTTGCCGCCCTGCAGCGCCAGCAGCACGTCGTCGTCGCCGGTGCAGATGCGGACATTGACGATGGAATCGCCCTCGTCGAGCTTCATCGCGATCTTGCCGTTCGACATGACATTGCCGAAGTCGGACAACAGGTTGCGCCGGACATTGCCCGAGCGGGTGGCGAACATGAGTTGGTAGTTCTCCCACTCCGCCTCGTCCTCGGGCAGCGGCAGCAGGGTTTGAATTACCTCGTCCTGTTCCAGCGGCAGCAGGTTCTGCATCGCGCGGCCGCGCCCGTTCGGCGGCGCCAGCGGGATGCGGTAGGTCTTCATCTTGTAGACCTTGCCGGCCGAGGAGAAGAACAGCACCGGCGTGTGGGTGTTCACCACATAGACCTTGGCGACGAAATCCTCGTCGCGGACGGACATCCCCGCCCGTCCCTTGCCGCCGCGGCGCTGCACCCGGTAGGTCGAGAGCGGCACGCGCTTGACGTAGCCGGCGTGGCTGACGGTGACGACCATGTCCTCGCGCGGGATCAGGTCCTCGTCGTCATGTTCGAACTCGAGGTCCTCGATCGTGGTCCGCCGCGGCGTGGCGAACTTCTCGCGGATCTCGATCAGTTCGTCGCGCAGGATGCCCATCAGGCGCGGACGGCTGGACAGGATCTCCAGATAGTCGGTGATCTTCTCGCCCAGACCCTGCAACTCGTTGCCGATCTCGTCCATGCCCAGTGCGGTCAGACGGTGCAGGCGCAGGTCCAGGATCGCACGGGCCTGGCCCTCGGAAAGCCTGTAACGGCCATCCACGACCTTGTGGGACGGATCGTCGATCAGTTCGACCAGCGCGCGGACGTCCTCTGCCGGCCAGTCGCGGGCGATGATCTCCTCCCGCGCCGTTGCCGGATCCGGGGCGTTCCGGATGATGCGGATCATCTCGTCGATATTGGCGACGGCGATGGCGAGACCGACCAGCACATGGGCGCGGTCACGGGCCTTGCCGAGCAGGTGCCGCGTGCGCCGGGTGATGACCTCCTGGCGGAAGCGCACGAAGGCGTCGATCATGTCGCGCAGGTTCAGGACCTCGGGCCGGCCGCCGAGCAGCGCCAGGCTGTTGACCGGGAACGAGGTCTGCAGCGCCGAGAACCGGTAGAGCTGGTTCAGCACGATTTCCGGCATGGCGTCGCGCTTCAGTTCGATCACCACGCGGACGCCGTCGCGATCGGACTCGTCGCGGATCGCCGAAATGCCCTCGATACGCTTCACCTTCACCGCTTCGGAGATCTTCTCCTGCATCGCGGCCTTGTTCACCTGGTAGGGGATCTCGTGCACGACGATGGCCCAGCGGTCCTTGCGGACCTCCTCGATCGAGGTCTTGGCTCGCATGACGACGGAGCCCTTGCCGGACAGCAGCGCTGACCGGATACCGGAGCGGCCCAGAATCGTGGCGCCTGTCGGGAAGTCGGGACCCTGCACGTACTGCATCAGGTCCTCGGCCGTCAGCGCGGGATCCTCGGACAGCGCCAGGCAGGCGTCGATGACCTCGCCCAGATTGTGCGGCGGGATGTTGGTCGCCATGCCGACGGCGATGCCGCCGGCGCCGTTGACCAGCAGGTTCGGAATACGGGCCGGCAGAACCTTCGGCTCGCTGGTCGTGTTGTCGTAGTTCTCCTGGAAATCGACCGTGTCGAGATCGATGTCCTCCAGCATCGCCTCGCCGGCCTTGTCGAGACGGATCTCGGTATAGCGCATGGCCGCAGGCGGATCGTTGTCCATCGACCCGAAGTTGCCCTGCCCGTCCAGCAACGGCAGCCGCATCGAGAAGTCCTGCGCCATGCGGACCATCGCGTCGTAGATCGCGCTGTCGCCGTGCGGGTGATACTTGCCCATCACGTCGCCGACCACGCGCGCCGACTTGCGGTACGGCTTGTCGGACGTGTAGCCGTTCTCGTTCATCGAATAGAGGATGCGCCGGTGCACCGGCTTCAGCCCGTCGCGCGCATCGGGCAGCGCGCGCGAGACGATGACGCTCATCGCGTAGTCCAGATAGGACTGCCGCATTTCGTCTTCGATGGCGATGGGCGCTACGTCACCCGGCGGCAGGGGGCCGGGAGCCTGGGGGGTATCATCGCTGGCCAAGTGGCAGGGCCTCCGTCGACCTGCGACCGGCGTATTCTACGCCTGAACGACAGCCGATCAGGGATCAGATCAGGCCGTCATGAAATCGCAGTGAATCAGTGAGATAAGGTTCTGTTTTTGATAGCCCGTATCAGGCCGCCGGGCAAGCGTCAGAGGCACTTTTCCGCCGCTCAGGAGGCCTCGCTGCGCGTCTCCGGCGCCGGCAGATGCAAGGCATCCATCAGATCGCGGAGTTCCTGCCGCGCGGCGATGTGGGACATGCTGACTTCGACCCCGGAATCGTCGTCCATCACGTCCAGCAGGGTCAGCCCGTCGAGGAACAGTTCACGGTAGATGACGCGCTCGGAAAGGCCCGGCGCAACGCGGAAGCCAATGCGGTCCTTGAGCTTCTCCAGGACGTCGCCGACCCGGCGCTTGTTGCGGGCGTCAAGCTGGCTGAGCCGGTTGCGGATGACGATCCAGTCCACCGAGCCGCGGTCGCGCAGCATGCGGCGTTTCCGCTCCTCCCAGACCGTTTCCGCATACCGGCTGGGCTTGAGCACCTCGAAGGTCTCCGGATCCACGTCCGCCAGGTTGTCCAGATCGACGAAGCTGTCGTTCATGGGCGTGATCAGCGTGTCGGCGAAGTTGTGGGCCAGCCGGCTGAGCGGGTTGTCATGACCCGGGCAGTCCATCACCACGAATTCAAGACGCGGCGCGAAGTTCTCCAGGATGGCCATCAGCTTGCGGGTATCGGCATCCGGGTTGTCGGTCGGCTGGACCGCGGCGATCTCCGGCATGGGCAGCCGGACCCCGCGGCGCACGGCGGTGCGGGCGCGGTTGCTGAAATAGCGGCTGAGCGTGCCCTGCCGGGCATCGAGGTCGATGGCGCCGACGCGCCGGCCGTCACGGACCAGCGACACGATGATGTGCATCGCGGTCGTGGACTTGCCGGTCCCGCCCTTTTCGTTGCCGACGACGATGGCGTGTGCGCTCTGGCTCATGCTCCGCCCGAATCCGGAATGATCAGGCTGGCAGTCCTAGAACAAATTCCGCCGTCACGAAATGCGCCGCAACGCCTCTACTCGACGTGGTGGATGGGCGCGTCCGGGTAGAAGGCGTGATAGGCGAAGGCGAAATCGATGCCGTGGGCGACGTCGATCTCCTGGCCGTCCTGTATTCGCGTCACCGTGACATTGCCGACGTCGCGGCTTTCGGAGATGACATTCTCGTCCAGCGCGGAGACCTGCCCCGGTGTCCAGCGGATGAGGCGGCCGTCCGGCAACTCGATCTCGCCCTTCTGGCGGACGAGCGGCAGACTCCAGGCCCCTTCGGCACCGAGCGAGACGACCCGCATCATCGGTGGAAGCCCCTCGGGCAGATCGCCCCTGAACAGGAAAGGCTGAGCGAGCGTGTCATAGCCGACATAGGGGTTCTGGCCATAGTTCCGGACGTAGCGCCCGCTCGGCACCATCACCTCGCCATCGGGCGCCCGTTTGCGGAAGTTCCCGAAGGACTCCAGCCGCGAGGGAATGATCTTCAGGCGTTTACCTGTGAGTTCGCCAATGATCGCCTCGCCAAGGAATTGCTGCCACCAGCTCTCGGTCTGCCGGTCGTACATGACCAGATCCGAGTGGCGGAGCCGGCCCGTGGTGCCGAAATCCAGCACCCGTCCGTCCAGCCGCCGGTCGAAGACGATCGCGGCGTTGCAGAGCGGGCAGAACGTGACCGCCACCGGCACGCCGGCCAGGTCGTCATTGGCGATCTCGTGCCACATCAGCACCGACAAAGGGTAGGCCTTCGCCTCGCCGTCGATCACCAAACCGATCACCGGATCGCGGTCCGACAGCCCTTCGGCCTCGGCGACCGGCACGAAGGCCGGTTCGTCGATCGGCGGGATGCCGTCACGGGGCGGCCCACCGCTCAGGATCTCGCCGAAATCAACCGAGCGCTTCGAGAAGTCGGTCATCGGAAACTCGGACTTCCAGTATCTGATGTACTGCTCGTCCGTCTGCGCCCAGGACGGAATGGCGGCAAGCAGCAGGGCGATGAGTGCGGCAAGGCGGATCATGGGCGTCTCCAGAGTCGGATACAGGAAGGACTATCCGCGGGTGGTCAGCCGGGCGACACACAAGGCCGTGACGAAAACGACAGATTCCGCGCCGCACAGGCGCCTATTGCACCGCAACAGACACGCAACAATCTTTCGCGTCAGTTATTCACGCCGACACTGAGGCCCTCACACATCGAACAGAAACCGCAGGATCGGTCTATTTTCATCGCTTACGCGACGGTTGGTTGAAAATTAACCGTGTTGTGGTGAATTGAAGGTCTTCATTGCAACAGAAGGACGCACGGCGATGTCCGTCTTCAGCTCCGTACATTTCGACGACCATGAGGAAGTAGTGTTCTGCCGGGACGCGGAAACGGGCCTGAACGCGATCATCGCGGTTCATGACACGACGCTGGGCGCCGGTCTGGGCGGCTGCCGCTTCTGGGCTTACGAGACCGAGGACGAGGCGCTGACCGACGCGCTGCGCCTCTCCCGCGGCATGACCTACAAGGCCGCGCTGGCCGGCACCGGCCGCGGCGGCGGCAAGTCGGTCATCATCGGCGATCCGCGCAGGATCGGCTCGCCCGACCTCTTCCGCGCCATGGGCCGCTTCGTCGAGGGTCTGGGCGGCAGCTACATCATCGCCGAGGATGTCGGCACCTCGCCGGCCGACATGGCGCATGTCCGCGAGACCACCCGCCACGTCGCCGGCCTTGCCGGCCAGTCCGGCGATCCCTCCCCGGCCACCGCATTGGGCACCTTTGTCGGCATCAAGGCCGCCCTGAAGCACAGCACCGGCTCCGGCGATCTGACCGGCGTCCGCGTCGCGGTCCAGGGCCTCGGCCACGTGGGCTGGGACCTCTGCCAGCGCCTGCATTCGGCGGGCGCGGAGCTGGTCGTCTCCGACATCCGTGACGAGATCACGAGCCGCGCTGTCCGCGAATTCGGCGCCACAGCCGTCGGCGTCGACAGCATTCACGCCGCCAGCGCCGACGTGTTCGCGCCCTGCGCCCTGGGTGCCGTGATCAATGACCGCACCCTGCCGAAGCTGAAGGCGAAGATCGTCGCCGGATCGGCCAACAACCAGCTGGCCGAGGACCGCCACGGCGACGTGCTGGCCGAACGCGGCGTGCTCTATGCGCCGGACTACGTGATCAATGCCGGCGGCATCATCAACATCGCCCATGAAGGCAAAGGCTACGATCAGGCCGAGGCATTCGCCCATGTCGAGACCATCGGCAAGACGCTGGCCGGCCTGTTCGCCCGGTCTGCAGAGGAAGGCGTCGCGCCACACCGGATGGCCGACCGCATGGCGCAGGAGGTCATCGCCGAGGCCCGCAAGAAGGCCCGTCTTCTAGCAGCCTGACAAGCCTAGAGGTTCTGGATCAGTTCGATGCCGGCGTCGTGCATGTCGTCGATGGCGGCGTCGAGCGAGCCATCCAGATCGATCGCCCGGCAGCCTTCCAGCACGACCGTCACGTCGAAGCCGAGCTGGCGCGCATCCAGCGCCGACCAGGCGACGCAGAAATCGGTCGCCAGTCCGCACATCACGATATGGCCGAAGCCGCGCTCCTGCGCCCAGCCACCGAGACCGGTCGGCGTCTTCTGGTCGTTCTCGAAGAAGGCCGAATAGCTGTCCAGTTCAGGCCGGAAGCCCTTGCGCACGATCAGCTCGGCGGGCGTCAGGTTCAGAACCGGATGAAACGCCGCGCCGTCGGTGCCCTGCACGCAATGGTCCGGCCACAGCGTCTGAGGGCCGTAGGCGGCCTGCATCTGGCCGAAAGGTTCGGCGTCGGCATGCGATGAGGCGAAGGAGGCGTGGCCCGCCGGATGCCAGTCCTGGGTCAGCGCGACATGGCGGAACCGCTCGATCAACGCATTCGCGACCGGCACGACCTTGTCGCCATCGGCGACGGCCAGCGCACCGCCCGGGCAGAAATCGTTCTGGATGTCGATCAGCAGCAGCAGATCGCGTGTCGGATCGGCAGTCATTGCGGGATCAGGCGAAGGCCTTGAACGTGATCGTCGTGAAGGTGTCCTTGATGCCGGGCAGCTTCTGCAGCGACTCGCAGACGAAGTGTCCGATGTCCTGATCGTCGGCCAGGTAGCACTTCATCAGCAGATCCCATTCGCCGGAGACCGAATGCACCTCGGAGACCTGCTCGACCGTTTCCACCGCATCGGCGGCGACGTCGTAGGACTTGCCGAGTTCGCACTTCACCCAGATGAAGATCGTCTGCATTGCCGCCCCTCGCGCCTCAGGCCTGCTTTTCGCGCAGCGGCCGCTTCATGAAGGCCGGCATGTGGTCGCCCATGCCCTGGGGCGTGTTGCCGTCGCCCCTGGAACCGCTCTTGCGCGGCGCGGGCGCCCTGGTCTCGCGACGGTCGCCATCGCCGTTCGGCAGGGAGCGGGTGCCGCTGGACCCGCTGGCGGGTGCTTCCTCGCTCTCCTTCGCCTCGTCGTCGGCCTTGGCCGGCTTCGATTTCGATCCGCCCTTGCTGCCCTTCGATTCGTCGTCGGACTTCGCCGACTTCGACGCCGCCTTGTTCTCCTGCGGTTCCTCGTCGGACTTCGCCCGGCGGCTGCGGCGGCGGGGCTTCGGCTTGTCCTCGGCGGCGGTCTCGTCCTTCTCGTCGGCCGGCGCAGCGTCGTCCTTGTTATCCGCTTCGGCGGGCGCATCGGCGCTCAGATCGGCGCCCATCCCGTCGACTTCGGGGATTTCCTTGCGGATCAGCGTATGGATGGCGTCGAGCGCCTTCTGCTCCTTGGCCGTCACCAGCATGAAGGCCTTGCCGCGCTGACCGGCGCGGCCGGTGCGGCCGATGCGGTGCACGTAGTCGTCGGCATTGAAGGGCACGTCGAAATTGAAGACATGGCTGAGGCCCTGGATATCCAGTCCCCGGGCCGCCACGTCCGAACAGACCATGTATCGGGCCTGGTTCGTCTTGAACTTCTCCAGCGTCGCCATGCGGTCGACCTGGTCCATGTCGCCATGCAGGGCGACCGCGTCGTAGCCGTGCGACTGCATCGACTTCAGCAGGAGCTTCACGTCCGACTTGCGGTTGCAGAAGATCAGCGCGTTGCGGACGTTCTCGGCATCGATCAGCTTGCGCAGCGCCGCGCGCTTGGCCGGCGCGTCGCCGCGCACGAACAGACGCCGCTGCTCAACCGTCTCGGCGGGCGAGGCCGGCGGGGCCACCTCGACCTCACGCGGTTCGGTCAGGAACTTGTCGGCCAGCTTGCGGATCGGCTTCGGCATGGTGGCCGAGAAGAACAGCGTCTGGCGCTGCTTCGGCAGCAGCGAGACGATGCGCTCGACATCCGGGATGAAGCCCATGTCCATCATCCGGTCCGCTTCGTCGATGACGAAGAACTGGATGCCGCGCAGCATGATCAGGCCGCGGTCGAACATGTCCTGCAACCGGCCCGGCGTCGCGATGATGATGTCGCAGATGCCGTCCAGATCGGCTTCCTGCTCCTTCGCGCCCAGACCACCGATGACCAGCGCCCGGGTCATCTTGCTGTTCTTCGCGTACATGTCGAAGCTGTCGGCGACCTGGGCGGCCAGTTCGCGCGTCGGCTCCAGCACCAGCGCCCGCGGCATGCGCGGCTTGGACACGCCCTGCGCCATGACGTCGATCATGGGCAGCAGGAAGGCCGCCGTCTTGCCGGTGCCGGTCTGCGCGGTACCGAGAATGTCCTTGCCCATCAGGACATGGGGGATCGATTTCTCCTGAATCGGAGTGGCGGTCTTGTAGCCGGCCTCTTCGACGGCGCGGCATACCTCATCGCTGAGCCCCAGGTCCCTGAACGTCTTTGCAGTGCTGATACCGAATTCTCCTTCGGGGGTGCGCTTCGAATACTTGCCTCGAGCGCCGTCGATTCTGTCAGTCCCGAACCGTATTGCGGAGGACGTAGTAGAGCCGCTATCCCTTGTCAATCAAGGATTCAAGGGCGGAAGGACGCATGCGGAAGCAGAACCTCCTGTTGGTGCCCGGCCTGCTCTGCACGGCGCGTCTCTGGCGCGACCAGATCGAGGGCCTGGACGACATCGCGGAGATGACCGTGGCGCGGCATCAGCTCGACGCCTCGATCGAGGAGATCGCCCGGCGGGTGCTGTCGGAAGCGCCGGACCGGTTCGCGCTGGCGGGGCTTTCGATGGGCGGCTACATCGTCTTCGAGATCTGGCGTCAGGCGCCGGAGCGGGTAAGCCGCATTGCCCTGCTGGATACCCGTGCGACCCTCGATCCGCCGGAAACCACGAAGGAACGCCTGGAACAGCTCAAGCTGATCGAAAGGGGCCGCTTCACCGGCATCCACCGCAAGCTGGCGCCCAGCTTCGTGCATCCGGACCGGGCAGATGAGACCGCGCTGATCGACGCCATCACCGGCATGGCGACCGAAACCGGCAAGAACGGGTTCGTCAATCAGACCAAGGCGATCATGGGCCGTGTGGATTCTCGACCGACCTGCCGGACCATCGACGTGCCGACGCTGGTCCTCTGTGGCCGTCAGGACACGCGCACGCCGATCCACATGCATGAGGAGATGCACGGGCTCATTCCCGGCTCGCGAATGGTCATCATCGAGGATTGCGGCCACCTGTCTCCGATGGAGCGGCCGGACGAGGTGAACACCGAACTCAGGGCATGGCTGGCCGCCTAGCCGCGGTCGTCGAAGTCCAGCACGACCCTGTCGGTCAGCGGCACGGCCTGGCAGGACAGGACGTAGCCGGCCTCGATCTCTTCGGGGTCGATGCCGTAGGTCTTGTCCATCTCGACCTCGCCTTCGACCAGCTTCGCGCGGCAGGTGCAGCACATGCCGCCCTTGCAGGCGAAGGGCAGGTCCGCCTGATTGGCCAGCGCGGCATCCAGAATGGCGGTGCCGTCATCGACCATGTCGAAGTCCATGCGGTGACCGTCGACGATGACGCCGACATGGCGGACCGGCAGGCTTTCGCCGGGCGCGGCGACTTTCTTCGGCTTCGGGTTGCCGTCCTCGGCCGGCGTGAACAGTTCGAAGCGGATGCGTTCGCGCTCCACGCCTTTTGCGGCCAGCGCAGCCTGTGCAGCCTCGATCATCTCCTGCGGGCCGCAGAGATAGAACGCCTCGGCGCCGTCCACGTCGATCACGCGCTCCAGCATGGTGTCCAGCTTCTCCCGGTCGATGCGGCCGTTCAGCAGCGGCGCGTCCTGCAGTTCACGGCTGAGGACGTGCATGATCGAGAGGCGCGAGGGGAAACGGTTCTTCAGGTCCTCCAGTTCCTCGCGGAAGATCACGGAGACCGTGGCCCGGTTGCCATAGACGACCGTGACCGAGGATTTCGGTTCGCAGAGCAGCGCCGCGCGGACGATGGACAGGATCGGGGTGATGCCGGAGCCGGCGCGATGCAGACGTAATGGGCCTCGCGCGCCGCATCCGGTTTCAGCACGAAGCGGCCGTCCGGCTTCATCACGTCGATGGGGTCGCCGGGGCCGATATCGTCATTGGCGAACGTGGAAAACAGACCGCCCTCGACCTTGCGGATGGCGACGCGGAGTTCGCCGTCGGTGGGGCCGGAGCAGATCGAATAGGACCGCCGCACCTCGCGCCCGCCGACATCGGCCTTGAGCGTCAGATACTGCCCGGCCGTGAAGGCGAAGTCGCCCTTCAGCGCCTCCGGCACGTCGAAGGCGATGGAGACGCTGTCCGCGGTCTCCCGGCGGACGTCGGCAACGGTGAGCGTGTTGAACAGGGACATGCGGTTATCCTCCGCCTGGAAACGGGGTCAAGACTGTCACCCCCGCCTTGTGCGGGGGTCCGGAGCGGCTCCGCCGCAAATCTTCAGGTTCGACCGGATGCCCGCACAAGGCGGGCATGACAGGCTGGCTTGCGCCTTCCGGCCCGGTCAGGTTCAGTGGCACTTGAAATAGTCGAACGGCTCCAGGCAGGTGCGGCACTGGTAGAGCGCCTTGCAGGCCGTGGAGCCGAACAGGCTCTTGAGTTCGGTGTCGGCCGCGCCGCAATGCGGGCAGTCGACCTGCGGCTCCTCGCCGAGCAAGTGACGCTTGTCGGTTGCGCGGCCCACGGGCGGGGCGATACCCGCCTCCCTCAGCTTGGCGTGACCCTCGGGCGTGATCTCGTCCGTCGACCATGCGGGCGACAGCACCAGATCCACATTCACCGCCGTGCACCCGCCCTCGACCAGTCTCTCGTGGATCAGCAGCTTCATCATGTCGGTTGCCGGACAGCCGGTATAGGTCGGCGACATGCGCACCGTCGCCGCGCCCCCGCCCGTCACCTCGACGCCGCGGATGACGCCGAGATCCAGCAGGCTGAGATTCGGGATCTCGGGATCCGGCACCTCGGCGAGCATCGCCCAGACGTCCTCTTCGGATACGGCCTGCATGTCGCGCCCGCCTACCAGGTCATTCCCGGATAGGTCCGCTGCATGAAGCTCATCTCGGACAGCAGATAGCCGAGATGCTCGGTATGCTTGCCCTCGTGGCGGCCGCCGATGACCGTCCAGCCCTGATCCGGCCAGTCCAGGGTGGCTTCGGCGAGCACGCCGCGGATATCGGCCTCCCAGTCCTCGCGCAGCGAGCCCAGATCCGGGCCGACACCGGCCTCGGCCATTTGCCGGTCGATCCCGTCCATCTCGAAGAACTCGCCGGTGAAGCCGTAGAGCTCGGCGAAGGCCTTCGCGATGCGGTCATGGCTTTCATCGGTGCCGTCGCCGAGACGAACCACCCAGCTGGCCGAATGACGGCGGTGATAGGCGACTTCCTTCACCGCCTTGGCGGCGATCTCGGCGATGCGGGTGTCTGTCGAGTTCACCAGTGCCTGCATCAGGCGCAGGTTGAAGGCGTCGAACAGGAACTGCCGGGCGATGGTGACGGCATAGTCGCCATTCGGCTGCTCGACCAGCAGCAGATTGTTCATGTCCCGCTCGGCGCGCAGGAAGGCGAGATCGTCCTCGCTGCGGCCCTTGCCCTCGACCTCAGCGGCGTACTGGTAGAACAGCCGCGCCTGGCCGATCAGGTCCAGCGCGACGTTGGTCAGCGCGATGTCTTCCTCGATGATGGGACCATGGCCGCACCATTCGCCCAGCCGGTGGCTGAGGATGTGCGCCGTGTCGGCCAGCCGGAGGAGGTAGCGGAACAGCGCCTCTTCATGCGTCGGCGCGGCCATCAAAGGTTCTCCACGCCGTCGGGCACGGAATAGAAGGTCGGATGGCGGTAGACCTTGTCGCCGGCCGGATCGAACAGCTCGCCCTTGGCCGACGGCTCGGAGGCGACGATGTCTTCCGACTTCACCACCCAGATCGAGACGCCCTCTGAGCGGCGGGTATAGAGGTCGCGCGCGTTCTGGATCGCCATCTCGGCGTCAGGCGCGTGCAGGCTGCCGGCGTGCTTGTGGTTCAGCCCGTCGCGGCTGCGGATGAAGACTTCCCAGAGGGGCCATTCGCGGCGTGCGGTCATCCTGGTTTCCTCCCCGGTCAGGCTGCGGACTTCGCGGCGCGGGCGCGCTTCTTCTCGGCATGGGCCAGCGCGGCCTCACGCACCCAGGCGCCGTTCTCGTGCGCCTCGCGGCGGTTGCGCAGGCGATCACGGTTGCAGAGCCCGTTGCCCTTCACGACCTGCCAGAACTCGTCCCAGTCGATGGCGCCGAAATCGTAGTGACCGCGCTCCTCGTTCCACTTCAGATCGGCGTCGGGCAGGGTCAGGCCCAGGAACTCCGCCTGCGGCACGGTCATGTCGACGAACTTCTGGCGCAGCTCGTCATTGGACTGGCGCTTCACCTTCCATCCGAAGGAGATCGCGGAGTTCGGCGAGTCGGCGTCGTGCGGCCCGAACATCATCAGCACCGGCCACCACCAGCGGTCCAGCGCATCCTGCGCCATCGCCTTCTGCTCCGGCGCGCCATGCGCCAGCGTGGTCATGATCTCGAAGCCCTGACGCTGGTGGAAGCTCTCTTCCTTGCAGATGCGGACCATGGCGCGGGCGTAGGGGCCGTAGGAGGTGCGGCAGAGCGCGACCTGATTGACGATGGCCGCACCATCGACCAGCCAGCCGATGGCGCCGATATCGGCCCAGGTCAGCGCCGGATAGTTGAAGATCGACGAATACTTCGCCTTGCCCGAATGCAGGTCCTCCAGCATCTGCTGGCGGCTGAAGCCGAGGGTCTCGGCGGCGCTGTAGAGATAGGCGGCGTGGCCGGCCTCGTCCTGGATCTTGGCCAGCAGCGCGGCCTTGCGGCGGAGCGTCGGGGCGCGCGTGATCCAGTTCCCCTCCGGCAGCATGCCGACATATTCGGAATGCGCGTGCTGGGAAATCTGGCGGACCATGAACTTGCGGAACCGCTCGGGCATCCAGTCGCGCGGCTCGATCTTGCGCTCGTCGTCGACGGCCGCCTGGAAGGCTGCCTCCAGCTCTGGATCGTCCTGGTCCACCGCTCGGATCTGGTCGTTCATCCGGTCCTCCCCATGTCGGGCGACGTCTGGTTCGGGGCACGGACGGAGTCCGGGACTGCCCCAGCGTCATCTCTCGACAATATGATACACGATTTTCCGGATTCTACAATAATTCTGTATCACATTAATCCGTGATGCGGTTCAGGGACGTAGCTGGGCCATGAAGCGCGGCGGCCACACGAAGCCCCACCTGCCGGAGAAGGTCTGCGCCGCCTGCGGGCGTCCTTTCACATGGCGGAAGAAGTGGGCCCGGGACTGGGAGAACGTGCGCTACTGCTCGGAACGCTGTCGGCGCGGCCCGAAGGCCCCGATCAGCAGTTGACCGCCCCCCCGCCTTGGGGTAGTTGGGCGCGCACCGCCGCCGTAGCTCAGGGGTAGAGCACTCCCTTGGTAAGGGAGAGGTCGAGTGTTCAAATCACTCCGGCGGCACCATCCGACCTCCTGACATCGTCGAATTCATCCCGTTTGCGGCTTGGCCCTCGGGCGCGGATAATGGCTTTCCCGGCGACTGGAGCGTCGACGCGATGTCCCCACCGGACGAAGGCAGCGATCTGACACCGCTCATTCTCGATTTCGTCGAGTGGGTGGCGCGCGCGCCGCGCCTTTATGGCGACGTGATCGGGATCTGGCGCACCAACTGCCCGCGCCTGACCGTGTGGGAAGAAAGCATGGAGCGCGATCTCGTCACCCGACGCCGTGTCGAGGGCGAAGGCGTCTGGATCGAAGCGACCGACGCGGGCAGAGCCCTCCTTGCCCGGCACGGACGATCGGCGGCCGAGCCTGCAGTTCAGCGCTGAGACCTGCTACCGCCCCAGATCCAGCTCCACACCGAAGACATCCCGGCAGACGGCGGCAGCGAAGAGGTTGGGCAACACGCTGTCAGGGTTGCCCGCAGGGGCGCCGGCAAGGCCGGTCCCGGCGGTCGAGACGCTGACGCGGTAGGGTGCCGAGCGGTCGTCGGAAACGCGCGATATGAAGCTGACTTCCGCCACCAGCGTCACGCCCTGTTGCCGCAGCACGCCGTCATTGCGGTCACGTCGCACGGCCAGGACCTCGACCATGGCCAGGTGAGGAATACCCTTGCCGGCGCAGCCCGGAACGATGGCCATCATGCTGTCGCGAAGTCCAGCCGGCAGCGCCGTGCCCGCAACCGTCGCCGAGCGACGCACCTGAACGTCGGTGATGGAGATGCGGGCGACAGGCTCCCGGTCGCTCTCGCAGGCGCTGGTCAGACCGAGGGCCGTGAGGCCCGTGGCCAGCAGGCCCGCGCGCAGTGTCGTGCAAATTCGCATGACGCACCTGTTCGCCGTGATCAGACGGGTGCGATGTTACCGCATCGGGAACCGGTGGCCGTTGATGCCGGTCATAGACCGGGCGTCAGAGATACTTGGCCTTGATGTCGACCGAGCACTGCTTGCCGATCTTCTCGAAATGCGCCTCGATCCACTCGTCGGCCTTCTGCACGCCGAGTTCGAAAAGGTACATCAGGAAGTCCCAGGAAGCGTTGAGCTTGGACGAGACGCCGAGTTCGCGCATCTCGGCCTCGGCCTCGACGACGTGGATCAGCAGGCGCTTGTAGTGCTCCTGGTCGAGATGGCCGTCATCGATCAGCGAGGTGACGAATTCGATGATCCGCATCTCCCGCATCAGCGAGGAGTTGAAGGAGAGCGTGTTGATGCGGTCGATGATCTCCTGCGCCGTCGTCGGCAGCTTCTCGATCACCACCGGGTTGATCTGACAGAGCAGGACATCGCTGGTCTTCGTGCCGTAGATCAGCGGGTAGATCGGCGGATTGCCCATGTAGCCGCCGTCCCAGTAGTAGTGCCCGTCGATCTCGACCGCCTGGAACAGGAAGGGCAGGCAGGCCGAGGCCATCACGGCGCGGCAGGAGATCTCTTCGCCCTTGAAGACATGAATGCGGCCGTTCATGCAGTCGGTGGCGCAGATGAACAGCTTCACGTCCTTGGACTTCCGGATCGCCTCGAAATCGACCACGGATTCCACCACGTCCTGCAACGGATTGAGGTTCATCGGGTTGAGCTGGTAGGGCGAGAATATCTTGGAGATCGCGTCGTAGGTCGCCCAGAGCGGCGAGAAGTCCATGTTGCCCGGCGAGAACAGCTTGTCGATCGGGCTCGGCTGCAGCGGGCTGGTGCGCGCCGCCTCCGAGATCGCCGACCAGAATTGCCGCATCACCTCGCGTGCGCCCTCCGGGCCGCCCTTGGCAAGGCCGTAGGCCAGCGCCGCGGCGTTCATCGCCCCGGCGCTGGTTCCGACGATGCCCTCGACCTCGATGAGATCGCGTTCGAAGAAGCGGTCCAGGACCCCCCATGTGAATGCGCCGTGGGCGCCGCCGCCCTGTAGCGCAATGTTGATCAGCGGCTTGCCGTTGCGTGTTGTCATGATACTCCGGGGGTCAGCTCAGATAATCGTGCAGCACGCGGCCATAGGGCAGCGTCAGGTCTGCGATGAAGTGGCGGCCGCCGACGATCTTGCGGACCGGGAGGTCGGCCACCGGCGCGTTGACATGCGGAACCAGATGCAGCCGCGCCGGGCCGTTCCAGTAGCCCTTCACCGTGATGTCGGTGAGGTTGTAGGCGACCAGCTGTGCGACCTTCGGCTTGCCGTCCACGTCGGGGATGAGCTTCAGGTTGCACTGGGTCGCGGCCAGCGATTCCGCGCGCTTCTGCGGATCGCCGAAATTGCCGTCTTCCTTGTAGACCATGGTGCCCATCGCCACGCGTTCGCCGGAATAGTCCAGCGTTCCCGTCAGCGTGTCGACCTTGACCGACAGTTTCGGCACGCCCCAGCGCTTGGGAAAGCCCCAGATCTCGCGCCCGGCCGAGATCGGCGGTTCGTCGTTGAGGAACATCATCGCCGTGTAGTTGATGTGTTCGCCCTTGTAGGTGCAGGGAATGACCGTGCCGGATTCCTGGTAGGAGCCGAAGCCCGACGAGTCGGGCATGTTGATCCATTCGTAAAAGACGCGGTTGGAACCGTTGGGCTCCAGCGGTTCCGGCACCACCGCGCGGATGGCCTCCGGATCCAACTCGTAGACGACGATGAAGTACTCCCGGTCGATGAACCGGTACGGCCCCTTCGGATAGCTGGGGTTCATCAGCGGCATCGAAGAGGCGTTCAGGACGGCACTGGCATCCATGGCGGGATCCTATGGTTGAGCTTCTGTGGCTCCTCCCCTCCGGATTCTTATTGAGCGGTCCAGCCGCCATCGACGGGCATGGACTGCCCGGTAATCTGCGCCGCCGCCTCGGACGCCAGGAACACCGCAAGGGCGCCCATCTGGGACGGGGTCGCGAACTCCTGCGACGGCTGCTTCTCGGCCACCAGCGCCAGCTTTTCCTGCTCGAAGGTCGTGCCGTTCGCTTCGGCGCGGGCGTGGATCTGCTTCTCCACCAGCGGGGTCAGCACCCAGCCGGGGCAGATCGCGTTGCAGGTCACGTTCGTGGTCGCCGTCTCCAGCGCCGTCACCTTGGTCAGACCGACGACGCCGTGCTTCGCCGCGACATAGGCCGCCTTCTCCTTGGATGCGATCAGGCCGTGCACCGAGGCGACGTTGATGATGCGGCCGAAATCCTGGGCCAGCATCTTCGGCAGCGCCGCGCGGATGCCGTAGAAGACCGACGACAGGTCGACGGCGATGATCTGGTCCCACTTGTCCAGCGGGAAGTCGTGCACCTTCGAGGTGTGCTGAATGCCGGCGTTCTGGACCAGCACATCCACCGAGCCGAACTCCGCGACCGTCTGTTCGACCATCGCCTCGACCTGCTCGGGCACGGCCACGTCGCAGGACGCGAAGCTGACCATGTCCTTGCCATATGCGTCCTGGAACTCGGTCAGCACGGCCTGCGCAGCGTCGTTCAGCTTGCGGCCGTTCAGCATGACCTTCGCGCCGGCCTTGGCGAACTCGTGCGCCATGCCCTGGCCGATGCCGCTGGTGGATCCTGTAACGATGACGTTCTGAGGTTTGGCCATTTGTGTCCCCCACAATGCCTGCAGGATGCCCATCTGCATAAGAATTATGCAGATGGGCAATCCGGCTATATTTCAATCAAATGCTGCACCGCAAAATCTGATTTTGCAATGCAGTATTTGCTTCCGCTGGCGTTTTCGGAGCATCAGGCCTATCTCATGAGCGCATGAGCCAGCGCCCCGGAAGCCTCAGCCTGATCCTGTCCGCCGCGGCCTGTCTGGGCATACTCGCCTTCGCTGCCCTGCTGGCCGTCGACGCGCGCGGGGTCAGCCGCCTGGAGACCGAACGCGCCGAGTTGCACAACATCCGCTACGGCGCGCTGGACGCCGACGAGTGGGTTGCCAGGCTTTCGCCGATCCTGGCCGAGCGGATCGAACGCTTCGAGATCACGCCGGAAAGCCGTCCGCATCTGAAGGCCTTGCTGACCCGGGTTATCGAACGGCTGATCACGGAACTGCCGTCGATTCTGGTGAATCTGGAGAACAGCGGTGGCAACGCGGTCGAGCGGCTGTTCGGCGACACGACCAACAAGGCGCTGGAACTGATGGTTCGCGCCACCGGCCTGAAGGAAAAGGCGCCGGAACTGGCGGATGCGCTCATCGACGAGTTGCAGAAGCCGGAGACGAAGAAGGAACTCGTGCTGCTGATGCACGGCGCGCTGACGGAACTTGCCGCCGAGAACCTGCCGCCTGCCGACCGCGCCGCCCTCACCGCCATCCAGATCCGGCACGACTGCGGCTATCCGGCCGCCTGCGAGGCGGCCATCGCGGAAGTGGCCGAACCGTTGAAACAGCGCGCCCTTATCTGGCTCGCAGCGATGACAGCCCTGGCGATCCTGCTTCTGCTGCTGACCCGCCGGCGCAACGGGGCCAACCCGCGCATCTCCGGGCTGATGCTCGCCACCGCCGCAGCCGGACTGCTCGGCGCCGGCCTTTTCGCGCCCATGATCCAGATCGACGCCCGCATCACCGAACTGCAGTTCGACCTGCTCGGCGACAGCATCCGCTTCGAGAACCAGGTCGTCTATTTCCAGTCCAAGTCGACCCTGGATGTGGTGGAAGTACTGGCCCGCACGGCCGAACCGGACATGATCCTTGTCGCCGGACTGATCGCGCTGTTCAGCGTCGGCTTTCCGCTGGCCAAGATCATCGCCAGCCTGGCCCTGACCTGGCGGCGGCCGGACGGCCAGCCCGGCCCGGTGATGCGGTTCTTCGCCTATCACTCCAGCAAGTGGGCCATGGCCGACGTCTTCGTGGTCGCCATGTTCATGGCCTATCTCGGCATGCGCGGCCTGGTGAACGATCAGCTCGGCGGGTTGCAGCAGGACGGCGGCGCGGTCTCGGTCCTGACCACCAACGGCACCTCGCTGGAGCCGGGCTTCTGGGCCTTCCTGCTGTTTGCGCTCTACGGCATCCTGATGGCTGCATGGGTGCAACGCTGGCGCGCGGCGGCAACCACGGGCTAGCCTTTCCGACGGGGAGGACTGCCATGACGAAACCGGAAATCGGCATCACCATCAGTTTCCAGCGCCATGCCGCGCTGGGCGAGACCTGGGACCGCGTCTACGCCGAGGCTCTGGAACTCGCGGCCGAGGCCGACCGTCTCGGCATCCGCAGCATCTGGGTCAGCGAGCATCACGGCGAGGAAGACGGCTACTGCCCCTCGCCCGTCGTCGCCGGGGCTGCGCTGTCGCACGCCGCTCCGAACTGCCTGATCTCCCAGGGCATCGCCATCGCACCGCTCTACGGGCATCCGCTTCGGCTGGCCGAAGACCTCGCCGTTCTCGACAACCTGTCCGGCGGCCGCGCGCAGATCGGGCTGGGTCAGGGCTACCGGCCAGAGGAGTTCGCGGCCTATGGGTGGAACTACAAGCGCCGGACCCGTTCCTTCGACGAGACTCTCGACATTCTCAACCTCGCCTGGACGGGTGAACGCTTCGACTATGACGGGGACATCCACAAGGTCGAGGGCGGGCTTCTGCGGCCGGCGCCCGTCAGGCCGGGCAAGCCCCCGCTCTGGCTCGGCGCCGCCGCCCCGGTCTCGCGGGCGCGGGCGATCCGTCACCGCGCCGGTCTGCTGATCGCGCCGCTGATCGAACTGGAACACGCCGCCCGCCAGTTCGCGGATTACGACGCGACTTCCGAGGCCGAAGGCGCCGGACTGCTGCCCCACGCGCTGATGCGCGAGATCATGATCGGCGACAGTTTCGAGGAAGCCGTCGAGGCGCATTCGGACGCGCTGGATCTCGTCTACCGCCAGCAATACGCGCCGTCGCGGACCGGACTGACCCGCAAGGATCCCGAAACCGGGGAGCGCATTCCGCTGACGCTCGACGACCCCTATTATCTGTCACGCGAGTTCATGTCCGCGCGCTGGTTCGTCGGCGCGCCGGAGCAGGTTGCCGACGGGATCAATCAATGGCAGCAGCGCTTCGGACTGCAGCATCTGATCTGGCAGCCGAAGCCGCCCGGACTGCCGCTCGACCGCGCCGTCCGGAGCCTTGAACGGATGGCGAAAGAGGTCATGCCGCGCCTGGCGTGAACGCGCGATAGGGAGGATGCCGTGAACACGAGCAATGACAGGTTCCGCGACCGGGACGTCACCTTCGCCAACGGGGCGGCCGGGCGGAACCTCGACATCACCTCGGCCAATCCTCGGAACTACCATCAAGCCATCGCCGAACCGGAAGCCGCACCGACAGTGACGGTGGACGGCAAGCTGTTCGTACCGACGGGTGCGAGCGGGACGCTGCCCTGTGTCATCGTCACGCCAGGCAGCCTGGGCGTCGCGGACTCCCATGTCGGCCACGCCGAGACGCTCACCGATCTCGGTTTCGCGGCCTTCGTCCTCGACAGCTTCGGCGCCCGCGCCGTGACCTCGACGGTCGCCAACCAGACCCAGTTCTCCTTTGCCGCATCCGCCCTCGATGTGCTCGCCGCGGTCCGGGTGCTGCGGGATTTGCCGGAGATCGACGCCGACCGGATCGGCGCGCAAGGCCACAGCCGCGGCGGCACCGCGGTTCTGACCGCAGCGACAAGGGTGTTCGCGAATGCGGTTCTCGGCCCCGGCGAAGGTCTCTGCGCGGTCTATGCGGCCTACCCCTGGAGCGGCCACCAGTTCCTGTCGCCGGGCGTCGGCAGCACCATTGTCCGCACGATCATGGGCGACGCCGATGAATGGTGCTCGCCGATGCAGGCACAGGGGCACATGCAGGCGATCCGCCTCGCCGGCGGCGTTTCGTCCTTCAGGCTGCTCGGCGGCGTGCACCACAGCTTCGACAGGGGCGCGCCGGTGGTGAACATCCCGGAGGCCTCTGTCTCGCCGGCGGCCCCGACCGCCTACATCGCAGACGACGGCGCTTTCCTGCACCCGCTGTCGGATGCCCCGGACATGCGGCTGGTCGACCGCGACCTGATGATCTACGGGATCAAGGCCGGGTTCGGCAGAAAGGGCGCGAAGATCGGCGGCACCGCCGAGAGCGCCACCCTCTTCAAGGAAGACATCAGCGAGTTCTGGCAACGCGTGATGGTGTGATCCGCCGAGGCGTGCCGGCGTATCCAAGGCATTCCTTCCCCGCCCGGAGCCGCTCATGCCCGTCACCATGCTCTATGCCGGCCTGATCGGCCTGTTGCTGCTCGTTCTCTCCGTCCGCGTCATCGCGCTGCGCCGCGGGCCGGACGGCCCCAGCCTGGGCGATGGCGGCAATCCCGACATGGCCCGCCGCATCCGTGCGCAGGGCAACCTCGTCGAATACGCGCCCATCGGCCTGATCCTGCTCGGCCTGCTGGAAATGAACGGTCAGCCGGTCTGGGCCATCCACGTCCTCGGGATCGCCCTGGTGCTCGGCCGGGTGATGCATGGCTGGGCGCTGTCGCAGCCGAAAGGCAGCGTGGCGGGACGCGTCGGGGGCATGGTCCTGACCCTGAGCACCATCGGCATTCTGAGCATCTGGTGCGTCGCGGCGTTCGCGGTCTAGCCGAAGACGAGCGTCGCAATCCCGAGCGCTGCAACGACCGCCGCCGCGAGGTAGCGGAAATACGGCCCGGAAGTCCAGCCGGCCAGCGCACCACCGGCCAGCACGGCCGGCACATTGACCAGGAGCATCCCGATCGTCGTGCCAGCAGTCACCAGCAGAACCGACTCGTAGCGGGCGGCCAGCGCAATGGTGGCCACCTGTGTCTTGTCGCCCATCTCGGCGATGAAGAAGGCGATCAAGGCAACGACGAAGGGTCCGGCCCCTCGGAACCGCCTTTCCTCTTCCGGCGCACTGTCCGGGAACAGGAGCCAGGCGGCCATGGCGAGAAACGAAAGGCCGAGCAGCCAGCGGAGGATTTCGTCGCCCAGCTGACCGGCCACCGACTGGCCAAGAAGGGCGGCGAGACCGTGGTTCAGCAACGTCGCCGCCAGAATGCCCGCGATCAGTGGAACAGGCGCACGGAAACGGGCCGCGAGCACAAGCGACAGCAGCATCGTCTTGTCGCCGATCTCGGCCAGCGCGACGACGCCGGTGGATACGAGCAAGGCTTCCACGGATGGGGAGCGGCCCGGACTAGTCGACCAGCTCCATCACCTTCTCGAGCTGCTTCAGCTGCCCGTCGACGTCGAGGGAGGTGTCGAAACGCACCGTGATCCCGCTGACGCCCGCCTTCGCATAGGCCTCGAAGCGTTCGCGGACCATCTCGGGCGTGCCGACCGCGCCGAACATCGTGATCATCTCGTCGGGCACGACCTTCGCCGCCTCGTCGCGCTTGCCCGCGATCCAGAGCCGCTGGATCTCCAGCGCCTCGTCCTGGAAGCCGGAGCGCTGGAAGGCCTCGTTGTAGAAGTTGGTCTCGGCGGACCCCATCGCCCCCATCTGGAAGGCAATGCCGGGCCGCCGGGCGTCGATCAGCGCTTCCGGATCGTCGCCGATACCGACCGAACAGGCGGCGTTCAGGTGAATGTCCGAAAGCTTGCGCCGGCCTTCTCGGCGCCTCTGCGGATGAAGTCCAGATGCGCTTCGGGCCGGTCGGGCGAGAAGGAGGTACCGAGCCAGCCGTCCGCCGCCTCGCCGGTATATTCCAGCGACTTCGGCCCCAGCGTGGCCAGATAGATCGGAATCTCGGTCGGCGGCCAGTCGAGCCGGATCGCCTTGCCTTCGCCGCCGGGCCTCGGGAGCGTGATGGTCTCGCCCTCATACTTGATCTTCTCGCCCCGGAACGCCATCCGGATGACATCGACGGTCTCCCTGAGCCGGGTCAGCGGCTTGCGGTAGTCCTGGCCCTGCAGGCCCTCGACCACCTGCGGGCCGCTGACACCCAGTCCCAGGATGAAGCGGCCGTTCGAGAGACTGTTCAGCGACAGCGCCGACATGGCCGTCATCGACGGCACGCGGGCGCTGATCTGCATGATGCCGGTGCCCAGCTTGATCCGCTCCGTCTTCGCCGCGAGATAGGCCAGCGCGCTGACAGCGTCGCGGCCCCAGGCCTCGGCCGACCATGCCGCGTGGACGCCCATCGCCTCGGCCGCCTGTACGAATTCGGAGACCGTGCCCATGCCCGACTGGTCGTAGCCGCCGACGCTGATCGAAACCTTCAGAAGCGCCATCGCCTCACCCCTTGCCGAAGTTCTTCACCCGCTCCGCCACGTCGGGGGAGCGTCCCGGGCTGTGCGCCCGTTCAAAGGTCAGCGCGTCGGCGTGACCGCGGTTCTGGCCCTCGTTGACCAGCATCTTGTCGCCGCGCAGCGTGTGCCAGGAATTGGCGAGAAAGGTCCGCGCCATGGCGATCACGTGATCCTGCAACTGCTCGTCCGGCACGGTCTCGACGGCGAGGCCGATCTTCACCGCTTCCTCGGCGCCCACGACGCGGCCCGAATACATCATCTCCTTGGCGCGCTGCACGCCGACGCGGTCCGGCAGACGGCGGCTCATGCCCCAGCGCGGGGTCATGCCCCACTTGCCGTGCGTGTCGGCGAATTTCGCGGAACTGCCGGCAACAATCAGATCCACCGAGAGCGCGAGTTCCAGACCGCCCGTGTAGCAGTGGCCCTGCACCGCGCCGATCACCGGCTGCGGCAGCCGCTCGATCAGATCGACCGTGTCGGACTGGTAGTTCGGCGTCGGCGCTTCCTCGCCGGACTGGATCGCCTTCAGGTCATTGCCGGCGCAGAAGGACCGGCCTTCCGCACGCAGGATGACCACGCCGATCTCGTCGGTCTGGCGATGTAGCGCATCCACATGATCGCGCAGTTCCATGACCAGCTTCGGCGACAGCGCGTTCAGCGCCTCGGGCCGGTTCAGTGTGAGTATGCAAAGCCCGTTGTCGTCATGCCGCTCGACCAGCGCCATCGGTTCGTCCTCCCTCGTCTCCCCAGGCGAGGGGCCGTATCGCCAGCCCCAGCACCACGCCATTGAGGATATGCCAAAGGAAGTGCGTGCCAAAGGCCCAGTCTTCGCAGAGCGGCCCGTCGAGCGTGCGGAAGATGAAGGACGGCACGAAAACCAGCACCGCGGCCCCGATCCAGCGCCCCGCCGGATGACCGCGCACCAGCAGCAGGGCCGAGATCGCGATGCCGGCGGCAAAGGGGCCGAGATAGAAGGCGCCGGGCACCGGGGCGAAGCGCCCGAACAGGAAGGCGCCGCCGATCATTGCCGCCGGCCAGACGAAGGCGGTCAGCCATCCCATGCCGAGAAAGCGCCGGGCGGCGAAGTAGATCGTCGCCAGCAGGCAGAAGCCCAGGGCCAGCGTGTCAGCTGCGCCGCTCCAGCTGTTGGCGAGCGTGTGGAACAGGAAGCTGCCGATGCCCGTGGCGATCAGCAGAAGAAGGGGAATGAGAAGGGACGGGCGGGCGAGCGTGCCGTCTTTCCCCGCCAGCCGCGCGATCAGGACGGCGGCCACAATGAAGGAAAGGTTCGTGACCGCGTTAAGGGGCTCGTCCCAGAAGCCGGGCACGAGACGTTCGCAATAGCCGTCTACAAAATCGTTCATGCCGCCGAAGTGGCGGCAGCCGGGCGTCAGGTCAAGCCGGAATGCGGGTCAGGCGGCGCGGGTGCTCATCCAGGCGCGGGCCATCTTCTGGGCTTCCGCAATCTGCGCTGCAGACATCATCTCCGCCATTTCCTGGCGTTCGGCGCGGGCCCGGGCATCGCCGGCAGTGGCCGCGATATTGAACCACTTGTGGGCGTGGATCAGACCAGCCTCGCCGGATTCGGTCGCGTAGATCAGCCCGATGCGGTACTGCGCGTCACGATCTCCGGCGTCAGCCATGGCCATCAGGGTGTCGAGTATCTTCGGTTCATAATGTCCCATTTGCCTTCTCCTGAATGCGGGACCCGGCAGGACCGGTTCCCGACGTCAGGGAAATCGTGGGGCGTAAAGGTTAACGGGACGTTCTCGTTAGGTAAGGATTGGGTTAACCCGCGATCTTTTCCGAAACCGCCGCCCCCGCCGCGCCCGCAAGTTCCTGAAGAGTTGTCGGAAATACGCAGTGCGGATGGCCGGCGGCGGCGAAAATCTTTTCGAAGCGGCCAAGCGATGCGTCCGCGACGACCGGAATTTCGGTGGTATGGCCGAGCGGAGCGACGCCGCCGATGGTGAATCCGGTGGCCTCGCGGACGAAGTCGGGTTCCGCCTGTTTCGGCTTGCCGGAGAGGCCGAGTTCGTCGCGCAGCGCCTTCAGGTCGCACTGCCTGTCGCCGGCAACCAGCGCCATCACGGCCTGCTCGCCGGACCGGAAGACCAGCGATTTGACGATCGCGCCCAGTTCGCATCCCAGCGCCCGGGCGGCGTCCTCGGCCGTCCGCGCCGTGTCGGCCAGGACGATCACCTCGGCAGCCGACCCGGCCGCCTTCAGCGCCGCCCGCACCCGGCGCACCGGTTCCCGCTCAAGCAATTGTTCCGTCACCCTGTTCCGGCTCCTCGACACCGTGTTGCTTCAGTCTGGCCGACGCCTTGCGGCCGACGAGGACTGTTACCGCCAGGGTCGCCAGAATGCCAATGCCGAAGAAGACATACTGCAGCGTCGAGGCCTCCTCACCCGCCGCCGCGGCGCCGCCGATCGATCCGATCCAGACATAGAGCAGCGTGCCCGGCATGATGCCGAAGAAGGTCGCCAGCATGTAAGGTCCGAACTCGGCCGCGGTCGCGCCGAGCACCCAGTTCTGCAGGCTGAAAGGCACCACGGGCGAAAGCCGCAGCAGGCCGACGATCTTCCAGCCTTCTTCCTTGATCGCCTGATCGACAGCGCGCAGCTTGGGCCGGTCGGCGATCAGCCGCCGGACGCGCTCCCGCGCCAGATAGCGGCCCGCCAGAAATGACATGCCCGCACCCAGCGTCGCGCCGATGACCACCAGCGGAAAGGCCCAGAGCCCGAAGGCGACCGCCGCGGCGAGCGTCACCAGCCCGCCGGGAACCAGCGCGGTGACTGCAAACGCGTAAGCGAAGACGAAGACCACCCAGCCGATGGGACCCAGCCCCTCGATCCAGGTGCGGAAACCCTCGATCCAGTCGCTGAGAGGCAGGACGGCATAGGCCGCGATCAGACCGCCGACCAGAACGGCGGCGAGCAGCGCCTTCGCCCAGGCCGGCATTCCACTGCGTTCGCCGTTTCCGGCACCTTCCGCCATCGCACCCATGTTCCAACGCCCGTTCATTGCCAGCATAGACGACAGATCTGGGACGATGGAAAGCGCAGCGCCATGCCTGTCACGCGGGCTTGACCCCGTGTGACGCAGTGCGAGGCGTCAGGGGACCTCGAAACCCTTCTTCACGGCATCGCGCGCCCAGATGGTGTCGTACCAGCGCTTCAGGTTCGGGAAGTCCTCCAGTTCCATGCCCTGCCATTCATGCCGCGCGATCCAGGGGAAGGTGGCAATGTCGGCGATGGTGTACTGATCGGCCGCCAGCCAATCGTGATTGGCCAGTTGCTTGTCGGCAACGCCGTAGAGCCGCCGGGTCTCGTTGGTGTAGCGGTCGATGGCGTAGGGGATCTTCTCCGGCGCAAAGCGGCGGAAGTGATGCGCCTGCCCCATCATCGGACCGGCGCCGCCCATCTGCCACATCAGCCACTGCATGGTATCGGTGAAGCCGCGCGGGTCTGCGGGCAGGAACTTGCCGGTCTTCTGGGCGAGGTAGATCAGGATCGCGCCGGTCTCGAAGACCGAGATGGGCCGCCCTTCCGGGCCGTCACTGTCGATGATCGCGGGAATCTTGTTGTTGGGCGAGATCTTCAGAAAGTCCGGGTCGAACTGCTCGTCCTTGCTGATATCGACCGGATAGACCTGATAGTCGAGGCGGCATTCCTCCAGCATGACCGAGATCTTGCGACCATTCGGCGTTCCCCAAGTGTAAAGCTCGATCATCGTTCGCTCCCTGAGATTGTCTTTTTTCAGCCGTCCAGCGCCTGCGCCAGATCGGCGATGAGATCGTCCGCGTCCTCGATACCGACCGACAGCCGGAGCAGATCGGGCGGCGCCATCGTCGCCGCGCCCTCGACCGTGTGGCGGTGCTCGACCAGGCTCTCCACGCCACCGAGGGAGGTGGCGCGACGGAATATGCGAAGCCTTGCCTTCACAGCCTTTGCCCGCTCCGCCCCGCCACCTATGAGGACCGACAGCATCGCGCCGTAGCCGCCGGTCATCTGCCGCGCTGCCACGGCGTGACCCGGATGCGATTGCAAGCCCGGATAGAGCACCGAGACGCCGTCCCGCGCTTCCAGCCATTCCGCGATCCTCATCGCGTTGGCCGAAGCCCGTTCGACACGGATCGCCAGCGTGCGCATGCCCCGCGCCAGCAGCCAGGCCTCGAAGGGTCCGAGAACCGCGCCCGACATGTGGCGCTGCGCCGCCGCGCCCTGCCAGAGCGCGTCGCCCGCATCGCCGGTCACCAGCGCACCGGCCATGACGTCGGAGTGCCCGTTCAGCGACTTGGTCGCCGCATGCATCACGAAGTCGGCGCCCAGATCAAGCGGCCGCGTATGCAGCGGCGTCGGCACGGTGTTGTCGACCGCGAGCTTCGCGCCGGCCGCCTTGCAGGCCTCGGCCACGGTGGCGATGTCGGTGACGTGCCAGAGCGGGTTGCAGGGCGTCTCGACCCAGACCAGCCGCGCCGGACGCTCCTTCAGCGCCGCGGCATAGGAGGCCGCATCATTGCCGACGAAGCGTATATCGAGGCCGAAGCGCTCGCCGAAATCCTTCAGCCAAACCTTCAGCGCGAAATACATCACCTCCGGCGCGATCACGCTGTCGCCGGACTTCAGCGCCTGAAACAGGGCCGCTGCCGCCGCCATGCCGGAAGCGAAGACCAGGGCCCGCTGCCCGCCCTCAAGACGGGCCAGCATCTCCTCGGCCAGGTGGAACGACGGATTCTCGTCGCGGGCGTAGACGGCGCCGCCCGGCAGGCTCAGATCCGGATCGCGCTCGTAGGTGGTCGCCGGATAGATCGCCGGGGCAAGGCCGCGGCTCTTCGGTTCGACGTGACCCAGCGCCTGCGCCAGGTATGTCGCCGGCCTGTCGTCCGCGCCGCTCACGCGCGATTTCCGAACTGCTTGTCACCGAACAGGTTCCGCTTCTGCTCCTCGCCCATCTCCTCGGGCTTCCGGCGCAGATCCCGGCCCAAATCGACCCCGCGGCGCACCGCCGGACGTTGCTTCACCGTGTCGTACCAGCGTCGGACATTCGGATAATCGTCCATCACGATCCCCTGCATCCGGTGCAGCATGAACCACGGCATCAGCGCCATGTCGGCGATGGTGTATTCGTCGCCGCCCGGGTACTCGGCCTCGGCCAGCCGCCGGTCGAGCACGCCGTAGAGACGGTTGGATTCGTCGAGATACCGCTTCTTGGCGTAGGGAATGTCCTCGGTCGCATAGAGCTTGAAGTGCCCGTTCTGGCCGAACATCGGACCCACGCCACCCATCTGCCACATCAGCCATTCGATAGCGCGGTATCGGCGCGGATCCGCCGGCAGGAACCTGCCGGTCTTCTCGGCGAGAAAGATCAGGATCGCGCCCGATTCCATCAGGTGGTAGTCGCCGCCGGGTCCATCGTGATCGACGATGGCCGGCATGCGGTTGTTGGGACTGATCTTGAGAAAGTCCGGCTCGAACTGCGCGCCCTCGCCGATATTCACCGGGATCATGCGGTATTCCAGCCCGCATTCCTCCAGCATGATGGAGATCTTCCAGCCATTCGGCGTCGGCCAGTAGTAGAGGTCGATCATGCAGCGCTCCCCGGGAAACCTGTGCAATTCGCGCGCTTCGTGATATGGCGCGCTCCGGAACCAAGTGAACGCACCTCAACGGAGACCGTCAACATGAGCCTCGACCGCGACGCCCTGATCGATTGCCTGGAGCGCATGACCGGCGAGGATGATGCCGCCGTGGCCGCCGCCGCGCGCGAGGCGACCGCCATGCTGGAAAAGGCGGACATGGAGTGGGAAGAGGTCATCCGGACCGGGCTGAAGCCGCCGTCGACCGGGCCCGCCATCGAACTGGGCGAGGATGACGACTCGGTGCGCAAGGCCATCGACGCGCTGCTGAAGCGCGACGACCTGAACGAGGACACCGCCGAGGACCTGCGCGAATACAAGGCGGCGCTGGAGAAGGGCGAACTCGACCCCGACGACCGGAACTACATCCTCGGCCTCTATCAGCGCATCGGCTGAGCCACCGCCTCAGGCGACGGCCAGATGCGCCGGCCGCCTGAGATCCGCTGCCAGGCCCTCGCCCATCAGATCGATGAAGTTGTCGCAGTAGAACCGATCGACCGCGCGGGCCGGCGTGTCCTGCAGCGAGTTGCCGAAACGCTTCAGCGGGTTCCGGCCGCCCTCGATATGCGGGAAGTCCGATGAGAACATCGCAACTTCCTCACCCGCATTGGCGATGATCCAGCCGACATCCTCGTGCGGGTACGGCGCCGCGCGGAACTGACGGCGGACGATTTCCGACGGCTTCGCGCTCAGCTTCTGCAGCCGTTCCTCGTTCCTGACGAAGGCGTGCGCCGCCGAGTCCATGGCCCGCATCCAGCCCGGCACCCAGTTCGCGCCCAGTTCGATGGCGCCCCATTTCAGGTTTGGAAACCGGTCGAACACGCCGTCGAAGATCAACGTCGCGCCGGTCTGCATGGCGGCCTCGGGGATCGGCATGTAGCTGACCGAGGTAAAGTTGTCGTCGCCGCCGTGGAAATCCTTCACCGGCGGCAGGCCGTTTTCCTTGTAGGCCGGATTGAGTTTCTGCTCGCCGCCCACATGGAACAGGACGGGCAGGCCGGCTTCCTGGGCCATGGCCCAGAGCGGATCGAGATCGACATGGCTGGGGCTGTGATTCTGCGGGCATTTCGACGGCACCATCAGGGCCTTCGCGCCGATCCGGATCGCCTCCTCGGCACAGGCGCGGGTCCGGGCGAAATCCTCCAGCGGAATGTAGGCGGTCGGCAGCAGCCGGCGGTCGGTCGCGCAGAAGTCCGTCATCATCCGGTTGTGGGCGCTGGCCGCGGCGTAGCAAAGCTCCATGTCATCGCTCTGATCGAGCTCGAAATTGCCGAGGCAGAAGGTCGTGAAGACCAGTTGGCTGGCGAAGCCCATGTAGTCGAGCGCCTCCGACCGGTCGTCCTTCAGGAACGAGCCATGCGCGTCGTAGTTCTTGCGCAGCATGACGTTCTCGTTCGCGGCCGCACGGAAATCGGCATCGGCGTGGTTCTCCCGCGCCGCATCCAGAGCCGCCTGCTGGCGCGTCTTCAGATCGATGAACTTCCGCGTCTGGTGCAACCGTTCCCTGAGCCGTGCTTCCAGATAGGGATCGAGACAGTCGGACGGCTCCATCAGGTGGCTGTCGGCATCGTGGATGATGCGGCCTTCGGCGTACGGCATGTCGTTCTCCCCTTGCGGCCGCCCGCCATGGTCCTGGCGCAGCCGGATTGATTGCGGCCGGAGTGTCACTGACACTGATGTCAGTGTCAAATGCGTTTGCCGCACGGACCGCCTCTGCTAGCGTCCGGGCGCGACCGGCAAAGGAATTTGGATGACCGCAACCGAGAGAAAGCCCCGTCCCGCCGCCCACCGCGGCGGCGATGCCCGGACCGAAGCGGCGATCCTCGGGGCTGCAGAGAAGATCTTTTCCGACAAGGGGTTCTTCGATGCGACGGTGGCCGACATCGTCAGCAAGGCGGGCGTCAGCCGAGGCACCTTCTATTTCTATTTCCAGGACCGTGAGGACGTGTTCCTCGCCCTGCTGACGACCATTGTCGACGAGATGTTCGTCCTGCCCGCGGAGCATGGCGGTTCCTTCGAGGACCGGGTCGAACGGGCCAACCGGAGCTATCTTGAGGCCTTCCGGAACCATGGCGCCTTCATGCGCTGCGCCCTTCAGATGGCGACCTACAATCAGGACGCCTCGACCGCGTTGAACGATCTCCGCGGGCGCTTCCTCGAACGCCTTCGCAGCCACCTCGAACGGGCGAAGGCAGCCGGACGCTGCCACGATTTCGACGTCCGCATCGCCTCCTACGCCATCGTCATGATGGTCGAGTTCTTCGCCTACAGCTGGCTGTCCTTCGGCTGGAACCTCGACGAAGGCGATTTCGAGTTCGAGGCCGTCGCCAAGGAACTCAGCGCGATGTGGTGCCGCGCCATCTACAAGCCTTCGGTCAGCTGACCGAAGGCACCGTGATCCAGGTGGCGAACGCGCTGGCGACGACCCGCTCGTCCGCATCCAGCACCGCCGAACCCGCATAGGCCTTCCGGCCGTCGATCCCTTCGCGCCAGGCCAGCACCGTACAACGGTCGCCCGCCTTCACCTTTCCCGTCACCTCGCCGGCAATGCGGCCGAGCAGCATGCTGCCCGACGTCTGACCGAACCAGGCATAGGCCCCCGGACAGTCCAGCGCAGCGAAGACATGACGCTCCAGAATGAAGCCATCATCCCCGGCCATGTTCGGATGCGCGTCCCACTTCGCGGCGACGAGATCGCGGCCCTCGATGGGCGAGGCGAAGACCCGCAGTCCCTCGCCCGGCGCGTTCTTCACCCCACAGACGAAACAGTGCGGGATCGGGCTGTTCTTCGCGCCGGGATAGTTGGGTAATGCCGCCTCGATTTCGGCATCCGACGGTTTCGCCGGCACCTCGACGGAGAAGCTGCCGGGCCGGACGGAGCCGACAGCGTTCCCCTCGTGCAGGACCTCGTAGCCGTCGGCTGTCTTCGCCAGTTCCAGCGGCGTCTCCAGCGGCGGCGGTGCACGCAGGGTGATCTCCGCCGGACCGTCGATCAGTTCCGCCAGCAAGCCCGCGAAGTAGCCGCCATTGGCCGATTGCGACGGTCCCTGGAACCGCCGTTCAATGATGATTTCACTCATGTGCGTGCGGCTGTCAGGCAGCAGTGCCCTTGTTGACGACCATCTTCTTCACCGATGCCTTCACGACCGGGATCTCGTCGTCGGCCAGTTCGGGCATCCGCTTCTTCCGGGCCATCGCCGCCTCGAGATAGGGCGCCAGTTCGGCATCCTTCTTCGCCTTGCGCTCGGCTTCCTTCTCCTTGAACTCCGGCAGCACTTCGGCCGCGAAGAGGTTCAGCGAGTTCGCAGATCTGCTTGTGGCTGTTCCGGCCGGCCTGCTGCAGGAAGATGATCTGATCGACGCCGGCCTTTTCGTAATTGCGGATGTGTTCGCGGAAATCGTCGGGCGTGCCGATGCCCGGCGCGTGCATCAGGTCACGCCCCTTCAGCGCCGCGTCGATCATCTCCTCGCTGTCGACCTTCCGCGCCGCCTGGAATTCGTCCCAGATCCGGGTGCGGCCGGGCACCGTGTCCTCGGCCACCAGCTTGCGCATGGCGAAGCTGAAGAACTCGAAGCCTTCCTGACCCTCCCGGATGGCCGCCGAGCGGTCGTGGTTCAGCGAAAACGCGCTGACCATGGCGATGTTGGCATTCACCGCATGGCCGATGGGCACGCATTCCTCGGACTTGATGATGTCGTAGTAGATGTCGGCCCAGGTCTTGGCCTCTTCCGGATCCACGAAGGAGAAGGCCAGCGCGCCGACGCCCTTGGACGCCGCCACCTTGATCGTGTCGCGGTTGGTGCAGGCCATCCACATCGGCGGATGCGGCTTCTGCAGCGGCTTGGGGATCACGTTCCGGCAGGGCACCGAGAAGTTCTCGCTCTCGTAGCCGGGATAGGGGTTCATAACCATCATGTTGGCCACCTGCTCGGCAGCCTCCAGCGACATGGCCCGCTTCTGCTTGGCCGGTATGCCGAAACCGTGCAGTTCCAGGCGCGTCGCGCCCTCGCCGATGCCGAACTGCGCCCGCCCGCTGCTGACCAGATCGAGCGTCGCGATGCCCTCGGCAGTCCGCGCCGGGTGGTTGTAGTTCGGAATCACCTGACGGATGCCGTGACCGACCTTGATGTTCTTCGTCCGCCGGCCGCCGCCGCAAGAAACACCTCCGGCGAAGCACAGTGCGAGTATTCCTCGAGGAAGTGATGCTCCACCGCCCACGCGTAGTCGATGCCCAGCCGGTCGGCCAGTTCGACCTGCTCCAGCGCCTCCTGGAACAGGCGATGCTCGTCGCCCTCGTTCCAAGGCTTCGGCAGCTGCAGCTCATAGAAAACGCCGAATTCCATTGTGTCCTCCCCAGTCGCAACGGTTCCCGAAACGCGATGGTAGCAGCCCTGACCCGTGGGTAGAAGCGCAGCCTTGCCGTCCGGGCCATGCCGCGCCAGTCTCTTGGCGAAGGGGAGGACGGGATGAGCAGAAAACCCAGGGCGTTGCTGTTCGACGTGTTTGGCACGGTGGTCGACTGGCGGCGCTCCATCGCGCGCGAGGTCGACAGGATGGCGGCCGAACGCGGCTGGAGTATCGACGGCAATGACTTCGCCATCAGCTGGCGCAAGCTCTACCAGCCGGCCATGGAACGCATCCGCGCCGGCAACCGGGGCTTCGTGAAGCTGGATGTCCTTCATCGGGAGAACCTGGATCAGGTGCTGAGCGATCTCGGCGTCGACGGCCTGTCCGAAGCCGAAAAGCAGGATCTGAATCTGGCCTGGCACCGCCTCGCGCCCTGGCCGGATTCGGTGGGCGGCCTGAACCGGATGAAGAGCCGGCACATTCTCGCGACCTGCTCCAACGGCAACATCGCGCTGATGGTGAACATGGCCAAGAATGCGGGCCTGCCCTGGGATGTCATCCTCGGCGCCGAGGTCACGCAGGCCTACAAGCCGATGCAGGAATGCTACCTGGGCTCCGCCACTGCGCTGGGTCTCGATCCGGGCGAGTGCTGCATGGTCGCCGCCCACAATGACGACCTGGCCGCGGCGAAAAGCTTCGGCCTGATGACCGCCTATGTCGAGCGGCCGCTGGAGTTCAAGGACGACGGCGGCCCCTACCCCGCAACCGGCGACTGGAACTACGTTGCCGCCGACTTCATCGATCTTGCCGCGCAGCTCGACGCCTGAGAGAGGAGACACTCCCGTGACCCAGAACCGACAGGTCGTGATCCGCGAACTGCCCAGGGGCGAACTCACCAACGACCACTTCGAACTGCGTGACGGCGAGATGCCGGCCGCGGGCGAAGGCGAGGTGGTCGTCCGCACAATCCTGATGTCGATCGACGCGGCCAACCGGGCCTGGATGCAGGGCGCGACCTACCGCGAGGCGGTGAAGGCGGGCGACGTCATGCACACCTATTCCATCGGCGAAGTCGCGGAATCCAAGGACGACAGGCTGAAGCCGGGCGAGATCGTCGCGGTCGAGGCGCGCTGGGCGGACTACGTCACGGTCAAGGCGAAGCACGCGCAGAAGCTGCCCGACCACCGGCCGCTCTCGCACATGCTCTCGATCCTCGGCATTGCCGGAAAGACCGCCTATCACGGGCTGGTAAATGTCGGGAGGCCCGAACCGGGCGAGACGGTCGTCGTGTCGGCGGCGGCGGGCTCGGTCGGCATCTTCGTCGGTCAGATCGCAAAGGCGCTGGGCTGCCGCGCGGTCGGCATCGCGGGTGGCAAGGACAAATGCGACTGGGTCGTGAAGGAACTCGGCTTCGACGCCTGCATCGATTATCGCGGCGGCAACTTGTTCCGCGAGCTCAAGGCCGCATGCCCCAACGGAATCGATGTCTATTTCGACAATGTCGGCGGCGAAATCCTGGAGACCGTGCTGTTCCAGATGAACCAGAAGGGCCGCGTGGTCTGCTGCGGCGCCGTCAGCCAGTACAACTCGACCGCGCCCTCGGGGCCGCGCAACCTGCCTGGCATGGTCGTGGTGAAGCGCCTCCGGATGGAGGGATTCATCGTCATGGACTTTGCCGACCGCGACGAGAAGGCGACCCAGGAACTCATGGCCTGGGTGAAGGAAGGCAAGATCCGCGTCGTCGAGGATGTCGTCGAAGGCCTGGAGAACGCGCCGCGCGCGCTGACAGGGCTTCTTGCTGGCGACAACCGGGGCAAGCGCATGGTCCGCGTCGCACCCGATCCGGTCTGACGATCAGCCCTTCAGTGCTTCCACGATCTCCCGGGCTTCCTCGTCCCTGATGTCGGGCAATGCGGTCTCGATCGCCGCAGACAGGTTCCGCTCGGCATTCGAGATGGAGTTGTGGAGGGCCGATGCCGTGTCGTGGCTGAGCGACGCCTTCAGCCGCACGCCGGCCTGATCGAAGATCAGCCGCTCGTCCGAGGGACCGGCCGGTGAGTCGCCGAGACGCTCGACGACGGCGCCCAGCCGCCGGGCCTGCTCGGACAGACGCTCGGCGCGCTCGCCGAAGCTCACGCCCAGCGCGTCATCGACATCCTCCGCCTCGCGGGCTTCGTCCCGCGCCGCGTGCAGCACTTCCATCAGATCGTAAAGCGCCACAAGCACGTCGTTGATCGCGACGACCTGATCGTCTCTCAGAAGCTCCATCGTTCCGGTCCGTTCTACTCAACCAATGCTTATCTGGTGTCTGGAACGAGAACCTCCAAGGCCCGCGGCAGAATGCCGAAGCGCGCGGGCGTGGTTTCGATGACCTCGCCGTCGACATTGATGTCCTGGACCGGATCGGTCTCCAGATGCAGCGAACGCAGCCGGAGTGTCTTCACATCCTCGCGCCGCCGCAGCGCGCCGAACTTCAGGAACGGCAAAAGCTTAAGCATGCCCAGCGGACCCAGCGGCCGGATGTAGTAGACGTCCAGCCAGCCGTCATCGATGGCCGCATCCTCCTGGATGGTCAGGCCGCCGCCGTAATGCACGCCATTGCCGACCGCCATCAGTGTGGACTTGAAGGTGCGCCGGTGCTCGCCCCAGGAAAGTTGAACCCGGAACGGCTCGGTATCGCGGTGGGCGTCGAGCCAGCTCATCGGGTAGCTGAGCAGCTTCCATTTCTGCTTCCGCCCGCTCTCGTGATGCCGGGCGACCCGGGCCGAAAACCCCATGCTGGCAACATTGAAGAACGGCCTGTCGTTGATGGTGCCCAGATCGATCCGCATGGTCGCCCTGCCCGCAGCAATCGCCGCAGCGCGCTTCAGGTCGAACGGAATGCCGAGCGTGCGGGCGAGATCGTTGGCGGTCCCCAGCGGCAGGACTCCGACAGGGCGGCCCGCGGCGATCAATGCCGAGGCGGAACGGCTGAAGGTGCCGTCGCCACCCCCGAGCACGATCCGGTCGGCGGTCTTCGCACCGTCCAGGATCATCTTCGGAATGTCGCCGGGCGAGCGGGGCCGCTGGAACTCGACTTCGAAACCGGCTTTCTCGAGCGCCGCGACAGCGATGTCGGCCGGCTGGCAGCACCGCTATCCTTGTTGACGATAAGCAGCGCGCGGCCCGCGGACACGCTCAGCCTGCGTCGGTTTCGGGACGGAACGCGTAGCGGCCATCCTGATCCCGCGGAATCTTCATGATGCCGTTCGCCCGCAGAACGATCTCCCCATCGGCTTCCAGCCAGGCATTGCAAAAGGCCATGCGCGGCGTCGCCTTCACCAGTTCCGTGCGTCCCTGCACCCAGGCGCCCAGCTTCGCCGGAGCGAGATAGTCGCAGTTCAGGTTGATGGTCGGCAGGAACAGACGCCGCTTCATCAGCACGGCTGCGCCGAAGCCGATCTGGACATCCACCAGCGTCGCCAGCATGCCGCCATGGCAGGTGCCGACCGGGTTCAGGTGCTTCTTCTCGACACGGAAGGCCAGATGGGCCTCGCCGTCCGTGACGCGGGCGTAGACCGGACCGACCAGCCCGAACATGCCGTCATGGGCGCCGAAGACCTTGAAGCCGGCCGGGACATCGGCTGTTGCGGGTGCGTTCATGGGAAAATCTTCCTCGGGTCCAGCATGTCGTTCTCGTTGTCGGGGCGGTCTGCGACCTTGAAGATCCCGCTCCCCCGGGCGATCAGCACGCCCTCGTTCTTCACGATGCGGCAGTCGGTGAAGACCGTGCTGCGTCCACGGCGCAGAACCTCGGTCCGGCCCTGTACCCAGTCGCCGATCGCAGCCGGCGCGATGAAATCGACCGTCACCGCCACCGTCGGAATGAACTGCGCGGTATTCAGCTGATAGTTCAGCGCGGAATTGAGCTGCATGTCGATCATGGTCATCAGCATGCCACCATGCAGCCCGTCGGCGGCATTGGTGTGACGGCGTTCCACACGGAAGCCCATCAGCAGGTAACCATCCTCCACCTTGTAGTAGAGGGGCCCGTTTTCGGCAGCGAAGGGCGACGGGATATCGGTGGTCCGGAACCCCTCCGGAATGTCGAAACTCATGAAACCTGCCGCGCCACGTCCGCCATGAAGGCTTCCATGCGACCGACGCTGGCTGAAGCGTCGCGCCCCGCCAGGTTGAGCATCAGGTGGTTGAACCCGGCTTCTTTCAGTTTCGCCACATCCTCGGCCACCGCCGCCACGGAACCGGTCAGAATCATGCGGTCCCCGTCCCTGTTCTTCACTTCCTCGCCGATGGTATTCCAGTGGCTCCAGTAGGCCAGATCGATGCTCGCCATGTCGCGGCCGGCCTCGTCGGCGAAGCCTTTGAGGCGTTCCAGCCGCCGTGCGATCCGGCCATGGGTATCCAGCGGGAACTTCGGATTGTTGCCGATGGGATACCAGCCATCGCCATGGCTGACGACCCGTTTCAGGGCCGGTGCGCTCTCGCCTCCGATCCAGAGCGGCGGATGTGGCTTCTGAACCGGCAGCGGCCGGGTCGAGACGTTGGCGAACTTCACATAACTGCCGTCGAAGCTCGCGATCTCGTTGGTCCAGACGGTGCGGAAGGCCTCGAGATATTCGTTCGTCACCGCGCCGCGGTCGGCATAGTCGGGCACCTGAAGCGCCTTGAACTCCTCCTCCATCCAGCCTGCGCCGCAGCCGATGGTGATGCGCCCGCCGGACAGGTTGTCGATGGTCGCGATCATCTTCGCCGTCAGCAGCGCCGGCCGATGCGGCACCACCATCACCGAAGTCAGCATGCGGAGCTTCTCCGTCAGCGCCGCGGCGTAGGCGCAGGCGGTCAGCTGGTCCATGCACTCGCCCGGTCCCGATCCGGGGAAGCTGCCGTCGGCGCTATAGGGATAGGTGCTGTCGATGTCGGTCGGAATGACGATATGATCGGGGACCAGCATGTAGGCATAGCCCAGCCGCTCGCCCGCTTCGGCGAGGGTGCGCAGGCCGGCGGCGTTGGCGAGCGGGCCGCGGGTGAACCAGGCGAATCCGAAATCCATGTCTCTTCCCATCCCATTCCGTCAGAGCGGCGGCGACCATAGCGTCAGCACCGGAACGGTAGAAGCATGATATCCTCGGGCGCACGCGACTTCGCCCTGAAGCGGCGCGTCGGCCATCTCGCCACCGCCAGCGCCGAAGCCGTACCGCATGTCGTCGCCATCTGCTTCGCCATCGTGGACAGCCGTATCTTCATCGCCATCGACGAGAAACCGAAGTCAGGCGATCCGCTGCAGCTGAAGCGGTTGCGTAACATCGCCGAAAACGGGCAGGTCTGCATGCTGGTCGACCGCTATGACGACGACTGGTCGAAACTGGGATGGGTCATGTTCCGCGGCCGCGCCCGGATCGTGGCGACCGGCGGCGACCACCCGCAAGCCATCGAACTGCTCCGCGAACGCTACCCGGCCTATGCCGGCATGGACCTCGAAGGCCGCCCGATGATCGAGATCACGGTCGAGACCGTCACCAGCTGGGGCGACCTTTCGGGCTGACAGGGCCAGATTTCCGTTGCCATTCCGGCTGCCCCGCACAGTTATGGCCCGACGAGAACGCAGCCCGAGAGTCCGCCGATGTACACGCCCCGCCACTTCCGTATGTCCGACACGGCTGAATGCCATGACCTGATCCGCCAGCACCCGTTCGGCGTGCTGGTCAGCGGCAGCGCGGACGAAGCGCCCTCGGCAAGCCACCTGCCCTTTCATCTGGAGCCCGACGAGGGACCGATGGGCACGCTCTACATGCATCTGGCGCGCGCCAACCCGCAGGCGGCGACCCTCGATGGCCGGCCGGTGCGCTGCGTCTTCTCCGGCGCCCACGCCTATGTATCGCCGACCTGGTACGAGACCGCGCCGGCCGTGCCGACGTGGAACTATCTGGCGGTTCACTGCATCGGCCGAGCCGAACGGGTGGACGACAAGTCCGCCATGGAATCGCAGATGGCCGCGTTGGGCCACGACTATGAAGCGGAGAGCGGCTGGCGCTTCGATGCGCTGCCACAGAAATACCGGGATGGCATGATAAAGGGCATCGTCGGCTTCCGCGTGCCGATCGACGAGCTGTTCGGCAAGGCCAAGCTGAGCCAGAACAAGTCCGAGGCCGATATCGCCCGCTCCATCGAGGGGCTGGTGCGCTCTGACCGCCCCGGCGACCATGATCTGGCAACGCACATGAAGAACCCGCCGAGGAGCAGCGACGCCGAAGGTTCATGACGGGTTCAGTATGTTGTAGAAGCTGAAGGTTCCGGGACCTGCTTCCGCCCGGACCCAACGGAGGACGGCATGCGCAACGGAATATGGCTGATGACGGCGGCTGCGGTTCTGCTCGCCGGACAGGCCCTGGCGCAGACCGCGGGCGACAATCAGCCGGAAGCCGAAGTCATCAAGATATATGACGAGAACACACTGACCCCCGACGACATCCGCGCCTGCCTGAAGACGGATCAGGACATCGTCGCCATGGAGGCCCAGCTGGCCGACTACGAGAAGACCCTCGCCGGATTCCAGCAGGAGATCCGCGATCTGGCCGCCGATCTCGACCGCCGCCGCAAGCAGATCGACGGCACCGACGCAAAGGCCGTCGATGCCTACAACAAGCGTGTGGACCGGCACGGCGCCATGATCGACCGCTACAACACCAGGTTCCTGCCGACGCTCGCGGAACGTCGCTCGAAGCTCAACGCCGCGATCGACACCTACAACACCGATTGCGCCGACAAGGCCTATTTCGAGGAAGACTGGCTCGCCGCCGTCGAGGAAATGGGCATCGAGGATCCCCGCGCCCAGGCCGGCGGCGGGAAGTGACGCCTACGCGCTGCGCCTGACGCGCTGGCCCGGCCGGGCGCCCGTAGGCGCACCATCCTGCCAGACCGGCTGACCGTTCACGAAGACCCGCTCGATCCCCGCCGCCGGCGTCTTCGGCTCAGCGAAGGTCGCGCTGTCGATGATCGTGTCCGGATCGAACAGCACCAGGTCGGCAGCGAAGCCCTCTTCCAGACGTCCCCGGCCCTTCAGTCCGAAGGTCTCGGCGGTCAGCGACGTCATCTTGCGGACCGCCTGCTCCAGCGTGAACAGGCCGCGGTCGCGGGCGTAATGGCCAAGCACGCGCGGGAAGGTGCCCCAGGCCCGCGGATGCGGGTGGCGGTCCATGACGATGCCGTCGGAGCCGATCATGGTATCCGGCCAGGCGAGGATCCGGCTCACATCGTCCTCGTCCATCGTGAAGTAGATCGCGCCGCCCGGCGACAGCCGCTCCGCCGCCTCGATCATCGAACAGCCCATCTCGTCGGCAATCTCCGAGAGGTCGCGGCCCGTGGCCTCGGGCATGGTCTTCGACCATGTGATGATCACGCGGCTGCTCTGGTCTATGCGGTCGGGCTGCAGGATGGTCGAAGACGCGGTGTAGGGATAGGCGTCGACGCCGACGGTCTGATTCTCCCGCGCCGCCGCGATCATCTCCAGCGTTAGCTTCGACTTCCCCTTGTTCGCCGCGCCGGTGCACTTGTGGTGGGAGACGATCACCGGCACGCCCGCGGCGCGGCCGATGGTGAAGGTCTCTTCCAGCGAGTCCGTGACGTGATCGGCCTCGTCGCGCATGTGGGTGACGTAGAGCGCCTTGTGCTTCGCCAGCACCTTCGAGACCCCGATCACTTCCTCGGTCGGCGCGTGTTCGGCAGGCGGATAGTAGAGCCCGGTCGAGAGGCCCAACGCGCCCTGCGACAACGCCCGGTCCAGCAGATCGCACATCTTCCCGATTTCGGTTGCCGTCGCCGGTCGGTCGAAATCGTCCATGAAGGCATTGCGCAGATTGATGTGGCCGCAGAGGCAGGCGTGGTTGATCGCGGCGGGCCTGGCCTCCAGCGCGCCGAAATAGTCGTCGAAACTCTCGAAGCCCGGCTCGCCGGAGCGGTTGATCAGGTTGAGCGGCGGCGGGCCTTCCGGCCGGCCCGGCAGAAACGGCGCGGCGCTGACGCCGCAATTGCCGTTGATCACCGTGGTCACGCCCTGGCTCGCCTTCGGCGTCATGTCGGGGATGTCGATCAGCGCGCGGTCGTCATGGCAGTGGCTGTCGATGAAGCCCGGCGCCAGCGCGAGTCCCTTCGCATCGACCACCTCCCGCGCAGCGCCCGGGTCGACGGTCCCGATCTCGGCGATGCGGCCACCGGAAATGGCGAGATCGCCCTGCCGCGACGGCCCGCCGGAGCCGTCGATCAGGCGCGCATTGCGGATCAGAAGATCATGATCAGGCACCGGATACGTCCTTGCCGGTGATCTGGGCCAGCTTCTCCTCGACCATCCACAGCCGGTCGCCGCCCCAGAACAGCTCGCCATCGACCGCAAAGGTCGGGACGCCGAAGACACCCATGTCGATGCACAACTGCCGCTCGCGCTCATGGCGCTCCATCCCCGGCCCGGCGAACCAGTCGTCGAAGCCGGCAGGGTCCGCCCCGACCTCGGCCAGCACGCCCTTCACCGCTTCGGGATCGCCGAGTTCCAGATCGCGCTGGAAGAAACGCTCGAAGGTGCGCCGGATATAGGGATACAGCACGCCTTCTTCCTCGGCGTAGGTCATGCCGATGCCCGCAGGCCGGGAATCGAAGATCTTCTGCGGCCCCAGAACGGTCAGACCCTTCCTGTTCGCAAGCCGCCGGGCGTCCATGTAGGCGTATTTCACCTTGCGCCATTCGTTCTCGGAGCGGGTCTCGACCGCGCCCAGAAACTCCGGGATGTGGAGCGTGTAGTGGATCCAGCGGAAGTTGACGCCATAGCGCTCCTCCAGCGCCAGAATGTCGTCCATGACGATGTAGGCGAAGGGACTCTTCAGATCGGTGAAGTGAAGCAGTTCGGTCATGCCGCCACCTTCAGATGACCAGTCTTCACGTAGAGCGTGCAGCCGGTGTCCGAGAATGGTTGGTGACGCGATCCGTCGGCGAAGCGCATCCAGGTGCCGGCGGGGTAGCGGCCGCCGCCGTCCCGCAACTCGCCCTCGATGACGAAGACTTCCTCGCCGCCCTCATGGACATGGTCGTCGGCCTTCGTCCCCGGCGCCATGCGGGTCAGCCAGATCTTTTCCGGATAGCCTGCCTCGTCGAAGACATAGAAGCGCTCGAGGCCCGGCTTGATCTCGCGCCAGCCGGCCTCGTCCTTTGTGTCGACCCGCCGCGTCGGCCTCTCCTCGCCCGGATACTGGCAGAGCTTCACGAACAAAAGCGCGCCCTCATCGGTCTTCGGCGCGTGCCGCGATCCGGTCGGCAGCAGGGTAAAGCTGCCCTTCGGGTAGCGACCGAACTCGTCGGCGAAGACGCCGTCGAGCACCAGAACCTCCTCGCCAAGTGGGTGATCGTGCATCGGAAATCCGGCGCCCGGATCGAAGCGCACGACCGAAGTAACCATGCCCTTCTCGTTATCGCCGACCAGTTCCAGCCGCTTGCGCCAGACGCCCGGTGAGGGGCTTGCCTGCCAGTTCATCTGGTTGGTGTTGATGACGACGGTCTTCGACCTGTCGCCGTGAAGATTTGCCATGATCACTCTCCCCGAAGCCGCTGCGAAGGCGGTCACAGCATGCTAGGCTGCACGCTACCGGCGGGGGGTCGGGCTTACAATCGGTTACCGGGTAATGGCCCGGTTGCATCGCGATGGCGGCTAGAATTGCGCGGTCGCGGAACGAGGGCGGAGAGATGACCTTCCAGCAGGCGGCCATCGCCAGCATACGCTTCGGACTCGGCGCCCGCCCCGGCGAGATCGAGGGTCGGGCGGCTGACCCGGGCGGCAGCCTGATCGCCGAACTGATAAAGCCCGATACGTCTCATGGCCTTTTCGACAGCCGGCCGACCAGCGCCCTGATGATCTCGCGTTTCATGCGCGAACGCGACAAGGGGGGCGACCGCGCCATCATCCGCCTGTTCAAGCAGGACTTCCGGCAGACCTATCTGGAAGAGGCTGCCCTGAGAACCGCTGCCGCCGTACGCTCCCGGACGCCCTTCGCCGAGCGGCTGGTGCATTTCTGGTCCAACCACTTCACGGTCTCGGCGCGCCGGGCGATCCTTGCCGGACTGGCCGGGGCCTACGAGCGCGAGGCGATCCGCGCCAGCCTGAACCTGCGCTTCGAGGACATGCTGCTGGCCGTCGTCCGGCACCCCGCCATGATCCTATACCTCGACAACGCCCTCTCGATCGGACCGAACTCGCGGATCGCCCGGCGCCGCGACATCGGCATGAACGAGAACCTCGCCCGCGAGGTGCTGGAACTGCACACGCTCGGCGTCGATGGCGGCTATGGCCAGGCCGACGTCGTCGCGCTGGCGAAGATGCTGACCGGCTGGAGCATTGCCAAACCCGACAACTCGCCAGAGCCCGGCACCTTCCGCTTTTATGCCCGTGCCCACGAACCGGGCGCGCAGACCCTGCTGGGCCGCCGCTATGCCGAGGATGGCAAGGCCCAGGCGGAAGCGGCGCTGCGCGATCTGGCGCGCCACCCCGCCACCATCCGCCACGTCGCCACCCAGCTGGTGCGGCACTTCACCGACGACGCGCCGGCGCCGGCCGACATCGACCGGATCGTGGCCGTCTGGCAGGAAACCGGCGGCAGCCTGCCGGCCATCCACGGCGCACTCGTCGGCCTGGACAGTGCGTGGCAGCCGTTGACCAAGCTGAAGACCCCGAACGACCTGCTGATCTCGACATTGCGCGCCAGCGCTTTCGACCAGTCCCAGCGCTGGACGGTCGCGGCGCTGGACCTGCTGGGCCAAGCGCCCTGGAACGCGCCATCGCCGAAAGGCTGGGCCGATACGGCGCCGCAATGGCTGAGCGCGGACCAGGCCATGCGGCGCGTCGAGTTCGCCAATCGCTGGGCCGAACGGGCGCCGGTGCGCCGCGACGCCCGCAAGCTGGCCGCCGAGGCGCTGGGTCCGCTGATGGGCACCGCCACGGAACGCGCCATTGCCCGCGCCGAAAGCGCCGAACAGGGGCTGGCCCTCGCCTTCGCCGCACCAGATTTCCAGAGGCGCTGACCATGGCAACGATCTCCCGACGCTTCCTGATACGCTCGGCCTCGGCCGCGACCCTGGCCGCGTCTACTCCGGGGCTGGCGCGAGCCGCTGCGCCCGGCGCGAAACGCTTCCTGCTGGTGATCCTGCGCGGCGGCGTGGACGGGCTGGCCGTGCTGCCGCCCATCGGCGACCCGGATCTCGCGCGGCACCGCCCGGACGCGACGAAGGCGCTGCATCTGGGCGGACGCCGCGATTTCGGCCTGCATCCGGACCTGACCGCGCTCGCCGGTCTCTGGCGTCGGAAGCAGCTCGTCGCCTTCCACGCCATCGGCACGCCCTATCGCGACCGCTCCCATTTCGACGCCCAGAACGTGCTGGAGTCCGGCCTGCCCGAACCGAGGGGCAGCGCCGACGGCTGGCTGAACCGGGCTGTGCTGGCCGCGCAACTGCCCGAGGCGGTCGCGATGAATATCGGTCCGCGGCCTTCGCTGGTGCTGTCCGGCCAGGCCCAGGTCGGATCCTGGTCGCCGAACGGCCTGCCGCCGGCCGATGACAGCACCCTCGCCCGGATCGCCGACCTCTGGTCCGCCGACAGGCTCCTCGGCCCCTATCTGGAACGCGCCATCGACCAGCAGGCGATGACCGGCAGCATGGACTCCCCGATGGACGGCGCCCGGGCCGAAGGCCGCTCCATCGTGCCGCTGATGACCGGGGCCGCCGAGTTGATGTCGAAACCGGACGGCCCGCGCATCGTCGCGCTGGACAATGCCGGCTGGGACACGCATGTGCGGATGGACGCCGCGCTGGGCCGCAAGCTGGGCGATCTCAACCGGGGTCTCGAAGTGCTGATCGAGGGTCTGCAGCCGGTCTGGAACGAGACCGCGGTGCTGGTGGTCTCGGAGTTCGGCCGGACTGCGGCGATCAACGGCAATCAGGGCACCGATCACGGCAACGGCGGCGCAGCCTTCCTGTTCGGCGGCGCGGTGCAGGGCGGCCATGTGATCGCCGACTGGCCGGGCCTCGGCCCGCGCGACCTGCTGGATGCGCGCGACCTCAGACCCACGCTGGACGTGCGGCAGCTCTTCCGGGCAGTACTTCACGATCATCTGGCCTTCGCCAGCGCGCCACTGGGACAGACGATCCTGCCGGGCGTCCGCCCGTCGCGCGCCTTCGAAGGCCTGTTCCGCACCTGAGCGGCGTCAGTTCACCGTCGCAAAACCCCAGTCGCCGCGGTCGCCCGCCGGGAAGTCCTGCGCGGCGATGACCTCGATCCGCGGCTGAACGCCGAGCCGCGGCGGGATACCGAGGCGGAGCGTCCCGCCCGTCGGCAGCCGCCACTCGGTCAGGATGACTGGCAGGACCGAAGACGATCCGAAGAAGTCGGCGATCTCGCCTTCCCGTTCCTGCCGGACCGGCGGCCCGTAGCGGCCGATCAGGAACCGTTCCAGTCGGTCCAGTTGATCGGCGATCTCGTCGGCGTCCAGCCCCAGCGTATCGATCACGGCGCCGGTGCGGCGGACGATGCCGTCGGCCTGCTCGACGATCAGACGCTGACGGCCATCGACCGGGTACATGTCGACCTGGGCGATCAGCAGGGGCTGGTCGCCCAGCCGCTGATCGACGCCGAGCGCGGGCAGGATGATGTCGGCCGTGCGCGCCGGAATGCCCGGCGGCAGCGAGCTGAGTTTCAGGCTGTCCGACAGGGTCGCCAGCGGCGCGGCCGCGGCGATCGCCGGACGCGGCGGCTCCCCGAAGCGGTAGCGGTAGGTCAGCCCGCCAAAGAAGGTGTCGGTCTGCTCGTCGCCATCCGGGTTGCGTCCGAAATAGCCCAGCCGCGCCTCGAAGCGGTGCGGGCCGGTGAAATAGCTGTAGTTGAAGCTCAGATTGTCGGTGATCAGGTCGCTGGCATTGTTGCCCTGGTTGCGCGTGTCCAGCCGGCGGTAGTCGAGACGCAGAGAGTGGTTCTCACGGCTGACGCCGAAACGGGCTGTCGGGCCGTATTCGATCTGGTCGTTCTGGGCGTTGGTGGTCCGCGCGGTCATGCCCAGCGCTCCGTCGAGGTTGTACTCGCCGATGGTGCGGCGGTGGCTGACCTCGCCGGTCGCCTGGTAGGTGACGGTGTCGTTGTTGTTCAGCCGGTCGTCCAGATCGTTGACGAAGAAGCCGACCGAGCCGTTGTAGCCCTCGGCGAGCGGACCCGAGAAATTCGCGTTGCCGGTCCAGGTGACGTTGTTGGTCGATCGCGACTGGTTGCGGTTGTGGACGCGGAAGACGTCCGAGAAGAAGGTCCAGTTCTCCAGGATCAACTCCGGCACAGGTCCCGAAAGCGACACCCGCGCCGACCGCCGCAGCGTCTTGTCGTCGGTCAGTTCCTCCTCGGTCTGCGAAGCCGAGAAGCGGAGGCTGTGATTGCTCTCGAAGCGATAGCTGACATTGCCCTCGCCGCGGTAGCGGTCCGCCCGCGCCTGGCCGCCCAGCGGCGTGAACCCGTCGGTCGCGCGCTCCAGTTCGACGCCGTAGCGCAGCTTGTTGTCCTCGCTGCGGCCACTGAGATCGACGAAGCCGGCCAGCGCCCGTTCATCGCGGACCACATTGCCGTCATTCACGTCGCCGAACAGGAAGGCCATCTCGGCATCCAGCGTCAGGGTCTGGCTGCCGGCGGCGAAGTTCCGCGATCCGGCGAGCGAGGTCACCCACTGGTTCAGCGCATCGCCGGTGCCATCGAAGGACTCCTGGGAACCGTGAACGACCTGCGCCGCATAGTCGCCGAAAGTCACGTGGTTCACGACCAGAGACGCCCCGAGAAAGCTCGCATTGTCCTGGCCGATCAGGTTGTAGGCGGGCGCGGTGTTGCCGGCGCTGAACTGGACCGAGCCCGCCATCTGGTCGGACTGCAGCGATGACGGCTGCAGTTCCAGCTGCGCGCCCTTCAGGCTCCGCTGCAGCGTCGGCCGGGTGTAGAAGGCGAGAAAGTCGCCCATCTCCAGCCGGAACGGCACCGCGGCATCGCCATTGACATACTCGACACCCAGCCGCTCCAGCGTCACCGCGTTGTCGCTCGCCTCGAAATAGTCCGAGGCGTCGCCGGACATGCTGATCTGGCCTTCCAGCGTCTGATTGCCGGTCATCTCGCGGATGAACTGCGCCGAGAAGCCGGTGACGGCGTGCCCCCCGTCGAAGGGGAAGGCGCTGTTCGCCGCCGCGCCGTTGGTCATGTAGTAGTCGCCCTCGGCGCGGGCCTCGCCGCTGACCGACCAGCCTTGCAGGATGAGCGGCAAGCCGCTGTCCTGCGCGAGGGCCTCGCCGGCGGTCAGGGTCGCCAGCGCCGCAAGAGCCGGGGTCAGTCGGCGCATCAGTCGCTGGTCCTCACCCTGATCAGGAATTCGTTGGTGCCCTCACGCCGCTGGAAGTCGCCATTCGCATCGACGAACTCGACCTGGGTATTGGCGCTGAGCGAGACGATGCTGGAACGCTGGACCTCGCCGTTCACCTCGATGAAGGCCTGGTCCAGCGTGGTCACGCCCGTGACCCCGAGCACCCGCAGCCGGGCGTTGCGCGGCACATCCTGGAACAGCACCTCGATGAAGCGGTCGCCGTCGAACAGCGAATTCTGCACGGCGGCGGCGAACTCCGGCTGGTTCCACTTCTCAAGCAGCGCCGTGAACGCCACCCGGACTGCCGCCGGATCGACCGCGACGAAACCGGCGCCTTCGGGCGCCGCGACCTGGTTGTCGCCCAGCGCAGGACCGACCGTCGGAGCCTGCTGCTGGATCACGGGCCGGTTGGGGCCGATGGGCCGGATCTTCCGGAAATCCGCCGCTTCGGCGGCGGCGCCGACGAGCACGAGCGCCAAGGCAACCCATCTCAGCATGCTCATCCCTCCGCGATGCTCAGTACGGTCAGTGTGAAGTTCGATCCGGCGCCGTTGACCACGACCGTGACTGTCACCCGCAGACCGGTGACCGCGACGGTGGTGATGGTGATCTGCGATCCGATGGCGATGGTGCGGAAGTTCGGCGCGGGATCGAAGTTGAAGACGCCGAAGCTGAAGAAATCCGCGTTGGTTGCCGGCGCGCCCGTGTTATCCACCTGCGCCACCAGCGCCTGCCCGTTCGAAATCCGAGCGCAACTGGCAGTCGCCGGTATTGGCGTCGATGTCCAGCGAGGCGAAGAAGAAATTGGCGCCGGCGCCGGCAAGATCCTCCAGCATCTGGACCGAACCCAGGCAGTTGTCGAGGCCGGCCAGATTGTTGTCGTCGTCATCGTCGTCGTTCTGGATGCCGGCGCGCTCCGGGTCCTCCTCGGCGACCGGATCGATGGTCGAGACCGGGTTGTTGCCCGTGCGGTTCTCCACGTCGAGGATCTCGATCCCCTCGATGTTCCGGGCGCGGCCCGCATTCAGGAAGCCGTCCTGCCGCTGCGCCGGATCGGTCTTCGGCTGCACCTGGATCACGCCTTCGCTCGTGGCGTCGGACTGCCCCTGGGCCAGCGCCGGAACGGCTGTCAGCGTGAGCGCAAGGCCGACCGCAGCAAGGAGAGGCAGCCAGCGCATCACTGCACGCCCTCCTGCTGCAGCGACAGCCGGACCGGCAGCGCCACCGCCTGATTGCCCGGCAGTTCCGGATTGACCCTGAGCACGTTGACGCAGAAGCCGGTGGTGATGGTCATCGGTTCAAGCTGCGTTTCCGCCGCATCGAAGACCGCGACATCGGGGTCCGTCTCCCAGCTGCAGCGGATGCCGTTGGCCTCGATGCCCTTGCTCTCGATGTTCAGGATCTGCGCGCTGACGACGACCACCTGTCCCGGCTTCGCGGTCGCCGGATGATCCAGAGCGATCTTGAGGCGGCCGAGGGGCTGGCCGTGAATGGCGGTGACCAGCCTGGCGATCGCGCTGGCCGCCCTGGTTGCGGATCTCGACCTGGGTGACGCTGTTGCGGGCCGTCTCCAGATCGGCGATCTCGTCGTCGCCGTCCGGTACGAGAGGCACGGCGACTTCCTCCCCGCCCCGCTGGAAGACGGCGTTGAAGCCGGCGAAATTGCCGGGGCCGACGACCCGGGCGCGCACGATGTCCGGTCCCTGTTCATCGACCAGTTCGAGCAAGAGCTTGTTCACGGAAAGCCCGAACTGGTCCTCCTTCTCTCCGTCCACGACGTAGAAGGTCCGCCCCTGGGCCGATCCGACGAAGGCCTGGTACTTGGCGGAGATGAAGATCACGGAAGCCTTCGAGATCTCGCCATTGGCGGTGCCGAGCGGCTCCAGATTGATCTCGCCGTTTCGGTCGATCACGCCGTCCCCGCCTGAGAGGATCTGTTCGAAATCGTTGAGCGGCAGGAAGGCGTCGACGCCCCCCTTGAGCTGGCCACGGATCGATATCCGCGCCAGCCGCGAACGAGCGTCGACCGTGGGCGTGATGAAATCCTGCCGCGCGACCGGAACGAAACTTTCTCCTTCGCCACGCAGCCCTATCTGGACACGCTCCAAGATTGGCTGAGCAAGCCGGACGCCGCTGAAAGCCAGCTGTTTGACCGTCCGGCCGCGGTAACGGATTTCGGCCCGGACGGAGATGTCCCGGTTGTCGAAACGGTGCAGTTCGCTCCGGCCCGGATCGATCACCTTCTGCGTATCGAAAGCCATGGCGAGGTTGGCGTTGTCGCCCTGAAAGGTCCCGTCCTGGCGCAGGACAAGCTGATCGCGCCGAACTCCGGAAACACGCCATTCGACCTGCAGGTCGGACGGATCGGCGCCGCCATCCTTCACAATGCGGAAACGGGCTGTCTCGCCCGGCGGCAGGAAATCGTCGCCATCGAGCACCCATGGGCCATCCGGGAACTCGGACTCTTCGGTAAACCCGGTGTTCGAGATGATGAAGCGGCCCAGATCGACCTGGCTGGTTCCCCCAGGCTTGATCACCGACTTCAGGACAACATCCATGGCGCCAAACAGCTCGTCCTTGGCAAAGACAGTGATCTCGCCGCCCTGCGCCGACATGTCGGCGATGAATGTGTCACCGCGGGTCTCGACCTGGACGCCGCCCACGATGTTTCGCATCACCTCGCGGCCACTTTCCAGAATTACAGGGATGCGGACGCGGAGATTTCCGAAGGCCTCCCCAAAGAAATCAAGCCTTCCCCGGCTGCCCTGCCGGGAGGTCAGCCCGTTGATGTCGATCTTCTCCGGATCGACCGAAACGACCCCGATGCCCGGGCTGGTGGCCTCAAGGCGTCCCCGGACTACCTGGTCCTCGGAGCCGCAGACATGGTCGACCTGGCGGATTTCCGTCGCGCCATTGACCTGCGCATGCGCGATGCCCGAGCCGTTTCGGGCGCCGCGCAGGATTGGGGCGCCGCGGTCATTGTCGAATTGCACCACCCCTTCGGTCCGGATCGACACGCCGAAGCGGTTCATCCGGTTCGTGTCGAGCTGGAAACTTCCACGTCTCACAAACACGTTGCGCCGCGCGTTCTGGCAGATCAGTCGTCCCTGATCATTCCTGCGGCAGCTATGCCGGCATTCGCGGCTCTCCAGCGTTCCGAGGGAGACGGAAATGTTCAGTGCGGTGTGGTTGCGGAACCCGGCCAGTTCGCCGAACCGGTTGCTGGAGATCTGACGCGGCCCCTGCAGGCCGATTGAAATACCCGTGACGACCGGCGACGACACATCCTCGATCTTCTGCTCGCGTATTTGAGCGACGAAGAGTTGCTGTCGCAGATCGTTGATCCGGTCGTCGATGGCGTTGGCCTCGGCCGTCAGCGCCGCGAGCGCCCTTTCGTTGGCCTCCAGCGCCTCGAGAACCGGATTGAGCGCGTCGGTAACACGGTCGGCTTCGGCATCGACCTTGATCTTGATGCGTTGCATCGACTGCAGGATGTCCTGCGCGGCCTTGATCACCGGATCGGTCGCCTGGCGGACGATCTCCGACTGGCCCAGGTTCTCAATCAGGCCCTGCCGGCCGACCTTGACCCTGCCGGACAAATTCGCGGCGATCTGATTGAAGGTCTGCTGGGCCTCGTCGATCTGGCGGATCTTATCCTCGAATGTCGGGTCCGCGGCGGCCATGTCGATGGCCAGTCGGACATCCTCGTCGGAGACGTTCTCATCAAGAATGTCGGTGGCGTCGTTGACCCGCTGCAGAAGGTTGTCGGGATGAACGCCACCGACCTTGTCCAGCAATCTCGACATGTCGGCGGACTCGACACCAAAGGCCTGCTTCGACTGGCGAATTCGATCCGCCGATCGTTTCGCGACATCGGCAAGATCGAAGCTGACCTGCGCAACGGATTTCAGCTTCAGGCCGGTCTTGGTACCCTTGACCAGCATCTTCCGGCTGATCGAGTTGCCGGCGAAGTTCGCAAGCGCCTGGCCGGTGCGGATGATGTCGACAACCTTGACGATGGACTTTCCCGCAATCGCCAGCGGTTCGGCCATATCCGATACGAGAAGCTTGCGTGCCTCCAGTTCCAGGATCGTGGCGTGCAGATCGTACTGCGACAGGGTTGTACGATCCGGCTCCTGACCGCGGAAAGTCCTGAAGAGCTTCTTGAAGTCCTCAACCGACTCCTGCGATTCCCGGTAGGCCTTGATGGCCTTGAATTTCTCGACCGGGCTCAGCGCCTTCGCGATCAGCCGTTCCGATTGCCGGATCAGTGAATTCGCGGTGGAAATCATCCGCTCGGGCAGGCGCTTGAAATTCTCGACGGCCGCAAGATCCTCGCGAAGGAAATCGCGTTGCTGCTGCAGGCCCAGAATCTGATCCGTCAGCAGCTCGCGCGCCGCCTCGACGGCACGGAGTTCCTCCCGCGCCTCGTCGATCTGCTTCTGGATGTCCTCAGCCGACTGCGCATGCGCGATGTCCGCCCAAACGGTCAGGACGGACAGCACGGCTACAACACAAACGAAACACCGAATGGTCGATGACGAGAACTTCATTGCGCCAGCGCTCCCTCTTGCCTGTACGCATTCCCTCTTTTCGAAAGAATGCCGCGAAGCCGTGGTTAACCGCAAGTTAACCCTGTCACAGTTCGCAACTTTCTCGCGCGGATCGAGGCGGTCAGGCCAACCGCCGGACGCGCCGGAGAGGTGCGCCTGGCATGTGGACAACCGCATCGGCCGGATGCGCGGCGGGGCCGCTCCTCCCTTGTGTTCGGGGGCCGCAGGGTTCATGCTTCCGGCGCTGGTGTCTTTGTCGGGTGATTGCGGGCAGTTGCGCTTCGCTTCCCGTACGCAGTCGGTCGCCGGGACGCCGAGTACCGCCGGGGTGTTGCCCCGACGCTGAAGTCCACGTTGAAGGAACAGACTATGCCGACAGGAACCGTGAAGTGGTTCAACCAGACCAAGGGCTACGGGTTCATCACCCCTGACGAGGGCGGGCCCGATGCCTTCTGCCATATTTCCGCCGTCCAGCGCGCCGGGATGCAGTCGCTCACAGAAGGCCAGCGCGTCAGCTTTGAGCTCGAGACCGGACGAAACGGCCGCAAGGCTGCCGAGAACCTCGCGCCAGCCGACTGATTTGCCCGAAGGAACCGGAACAGGATTGACGCCCCCGCAGCTGACCGCTGCGGGGGTGTCTTGCGTCTGCCATGACCGGATCCTTCGAAACTGTTGAAGCGGCACTCGCCGAAGTCCGCAACGCACTGGGCGACGGCGAGTATCTGATCGCGCATGACACAGCCGACCAGGCCCTGAAGCTCTGGCCGGACGAGGTTGAATTGCGGCACGCGCTGGTGCTTGCACTGGCGCGAACGGGCGCTGTCGCGCAAGCATGGAAGCAGTTCGACGAACTGGGTCTGGACCGGATCCGGAGCCGGGAGGTTCTCAGCCTCAAGGCGCGGCTTTCGAAGGATCTCGCCATCGGCGCCGATGGCAGGCTCGACAGCGGCTACCTCCAGCAATCCATTTCCGACTACACGGCCGCCCACGAGGTCGATCCGGGATACTTCCCTGCAATCAATGTCGCCACGCTCTCGGCGCTTGCCGGTAATGCGGACCAGGCGGATCGATGGGCGCGGTCGGCGCTGGACGATGCCGACCTGCATCTGGACACCGACGGCTACTATGCCGAGGCAACCCGCGCCGAAGCGCTGCTCTTGTTGGGGCGCACCGACGAGGCTCACCGGTCGCTGCAACGCGCCGCGTCCCTGCCGGATGCGGGAGCCGGCGTGCGGTCGACCACACGAAAGCAGCTCCGCCTGATCTGCCGGAACCTCGGGCTCGACGACACGCTGCTCGATGCGTTGCGCCAGCCCGGCATCGTCCACTACAGCGGCCATATCATCGCGGCGCCCGGCAAGCCGGGCCGCTTCCCGGCGGATCAGGAGGACGAAGTCCGCCGCGAAATGACAGCCTTCTTCGCCGGCAGGCGTTTCGGCCGCGCGATCGGCAGCCTTGCCGCCGGCGCCGATATCCTGGCGGCCGAAGCCGCACTCGAGGCCGGCGTGGAACTGGTCGTCGTCCTGCCGTTCGAGACCGACGAATTCATCGATATCTCCGTACGCCCCTCCGGCGGCGACTGGGTCGACCGGTTCCATGTCTGCCTGGACCAGGCCCGTACCGTCCATTTCGTGACCCAGGACGAGTATCTCGGCGACGATGACCTGTTCGGCTACGCAACCGAGTATGCCCTCGGCCTCACCCGGCTCCGGGCGCAGTGGCTGGACGCCGAGACGCATCAGCTCAGCGTCTGGGACGGCACCGCCGGACCCTCCGCGGCGGCCGGCACGACCCATGACATGGAAGCGGCCCGGCGCGCTGGTTTCGGACAGACCGTCATCCGCGTCGAGCCGGACCCGGACTTCCGCCGCGCCAGCGCCGGTGACGCGCCCGCTCGGGCGTTCAGCCGGAGCCGCCGCGGGCTTATCTTCGGCGACTTCAAGGGCTTCAGCAAACTGACCGACCGCCAGTTGCCCGCCTACATCACGAGCGTGCTGGGCATGTGCGCCGAAGTCTTCGCCCGCTATGACGCGAACCTGAAGTTCTCCAACACCTGGGGCGACGGGATCTTTCTCGTCTTCGACGATCTCGGCGCGGCGGCGAACTGCGCCTTCGACCTGCAGGAGACGGTCGCAGCCATCGATCGCGACAGCATCGGGCTGCCAGAAACCTTCGGGCTCCGGCTCGGGTTTCACTACGGGCCTGTCTATGTGGCCGACGATCCGGTGCTGAAGCGGCCCAACTGCTTCGGCTTCCACGTCAGCCGCGCGGCGCGGATCGAGCCCATCACCCCGGAAGGTTCGGTCTATGTGACCGAGCAGACAGCCGCCTCGCTGGCCATGTCCTGCCCCGACGACTACCGCTGCGACTATGTCGGCACCCAGCCGCTGGCCAAGGGCTACGGCAGCTTCCCGATGTATCACCTTCGCCGCATTGGAAGCTGACTCCCTGCCCGGATGAACCTCAGTCGAGTTCGTCGCAGCGCAGGGTTGTGATGTCGGACCAGACCGGCGGCACGCGTTCCCGGTCGGTCTGTCCGTAGTCGTAGCGGCTGTAGCCGAACACCCTGTCCGGATGTCCGTCATCGTCCGACAGCGGCAGAACGAGGCGTTCGCCGGTGCGCGTCTCGACGCCGTCGCGCACTTCATCAACCACGCCGTACTGAATTTGCGGCACCTCGATGATCGCACGCCAGCGCCGGATCGCTTCCGGATGACGATCGATGCCGACCACTTCCCTGAGGGTCAGGCCACGGATACTGCCGCCCCACGCGGCGTTGATGTTCTCGCCGGCCAGCCTGCAGACGAAATCGTTGCGGGCAGGTTCGTAGCGATAAATCCAGACATCTGCCAGCAGCCGACGGATATCGGCCGGATTGATATCGCGCTGGGTCGGTACGAGCCGTCCGTTTCGGGCGGTCCGCCAGAACACGAAGACAGCGCGCGCGTCGTCTCCCAACTGTCCAAGTCTGTGCATGTTCAGACCTCGCCGGACGCCAGCCTGCAGAATGGCCGGCCGCCGGTCGGGCGCAATGGCGGGTCGCACGCATTGCAGATCAGGCGATCAGATGCGCGAAGGACCCGGAAACCCGGCCGATGCGACGGCCCATGGGCGGCAATTGCCTGCCGTCTGCGGTCTCGGCGTCGAACAGCGGATCGCCGCCAGCCTCGCTCAGGATCGTGGTGTAGTGGAACTCATGGCCCTTCAGCGGCGCGGACCACGGGGCGCCCGGCAGCGGCTTCAGCCGACGGTACCCCAAGTGCAGCCGACGCTTCTCGAACGACGTCTCCAGCGGCAACAGACCGATCATGGCGTGCCGTCCGCCGCCGGCGTCGGTCAGGCCCTCGCCCAACGCCATGTAGCCGCCGCATTCGCCATGGATCAGCGTCCCCCGCTCCGCGGCGGCGCGCATTCCCTGACGGTAGTTCTCCGCTCCGGCCAGAGCAGAACCATGAAGCTCCGGATAGCCGCCCGGCAGCCAGACGGCGTCGGCAGCCGGATCCGGCCCCTCGTCCGCAAGCGGCGAAAACAAGACGATCTCCGCGCCCTGTCGCCGCCAACCCTCCAGCACGTGGGGATAGGCAAAGCAGAAGGCGATATCGGAAGCGACGGCAACACGCTGACCCGGCGGCGGCAGGGTTCGCGCCTCCGGCGACGGTGACACAGGCGCGGCCATCCCGCGGAGTCCGTCGAGATCGACGCTGCGCGATACAGCATCGGCGATGGCGGCAATCCGCGCCTCGACGCCGACGATCTCGGCGGCGGGCACCAGCCCCAGATGCCTCGACGGGATCGAGAAGCCTTCGTCCCGCGGGATGGCGCCCAGCACCGGCACGCCGAGCGGCTTGAGAGCCGCCTCGATCATCTCTGCATGGCTCGGTGCGCCGACGTGATTGAAGATCACGCCCGACACGCCGACATCGCTGCGGAACGTGTTGAAGCCGTGAACCAGCGCGGCCAGCGACTGCGCCTGGTGCGAGGCATCCACCAGCAGCAGCACCGGCAGGCCCAGCATCGCGGCGAGATCGGCGGTCGAGCCCGTACCGTCACGGGCGCCGTCGAACAGGCCCATCACCCCTTCGACCACCAGCAGATCGGCCCTCACCGACTGCGACGCCGCCAGCCCGCGCAGCGTCGCTTCGTCCATGGCCCAGGGGTCAAGGTTGACCGACGGCGCGCCTGCGGCGATGGCGTGGTACATGGGATCGATGTAGTCCGGCCCGCACTTGGCAGCCGCCACGGCGACGCCTGCATTCCGGAACGCCCGCAACAGACCCGCCGTGACGGTGGACTTGCCGGCGCCGGAGGCGGGCGCGGCGATCACGAACCCCCTGGCCTGCATCGCGCTAGCCGGCGTCGCGCGTGCGGCGGCCGATCGCGTCCAGAACCGATGCATCGGCCAGCCCGTCCCGCCAGTCCAGCGCCTGGCGCAGCGGCACCACGCCGCCGACCACCACCAGCGCCGGCGGTGTCAGGCCCGATGCCGCGACATCGGCGGCGGCCCGCGACAGCGTGGTTTCCAGTACCTGCTGGTCGGGCAGGCTGGCATTGCAGACGATGGCGACCGGCTCGGCGGCGTTGCGTCCCGAGGCGATCAGCTTGGCCGCGATCTGGTCGAGGTGCTTCATCGCCATGTACATGACGATCACCGGCGAGCCGCGGCCGATGGCGTCCCAGTCGATGCGGTCCGGCGCCAGGCCGTTCTGGTCATGGCCGGTCAGGAAGGTGACCGACTGGTTCACGTCGCGGTGGGTCACCGGGATACCGGCATAGGCCAGCCCGCCGACACCGGCCGTAACACCCGGAATGATCCGGAACGGCACGCCGGCCTCCACAAGACTCAGGGCTTCCTCGCCGCCACGGCCGAACACGAAGGGATCGCCCCCCTTCAGCCGAAGGACGCGCTTGCCGGAGCGCGCCAGCTCGACCAGCCGCAGCGAGATATCCCGCTGCTTCGGCGACGGCTTGCCGCCGCGCTTCCCGGCATACTCGATCAAGGCGCCGGTCCGCGCCCAGCCGAGCAGGCGTTCGTCGACCAGCGCGTCATAGACGATGACATCCGCCTGCCGCAGTGCATTCAGCCCGTGCAGCGTCAGCAGGCCCGGATCGCCCGGACCCGCGCCGGTCAGCCAGACCCAGCCCGGCTGGAAGTCTGGCCAGTCCATGGGCGGCAGCGGTGATTTTCCGTCGGTACTCATCTCGGTGTCACAGTCTAGCGGGATGCCGTTCAGGCCGCATCGGTCTCGTCGATCTCGCTGATGACCGGCTCATGTCCGGTCGCACGGGCGAATTTCAGCAGGTCCTGGGGCGTGATCTGCGTCGTGGCATCGTTCTTCAGCGGATGGAAGTTGAGCGGCGACAGTTCCAGCATGCCCTTGTCGAACACGGCCGTGACCCGGCCCTCCGTATCGTTGATCAACGAGAACGGGGTCACCGACCCGGGCTCGATGCCCAGAACCTCGATCAGCAGATCCGGCTTGCCGAAACTGAATTGCGGCGCCCCGAGGCGCTTGCGCAGCGCTTTCAGGTCGACACGGCGGTCCTCGAGGCAGACAACCAGCCAGAGACCGCCCTTCTTGTCCTTCAGAAAAAGGTTCTTGGTGTGCCCGCCGTCGAGATCGCCGCGATGCGCCTGCGCCTCCTCGACCGTAAACACCGGCGGATGCTCCACCGTCTCGGTCTCGACGTCGAGACCATCCAGAAAGGCCATCAGCTCATCGCGTGTCGCCGCCAAGTCTCACTCTCCCCTGAACACGGGCTTCCGCTTTTCCGCCACGGCCCGCTGCCCTTCCCGGAAATCCGCAGAGCGGACGCAGGCCTCGACGCCGCGGCGCGCACGGGCCGGGTCCAGCCTGCCGCGGGCCACGGCATTCAATACGTATTTCATGCCCCGGATGGCCAGCGGCGCCATGCCGGCGACCTCGGCAACATAGGCCTCCACGCGGCTCTCGAATTCCTCCGGGGCGACCAGATGATCGACGAAACCGACACGCAGCATCTCCGCCGCATCGAAGGTCTCACCGCCCAGATAGAGCCGTTTGGCCGCATTCAGACCGATCCGTTCGACCGCCCGCCTGAGGCCGCTGACCTGATAGTGGACACCGAGCCGCGCCGGCGGAATGAAGCAGCGCTGCCCCGTCTGCCCGATGCGGAAGTCGCAGGCAAGCGCCAGATCGGTGCCGCCGCCATAGACCGATCCGTTCAGCGCGCAGACCGTGGCGCAGGGGAAATCCTCCAGAAGGTCGGTAATCCGGCTCAGCGGATCGTCCTCCCACGGCCAGTCGTCGCCGACATTCGACAGGTCGGCGCCGGCGCAGAAGGTCTTCGGCCCGGCACCCGTCAGGACCAGCACCCGCAGGCTCCCGTCAGCCGCCAGCTCCTCGACCGCATCCCCGAGCCGGCGCATGCCGGGGATATCCAGGGCATTGTGCTTCTCGGGCCGATTCAGCTTCAGACGCGCCACATGCCCGTCACGCGACAGTTCGAGAGTGTCCGTCATGGAAGATTCGACCTTTTTCAGCACCTTGGATGACCCGATGGGTGACAGCGGGCAATATTCCCTTTGTTGCGAGTTTCCCGCAGTATTGCTAGTCAAAGCGACGGCGTTGCGCATTGAAGGGGGCGGAACTGCTATGGCTGGGGGGCCCATTGGGAACTGACCGGGAATTTTCCGTCCGCTTCTGGGGCGTACGGGGATCGATCGCCTGCTCTGCAGAAGATGTGATCCGCTATGGCGGCAACACCTCGTCGCTGGAGGTGACCTGCGGCGACCGCACACTGCTGTTCGATGCCGGATCCGGCATCCGCTATCTGGGCAAGAAGCTGGCCGCCACGCCGCCTCGCGAAGCGGACCTGTTCCTGACCCACACGCATTTCGACCATGTCTGCGGTCTGCCCTTCTTCGTGCCCTTCTTCATTCCCGGCTGGAAGTTCCGGGTCTGGGCAGGGAACCTCTACCCGAGGCACAAGCTGCAGACGGTGATCGAGGACATGATGATCGCACCGCTGTTCCCGGTGCCGCCGACCATCTTCAACGCCGATATCGAGTTCCTCGACTTCCCGGCCGGCAACGACATCGAAGCCGCCGACGGCGTCGTTGTGAAGACCTGCGCGCTGAACCATCCGAACGAGGCCACGGGCTACCGGATCGAGTTCGACGGCCGCTCGATTTGCTACATCACCGATACCGAGCACCCGCCCGAGGGCAATGACAAGGCGCTGGAGGCGTTCCTGAAAGACGCCGACATCGTGATCTACGACGCCAGCTACACCGATGAGGAGTACCAGCAGCGCGTCGGCTGGGGCCATTCGACCTGGGAGGCCGGCGTCCGGCTCTGCGACGCCGCCAATGTGAAGACCTATGTCGTCTTCCACCACGACCCGGAACATGACGACGACTTCATGGACGGCGTCGCCCGCGACGTGGAGAAGGCCCGGCCCGGTTCGATCGTGGCCAAGGAAGGCATGGTGCTGAAGCCCTGAGCGCGCCGGACGACAGGTTTCGCGCACGTTGGCGGCAGATGGGCCGCCGGACCCTGGATGGCGGCACGCCAGAAGGCTGGTTCATCCCCTACCGCTACGCCGGGCAGGCGAACGCGCAGATGGTCCACACCGGCCTGATGCGCCGCTTCGAGGAGCGTCGGCCGGATTTCCAGACCGTTCTCGAGACGATATCGACGTACCGCAAGGACCTGCTTGGCATCGGGCTGGACGATCCGGCCCCGAAGCCGCGCTGGAACCAGGACTGGTTCGCCGGTCTCGATGCCGCCGCCGCCTACGCCATTGTCCGGACGCGCCAGCCGCGGCGCATCGTCGAGGTCGGATCGGGACATTCCACACGGTTCATGGCGCGCGCGATTCTGGACGGTGGCTTCGACTGTCTGCTGACCGCCATCGATCCGGAGCCGCGCGCCGACATCTCCGCACTGCCGGTCCAGATCCACCGGAAGGTGGTGCAGCAGGCGCCGCGGAAGCCCTTCGAGGCGCTGCGCGACGGGGACATTCTGTTCATCGATTCGAGCCACATCCTGATGCCGGGCACCGATGTCGACCTGCTGTTCGGCGAGATCGTGCCAGCCCTGCCCGCCGGGGTGATCGTCCACATCCACGACATCTTCCTGCCGCTGCCCTACCCGCCCGAATGGTCGCTGCGGGGCTACAACGAACAGAACGCGCTGGCGCCGATGCTGATGGGCGGCGTGCTGGAACCGCTTTTCGCCTGCCAGTTCGCCCGGTCCGCCATGGCCGCGGCGGTCGAGCGCCAGACCGGCTTCATCCCCCGCCCGAAGGCCAATCACGATGCCAGCCTCTGGACCGTGCGCACCTGAGACGCGAGACTGTTGCATCGGGAGGAGATCCAAGATGAACGAGTTTCGGGGCCCCTGGCCCGACGGCGCTACGGGCGCCATGGCGCTGACCTTCGACTGCGACGTCACCTATGCCTATTCCCCGGCCAGGCCCGATCCGGCCGGCCCGCGCACGGGCGAGGCGCTGTTCGCCAAGTCGCCCAAGCGTTTGCAGGGCTACAGCCGAGGGCTCTACGGGCTGCATACGGCCCTGCCGCGGATCCTGGCATTCCTGAAGCGCCGCGACGTCCTTGCGAGCTTCTATATTCCCGGCGCCAATGTCGAACGCTGGCCGGATGCCTTCCGGGCCATTGTCGATCAGGGCCACGAGGTCGGCGCGCACGGTCACGAGCACGAGAATGTCTCGATGTATCGCGACGACCCCGAGGCCGAGGCCGCGGTGCTGGATGCATGTCTCGACGCCTTCGGGAAGCATCTCGGTCTGCGGCCCACGGGCTACCGGTCTCCGGCCTGGGACATGAACCTGCATTCCGCCCGGCTGCTGCAGGAGCGCGGGTTCGCCTACGATTTCAGCCTGTTCGCCGGGGAGGCGCCGCATCTGCTCTCCGACATCTATCCCGATCAGCCCGACCTGCTGGAGTTCCCCATTGACTGGTGTCTGGACGACGCGCCCTACTTCATGTGGTTCATGCCGCCGCACCTGATGGCGCAGTTCCACGGCCCCGACGAGGTCTTCGAGATCTGGAAGGCCGAACTGGACGGCATCGTCGGCGAAGGCGGCGTCTTCACGCTGACCTGTCACCCGTCGGTCATCGGCCGGCACCACCGCATGAACATCCTGGAACGCCTGATGGATCACGTCGAGGCGCGCGGCGATGTCTGGGTTGCGCCGCTGGCCGATATCGCCGGGCATGTCATGAGGCGTCAAGCCGCCGCATAGGTGTACGCGGCGTCTTGCAGCGCGCCGGGAATTGAGACTATCTTCCGGCCACGTTCGGAACGCTTTGCAGCAATCGAGGGGAAAGCATCATGTTCGAGCCGGGTTCGATGGATATCTCCCAGCACAAGTCCATGTACGGCAGCTTCATGGGCATGACCAAGTTCGGCATCGTCTTCATGATCATCCTGCTGGCGCTGCTGGGCATCTTCGTCGCCTGACGACGCCCTGGCCCCTACCCGGGCCGTCCTAGAACAGATCGCTTTCCTGCAGCCCTGTCACGCCGATCAGGCCGACGGTTGCGCCGTTGCTGAACGTCACCAGCGTATCGTCGACCAGGGTGTCGCCGTCCGCGTCGGCATCGGCCACCGTATCGACGGTGAGGCCGAAGAGCACAAAGCGGTCGGTTCCCTGCTCGAAATCCAGGATGAGATCCGCATCCGTCGCCCCGATATCGTTCCCGAACTGGAAGATGTCGGCGTCGGCGCCGCCCGTCATGGTGTCGTTGCCCGCATTGCCGGCCAGAATATCGGCGCCGTTCCCGGCATCGAGAACGTCGGCACCGGTTCCGCCATGCAACTGATCGACACCGTCGCCGCCATCAAGGCTGTCGTTGTCGTCCCGGCCCTCGAGGAAGTCGTTGCCGGTGCTGCCGAGCAGGGTGTCGTCGCCAGCTTCACCAACCAGACGGTCATTGTCGGCATCGCCCGAAACGCTGTCATTGCCGGCGCCGGCAAACAACAGGTCGTCACCGCTGCCGCCTGACATGGTATCCGCGCCGCCGCGCCCGATAACCGTGTCATTGCCGATGCCGCCGCCGGCCACGTCGTCGCCTGCGCCACCATCGATCCGGTCGTCGCCACCGCCGCCGTCGATACTGTCGTTGCCGTCCTCGCCGAACAGCTGATCGTTGCCGGAGTTGCCGGTGATGGTGTCGTTGCCAATGCCGCCGAGCACCGTGTCGAGGCCGACACCGCCATCGATGCTGTCTGCGCCCTCCTCGCCGAAGATGCGGTCATTGTTGCCGCCGCCGTCGATGGTGTCGTAACCGTCGCGTGCGATGATGGTGTCGTTGCCGTCGCCACCGTCGATCAGGTCGTTACCCAGTCCGCCATCGAGCCGGTCCACGCCCAGACCGCCGAACAGCTGGTCGTCATCGTCCTGACCGAACAGCCGGTCATTGCCGTCGTCGCCGATCAGCGTGTCGAGACCCGCGCCGCCCACCAGATCGTCGCCGTCATCGCCGCCCTCGATGCTGTCGTCGCCGATGCCGCCGTCGAGACGGTCGATACCGGCGCCGCCGAATATCCGGTCCGCCCCGGCGTTGCCGAAGACGCGGTCATTGCCGGCGAGCGCGCTAAGCGTGTCGTTGTCGTCACCGCCTTCCATGATGTCGATGCCCTCGGCGCCGGTCATCAGGTCGTTGCCGGTGCCGCCCTGCATGATGTTGCCGCCGCCCTGGCCTTCCATCGTGTCGTCGCCGGCGTCGCCGCGGAGGATGTCATTGCCCGCTCCGGCCTGGATCAGGTCGTCGCCATCGCCACCAAAGAGCTGATCAAGCGCCGCGCCGCCGAAGAGCGAGTCGTTGCCGCCACCGCCGAGAATCACGTCGCCGTCGTCGCCGCCGTCGAGACTGTCGGCCTCCGTGCCGCCGTCCAGCCGGTCCACGCCGGCCCCGCCGAACAGCGTGTCAGAACCCGCCTCGCCAAACATCTGGTCGTTGCCAGTGTCGCCCTGCAGGGAATCATTCCCGATGCCGCCGAACAGCCGGTCGTTGCCGTCGTCACCGATCAGCGTGTCCGCCCCGTCATTGCCGGAGATGAAGTCGGTGATGGCGCCACCGTCGATGAAATCGTCGCCGCCGTCGCCCCGGAGCGAGTCCACATCGTCGCCGCCAAGGATGGAATCGCTGTCGTCGCCGCCGAAAATGGTATCGCGTGCCGCGTCGCCCTGCAGCGTGTCGAGGCCGGCGCCGCCGACGATGAGGTCGCCCGCGCCGCCGCCGTCGATCAGGTCGTTGCCATTGTTCCCGCGCAGGTCGTCGGCGCCGCCCAGCCCGGCGATCACGTCGCCACCCGTGCCGCCGAAGAAGCTGTCGGCCCCTTCGCTCTGCACGGTCATGGCCAGGTTCTGGTCGGCGAAGGCGACGGTCTCGATACCGGTCAGGGTGTCGGCGCCCTCGCCGCCCACGGTATCGGTCACCGTGAGCATGCCCAGCGTCGTCAGGCTGTAGGTGAAGCTGGCCAGATTACCGGCATAGTTGGCCCGGTCGATGCCCGCACCACCGGTCAGCGAGTCGTTCCCCGCGCCGCCAGTGATCACATCGTTCAGATCCCGGCCGGTGATCGTGTCGTTGCCGGCCCCGCCAAGGAATGTGCCGCCGACCGTGAATCCGGCCTGCGCCGCCTCGAGCGTATCGGTCGGCAGCGACACCTGATCGTCGCCATCGCCCGCGTCGGTCAGATTGCCGTCGTCGGCCTGACCTGAGGCGACATTGTCGAAATCCACCGTGTCGCTGCCGTCCGAGAACAGGGCATCTGCATTGTCGTTGGCCACGGTGATCGACAGCGTCTCGGCGTCGCTGGCGGCCTCGTCATCGCTCGCCGAGAGCGACAGCGTGTCGGAACCGTTGAAGTTCGCGTCCGGCGTGTAGGTCAGCGAACCGATGGCGGCGTTCACGTCCGCCAAGGCGCCGGACACGGTGACGCTCGCCGACTGGTCGCCATTGATGGTCGCGCTTGAATCCGTCACGTCGAGCGTGCCGTTGGCGACCGAGAGGATCACGGTCGTCTGGGCATCGTTTGCGTCGCTGACCGACAGGCCGGAGATGGCGAGCACCGCATCCTCGGTCACCGCAAGCGCCGGCGCAGTACCGAAATCGGTCTCGGAACGGACGGATCCGAACACGGCGAAGGCCTGGCCCGAACTCGTGCCGTTCGGGTCCGCGCCGGAGGCGCCGATGAGGACATCGCCCAGACCGTCGCCATTGATGTCGCCCCCACCGGCGACTGCCTGCCCGGCCAGATCCCCGGCGGTGATGCCGGTGATCCTGAAGCCGCCGGTTCCGTTGGTGACGTTGGACAGATCGACGGCTGTGCCGTCCGCCTTGCCGAAGACGACATAGGTGGTGCCGGCATTGGCGCCATAGCTCTGGGAGGCCCCGACGATCACGTCGTCGAACCCGTCGCCGTTCAGGTCGCCCGCCGCGTCGACGCTTGCGCCGGCGTAGTCGTAGGCCGACTCCCCGCTTATGACGAAGCCGCCGGTCCCGCCGCGAACGTCTGCAATGTTGACGGCGCCCGTGGTCGCCTTGCCGAAGATGACGAAGGCCTCGCCGGTACCGTTGCCGTTCTCGGCGCTCACGATCACGTCGGCCAGCCCGTCGCCGTTCACGTCGCCTGCCGCGGCGACGTCGGTGCTGAGATTCGTGGTCGAATCCCCGACGATCTGGAAACCGCCCGTGCCGGCCTCGACGGCGGACAGTTCGACCGCCGTGCCGTCGGCCTTGCCGAAGACGATGTAGGCGGTGCCGCCATTGCCATTCTGGTCGCGGCCATAGGCGCTTACCAGCAGATCGTCGAGACCGTCGCCATTGACGTCGCCGGCGCTGGAGATATCGCGTCCCAGAAGGTCGTTGGCCTCGACGCCGTTGATGACGAAGCCGCCGGTCCCGGCCTGTACGGCCGAGAGCTCGACCGCGGTGCCGTCGGCCTTGCCGAAGACGACGAAGACCGCGCCGGACTGGTTGCCGTTCGGATCGTCGCCCATCGCGCCGACGATCAAGTCGTCGAAACCGTCGCCATTGACGTCGCCCGCGCTTTGGACGCCGCGGCCGGCATTGTCGGCGTCTGCCACGCCGTTGATGGCGAAGCCGCCGGTCCCGGCGACGGCATCGGCGATGTCGACGGCCGTACCGTCGGCCTTGCCGAAGATCACGACGGCCTGACCGGCATTGCTGGCGTTGGGGTCGGCGGTGTTGAGACCGATGATGACGTCATCGAGACCGTCATTGTTGACGTCGCCGGCGCTGGATACCTGATCCGTGTTGCCGAGCCCGTCACTGGTCCCGCCGCCGGCGATCACAAAGCCACCGGTGCCGCCCTCGATATCGGTCAGGTCCACCGCCGTGCCGTCGGATTTTCCGAAGACAACGAACACCGAACCGGAATTGTAGCCGTCGGGGTCGTCGCCGGACGCGCCGACCAGGAAGTCGTCGAACCCGTCGCCGTTCAGATCGCCGACGAAATCGACCTCGCGGCCGAAGAAATCATTGCCGGCCAGCCCGTCGATACGGAACCCGCCGGTCCCGGCGGCGACGGCGCTGAGCGCGATGTCGACAGGATCCAGCGCGGCAAAGGCCAGCACCGGCGCGGCATTGTCCGGGACCGCGAAAATGAAGTCGTCAGCGACCAGATCGCCGGTGTTCGTGCCCTGGACGAGCAACTCGTCCACACCGTCATTGAACTCGATGACCAGCGTCGTTCCCGAGTTCCGCGAGATCGCCAGCAGTTCCGTCAGGTTGGTGATGCCGGTGAAGGCCGAGACGTCGATGACGTCGGCCACCCCGGCGCCCGCAGTGAAGTCGGTGACGGTGTCGATGCCGGCGGTGTAGAGGATCAGGTCGTTGCCGGCCTCGCCGCGGATGATGTCGTTGCCCGTCCCGCCGGCGAGGGTGTCGTCATTGTTGCCGCCGCGGATATCGTCGTTCCCGGCGCCGCCTTCCAGGCTGTCATTGCCGTCGCCGCCCAGCATCAGGTCGAGGCCGTCGCCGCCCAGCATCGTGTCGTCGCCCGTCTGGCCGAGCAGCGTGTCATTGTCCGCGCCGCCGTCCAGGCTGTCGTTCAACGCGCCGCCGTCCAGACGGTCCGCGCCCCCGCCGCCGGTCAGGGTGTCGGAGTCGTCCTCACCGAAGAGACTGTCGGCATCGTCGCCGCCATCCATCAGGTCGCCGCCGCTGCCGCCGAACATGCTGTCGTCGCCGGTGCCGCCGATCAGCGTGTCGTTGTCGACACCGCCCTGCATGGTGTCGTTGCCCGCGCCGCCGTTCAGCAGGTCCGTGCCGTCGATATCTCTCAGGCTGTCATCGCCGTCGCCGCCGATGAGCGTGTCGTTGCCGGTGAAACCTTCCAGCGTGTCGTTGCCGACGCCGCCATCGATGGAATCGTCATCGCCGAGGCCGAGCAGGGAATCCGCGCCGATGCCGCCGAAAAGGACGTCGTTGCCGGCATGCGCGAGGATGACGTCGTCGCCGGCGTCACCATGCATCGTGTCGTTGCCGTCGAGTTCGCCGCTGTTGAAGTTGATCGTGTCGTTGCCGTCACCGCCGAAGACAAGGTCGTCGCCCTCGTTGCCCCGCAGATCATCGGCGCCGCCATCGCCGTTGATGGTGTCGTTGCCCAGCTCGCCGAAGATCTGGTCCGCGTCTTCACCGCCGGACAGCACGTCATCCCCGCCGCCGCCGCCCAGCGTGTCCTCGCCGGCGTCGCCATTGACCGTGTCCGCATCCGTGCCGCCGTTCAGCACATCGTTGCCGATGCCGCCATTCAGCGTGTCGTTGCCCGCACCGCCGTTCATCGTGTCGATGCCGTCGCCGCCATCAATGACATTGGCCCCGGCGTCGCCACTCAGGCTGTCGGCGCCCGAACCGCCTTCCAGGTTCTCGATATTCGCCAGCGTGTCGGAGCCTGCGCCGGTCGCCAGACCGGTCGTCAGGTTTGCATTGATGCCGGCGGTCTCGCCGCTGTAGTCCGCCACGTCGCCGGCGCCCGCGCCGCCGTTCAGGCTGTCATTGCCGCCGCCGCCGATCAGGCGGTCGGTCCCGTCACCGCCATTGATGGTGTCATCGCCGCCCTCGCCGAGCAGGGTGTCGTCGTCAACGCCACCGTCCAGATCGTCGCCGTCGTCGCCACCGGACAGGCAGTCATTGCCCGCGCCGCCGACCAGCACGTCGTAGCCGGCGAGGCCGCTCAGCGTGTCGTCGCCGGCCAGGCCCGCGATGCCGTCATTCTCGCCGCTGCCGGTGATGGAATCATTGCCGCCGGTCGCGGTCTGGTCGATGTCGAAGCCGATATCGCCGAAGTCGATCCGGTCGATCCCGGTCAGCGTGTCGGTGCCTTCGCCGCCCACCGTGTCGGCGACGGTGAGCGTCCCGTCCACATCCGAGATCGAGACGTCGAAATTCGCCGCCGCACCGGAATAGAAGACCGTGTCGGCGCCCGAGCCGCCGGTGAACAGATCGTCGCCCCCGGCGCCGTTCAGCCGCAGGTTCGCGGTCGCGCCGCTGGCGTCCAGCGTGTCGTTCAGATTGCCGCCCAGATACTCGATCGTCTCGACGGTGGAGAGCTGGAAGGTCTCGGCGCCGCTGGCCACCGTATCGTTGTCGCCCGTGGACGTGACGGTGACCAGCACCGCGGCGTCGCCGGCATTCACCAGCCGGAAGGTGTCGGTGCCCGCGCCGCCGATGATCGTGTCGTTGCCGGTGCCCAGATTGGAACCGAACAGGTCGTCGCCGCCCCGGCCGTCCATCGTGTCGTTGCCGAGGTCGCCCGAGATGACGTTGGCATTGTCGTCGCCGGCCAGGCTGTCGTTTCCGCTGCCGCCTTCCAGCCGTTCGATGCCGATCAGCGTGTCCGTGCCGATGCCGGCGCCGGTTGCGGTGCCGGCTGCGAGGTCCGCCGAAACGCCGCCGGAATCCGCCCGGTAGTCTGCGACGTCGAAGGTCCCCGCCCCGCCATCGAGAACATCGTCGCCCGTACCGCCGACCAGACGGTCCGTACCGACATCGCCCCGCAGCGTATCGTTGCCGGCGCCGCCGTCGATGGTGTCGGCGCCGTCGCCGCCGCTGATCGAATCATTGCCGCCCGCACCGCTCAGGCTGTCGGCGCCGCCGAGGCCGACGATGGTGTCGTCGCCGTCGCCGCCGGTCAGCGTGTTCGCGTCGCCGTCGCCGGTCAGGGACTCACCGGCAGAGGCGGCAAACGTGAAATCTGCGTCAGTAAGGTCACCTGTATCAACGCCCTGGAGACGTAACAGGTTACCGCTTCCAAAATCGACCAGGACATCAGAACCAGATTGCGTCGTGAACCCCAAGAGCGCTGCGAGGCTCGTAACCTCAGCACGGGCGGTCAGGTCAACAACGTCACCGAACGTTGCTCCCGCCTGGAACCCGTCAATTGTGTCGGAACCGGCAGAGTAGACAAAGGTCTCGTCATTCGAATCCAGTCCTTCCAGAGAATCGTCGCCCGCGCCGCCATCAAGCAACGCACCGGCCCCGGCTCCGCCAACAAGCGAATCATTTCCTTCGCCGCCGAAGATCGAGTCTGTACCGGCATCACCGTTCAGGAAATCGTCCCCGACGCCACCGATCAGCGTGTCGGCACCGTCGCCCCCCTCCAGCGTGTCGTCACCGCCGGCGCCATCCATCGTATCGCCGAGCGTCGAGCCTTCCAGATTGTTGGCAAGGCTGTCGCCGAGAATGTTCAGCCCATTGTCGAAAAGGATCTGACCGCCGTCGGTGAATTCGATCTGGCGCAGCGTTCCGTTCAGCGCATTGTTTGAGCTGTTGATCGCGCCCGAAATCTCGATGCGATCGCCGGTTCCGTCGTTGAAGAGCAGGATATCGCTCGAATTGGCAAACCGTACCAAGCGGATATCGCCCAACGCCACGCCGCTCTCGAACAGGATCGAGTCCTCATCGCCGCTTTGGCCATTCGAAACAGTGTCATCGCCATCCCCGGCGCCAAGTGAGAAGACGTCGTTGCCCGCATCGCCGTTCAGGAAATCGTCCCCCGCCCCGCCGATGATCGTGTCGTCACCGGTCTGGCCCTGGAGATTGTCATTGCCGCCGGCGCCGTCGATGGTGTCCCCCAGGCTGGAGCCCTCGAAACTGTTCGACAGCGAGTCGCCCAGGATGTTCAGCCCGTTGTCGAACAGGATCTGGCCGCCGTCGGTGAAATCGATCTGGCGCAGCGTGCCGTTCAGCGCATTGGTCTGGCTATTGATCGCGCCCGAGATCTCGATGCGGTCGCCGGTTCCGTCGTTGAAGAGCAGGATATCGCTCGAATTGGCAAACCGGACCAAGCGGATATCGCCCAACGCCACGCCGCTCTCGAAAAGGATCGAGTCCTGATCGCCGCTCTGCCCGGTCGAAACAGTGTCATCGCCATCGCCGGCACCAAAGGAGAAGACATCGTTGCCCGCATCGCCGTTCAGGAAATCGTTCCCGACGCCACCGATGAGCGTGTCTCCGCCCTCGCCACCGAGCAGCGCATCGTTGCCGCCGGCGCCATCGATCGTATCGCCGAGCGTCGAGCCTTCCAGATTGTTGGTCAGGCTGTCGCCCAGGATGTTCAGCCCGTTGTCGAACAGGATCTGGCCGCCGTCGGTGAAATCGATCTGGCGCAGCGTGCCGTTCAGCGCATTGGTCTGGCTATTGATCGCGCCCGAGATCTCGATGCGGTCGCCGGTTCCGTCGTTGAAGAGCAGGATATCGCTCGAATTGGCAAACCGGACCAAGCGGATATCGCCCAACGCCACGCCGCTCTCGAAAAGGATCGAGTCCTGATCGCCGCTCTGCCCGGTCGAAACAGTGTCATCGCCATCGCCGGCACCAAAGGAGAAGACATCGTTGCCCGCATCGCCGTTCAGGAAATCGTTCCCGACGCCACCGATGAGCGTGTCTCCGCCCTCGCCACCGAGCAGCGCATCGTTGCCACCGGCGCCATCGATCGTATCGCCGAGCGTCGAGCCTTCCAGATTGTTGGTCAGGCTGTCGCCCAGGATGTTCAGCCCGTTGTCGAACAGGATCTGGCCGCCGTCGGTGAAATCGATCTGGCGCAGCGTGCCGTTCAGCGCATTGGTCTGGCTATTGATCGCGCCCGAGATCTCGATGCGGTCGCCGGTTCCGTCGTTGAAGAGCAGGATATCGCTCGAATTGGCAAACCGGACCAAGCGGATATCGCCCAACGCCACGCCGCTCTCGAACAGGATCGAGTCCTGATCGCCGAACTGGCCGGTCGAAACAGTGTCATCGCCATCGCCCGCGACAAAGACGAACAGATCATCCCCGCTGCCTCCTTGCAGGAAATCGTCGCCTCGACCACCAACCAGGGTATCATTCCCATCGAGAGCATCGAGCGTGTCATTGCCATCCAACGCCCGGATCAAATTGACATTGTCGCTGCCCCGAAGGCTGTCGGCGAAATCTGTTCCAACGACATATTCAACGCCGACCAGCGTGTCGAAGTTGCTGAAACTGTCGGTCGCTGTCCCTGCCCCCAGGTCGACCGTGACACCTGATGAACCGCCTTCCTGGCTGTAATCGACGAAGTCGATACCGTCGCCGCCATCGATAAGGTCACCACCGGCACCACCGGTCAGCGTGTCATTGCCTGCATCGCCGGATATGTCGTCATCGCCGCTACCGCCGTCGATGACATCGGCACCGGAAAGGATATCGTCGCCGCCAAGTCCAGCGATGGCATCATTGTCTGCACCGCCAGAAATCGTGTCGTTGCCGCCCGACCCGGTACCGTCGACGTCGAATGTAACGTCCGAGAACTGGACCTGCTCTATACCCGACAGGACATCCGTGCCCTCACTGCCGAGCGTGTCGGACACTGTGATCGAACCGTCGATGTCCGAGACCGATACGACAAAGTTTGCGGCAGAACCCGCATAGACGACCGTGTCATTCCCGGCGCCGCCGTCGATTGTGTCGTTGCCATCGCCACCGGTTATCGAGTCATTGCCGCCCGCACCGCTGAGGTTGTCTGGGCCGCCCAGGCCGGAGATGGTGTCGTCGCCGTCGCCGCCGGTCAGGGTGTTCGCATTCTCGTCGCCGGTCAGGGTCAGATTGGCTACGGCGAAGACGAAATCGGACTCGGTCAGGGCGCTGATGTTCTCGTCGAACAGGATGATGCGGTCGCCGCCGCCGAAGTCGATGATGCCGTTGGCGCCGTTCTGGCTGGCGATGGCCTGGATTCCGGCGAAGTCGGTCACGTCGTTGCGGGCGCTGATGTCGATGACGTCGCCCGATCCTGCGCCGCCCTCGAAACCGGTCAGGGATTCGTCGCCCTCGGAATAGACGAAGACCTCGTTGTTGCCGTCCTGGCCGCTGAGCTGGTCGCTGCCGGCGCCGCCGTCCAGCGTGTCGAGCCCGGTGCCGCCGAACAGCAGGTCGGTGCCGCTACCGCCCCGGAGCAGGTCGGCGCCCGTGCCGCCCTGCAGCTGGTCGTTGCCGACATCGCCGGTCAGGGTATCGCCGTCGGCCCCGCCGAACAGGGTGTCGTTGCCGTCATTGCCGGTCAGCGTGTCCGCGCCCGCGGCGCCCTGAAGCTGGTCGCCGACGGCGCTGCCCAGGACCACATCGGCGTTGGCGCTGCCGAAGATGATGATGGTGGTGTTGCCGATGACCTGGACGATCTCGATGTTCGCGTCGATCGAGTAGTTGACGCCGTCCACCTCGACGGTGTCCGTGCCGCCGCCCGCCGCCTCGAAGATGGCGTCATTGGCGCTGTCGAAGACATAGGTGTCGTTGCCTGCCCCGCCGGACATGACGTCGTTGCCCGCGCCGCCGTCGAGACGGTCGTTGCCGTCGCCGCCCGAGATCTTGTCGCGTTCGCCGCCGCCCGAGAGCGTGTCGTCGCCCGCGCCGCCCTGCAGCACGTCGAAGCTGGCGCCGCCGGTCAGCGAGTCGTTGCCGTCCAGCCCGAAGATCGCGTTGGTGGTCCCGGCGCCGGTGATCGTGTCGCCGTTCGCGCTGCCCGTCACCTCGGTCGGATCCGCGACCGTGCCGGCATTGCCATAGATCGCCTGGGCGCCATTGATGTCGTCGGCCTGCAGACCGGTCAGCGTCTCGTTGATGATCGCGTTCATGATCGCGAGGTTGGTTTCCTCGTGATCCAGACCGATCGAATGGCCGATCTCGTGCAGGGCGACCAGGAAGACGGAAACGCCGTCTTCCGGGCCGGCGGTCGACGTCTGCCAGGCCTCGACGGTGTCGAAGGCGATGTCGCCATTGATGGCGTCGGTCGTCAGCTCGCCGTTGATGTTGACCGCGCCGCCGGTGTACTCGCCGGGGAAGAAGGCGAAGGCGAGGGTGTTGTTCGGACCGTCGATGGTCGTGCCGCCGATGCGGATGTCGCCGATCGGTTCGTCGCCGACCAGCCCGCCTTCATCCTGGACCCGGACGAAGCGGATGTCGCTGACGGCTTCCCACGCGTCGAAGGCCGCCTGGATGTCGGCCTCGAAGCCCGCCGGCATGAAGCTCGACAGCGGAACGACCGTGTCGCCGTTGAAGGCCGAGACGTTGACTTCGGCGATCGACCAGGTGACGACCCCGCCGGGCGTGCCCAGCGTGCCGTTCTCACCCCATTTGGAGCCCTCGGCGACGAAGTTCGCCGCCGGCGTCCCGGGATCGATCTCGGACGATCCGCCGCCCGGAGCCTCGGGATCGCCGGAAATCAGCGCGTGCTCGTGGGTATCGTGGTCGCCGCCGCAGCATGAGCAGATGCGGGCAACCGCGATCTCTTCGACCGCCGCCTCCGCCTCCAGGGCTTCGACGGCAAGCTCGTAGACATTCAGCATGTCGGTCGAGGTCATCACGCACGCACCTCCGGGGTCAGATGCGCGGAATGGGGTGTATCCCCTTGACATACGGTGGGACGACCACCATCTAAAGGGCATAGGAGAGATGATCCGATGCCCAAGCCGACGACAGTCCGTGAATTCTTCAAGCAGTTCCCCGATGACGATGCCTGCTTGGCGCATCTGTTTGACGTTCGCTTCGGCCAGGATCACGTCTGCCCCAAGTGCGAGCGCGAAGCCCGCTGGTATCCGATCAAGGCCGAACGCGCCTTCTCCTGCCAGTGGTGCGGTCACCACATTCACCCGACAGTCGGCACGATCTTCGAGAAGTCCCGCACGTCGCTCCAGACGTGGTTCTATGTGATCTTCCTGTTCACCACGACCCGGCACGGCGTGTCCGGCAAGGAGATCCAGCGCCAGACCGGCGTGACCTACAAGACGGCGTGGCGCATGGGCCAGAAGGTGCGCGAGCACATGGCCCAGATCGACGGCGAAGACCCGCTCGGCGGCTCGGGCCGGACGGTCGAGATTGACGAGACGCTGGTCGGCGGTGTCCGCAGGGGCGGCAAGCGCGGTCGCGGAGCCGCTGGCAAGACGGTCGTGCTCGGTATGTTGGAACGCGAGGGCGACGTGATGGTGCGGGTTGTCCCGAACGTCCGCCGCGCCACCCTGCTGCCGGTGATCGAAGCCAGTGTCGTCAAGGGCACCGCCATCAACACTGACGAACTGAAGTCCTACGATGCGCTCTCAAAGGCGGGATACCAGCACACCCGCGTCAATCACACTGACGGTCGGTACGTTGCCGACGACGGGACCACGGTGAACGCCATCGAGAACTTTTGGCGGCACCTCAAGTGCTCCATCAAGGGAACGCATACCAGCGTCTCTCCAGCATACCTTGAGCACTACGCCAAGGAATTCGAGTACCGCTTCAATCGTCGGATGCGTCCTGAGACGATGCTTTCGGAGTTGCTTTCGACTTATCCGGACGCTTGAGGGCCTTATCCAGCTTCTCCAGATCGCCGGGAGCGTCGTTCTCGTGCTCCCGGATGAACTGCTCCAGCTTGCCTTCCTTGATCGCCTTCTTGAGCGTGGTCATTCCTCAACCCGCCCCCTCAACACGTCCAGCAGCGTATCCATCTTGGAATTTAGGCGCTCAACCTGTTCAGCATTTTCTCGTGAGATGCGCCTTGCCTCGACAGCCTGCTCAACGGACACGGTCGCGGCCCCGATGCCGCCGTCGAACCTGTCACCAGCAATCGCCAGAACGCCAAGCATGATAGTGACGGTGGCAGCAACACCACTTGCAACCGAAACAACCGTCGTCCAGAGCATGCCGTACTTTGTCGGAAGACTCTCCCTTGCAGCATGAAACTTCGTAAGTTCTGCATCGAAGTGCTTAGTTAGGCCATCAACGCTTGACAGCACTTGAGTAAAGCGCGCGTCATTCTCTGCGCGAACTGCGCGAAGCTCTGCTTGCACCTCCTCTCGTGAAATCTCTGCCATGTCAGCGGTCCTCTCGGTGCCGGGCGTTTCCCTTGGATGTGGTGATTCTACGCCAAATTGGCGAAGCAAATCTCGACCAGAGGGCGCGGGGCTGTTCGTAAAAGAAGCCGCGGCTGTTGCTGTGTTTGCTGCATATCTCTGGCCCCGCGTGACATCCGCTAGGCTGTCACGCGTCGGCTTCATCCTCACGGCCCTCATCAGATTGACGCCAAAAGTCCACCTGCTCTTGGGTAACGACCCCCTCTCGAACCATCTGGCTCACCATGCGCGAAAAAAACGCTGCCGTGGCCAAGAACCCGGGAGTGGACATAACGACCTGAGCGACAACATTGGGTTGCGCCGGTCCGACGGCATTGATCGCCGGATCGTTACGAACGAAATAGTATTTCACCACCTCCCGGCTGTACGCGAGATTTGACACAAACTCCGCGTAGGCTACCGGAGTGCCAGATGGCGCGAAGACTGATTCAGTTGCGCCTTGATCAGAATTCCCGTCAGACATGGTGCCTCCCTCTCTGCGGGAAGGCTGGCACGCCCGCGCAACCGGGTCAATTTGACTCCTCGCCTGGAGCCGCTCAAGCTCCACCAATGAGCGACAGCAATCCCAACCGCAGCGAACTCAAATGGGTGGTCCCGCTACCGGTCCCCTGCCCGAAGTGCGGCAATGAGAGCATGGAGATCGCTGCTAGGCTCAAAGACCGCGACGAACTCCCCTGCGAGGCTTGTGGCGCCCGCATCGACCTCACTTCGAAAGAGTGGCGCACCTACATCAACGAGATGCTTGATGCGTTCGACAACATCGGGCCGACCTACCGCAAGCTCTGACAATTCACGGATCGCCGCCAAGGCCCCCGCGTCTTTAGGACAGATGCGCATTAGGCCCTCCAGAATCAAAAAAAGCCGCCGAAGCGACCCACCGTATGCTCAGGGGATACACCCCCGCGGAATTGTAACCTCTGGGGCCTTCAGGGCATAGTTCGATCCGCGCACGCTACGATGGCGATCACAGCAGGCCGGCCCGTGTCCGGGCGCGGAAACCGGCCTGTGCAGCTGCCTCGGTGCCGGATCAGACGAGGCCGGTGAAGTCGTCCTCGCCGATCGAGCTGGTATAGGTGTCCTCGATCCGGATCGAACCATGGTCGCCAAGCTTCACAAGCACGTCTCGGCCGATGTCGATGATCTGGATGTCGCTGAACGACAATCCGAGCGCGCTGACATCCATCTTGTCGCCTTCTGCCTCGCACCAGTCCGCGATCACGTCGCAGCCGATGTCGTCGCCGGAGAAGCGGAAGGTATCCGCGCCGGCACCGCCATAGAGCTTGTCGTCGTCGGCGCCACCGTCCAGCGTGTCGTTGCCCCAGCTTCCGATCAGCTTGTCCCGGCCCTCGCCGCCGAAGATGGCGTCGTCGCCCGAGCCGCCATAGATCTTGTCCTTGCCGCCAAGACCATGGATCTCATCCTCGCCGCGCGTGCCGTAGATGTATTCCGACCAGTCGTTGCCGACGATGGCGTCGGGGCTCATGCCGTTCGCTTCGGGCTCGAGGCCTTCGAAGTCGCGGGCATTGAGATCGCTCTTCGCGAAGCCCTTCAGGATGATCTTGCTGCCGTCGGGCGCCTCGATCAGCGTGTCGCGGCCCCACCAGCCGGTCTGGCTGATCGACAGGTCCGAGAACTTCAGGCCCAGGCCGGTGAAGTCGAGCTTGTCGGTGCCGTTGCAGAAGTCCTCGATGACGTCGCAGCCGAAGTCGCCCTCGCCGAAGACGAAGGTGTCCTCGCCCTCGCCGCCGGACATGGTGTCGTTGCCTGCGCCGCCTTCGATGGTGTCGTCGCCCTTCTCGCCGTCGATCCGGTCGTTGCCGCTGCCGCCTGTCACCACGTCGTCGCCGTTGCCGGTCCAGATGGTGTCGTTGCCAGCGCCGCCGTCGACGGTGTCCGCGACATCGGCGTAGTAATCGGTGTCGAAGACGTCATTGCCGCCGCCGAGCTCGTACTTCATGGCGAAGTCGGCGCTGTAGATCCTGTCACCGAAGTCGGAACCGCGGAACGCCTCGATCTCGATGAAGGTGTCGCCCAGCGCCTCACCGGCCAGGCCGCCGGCCTCGACCGAGCGGTAGTAGCCGCCGATACCGTTGTGGTCGGTATTGGAGAAGGCGATGGTCACGCCCTCGCAGGCATTGGAGTAATCGGCGATGTCGTAGCCCTGGCCGCCGTGAATGGTATCGGCGCCCTTGCCGCCGCGGATGATGTCGTCGTCGTCGCCGCCGCAGACCAGATCGTCGCCATCGCCGCCGTCGACCGTATCGTTGCCGATACCGCCGTCGATGAAGTCCTTGCCGCCGTCGCCGTAGACGACGTCGTTGCCTTCATTGCCGAACAGGGTCTCGGTGATCACCTGGCGCAGGGTGACGCTCTCGACTTCCGGAGCGTAGTAACCGCCGTCCACGCCGACGAACTCGATCTCGGTGGTGCCGGTATGCAGCAGCAGGTCCTGGCTGAACGACTGCAGCGTCTGCGTCGCATTCAGCGTCGCGACCGTCTCGCCGCCAACGCGGACCTCGATCTGCGAATCGGCGCCGTACTTGCGGCACCACTCCTGGAAGTCCGTCGAGAACGTGAACTCGAGCCGGAAGATGCCCGTGCACGGGACCTCGGCGGTGTGGATCTCGTTGAAGATCTCGTCGTCACCGATGCCGCCGGTCAGGTAATCGTCGAAATCGAGCGAGCCCTTGCTGCCCTTCGATCCTTTCGAACCCTTGCTGCCCTTCGAGCCGTGCGAGCCATCGGAACCCTTGCCCCACCAGTTGTAGGAGCCGTCAGAGCCCTTGCCGCCCTTCGAACCGTGCGAGCCATCGGAACCCTTGCCCCACCAGCTGTAGGAGCCGTCCGAGCCCTTGCCGCCCTTCGAACCGTGCGAACCGTCGGAACCCTTGCTGCTCTTCCAGCCATGGGAGCCGTCCGAGCCCTTGCCACCCTTGCTGCCCTTCGAACCGCGGGAGCCGTCGGACCCCTTGCCGCCCTTCGAGCCATGGGAACCCCAGGAACCCTTGGATCCCCAGGAACCCTTCGAGCCCCACGATCCCTTCGAACCGCCGGAACCGGTGTCGTGATCCTGCTCGGGCGGCTTCGAGACGGAGACGATCAGGTCCTCGCCGAGGTAGTCGTCATTGTCGCCGCCATAGACGACGTCGTCGCCGCGGCCGGCGAGCACGAAGTCGATGCCCTCGTTGCCCTCGATGTAGTCGTTGCCGAGATTGCCCTCGATCACGTCGGCGCCTTCGCCGCCGCGAACCGTATCGTCGCCCTCGCCGGCAATGATGTCGTCGTCGCAGGCGCCGCCGTCGATGACGTCGTTGCCGATGCCGCCGTCGATGGTGTCGCAGTCCGCGCCGCCGTCGACGGTGTCGTCGCCGTCACCGGCCTCCAGCGAGTCGCGGCCTGCGTCGCCGTTCATCAGGTCGTTGCCCGCGCCGCCGGTCAGGCTGTCGCCGCCATCGCCGCCGTTCAGTTCGTCATTGCCGTCGCCGCCGCGCAGTTCGTCGACGCCCGCGTCGCCGAACAGGGTGTCGTCGCCGACGTCGCCGTTCAGCAGATCGTCGCCGTCGCCGCCGGACATGATGTCGTTGCCGGCCTGGCCGAGGATGATGTCGTTGCCCGCGTCGCCGTCCAGATCGTCATTGCCGGTCCCGCCCTGGATCTCGTCATCGCCCTCGCCGCCGGAGATGAAGTCGTCGCCATCATCGCCCAGCAGCAGGTCGGCGCCGCCATTGCCTTCCATGGAGTCATTGCCCGCGCCGCCGGTGACGAAGTCGTCGCCCTCGTCGCCATGCACGCAGTCGTCGCCCTCGTCGCCGCGGACGGTGTCGTTGCCGTTGCCGCCGAACAGGATGTCGTCGTCCTCGTTGCCGCGGATGGTGTCGTCGCCGTCACCGCCCTCGGCGTAGTCGTCGCCGGACATCAGCTGGATCAGATCCTGGCCGATCCCGCCAATGGCGATGTCATTGCCCACGCCGCCGCGGATATCGTCATTGCCCGCGCCGCCGTTCAGCTCATCGTCGCCGCCCTCGCCGAACAGCGTGTCGTCGCCCTCGTCGCCCGACATCGTGTCGTCGCCGTCGCCACCGAACAGCAGGTCGTTCAGCAGACCGCCGACGATCTCGTCGACGCCGTTGTTGCCGTTGATGGTGTCGTTGCCGTCGCCGCCGAACAGGAAGTCGTCGCCTTCCTCGCCGGTGATACGGTCATTGCCGCCCTGGCCCCGGATATCGTCATTACCGTTGCCGCCACGGAGGTCGTCATTGCCGTCGCCGCCCTCGATGTCGTCATTGCCGTCATTGCCGTTGATGACGTCGAGACCGAGGCCGCCGAACAGGAAGTCGTCGCCGCCCTCGCCGGAAATCGTGTCGTTGCCGTCCTGGCCCTGCAGGTCGTCGCTGCCGTCACCGCCGAACAGCACGTCGTCGTCCGCGCCGCCCTCGGCGTAGTCGTCGCCGGCGTCGCCGCGCAGCGTGTCCTGGCCGTTGCCGCCGAACAGCTCGTCCTGGCCGTCGCCGCCTTCCAGCAGGTCGTCGCCATTGTTGCCGACCAGAATGTCGTCGCCGGCGCCGGTCTCGATCTCCTCGTTGGAATCGTCGCCGGCCACGAAGTCATTGCCGTCGCCGGTCTTCACGATCTCGATGGAATCCAGCAGATCGGTGCCGAAATCGTCGCTTGTGGCGACGCCGTTGTCATTGCCGCCGGCGCCCAGATCGACATTCACGTCGCCGTCGGTCGCCCGGTAGTCGACCTCGTCGCGGCCACCGCCGCCGAAAATCTCGTCGTCGCCGGCGTCGCCCTTGATGGTGTCGTCGCCGTTGTTGCCGCGGACCGTGTCATCGCCGTCATTGCCGACCAGGCTGTCATTGCCGTCGTCGCCGGTCAGGCTGTCATTGCCGCCGCCGCCGAACACGCGGTCGTCGCCGGCATCGCCGCGCACCACGTCGTCGCCGCCGCCGCCCAGAACATTGTCGTCGTCGTCCCCGCCGCGGACGGTGTCATTGCCGGCAAGGCCGTTGATGGTGTCGTCGCCGCCACCGCCGAAGATGCGGTCGTCGTCCGACGTTCCCTGCAGGTTCTCGCTCGTGCCGTCACCGTTGATCGTGGCCCGGGCAATACCGCGGCACCCGTCGAGGCCCGAAATCTGGAACAGCAGAGACATCGCTTCACTCCCACCTGTGCAGCAATGGCACAAGACATTGCAATTTTGGTCCCGCAGCCCGTCAGCGTGGCATCATGATACTGCGGCAACCGATACTGGTTCTCAGTATGCGAGGCACATGCCAAGTGGCCGGGCGTCGCCATGAGCGGAAGCCTGATGGCAAGTTCCTGCGAACGGATCGAATTCCGGACGGGATTCGATACGAATTCTCGGAAAATTGTCTGTAATTTCAGGCCGGTGAAAGACGGCGGCGACGGCCCCTACTTGTCCTTCATGATCCAGACGCCGTCCCAGTCGTCGCCGGGCGGGTTCTGCCTCATGAGCTCGCAGCGCTCGATGTAGGTGTGGCCGAGCTTGTCGTGCTCGTTCGCCTTCAGCGCGTCCTGGAAATAGTGGACCGCGCGGTCCCACTCCTGCTTGCGGTACTGCTTGACGCCTTCGTTGAAGTTGCCCAGCACGTCCATCAGGTTCGGGAAGGTCTCGTCGGTGTGATAATCGAGGCATTCGAACACGCCGACCGGCTGGGTCTTGCCCTTCACCACCACCTTGTCGACCTCGCGCAGGCGGTAGACGCCCTTCAGCTTGGCGACGGTGTACTCCGACAGAAGGATGCGCGCCGAATACTGCTTGCAGGCGCTTTCCAGACGGGCAGCGAGGTTCACGCCGTCGCCGATCATGGTGTAGTCCATGCGCTTCTTCGAGCCGATGTTGCCGGCCACGATGGAATCGGTGTTCAGACCGAGGCCCATGTCGATTTCCATCTCGCCGCGGGCCGCCCGCGCCTTGTTCCATTCCCACAACCGCTTGATCATGTTGATCCCGGCGCGAAGACCGCGGTCCTCATCGTCGTCATGCGGCAGCGGGATGCCGAAGGCCGCCATGATGGCGTCGCCGATGAACTTGTCGAGCATGCCGCCCTGTTCGGAGATGCAGTCGACCATCAGCTCGAAATAGTCGTTGAGCAGGGCCACCGTGCCCTGCGCGCCGAGCTTCTCGGTGATCGTTGTGAAGCTGCGCACGTCCGAGAACAGTACGGTCGCGACGGTGTCCTTGCCGCCCAGGATGTCGTCCTGGTTGCCGCCCGCGAGCATCTGGTCGGCGAGACCCGGGTCCATGTAGCGCGAGAGCGTGGACTTGGCGCGCTTGGCGTCGGAAATGTCCTCGATCATCACCAGCGTGCCCAGCGACGTGCCTTCGCCGGATTCCATCGGCAGCACGGTGACGTTCACCGACGCCTTGTCGCCGTCGAAGACCAGCTCGGTATCCATCATGTTCTCGCCGACATCGCTCTCGGCGACGCGGGCGATCTTGTCGATCAGCCACTGGTTGGCCTCGCCGAAGACGTCCTCGGGCTTCTTGCCGAGAATCTCCTTGGCGGAGGTGCGCATGATGCGCGCGCCGGCGGCGTTGCAGGTCTTGTTCTCGCCTTCCTCGTCGAAGGTGATGACGCCGTTCGACATCGATTGAAGCATCGATTCGTTGTAGTTCTTCATCGCCTGGACGTCGCCGAACAGCTTGGCGTTCTCCAGGCCGATCGCGATCTGCGCGGTAAAGGCCTTCAGGCGGCTCTCGTCATCCTCGGTGAAGGGCCCGCCGCGCTTGTTCAGCGCCTGGGTCACGCCGATGACCTTGCCGGCCTTGTTGACCACGGGCACGCAGAGGATCGAGCGGGTGAAGAAGCCGGTCTGCTTGTCGAAGCCCGGATTGAAGCGGAGATCGGCGTAGGCGTAGGGAATGTTCACCGTATCGCCCGAGGTGAACACGGCGCCGGCAATGCCCAGATGATTGGGCAGGCGGATCTCGACCGAGTCCAGGCCCTCGCCGACATGGCTGAACAGTTCGTTCGTCTTCTCGTCGTTGATGAACAGCGTCGACCGCTCGGCGTCCAGCATCCGGGTCGCCTCGGACATGACCCGCTGCAGCAGCCGGGTCAGTTCCAGTTCCGAGGTCATGTCGGAAACGATGTTCAGGAACTCGATCTCGCGCTGGCGCGTGACCTCCATGCGTTCGACCAGCTGCATCGACTGCAGGGTGATCGCGCACTGGGTCGTCATGCCTTCCAGCACGGCCAGATCCAGCTCGGTGAACTGGCCGTCCTTCTTGTTCAGCACCTGGGCGACGCCGATGACCTCGCCCTTCGCGTTGCGCACCGGCGCGGCAAGAATCGATTTGGTGGTGAAACCCGTCTCCGCGTCGACGTCGCGGTTGAAGCGTTCGTCGTTGTAGGCGTCGTGGATGATCTGTCCGTCGCCGTTCTGGAAGGTGAACCCGGCGATGCCGACATTGTCGAGGATGCGGATCTCGTGACGCTTCAGGCCCTGGGCCACGCGGCTGAACAGTTCGCCCGTCGTCGCGTCGTGCAGGAACAGCGTGCCGCGCTCGGCCTTGGTCTCGGCCACGGCGACACTGACCAGCGTGTCGAGCACCGCATCGAGCGTGTCCAGCGCCGCGACCTGGCGCGAGACGTCGAGCATCATCTGGAGCTGCTTGATGTGCTCCGACTGCGACAGGTTCTGCGCCTTCTTCGTCGTGCGCGGATTGTCATACATGCTCGTTCTCCTCCAGGCGGTCCCGAAGCTTCTGGATCGTAGCATGCAATTGCTGCAGCTCGGCCCGGTGCGCCTGCTCCATCTCCTGCCGCTGGTCGCGGTGATCCAGCCTGATCTCGTCCATCTCGTCGCGCAAGGACTGTGCCGTCTTCTGAAGCTGCGATATTTCGGCAGCACCTACGGCCCTGGCCCGCTGGGTCTCGGCCTGACCCTTGCGCCTGATCTCGTCCATCTCGTCGCGCAGTTCCTGTGCGGTCTTCTTCAACTGGGCGATCTCGGACGCCGCCGCCTGCTTTTCGGACTGCACCAGCCTTTGGGTTTCCACCCTCTGGTCCTCCAGCGAATCCCTGAGCGCCTGCGCCGTTTCCTTCAGCTGCGCGATCTCGGCGGCTGCGGTCTGTTTCTCCGCCTGCACCGCGCGCTGCGCTTCCAGCCGCTGTTCGTCCAGCGTGTCGCGCAGCGCCTGGGCCGCGCTCTTCAATTGCGCGATTTCGGCCGCCGCGGCCTGCTTCTCGGCCTGAACGAGCCGCTGCGTCTCCGCGCGCTGCTCCTCCAGCGTGTCCCGCAGGGCCTGCGCGGTATCCTTCAGCTGCGCGATCTCGGCGGCGCCGGCCTGCCTTGCCGCCTGCACCGAGCGCTGCGCCTCGAGCCGCTGCTCCTCCATCTCGTCACGCAGCGCCTGGGCCGTGTCCTTGAGTTGCTGGATCTCGGACGCGGCCGCCTGCCGCTCCTGCTGGACCAGGCGGCGGGTTTCGGCGCGCTGATCCTCCAGCGTGTCGCGCAGGGCCTGCGCCGTATCCTTCAGCTGACCGATCTCGGAAGCGCCGGCCTGCTTTTCCCGCTGCACCTGGACCGCGGCCTCACGGCGCTGATCCTCGATCTTGTCGCGCAGCGCCTGAGCGGTGTCCTTGAGCGTCGAAATCTCGCCGGCAGCGTTGGCTTCCGCCCGCTGGACACGGCGCTTGATCTCGAGGTCCTTGTCCTCGAGCGTCTCGCGCATGACCGAGACAGTGCGTTGCAGCTGCCGGTTTTCAGCTTCGAGATCGACGGCGGTTACGGCCATATCAGCACCAGCGCCGTGTCGAAAGCATGTGGCTTCGAGCGCGCATGAATCAGTCCCCACAGGTTTCCGGAGCCTATCATGTGCATGGTAAAGCTGAAAGAATCCTAATTGCCGACGGAACGGGACCCCGCCTCCGCGCATTTTGCACTGCACCGTCGGTGGCGCGCCCGGCCCCGGATTTACCTGACCTTACGGCAATACGCCTCGTCAGTTCAAATAAAGTGCAAATGAAAGTTGCAATGTCTATTTGTTGTGCAGTGCAGAAAAAGGCATCAGATTAACTTTCTCTGCAATATGAAGGACTTGTGACCTTTTTATGAATGGCCCCTCTCTTGCCATGGCGCGGACGTCGCCGTTGCGGCGGCGAATGCACCAGCAGAGAGGGAGTGCGTACCATGAAGAAGCTGATTGCCATGGCGGGCGTTGGGCTCGCGTTGGGGATGGCCAGCCTTCAACCGGTCCTCGCGGACGAGGAAGAAATGATGATCCCGGGCGAATTCTCCGCGAATGTCGCCTTTTTGACGGACTACCGGTTCCGTGGCATCACCCAGACACAGAACGAGCCGGCCATTCAGGGCGGTTTCGACTGGGCGCATGACAGCGGCATCTATCTGGGCACCTGGGCGTCCAACGTCGAGTTCAACGACGCCCATATCGAGATGGATTTCTACGGCGGCTACGCGAATACCGTCGGCAACTTCTCCTACGATCTCGGCGTGATCTACTACTGGTACCCCGGCGCGCGCCGGAACCAGGACTTCGACTTCGTCGAGGTGGCCCTGGGTATGGGCTACGACTTCGAAGTCGCCTCGGTGTCTCTGGGCATGAACTACTCGCCGGAGAACTTCGGCGCGTCGGGTGATGCCTTCTACACCGAAGCCGGCGTTGCGGTGCCCCTGCCCTACGACTTCGAGCTTGGCGCCACCATCGGCTACCAGATCATCGACGATGAAGCGACCTTCGGCGTGCCGGACTACCTGAACTGGTCGGTCTCGCTGGCCCGCAGTTTCTACGGCTTCGACTTCGGCCTTGCCTATGTCGACACCGACGAAGGCTCCTGCGGCGACGGTTGCGGTGCGACGGTGATCTTCTCGGTCTCGCGGAGCTTCTAGGCTCCCGGACAGGTCCGGATCGGGCGGCGGCTGGCCCTCCGGCCGCCGCCCGCCGGATTCGGATGATCGCTCAGCCGCGCCGGTGCGGCGCGCTGAGCGCCTCGTCCACCTTCAGCACGATCTCGCCGATGGTGAAGGGCTTCAGCACGATGTCATGGATCAGCAGATCCAGGTTGTGCGCGCGGTCCCGCTGGTCGGCATAACCTGTCATCATCAGGATCCTGACGTCCGGATGTGCCTTGGCGACATTCAGCGCCAGCGCAACGCCGTCCATGATCGGCATGACGATATCGGTCAGCAGCAGATCGAACTTCTGGCCGCGCATCTGCTCCAGCGCCGCGGCGCCGTCTGCGGCCGTCACGACCGAATGGCCGGCGCCCGAGAGGGCACGGTCGATGATGTCGCGGATATCGGGCTCGTCTTCCGCCACCAGGATGCGCGCCATGCCCGTCACTCCCCCTGCCAGACCGACGCCCGGACCCGGTCCAGCCGCTTCGGCACATCGTCGAGAACCAGCGGAACCTCGCGGCTCTCATGCGCCTCGAGAGGCTTCTCTTCTCCGGGCATCCGCACCGGCACCGTGCGAATGACCTCGCCGGACTGGTCGATCAGGTCGATCGCGGCGATCGGCAGCGCTTGCGGCTTGTCGGTCGCATTCGTCGCCGTCAATCTGATCTCCATGCGCCGCCGGCCCTCGCTCTCGGTCAGCGACGACCGTTCGATGCGGTAGCTGACCGCCGGCCCGGCATTCGAGAGACCGGCCGCGCCGGCCACATGATACAGCCGCTCGACCGGGGGCCAAGCCGCGACCAGCACGGGCTTGAGAAACGCCAGCCCGAGAGCGGTGACAACCAGCACCGCAGCAATCAGCGCCCAGCCGGCCCAGACCCAGCTCGGGGTCTTTCGGCCCGCCGGCCTGCCGCCCAATGAGCGGGCCTCCGCGGACAGCGGAAACGCGTCGCCGTTCCAGGCATCATCCGGATCGGGATCCCGCTCGGCGCGTATCATGTCTTCCCAGTCGGCAGGCTGCCCGGGGATCGTGCCGGAGAACCCCGCCTCGGCGGGTTCGGGTTCGGGATCGAAGCCTTGCGGCTCGGGTGCAGGCTCGACCGGCTCGAGGTCCGGCTCGCCGACCCATTGGTGGCCGCAGCGGGAACAGCGCACCTTCCGGGGTCCGGCCTCGAACATCTCGGGCCGGACACGGAACTTGGCAGCGCAGGACGGGCAGGTCAGGAACATTCCGTCATTGATCCAGTTGGTCCTTGTCGATTATCGAACGGTCGTCGACCTTCCTGACAGGCTGGCCCTTTACGGACTCCGGCCTCAAAACGATCTGAGCATATAGGCGAGATGTCGGCAGCCATTCAAGGCGGACGCGAGGTTTGACCCAGTTATCCGGCAGTTCCGGCAGCGGCCCATTGGTCAGCCTGCGCAATATCGGCCTCCGCTACGGGGACGGGCCCGAGGTTCTGCGCGACCTCGATCTCGACCTGCCGGCCGGCTCGTTCCATTTCCTGACCGGCCGCTCCGGCGCCGGCAAGTCCTCCCTGCTCAGCCTGCTGCAACTGGCCCGCCGGCCGAGCCGCGGCCTGATGCGCATGTTCGGCGCCGACGTCAACGAGGCGCCGGCCACGGCGCTGCCCGCCATGCGCCGCCGTGTCGGCGTCGTCTTTCAGGATTTCCGCCTGCTGAACCATCTGACGGCGGCGGAAAACGTGGTCCTGCCGCTGAAGCTCGCAGGCGGTCTGTCCGACGAGAAATCGGAACAGTTCGTGCGGGAGATGCTCGCCTGGGTCGGGCTGGCCGATCAGGCCGATGCGCTGCCGGCCACCCTGTCGGGCGGCGAGAAACAGCGGATCGCCATCGCGCGGGCAGTGATCGCCGGGCCGAAGCTGCTGCTCGCCGACGAGCCGACGGGCAATGTCGACCGCGACATGGCCGAGCGGCTGATGACGCTCTTCATCCGCCTCAACCAGCTCGGCACGACGGTGATGGTCGCCACGCATGATTCGGAACTGACAAGCCGATTCGGCTTCCCGATCCTGCATCTGGAAGACGGGCGGCTGCACCCGGCGTCGGCGGCGCAACCATGAAGGACCGCGCCCTCGCTCTCGACCGTGACCCGTCTGGCCGCTTTCTGCCCTGGATCGTCGCCGCGCTGTCGCTGGTCGTGGCCGTCGCCGTCGGCGTGTCGTTCTCTCTGGCCGAACTCACGGCGTCATGGGGTGTGATCGGTAACGACCGCCTGATCGTGCGCTACGCGGCAGAAGACGGCGACGCGGCCCGCGCTGCCGCCTCCGGGCTGGCAGCGGAACCGAGGGTCGCGCAGGCCCGACTTCTGCCCCGCGACGAAGTGCGGGCGCTACTGGAGCCCTGGCTCGGCGGCGCAACGGCCAGCGAGACGGAACTGCCCCTGCCCTGGCTGATCGACGTGCAGCTTGCCGACCCGGCCGCAGAACGCGAGGTCCGCCGGGCGCTGGAGGCATGGCCAGGCGCCACGGTCGACAGCACGCGCGGCTGGCTTGAGCCGCTCCAGCGTCTCGCCGGACTGGCCGGGATTGTCGCCATGGGCCTCGCCCTGCTGTCCGTGTCCGTCATCGTCCTTGTCACCGTATTCGCCATACGCGCCGCCCTGTCGGCACAGTCCGCCACGGTGGAGCTTCTGCGCCAGATGGGGGCGGAGGAACGCTACATCGCCCGCCGTTTCCAGCGGCATGGTTTCCGGCAGGCCATCACGGGCGGCATCGCCGGCGTCGCGCCGGGCGCCGTCATCGTCGGGCTGGGCGTCGGCGCAGCCCGGCTGGAAGGCGCCGAACTGATCGCCGGCCTGAATCCCGGCTGGACCGGCTGGCTGTGTATCGGGCTTCTGCCGGCGCTGATCGCCCTCGTCGCCACGCTGACGGCGCGCTATACGGTACTGGAGATGTTGAGGAATCGCTGGTGAGTCAGACCGGTTTCGTCATTCGCCTGTTCCTGTTGCTTTCGGCGTTGTGGTGCGGTGGCTTCCTGGCCTTTGCGGAGCGTGTCGCCGATACGCCGCCGGCCCCTGCGCCTGCCGACGGGATTGCCGTGCTGACGGGATCTGCCGGACGCATCACGGCCGGCCTGGAGCTTCTGAAGCAGCGGCCCTCGGCGAAGATGCTGATCACCGGCGTCGGCGACGGCACCGCCCGAGAAGAATTGGCAGAAGCCTTCCCCGGTGAATCGGCGCTGTTCGACTGCTGCATCGAGCTGGACCGACAGGCCAAGGACACGGTCGGCAATGCCGAGCAGACCGCGCTCTGGGTCCGGCGAAACAAACTCGGTTCGGTGATCGTGGTGACCTCCGCCTCGCACATGCCGCGGAGCATCGTCGAGATGCGGCGTCACATGGACGGGATCCGCCTGGAGCGGCTGCCGACACGGGCCGGGGAGGACAATCCGCAGGGCTGGTGGCAGAGCATCGGCGCGCTGCAGCGGATCATCGTCGAGTTCAACAAGTACATCTTCAGCCTCGTCCGCGCCCGGTTGCTGGACGACATCGGCGACGTGAGTGTTCGATGACCTTCATCCGCACGCTGCTGTTCAACATCTGGTTCTGGCTCTGGTCGGCGGTGATGAATGTCGCCTTCCTGCCAGCGCTGCTTTTGCCGCGGCGGGTGGTGATGGCCGGCCAGCGGGTCTGGGCCATGGGCCTGAACTGGGGGCTCAGGCATCTGGTGGGGCTTAGGTGGACCGTGCGCGGTCGTGGAAACCTGCTGCCCGGGCCAGTGATCATCGCGTGCAAGCACCAGTCGATGTGGGACACGATCATCTGGCATATCGAGGTCGACGACCCGGCCATCGTGATGAAGAAGGAACTGCTGCGTATCCCCGTGTACGGCTGGTACTGCCGGCACACGAAGCAGATCCCGATCGACCGTGCGGGCAAGACGGCGGCATTGAAGGACATGCTGGTCCATGCAAGGGCCGCCCGCGACGCCAGCCGGCATCTGATCATCTTCCCGCAGGGCACGCGCATGGCCCCGGGCGAGAAACGCGCCTATCTGCCCGGCGTGGCGGCGCTCTACCGCGATCTCGGCCTGCCGGTCGTTCCCGTGGCACTGAATTCCGGCCTGTTCTGGGGCCGGAACGCCTTCACGAAGAAGCCGGGCGAGATCGTGCTGGAATATCTGGAGCCCATTCCTGCAGGACTGCCGCGCAAGGAGTTCATGAGCCGTCTGGAAGACGCCATCGAGAGCGCTACCGACGCCCTGGAAGCGGAAGCCGGAAAATCGTCCACAGGGCGTGGATAACACGCCGCTTCTTCGGCGTTTCCAGCGGCCGGCCTGTTGAGGAAACCGGGGCCCGATCTTGGAAACAAAAAAGGAACGCGGCCTTGCCGGACAGGTCCGTCTGAGGTAATCTCCACCCAGGTTCCGACCATCTCTCCAGAGCATTCACGATGAACGCGATCGCTCCGATTTCCCAGCAGATCTGGGACATGAAGTACCGCCTGAAAGGCGCCGACGGCCAGCCCGTCGACCAGAACCTGGGCGACACCTGGCGCCGGGTGGCGCGCGCGCTGGCCAGCGTCGAAACCGACCCGGCCGTCTGGGAGGACCGGTTCAACGAGGCGCTGGAAGGCTTCAAGTTCCTGCCGGCCGGGCGCATCATCGCCGGGGCGGGATCGGCCCGTCGTGTGACGCTGTTCAACTGCTTCGTCATGGGCGAGGTCCCCGACGACATGTCGGGCATCTTCGAGCATCTGAAGGAAGCCGCGCTGACCATGCAGGCCGGCGGCGGCATCGGCTACGACTTCTCGACGCTCCGGCCGAAGGGCGCGCCGGTGAAGGGCGTCGGCGCGGACGCTTCGGGTCCGCTCAGCTTCATGGATGTCTGGGACGCCATGTGCCGCACCATCATGTCGGCCGGCCACCGGCGCGGCGCGATGATGGCGACCATGCGCTGCGATCACCCCGACATCGAGGATTTCATCGCCGCCAAGGAAGACGCGGGCCGGCTGCGGATGTTCAATCTCTCCGTGCTCGTGACCGACGACTTCATGGCCGCGGTGAAGGCCGACGAGAACTGGGAACTGCGTTTCGGCGGCCGCACCTACCGCGTGCTGAAAGCCCGGGAGCTCTGGGACCGGATCATGCGGGCGACCTTCGCCTATGCCGAACCGGGCGTGATCTTCATCGACCGCATCAACAAGCGGAACAACCTGCATTACTGCGAGACCATCGCGGCGACGAACCCCTGCGGCGAGCAGCCCCTGCCGCCCTACGGCGCCTGCCTGCTGGGATCGGTCAATCTGGCGGCGCTGGTGCGGGAGCCGTTCACCGCCGAGGCGCATCTGGACGAGGCGGCGCTGGCCGAGCTGGTCACCGTCGCCGTCCGCATGATGGACAACGTCACCGACGTCTCCAATTTCCCGCTGGAGGAACAGCGCCGGGAAGCGCAGGCCAAACGGCGCATCGGTCTGGGCGTCACCGGCCTCGCCGACGCCCTGATCATGTGCCGCGCCCGCTACGGCCGCGCCGACGCTGTCGCGCTGACCGGGAAATGGATGGCCGCGATCCGCCGGCACGCCTATCTCGCCTCGGTCGATCTGGCGAAGGAGAAGGGTCCGTTCCCGCTGTTCGACCGGGAGCCTTATCTCGCCAGCGAAACGATCGCGGAGCTGGACGACGACGTGCAGGCCGCCATCGCCGAGCACGGCATCCGGAACGCGCTGGTCACTTCCATCGCGCCGACGGGCACCATCTCGCTCTTCGCCGACAACATCTCGTCGGGCCTGGAGCCGGTCTTCAGCTTCTCCTACAACCGCGCGGTGCTGATGCCCGACGGCAGCCGCCGGACCGAGGAAGTCACCGACTTCGCCTACCGGCTGTGGCGGCAGATGCATGGCGAGAAGCCGCTGCCGGACTATTTCGTCGACGCGCAGTCGCTGTCGCCGTCCGAGCATGTCGCCATGCAGGCGGTGGTGCAGAAATTCATCGACGCCTCGATCTCCAAGACCATCAATTGCCCGGAAGAGATCGATTTCGAGGCGTTCAAGGACGTCTACATGCTGGCCTACGACAGCGGCTGCAAGGGTTGCACGACCTATCGGCCGAACGAGGTCACGGGTTCGGTGCTGTCGGTGAAGAAGGCTGACGAGAAGAAGGCCGACGAGGTCTCGCAGGCCGAACTGCCGCTCGCGCCGAAGGAGCCCGCACCTGCCCGGCCGAAGGATCCCTACGAGTCCGGCGGCGTCGTCTACATGACCCAGCCGCTCGACCGCCCCGGCGTCCTGCCCGGCCAGACCTACAAGCTGAACTGGCCGGAGAGCGACCACGCGATCTATCTGACGCTGAACGACATCGTCCAGGACGGCCGCCGCCGGCCCTTCGAGATCTTCATCAACTCCAAGAACGTCGAGCATTTCGCCTGGACCGTCGCGCTGACCCGGATGATCTCGGCCGTGTTCCGCCGTGGCGGCGACGTCAGCTTCGTCGTCGAGGAGCTGAAGGCCGTCTTCGACCCGCGCGGCGGCGCCTGGATCAAGGGCAAGTACGTGCCGTCGATCCTCGCCGCCATCGGCCAGGTGATCGAGCAGCACATGATCTCGATCGGCTTCATGGCCGATCCCAACCGTCCGGCCATCGAGGTCGAGAGCCGGAAACTCGCGGTCGGCGAGGAGAAGCGCGCCGGCGCGCCGATGCGCCAGTGCCCGCGCTGCGGCGAGGCCAGCCTGGCCCGCATGGAAGGCTGCGACACATGCCTTTCCTGTGGTCATTCGAAATGCGGCTGAGATCACAAGGCTGAGCGGTGCGGCGGCATCCTCTTGAGCCGCCGCTCGTTTGGGCGCATACCCGCTGCATGGACGTCTTCGGCAAGGTCCGGCAGGGATGGGCGGCGCGCTTCGCGTGCCTCACCGTGCTCGCGGCCTTCGCGGCTTCGCCTGCGGCGGCGGTCGAGGATCTGCAGGACTGGCTGCCGCCGGGCTCGAAGATCGAGACCACGCTGACAGAACGCCCCGCACGCTGGATCGAGAGCGAGATGAAGGGCGGCCAGATGGGTTATCTGGCGCGGCTCGGGGAACTGGTGTTCCGCAGCCCCCTGACACTCGGGCGCGATGCGGCCCGGCGCGGCATCTCCTGCGACACCTGCCATCCGAACGGCGCGACCAATGTGAACTTCTTCGTCTCGGGCGCATCCGACCGCCCGGGCAATGTCGATGTCAGTCACGCCGCCTTCCACTACCGCCAGGACGACGGGCTCCGGAATCCGGTGAACATCCCCAGCTTGCGCGGCGTGCGCTTTACCGCGCCCTATGGCCGCGACGGGCGGTTCCCCGATCTCCGGCAGTTCAGCCGCAACGTCATCATGATCGAGTTCGGTGGCCCGGCGCCGCCCGAATGGCAGCTCGACGCCATGACCGCCTACATGCACGAACTGTCCATGCCGCCGAACGAGCGCAGGTTCGCAGCCATTCCGGGGCTGCTCGCCTACAACCGGCATTGCGTCCAGTGTCATGCCGGCGCGCGCGACTTTGCACAGGGCCACCGCTGGGACGTCGGCACCGGCGGCTATTTCGAAGCCCCGAGCCTGATCGGCCTGGCCGAGACCGCGCCCTATCTCCACGACGGCAGCGCTGCGACCGTGCGCGACGCCGTTCTGGCCCATGTCGATGCAATGATGGCTCATCCGGTCAGCGCCGAGGATCTCGAAGGCGCGCTGCGCTATGTCGAGGCGCTGGGCGCCGTGGACCGCCGGTACGATCCAGAGACGCTGCCGGGCGATACGGAACGCCTGAAGGGCTTTCTCGAAGTGCTGAATCAACCCCTGCTCGACGAGGACGCCGAGCGCGCCGACCTGATCGCCGACATGGTCGCGATGGAAATCGGCCGCATCTTCCGGCGCTTCGACCAGAAAGCTGCGACGGCGCGCGGCGCGATCACCGAATGGGGCAAGGCGCTCAAGCGCGCGGCGGACGAGGCGCGCGAGCGGGATTTCCCCGGCGCGCGGGCCGAGATCTGGCGCCTGAAGCAGGCGATCGACAATGATCTGCCGTTGCTCAGGACGGAGATCGCGCTGTCGCTCTACGGCTCCGCAGGGACCGAATAGCACCCTCGGCAGCGCCAAAAGGCCTCGCTTAACCCCCGCAGCCAGCGGTGATATGGTCCGCCGCTTTCCGGAAAGGAACGAATCTGCCGGTGTCCGACCAAGCTCCATCCCGCGCCGCCGACGCGCCGCCGACCGGCTCATGGCCGCTCGTGAAGCGCGTCTGGACGGGCTACATGTCCCGCTACAGGGGCATGCTGATCCTGGGTCTCGTCGCGGTCGGTGTCGTCGCCGCCACGACGGCCTCCATCGCGGCGATGATGGAACCGATCATCAACGAGATCTTCATCAACAAGGACGCTGCCCAGCTCTACACCATCCCGCTGCTGATCATGGGCATCTTCACCGTCATGGCCGTCGCCACCTACGGCCAGCACTACATCCTGCGCGCCGTCGGCGTGAAGGTGACGACCGACCTGCAGAACGACCTCTACAGCCGGATGATCCGCTCGGACCTGCGCTATTTCTATCAGGAGACCGTGGGCCAATCGATCAGCCGCTTCCTGACCGACGCGCAGCTGATGCGGGAAGCGCTGGCCACCACGGCGGTGGCGCTCTGCAAGGACACGCTGACCGCCACCGCGCTGATCATCGTCATGTTCACCAAGGACTGGCAGATGGCGGCCGTCGCCATGGTTATCCTGCCGGTCGCGGCGTTGCCGATGGCGAAGATCGGACGGCTGGCGCGCAAATCGTCCCAGAACATCCAGAAGACCTCGGGCACACTGGCCTCCTTCCTGTCGGACACGCTGGCCGGCGTGCGGCAGGTGAAGGCCTACGGCCGTGAATCCTACGAAACCGACCGCGCGGAGACCGCGCTGGAAGAACGCCAGCGGACGCTGCTGAAGAACCTGCGCGACCGGGCGTTGATCAGCCCGGTGATCGAACTGGTCGCCGGGGTCGCCATCGCGGGCGCGGTGCTGTTCGGCGGCCTGCGCGTGATCGACGGCGCGATCACGCCGGGCGCCTTCTTCGCCTTCCTGACCGCGCTGCTGATGACGGCGGCGCCGATCCGGCGGCTGGGCAAGCTGAACGCCGCTTTCCAGTCCGGCCTTGCCGCCGCGGACAGGCTGTTCAATTCGCTGGACACCCTGCCTGAGATCGAGGACCGGTCCGGCGGCCGCAAGCTGGCTATCGATGGCGGCCACGTCCGTTTCTCGGACGTGCGCTTCGCCTATCCCGACGGCACCGAGGCGCTGAAGGGCATCGATCTGGAGTGCCGCCCCGGCGAAATGATCGCCCTGGTCGGCGGCTCGGGCGGCGGCAAGTCGACGATCCTGAACCTCGTCGCCCGGTTCTACGATGTCAGCAGCGGCGAAGTGTCGATCGACGGTCAGGCCGTGGACAGCGTCGAGGTCGCCAGCCTGCGCGCCAATATGGCGCTGGTCAGCCAGGAGACCGCCCTGTTCGACGACACGGTCCGCGCCAACATCCGCTATTCAAAGCCCGACGCGACCGACGAGGAGGTTGAGGCAGCCGCCCAGGCCGCCAACGCCCACGGCTTCATCGCCTCCCTGCCCGACGGCTTCGACACCGTCGTCGGATCGGCCGGGTTCCGGCTCTCCGGCGGGCAGCGCCAGCGCATCGCCATCGCCCGCGCCATGCTGCGCGATGCGCCGATCCTGCTGCTGGACGAGGCCACCTCGGCGCTGGACACCGACAGTGAGCGCAAGGTCCAGGCGGCGCTGAACCGGCTGCAGCAGGGCCGCAGCACCATCACCGTCGCGCACCGGCTGTCGACGGTCATGGGCGCCGACCGCATCTATGTCATCGAGAGCGGCACGGTCGTCGAGTCCGGCTCCCACGCCGAGCTGATGGCCCGTGGCGGCCGCTACGCCGCGCTCTACGCCAGTGCGGACGACGAGACGCCGCTGGCGCAGGCCGTCGGCGCGGAATGATCCTGACGGCCTACCGTCTGGCAAGCCGCGTGCTGACGCCGGCGGCGCCGCTGTTCCTCCGCTCGCGCCTGCGCAATGGCAAGGAAGACCGCAACCGTCTTGGCGAACGCTTCGGACGAGCCTCGCTGGACCGTCCGGAAGGGCCGCTGGTCTGGCTGCACGCGGCCAGCGTCGGCGAGGCGCAATCCGTCCTGTTGCTGATCAGGGAGCTCCGCCAGCGCCGGCCGGGCACTCACGTTCTGATCACTTCGGGCACCGTGACGAGCGCCGGCATGCTGGCCGAGCGGCTGCCTGCCGGCGTGCTGCACCAGTTCGCGCCGCTGGACCTGCCCACGGCTGTCGAGCGGTTCCTCGCGCACTGGAAGCCCGATCTCAGCCTGATGATCGAAAGCGAGATCTGGCCGAACATGATCCGGGCGGCGGGTCTCGCCGGACGGCCCCTGGTCCTGATCAATGCACGCATGTCGGACCGCTCCTACCGACGCTGGCGCAGGGTACGGGCCTCGGCGAGGCAACTGCTCTCGAACTTCGCCCTGATCCTGGCGCAGAACGATGCGGCCGCGAACCGTTTCGCCGCGCTGGGCGGCGAGAACGTGCGTATGGAAGGCAATCTGAAATACGCGGCCGATGCGCTGCCCGCCGACCCGGTTGCGCTGGCGGCGCTGAAGGAGCTGACGACGGACCGGCCCTGCTGGATTTCGGCCAGCATCCATCCAGGCGAGGACCGGATCACCGGGGAGGTCCACCGCGCGCTGCGGCAACGCTTTCCCGATCTGCTGACCATCATGGCGCCGCGGCACCCTGACCGCGCCGAACGCATGGCGCTGCTGCTCCGGGCCGACGGCACCTCAACGGTCCGGCGCTCGGAGACGGCCTCACCCGCGGCGGGTTGCGAGTTCTACATCGCCGACACCATCGGCGAGATGGGCACGCTCTACAGCCTGGAAGCGCCGGTTTTCGTGGGCGGCTCGCTGGTCCCGCATGGCGGACAGAACGTGCTGGAACCCGCCCGCTTCGGCCGCTGCATCCTGACCGGCCCGCACACGCAGAACTTCGCCGACGTGATCGCCGACATGCGCCGCGAGGATGCGATGATCGAGGTCGAGAACGCCGAGGAACTGACAGCATCTCTGGCCCGGCTGCTGCAGCACAAACGGGAAGCGGACATCCTGGGCGCCCGCGCCCGACTGGTCGCCGGCCGGCAGGCGGCGGTGCTGGAACGGGTTCTGGCGCGGCTCGAGCCGCTGCTCCCGGCGTCATGAGAGCTCCGGGCTTCTGGCGGCGCGGCGGCGCCCGGCTGCCCGGTCTGCTGCTGTCGCCGCTCGGCTGGGTCTGGCAGACCGGCGCGGCGCTGAAGCGGATGGGCGTCAGGCCCAGGACGGCGCCGCGTCCGGTCGTCTGCGTCGGCAATCTGACGGCCGGCGGCGCGGGCAAGACGCCGACGGTGATGCTGATTGCGTCGTGGTTTCGCGACCGAGGCGTGACGCCCGGCGTCCTGCTGCGCGGCTATGGCGGCAGCCTCTCGGGCAGCATGCCGGTGCCGGTCGATCCGGCGACCCACACGGCTGCGGAAGTCGGCGACGAGGCGCTGCTGCATTCGCGACTGGCTCCAACCGTGATCTGCACGGCCAGGGTGGCAGGCGCCGAGGCGCTGGCGGCGCATTGCGATGTCATCCTGATGGACGACGGCCACCAGAACTTCGCCCTGATCAAGGATCTCTCGATCGTCGTAGCCGACGCCGTCGACGGCTTCGGCAACGGCCGTATCCTTCCAGCCGGCCCGCTTCGGGAGAGCATCGCGGCAGGTCTGGGGCGAGCCAACGCCTTGATCGCCATCGGCGACGGCATGCCCGATCCACGGATCAAGCGCGCCAGCCTGCCGGTTTTGCGGGGGCGGCTTGTGCCATCCGATGACGCCGAACGGCTTTCGGGACGCCGCGTTCTGGGGTTCAGTGGCATCGGGCGGCCGCAGAAGTTCCGGGACACGCTGGAGCAGCTGGGCGCGGAAATCACCGGGTTCGAGGCTTTCGCGGATCACCACCCTTACACCGCTGCGGAGGTCGATCGCCTGAAACAGGCCGCAGCGCACAGCCGCGCAGAGCTTGTCACCACGGCCAAGGACGCTGTCCGGCTCACGCCCGACATGCGCGATGGGGTCGGCGTGGTCGATATCCGGCTCGCTCTGGATCAACCCGACATGCTTGACCGGCTTCTGGATCCGGTGCTGGCGGCTGTCAGTAAGCGTGGATCCGGCGGAGCACCGACGAGCACGTCATGATGATCTTGTCGTCGGTGTAGATCTCGCCACGGACGAAGACCATCTGGCCGGTGCGCCGCACGACTTCGGCCCGCGCCTTGATCAGTTCGCCCTCCATGCCGCTGGCCATGAAGTCGGAGGTGAACGACACGGTGAAGACGCCGCGGTCGTCGGTCCCCTGGGTGGCGGTGCCGCACATCATCAGGTCGGCGAAGGTCATCAGCAGGCCACCATGGACGATCCCGCCGGAATTGCAGTGCTTGGGTTCGGCCAGGAAGGCGAACCGCAACCGGTCCTCGCGCTTCCGCCAGTAGAAGGGGCCGGTATTGATCTCGTGCGGATCCTGATCGTCGAAGACCCGGTAGCGGTCCCCTGGCTTGCGCTTGCGCTCGAAATAGTCGGTGTCCTTGTCCACGGCGGCTCCCCTCTCGAATGGCATCGGGAGCCTATGGGCAAGCGCGCACGGGGTGAAGCCCCGGTGGATCAGCGGATATCGTTCAGCCGCCAGTCGTAGCTGTCGTCATCGATCCTGGTTACGCCCTCCAGCCTCGCCGCCAGCGCCGGTGCCGCATACAGCTTCAGATGGGCGATCACAGCTTCATCCGCGCCACCGAAGTCGTCGGCGAACCATTCGTAGATCGACGAGACAGTCAGGCCGTCATCCGTGAAGTCCGCGCCGCGCGGATGGTTGATGAAGTCGCGCGCCGCTGCATCGAGTTGTGCGTCGAGCCGGCCGGCGGTGAAGGGTTCAGCCTGCAGGTTCGGGCACCCGATCGAGGCGCAGTTGACGGCGTAGTGCACCCGAGGATCACGCCATATGGGGCGTAGGATGCGGTGCTCGATATCGTCCAGACTCAGTTCCTCGCCGCCGATGCGGACCAGCTTCGCGCCCCAGGGGCCGTTCGCGAACAGACCGGGCGAGATGTCGATGTCGCGGATGCTCGTCACCGGATAGTGGTCGAGCACGACTTTCACGGTCAGGGCGTTGTAGAGATTGATCCAGTAGGTCATGGCGGCTGCCCGCGCGAGTCCAACAGGATCGACATGGGTCAGCGCCTCGACATAGGCGTCCAGCGACCGCCTCGACGCGGCGTCGACCGCGCCATAGCCGATCCGTGCGATCCCGTCGCCGCCGATGCTGAGGTGGCGATTGAGGAACCGGGCCCAGACGGAATGATCGACATCGCCAGCCTGACCCTCGGGGATCCAGCGCGGCCAGAGTTCCGCCTCCGGTGCAGCGGCAGCGGGGACCGCGAGGCAGAGAAGCAGAACCATCGATGCGGCGACGCGGATCATGGCTCCGATGTGCCCTCCGCCCTGTTCCGGCGCAAGACGTCGGCGCCATGTATCAAGTGTCGTTGATCCCGCGTGACCACGTGACGAATCAGGAACGCCGCACCACCATGCGAGCATGGTTCAGATCGGCCTGCTTTCCACGGAACAGCCGCCCTCGCCGCTGGTTCTGGCGCTTGCGCCTGCATTGGCGGCGACCGGGCTGCGCGTGGCCGCGGCGGTCGACGATTTCCTCGCCTTCGATGCCGACCGGCTGAATGCCGGCGGTCTGCTGATGATCCGCTGCAGCGGTCCGGCGGCGGCGGACCGCCTGCCGGCGGAACGGGTCTTCTGGATCGGCGAACCGCCCTTTACCCGCCCAATCCCGGTGGGGCGCACCCTCGGCAAGGCGCGGTTCCACGAAGTCGTCGGCGTCCTGACCGGGCGGGCATCCGGCGGGCCGCTGGAGGACGCGGTGCTGCAGACCGGCGCCTATATCCTGACCGGACTCAGGGAGTTCGACCGCCAGACGGCGTTTCACGCCATGCAGGGCGCCCTGAGTTCCGGCACCGCCGCGGAGCGGTTCGCGCTCATCTTCGGCGACGAGGCGCTCGATGATCCCGCCTCCATCGCCCCGCTGGCGCAACAGCGGCTCGACGTTGTCGCCGACCGGCGCGGCGCGGTCTCCGGCTGGTCGGGCGCGCCGCTGCGCGCGGCGCTGGAAACCCTCGGCCCGCGCGGCGCCATCGGGCGGCTCGCGCCGGCAGGATTCACCACCGGCCCGAAGAAGGCCATCGCGCGCATCTACGCCGATGACGACCGAGCCTTGACGAAAGCCGAGGGACAGATCCGCTCGGCCCTCAAGCTCGGCTAGCGGAGCTCGACCGCGTAGGCTTCAGCCAGCAGCGCCTCGTCGATCATGCCCTGTTCCTTCAGGAACCTGGCGAACCCGTCATAGCGCGCGCGGTCCAGCGCCGAGGGGCGCAGGGCGAAGCGCGGCAGCGTGTCGGCCCAGGCGCGGCGGTTGAGCTCATCGTCCAGATCCGGGTTCTGCTCCAGGAACAGTTCCCACGACTTCTTCGGCTCGTTGACCATGTACTGCACGCCCGCCTCGATCGCCTCGATGAAGGCGCGGTAGCGGGGGTCGGCCACGGAGTCCTTGTGAGCGACCACGATGAGTTCGTCATAGGCCGGCACACCCTCCGCCTCGACATAGAAGGCGCCGGCGGACGGCCGAGAATATCCATCTGGTTCAGCTCGAAATTGCGGAAGGCGCCAATCACGGCGTCCACCTGGCCGGAAATCAGCGACGGCGAGAGTGAGAAGTTGACGTTGATCAGTTCGATGTCGTCCAGCGTCAGCCCGTGCTTCGCCAGCATCGCCTTCAGCATCGCGTCCTCGAAGCCGCCGACGGAGTAACCGACCTTGCGGCCCTTGAGATCGCCGATCGAGCGGATCGGCGCTTCGTCCAGCACAACGAGTGAGTTGAGCGGGGTCGCCACCAGCGTCGCGATCCGACGGAGCGGCAGCCCCTCGGCGACCTGCAGATGAAGCTGCGGCTGATAGGAGATCGCGAGGTCCGCCTTCCTGGCCGCCACCAGCTTGGGCGGATCGTTCGGGTCGGCGGGGGCGATGAATTCGACTTCCAGGCCGCGCTTCGAGAACTCGCCCCGGGCTTCGGCGACATAGAGCGGCCCGTGGTCCGGGTTCACGAACCAGTCGAGCAGAACGGTCAGCCTGTCGGCAGCCGAGGCCGGTCCGGTCAGGGCGAGCGCCAGCAGGGCTGCGGCGAGGATACGGAGCATGGATCAGTCCTTTCCGTTGGAAGAGAAGGTGTCGGGCTGCCAGGGCAGCGCCCAGCGCAACAGGCGGTCCACAGTGAGCCAGAGCAGCACGGCGAAGACCGCCAGAACGAACAGCGCGGCGAACATCAGGTCGATCTGCATGCGCCCGTTGGCGTGCAGCATCAGATAACCGAGGCCGGCGCTGGAGCCGACCCATTCGCCGACCACGGCGCCGATGGGCGCAACGCCCGCAGCGACCCGGAGACCTGACCCGAGCGACGGCAGGGCGGCGGGGATGCGGACATGGCGTATGACGGCCCAGCGGCTGCCGGTCATTGTCCGCGCCAGTTCCACCCAGCCGGGATCGGTGCGGCGGAGACCGTCGAGAAAGGCCGTGGCGACGGGAAAGAAGATGATCAGCGTCGCCATCGCGACCTTCGACCAGAGTCCGTAGCCGAGCCAGAGCACGAGCACCGGCGCCAGGGCGAAGACCGGCAGCGCCTGCGAGGCCACCAGCACCGGCAGCCCGAAGCGGCGCGCCCACTCGAAGCTGTGGACCAGCAGGGCGGAGAGACAGCCGATGACGGTGCCGAAGAACAGCCCCAGCACGATCTCCAGCGCGGTCGGCCCCAGGTGCCGTAGGATCAGTTCATGCCGCTCGGCCAGCGTCTCCGCGACCTGGAGCGGGCCGGGCAGCAGGAACGGCTCGATGCCGGACAGCCGCACATAGAGACCCCAGAGGAACACGAGGACGGCAAGACTGACGATCCCGTAGCCGAAGTTCCTCATGCCGCGGCATCCCGGCCGAGGGCATCGATGAGATCGCGCCAGAGCGCCTGCGTGCCGGCGCTGTCAGGTGCGCGCGGCGCGGCGCCTTCGGGCGTGCGATCCAGGACCACGGCGGCCGGCTCGCCCGCCAGAACGACGATCCGGTCAGCGATGCGGATGGCCTCCCACGGATCATGGGTCACCAGCATGACCGTCCGGCCCTTCAGAAGGCGGGCGGCGAGGTCCTGCAGCCGGATCCGGGTCAGGGCATCGACCGAAGAGAAGGGTTCGTCCATCAGCACGATGGCGCGGTCTTCCATCAGGGTCCGCGCAAGCGCCGCGCGCTGCCGCATCCCGCCCGAGAGTGCCGCTGGCCGCTTGGCCGCCTCATCGGCCAGCCCCACGGCCCGCAGCAGGCCTTCGACGCGCTTGCCGTCCCGGGCCTCGCCGCGCAGCCGGGATCCCAGGGCGACATTGCCGGCGGCCGTCAGCCAGGGCAGCAGCAGGTCCGTCTGCCCCATGAAGGCGACACGTTCGGCGAGCGGGCCGCCATCGTCCGCGTCGACCCGGCCGGGTCCGGAGACCAGCCCGGCGATGCGCCGGAGCAGCGTCGACTTGCCGACGCCGCTGGGGCCGAGCACCGCGGTCAGGCGGCCGCCCTCAATCTCCAGATCGAGTCCGCGGATGATGTCGCGGCCGGCATAGCTGACGGTGATATCGCTGATCGAGAGGCCCGGCGCATGCGCGGCTCCCTCCGCCCCCTGGGGCATCGTACCTACCTTCCCTCCGCCGGCGTCGGCGCACTGCGCCTGTCCGGATCAGGTTCAAGGGGTCGTTCCACGAAACGGGAACCTCTCAGCCGCACCCTTGCGGCTCCCCCGGATGACGCCACTATAGGAGGAGCGGTCCCGGAGTCGAGGCCGTTTCATTTTGGTGACGGACCGGTTTGCGCAGACGTACCTACTTCATCGGCAGCGAGATCTACCGCAATTCCCGCTATGCGAACCGCCACCCGCTGGCGATTCCGCGGGTCTCGACAGTGATCGACCTGACCCGGGCGCTGCACTGGCTGCCCGAGGGGGTCTATCTGGACAGCCCGGTGGCGTCCGTCGACGAGCTCTGCCGCTTTCACGATCCCGACTACGTCGCCGCCGTGCAGCGCGCCGAGGCGCGGCAGAAGCCGGATCCGGAGTTGCTGGAACGCTACAATATCGGCCAGCTGGAAAACCCGGTCTTCGGCGAAATCTTCCGCCGCCCTGCAACGGCGGCCGGCGCCAGCCTGATGGCGGCCGAGATGATTGCCGCGGACCGCGCAGACCGCATCTACACGCCCGCCGGCGGCACGCATCACGGCCAGCCCGGCCGCGCCAGCGGCTTCTGCTACTTCAACGATCCGGTGCTGGCGATCCTGCGGCTGAAGGACCGGGGCGTCCGCCGCATCGCCTATGTCGATCTCGACGCCCACCACTGCGACGGCGTCGAGGATGCGACCCATGACGATCCGGATGTCCTGACCATCTCGACGCACGAGCACGGCCGCTGGCCGCACGATGCATCGGCACCCCAGCGGCAGAGCGCCAGCGTCGTGAACCTCGCCCTGCCACGCGGCGCGACGGATGCGGACCTCCGTCTGCTGACAGAGCGTGTGATTCTGCCGCGGCTGCAACGCTTCGGACCGGACGCAGTGATTGTCCAGGCCGGAGCGGACGCGCTGGCCGACGACCCGCTGAGCAAGCTGTCCCTGAGCAATCGCGGGCTCTGGCGGGCGGTCCGCCAGATCGACCGGATCGCCGGGAAAATGATCGTGCTGGGCGGCGGCGGCTACAATCCCTGGTCCGTGGCCCGGTGCTGGACCGGGATATGGGGTGTGATCGCCGGCTTCGCCCGCCCGAACCGTCTGCCCGAAGGGGCCGAATCCGTGTTACGCGCTCTCACCTGGAAGCGTGCCGCCGGCCGCAATCCCCCGGAACACTGGTTCACGACCCTGGCCGACCGGGAGGCCGGCAGCCACATCCACCCCGAGGTCCTCGACCTCGCAGAAAGAGAGCAGCGTCTTGCGCAAGTGGCTTAGCATCCTCCTGATCGTCCTCTGCCTGCCGGCTGCTGCGCAGGAGGCGAACTACCAGACCCTGCTGGTCGAGACGTCAACCGGCGAACGGCTCTTCATGGTCGAAGTCGTCGATACGCCGGCGGAACGGGCGCAGGGGCTGATGAACCGGGCCAGCCTGCCGCAGGATCACGGCATGCTGTTCGATTTCGACGTGGAGCGCCGGGTCAGTTTCTGGATGAAGGACACCCTGATCCCGCTCGACATGCTGTTCGCCGATGCCGAGGGCCGGATCCGTCACATTCATCCCGACGCCGTGCCGCATGACACGACTGCGATCCCGTCGACCGTCCCTGTCCGCTATGTGCTCGAGATCAACGGCGGCCTGTCGCGGGAACTGGGGATCGCGCCCGGCGACCGGCTGCGCGTCGACCGGCTGGAGTAGCCGTGTTCGCTTGCGCAAGACAGGCGGCTTCGCTATCTGGAGCCGGTGGGCTACGGGGCGTAGCGCAGTCTGGTAGCGCACCGGTTTTGGGTACCGGAGGTCGTTGGTTCAAATCCAATCGCCCCGACCAGCCCGCCAGCCAGATGGGGTTCGAAACATGAGCGCACGCATTTTCAGGCCGGCCAAGACGGCCATGCAGTCCGGCAAGGCCGCAACCCGCAGGTGGCGGCTGGAATTCCGCGCCGACGCCGCGCGGCATCCCGATCCGTTGATGGGCTGGACGTCGCTGGCCGACACGCAGAGCCAGGTCAAGCTGGAGTTCGACACCAGGGAAGAGGCCGTCGCCTATGCAAAGAAGCACGGCATCGACGCCAAGGTCTTCGAGCCGCGCGAACGTCCGATGAAGATCAAGGCCTACGCAGACAATTTCGCCTACAACCGCGTCGTCTGACAGGGCTCAGAAGGAACTCTTCGGCTCCTTGAGGAACTCGGCCTCCTCGGGCGTGGTTTCGCGGCCGAGCACGGCGTTGCGGTGCGGGAATCGGCCGAAACGCTCGATGATCTCGTGGTGACGCACGACGTAGCTGTAGGTGTTCTCGTCCAGCTCCAGCCGCTTGAACAGATCGAGCGAACGCGTCTGCACCGCCAGATCCTCCGAATGTTCGAAGGGCATGTAGAGGAAGTGGCACTTCTCGACCGGAATCTGCCGGTCGAGGCCACGCTCGATGGCCCTTTCAGCAACCGCCAGCGCCTTTCTGTCCGTCGCCCAGGCGCGCGGGTCCTCGCGGAACATGTTGCGCGGGAACTGGTCCAGGACGATCACCAGGGCGAGCGCGCCTTCCGGCGTTTCCTGCCAGTGATCCAGCGCGCCGGAGGCCGCCTTTTCGTAAAGGTCCATGAAATCTTCCCGGATGCGCTGGTCAAGCGCATCGTTGCGGTCCCAGTAGTCGCGGCCGCTCAGTTCCCCAAACCAGAAGCTGAGCACCCTTGCAATCTCGAGGTCTTCCATCAGTGCCGCCTCCGCGTTAAGTCCGAACGGCGTCAAACCTAACGTAGCGGCGGGGAGGATCAATCGTGCGGCTTAGCGTTCTGGACCAGAGCCCGATCCGCTCCGGCGCGACACCGGCCGACGCGATCGCCGAAAGCATCGAACTCGCCAGAGCCTGCGACCGGCTGGGCTATCACCGCTACTGGCTGGCCGAGCACCACGCTTCCGGCGGGCTCGCCGGCGCGGCGCCGGAGATCCTGATCGGCCATATCGCCCAGGCGACGCAGAATATCCGCGTCGGATCCGGCGGCGTCATGCTGAGCCATTATTCCGCCCTGAAGGTCGCCGAGACCTTCCGCATGCTGGAGACGCTGCATCCCGGCCGCATCGACCTCGGCGTCGGCCGGGCGCCCGGCAGCGATCAGAAGACCATGCAGGCCCTGCGCGCGGGCCCGGGCTCCGCCTCCATCGACTACTACCCCCGGCAGGTCCTGGACACGATCGGCTTCATGGAAAACCGGCTGGAGGACGATCACCCCTTCCGCGGCATCATCGCCCAGCCCGCCGGCGAGACCGTTCCTGAAGTCTGGATGCTGGGATCGTCAATGGACAGCGCCGCCTACGCCGCGCATTTCGGCCTGCCCTTCTCCTTCGCCCACTTCATCACCCCGCGCGGCGGCGACATGGTCGCTGAAGCCTACCGCCAGCGTTTCCGGCCGTCGGAACGCTATCCCGAGCCACGCCTCAGCGTCGGTGTGTTCGCGCTGGCCGCGGACACCGAGGAGAAGGCCGAGTATCTGGTCAAGTCGCGCAATCTCTGGCTGGTCCGCCTGATGAAGGGCGAACTGGGACCGTTTCCGACGCCCGAGGAGGCCGACGCCTACACGTACGGCCCCCACGATCTGGAGATGCTGGAGGCCAACCGGGGCCGCTCAATCGCGGGCACTCCGGACAAGGTTGCCCGGCAACTGAGTGAGCTTCGTGACACCTATCAGGCGGACGAACTTGTGGTCGTCACCATCAGTCACGACTTCGAAGCCCGCGTCCGGTCCTACGAACTTCTTGCCCGCGAATTCGGTCTGCAGGCGAAGGCCGCCGCGTGACCACAGCTACCGCAGGCGCAGACCCCACGGCCGGCAGTCGTCTCGGCGGCGGCCGGGCCTGGATCGTCTGGTTCCTGGCCGCGAACGCCTTCTTCTTCGCTTTCTTCCAGCGCGCCGCGCCGAGCGTCATGGTCGATCCGCTGATGACGACCTTCTCCGTCGGCGCGGGCGTGATGGGCAATCTCGCCGCACTCTATCTCTACATCTACGCCGTGCTGCAGCTGCCCGTCGGGCTGATGCTCGACCGCTGGGGGCCGCGCATCCTATTGACCGGCGGCATGCTGGTGGCCGCGGCAGGCACCGCCGCCTTCGCCTTCGCCGAGAACATCTGGGTCGCCTATGCCGGCCGTCTGGCCATCGGCGCCGGCTCTGCCGTCGGCTTCATCTCGGCATTGACGCTGGCGGCCGCCTGGCACACGCCCGGACGGTTCGGCATGTTTTCCGGCATGACCATGGGCTACGCCATGCTCGGCGGCTTTCTGGCGCAGGGGCCGCTCGGCCATGTGGTCGAGCAGATGGGCTGGCGCGATCCCGTCGCCTTTACGGCCGTCTGGGGCGCCGCGCTGGCAGTCCTGATCTGGATCGTGGTGCGCGACCGACCCGACGGCGGCCGGGTCCAGCGAACGGGCAGCCAGAGTCTCGGGCGCTCGCTGCTTCAGGCGATGAGCCTGCGCCACAACTGGGTGCTGGGCGTCTATGGCTGCTTCCTGTCCGGCCCGTTCCTGAGCTATGGCCTGCTCTGGGGCGTGCCGCACATCATGCTGATCTACGATGTGGGCCGCGAGACCGCCGGCTTCAGCGCCTCGCTGATGACGATCGGCTTTGCCATCGGCGGCCCGCTCGGCGGATTCCTTTCAGACCGGTTCCGCCGCCGCAAGCTGCCGCTGATGATCGCTGCCGGCACGTCGCTGCTGCTGTGGGCGGTCATGCTCTATGGCCCGCCGATGCCGTTGTTCACCTATCAGATCATGATCTTCCTCGTCGGCCTCTTCGGCGGCTCGATGATCCTGACCCTGGCGCTCGCCCGCGAACTCTCGCCGCCCTCGATCGGCGGTGCGGTCACCGGCTTCGTCAACGGCGCCTTCGTCGGCGGCGGCGCGCTGATGCAGCCGCTGGTCGGCATCGTGCTGGACCTTGCCTGGGATGGCACGGTGACAGCAGACGGCGCGGTCCCGTACTATTCGCCGGCGCATTTCGACACGGCCTTGTCGGTTCTGCCGATCCTTGTAGGGATCGGATTCCTGATTTCCTTCGTAATGCGTGAAAGCTACTGCAGACCGGTGGACGGATGAGCGGCGAGCACCAGATCACCCGCGAACGCATTCTTGAAGGCGCCGTCGAGGAGCGCCTGCAGGAGGCCGAGAAGGCCGGCCTATTCACCCGTCTGCCCGAGGAAATCCGTGTCGCCGAGATGCACAGGGTCCACGGCGAGATGCCCCCCGGCGATGTCTGGGTCTTCGGCTATGGCTCGCTGATCTGGAACCCGGCGTTCCACTACGCCGAGAAGCGGCGCGGCCGCATTCATGGCTATCATCGGCGGTTCTGCCTGGAAACGCCGCTCGGACGCGGCTCGCCCGACTGTCCGGGACTGGTGCTGGGCCTGGACAGCGGCGGTTCCTGCCACGGCATAGCTTTCCGGCTGCCACCGGAGAACGCGCTGCACGAACTCGACATCGTCTTCCGCCGCGAACTCGTGGGCGACGCCTACCGGGCGCGCACGGTCCGCGTTCATACGTCCGAGGGCGTGGTCCGGGCAGCAACCTTCGTGATCAACCGGAAGAGCGAACGCTATTGCGGCGTCCGGACGCCCGAAGAGGAAGCCCAGATGATTGCGAAGGCCGCAGGCTGGCTCGGTCCCTGCTCGGACTACCTGCTGAACACCGTCGATCATCTGAAGGAACTCGGAATGAACGACCGGGCGCTCTACCGCCTCGCGGACCGGGTCCGGGCCATTCAGGCCGCAGCCTGAGCGGCCGCCAGCTGCACGATCTCCGCCGCGACCGCATCCACGGCCCCGCCCCAGTCCCTGGACGGCAAGCGCACGAAGTCCCGCATCCCGGGGAAGAAGGGATTCAGCGGCTGGCCGAGTGCGAATTCGTAGGGCAAACGGGAGAAAACCAGCGTCGGCACCCCGCATGAGGCGGCGAGCTGGCGCGCCGCGTTGGTCGGACCGATGACGACGTCCAGATCGGCCATCAGGGTGGCCGTGCCTTCGAAATCGTCCTTCAGATCGAGGCCCGGGGTCCGCTCGATGGAGATGCCGAAACGCGCTTCGGCCTCGGCGATCTCATCGGCGACGTCGCCGTACTGGACGTTCACCCAGCGGACGCCGGGCACCGCAAACAACGGTCCCCAGAACTCCAGTGGGACATAGCCCCGGTCGCGCAACCGGTTGCGTCTGGTGCTGGTCCACGAGATGCCGACACGCAACCCGCCATCGCCGCGCTGCGCCGCAGGTTCCGGCTCCAGCAATGGCGGACCTGCGGGAAAGGCCTCCAGCGTCGTCCGGAACATGGTCTGCAGGCTGCCGGCCTCGATGCAGGCATCGAACTTCGGCGCATCGGCCAGCCAGTCGTAGCCTCTGTGAATGCCGGGCCTGTCCGACTTCTGCCAGGGCACGAAGCGGACCTCCGGGAAGCTCCGCTGCAGCAGCGCCGTCAGACGCGGATCGCATTCCCACCAGACCTCGCCGGCCCGCGCCACGGTATCCGGCAGGCAGTGCAGGAAATGCAGTTCGTCGCCGACACCTTGTTCGGCCAGCACGAGCAACCGCCCCTCGGGCAAGCGCCGCCCGTCCCAGCGCCGCAGTCTGAGATCCCGGCGAACATGTTTCGGATAGGCCGAGTCAAGACGCGCCTCGTAGTCGCGCCAGCCGGATGCCAGGTCTCCGCGGGCCAGCGCGAAAAGCGAATGGTTGAAGCGGAGCGCCGCGTCGCGCGGGCGGAGCCGGAGCGCGCCGGCATAGGCCTCGGCAGCCTCGTCGGGCCGCCCCTCGGCGAACAGCACCTCGGCCAGATTGCCCGCCGCCGCGCCGTCCTTCGGGTCGAGCCGCAGCGCTTCCTTCAGGAAGGTCTCGGCGTTGGCGTGGTCTTCGAGATCGGCCATGACGGCGCCAAGCGCGGTCCAGAGGGGACCAGCCTCCGGCTGAACCTGAATCGCCGATTGCAGCATGTCGACGGCCTTTTCCTGACGTCCGAGGTCGCGGAGCGCGTGGGCAAGGCCGGCCTGGGCCGGCACCGACCCGGATCCCGTGAGCGCCGCCTCCCGGAAGAAGCCGGCGGCCTGTTCCGGCGCGTCGAGCGAGCGCGCCAGATTGCCAAGCGCGATCAGGGTATCGGCGTTGCCCGGCGCAACCGAGAGCGCCCTTTCGAAGGCATCGACAGCGCCGGCCGCATCGCCCAGCGCCTGGCGCGCCGTCGCCAGCCCGTGATGCGCAGAGAACTCACCTGGTCCCGCCTGAACGGCGCGCTGGAACTGCTGCAGCGCCTGATCGGGGCGGCCGCGTTCCATCAGCACCCATCCCTTGTCTGCAAGGCGGGCGGCAGCTTTCGGTGGCTTGTTCATCGCCCGAAGACTGGCGCAACATGGTTAAGGAATGACTGCAGTTCGGGGAGGAACTGATGACTGCGCCACGGCCGGATACGACGCGCCTGCAACGGATTGCCAAGGCCTACTGGGAAACGGGCGCTCTGTTCGCGGCGATCGACCTGGAAGCCTTCACGCTGATCGACGCCGGACACAACCGCGTGGATACGCTGGGTCAGGCCGCAGGCATCGGCCCCCTGAACGCGGAGCGCCTGCTCGATGCGCTTGCCGGCATGGCGCTGGTGGAACGTGCCCAGGACGGCGCCTATCGCAACGCCCCGGACGTGGACCGGTTCCTGGTCAAGGAGCGGCGGGGCTATGCCGGCGAATGGATGACGTTCCTGCGCGAGAACTGGGGCGACTGGAACCGCATCGCCGAGATCATGAAGGCCGGCGACGAGAGCGACCGGCTGGGCATGTATGACGACCTGACCGAGGAGAGCGCCCGGAAGTATCACGCCGCAACCTACTCGATCGGCATGGGCGCGGCGCGCAAGTTCCACCGTGAGGTCGACCTGACCGGACGCCGGAAGATCATGGATCTGGGCGGCGGTTCGGGCGCCTATTGCATCAACGCGGCGGAGAAATATCCGGAGATCGAGGCTGTGGTTCTGGACCTGCCGCCGGTGGTGCCGGTCGCGCTGGACTACATCGCCGAGAACGGCGTCGCCGGGCGTGTGACCGCCAAGGCCTGCGACTTCACTGCGGACCCTTTGCCGGAAGGCTGCGACGTGGCCATTCAGGCGTCCAACCTGCCGATCTACGATCGCAAGGTCATCGGCCAGTTGATCCGGCGGATCTACGATGCGCTGGAGCCCGGCGGCGAATATCACCTGATCGGAGAGATGGTGAACAACGACCGGATGGGCCCGCTGGCACCGGCCCTTTGGGGCCTCTACGAGGCGATCCCGCGCTCCCAGGGACACGCGCATTCCATATCCGAATGCGAGGGCTACCTGGCCGCGGCCGGATTCGAGCGGATCTCGTCGGTGGAATTCGTGCCCGGTACGCTGACCCGGACGACCGGCTACAAGCCCGGCTGAGTCCGGCGCGGTTCAGCCGACCGCGCGTTCTCCGGGGAAATAGAGCGTCACACGGGTGCCGCGGCCGACGGCGCTGGAGATTTCCAGATGACCGCCATGGGCCTGGATCAGCGCCTTGACGATCGGCAGGCCGAGGCCCGTGCCTTCTTCGGAGAGGTACAGTTCCTGTTCCACCTGGGCGAAAGGCTCCAGCACCGAGGACAGCTTCTCGGGCGGAATGCCCAGGCCGGTGTCGAGCACGCTGATGCCGTATTCGGCGCCGCTCGACTGGAAGCCGACAGTGATCCGGCCGCCGGGACGGGTGAACTTGATCGCGTTGGACAGAAGGTTCAGCAGCATCTGCTTGGCGGCGCGACGGTCGACCATCAGCCGGGCATCGCCGAGCAGATCCACCTTCAGATCAATGCCGTGGTCTTCGGCGCGCTGCTTCATCATGCGCACCGATTCCTCGATCATCTCGGAGACGCTGAGGGGTTCGAAGTTGAAGCTCATCCGGCCCGCCTCGATCTTCGAGAGGTCCAGAACGTCATTGATCAGCGTCAGCAGGTGCTGGCCGCTATCGCCAATGTCGCTGATGTAGCTGCGGTAGCGTTCGTTCTCGACTTCGCCGAACACGCCGTGGAGCATCAGTTCGGAAAAGCCGATGATGGCGTTGAGCGGAGTGCGGAGCTCGTGGCTCATATGGGCCAGGAACTGGCTCTTGGCGGCGCTGGCGAGTTCGGCCTCCTCCTTCGCGGCGCGCATCGCCTGCTCGCTGGCGCGCAGCCGCCGTTCGGACTCGAACTGGGCATGGGCGTAGCGGATCGAGCGCGCGAGCAGCCGGGCGGAAAGATCCTTCTTGTCGATGAAGTCGGCGGCGCCGGCCTTCAGCGCCATTTCGTCGACGACCTCGTCGCCATGGCCCGTCAGAAGGATCATCGGCATGCACGGCACCGGTGCGGACATCTCGGAGATCAGTTCGATGCCTGAGCGGCCGGAAATCCGGCCATCGACCAGAGCGACATCGTGATCGGACGCGCGCAGGATGCGGCGGGCCTCGTCCGCATTGCCGACATGCGTGAGCGTGTAGTCCCCGACCGAGCGCAGCAGCCGCTTGACCAGCACAAAGTCCTCGTAGTCGTCATCAATCATGACGACCCGCATCTGATGTCGCGCCTCCGGTTCGTTTCGCACGAGCCGCACGATGTCAGCAGTCTTCGCAGCTTGCATTCTTTCGCGTTCCGCCGCCGATCTTGTTGCCACGTCAAGTTTCTCGCCAATTCGTTAACGCGCGGTTAACGCTCAGGCTGATCGCCTCCGGTTCATTGGCTTCGTTCCGGAAGTGAGATGGTGAACACAGTTCCTTCGCCGGGCACCGAGTTCACATCGATCCGTCCGCCAAGTCTTGCCAGGATCTTCTGCACGATGGGCAGCCCCATGCCGGTGCCCTGGATCTCCGTGTGCGCATGCAGACGTTTGAACGGCTGGAAGATCTGATCTGCATATTCCATGTCGAAGCCCTGCCCGTTGTCGGCGCATTCGAAACGGATCCAGCCCTCGTCGGCGGCAAGCGGCCAGCAACACAACCTCGGGTGCCCGTTCCGGATGCCGGTACTTCACGGCATTCGAGATCAGGTTGAGGAACAGACGCTCCATGTCCAGGGGCCGGACTTCCGCCATCCCGAGATCGCCGATCTCGACCGAGGCCGCCGCCCCGTCCTCGGGCGACGGCACCTCGTCGCGCGCCCTCTCGGCGAGGGCGGACAGAGAGACATATTCCAGATCTCTTGTGCTCGTGGAGACGCGTGAGAAGGTCAGAAGATCCTCGACCAGATTCTGCATGCGCCCGGCGCCACGGATCATGAAATCGAGGTAGGTCTGCCCCTCCTCCGGCAGGCTGTCGCGGAACTCCTCCTCCAGAATGCCGCCGAAGGAGACGATCTTGCGCAGCGGCTCCTGCAGATCATGGCTGGCGACGAAGGCGAACTGCTCGAGATCCCGATTGGACCGCTGCAATTCTTCCTGCGTCCGCTTCAGCTCGGTGATGTCCTGGCGAACCGTGATGAAGCCGCCTTCCGGGATCGGAAAATCGTTCCCGAGCTGCCAGCGGTTGTCCTGCAGCTGGAGTATGAATGCCTCGCCCTGCCGCTGCCGTTTCTGGCGGCGCTCGGCGACCCAGAAGTCGATATCCTTGCCATCCATTTCGATGATCCCGGCCGCCACATTCCGGCGGAGGAGGGCCTCCCATTCGATGCCTTCCAGTTCGTGCGGGTCCTCGGCGCCAACCATTTCGGAGTAGGCCTGGTTGCAGATCTGCAGCCGCTCATTCTTGTCGTAGATGGCCAGAGCGCCCGAGATCGCCGAGATTGCCTGAGCCAGAAGCCGTTCGGCGTCGTCGGTCCGGGCCCGGTATTCCAGCAGTCGGGTAACGTCGTGAAGGATGGAGGCCGTACCCAGGAACTCACCAGCCCCGCCAAAAATCGGTTTGGCTGCAAGTTCGACCTCGCGTGTCTCCCCTGCGGCCGAGTTCTGGACGGCAATGCGTTCCCTGATGGAGATGCCCTCGCGGAGGCGTTCGAAGCGCCTGGCGCGCACTTCGAGCGAGGAACCGCCGGGCAGATGGCGAATGTCCGTGCCCAGGACGGAAGCCCGGGTCTGTCCGTAGAACGCCTCGGACATCGGATTCCAGATGTTGATCCTCCCTTCGGCATCCGTCCCGATCACCGCTTCCGACGTCGCGTCGATGAAGGCCTCGAGTTCGCTGGACCGGCGAAGGGCCTCCTGGCGAAGGCGCTCGATCTCGCTGACATCGCGCATGATGATGACCGCGCCGTCATACACACCGTCCTTGAAGATCGGGGAGGCGCTCATCCGGTAGTCGACCTGCTTGCCATCGGCCAGGGTCCGGGTGAAGGGCAGATCCGTCAGATTCTCGCCCTTCATCAGGCGGGCGCGTATGGCTTCGTTCTCGGCCTTGTAGGCGTCCTGCCCGCCATCGGCATTCTGTTCGATAAGTGTGAAGACCCGCCCGATCGCGGGATTCCAGCGGCGGAACCGGCCATCCGCATCCGCCAGCATGATCCCGTCGCTGGTGGCCTGGAACGCGCGTTCCAGTTCGTCGAGTTCACGGGCGTCGCGGCGGCGCTGCAGCCAGAGGACGGCAATGAGGTTGGCCATGAATCCCGATGCCAGCAGGAAGACCTGCGTTTCCAGCATCTCGCCGGAAAATGGCAGGGCGGCGCCCGCCGGCGCCACGATCATCGCCCAGGCCGTCGAGATCGCGAACGCGCCGCCGGCAAGTCCCGCCGCCAGAAGCCCCTTCCGGACGACGGCGACAATCACGATGACCGGTCCTGCGTAGACCAGCAGTGGCGCCCCGGTCTCCAGCGCCACCCAGGGCAGAACCGCCGCAGCCGCGCTCCAGAGCGCCGCCTTGAGGACCACGCCTTTCCGGCGCTCCAGCAATTGATCTCCCGCCGCAACCGCGGCCGGTCCGACAATCACCATGCCCAGAAGACCGGACAGGTACCAAGTTTCGAAAACGGCAGCGAAGGGCGCACCGAAAAAGACGTTTACGGAAAGGGCACCGAGGACCGCGGCAAGAGCCGGTGCGATCAATCCGGCCACCAGAAGAAATTTGCCGAACCCCTCCAGCGTCGCGATGTCCGGTCTGGAAAAGCCGGCCGCATGAAGGATCGACAGCGCCAGTACCACTTCGGCGAGGTTGGCGCTGGCGACGGCCAGCAAAATGCCGGCAATTCCGCCGATCCGCCAGCCACCCCGCTGCCGCATCACCATGCCCAGCGCGGCCGCGTTGGCGAGCCAGATGCTCGCGACATTGCCCGCGGCGCGCGTCATCTCGACGCCGGCAATCGCCAGCAGGAATACCAGCAACGTCCCGCAACCGAGCGTTACGAGTTCTCTGGAAGGAGCCGGCCCGGATGCTGCCGCGGATGACATCGCCATGATCCGAAGGTGAAGGACTTCAGGACTGTTCGTCCGTCCGTAGCGTCCGAATGGTTAACGACACCCGAAGATTAGCGAAGAAAATTGATCGATCAAAGAAATGGCGCCATCCCCTCGCGGGCCAGCGCGTCGGCGCGTTCATTGTTCTCGTCGCCGGCATGGCCCTTCACCCAGCGCCAGTCGACACGGTGGCGGCCGTTCTGGGCATCGAGCTCACGCCAGAGATCCTCGTTCTTCACCGGCTTCTTCGCCGCCGTCTTCCAGCCGCGGGCCTTCCAGCCCTGCAGCCAGCTGGTGATGCCGTCCTTCACATAGATACTGTCGGTGTGAAGGATGACGTCGCAAGGGCGCTTCAGGGCCGACAGCGCCTCGATCGCGGCGCGGAGTTCCATGCGGTTGTTCGTCGTTGCGGCCTCGCCGCCGCTGATTTCGCGTTCGCGGTCGCCGTAACGGAGCACCGCACCCCAGCCGCCGGGACCCGGATTGCCCGAACAGGCGCCGTCCGTCCAGATCTCCACCTGCGCCATCTCAGAAATCCAGCCCGTAGGCCGAGGCGCCGCCGACGCCACGGTGGAAGCTCAGCTTGCGCCAGTATTCCATCGGGTCCTTCGGCGTCACGAAGGCGCCTTCCGGATGGTGCAGCCAGTCGTGCAGCCGCGTCAGAAGGAAGCGCATGGCCGCGCCGCGCGCCAGGATCGGCAGGGCATCGAACTCGGCTTCAGACAACGGGCGGCCGGCGCGGTAGGCCCCCAGCATCAGACGCGCCTTTGTGATGTTGAAGGCGCCGTCCGGCTCGAAGCACCAGGCGTTGAGACAGATTGCAAGGTCGTAGGCGAGTATGTCGTTGCAGGCGAAGTAGAAATCGATGACGCCACTGACCTCTTCGTCGATGAAGAAGACATTGTCCGGAAACAGATCCGCATGGATCACCCCCTCGGTCAGACCGGAAGGCCACGCCGCCTCCAGCTCGTCCAGTTCCAGCCTCAGATCGTCGTAGAGACCGGGCCGGACCGAATCGGCGCGCCGCCGGAACGCTCCAGCAACGGGCGCCAGGCGGCCACAGACAGATCGTTGGGGCGAACCGGCGCGTAGTCCCCGCTCAGGCTGTGCAGTCGCGCCAGCGCAGCGCCCAGACCCTGGGCATGCCGCGGCTTCGGCTTGCGGGGCCAGCGCCCGGGCAGAAAGCTGACAATGGCCGCCGGACGGCCCGCAGCCTGCGACAGCGTCCCCCCGTCCCGCCGCGCGATGGGGACCGGGCAAGCCATGCCCCGGGCCGACAGATGGCTCATCAGGTCCAGGAACCAGGGCAGGTCCCCGGCCCGAACCCGCTTCTCGTAAAGGGTCAGGATGTAGACGCCGCTTTCGGTCTGGAGCAGGAAGTTCGAGTTCTCGACGCCTTCGGCGATGCCCTTGCAGGCCAGCGCCCTGCCGATCCCGTAATCGTCGAGAAGCCGGTCGAGCTCGTCGTCCTCGATCTCGGTGTAGACCGCCATCCCGGCGCGGTTCAGTCGCGGAGCACGCGCGGGATCTTGAAGATCACGTCTTCGGAGACGCCATCGACTTCGGTGACCTGAACGGCGAACCGCTCGCGAAAGGCGTCCAGCACCTCCTGCACAAGCACCTCGGGCGCCGACGCGCCGGCGGTCACGCCGATGCGGCCCGGCGTGCCGATGCTGTCCCAGTCAAGCTCTGCCGCGCGCTGGACGAGCAACGACCTCTGGCAGCCGGCCCGTTCGGCAACCTCGACCAGCCGCTTGGAGTTGGAGGAATTCGTGGCGCCCACGACCAGCAGCATGTCGCAGTTCTCGGCGATCTGCTTCACCGCGCTCTGACGGTTGGTGGTGGCGTAGCAGATGTCTTCCTTGCGCGGGCTGCTGAGCGACGGGAAACGACGTTTCAGCGTATCGACGATCTCGCTGGTGTCGTCGACGGACAGCGTCGTCTGCGTGATGAAGGCGATCCGGTTCTCGTCCGGCACCACCACGCTCTCGGCCTGCGCGGCCGTCTCGATCAGCGTGATCGCGCCTTCCGGCAGCTGTCCCATTGTCCCGATCACCTCGGGATGGCCGGCGTGGCCGATCATGATGATGTGCAGACCGTCCCGGAAATGGCGCTCGGCCTCGACATGGACCTTGGAGACCAGCGGACAGGTGGCGTCGAGATAGAACTGCTCGCGCCGTTCGGCGTCCTGCGGCACCCATTTCGGCACGCCATGCGCCGAGAAGACGACGACCGCGCCCGACGGCACCTCGTCGAGTTCCTCGACGAACACCGCACCGCGCTTCTCGAGCCCTTCGACCACGAAGCGGTTGTGCACGATCTCGTGGCGGACATAGACCGGCGCGCCGTACTTCTCCAGAGCGCGCTCGACGATCTGGATGGCGCGTTCGACGCCTGCACAGAAACCTCGCGGGTTGGCGAGAAGGATCTCGAGCGGGGGACGATTGTGGACGTTCACGCTGGCACTCCCTTGAGCGGTTGCGGCGCGGCTTGAGGCCCGGCGGTTCCTCAACTACATTGCCCGCCGCCTGACCACAAGGTCGTGGCCCCCTTCCGTCAGTCAAGGTGCTGGAAATTCCGAATGCCCGAACCCGTCGTCGCCCTAAAGGCGTCCATCACCGTTCCGGTCGAGGAGGGGAAGACCTACTGGTGGTGCCGCTGCGGGCGGAGCGGCTCGCAACCCTTCTGCGACGGGTCGCACAAGGGCACGGAATTCAGCCCGATGGAGTTCATTTCGCCCCGAACCGGCCGCGTCCGGTTCTGCGCGTGCAAGCGGACCGCCAGGCCGCCTGTGTGCGACGGGACCCACAACAAGCTTTGAGACCATGAGAAAAACACAACTCGGATGGACGGCGGCGCTGCTGACGGTCATCGCAGTCGGCGTTTCATCCTGCGGACTGGGCAGCGCAGCCTTCGGCACCTGCCCCAAGATCGGCGTTCTTCCGGACGCGGCCGACAAGGTGATTCTGGACAACAACGGCCAGCTGCTGGCGCTTGCCCGGCTGAGCACGGCGAATTCGCCCTGCGCCTACGACAAGACCGATACCCAGCGGACCGGCTACAGCCGGGTGTCCTTCACGCTGACGGTGAGGTCGTCGGCCGCCCGCAACCAGGGTGCCCAGATCAGCCGTGTCGATACGCCCTATGTCGTCGCCACGGTGGCGCCGGACGGCACTGTCACCGGCAAGCAGAACTATGACATGACGGTGTCGATCGACGGCCAGAGCGGTTTCGAGGAAGACCGGATCCAGATTCGCATCCCCTATGAAGGCGGCGGCGAGGCCAGCCAGTACCGGGTCGTCGTCGGCTATCAGCTTGACCGCGCGGCCGTGGAGCAGAACCGAAGCCGCCTGGGACGGTGAGGCGCGATGGACGGCGACCGGCGCGAGCCCCCGAAGCCAGCAGACGACAAGGCGCGCAGGCTGGCGGAGCGGCTCAGGGAGAATCTTCAGCGGCGGAAGACCGCGGCCGGACGGACGCCCAAACCGAAGCCGATCAAGAACCCGGAAAAGTTCTGACGCGGGGTGCCATGCGCCGGCCTGCCCTTCTGTCGCCGCATTCCTTGCCCATGTGACATGCAAAACAAGAACGAAGTGCGCGGAGCATCCCCATGGACAGCATCCTGATACGCGGCGGCAATCCGCTGCGCGGCCGGATCGACATCAGCGGCGCCAAGAACGCCGCGCTGCCGCTGATGGCGGCGACCCTGCTGACCGACGAAACGGTGACGTTGAGCAACGTCCCGAGACTGATGGACATCCAGACGATGGCCCAGTTGCTGGCGGAGTTCGGCTGCAGCGCCGAGGATCGCGGCGATGGCGTCTGGGACCTGACCACGGCCGACGTGACCGGCACCCTCGCCCCCTATGACGTCGTCCGGAAGATGCGCGCCAGCGTTCTGGTGCTGGGTCCGCTGCTGGCGCGCTGCCGCGAAGCGACCGTGTCGCTGCCGGGCGGCTGCGCGATCGGCACGCGACCGGTGAATCTCCACATCCAGGGCCTGAAGGAGATGGGCGCAGAGATCGAGATCGAGGGCGGCTACATCCATGCGACAGCCCCCGGCGGCCTGAAGGGCGCGACTATCGCCATCCCGACCGTATCCGTTGGCGCCACCGAGAACCTGTTGATGGCCGCGGCGCTCGCCAGCGGCGACACCGTGCTGGAAAACGCCGCCCGCGAACCCGAGATCGGCGATCTGATCGACCTGCTGACCGCCATGGGCGCGACAATCTCGGGCCGTGGAACCGACACGCTGAAGATCACCGGCGCCGCGAAGCTGCACGGCACCGCGCACCGGGTCATCGCCGACCGGATCGAGACCGGCACTTACGCGGTGGCAGCGGCGATCACCGGTGGCGACATCATGCTGGCCGGCGCCAATCACGAGATCGTCGAGGCCGCCCTGGCCCCTCTGCGGCAGTCCGGCGCCTCGGTCGACCTGCTGGACGACGGCATCCGCGTCCGGCGCGACGGCGCGGGCATTCTGGGCGTCGACGTCATGACCGAACCCTATCCCGGCTTTCCGACCGACATGCAGGCCCAGATCATGGCCCTGATGGCCATGAGCCACGGCGCGGCGATGATCACCGAGACGATCTTCGAGAACCGGTTCATGCATGTTCCGGAACTGGGCCGCATGGGCGCGGACATCACCGTGCACGGGGCCTCGGCGCTGGTCCGCGGCGTCCGCAGGCTGAAGGGCGCGCCGGTCATGGCGACCGATCTCCGCGCCTCGGTCTCGCTGGTTCTGGCCGGTCTTGCGGCCGAAGGTGAGACACAGGTCAATCGTGTGTATCATCTGGACCGGGGATACGAACGGCTGGAAGAGAAACTCGGCGCCTGCGGGGCCGATATCGAACGGGTCAAGGGCTAGAACCGCCAAGAGGGAACAAGAACCCGATGACTGATCGACGGGGCAAGGCCCCCGCGCCATTGCGACTGCACGCCACCGACGCCGAGGATCTGCAGGCTGTCTCTGCCGCCCTGTCGAGCGCGACAGTGAAGCGCGGCGACATGACCTGGGACCGGCGCGCGCGCCGCTTCGCGCTGGTCTGCAACCGCTTCCGCTGGGAGGGCGACGAGGTGCCGGATTCATCCGGCGGCAGCCGCATCCGCGCCGGCGTCCGCTTCAGCGACGTGCAGTCGGTGCAGGCGCTGGGATTGAACCGCGCCGATCAGGAAACCGTGCTGGAACTGCTGTCTGTCGAATGCGAATCCGGCGAAACGCCGCCGGAAGCGACCGTCACGCTGACCTTTGCCGGCGGACCGCAGATCCGGCTGGCGGTCGAATGCGTGGATGTGCTGGTGGACGATATGGGCCGCGCTTGGTATACGCCCAACCGCCCGCGCCACGACACCGAAGACGGCGGCGGCGAATGACCGGAAAGCGCCATGAACGCCCAGCAGTCCAGCCAGGACAAGCTCGTACTCGCCCTTCCGAAGGGCCGTATTCTGAAGGAAGCGATGCCGCTGGTCCGTGCCGCCGGCATTGAACCCGAAGCCGCGTTCGACGATCCGTCGAGCCGCCAGCTCACCTTCTCGACGAACATCCCGAACCTGTCGATCATCCGCATCCGCTCGTTCGACGTCGCGACCTTCGTCGCCTTCGGGGCGGCGCATCTGGGGATCGCCGGCAACGACGTGCTGATGGAATTCGACTACTCCGACATCTACGCGCCGCTCGATCTGGGCATCGGCTACTGCCGCCTTGCCGTCGCGGAGCCGAAGGAGCTGTCGAAGACCGACGATCCGAAGCGTTGGTCCCATGTCCGCGTGGCGACCAAGTATCCGAACATCACCCAGCGCCATTTCGCCCGCCGCGGCGTCCAGGCCGAGTGCATCAAGCTCAACGGCGCCATGGAACTGGCGCCGAACCTGGGTCTCTGCCGGCGCATCGTCGATCTCGTCTCGACGGGTTCGACGCTGAAGGCGAACGGCCTGGTCGAGATCGAACACATCGCCGACATCACCTCGCGCCTGGTCGTCAACCGCACCGCGCTCAAGACCCGCCCCGAAGAAATTCAGCTCTGGATCAATCGCTTCAGGAATGCCGTCGATGCCAAGGCGGCTTGATACCCGAAGCGCGGATTTCGCAGAGGCCTTCGACGACCTGCTGCACAGCAAGCGGGAGACGGCGCAGGATGTCGACGACATTGTCGCCGCCATCATTGCCGACGTGCGCGGCCGCGGCGATGCCGCGCTGATCGACTACACGGCGCGCTTCGACCGGCTTCAACTGAACCCGGAGACGCTCAGGTTCTCGCCCGAAGAGATCGCCGAAGCGCGTTCGCGATGCGAACCGGAAACGCTCGCCGCACTTGAAATCGCCGCTGACCGCATCCGCAGCTTCCATGAGCGCCAGCTGCCCGCCGGCGACCGTCTGACGGACGCGGCGGGCGTCGAGCTCGGCGCGCGCTGGAACGCGGTCGGCGCGGTCGGGCTCTACGTCCCGGGCGGCCTCGCTTCCTACCCCTCATCGGTTCTGATGAACGCGATTCCGGCTCGGGTCGCCGGCGTGGAGCGTATCGCCATGGTGGTGCCGACCCCGGACGGCGAGATCAATCCGCTGGTGATCGCGGCAGCCGATCTGGCCGGAGTTTCCGAAATCTACCGCCTCGGTGGCGCTCAGGCCGTCGCCGCGCTGGCCTACGGCACAGCCACGGTGGCGCCGGTCGACAAGATCGTCGGGCCCGGCAACGCCTTCGTCGCCGCCGCCAAGCGCCGCGTCTTCGGGCAGGTGGGCATCGACATGATCGCCGGGCCGTCGGAAATCCTGGTCGTTGCCGATGGCGACAACGATCCCGCCTGGATCGCCGCCGATCTTCTGAGCCAGGCGGAGCACGACGAATCGGCCCAGTCCATCCTCATCACCGATGATGCCGGGTTTGCCGACGCCGTGGTCGAGGCGGTGGAGGGTCACCTGACCACCCTGCCCCGCGACCGCATCGCGCGGACAAGCTGGAACGATCATGGCGCGATCATCGTGGCGGAAACGCTCGACGGCGCCTTGCCGCTGATCGACCGCCTCGCGCCCGAGCATCTGGAACTCGCGGTCGCGGACCCAGAAGCTCTATTCGATCGTGTGCGCAATGCCGGCGCCGTCTTCCTGGGCCGTTACACGCCCGAGGCGATCGGCGACTATGTGGCCGGTCCCAACCACGTGTTGCCGACCGCGCGCAGCGCCCGGTTCTCCTCCGGCCTGAACGTGCTGGATTTCATGAAGCGGACCACCTTCGTGCGCTGCGATGCGGCCAGCCTGGGCGAGATCGGACCGGCCGCGGCAACGCTGGCCGATTCGGAAGGTCTGCCCGCCCACGCGCTCTCCGTCCGCATCCGCATGAACCGGTAGCGGGAACGATGTCGGATCCGGAACGCATCGTCGAGATCACGCTGGACGAAGGCTCGATCAAGAGCTGGGGCGCCGACGTCGATCACGAGCGCCGCGTGGCGATATTCGACCTGATCGAGCAGAACAGCTTCCGCCCGCTGGGTGAGGAATATTCGGGACCCTACAAAGTCCATCTGGCGGTCGAGGACGACCGGCTGGCGATCCGGATCAACGGGGAGGATGACGCCGAACAGGGCCGCGTCGTGCTGGCGCTGTCGCCGTTCCGGCGGACGGTGCGGGACTATTTCAAGATCTGCGAGAGCTACTTCGCGGCCATCAAGAACGCGTCGCCGTCGCGGATCGAGGCGATCGACATGGGCCGGCGCGGCGTGCACAACCAGGGCTCGGAGCTGCTGCAGGAGCGGCTCCAGGACAAGATCGAGATCGATTTCGACACCGCGCGCCGGCTCTTCACCCTGATCTGCGTATTGCATATTCGGGCCTGAGCCGGTGGAGCTTCCCGGCGCAGTCCTGTTCTGCTGCACCGAGAACAGCGTGCGTTCGCCCATGGCCGAGGGGCTGCTGAAGCAGCTGATGGGCCATGCCATCTATGTCGACAGCTGCGGCGTCCGCTCCCGCGAGGTCGACGGCTTCTCCATCGCCGCCATGGATGAACTCGGCATCGACATCTCAAAGCACCGCTCCAAGAGCTTCGACGACCTCGAGGACAGCTATTTCGACCTCATCGTCTCGCTGTCGCCGGAAGCCCAGCACAAGGCGATCGAACTGACCCGGACCATGGCCTGCGACGTCGAATACTGGCCGACCATGGACCCGAGCCTGATCGAGGGGAGCAGGGAGAGCAGAATGGACGCCTGGCGACAGGTCCGTGACCAGCTGCGCAAGCGGATCCTGGAGCGATTCAGCGCCGGGCCTGCGCCGACGGTTTGAGCCCGGGCAAACTCGGGCTAAACTCCGGGGGTATTGTTCCTGGGGAGGAAGCATGCCGACAATCCGCGCGGAGCGGATGGAGGCCATGGTGGCCGCCATCGCCGAAGCCAATGGCTCGTCCGAAGACGAGGCCCGGCTGATCGCCGTCAATCTGGTCGAGGCCAATCTGAAGGGCCATGACAGCCACGGGCTGGGCCTGATGCCGACCTATGTGAATGCCCGCCAGTACGGCAAGCTGCGGCCGAACCGCCATATCTCGGTGGTGAAGGATGACGGCGCCATCCTGCTGCTGGACGGCAATGCCGGCTATGGGCAGGTGATCGGCGCCGAGGCCATGCGGCTGGGGATCGAACGGGCGCAGAGCCACGGCCTGTGCCTGATGAGCCTGCGCAACAGCCACCACCTCGGCCGCATCGGCGCCTGGGGCGAGATGGCCGCCGACGCCGGGCTGATCTCGATCCACTGGGTCAACGGCATCACCAAGATGCCGCTGGTGGCCCCGTATGGCGGCTCCGACGCCCGCTACACCACCAACCCCTACTGCACGGCCATCCCCGAGACTCCGGATCATCCGCGCATCATCTTCGACATGGCCACAACGAAGGTGGCGCAAGGCAAGGTCCGCGTCGCCTACAACAAGGGCGTCGAGGTGCCGCCGGACTGCCTGATCGACAGCACTGGCGTGATGACCACCAACCCCGCCGTGATGTTCGAGGAGCCGACCGGCGCCCTGATGTCCGTGGGCCAGCACAAGGGCTACGGTCTGGCGCTGATCTGCGAGATCCTGGCCGGCGGGCTGTCGGGCGGCGGCACCTTCCTGCCCGAGCGCTCGGACGGCTGGTCGATCATCAACAACATGCTGACCATCATCGTCGATCCGGCGCGGCTGGGAGACACCGGCGCGCTCTACGCCGAGATCGACGACTTCATCCGCCACGTGAAAGCCTCGCCGCCGGCCCCCGGCGTGGACGCGGTCATGGTGCCCGGCGATCCGGAACGGAAGTCATCCGCCGAACGCGGCGCCAACGGGCTGCCGATCGACGATCAGACCTGGCAGGAGATGGTGCAGTGCGCCGTCCAGTCCGGCATTGACGAGAAGATCGCCCGCGCCTTCGGGGAGGAAGCCGCCTAGAAGATGCTGCCGCCGGGCGTGCGGGTGGTCTGTCGCGGATCGCCCGTGTTCCGCTGATTGCAGTTGCGGTACTCCGGCGTGCCGGGCGGCGCATCCGAGAATCCGCAATTGGTGCCGCCGATCCGGGACCGGCCGGTATCGACAATCTCACAGGCGCTCAGAGCCAGAACCGCCAGCAGCGCCACACCCAGCTTTGGAAACAGAAACCGATGCATACGCAGATACATATGGTCCGCAGCCGACGAGGTCGAGTGAAATGACAGGTGAACGCATAACTCAGAAAACGCATGACGGGCTGACCCTTGTCGGCGAGGCCTTCGGACCGGCGGGCGGCCCGCCCGTGCTGTTCATGCATGGCGGCGGACAGACCCGTCACAGCTGGGGCGGTACTGCCCGGACCATGGCGGCGCGCGGCTGGCGGGCGCTGATCGTCGACCACCGCGGCCACGGCGACAGTGGCTGGTCGGCCGAAGGCAACTACTCCTACGAGGCCGCCGCCGACGATGCGCGCGGCTGGGCCGACCTGCTCGGCGGCTCACCTGTCTTCATCGGGGCCTCGCTGGGCGGCATCACCGGCATGCTGGCGACGGGCGAGGAGCCGAGGCTGAGGGCCCGCGCCCTGGTGCTGGTCGACATCGCCCCGAAGATCGAGGCTGCCGGGTCCGAGCGGATCCTCGATTTCATGCGGCGGAACATGGAAGACGGCTTCGCCACTCTGGAAGACGCCGCGGCCGAGGTCGCCGCCTACACCCCCGAACGCAAGCGCAAGGTGGACCTCAACTCGATCCGCAAGAACCTGCGGGAGCGCGACGGCCGCTGGTACTGGCACTGGGACCCGAAGACCATCACCCACCGCTCAGGCCGCGACAGCGCCATCATGGGGCCGAAGCTGGACGAGGCCGTGCGCAACGCCGACTGCCCGATCCTGCTGGTCCGGGGCCGCTTCTCGGACGTGGTCAGCCCCGAAGGCGCCGATCACCTGAAGGCGCTGCGGCCGGATGCGGGATTCGTTGACGTCGGCGGGGCCGGGCATATGGTTGCTGGCGACCGCAACGACGTCTTCACCGACGCCGTGATCGGCTTCCTGGAGGAGCGGGGAATCATGCAGCAGAAGAGCGCCTGAGATGGCGGACGGACCCAAGATCGTCACCGCCGCGCTGATCATCATCGGTAACGAGATCCTGTCCGGGCGGACCAAGGACAAGAACATGGGCTACATCGCGGACCGGCTGACCGAGCTGGGTATCCGCATGATGGAGGTCCGTGTCGTCGCCGACATTCCGGCGGACATTGTCGAGGCGGTGAACGCGCTCCGCGCCCGCTACAACTACGTCTTCACCACCGGCGGCATCGGCCCGACCCATGACGACATCACCGCCGACTGCATCGCGCAGGCCTTCGGCGTCGGCATTTCCGAGCACCCCGAGGCGGTGAAGCTGCTCTCGGCCCGCTACAAGAACCCCGCCGACTTCACCGAAGCCCGGCGGCGCATGACCCGCGTGCCCCATGGCGGCGTGCTGGTCGAGAACCCGGTCAGCACAGCGCCCGGCTTCCGGGTCGAGAACGTCTACACCTTCGCCGGCATCCCGGCGGTCATGCAGGCCATGTTCGAAAGCATCGCGCACGAACTGGCCGGCGGCGACCCGCTGCTCTCCCGCGCCGTCAGCGCCTTCCTGCCCGAGGGGATCATCGCCACGCCGCTGAAGACCATCGAGGAGGACCATCCGGGCATCGAGGCCGGCTCCTACCCCTTCCAGCGCGACGGCCGCTTCGGCGCCACCCTGGTGCTGCGCTCGACCGACAAGGCCCTCCTCGACCGCGCCACCGAGGCGCTGAAGGCGGTCATCACCGAACTCGGCGGAGAGCCGATGGAGGTCTAGGAGCGCCTCTTGGCCGGTCCTGACTGTCATGCGGAGGTAGGAATCCGAAGCAGGCGCGCTACGTCGACCATGGATCTGAAAGGACAGGTGGCATGGACGGAAGTGGCCGCGTCTTGCGTGTGTTCGAGGTCAGGGTGAAAGAGGGATGCGTCGACACGCTCCTGAGCAATTTCGCCACTACATCAGTCGATGTGGTCAGGGACAAACCCGGAAACGATGGTTACTTCTTCGGTAGATGCGTCCAGGGCGGCGAGAATACTGTCATGTTTGTCTCGGTTTGGCGCGACCTTAACGCGGTGAAGGCCCGTTTCGGCGATGACTGGGAGGTGTCGTACATGCCGGATGGCTACGAAGAGTTGATAGACGACTGTTTCGTCCGCCATTTCGAGTTGGAAGCAGGGTCTTCCCTGAAAGGATTGTAGTCGGCCCCCATCACCCAGATCAGAAGGCGCCATTGCTGGCACCTTTTAAGCAAGACATATCGCTCGCTTCGCGCCTCTCGGCACGTGCGGTCAATCATGTGGGGGTAAGGAAACTGGAGCGGGCGATGAGATTCGAACTCACGACCCCAACCTTGGCAAGGTTGTGCTCTACCCCTGAGCTACGCCCGCTCGCGAGGCGCTGCATTTAGGACAAATCCGGGGGGCATGCAAGCCCCCTGATCCGCCGAGCGCCGGAAAAATGTCACGGACCTGCGATCATGCCGCCATCGACCGGCATGGCGATGCCGGTGACGAAGGAGGCGCGGTCCGAAAGCAGCCAGCAGGCGGCCTCGGCGATCTCCTTCGCCTCGCCCACCCGCTTCATCGAGGTGCTGTCGCTCATCGCCTCCAGCGCGCGCGGATGCTTGCCGGTGAGCGTGTCCAGCATGTTGGTCTTGATCGGGCCGGGGCAGACCGCGTTGATGCGGATGCCCTTGCGGCCGTACTCCATCGACGCGGCCTTGGTGAGGCCCACCACGCCGTGCTTGGAGGCGATATAGGCCGGCATGTACATGGCGCCCGCCAGGCCGGCGATGGACGCGGTGTTGACGATGGCGCCCTTGGTGCCGGCTTCCAGCATCGCCCTGATCTCGGCGCGCATGCACAGATAGACGCCGGTCTGGTTCACGCCGACGACGCGGTTGAAGTTCTCCAGCGTCGATTCGTCGGTGCGGGCCCAGTCGCCTTCGATGCCGGCATTGTTGAAGGCGCCGTCGATCGTGCCATGGCGCGATATCGTCTCCTTCACCAGATTGGCGGCCTCGTCCTCGCTTGCGACATTCGCCGTGATGATCGAGACCTTGCCGCCCGCCATCTCGGCGGTTTCCTTCAACCCGTCCTCGTTCAGGTCGGCGGCGAGCACCTTCGCTCCCTCCGCCGCGAACAGCACGGCCGCCGCACGGCCAATGCCGCCCGCCGCGCCCGTGACCAGGACCGAACGGCCCTCAAGCATGCCTGTCATCTTCAGCGCCTCCCCAACGCCTTTCGGAAATTGATAAGCTAGCGTATCAATTGCAGCCAAGAGAACAACAGCGGCTATCGGGGAGGACGGCCATGCGCGGACTGAAGGGCAAGACCATCATCGTGACCGGCGGGGCGAGCGGCATCGGCCGGGCGCTGTCGGGACGGCTGGCCGAGGAAGGCGCCAAGGTCGCCATCTTCGATCTGAACGGCGACGGCGCGAAGACCGCAGCCGGCGAGATCGGCAACGGCGCCGGCGGCTATGCGCTCGACATCACCGACCACGCGGCAGTCGTAGCCGCGGTCGAGCAGGTCGAGGCCGACATGGGCCCGATCGAGGGGCTGGTGAACAATGCCGGCTGGGACAAGATGGTGCCCTTCCTGAAATCCGATCCGGAACTCTGGAAGAAGATCGTCGACATCAACCTGTTCGGCCCGGTCAACGTCACCCACGCGGTGCTGTCGAAGATGGCCGAGCGCGGCGGCGGCCGGATCGTCTCGGTGGCCTCCGACGCCGGCCGCGTCGGCTCCACCGGCGAGGGCGTCTATTCCTACTGCAAGGGCGGCGTCATTGCGTTCATGAAGACGCTGGCGCGCGAACACGCAAAGCAGGGCATCACCTGCAACACGGTCTGCCCCGGCCCGACCGAGACGCCGCTGTTCGCCGGCTTCGACCCCGAAGGCAAGATCAAGGCGGCGCTGGAGCGCTCGATCCCGCTCCGCCGCCTGGGCCAGCCCGAGGACTATCCGGGCATGATCGCCTTCCTGCTGTCGGACGACGCCGCCTTCATCACCGGCCAGGTGATCAGCGTCTCCGGCGGCCTGACCATGAACGGCTGACCCCCAGAAACCACAAGGAGTTCCCATGGAATTCAAGGACATCGTCTATTCGGTCGAGGATGCGACCGCCACGATCCGGATCAACCGGCCCGACGTCTACAACGCCTTCCGCTACCAGACCGTGGTCGAACTGATCGAGGCCTTCTACGAGGCCGGATACGACAAGTCGGTCGGCTCCATCGTGCTGACAGGCACCGGTGACAAGGCCTTCTGCACCGGCGGCGACCAGAAGAACCATGACGGCCAGTACCAGGGCGGCATCCGCGGCACGGTGGGCATGCCGATGGAGGAACTGCACTCGGCGCTGCGCGACACGCCGAAGCCGGTGATCGCCAAGGTGCGCGGCTATTCCATCGGCGGCGGCAACGTGCTGGCGACGCTGTGCGACCTGACCATCGCCGCCGAAAGCGCGATCTTCGGCCAGGTCGGCCCCAAGATGGGCTCTGTCGATCCGGGCTACGGCACCGCCCTGCTGGCCCGCTCGGTCGGCGAAAAGAAGGCGCGCGAGATCTGGTATCTCTGCCGCCGTTACACGGCCCAGGAAGCCTGTGACATGGGTCTGGTGAACAAGGTCGTGCCCGACGACCAGCTGGACGCCGAGGTCCGCCAGTGGTGCGACGAGATCAACGAGAAGAGCCCCACCGCGATCGCGCTGGCGAAGAAGTCGTTCAACGCCGACACCGAGATGATCCGCGGCATCGGCGGCCTCGCCTTCCAGGCGCTCAAGCTCTACTACGACACCGAGGAGTCCAAGGAAGGCGTCACCGCGCTGAACGAGAAGCGCAAGCCCGACTTCCGCAGGCACTACAAATGACCATCAAGGTGGTCATCCCCGATGACGCGAAGCGGCACTCGGGGATCCGGGCCGAGGGTCATGCCATACGCACGCGCTGGCGGCTGATTCACGCCGGACCCCCGAGTTTGCTGCGCAAATCGGGGGTGACAGCCTGGTGGAAGGGTGACGCGTCGTGAGCGTCGATTTCACGGAAGACCAGCTGCAGATCCGCGACAGCGTGGAGAGGCTCTGCGCGCGGTTCGGGGACGACTACTGGCTGGCGCGGGACGATGACGGCGTCTTCCCGGAGGACTTCTGCAAGGCCATCGCCGATCAGGGCTTCATGGGCATCGCCATGCCGGAAGAATATGGCGGCTCGGGCCTGGGCATCACCGAGGCGGCGCTGATGATGCAGGCGATCAGCCAGTCCGGCGCAGGCAATGGCGGCGTCTCGTCGGTCTCCATCACGGCCTTCGGCCTCAATCCCGTCGTCCGCTTCGGCACGGAGGAACAGAAGCAGCGTTTCCTGCCGCCGATCGTCGCGCGCGAGGACATTGCCTGTTTCGGGGTCACCGAACCCAATACCGGGCTCGACACCACGCGGCTGAAGACGCGCGCGGTCCGCAAGGGCGACCGCTACATCGTCGACGGGCAGAAGATCTGGACCTCGACAGCCCAGGTCGCGAACAAGATCCTGCTGATCGCCCGCACCTCCGACGAGACCGAGAAACCCATCGACGGGCTGAGCCTGTTCTATGCCGACCTCGACCGCTCGAAGGTCGAGATCCAGCGCATTCCGAAGATGGGCCGCAAGGCCGTGGATTCGAACTCGGTCTTCTTCGACGGGCTGGAGATTCCGGTCGAGAACCGCATCGGCGAGGAGGGCAAGGGCTTCCGCTATCTGCTGCACGGAATCAATCCCGAGCGCATCCTGATTGCCGCGGGTCTGGTCGGACTCGGCCGCGCGGCGCTGAAGCGGGCGACCGACTACGCCAACGAGCGCGTCGTCTTCGGGCGGCCCATCGGCATGAATCAGGGTATCCAGCACCCGCTGGCCGAAAGCTGGGCGGAACTGGAGGCGGCCAACCTGATGGCCTTCCGGGCGGCCCAGCTCTACGACCGCGGCGAGGATGCCGGCGCGATGGCGAATGCGGCGAAGTACCTGGCCGGCGAGGCGGCCTTCAAGGCCTGCACCAACGCCGTGATGACCCATGGCGGCATGGGCTACGCCAAGGAGTACCATGTCGAACGCTATCTCCGGGAATGCCTGATCCACCGCATCGCGCCGATCACCCCGCACCTGATCCTCTGCTACATCGCCGAGCGGGTTCTGGGCCTGCCCAAGAGCTACTGAACCCATGGCCCCTCGCCCGCTGGACGGCGTCCGCGTCATCGACCTGACCAACCTGCTGATGGCGCCCTACACCAGCCAGATCCTGGGCGACATGGGCGCCGACGTGATCAAGGTCGAGGCGCCGGAGGGCGATCCGGTGCGCGGGATCGGGCCGATGCGCAATCCCGGCATGGGCCACATCTTCCTGTCGGTGAACCGCTCCAAGCGCAGCATCGTCCTCGACCTGAAGAACGCCGACGGTCTCGCCGCGATGAAGGCGCTGCTGAAGGATGCGGAAGTGCTGATCTACAACCGCCGCCCGCATGTCATGGCGCGTCTGGGGCTCGGCTACGAGACAGTGTCCGAGATCAATCCGCGGATCGTCTATGCAGGCCTCTTCGGCTACGGCCAGGACGGACCCTATGCGGCGAAACCGGCCTTCGACGACCTGATCCAGGGCGCCGTCGGCATCCCGCGCATGCAGGCCGAGATCTACGGCCAGGACCCGACCTACGTCCCCGCCGCCATCGTCGACCGCGGCGTCGGGCTTTGGGCGGTCGGGCAGATCAACGCCGCGCTCTACCATCAGGCCCGAACCGGCGAGGGCCAACGGATCGACATGCCCATGTTCGAGATGATGGCGAGTTTCGTCCTGGGCGACCACATGGGCGGCGCGGCCTTCGATCCACCTCTCGGACCGGCGGGCTACAAGCGAATGCACGCGCCCGACCGGCGGCCCTACGCCACGTCGGACGGCCATGTCTGCGTGCTGATCTATACCGACAGACAGTGGCGCAGTTTCTTCCGCGCCATCGGCCGGGAAGCGGACTATGACGCCGACCCGCGCTTCGCCACGATCACGGCAAGGAACGACAATATCGCGGCGATCTATGCCGACCTGGCGGCCATCCTCAAGACCCGGACCACCGCCGATTGGCTCTCGCTGCTGGACGAGGCCGACGTCCCCGTGATGCCCATGAACGGCCTCCAGGACCTGCTCGACGACCCGCATCTGAACGGCACCGGCTTCTACCGGACGGTCGAGCATCCGACCGAGGGCCGCATCCGCGACATGGCGGTGCCGAGCCAATGGTCCCGGACGCAGCCGGAACCCGTACGGCCCGCCCCGCGGCTTGGCGAGCATTCCGCCGAGATCCTGCGCGAGGCCGGCTTCGATGACAGCCGCATCGAGGCGATGATGGCCAGCGGCGCCACTGCATGAGCAGCCGCATCGGCATCCGCGAAAGCGTGCCGGACGACCTGACCGCCCTTGAGGCGCTCTATCCGGCGGCCTTCCCCGAAGAGGACCTGCTGCCGCTCGTGCGGCAACTCGCGGACGGCAGGGACGGCATTCTGTCTCTTGTGGCCGTCCTCGAAGACTCGATTGTCGCACACCTCGCCCTCAGCGCCTGCGGCATCGCCGGCACGGATCACCGGGTCGCGTTGCTCGGCCCCGCCGCAGTCGCGCCCGGCCGGCAGGGCGAAGGCATCGGCGACGCCCTGATCCGCGACGGGCTGGACCGGTTGCGCAAGGCAGGGTTCGTCCGTGTCCAGGTGCTGGGCGATCCGAACTATTACAGCCGCTTCGGCTTCCGGCCCGACCGGGATGTACGCCCGCCCTACAGACTGCCGGACGAATGGCGCGATGCGTGGCAGTTCCAGCCATTGGATGGGAACGCAGCCATCAGCGGCGACCTGACCGTGCCGGAACCATGGTTGCCGGAGGCGCTCTGGCAGCCCTGAGCGGCATGGCCGCACTGCCGGACGCCGGGGGTGACAGGCCGCAGCGAGCCGATCAATCTGTGAAATCTGACATTGCCAACCGGGGAGGAAACCAATGGCCGGTCTGTATTACGAAGAGTTCGAAGTGGGCATGGAGTTCAAGCACGCGCTGACCCGCACCGTCACCGAGATGGACAACGTCATGTACTGCGCGCTGACCCACAATCCGCAGCCGCTGCATCTGGACGAGGAATTCGCCAAGAAGACCGAATTCGGCGGCCGGCTGGTCAACAGCCTGTTCACGCTTGGTCTGGTCATCGGCGTCTCGGTCGGCGACACGACGCTGGGAACCACCATCGCCAATCTGGGCATGACCGACTGCCGCTTCGCCAATCCCGTCTTCCACGGCGACACGATCACCTGCGTGACCAAGATCCGGTCCAAGCGCGAGAGCAAGTCACGGCCCGACGCCGGCATGGTCGAGTTCGAGCACTACGGCTACAACCAGCATGGCAAGGAGGTCGCCTACTGCGTCCGCACCGGCTTCATGCGCAAGCGGCCCGTCGAAGCATGAGCGCAGAGATCATCCGGTCCTGGCTGTTCGTGCCCGGCGACAGCGAGCGCAAGCAGATCAAGGGACCGCAGAACCCGGCCGACGCGCTGATCCTCGATCTGGAGGATTCGGTCGCCGACGACCGGCAGGAAATCGCGCGGGAGATGACGCGGGAATTCCTGAAGTCTCACACCGACCGTGACCGGCAGCGCCTGTACGTCCGCATCAATCCGTTGGACAACCCGCTGTCGCTGGCCGACCTGATCGCGGTCATGCCCGGCGCGCCGGACGGGATCGTGCTGCCCAAGGTCTACTCGGCCGCCGACGTGAACACGCTGGCCGAACGGTTGAAGGTGCTGGAATGCCAGCACGGCATCGAGGAAGGCGCGACGAAGATCTGCTGCGTCGCCACCGAAACCGCGGCCTCGCTGACGACCTTCCACACCTATCTGGACAATGTCTCGCCGCGGCTGACGGCGCTGACCTGGGGTGGCGAGGACCTGTCGGCGGCGCTGGGCGCCAGCACCAACCGGCACCCGGTCACCGGCGAATACGATGCGCCCTTCCAGCTGGCGCGGACGCTCTGCCTCTCGACGGCGCGGGCCATCGGCGCACAGCCGGTGGGCGTGGTCTACACCGACTTCCGCGACAATGAAGGGCTCCGCAAGGAGTGCCTCTACGATCTGCGGTCCGGCTACATCGGCAAGATCGCGATCCATCCCGGCCAGTCGGAAGTCATCAACGAGGCCTTCACGCCCTCGGCCGAGGACATCGAGTTCGCGCAGCGCGTGGTCGACGTCTTCGAACAGAACCCCGGCACCGGCACCGTCGGCCTGGACGGCAAGATGCTCGACATGCCGCACCTCAAGCAGGCGCGGAACGTCCTCGCCATGGCCGAACTGGCGAAGGCCAGGGGGTAGTCCACCAACCTGTCGCCCCCGGACCTGACCCGGGGGCCTCACGGTTCCGCCGCACAGACGGTTGCGGTCTCAGGTCCCCGGGTCGGACCCGGGGATTTCAGACCGGACTACCGGCCTTCGAGCATCTGCGCGGTGGCTTCCTCGTTGGCGACATAGGCCTTGATGGCCTCCTCGCCGGTCATTGCGGTGTCCGGATCGAGGCCGTCGCCGTGACGGATCAGGTTCAGCGCGAACCAGCCCATGCCGGCCTTGGGCGGCTTGATCTCCTTTTCCCAGGTGCCGACAGTCTCGGCCCCGGCCAACAGCTTGTTCGGCGCATCCGTATCGACGCACATGGGCCGGCCCAGCCCGATCATGTCCAGCGCCCCCGAAGCCAGCGCCTCCTCCATGCCGGCGCGGCTGCGGAAGCCGCCGGTCACCATCAACGGCAGCTTCGTGACGCCACGGATCTTCTCGGCATAGTCCAGGAAGTAGGCCTCGCGCTTTACCGTGCTCTCGGCAACGCTCCTGCCCTCGCTGGTCTTTGAGCCCATCATCGATGGCTCCTCGTAGTTGCCGCCCGAGATCTCCAGATGGTCGATCCCGGCCTGCTCCAGCCACTGCACCACCTGCAGGCTGTCATCGCTGTCGAAACCACCCTGCTGGAAGTCCGACGAATTGAGCTTCACTGAGATGACATAGGACGGACCGCAAGCCTCGCGGATGGAGCGGCAGATGGTCAGCAGCAGCCGCGCCCGGTTCTCCAGGCTGCCGCCCCACTGGTCGGTGCGCTGGTTGACCAGCGGCGTCAGGAACTGGCTGAGCAGGTAGCCGTGGGCGGAATGCACCTGAACGCCCGTGAAGCCCGCATCCTGCGCGACCTTCGAGGCGTGCGTGAAACGGGCGATGACGTCGTCGACCTCTTCCGCGGTCATTGCGCGCGGCGGCGCGAAGGCGCTTTCCGGCAGGGCCAGCTTGACCGCGGAAGGCGCGACCGGCGCCTCGCAGACCCGGCGCGGCGTCTGGCGTCCCGGATGGTTGAGCTGCATCAACAGGACGGTGTCGTTGGCGGTGCCGGCCTCGGCATAGGCCTTCAGGCGCGCCATCTGCTCGGCGTCCTGCGGCCCGTCGATCACGACATTGCCCGGCCGTTCGAGATAGCGGCGGTCGACCTGAACATTGCCGGTGACGACGATACCCGACCCGCCGGCGGCCCAGCGGCCATAGAGGCTGACATGACGTTCGGTGGCGCGGTTCCAGCCGTCGGACAGGCCCTCGGTCAGCGGCGCCTTGCCGAAGCGGTTCTTGACCGTGACCCCGCAGGGCAGTGTCAGCGGGCTGGCGAGCGAAATGGCGTTCATGAATGCGTTCCTCCCCGAAGCATCGATGCGCCATGAAACTTCCCGGAAATTTGCGCTGGATCAAGCCCCGCGCCTGCAGGACAGGCAGAATGCCGCCACATCAGAGGGAAGGAGCGCGCCATGGCGTCCATATCGTCCATCGTGAAGAAACATGTCGAGGCGGCCGTCGCCGAGGCGGCCGAGACCGGCTATTCGGCGGAAGATACCGCCCGGTCCATGCTGTCCTTCGTCATGGCGATCTACCGGGAGGACCGCGAGGTCGAGGCCATCGCCGAGGAACTGCAATACGTCATCGACAATCTCGATCCGGAGCGCGAATACGCCTTCATGCGGCCCTGAACCGGGCCGCAATAGAGACGGGGCGCGTCCGGAGACGCGCCCCGCCGGTCATGCGGCGTTCGGACCCGAACGCTACTGGGCCGTCACGACCGTCATGACAAGCTTGCCGTCCACCTTCACCGGGCCGTCTTCCTTGGCGCCCAGCGAATACTCGAAGATGCCGGTCTTCATGCCGCCATTCTCGCCATGCAGCATCAGCATCAGCATGTCGCCCGGCTTCACCGGCTCGGTGAGAATGGCCGTGACGTTCTCGTTCATGCCGGCTTTCAGCGGCGCGTGACCGACCACCGGACCGGGCTTGCCGGAAGCGTCCGTGCGGTGGACCACCATCCAGCCGTTCTTCGGCGCCACGATGGACGAGGCGGAGACGGTGCCGCCTGCAACGCTCTGGTCGCCGGCCTTCACCGAAAGCATGGCGTGCGATCCCGCGAACGCCGCGCCGGACAACAGCATGGCCGCCGCAACACCCGTGACGATTAGCTTGGACTTCATTTCAGGAACTCCTGTTCTGATGAAACTCGCTCGGTCCCCGTACCTGCAGGCCGGACACCGTTGCGGCTGGCCCGTGTTGCCCCCGTTCCGGCATTCCTGAACCTCCGCGGTGCAGCTGCGTGTACGCGTCCCGATTCCGCGACAGCGGCCGGCCGATTGGCTCCTCCGCGGCGCAGGACCTTTTTCCAAAGGTCGATTCAGCTACGCCGGGTCTTCGCGACCGGATGCAGTGGAAAAAAATCTTTCAGGGAAGCTGTTACGAGCCGCCGGAAAATGCGTCACGGAACTGTTGCGGATCGCTGATAGCGTTAAGATGCATCAGCTCTGGAGGAGGTGAAGATGCTGTTTTCCAAATGCAATGCCACCGCATTGGCGCTTGCCGCCGCGGTATCGCTGGGTGCCGGTGCCGCCCAGGCCAAGAACGCGATCATCATCGGGATGCAACAGGAGCCGACGGTCCTCGACCCGACGGCCGACGCCACGGCCTCGATCGATTCAATCTTCACCAACAACGTCTACGAAAGCCTGACCTCGGTCACCGAGCAGGGCGAGATCGTGCCGGCGCTGGCCGACAGCTGGACGATCAGCGACGACGGCAAGGTCTTCACCTTCAATCTCGCCGACAACGTGACCTATCATGACGGCACCACCTTCGATGCCGATGACGTCAAGTTCTCCTTCGACCGCGCCATGGCCGAGGACAGCGTCAACCCGACCAAGGGCATCTTCAAGCCGATCGAGAGCGTCGAGGTCGTCGATCCGGACACCGTCCGCATCACGCTGAAGAACCCCGACGCCTTCTTCCTGTTCAACATGGCCCAGGGCGACGCGTCGATTGTCGCGCCGGAGAGTGCCGAGACCAACAAGACCAATCCGGTCGGCACCGGCGCCTACCGCTTCGACAGCTGGACCCGCGGTTCCGAGATGACGCTGGTCAAGAATGCCGACTACCGCAAGGCAGCGGACGTTCAGATCGAGAAGGTCACCTTCCGCTTCGTCGCCGACCCGGCCGCCGCCGTCGCCGCCTTGCTGTCGGACGAGATCGACGCCTTCCCCGGCATGCCGGCGCCCGAAGTGCTGGAACAGTTCAAGGCGGATCCGCGCTTCAACGTGGTGGTCGGCACCACCGAGGGCGAGGTCATACTGGCGCTGAACAACGCCCGCGCCCCGTTCAACGACATCCGCGTCCGCCGCGCGATCAACCACGCGCTGGACCGTCAGGCGATCATCGACGGCGCCTATTACGGCTACGGCCAGCCGATCGGATCCTTCTTCCCGCCGCACCACAAGTCCTATGTCGATCTGACCGGCGAATATCCGCATGACGCCGCGAAGGCAAAGGCGCTGCTGGCCGAGGCCGGCGTGACGAACCTGTCGGTGACGCTCCGCACCCCGCATTTCCCCTATGCCCGCCGCTCGGCCGAGATCGTGCAGAGCCAGCTCGGCGAGGCCGGCATCGACGTGAAGATCGAGCAGGTCGAATGGGGCTTCTGGATCGGCGAGGTCTACAAGAAGCTCAACTACGACATGACCATCATCGCCCACACCTCGCCGAACGACCTTGGCAATTTCGCCCGCGGGCCGGAGTATTTCTACGGCTACGACAATCCGGAGTTCAACGCGCTGTGGGAGAAGATCTCCACCGAGACCGATCCGGCGAAGCTGGACGCCCTGCTGAAGGACGGCCAGCGCATGATCACCGGAGACGCGGTGCACGGCTTCCTGTTCCAGCTGCCGCTGCTCGGCGTCTGGCGCAAGGAACTGTCGGGCTACCGCAAGTCGTCGCCGGTGCTGTTCGCGCCGCTGATGGAGCTCCGCTGGAACTGATCCGCGGCGAAGCCGTTACGGACCCCCGCGCGACGCATGGGGCGCGCGGGGGCTGCCTTTACGCATGACCCGCTTCCTGCTGCTCCGCGTGCTGACACTGGCGCTGACGCTGCTGGCGGTCTCCTTCATCGTCTTCTGGACCATGAACGCGCTGCCGGGCGATCCGGCGATGGTGATACTTGGTCTGGATTCGACCGAAGACGCCCGCGCCGCCCTTCGGGCGCAACTGGGCCTCGACGATCCCTTCCTGCAGCGCTACCTGGCCTGGTTGATCGGCGCGCTGCAGGGTGATTTCGGCACAAGCTACAGCTTCGGCGTGCCCGTCGGCGGGCTGATCGCCGAGCGCCTGCCGGTCACAGTGCCGCTCGGCCTTTCGGCGACCGTGCTGACGGTGATGGCGGCGCTCGCGCTCGGGGTCTTCGCTGCCTCGCGTCACGGCCGCGCCGGCGACTTTGCTGTCATGGGTCTGAGCCAGCTCGGCATCGCCATTCCGGCCTTCTGGCTGGCGATCCTGCTGGTCATCCTGTTCTCGGTGAACCTCCGCTGGCTGCCGCCCGGCGGCTTTCCGGGCTGGTCGGACCCGCTGGCGGGTTTCGCGGCGCTGGTGCTGCCGACCGTCGCCATCGCACTGGTCCAGTCGGCCATCCTTGCCCGCATCACCCGATCCAGCGTTCTGGAGGTGATGCGCTTCGACTACGCAAACACGGCCCGCGCCAAGGGCCTGAGCCGGGGACGGACGATGCGCGGGCACGTGCTGCCCAACGCGCTGATCCCGATCATCACCGTGATCGGCATGATGTTCGCCAATGTCGTTACCGGCGCCATCGTGATCGAGAACGTCTTCTATCTGCCGGGACTGGGACGGCTGATGTTCCAGGCCATCACCAACCGCGATCTCTTCGTGGTCCAAGCGCTGGTGCTGTTCTTCGCGGCCACGGTCGTGTTCGTGAACTTCGCCGTCGACGTCCTCTACGCCGTGATCGACCCGAGACTGCGCGACCGCGTGAAGCGGGACGGCCCATGAGACGGATCTCCCTGATCATCGGCGGTTTGCTGGTCGGGACCGTGCTGCTCTCGGCGCTGGTCTCACTGGTCTGGATGCCGCACGACCCGACCGCCATCAACGTCAAGCAACGCTTCCTGCCGCCGTCGGCGGAACACTGGCTGGGCACCGACCAGCTGGGCCGCGATCTGATGAGCCTGCTGATGGCCGGCGCCCAGAGTTCGGCGCTCGTCGCCTTCCTGTCGGTCGGTATCGGCGGGCTGACCGGCGCGTTGCTTGGCATGGCCGCCGCGGCGCGGGGCGGGCTGCTGGAGGAGGCGGTCATGCGTTCCGCCGACCTCGCCTTCGCCTTCCCGGCGCTGCTGTTCGCGATCATGCTGGCAGCGGTCTACGGACCGTCCCTGACCAATGCGATCCTGGCCATCGCCTTCATCAACGTGCCGATCTTCGCACGCATGACCCGGGCCGCGGCGAACCAGATCTGGGTGCGGGAATACATCACGGCAGCCCGCGCCATGGGCCTCTCCACGCGGGCCATCGCCTGGAAGCACGTGCTGCCGAACATCGGCGCCATCCTGCTGATCCAGGCGACAATCGAGTTCGCGGTGGCGATCCTGGCCGAGGCCGCCCTCAGCTATCTCGGACTCGGCGTGCAGCCGCCGACCCCGTCCTGGGGGCGCATGCTGGCGGAGGCCCAGACGCTGCTGTTCCTTGCGCCGCAGCTCGCCATCTGGCCGGGCCTGTGCATCGTAGCGGCCGTGCTGGGCTTCAACCTTCTGGGTGACGGGCTGCGCGATGCGCTCGACCCGCGGTCCCGGCTGCCAAGGGTGACCACCACCCGGACCGGCTAGACGGCCTTTCGGGCAAAGACCGCAGCGGCCCCGATCAGCGCCAGACCGGCCAGCCCGCCATAGGCCAGGCCGTAGCCGCCCGCCTGCACCGCAGCGCCGAAGACAGCAGGGCCGATAACCAGGCCGAAATAGGTGCAGAACACGGTCGCGCCCGTCGCGGCGGCAATCTTCTCCTGCGGCACGATCCGCGCCACCTCGGCCAGGTAGACGCCGTTCCAGCCAGCCGCCGCCGCACCGCAGAGCGCGGCGATGGCCAGTACGGCCATCCAGGACGTATCCGGCCCGATGGAGGCCAGCAGCGTGACGCCGACGGCGGTGACCAGGCCGAAGCCGGCAAGCAGCGGCCGCGGCCGCCGCCAGCGGTCGTTGATCCATCCGGCGAGAATGCGCATGGCGAAGCTGGAGCCCTGCATCACGGCATAGGCGACCCCGGCATCGACCAGTGTGAAACCCGCCTGCCCGGTCAGGAAGATCACCGTGTAGGTGAACATGATCATCTGCCCGCCGCCATAGGCGAAGGCGGTGAAGGAGATGAAGGGCAGCAGCGGATGCGACTTCATGCCTTCCAGCGGAATGATGTCGCCGAAGCGGACCCGGACAGGCTGACGCGGAAGGTCCCGCTCGGGGTCGAGCCGCGCCCGCCAGGGCTGCACGATGAAAATCGTGACCGCGGTCAGCGCAAGCACCGCTAGAACGGCGGACATCCAGCCGAAGGTCTCCTCGATCAGCGGCAGGCTGAGACCGGCAATGGCCCCACCGATCGGCACGCCCGACTGCTTGATCGAGAAGTAGAGGCCGCGGCGCGCCGGCGGAGCGTGTCTGGCGAGAAGATGCGAGCCGCCCGGCGCATTCGGTCCATAGCCGAGGCCGATCAGGAGCGCGCCGGCCAGGGCGATCCACCAGTTCTGGAGCAGCAGCGCCATCAACCCGGCGACCGACAGCAGCAGCCCGGCCTGCGTCAGACGCACCGCGCCCTGCTGGCGGATGAAGACCGCCGCCAGCGGCGAGCCGAACATGGCTCCTGCGAAAGTGACCCCGCCGAACAGACCGATGCCCGCCTCGTCCAGACCCAGCTCCGGCGGCAGGGCCGGCGCCAGCACCGCCGCGGACATGAAGATCACCGCCGCCACGGACTGCAGGACAAGCGTCACGCCGAGCGCCGTGTTCGGGAAGGTTGTCTCGTGCTGCTGTGTCATCGGGTTCGCATCCGCCGCAACCTTTAGCGGCGGCAGGCGGCGGCAGCAAACCGGCGGTGCGGCATGCGGCCATTCACCGGGCGCGGAGCGTCTGGAAATTGCCGCATTCGGTGTCTATGTTCCAGCCCATGAAAAGAGCTCTGATCCTGACGATTGCGGGTCTGACGGCAATGCTGTCCGGCGCTGCGCTGGCCCAGAACGCGCCGCAGGCCATCGGCGAGTACCGGGACTGGTCCGCCTGGGTGTATCGCAACAGCGGAACCAAGGTCTGCTACATCACCTCCTCGCCGACGGAAACGCTGCCGAGGGGCGTGAACCGGGGCGACATCCATTTCTATGTCTCCCACCGGCCGGATCAGGGCGTAACGGGCGAGATCTCGATGATTCTCGGCTATCCCTTCGCCGAGAACGAGGAAGCAATCGCCCGCATCGGCGGCAGCGAGTTCGGCATGCGGACCGACGGCGAACGCGCCTGGACTGCCGATCCGGCGGATGACTCCCGCTTTGTGAACGCCATGAAGGCCGGACGGGACATGAAGGTCGAGGGACTGTCGAGCCGCGGCACCAAGACCACCGACACCTACTCGCTGCTCGGATTCACCGCCGCTTACGACGCAATCGGCAAGGCCTGCAACTGATGACGGCAGCGGTCACACCCGAGGTCCGGGCCACCGACCGCCCGCACGCCGCAGGTTTCGACCCTCGGCCCAATCTGGTTGGCATGGACCGCGGCCATGGCCGAGGCTCTGCGCACCGCGGGCAAGGATCCGGCCAAGGTGCGTATGCGCGCGAACCAGCTGTTCCACTGGATCTATCACCGCGGGGCGATGAGCTTCGACGAGATGACGTCGATCTCCAAGGCCTGGCGCGCCGATCTGGATCAGCGTTTCGTCATCGGACGGCCCGAGGTCACCGCCTACCAGCAGTCGGTCGATGGCACCCGGAAATGGCTGATGCGCTTCGCCGACGGCCACGAGGCGGAAGCTGTGCACATTCCCGAAGAGGACCGTGGTGCCCTCTGCGTCTCCAGCCAGGTCGGCTGCACGCTGACCTGTTCCTTCTGCCACACCGGCACACAGAAGCTGGTCCGCAATCTGACCGCCGGCGAGATCGTCGCCCAGATGCTGGTTGCGCGCGACACCATCGGCGAATGGCCGACGCCGATGGACGGCAACCGCATGATCTCCAACATCGTCATGATGGGGATGGGCGAGCCGCTGCTGAATTACGACAACGTCGCGAAGGCGCTGAAGATCGTGATGGACGGCGACGGTATCTCGCTGTCGAAGCGCCGGATCACGCTGTCGACCTCGGGCGTGGTGCCGATGATCGAGCGCTGCGGCCGGGAACTGGAGGTCAACCTCGCCATCTCGCTGCATGCCGTCAGCGACGAGCTGCGCGACGTACTGGTGCCGATCAACCGCAAGCACCCGATCGAGGAACTGATCGCCGCCTGCCGCGCCTACCCTGCCGCGAACAATGCGCGCCGGATCACGTGGGAATACGTGATGCTGGACGGCATCAACGACAGCCCGGCCGAGGCGCGGGAACTGGTGCGGCTGATCAAGGGCATCCCGTCCAAGGTGAACCTCATTCCGTTCAATCCCTGGCCCGGCGCGCCCTACGCATGCTCGAAGCCCGAGGCCATCGAGAAGTTCGCGAGGATCGTCAACGACGCCGGCTATTCCAGCCCGGTGCGGACGCCCCGCGGACGGGACATCATGGCTGCCTGCGGACAGTTGAAGTCCGCCAGCGAACGCGGCCGCCGCGAGAAGACCGGCGTCTCCGAGGCGGCAGGCGTCTGATCCGTATCCCGAGGGGGCCGGCATGGCACGAATTCCCGGCCTGATCGCGGCGCTTCTGCTGCTCCCCCTGCAGGCGCTTGCCGGCAATGGCTGTTTCGACAATGTCGACCGGCGCGTCCAGCAACTGATTGCGAACGGCGCCGCACCCGGCATCGCGGTCCGCATCGATCATGGCGGCCGGATCGTCCATGACAGCCAGATCGGACGGCTGACGCCGGACGTTGCCGATGAGCGGCCATTGCCGCCCGACGCCATCTACCGCATCTACTCCATGACCAAACCGATCACCACCGCCGCCGCGATGATCCTTGTCGAGGAGGATCGGATCGCGCTGGAAGATCCGATCTCCAAGTACCTGCCGGAGTTCGATAACATGGAGGTCCAGGAACTGACCGGGACCGTCCGCGCCGAACGGCCGATCCGGGTCATCGACCTGCTACGGCACACCTCCGGCATAACCTATGGTTTCTTCGGTTTCGGACGGGTTCGCTTCGCCTACGAAGCCGAAGACGTTGGCTCTTCCGCGGACACCAATGCCGAACTGGTGGAAAAGATTGCGGCGCTGCCGCTGGAGCACCAGCCCGGCACGGTCTGGGAATACTCGTTCTCGACCGACGTGCTGGGCCGCCTGATCGAGGTGGTCAGCGGCCAGCCGCTGGACCTCTTCCTGTGGGAGCGCGTGTTCGCGCCGCTCGGCATGACGGACACCGGCTTCGTCATCCCGGAACCGCAGGCGGACCGTATCGCCGAGCCGCATGGCAGCCTGCCCGACTACACCGTCGACCGGCCCTTCAAATCGGGCGGCGGGGGGCTGGCCTCCACGATGGAGGACTATCACCGCTTCACCCGCATGATTCGCAATGGCGGTGAACTGGACGGCGTCCGGCTGCTCCGGCCGGAGACGGTGGCGCTGATGCGCCGCGATCACGTCTTCAGCGCCGGGCTGGGCAAGGGCAAGTACTACGTCCCGGGACCGGGACACGGCTTCGGACTCGGCTTCGCGGTCAAGACCGAGGACGCGTTCGGGGCGCTGGCGGGACCGCCGGGCACGATCTACTGGGGCGGATATGCAGGCACCACCTTCTGGATCGATCCGGTCAACGATCTGATCGTCATCGTCATGGTGCAGACCACCACCGAACGCATGCTGGTGCGGACCGCCATCCGGCAGGCCGTCTACGGCATCTTCAAAGACGACGGCACGCCCGGGATGAACTGCGGCGGCTAGATCAGACCGCGATCCACCGACCTTCTCCGGCCGCGCGGTAGACGGCCTCCTCGATCTCCACATTGCGAAGGTAGGCGAACACATCCGTCTCCGCCGCCGCGCCATCCAGGAAATGCGCAATGGCGTGCGACTGGAAAGCATGCACGCAGTCGCCGCCGAAGCCGTGGTCGCTCCATCTGTAGACGTGTTCGCGCTCCGGCTGCCCGTTCGGCTTCAGCCAGAGCGATCCGTCGCCGGCCAGCCGGAGCCGGGCATCCGAGCCTTCCAGCCACATCTCGCCCATGGTGAGGCGCGGGTTCGCCGCCTCGAACTCGCCCAGCCGGTTGCCGTCATAGGTCCCGCGGCCGCCGCCCCGGAACCGGAACAGGACGATCCCCGCATCCTCGCCGGCGATGACGGGGTTCAGGCGGCGGAGGTCGGCGAAAACCTCGCCGACCTCCCCCATCAGGTAACGGAGGGTGTCAATGAAATGGATTGCGGTCTCGTGGATCAGGAACCGCGTCATCTGCTGGAAATAGGGCTGGCGCGCCATGTAGGCGTCCGGACCGCGGCCATCGCCGGGCCGCATCCGGAAGACGATGGAGACCGGGTCGCCCAGCAGCCCCCGGTCCAGCAGCCGCCGCGCCTCGCGGTACCAGGGCTGGAAACGGAAGTTCTCGTGCACCAGCATCGTGATGCCGTAGCGCTTGGCCAGCGCGGCGACCGCCCGGGCACCGGCGAGATCGTCGGCCAGCGGCTTCTGGACGATCATCGGCAGGCCGGCTGCCGCAACCTGCTCCGCTACCGCCAGACGGGCCGCGGGCGGCGTGATCACGTCGACCAGATCCGCGTCGCTGGACGCCAGGGCTTCAGCCACATCGGTGAAGACCGGCGCGCCGCCGATGGCTTCGGCCCTCCGCCGGTCGAGATCGCAGATGCCCGCCAGTTCGGCGCGGCCGAGCCGTTTCCAGCTGTCATAGTGGAACTGGCTGAAGTAGCCCGCGCCTATGCCCAGAACTCTGAGAGTTCGCCCGGTCATTCGAACGCCCTCCGTTGTCACCCCCGCCTTGTGCGGGGGGCCGGTGCGTCTTCGCCGCCGGTCGATAGATTGACCGGATGCCCGCAGGAAGCGGGCATGACAGTGAGTTCCGACGCAATCACCGTCGGGTGCCCAGTTCGGCGATCACCGCGTCGCCTGCCGCTTCGGTGCCCGCCGAGCCGCCAAGATCGCCGGTCAGCGCCGCACCGCTCTTCAGCGCAGCGGCCACGGCGGCCTCGATCGCGGCGCCGGCCCGGATCATGCGCTCGTCCTCGCGCTTGCGGCCCAGCCAGTCGAGCATCAGCGCCGCCGACAGGATCATTGCATTCGGATTGGCGATGCCCTTGCCCATGATGTCGGGCGCGGTGCCGTGGCTCGGCTGGAAGACCGCGCAGCCATCGCCGATATCCCCGGACGGCGCCAGACCCAGCCCGCCCACCAGACCGGCCGCGAGGTCGGAGAGGATGTCGCCGAACATGTTCTCGGTGACCATCACGTCGAAGTCCCAGGGCCGCTGCACCATGATCATGGCGCAGGCGTCGACGTAGAGCCGGCTGGTCTCGACATCCGGATAGTGCTCGGCCACCTCGTCGAAGATGCGGCGGAAAAAGGCCATGGAACCGAGGACGTTGGCCTTGTCGACCAGGGTGAGATGCTTGCGGCGCTGCCGCGCCAGCCGGAAGGAGAAATGGAAGAGCTTCTCGGAGGTCTCTCGGGTCACTTCCATGATGTCCCGCACCGCCCGGTCGCCATCCGTCTGTTCCTTGCCGCGTCCGACGAAAAGGCCTTCGGTGCTCTCCCGGACCAGCACGAAGTCGATGCTGGCGCCGCGCGGGTCCTTCAGCGGAACCGCGTCGGGCAGCCAGGCCCGGATCGGCCGGACGCCGCCATAGAGGCCGTGGATCTCGCGGAGATCGATCTGCGGCACGATCTCGGTGTTGTCGGCATAGCGGATGTTCGGCAGTCCCATGGCCGCCAGCAAGGTCGCGTCCGCAGCGGCCACCGCATCGACCGTCGCCTGCGGCAGCGCCGATCCATGGTCGCGATAGTGGCCCGCACCGGCCGGGTGCTCGGCGGTCTCCACCCGGAAACCGTACAGATCAGCGGCGCGTCCGAGCACGCGCAGGGCCGGAGCCATCACTTCCGGTCCGATGCCGTCGCCCGGCAGAACCGCAATCGAGATCGTGTCGTTCAGTGTTGCCTCCCCTGCGCCAGCGGCGTTTGTCGTTTTGCCGACGGACGATAGTATCAACGCCGGGAGAAGGCGAGACGAAGCGGGGAGGCTTTGAATGGCTGCCGACAAGAGTGAATGGGTCATCGGCAAGACGCTGGCCCGGCAGGCGCGCGAGCGCGGCGACAGCAACTTCATCAAGTACGAGGACGGCGACTGGATCACCTACGCCCAGGCGCACCGGGCTTCGAACGCCATGGGCAACGCCTTTGCGGGCATCGGCGTCCAGCGCGGCGAACAGGTCATCGTCATGCTGCACAACCGCCTGGAATACATCTGGTGCTGGTACGGGCTCAGCCGGCTCGGCGCCGCGGCGGTGACGGTCAATACCGCCTACAAGGGCCGCTTCCTGACCCATGTCATGACCAACACGAAATCGCGCTTCGCGGTTGTCGAGCCGGAATTCCTCAGCTGGATCGCCGATATCGAGGACACGGTGCCGGATCTGGAGCGGGTCTACGTCATGGACGGCGTGCCCGCGGACGCACCGGCCTTCAAGCGCCTCGAGATCCTTGACTTCGACGACCTTCGCGGCGGCGCGGAGGACGACATCGATGTCGAGGTCACCTATCGCGACATCGGCACCATCATGTTCACATCCGGCACCACGGGACCGTCCAAGTCCGTGCTGATGCCGCATGGCCACCTGCACCTGATGGGCGAGGCGATGAAGCAGTCGATCGGCCTGACGCCCGACGACCGCTACTACACCGCGATGCCGCTGTTCCACGCACAGGGGCTGATGATGCAGGCCTACGGCACGGCCATCGCCGGCGGCAGCCTGGTGATGAAGAAGAACTTCAGCCCGAAAACCTGGATCGACGATGTCCGTGAGAGCCAGGCGACGGTGACCAACCTGCTGGGCGTGATGAACGATTTCGTGCTGGCGCAGCCGCGCCGCAATGACGACGCCGACAACAATCTCCGCGCCATCTGCGCCCTGCCCGTCACCCATGAGACCATGACGACGCTGGCCGAGCGTTTCGGCGTGAACAAGTTCGTCGAACTGTTCGGCATGACCGAATGCAACCTGCCGGTCTGGCGGCCCCTCGACGCCCCGAACGAGGCTGGCTGCTCGGGCAAGGTCTGGGACGAGTATTTCGAGGTCATCGTCGCCGATCCGGAGACCGATGAGCCGCTGCCCGTGGGCGAGGTCGGCGAGATTCTGGTCCGCCCGAAGGAGCCCTTCTGCTTCATGCAGGGCTATCAGGGCATGGATGACCGGACTGTTGAAACCTGGCGGAACTTCTGGTTCCACACCGGCGACGCCGCCCGCTTCGACGAGCGCGGCTACCTCTGGTACATCGACCGGATCAAGGACACGATCCGGCGCCGCGGCGAGAACATCTCCTCCTACGAGGTCGAGGCGGTGCTGCTCGAACACCCCGACATCGTCGAGGTTGCCGCCATCGCCGTGAAGGCCGAACAGGGCGGCGAGGACGAGGTGATGGCCTGCATCGTGCTGGCCGAAGGCGCCGAAAAGCCGGATCCCGCGGCCCTGCTGGACTACTGCGCGCCGCGCATGCCCTATTTCGCCGTCCCGCGCTTCCTGGAATTCGTCGACGAGATTCCGAAGACGCCGTCGTCCAAGATCAAGAAGAAGGACCTAAGGGACCGCGGCCTGACCCCCGCCACCTGGGACAGGGAATCGGTCGGTTACAAGGTGAAGCGCGACTGACGGCTCTCCCGGGTCCAACACGGGCGAAATTCGACAGAAGCATTTGCCGAACGCCCCTGCCTGCCCTACCGTAAGGCAACCGCATTAGCGGTTGGGGAGGAAATCATGGCGCAACCCATCGAGGTGTCGCCTGTCACGCCCGTCATCGGCGCGGAGATCAGCGGCATTCAGCTGTCGCAGATCGACGACGACGATTTCGCGGCGATACGGCGCGCCTTTCTCGATCATTCGGTCCTGTTCTTCCGCGATCAGGACATGACGCTGGACCAGCACAAGGCGTTCGGAAAACGCTTCGGAGCGCTGCATGTGCATCCGATGGCCAGGTCCGGCAAGGGCTACAAGGGCATCGACGGACACCCCGAGGTCCTGATCATCCATGCCGACGAGAAGACGACGCGGACGGCCGGCGACACCTGGCACTCGGACGTCTCCTGCGAGCCGGAACCGCCGATGGCCAGCATCCTGCAGCTTCATACGGTACCGGAGAGCGGCGGCGACACGCTGTTCGCCAGCACCTATGCCGCCTATGACGCCCTTTCCGAGCCGATGAAGCAGCTTCTGGCTGGCCTGAAGGCCGTGCATGACGGCGGGCCGAACTACCGTGACCGCTCGGCGCGGCAGGGCATCGAGGGCGGCGAGTTCCCGAACGCGGTGCATCCCGTGATCCGCACCCACCCCGAAACCGGCCGCAAGGCCATCTTCGTCAACGAGAACTTCACCAGCCACATCGAGGGCATCCCGCGCGACGAGAGCGACGCGATCCTGCAGTTCCTCTACCGCCACATGGCGAAGCCGCAGTTCCACTGCCGCTTCCGCTGGAAGCCGAAGTCGGTGGCCATGTGGGACAATCGCTGCACGCTGCATCACGCGATGTGGGACTACTTCCCGAAGACCCGGACCGGTTACCGGGTCACCGTCGAGGGCGACCGGCCCTTCTGATCCGGTCAGAACCGCAAGAGGAGCATTGGCGATGGCCGATACTGCACCTTCCTACTCGAACATCGACGTCCGCAAGCTGACGCCGTCCATCGGCGCCGAGATCCGGGGCGTGGACCTGGCGAAGGGCCTGAGCGACACCGAATTCGCCGAGGTCAAGCGCGCCTTTCTGGACAACCAGGTGGTCTTCTTCAAGGAACAGTCGCCCATCGCGCCGGACGTCCAGGTGGGGCTCGGGGAAATGTTCGGGCCGCTGCATTTCCATCCGGCGGCGCCGCATCTGGAGGGCTATCCGCCCATCTTCGTCATCCATGCGCACAAGGATTCCAAGGTCGCCAATGGCGAGGGCTGGCATACCGACGTTTCCTGCGATGAGACACCGCCCATGGCGACCATGCTGCAGCTCCACAAGCTGCCGTCGACCGGCGGCGACACCATGTTCGCCAGCATGTACGAGGCCTACGAGGCGCTCTCGCCGGCGATGCAGCAGTTCCTGCAGACGCTGACCGCCAGCCACGAATCCGAGCATGTCTATCGCGGCCGCTATTCCGACCGTGGCGTCGACGACAAGGACAAGGTCTACCCGTCGGCCGTGCATCCGGTCGTGCGGACCCATCCCGAGACCGGCCGCAAGGCGCTCTACGTCAATCGGGGCTTCACGACGAAGATCAACGAACTCTCGAAGAAGGAGAGCGAGGTACTGCTGAAGTACCTGTTCGGCCACATGCAGGAGCCCTTCTTCCAGGTGCGCTTCAAGTGGTCGGTGAACGACGTGGCGCTGTGGGACAACCGCTGCGTCCAGCACCGCGCGCTGTGGGACTACTGGCCGGAAGAACGCAAGGGCCACCGCGTCACGATCAAGGGCGACCGGCCGTTCCTGGCCGCCTGACAAAGAAGAAACCGGCAACGGCATTCAGGGAGGAAATCATGAAACACGCATTCATCGGCGCCGCACTTGGCGCCGCGGCGATGCTCGCCTCGACGGCGGCGAGCGCCGAGGAGATCGTCGCCAAGTTCTCGACCCACTGGGGTCCGCAGCATCCGGCCTCGGTCCAGGCGATCAAGTATATCGACCGGGTGAACGAGAAGCTGAAGGGCAAGCTGAAGATCGAGGTCTTCCCCGCCGGTCAGCTGTTCGGCATCCGCGAGATCATGGGCGCGCTGGCCTCCGGTGCCGTGGAAATGGGCGCGGTCGTCGGCATCGTCAGCTTTCCGCCGATCAACCGGAACTACAACGTCACGGCCTTCCCGGGCTATTTTTCCAGCTTCGAGAACCAGCGGGACTTCTTCGAGAACGATCCCGTCGGCAACGAGGTCTGGAAGGACATCCTGACCCGCACGCGGACCACGGTACTGGCCTACAACCCGGTCGGTCCGGCCGCGATCTACTCGACGAAGGCCGAGCTGCCGACGGTCGAATTGCTCGCCGGCCTGAACGCCCGCGTGCTGACCAATGCCGACCGCGCCCGCTGGGACGCGCTCGACGTCGGCAAGATGGTCTCGATGCCGACGCGCGAGGTCTATACCGGCCTGCAGAACGGCACCATCGACACGGTCTCGACCGTGCCCGGCGCCATCAAGGCCTACAGCTGGTGGGAATATCTGAAGTCGGCGCAGTTGCCGTGGATCAGCTTCGCGGACGCCTACATCATGACCAACACGGCCTGGTTCGAAGGCCTGCCCGCCGATATCCAGAAGGTGCTGCTGGAAGAGGGCGCGATCCTGAGCCAGGAATTGACCTCGGACATCATGTCGGCCTCCGACGCGGTGCATGAAGAGTTCAGGGCGATGGGCGGCACCGTCTCCACGCTGACGGGCGCCGAACTGGACAAGCTGCGCAAGCTGGAGGCCGACAAGGTCGCCCCGGCGCTGTCGGAAGAAGTCGACGAGGACGTCTTCGAGGCGCTGAAGAAGTTCTCCGGCAGCTGACCCCGATGCAGACCGGGGCGGTCCGCGCAGCAGGCGGCGCGGCGTGAACGCGGTTGTCCTGATCTACCGCATCCTGCGGCGGATCAATGACGTGATTGCGGCGGTTGCCATGGCGCTCGGCATGGCAATCGTCGCGTTCGCGGCAATATCGCTGTTCGCGGCTGCGATCGAGCGGCACGTCTCAGGCCGGGGCTACGCCTGGATGAACGACCTGCCGCCCTTCCTGCTGCCCTGGTGCGTCTTTCCGTTGATGGGCGTCCTCTACCGCTCCGGCCGCCATATCTCGGTCGAGGTGGCGCCCAGCCTGCTGGGCGGCCATCGCCGGCACGCGCTGGAATTCGCCATCTCCGTCATCGTCTTCTCCTCGGCAGTCTATTTCTGCCATGCCGGCATCGACGCGACCGGCTTCTTCCGGATGCTCGGTGAGGTCACCGAGACCGAGATCCGCCTGCCCTTCTGGGCGCTCTATGCCGCCTTCCCGACGGGCTTCGCCATACTCGCCCTGTTCGCGCTGGAGGCGATGCTGAGGTCGGCGCTGGCCATGGGCGGCCGTCCGATGGACGAGGCAGCGGTGGAGGCGAATTCATGATCGCGCCCGCCGCAATCCTGTCGCTGCTGCTGCTGGCGCTTGCCGTGCCGATCTTCCTGGTCTTCGGCATCGGCTCCAGCCTGGTCGCGACGCTGCAGCTGAACCAGCCCTTCACAACGCTGCTGCAGGTCTCCTTCGGCGCGGTTACCAAGCACGTCATGCTGTCGATCCCCCTGTTCATCTTCGCCGGTCTGGTGATGCTGAAGGCCGGCGTGGCGCAGCGGCTGGTGCATCTGTCGGTCACACTGGTCGGCCACCTGCCCGGCGGCCTCGGCATCGCCATGGTGCTGGCGATGGGGTTCTTCGCCGCCTTCTGCGGCTCGATCCTGGCCGCGATCACCGCGGTCGGCTCGATCCTGATGCCGACCATGGTCGAACGCGGCTATCCCAAGCGCTTCGTGGTGGTTCTGGCGGCCGCAGCCGGCCTGCTGGAAGCCCTGATCCCGCCATCCAACGGCGCGATCATCTTCAGTGCCCTGACCAACGTGCCGGTCTCCAAGACCTTCGCCGCCGGCATCCTGCCCGGCTTCGTCTTCATGGGCCTGCTGATCGTCTATGTCGTCATCGCCTGCTGGAAGATGGAGCGGAGCCAGCGCTACGGCTGGGGCGAGCGCGGCCGTGCCTTCGTCGACGCCATTCCCGGCCTGACCACACCGGCGATCATCCTGGGCGGCATCTATGCCGGCTTCCTGACGCCTTCCGAATCCGCTTCGGTCGCCGCCGTATGGGCCATGCTCGTCGGCTTCTTCATCCACCGCGAACTGACCCTGCGCGGCCTGCTGGAAGCCCTGCGCGCCACCGCGATCACGACAACAGTGATCTTCTCGATCATCGCGATGGCGACCTTCCTGTCCGTGATCCTGACCTTCACCCGCGCACCGCAGGACCTGGTCGCCTACTTCATCGAATTCGGCGTCAGCCCGCTCAGTTTCCTGATCATCGTCGGCGTCATCTGTCTGCTGCTCGGCACCTTCCTGGAGGTTGTGCCGGTGATCTACCTGACGATCCCGGTCTTCATTGCCCTGATCGCGCACTTCCAGATCGACATCGTCCACTTCTACGTGGTCTTCGGCGCCTTCGTGGGGCTGGGCCTGCTGACCCCGCCGGTCTGCGTCGGCGTCTACACGGCGGCGGCGGTCATCGACGAGGCGCCGGAGCGGGCTTTCCGGTCCGTGCCGGGCTTCGTCCTGGTCGGTTTGATCTACGCCGCCCTGATGATCGCGTTCCCGGATGTCGCGACCTGGCTGCCGTCGAAGCTGTAGGCGGCCTCAGATCGGCATCGGATGCCGGCGGTACACCGCGGCGATACCGTCCATCACCTCGTCGGAAAGCGTGAGGTCGGCAGTACCGAGCACCTCCTCCAGTTGCTCGACCGATGAGGTCCCGAAGATCGCAGCGCCCATGAAGGGCCGCGTCAGGCAGAAGGCCAGCGCCATCTGAACCGGCGACAGGCCATGCTCCTTCGCCAGGGCCATGTAGGCATCGTGCGCGGGCCAGAGGTTCCCCGTGATCCGCCCGCCCAGTTCCGGATTGCGTTCGCGCCGGGAGCCCCTGGGAATCGTGTCGCCAGCGTATTGCCCTGACAGGATACCGCCCGCCAGCGGGGAGAAGCAGATCAGATCGACATCCTCGTTGCAGCAAAGCTCGGCGAGGTCGGTGTCGAAAATCCGGCACATCAGCGAATACTCGTTCTGGATGCTCGCGACGCGCGGCAGGCCGTGTTCCTCGGAGGCCCGGATGAACTGCGCCGTGCCCCAGGCCGTCTCGTTGGACAGACCGACATGCCGGATCTTTCCGGCCTCGATCTGGCGCTGCAGTTCGCCCAGCACATCGGCGATGTTCTGACGGGTCCCTTCCGGGTTCCGGCCGGTCGGGTCGTAATGCCAGTAGCGGCGGAAGTGATAGCTGCCCCGGTTCGGCCAGTGCAGCTGGTAGAGGTCGATGCAGTCAGTCTGCAGCCGCTTCAGCGAGGCGTCGAGCGCCGGACCGATGGTCTCGGGCGTGATCGGCGCCCCGCCAGCCGTGCCGCGCTTCGCACCCTCGCCGCTGATCTTGGAGGCAAGCACGATGTCGCCGCGGCGTCCGGTCTTCGCCAGCCAGGTGCCGATGATTTCCTCGGTGCGGCCGAAATGGTCCTCGGGCAACGGGTCGGCGGGATACATCTCGGCTGTGTCGATGAAGTTGATGCCACGATCCAGCGCGAGGTCGATCTGCGCGTGTCCCTCGGCCTCGGTATTGCGCGCGCCCCAGCTCATCGATCCGAGGCACAGTGTGGACACCTCGAGATCGGTGCGGCCCAGCTTGCGGTATTTCATGTGGAGTTCGGTCCCTCTGCCCGTTGCGCCGGGATCATCGGCAGGCGGGCGGAGATTGCAACCCCCGCAACGAACAAGGTTTCTCGAGATATCTGAGACCGGTATTCGCAGACCTCAGCTGTCACCCCCGCCTCGTGCGGGGGTCCGGTGCGGCTTCGCCGCTGGTCTACGGTCCGACCGGATGCCCGCATGAAGCGGGCATGACACATCGAGAGCGGCGGCAGCTCCAGTGAGCGCCCGGCGGTACCGATGCTTCAGGCGCGTTCGAAGCCGCGGGCGATCTCGTAGTCCGTGACCACGCGGTCGTAGTCTTCCAGTTCCCATTCGGCGGCGCGGACATAGTGGTCGATCACATCGTCGCCGAAGGCGGCACGCAGCATCTTCGAGCGCTTCATGGCCATCGTGGCCTCGCGGAGCGTCGCCGGGATGCGCCGCGCCCGCCGGGCGGCATAGGCATTGCCGGTGAATTCGGATTCCAGTTCCAGCTCGTTCTCGATCCCGTCGATGCCGGCGGCGATCTGCGCGGCGATGGCGAGATAGGGATTGAGATCCGACCCGCCGACACGGCACTCGATCCTGACCGCCTTGGTATCCGCCCCGGCGATTCGGTACCCGGCCGTGCGGTTGTCCACACCCCAGACCGCACGGGTCGGGGCGAAGGTGTCGGCGGCGAAGCGCTTGTAGGAATTGACGAAGGGCGCGAGGAAGAAGGTGCCCTCGCTGGCGTGTTTCAACAGCCCGGCGAGATAGTGGCGCGCCAGTCTGGACATGCCGTGTCCGGCCTCCGCGTCATGGAACGCGTTGGCGCCGTCCGCCCCGGCCAGCGACTGATGGATGTGGCTGGAGGAACCGGCGTAGTCGTGGCTCCACTTGGCGAGGAAGGTGATCGCCCGCCCCTTCTGGAAGGCGATTTCCTTCACCGCGTTCTTCGTGATGACGTGATTGTCGGCCGTATCGAGCGCGTCGGAATAGCGGACGTTGATCTCCTCCTGGCCCGCATCGGCCTCGCCCTTGGAGTTCTCGACCGGAATGCCGGCACCGAAGAGGCCGTTGCGGATCGCCCGCATCACGTCCTCTTCCTTGGTGGTCTGGAAGACGTGGTAGTCCTCGTTGTAGGCGCTGATCGTGGTCATGCCGCGATAACCGGCGTTCCGCAGGTCCTCGAAGGTTTCCCGGAACATGTAGAATTCCAGCTCCGTCGCGACCATCGCCGTCAGGCCGAGGGATTCCAGCCGGGCAATCTGACGCTTCAGCACCGCGCGCGGCGAATGCGGCACCGCGGCATGGCCGTGATGATCCAGCACATCGCAGAGCACCAGCGCCGTGCCATCCAGCCAGGGCACCAGCCGCAGCGTCTTGAGATCAGGGCGCATGACGTGATCGCCATACCCCTTCTCCCAGCTTGAGGCCTTGTAACCGGGGATTGTCGCCATCTCGAGGTCCGTGGCGATCAGGTAGTCGCAGCTGTGCGTCTCTTCCCAGGCGCTGTCGACGAAGTGCTGCGCGTGGAAGCGCTTGCCAGCCAGACGGCCCTGCATGTCGGTCTGGGCGGCAATAACCGTGTCAATCTCGCCGGTCGCCACCCGGGCCTTCAGATCCTCGAATGTCAGATTGCCGGGCAAGGTCAGTCGACCTCGAAGCGCCACGCACCGCCGTACGCGACGAAGTGGCCGGCGGTCGGCGGGGCGAAATGGGTGCCGAAGACCAGCACCTCGCCACCCTGATAGCGGGCCATGAAGTCGCGGCGGGTCTGGCGGGCGCGGTCGGCATTGTGGTCGAAGCGGCTGGCAACGTGGGGCAGCGCGCTCTGGATCGGGTGGTGCATCAGGTCGCCGGTGATGACCGCCTTCCGGCCCCCGGATTCGATGACGACGCTGACATGCCCCGGCGTGTGACCCGGCGTCGGCTCCAGCCGGATCCCGTCGGTGACGACATGATCGGTCTCGACCAGTTCGTGCAGCCCGGCCTCGATCACCGGGCGGATGCTGTCGGCGTTCACGTCCTTCGTGTTGAAGGCCATCTCGACCGTCTCGGCGTCGATGTCGCCGCGGATATCGTCGGTGACTTCCTGCTTCCAGTGCTCCCATTCCTCGCGGCCGAACAGATAGCGGGCGTTCGGGAAGGTCGGCACCCACTTGCCGTCGACCAGCACCGTGTTCCAGCCGACATGATCGATGTGGAGATGCGTGCAGAGCACGATGTCGATGGTCTCCGGCGCGAAACCGGCATTGCGGAGATCGTCGAGAAACGGTCCCTGCAGCATGTTCCAGACCGGATTGCCGCGCGGCTTGTCGTTGCCGACGCAGGTGTCGACCATGATCCGCTTGCCGCCGGCCTCCACGATGAAGGCCTGGATGCAGGTCTTCAGCTTGCCGTCCTCGGTGGCGAAGTGCGGCTTCAGCCAGGTCTCTCGCAGGATGTCCTCGGTGGTCATGCCGATATAGCCGAAATCCGGCGTCCGTTCGGCGTAGAGCTCCTGGATCCGCGTGATGCGGACGTCGCCGATCTGCCAGCTCAATATGCTGCTCATGGTTCAGTGTCCCGGTGCGAAGGCGGCCAGCATGCGCGTGAGCGACGTCCAGTCGCCCTCCGCATGAACCGGCTGGATGGCGACGTGATCGGCGCCTGCGGCGTAGTGTTCGTCGATGACCTTGCGGATGGCCTCCGCGTCGCCGTTGACCACCATCGCATCGAGGAAACGGTCATTGCCGCCATCCGCCAGCTCGTCCTCGGTGAAGCCGAGCCGGAGCCAGTTGTTGCGGTAGTTCGGCAGTGGCATGTAGCGGTGCAGTTCCTTCCGCGCGAGATCCAGCGCCCCGGCGCGGTCGGTCGTCATGCAGATCTTCTGCTCCACCGCGAGGAACTTGCCGGGTCCCAGCGCGGCGCGCGCCCGCTTCGTGTGCTCCGGCGTGACATTGTAGGGGATCGCGCCCGCTGTCTCGTCGCGGGCGAGATCCAGCATCTTCGGACCCAGCGCCGCGACGACAGTCCAGCGGTTCTCGGTGTCCAGTCCCGGGCCGTCGCCGCGCAGCGCGTGCAGATACTCCCGCATCGCCGAGACCGGCTTGCCGTAGAGATGACCACGCAGGCGCTCGACCATCGGCGCGTGGCTGACGCCGAGGCCCAGGATGAAGCGCCCGCCGGAGATGGCGTTCAGCGTCATCTGTCCCTGCCGGGCGGCGAAGGCGTCGCGGGCGTAGATGCTGGCGATGGAGCTGCCGACGCGCAGCCGTTCGGTCTGGCTCAGCAGGAAGGAACCCTGCGACATGCTCTCGTAGCCGACCGATTCCGGATACCAGAGCGTGCCGTAGCCATTGCCCTCGACCAGATGGGCGAACGATCTGAGCTGCGATGCGTCGAACTTGTGGGTGGCGTACCAGACGCCCAGCTTCCCGAATGCTTCCACCGGTTCCTCCCCCTCGGATACTGCGATGGGGATGGTGGGGCCTCACCCGCCGTGAGGCAACCCGGCAGGGCTCAGCTCTTAGCGCCGACCTTGCGTTCGCGGTAGAGGACGTAGCCGCCGGAGGCCATGATCACGGCCGCACCGGCCAGCATCTCGACGGTCGGCATGTCGCCGAAGACCAGCATGCCCGCCAGCACCGCCCAGATGAGCTCGGTGTAGATGAAGGGCGCGATGGCCGAGGCCTCGGCGGTCTCGAAGGCGCGGATCATCAGGAAATGGCCGGTGCCGCCGATCAGGCCCATGGCGGCGAAGGCCAGCCAGTGGATCGGCTCCGGCGTCACCCAGATGAAAGGCAGCGGGATGGTCGCGACGACCGCGCCGACAATCGCGGTGTAGAACAGGGAATTGATGGGCGGCGCGGCGTCCCGGATCATCCGGGTCATGATCATGAAGCTGGCGTAGCAGGCGGCCATGGCGAGCGGCAGCAGCGACCAGTAGGAGAAGTTGGCCTGATCCGGGCGCAGGATGACGAACACGCCGGCGAAGCCGATCAGCACCGCGCCGAGACGGCGGGGTCCGACCTTTTCCTTCAGGACGAAGATCGACAGCACCGTGACCATCAGCGGCGCGACGTAGCCGATCGCGGATACCTCGGCCATCGGCATCACCGAAAGCGAGGTGAAGCCGCAGACCGTCGCCGCGAAGACCAGCACCGACCGCGAGATCTGGAGCCCGACGCGCTTCGTCTGGAACAGCGACAGGATCCGGGTCGGGAACAGCATCACGATCAACAGGACGTGGAAGAAATAGCGTCCCCAGATCACCTGCTCGATCGGGTAGATGGCAGCGAGCGACTTGGCCGTCACGCCCATCCCGGTAAACAGCACCAGCGCAATGCAATAGAGCCCGATACCCCGGAGTGTGGGGTCAAGATTGAGCCCGAAACGCCGTGAAGGGGCGGCAACGGGCGCCGGAGCGGGATTGAGCGAAAGGTCAGCCATGACGCCGAAGGTAGCGCTATTTCGCAGGTGCACAATGGACGGTCATCACACCAAGCCATGCAGAATACGCATGGCATTTTCGCTGAGGTTTTAACGCCTTGGTCTCAGACGTCGTCCCGCATCGGGCGCGGTTCGCCGAAGAGGTAGCCCTGGGCGAGGCGGATGTCGGATTCGACCAGTTCGACCACCTGGTCCTCGGTCTCGACCTTGGACGCGATCAGCGTGACGCTGGAGGATGAGAGCATGGCCCTGACATCCCCGGCAGAACCGGTGCCCTGGCTCAGCAGCGGATCGCAATCCACCTTGATGAAATGCGCCCCGCGGCGGATCAGTTCGGCCATGTCGAGATCCAGCGTATCGACGTGATCGACCGAAAGCCGGAAGCCCATGGTGCGCAGCGTGTCCAGATGGCTCTGGGCCTCGCCCTCGGCGCTCAGCAGATGCCGGGCCTCGACCTCGAACACCAGCCGTTCGGCCATCTCGCGGTTGCCGGACAGGAACTCGGTGAACTGGTCGAAGAACTCGACGTCGCCCAGGGTCGCCGGCGACAGGTTGCAGAAGAAGGCGATGTCGGCGAAGTCGGGGCCGCGCCGCGCCTTCAGCGTCTGGATGCAGCGGAACAGTGACAGGTTGTCGATCGCCGTTGTCATCCCCGCGTCCTCGGCGATGGGCAGGTACTGGTCGGGCGTGATGATACGGCCTTCCCGGTCCCGAAGGCGGGTCAGGCACTCATGAAAGATGGTGCGGCGCTGCGGCAGCCGGACGACGGGCTGCAGGTAGAGATCGATACGGTTTTCCTTCAGCGCCTCGGTCGTGGCGGCCAGCAGGGGCTCACCGGTCAGACGTTGATCGGCGACCGAGCGGGGTGCTGGCGCCGCCGAAGCGGACGGAACGGCGGCGGGCGGCAGTTCGGGCGCCCGACGGGACGGCAATGCCAGCCGGGCCAGTTGGGACCTGACCAGCCGCATTTCCGCCACCAGGGCCTCGTCCGGCGCGCCGGCCCCGATCTCGGAAATGCGCTCGTTCAGCGCCTCGATCACGCGGCTTTGAAGAATGCGCTCGCGGCGCTCCTCGTCGATCCGCTGCAGCAGATGGGACCGCTCCATGCGGCGCGCGGCGCCCTCGGCCAGTAGCACGCCGAGCAGCAGAACGCAGACGCCGACGAACGCCGCCTTCTCGATACCGGCGTCCGGCATCAGGCGGAAAGCGGCGATTCCCGCGGCGGTCGCGAACAGGACGCTGGCGACATGAAACATCGATAGCGCGGCGAATGGCATGGGTGTTCCGGATCCCTGTGAGCACTACTCTCATGAATCATTAACCAAGGAACCTTTTCGATCGGTTAACGCACTGCGGCGGGAAGTCCGTTCTGCCGGACGCTCCGTAATGGTAGTGTGGACCCAATCAACGCGGAGTGACCGGTATGAGACGCCTGACCGCGAAAGCCATCGCCCTCGGTGTGATGCTTCTGATGCTGGCGGCCATGGCCGCCCTGCAGCCAGCGCGCGCGGGCACGGCCCACGACTTCGACTTCACCGATATCGACGGCACACCGCTGCCGATGGCGCAGTTCCGCGGCAAGCCGGTGCTGCTGGTCAACACCGCCTCGATGTGCGGCTTCACCTACCAGTATGACGGGCTGCAGGCGCTCTACGACGCCTACCGCGACAAGGGTCTGGTGGTTCTGGGCGTGCCGTCGAACGATTTCGGCCGCCAGGAGCCGGGCAGCGAGAAGGAAATCAAGGAATTCTGCGAGGTGAACTTCTCGATCAACTTCCCGATGACCGAGAAGCAGGTGGTCAGCGGCCGCGGCGCGCATCCGCTCTATCAGTGGATCGGCGAGCAGCTGGGCCCGGCCAGGCAGCCGCGCTGGAACTTCTACAAGTATCTGATCGACGGCGAGGGCAACATCGTCGCCAACTGGAGCAACCGGACCGAGCCGATGTCCGACGAAGTCCGGCAGGCCGTGGAGCGCGAACTGGGCGGCTGACGGGATGCAGGCCGTCTCCGGGGAGGGGAAATGGCACTTCTGAAGATCGGCCCGGACGACGGCCTCTACTACGAGCACGATCCGGCGCCGGACGGCGCGCCGACCATCGTCTTCGTCAACGCGCTGACCGGCAGCACCGGCGCCTGGCAAGGGCATGTGGCGCCGGCCTGCCGCGCTGCCGGGTTCGGCACGCTCTGCTACAATTTCCGCGGCCAGGTCGACAGCCCGCTATCCGCAGAGGTGACGCTCAGCGACCGGGTCATCGTCGACGACCTGAAGCTGATTCTCGCCGAACTGAAGCCGGCCCGCCCGGTCCTGTGCGGCCTGTCGATCGGCGGACTCTACGCCGCGCGCGCCGTCCTGGAGGGTTCAGAGGCCGCCGGGCTGATCCTGCTCAACACGCTGCGCCGGATCGGACCGCGCCTGCGCTGGGTCAACGACGCCACCTTCCACGCGGCCAGGGTCGGCGGTTTTCCGCTGATGCTCGACATGATGCTGCCATTGCTGACCAATCCGGACTTCCTGGAAGCCGCCCGGCCGAACCACATACAAACCACCGACTACATTCCGGAGGATCCGTCTTCGGGCCACTACCGGCTGATGGAGACACAGGCCGGCACCCACTGGGACGTCCCTTGGCAGGACCTGCGGCTGCCGGTGCTGACGATCACCGGGCTCTGCGACAGGGTCTTCCACGACGCGGACGTGGTCGCCGAACTGCGGGCTTTGCTGCCGGACGGGCGGCATCAGGACTGGCCGGATTGCGGTCACCTGATCCCGGCCGAGCGACCGGAACGTCTGGCCGAGTCCGTCATCGGGTTCGCCAACAGCCTCTGAGGCTCAGTCGGCGGCCTCTGCATTGTCGAGGGTCCGGTCGGCGGGGAAGCGGATGGTCGCCGTGGTGCCGTGCGCCTTCATCGAATCGATGGTGAGCGAGCCGCCATGCAGCCGCGCCATGGACCGGACCAGCGGCAGGCCGAGACCGGTGCCGCCCTGGGACTTGTTGTAGTCCTGGTTGAGCTGGGTGAAGGGTTCCATGGCCCGCTCGACCTCCTCGCGGGTCATGCCGATGCCCGTATCGGCCACGACCAGCGCGATCCGGCGGTCCGGCTCCAGCCTGACGGTCAGGGCGATGCGTCCGCCGGGGTCCGTGAACTTGATGGCGTTGGTGACCAGGTTGAGCGCCATCTGGCGCACGATACGTTCGTCCCCCATCAGCACCGGCAGACCGGGCGCGCAATCGGCCGAAATCTCCACCTCTGACTTCTCCGCCAGCGTATGGACGCTACGCAACACCGATTCGACGAGCCCGGGCAGATTGATCTCCCGCTCGTTCAGCTCGATCTTGCCGGCCTCGATGCTGGTATGATCGAGCATGTCGTTGACAAGGCTGAGCAGATGGCGCCCGGCCTCGTTGATGTCGGTGGCGTAGTCGCCGTAACGCTCATTGCCCATCGGCCCGAAGGTCTGGGTGGTCATGATCTCGGAGAAACCGATGATCGCGTTCAGCGGCGTACGGAGTTCGTGGCTCATGTTGGCGAGGAAGGCCGACTTGGCGCGGTTGGCCTGTTCGGCCTGATCGCGCGCGTCGGCCAGTTGCTCGACTGTCTTCTCCAGCCGTTCGGTATCGCTCTTCACACGCGCGGCGACGCGATTGTACTGGCGGGCGACCACCTCGACATCGCTGCCGGTCTCGACATGAACCGGCTCGCCGACCTGCCCCTCGCGGAAATGCACCTGCATCGCCATGGCCAGATCGTGGGCGGCGGAGACGGCGTTGTGCTCGGTGGCGTTCAGGCCGATGCGCTGCTCCTCTTCGGTCGCGCGCAGGCGGATGAACCTCGACAGCAGCCAGATGAGAACCAGCGAACTGCCGAAGGCGAAAGCGCCGTAGACCGCGACGCCCAGCGCCTGAATCTGGAGCTGTTCGTACCACGGCCTGGCCGAAGGCATCGGCGTTCCCGGCAAGGGCAACGGCGAGCGTCCCCCAGATTCCGGCGAACAGATGAACCGGTACCGCGGCGACGGCGTCGTCCAGCCGGAGCCGGACCAGCAGTTCGGTCGACGGAATCACGAGTGCGCCGCCGACAGCGCCGATCAGGATCGAGGTGCCGCCATTCGCGATGTCGGCGCTGGCCGTGATGCCGACGAGACCGCCCAGAATGCCGTTGATCAGCGCATCGACGCGGGTCCGGCGGTAAAGGGCCATCGAAAGCGCCGAGGCGGCGGCGCCGCCGGCGCAGGCCGCGAGCATGGTGTTGACGATGATGGGCGCCACCATGCCGTTCAGCGCCAGCGTCGAGCCGCCATTGAAGCCAACCCAGCCGAGCCATAGAAACAGCAGCCCGCCGGCAGCCAGCGGCAGACTGTGCGGCTGCGGCGCCTCGGCGCCCCGGTCGAAGCGGCCATGGCGCGGACCGATCAGCAGGATCGCGGCCAGCGCGACCCAGCCGCCGACGGAGTGAACGACCGTCGAGCCTGCGAAATCGAGAAACCCCATCTCCGCGAGCCAGCCGGGTTCGCCGCCGTCCAGGCCCGCCCAGGCCCAGTTTCCGGCGACCGGATAGATCAGGCCGGCAATCAGCAGTGCCAGTACGGCATAGCCGGTGAACCGGATCCTCTCGGCGACCGCGCCGGAAACAAGCGTCGTCGCGGTGCCGCAGAACATGAGCTGGAACAGGAAGAAGGCGGAGAGCCAGCCGTTCTCGTCGGCTTCCGGCGTCAGCCCGCTCTCCCCGAACATCAGGCCGAAGCCGACCAGCCAGAAAACGAGGCCCGCGATGCAGAAGTCGATGAGGTTCTTGGCTGCAACGTTGATGGTGTTACGGGAACGGACGAAACCGGCCTCCAGGCCGCAGAAACCGGCCTGCATGAGAAACACCAGGCCGGCCGCCACGACCAACCAGAGCGTGTCCAGTGATGTCGGTTCTAAGGTCATGCCCGCCAGGTCACCGAGTGCATTGCAGCATATCATGCGAACGGTTCGTTAACGGAGCCTAAAGATACGGCAACATTCCGTTCACGTTACCGGTATCAATACTGGTGTTACCGGTTCGGTAGTGGCATAGTGCCATCATGGCGAATCAGGAATTGCTTGAACGGATCGACCAGCGCCTCAAGGCGATGGATCTGACCGACTACCGCGCCTCCATGCTGGCGGCGGGTCGGCCCGAGATCATCCGCAATATCAGGCGGGGCCTGTCGAGGAACCCGCGGCGCGACACGCTGGAAAAACTGGCCAACGTCCTCGACTGCTCCTTCGAATGGCTGGCCACTGGGCGCGGCACCATGGCCCCGCCCGAACAAGCCCTGTCGGCCGAGGATGCGCCCGGCATGCCGCCAAGGGAACAGATGCCGGCGGACATTCCCGTCATGGGCACGGCGGCCGGCAGCCTGACCGGCGCCTTCCAGCTGGAATCGGACACGCCGATCGATCATGTCCGCCGGCCGCCCGGTATCGCCACCGCGGTCGATGTCTACGCCATCTACGTTGTCGGCGAACTCGATGGCGCCCCGGTTCGAGGAAGGCGAACTGATCTACGTCTCCGGCCGACGGCCGGCCCGTCCGGGTGATTATGTCGTCGTGCAGATGGCCGGCGCCGAGGGCGAAGTCACCGCCTGGTGCAAGAAGCTGGTCGGCCGCGACAGCGCGCGTCTGGTGCTCGAACAGTTCAATCCGGCAGGCACCTTCGATCTTCCGATGACCTCGACGATGGCCGTGCACCGCGTCCTGACGCTGAACGAACTCTTCGGAATCTGACCCCTACTCGCTCAGCGTGTTGCCTGCACCGGTAACACGGGTCTGGCGCATGTAACGGCGGTATTTGTCCGCGTCGTAGCCGACCCCGCGGTGCAGCAGACACCTGTTGTCCCAGATCACCAGCTCGCCCGGCTGCCACCTGTGGCTGTAGATGTGTTCCTCGCCGATGGCCTCCTCGAGCAGGCCCTCGATCAGCGCGCGGCTGGGCGCATCTTCCCAGCCGTCCACGACCCGGGCGTGGGAGCCGACATAGAAGTTCCTCCGTCCCGTCCGTGGGTTGGTGCGGACCATCTTCTGCCGCACCGGCGGCAGCGAGGCCGCATGCGACGGCGATACCGCCTCCGGATGCACCTTCGTGCGGGAGAAGACGTAGTCGTGCACGGCGATCAGGGGATCGATCTCCGCCTGTTTCGCCGCCGGCAGCCGCTCATAGGCGGCGCGCTGACTGACGAAAAGGGTCTCGCCGCCTTCGTCCGGCACCTCGTGCACCGACATGATCGAGACATAGGAGGGCACCTCACGGAACGACGAATCCGAGTGCCACATGTTGTTGCCGGTCTGGAAGAAGACCTTGCGGTCGGTATTGCCGCGCTTGGTCCCGTCGGGATCGACATTGCCGATGGTGCCGAAATAGACCACCCGGCCGGTGTTGCCGAGCGTGACATGTTCGGCTTCGGGCTCGCCCAGGGCACGGGTCACCCGCAATTGGCCGTTATCGTCGAGGAACTGGCCGGGGAAGACCACCAGCGAATATTCGTCGATAGCCGCATGCATCGCCTCGACGATCTCAGGCGTGAGATCGCCCTTCAGATCGACGCCCGTCAAGCTGGCGCCGAACTCCGGGTGCAGCGGTTCTGCCTTGAAGATACTGGTCACTGTCATGTCCTCCCCGGTCCCATTTCAGCACTGCCATGCGCCGCCGCCAAGCCCTGCCGCCTTGTACCGTGGCGGTCTGCTGGGCCACACTCGGGTCCGGTCACAGGGGAGGACATGGCCATGGACACCATTCGCATACAGTTCACGCTGTTCTCGGCCTTCTATTCGCCGTTGATCGCCACCTTCGCCGGCGGCTTCCTCAAGGAAGAGGGGCTGGAAACCGACTGGTCGGTGTCGCCGCCCGGCGTATCCGCCATCGAGGCAGCCGGCCGGGGCGAAGTCGATGTCGTGCAGTCGGCGCTGAGCCAGGGCTTCGGCGTGCTGTCGATGGGCGAGACGCCGAAGGTGAAGCACTTCGCTCAGGTCAACGAGATGGACGGCTTCTTCATCACCGCACGGGAGCCCGATCCCGATTTCGCCTGGTCGAAGCTGGAAGGCTCGGAAGTGGTGATGTTCGGCGGCGGCCAGCCGCAGGTCATGTTCCGCTACGGCTGCCACAAGGCCGGCATCGATTTCGACAAGCTGGTGCCCATCACGCCCGGCGGCGCCGCGGCCATCGACGAGGCCTTCCGTAACGGTCAAGGCCAGTACGTGCAGCAGCAAGGCCCGTTCCCGCAGCAGCTGGAAGCCGATGGCGTCGGTCATATCGTCGCCCAGGTCGGGCCGAAGGTCGGCCCCTGCGGGTTCTCCAGTCTCGCCGCCACACCGGAATGGCTGGCAACCGACATGGCGAAGGCCTTCACCCGCGCCTACAGGAAGACAAGGGTCTGGCTGAACGAGACGCCGGCCGCCGAGGTCGCGAAAGCCGAGAAGCCGTACTTCCCCGACACCGACGAGGATGTGCTGGCGAAGTGCATCGCCACCTATCAGGCGCTCGGCAACTGGACACCGCATATCGAGATCACCGACGCGGCCTATGAGGCGACGCTGGACATCTACCAGCAGTCCGGCGGCCTGACGCAGCGCTTCGCCTACGACCAGGTCTGCGCCCGGCCCCCGGCGGTCTGAGGCCGGCATGCTTGAAGAAGACGTTCTCAAACACTCGCCCACCGTACTGACGAAGGCGCAGCAGGAGCAGTTCTTCGAGGATGGCTGCCTCGTCGTCGAAGGGGTGGCCGACGACCGCTGGCTCCACCGTCTCCGGGCGGCCATGCAGGAGATGGTGCAGCGCAGCCGCGAAGTCTCCGCCGACGACGGCACCTTCGTTCTGGAAGACGGGCACGGCCCGGACAACCCGCGGCTCCGGCGCCTCACCAGCCCCGTCAGCCATCATCCGGAGTTCTGGGCCTTCGCGAAGGAGTCGCCATCCGCCGATGTCGCAGCTGATGTCTGCGGGCCGGACGTGAAGTTCTTTCACTCCAAGCTCAACTTCAAATGGCCCTCCGGCGGCCACCGCTTCGACTGGCACCAGGACATTCCGGCTTGGCCGCACACCGACTACAGCCCCGTCACGGTCGGCATCTATCTGGAGGATTGCGGCGTCGAGCAAGGGCCGTTGCTGGCGATCCGCGGCAGCCACAAGCCGCCGATGCACTCCATGTACGATCGCGACGGCAACTGGGTCCTCCGCATCCCGGAGGACGACCTGGCGCCCGGCTGGCGCGACGACGTGATCAGCCTGACCGGTCCCGCCGGATCCGCCGTGCTGATCAACTGCCGCGTCATCCACGGTTCGGAAGCCAATGTCAGCGGCCGGATGCGGCCCATGCTGCTCAACGTCTACAGCTCGGCCGATTCCATGCCCTATGTGGTGAACCCGATCCCCAGCCCCTATCAGGGCGAGATCGTGCGCGGGAAACCGGCGCGCTGGGCCAGCCATGACCCGCGCGGCTGCGAACTGCCGCCGGACTGGTCGACGGGCTATTCCGGCCCCTGGAAACACCAGACCGGCTGAGGCGGGCGTCAGGCCCGGTTGAGCAGCAGGCTGGTCTCGCTGTTCAGCACGCCGGGAATGTTGCGGATCTCCCGCAGCACCCGGTCGAAGGCGGCAAGCGTATCGGCCCGAATCTCCGCGACCAGATCCCAGGCGCCGTTGGTCGCGTAGATCTGGTCCACCTCGGGCAGGGACCGGAGCTTGCGGATCACCTGTTGCGACATCGATCCCCGAAGCTCGATCGTGGTGATGGCGCGCACGAGATCGCGTTCGTCCAGATCGGTCTCGATGGTGAAACGGCGGATCGCGCCGCCTGCGATCAGACGCTCCAGCCGCGCCTTGGCTGTAGCGCGGGAGATGCCCAGCGTCGCCGCGAGTTCGGTGATCGACGCCCGGCCGTTGCGGCGCAGTTCACCCATCAGGCGGCGGTCGGTCGCGGTGAGTTCCAGCGCATCAGTCATCATTCTGACCATTCCACTTGTCAAAATGCTCAATCGACCTTGAAGATTGATCACTTTTCTCACTCCCGCGCAACAGCGGAAACACCGACATTGAAGCCACCCAGAAGGAGGATCCGGAATGACCAGGACATGCAGGATCGTAGGCGCGCCCGTTCAATCCGGCGCCGGACTCCGCGGCTGCCAGATGGGCCCTGCGGCGCTTCGGACCGCCGGCCTCGTCGAAACGCTGAAGAAGCTGGAACTCGATGTGCACGATCTCGGCGATATCGGGCCGGAACGCGGCGCCGCGCCGAGCCATCCCAACCCGCGCCTGCGCAATTTCGCTGAAACCGTCGACTGGATCCGCACCCTGGGAGACGTCGCCTATGACGTCGCTTCCGGCTGCGACGTGCCGATCTTCCTGGGCGGCGACCACAGCCTGTCCGGCGGGACCGTGCCCGCCCTCGCGCGCCGCGCCGCCGATCAGGATCGCCCGCTCTTCGTGCTCTGGCTCGACGCCCACCCCGACCTGCACACCCTCGGCTCGACCACCAGCGGCAATCTGCACGGCACGCCGGTCGCCTATTTCACCGGGATGGAGGATTTCGACGGCTATCCGGCACTGGAAGCCCGGGTCGATCCGAAGCACGTCATGATGATGGGCATCCGCTCGGTCGATCCGGCCGAATGCGAACGCATCCTGTCGGTCGGCATGGAAGTGATCGACATGCGCGCCATCGACGAGCGCGGCATCGTCGCGCCGCTGAACGCCTTCATCGAGCGCGTGAAGGCCGAGAACGGTCACCTGCATGTCAGCCTGGACGTCGACTTCATCGACCCGGGCATCGCGCCGGCCGTCGGCACCACCGTCCCCGGCGGCGTGACCTTCCGCGAGGCGCATCTGATCACCGAGATCCTGCACGACAGCGGTCTGGTGACTTCGCTCGATCTCGTGGAACTGAACCCCTTCCTCGACGAGCGCGGCAAGACCGCGATCCTGCTGACCGACCTCACCGCCAGCCTGTTCGGCCGCCGCATCCTCGACGGCCGCAGCCGCGATCTCTGACGCACAAGGAGACCGTCATGAGCCACCCCCTCCCCTCCGATCTCGCCTATGTCCCCTTCGTTTCGGTCGACAACATGATGCGGCTGGTGAACACCATCGGCATCGAGAACGTGATCCGCGATCTGGCCGGCTATATCGAGGCCGATTTCCTGCGCTGGGAGGAGTTCGACAAGACCCCGCGCGTCGCCTCCCACTCGGCGGAAGGCGTGATCGAACTGATGCCGACCGCGGACAAGGAGCGCTACGGCTTCAAGTATGTGAATGGCCATCCGAAGAACATGAAGCAGGGCTTCCAGACGGTCACGGCCTTCGGTGTGCTGGCCGATGTCGGCAACGGCTATCCGCTGCTGCTCACCGAGATGACCGTGCTGACGGCGCTGCGCACGGCCGCCACCTCGGCGCTTGTCGGGAAATATCTCGCTCCCAAGGGCGCGAAGACGATGGCCATGATCGGCAACGGCGCGCAGTGCGAGTTCCAGGCGCTCGCCTTCAAGGCGCTATGCGGGATCGAAGCGGTCCGGCTCTACGACATCGATCCGGCGGCGACAGAGAAGGCGAAGCGCAACCTGGCCGGTTCCGGTCTGAAGGTCACCGCCTGCACCACCGCCGAGGACTGCATCGAGGGCGCGGAGATCATCACCACCTGCACCGCCGACAAGCAGTACGCCACCATCCTGACCGACAACATGGTCGGCGCCGGCGTGCACATCAACGCCATCGGCGGCGACTGCCCGGGCAAGACGGAGCTGCACCGCAACATCCTGCTCCGCTCCGACATCTTCGTCGAATACCCGCCCCAGACGCGAATCGAGGGCGAGATCCAGCAACTCGATCCCGACCACGCCGTCACCGAACTCTGGCAGGTGATGCGCGGCGAGGCCGCGGGCCGCACCTCGACCGGCCAGATCACGCTGTTCGACAGCGTCGGCTTCGCCATCGAGGACTTCTCGGCGCTGCGCTACATCCACGCGACCATCGCCGAGCACCCCTTCTGCGAGCGGCTCGACATGCTGGCCGACCCGGACGATCCCCGCGACCTGTTCGGCATGGTCGAACGCCGGAAGGCGGGCATCGCCGCCTGACCGCCCACAGCGCGAGGTTGCTACTTCTTCGCCTTGCCGGCGACTGCCGGGCTGACGCCACTCGGGTCCATCAGCATGCCGTGCACCTGCATGTTGTGGCTGTGGGCCACGTGATGCAGGGCGAAGGCGGTCTTCATGGCGTTCTCGCGGCCCGAGCAGTCCTGAGCGGCGTTGACCGCCTCCTTGGCGAGCTTCAGCGCGAAGAGCGGCTTCTGCGCGATCCTCTCCGCCATGCCGAGCGCGAATCCGTCGAGTTCGTCGCGCGGGACGATGTGGTTGATCATGCCCAGCTTCGCGACCTGTTCGGCGCTCAGCCAGTCCGCGGTGAACAGCATCTCCTTGGCCTTGCGGTGCCCGACCTCCCAGGGATGCGCGAAGTACTCGACCCCGCCGACGCCCATCGCCACCGTGTTGTCGAGGAACATGGAATTGTCGGACGCGATGATAATGTCGCAGGGCCAGATCAGCATCAGCCCGCCAGCGATCACCTTGCCCTGCACCACGGCAATGGTCGGTTTCGGGATGTTCCGCCAGCGCTCGGAGAAGCCGATATAGATCTCCTTCTCCCTCGCCATCTGGGCTTCGGCCCCGGCGCAGTGCCAGCCGCACCAGGTACCGACGGTCTCGAAATCGTCCATCCGGTCGTAGGGATCGGCCTCGCGCAGGTCGTGCCCGGACGAGAAATGCGGTCCGGCGCCGGCCAGCATGATCACCTTGATGTTGTCGTCATGGGCCGCGCGGTCGAAGGCGGCGTTGAGTTCGTAGAGCAGCTTCGTGCTCTGCGCGTTCCGGGCGTCCGGCCGGTTCAGCACGATGCGCGCGATATGCGGCGCGGGTTCTTCGTATAGGACGGTTTCGAATTCGGACATGGCTTCGCCTCCCCCAAGGTCACTAGACTGCCGACGATAGACAGGGCCATGGGGAGGAGCCAATGGGCAAGCTGGACGGAAAGGTCGTCATCGTCACCGGCGCGGGACGCGGCATCGGCAAGGAATGTGCGCTGCTGGCCGCGCGGGAAGGCGCGAAGGTGGTCGTGAACGACCTCGGCGGTTCGATCGAGGGCGGCGATCTGGGCGACGAGAGCGTCGCCGGACAGGTCGCGAAGGAAATCCGCGACAATGGCGGCGAGGCCGTCGCGAACGGCGGCAGCGTCTCCGAGCTTTCGCATTGCGAGGACATGGTCAAACAGGCGCTGGACAGCTTCGGCGGCCTGCACGGGATCATCAGCCCAGCCGGCATCCTGCGCGACGCCATGCTGCACAAGATGTCCGAGTCCGACTGGGATCAGGTGATCGAGGTGCACCTGAAAGGCTCGTTCAACGTCTGCCGCGCGGCCATCAACCATTTTCGCGAGCAGGAAGACGGGTCGATCGTGCTGTTCTCCTCGACGTCGGGGCTGATCGGCAATGTCGGGCAGGCGAACTACGGCGCCGCCAAGATGGGCATTGCCGGCCTGTCGCACATCGTGGCGCAGGAGAATGCGCGCAAAAATGTCCGCTGCAATGTCATCTCGCCCTCGGCATGGACCCGCATGATCGCCACCATCCCGATCAAGGACGAGGCCACCCGGCGGCGCATGGAGATGATCCAGAAGAAGATGCGGCCCGACCAGATCGCGCCGCCGACAGTGGCGCTGCTGGCCGACGAGGCGAAGGACATCAACGGCCAGATCTTCTCGGTCCGCGGCAACGAGATCTTCGTCTGGAGCCATCCGCGCCCGGTCCGCAACATGACACGGCTGGAGGGCTGGACCGTCGACACCGTGCTGGATCATGCGATGCCGGTCTTCCGCCCGGCCTTCACCGATCTGGGCAACTACACCGACGTCTTCCCCTACGATCCGGTTTGACAGAGACAAGGGAGCACACCATGACGCAATCGCTGGGCTACGAGCGGCTGAAGAATCTGACACTCGACTTCACCGCCTGTTTCAACAATGACGATCTGGACGGCGTGATGAGCTACTTCGCCGACGGCGCCGTCTACGATCAGTTCGATGGCTCGCCCGCGGAGGGCATGGAAGCCATCCGCGAGGCCTTCCGACCGCAGTTCGAAGGCTCCTTCGGCGCCATGCGCTTCGCCGAAGAGGACATCTTCGTCGATCCCGAGACCAACAAGACCATGGTCAGCTGGCTCTGTTCCTTCGACACCAAACGCGGCCGCACGGGATGGCGCGGCCTCGATCTGCTGCACTTCAACGAAGACGGCCAGATCGTCGCCAAGCTGACCTACGCCAAGGCGAAGACGCTGCAGTTGCAGGCGGCGTAGGGCCGGTCAGGCCGCAGCTTCCAGTTTCGGCCAGCGCTCGCGCCAGTTCTTCGCCGCCTGTCGCGCGCGGAAAATCTCCGGCTTCGCCCGGAAGGCCGGCGTCGGTCGAATGATCAGGCCGAGCAGGTCCGAAAGGCCGAACGGGGCCAGCAACTCGATGTGAACGCCGGAAAGGCGCGCGCCGATGGCGGTCGCGGTCTCCGGCCAGTGACACATGGCGTCGGCGGTGTCGCGATAGGGCTCATCGCCGTTTTCCGCATGCATGCGCGCCTGGTTGCGGACCTGCCAATCATGGCCGGGGAGCAAGCCCGCGAGCGCTGCCTCGTGATGTCGATCCTGGTCCGGAAGGAGCACGTTCGGGTCGAAATAGACCACATCCACATCGGCATCCGGCAACGGCCCATCGCGCCGGTGCAACGCATCCCAGACCCGGTTACGGACCGCGCCTGCGCCGATCCAGCCGTCGGGCAGATCCAGCGCCGCGACCGCTTCCAGCATTTGCCGGAATGCGGGGTCCGACCCGAGCAGCGCCTTGATGTCTTCCACCTTCACGACGGTGCTGTGGGCTTACGGACCGTGATCGCGACCCAGGGGATCTCGCCCTGCTTGTAGCCGCCGCCGAGATACTCGTCGCTTTCGACAACTTCCCACGCCGCCGATGCACGGTAGGCGTCCAGCATCTGGTCGAGCGACAGGTAGTTGTAATAGCGGCCGAACTCGTCGCGGCCGTCCGCGCCGCCGGCCTTGAAGTTGGCGAAATGCAGACCACCGGGTCTCAGCGCCGTGTGGATGCGCGCCAGCACGCCCGGGAGGGCCGTGAGCGGTACATGCAACAGGCTGGCATGCGCCCAGACGGCGTCATATTTCGCCACATCCTGCAGCTCGTCGAAGGCCATGACACGGACAGGCCGGCCGAGCCGTTGTTCCGCCTGCCGCGCGATCTCGGCAACCCCGTCCGTCGGCGTGACGTCGAAGCCCCGTTTCAGCATCTCTTCGCTGTCCCGTCCGCCGCCGCAGCCCAGTTCAAGAATCCGTGCGCCAGGCTCGAGACGCTCCAGGAACTGCGGAAGGAACCGGCTGACGCCGCCCGGTCCGCTGGCCGTGTAGACCGGTGCTTCCTCGGCATAGAAACGCAGTGTGTCGCTGTCGCTGGCAATCGGATCGTCCATGCGGACAGAATAGGGGCCGACAGCTTCAACGGCATCCGGTGTTTTCATCCGGACACCGAGGGGCTGCGTCCCGGAATGGACAATCCGGCATCCTTGCCTAGATCATGGTTCAGCCAATCATTCGAACGGGGAGTCTCCGATGAGCGCGCAGGACGAATTCACACCGCCGAAGGTCTGGACCTGGGAAAAGGAAAGCGGTGGCCGCTTCGCCAACATCAACCGCCCCATCGCCGGTCCCACCCATGACAAGGACCTGCCGGTCGGCAAGCATCCGATTCAGCTCTACTCGCTGGCGACGCCGAACGGCGTGAAGGTGACCGTCATGCTGGAAGAGCTGCTGGCCACCGGTCACAGCGGCGCCGAATACGACGCCTGGCTGATCAAGATCGGCGACGGCGACCAGTTCGGCTCCGGCTTCGTCGACGCCAACCCGAACTCCAAGATTCCGGCCATGGTCGACCACAGCGGCGACAAGCCGGTGCGGGTCTTCGAGAGCGGCTCGATCCTGCTTTACCTGGCCGACAAGTTCGGCGCCTTCCTGCCCGAGGATCACGCCGGGCGGACCGAGGCCATCAACTGGCTGTTCTGGCAGATGGGCAGCGCACCCTATCTGGGCGGCGGCTTCGGCCACTTCTACGCCTACGCGCCCTACAAGATGGAATACCCGATCAACCGTTTCACCATGGAGGTGAAGCGGCAGCTGGACGTGCTCGACCGCCGTCTGGCCGAGAGCGAGTATCTGGGCGGCGACGAATACACCATCGCCGACATGGCCGTCTGGCCGTGGTACGGCGCGCTGGTGAAGGGCCTGATCTACGAGGCCGGCGAGTTCATCCAGGGCGCGTCCTACAAGAACGTCGTCCGATGGACCGACCAGATCGGCGCGCGCCCGGCGGTGAAGCGCGGCCGCATGGTCAACCGGGTCATGGGCGACCCGGCCAGCCAGCTGCACGAGCGCCACGACGCCAGCGACTTCGAGACGAAGACGCAGGACAAGATCGGCGATCAGGCGGCGGACTGACCGATTTCCAGCACGGAACGGCGTCCCGGGCCTGACCCGGGACCCATTCCTGAGCGGTTCCGCCGCTCAATGTTTCGGATCAAACCTTCTGGATGTCGGCGGGATGGCCGACCCAGCCATCCCCATCCCGCCTGCTCGGTTCACGCCGCCCTTCGGAACAGCTCCTGCGGCACCGGCGCGCCGAAGGTTTCGGTCGTGTAGCGCCAGATCTTCAGGTCGCTGGCCCAGTGGTCGCGGGGCAGGCCGGCCTTCACCTTCAGGCCGTTCAGGAACTTCTCCGGCGTCTCCAGCCCTTCCCAGACCTTGGGCAGGAAGGTGCCGCGCCGGCGGGCGCTCTCCAGGATCAGCCCGTCGCGGTGCTGGCCGGAGCTTCGCCAGCAGGTCCTCCTGGCTTTCGAAGGCGAGCGGCGCCGGGTTGGAGAGGATCGAGATCTCCAGATCCGAGGCCTGGAACTCGCCCGGCGTCAGCGTATTGAAGCGCGGGTCCTCGAACCCGGCGGAGACCGCGTTCCAGGCCACGTCGGCGGCCATCGGCCGGTGGGCCTTCAGCGACCCGATGCAGCCCCGCAGCCGCCCCTTCAGATTGATGGTGACGAAGGTCGCCGCGATGGTCCGGACCTCGTTGGGGAAGGTCTCCAGATTGATCTCCGGTCGCTTGTTCCGCGCGAGGCGGATGCCGATGGCCTGCGCCGCCGTGCGGATCAGCTGCGTCCGGTGGGCATCCGCCAGCCGCGCGGTGTCCGCCGGCTCCAGCGCCCATGAGGCATAACCGACGACGCGGTCCTTTGGCCCCGCCGTATCGCCGGAATTGCGCACGTCGAGTTCGGTGATGCGCAGGCCCAGATGTGCCGCCAGTTTCAGCAGCCCGTTCACGGGCCGGCTGCCGCAGGCCTGCGGGCCGGCGAAGCTGCCGACCTGCATCAGCTCGACCTTCTTCACCGTGTCGCCGTCGATCTTCCGCGCCTCGTCATAGGGGTGGTAGTGCGAGAGATCGGTCGAGACGACGATCAGCGTCTCCTCCCCGCCCCAGAGCTGGGACAGCAGATGCGCCACGCGGTCGGGATGGGCATCGCCGACAACGATCGGAACCAGCGTGAAGTCCGGCAGCGTCCGCTGCAGAAAGGGCAGATGCACTTCAAGGCTGTGTTCCTGCGCATGGGCGTCGTCGCGCAGCGCGCAGTCGTCGCGGACCTCGACCAGTCGGTCGATCACCGCGCGGTCCAGCTTCACCGGCCCGAGCGGCGTATCGAAGGCCTCGACCGACGGCAGCGCAAAGCCCTGGAACGCGACGCGGTGCGCCGGCCCGAGCAGGATCACGCGCCTGATGTTCTCCCTGGCCGGCTGGATGCGCTGATAGGCGCTGGCGGCCACGGCGCCTGAATAGACATAGCCCGCATGAGGCGCGATCAACGCCTTGGGCGCCGGCACCGGCCCCGCCATGCGCCGGTTCGCCTCGGCCAGCAGCCCGTCGACGCCGACCTTCAGCTTCTCCGGTTCCGCCGGATAGAACGCGCCCGCAACGGCGGGGGATCGAGAGGTCATGGAACGCTCCTCAGGTATTGCGCCCGATTGTGCCACACGGGCCGCTCAGGCACGATAGCGCCATGCTGGATCATGTCGGAACGGTCCCCGGGCGGTACTATTCGAAGCAGCCGGATGGGCGCATCCGCTGCGAGGTCTGCCCGCGCTATTGCCAACTGAACGACGGCCAGCGCGGCCTCTGCTTCATCCGCCAGCGCGAGGGCGAGCAGATGGTGCTCACCTCCTATGGCCGCTCGTCGGGCTTCTGCATCGACCCGATCGAGAAGAAGCCGCTCAACCACTTCCATCCGGGCACGCCGATCCTCTCCTTCGGGACCGCGGGCTGCAACCTGACCTGCAAGTTCTGCCAGAATCACGACATGTCCAAGAGCCGGGAGATGGACACGCTGGCCGACTCAGCCCCGCCCCGGATGCTGGCCGAGACCGCGCAGCGGCTGGGCTGCGTCTCCATGGCCTATACCTACAACGACCCGGTGATCTTCCTGGAATACGCGGTCGACACCGCCATCGCCTGCCACGAGGCCGGGGTGAAGAACGTCGCGGTGACGGCGGGCTACATCTGCGCCGAGCCGAGGGCCGAGTTCTATCGCTACATGGACGCCGCCAATGTCGATCTGAAGGCCTTCACCGAGGACTTCTACCGCAAGGTCACGGGCTCGGCGCTGGAGCCGGTGAAGGAGACGCTCGACTATCTCGTCAACGAGACAGATGTCTGGGTCGAGATCACCACCCTGCTGATCCCGGGCGAGAACGACTCGGAGGCGGAAATCGAGGAGATGACCCAGTGGGTCGTCGGGACGCTGGGGCCCGATTTGCCGATGCACTTCACCGCCTTCCATCCCGATTTCCGCATGCTCGACAAGGACCGGACGCCGCCGGACACGCTGTTCCGCGCCCGGTCCATCGCGCTGAAGAACGGCGTCCGGCACGCCTATGTCGGCAACATCCACCACAAGCCGGCGCAGTCGACCTACTGTTCAGGCTGCGGGGCGATGGTGATCGGCCGCGACTGGCACTTGTTGTCGGACTGGCACCTGGACCACCGGGGCTGCTGCACCTTCTGCGACACGCCCCTGCCCGGCCGTTTCGCCGGTCCGCCCGGCGACTGGGGCCGCCGCCGCGAGCGCGTCAGGATGCAGGCTTCCGGTTAGAACCCTCCAAGTCCCTCCCCCTCCGAGGGGGAGGCTCGGGTGAGCCCTGACCCACACAGCAACAGGAGCTGGGTCAGATCGCGAACTTCGCGATGGCGTCCTCGTTCCAGTCGATGCCGGCGCCCGGCGTCTCGGAGGGGCGGGTCTTGCCCTTCTCGACCTTGAGCGGCTCGGCCAGCACCGCTTCCGCCCAGTCCACATATTCCAGCCAGTGCGCCGTGGGGCTGGCGGCCATCATGTGAGCGCTGATCTCTGGGAAGAGATGCGTCGAGAGGCGCACATGGGAGGCCGCGCACTGGTCCGCCGCGTTCATCCAGGGCGTCACGCCGCCGATCTTGGCCACGTCGGGCATCAGCAGGTCCGCGGCCTCGGCGGCGATCAGCCGGGCGATCTCGGCCGGGCTGCGCGCGTTCTCGCCAAGCTGGACCGGAGTCTCGGTATAGGCGCAGAGCGAGGCGTAGCCGTCGACATCGTCATGGGCCAGCGGCTCCTCGATCCAGGCCAGACCCATGTCATCGATGGCGGCCATCCGGACCTTGGCGTCGGAGCGGGTCAGGCACTGGTTGTAGTCGCACATGACCGGCATCTCGGGCGGCACGGCGTCCATCACCGCCTCGATCACCTCGCAGTCGTCCTCGACATCCGCGTAGCCGAGCCGGAGTTTCACCGCGCCAAAACCCTTCGCCAGTTCGGCGGCCTCCTTCGCGGCCGCCTCCGGACCGATCAGGCCGAGACCGTTGGAATTGTAGGCGTCGATCTCCCGCGACTGGCCGCCCAGCACACGATAGAGCGGCATGCCGGCTTGCTTGGCGAAGGCATCCCAGTGCGCCATGTCCAGCCCGGCGATCGCCCAGCCGATGAACCCCTCGACGCCGGCGAGGCGCAGGGATTTCCACATCTTCTCGTGCAGGGCGCGCGGCGCGATGTCCTCGCCGGTCAGCCGCCCGCCGATGCCTTCGATCAGGGCGACGAGTTCCTTCGCGAGCAAGGGCGAGACCGCGAAGACGTAGGACCGGCCGACGATCTCGCTGTCGGTGCCCACGTCGATGAGCACGAAGACCGCTTCCTCGACCGCGCCTCCGCCGGTGATCACCGGCCGGTTCATCGGGATCGAAACGGGGCGGGCGCTGATGCGTCTGATTTTCATGCCATCCTCCCGGCATTGTTCGGCGTTCGGACTGTCACTGACCGGGCATAGGCCCGGCGCTTTCGAGTTGCGCTACGCCGAATTGACGCGGCGCCGATGCGCCGCCCGCCCTCTTTGAATGAACGCCGGGGCCGGTTGTTTGTTCATTCTTGCGTGAGACCGGCGCGCAGGTCACGGCAATTCCGGCGTCCGGCAGATGAGCGGGGCCGACGCGGCCCATTGCCCGCGACGCGGCAGCTTGCGACACTCGCCGCGGGGAAGACGCGGGAGAGAAACGATGACGGCAGCGCCCTATGCAGGACTGACAGCTTCCGAGGCGCTGCTGCGCGACATGCGCGGCTGGGGCGACCGGGTGGCCTTCAGCGGATATGGCGGGACCTGGACCTATGCCCAGGCGCTGGACCTGATCGCGCGATACCAGGCCGTCTACAAGAAGCACGGCGTGAAGCGGCACGAGCGCATCTCGCTGCTCAACGCCAACCGGGCCGAGGCCTATCTCGCCGGCGTGGCGGCGCAGGCGCTGGGGCTGTCCATGACGCCGCTGCACACGCTGGGCTCGCTGGAAGACCACCAGTTCACGCTGGAAGACGCCGAGATCGACTATCTGTTCGTCGACGTCGACAACTACGCCGACAGGGGACGGCAGCTGGCCGAGACCGTCGAGCGTCTGAAGACCGTGTTCACGCTGGGTCCGGCGGACTACGGCGTCGATATCCGCGCCGAAGCCGAGGCAGCCGGCGCCGTCTCGCCGGTGGTCGAGGCGCAGTCGGAGGATCCGGTCTGGATCAGCTACACCGGCGGCACGACGGGCAAGCCGAAGGGCGGCCTGCGCACGCATCCGAGCTATATCGGCATGGTGACGGCGATCCTGGCCGATTTCGAGTTTCCGAGAGACATCAACTATCTCGCCGTGGCCCCGATCAGCCATGTCGGCGGCACCAAGCTGCCGCCGACACTGCACCGCGGCGGCCGCGTCACCTTCATGAAGGGCTTCGACGCCGGGCAGGTGCTCGACACCATCCAGCGCGAACGCATCACCATGACGCTGCTGGTCCCGACGATGATCTACCTGCTGCTGGACCATCCGAAGCTGGAGGACTTCGACCTCTCCAGCCTGGATTATCTGATGTACGGCGCGTCGCCGATGTCGCCGACCCGGCTGATGGAGGGTCTGGAACGAATCGGTCCCGTCTTCGGCCAGCTCTATGGCCAGACCGAGGGCTATCCGGTCTCCTTCCTGAGCAAGCAGGATCACGACAGCAGCCGGCCCGACCTGTTCGCCTCATGCGGCCGGCCGGTGGCCAATATCCAGGTCCGGCTGCTGGACGACGACCTGAACGAGGTGCCCGAGGGCGAGCCCGGCGAGATCTGCGTCCGCGGCCCGCAGGTGATGGACTGCTACTGGAACCGGCCGGAGCAGACCGAGGAGACGCTGAAGGGCGGCTGGCTGCATACGGGCGACGTGGCCCGTATCGACGATGAGGGCTACCTGTATATCGTCGACCGCAAGAAGGACATGATCGTCTCCGGCGGGTTCAACGTATTCCCCCGCGAGGTCGAGGATGTGCTGACTTCGCATCCGGATGTCGCCATGGCCGCGGTCATCGGCGTACCGGATCAGAAATGGGGCGAGGCCGTGAAGGCGCTGATCGTGCCGCGCGAGGGCAAGTCGCCCGACCCGCAGGCGCTGATGCAGATGGTGAAGGACCGCAAGGGCTCCAACCAGGCGCCCAAGAGCATCGATTTCGTGGACGCCATTCCGGTGACGCCGATCGGCAAGCCGGACAAGAAGGCGATCCGCGCGCAATACTGGAAGGATAGCGGACGGATGGTCGGCTGACCGCATGGGTGAGAGTGAAGACGTCTCCGACGAATACGTACTGAAGCTCTGCGGCGACATCTCGACCGTCGCCGCAGAAGACTGGGATGCCTGCGCGGGCGAGGAGAACCCCTTCGTCTGCCACACCTTCCTGCAGGCGCTGGAGGAAAGCGGTTGCGCCAGCGCCGAGGAAGGCTGGATGCCGCAGCACCTGCTGCTGGAGGACCCGTCCGGGCGGCTGATCGGCTGCGCGCCGATGTACCTGAAGTCGCACAGCCAGGGCGAATACGTCTTCGACCATGGCTGGGCCAATGCCCTGGAGCGCGCCGGCGGCCGCTACTACCCCAAGCTCCAGATCGCCGTACCCTTCACGCCCGCCACCGGTCCGAGACTGCTGGTCCGCGATGGCGAGGATCTCGTCCAGACGCGGCGGATGCTGTTACAGGGCGCGGCGCAGGCCGCCAGTCAGATGAAGGTCTCCAGTCTGCACATCACCTTCCCCACCGAGGCCGAGGCGCGGCTCGGACGCTCGGAGGGCTGGCTGTTCCGGACCGGCGAGCAGTTCCATTGGGAGAACAACGGCTACGCCGATTTCGACGCCTTTCTGGAAGACCTCGCCTCCCGCAAGCGCAAGGCCATCCGCAAGGAGCGCAAGGGCGCGCTGGAGAACGATATCGAGGTCGAGGAGATCACCGGCGCCGACCTTAACGAGGATCACTGGGACGCCTTCTACCGCTTCTACATGGACACCGGCAGCCGCAAGTGGGGCCGGCCCTATCTGAACCGCACCTTCTTTTCGCTGCTGGGCGATCGGATGGGCGAGAATGTCGTGCTGATGATGGCGAAGCGAGAGGGGCGCTACATCGCCGGGGCGCTCAACTTCGCCGGCTCGGAGACGCTGTTCGGCCGCTACTGGGGCTGCATCGAGGACCACCGCTTCCTGCATTTCGAGCTCTGCTACTACCGCGCCATAGACTGGGCGATCCGGCACGGCCTGAGCCGCGTCGAGGCCGGCGCGCAGGGCCCGCACAAGCTGGCCCGGGGTTACCTGCCGGTGACCACGCACTCGATCCACTGGATCGCCGATCCGGGCTTCCGGCGCGCGGTCGACGACTATCTGGAACACGAACGCCGCGAGGTGCAGCGGGAGATCGACTATCTCTCCGACCTCTCGCCGTTCCGAAAGGGCGGCAAGTACACGCCTGACGAAGGAGCGATCTAGACAACCGCAGCCGGGCGGGAGGGGGCAGCTTGCGCATACATATCGGATCCAGAATGACCTACCGGCTGCCCCAGCCGGTACCGATGATATTGCTGCTGAACGTGCACTACTCACGTGTTCGCAGCCTTGGAGCAGCCGGACCATCTGATCACCGAGCCGGCGACCCCTACCAGCAGCTATCGCGACGGGTTCGGCAACTGGTGCAGCCGGCTGGTCGCGCCGGCCGGCGAGTTTTCGGTGCAGACCGATACGGTGATCCGGGATTTGGGCGAGCCGGATCCGGTCGACTGGAACGCCGGGCAACACGCCGTCGAGGACCTGCCGCCGGAAGTGCTGACCTATCTGCTCGGCAGCCGCTACTGCGAAACGGACCGGCTGTCGGATCAGGCATGGTCGATGTTCGAGACCGCCCCGCCGGGCTGGCCCCGTGTCCAGGCCATCTGCGATTTCGTCCACAATCACCTGACCTTCGGATACGAACATTCCCGCGCCACCCGCACGGCGGCGGAGGCGCTGGCCGAGGGCGTCGGTGTCTGCAGGGATTTCACCCATCTCGCCATCGCGCTGTGCCGATGCATGAACATTCCTGCCCGCTACTGCACCGGCTATCTCGGCGATATCGGCGTTCCGCCACCCTATCCGCCCGGCGACTTCGCCGCGTGGATGGAGGTCTGGCTCGACAATCGCTGGTGGGTCTTCGATCCCCGGAACAACCAACCGCGCATCGGCCGTGTGCTCATGGCCATCGGCCGCGACGCCGCGGATGTTCCGCTGGTCCACACCTTCGGGCCGAACGAACTCATCGGCTTTCAGGTCTGGACCGACGAAATTCAGGGCTGACCTGGGTCAGACGCGCCTGACCGCTGCAGTCACAAGTCCGGCCCCGATCAGGAAGCCGCCGCCGATCCGGTTGACCAGCCGCAGCGTCTGCGGCTTGCGGAAGCGCTGACGCAGCGTGCCCGCTGCAACCACCCAGAGCGCCACGTTGACCGCCGCCATGACGACGAAGGTCGCCTCCAGGATGACGAACTGCATCAGGACGGGCTGCGCCGGATCGATGAACTGCGGGACGAACGCGACGAAGAAGACGATGCCCTTGGGGTTCAGCGCCGTGACGATCCAGGCGTGCCAGAAGATCGCCCGCTGCCCGCCCCTTGCCGCTGTGGCCTCCAGTTCGCCGATATCCGGCTTCGCCCGCCAGAGCCTGATGCCGAGCCAGATCAGATAGGCCGCGCCGACGAACTTCAGCACGGTGAACAGCGTCGCCGAGGCGGCGAGGATCGCGCCCGCGCCGGCCAGCGATGCGGTCATGGCCGTGAAGTCGCCCAGCGCCACGCCGGGCACGCTGGCCCAGCCGGTCGAACGCCCCCGCGCCAGCGCATAGGACACGACCAGGGTCACCGTCGGACCGGGAATGGCAAGGAGCGCCGCACTGGCGAGCACGAAGGCGATCCAGAGCTCGAGGGGCATGGCAGGTCTCCGAGGTTTCAAAGACCAGACTGAACGCAGATCGCCGCAGGGGCCGCAAGCCTATTGCGGGACCTCGACATTCAGATCCAGCAGGATGGCGCTCCAGCTCTTGCCGTGGCCGTCGAGGTTCAGCGAGCCGTTGACGCCGCCGTCCAGCGCGTCCACCAGCACAAAGTTCAGGCCGTGCAGATGGGGCAGTTCGTAACGTGTCACGCGTCCCTTAACCTGCGCCCCGAAATGCGCCTTCACGGCGTCCGCGGTCACCTGTTCGCGGACGAGGTCGTAGTCCGCGGGGTCGTGGACCCAGAGCGAGATGTTCGATGTGTTGCCCTTGTCGCCAGCGCGGGCATGGGCGATCTGGTGCAGCGGGATGGTGCGGCTCACCGGAACACCTCCACGGCGGTCGGAACGTCGCCGCGCGGCAGGTAGGCATCATGGGTGACGACCGAGGGCGTCGCCCGCCCCCGGAAACCGCCGCCGCCCGCCGGGCCGCAGCAGAGCAGGGATTCCACTTCCCAGAGCAGCAGGTCCGCCCGCGCCTTGTCCCGGAAGCGTCCGGCAATGCGCAGGCGGACATCTGTTTCCGCCGCCGGGACGCCGTAGTCCTGATGGGCGTGCAGGCTGCGGACGCCGATCATGTCGATGCGGAGTTCCTCGGTGAAACCGTGTACCCGCCGCAGCCGCTCTTCGGCCACCTCGCCCGCCAGCCGGGCGCGGTCCGCCGCGCCCCGTCCGGCATAGGAGACCTCGCCTTCGGCCAGGAAGCCCCCGTCGAAGGCGACCGTGACCTTCAGCGTCTCGGGCCGCTCACGCCCGCCCGCGCCGGACAGTGCCACCCGGTTGCCGCCCCGGTCGTCGATCCGCACGCCGCTGAAATCGGCGGTAACGTCGGGCGTCAGATAGGCCGAGGGATCATGCACCTCGTAGATCAGTTGCTCCTTAACCGTGGCCGCAGTGACCATGCCACCGGCGCTCTCCAGCTTGGTGATGGCGACATTACCGTCCGCGTCCACCTCGGCGACGGGATAGCCAACGCGCGCCAGATCGGGCACGTCCTTGAAACCCGGATCGGCGAAGTAGCCGCCGGTGATCTGGGTGCCGCATTCCATCAGGTGACCGACCAGGGTCCCCGCCCCGAGCCGGGTCCAGTCGTCCCCGGCCCAGCCGTAGCGGTGACGGAGCAGGCTGAGGAACATGGACGGGTCCGCAAGCCGACCGCCGATCACCAGCGACGCGCCTGTCTCCAGCGCCGGCAGCAGGGCGTCCGCGCCAAGATAGGCGTTGGCGCCGAGCAGCGCCCGGTCGACATCGGCGACGGTCATCCGTCCCCGGTCCAGCGGCGTCTCCGGTCCGATCAGCGCGGTCACGTCGTCGCCGGTGACCGCCGCAACCGACGCGCCCTCAACACCGAGTCCCATGGCGGCGCGGGCCGCGGCCAGCGGATTGGCGACGCCCATGTTTGTGACGATGGTGCAGCCGCCGGCCAGCGTCAGCGGCCAGACGGCGGCGAGCCGCGCCTCCAGCTGCGGGTTGTAGCCCTTCGCCGGATCGGCCTTCCGGTCGCGGTGAGCGAATGCCAGCGTCCGCTCGCCGACGCATTCGAAAACCAGCGCGTCGAGGTCGCCCTCGCGCGCCAGATCCACCGCGCCATCGAGGCGGTCGGCGGAAAAGCCCGCGCCGCAGCCGATCCGGCAGGGCGCACTCATCCCTTGCTGAAGGTCTTCCGGGCTTCCAGCGCCGGCGTCAGACCGCCGGCCAGCCAGCTCTGGTCGGCATCGGCATAACTTGCGGCCTTGTTGAAGGCGTTGGCCGTGTTGTTGACCGCCTCCTTGACCATGCGCACCGCAACGGCAGGCATCTCCGCCGCGCGTTCGGCCAGCTCGATGGCCTTGTCCTTGGCCTTGCCATCATCGGCGACCTCGTCGACAAGGCCCCAGTCCAGCGCCTGATCCGACTGCATCCGCTCGCAGAGGATGATGATGCGCTTGGCCCGCGCCGGTCCGACAAGCCGCGTCAGCCGCGGCTGGGCGTTCCACTGCAGGTTCAGGCCGATCTTGATCTCGGGCACATAGAAGTAGCAGGACCGCCCCATTACCCGCCAATCGCAGGCCAGCGGCAGAGCGAGACCGGCGCCGACGGCGAGGCCTTCCATGGCAACCACCGTGATCTGCGGCAAATTCTCCCAGGCGTCGCACAACTTGCCGCCAAGAAAGAAGCGTTCCCGGATCTGCAGATCCGTCATGCCCTCGGTCTGCCACATCTCGGTATCGGTCAGGTCGGCGCCGGAGGAGAAATACTTCTCGTTGCCCGCGAGCACGATCGCGCGAGTCTCGTGATCGTCATGAAAGCTCTTGGCGACCGCGGTCATTTCCCGGATCAGCGCCGGGTTGAACGCGTTCAGCTTCTCCTTGCGGTCCATGGTGACGACGGCGATGCCGTCCCGTCGTTCGATCTCGACACTCTTCCAGCTCATGATGCTCCTCCCACGTTGCACCGGCCCCCGGACACTGTCCGGCACCTGTTCCGGAGGCAAATTGCCTCCTCCCTGTGCACAGCGAAGCCCAGGCCGGTGTCCCGGATCAAGGCCGGGACGACGCATGGCCCTATCCGTCGACCCAGGCGATGCGGAGGATGTTGGTGGCGCCGGGGGTACCGAAGGGCACGCCGGCCGTGATCACAAGCCGCTGGCCGTCGGAGGCCAGTCCCTCACGCAGGGCGATGCGGCAGGCTCTCTCCACCATGTCGGCCATGTCGCGCGCGTCCTCGGTAAGCACCGGGTGCACGCCCCAGGCGAGCGATAGCCGCCGGGAGGTTTCCAGCTTCGGTGTGAGACAGAGGATCGGCATGGACGGCCGCTCCCGCGCAGCGCGCAGCGTGGTGGAGCCGGAGGTGGTGTAGGTCACGATCGCGGCGGCGTTGATGGTCTCGGCGACCTGACGCGCGGCTGCGGTGATGGCGTCGGCCGCCGTCGATTTCGGGCACGACATGGTCGGCTTCCATGATCGCACGGTAGTGCACATCGCCCTCGGTCGCCTCGATGACGCTGTTCATCGTGGCCACGGCATCGTTCGGGAATTCGCCCACCGCGGTTTCGGCCGACAGCATCACTGCGTCCGCACCGTCATAGACCGCGGTTGCGACATCCGAGACCTCCGCGCGTGTCGGGAAGGGGCTATTGACCATGGATTCCAGCATCTGGGTCGCGACCACGACCGTCTTGCCCATGGACCGGGCGCGCCGCACAAGGTCCTTCTGCAGCGCAGGCACGCCCTCGACCGGAGTCTCGACGCCAAGATCGCCGCGCGCCACCATGATGCCGTCGGCAATCTCCAGAATCTCGTCGATCTGCCGGACGGCCGACGGCTTCTCGATCTTGGCCATGATCGCGGCCTGCCCGCCGGCCAGCTTGCGCGCCTCGGCGATGTCGTCCGGGCGCTGCACGAAACTCAGCGCCAGCCAGTCGACGCCCAGCGAAATGGCGAAGTCGAGATCCTTGCGGTCCTTCTCCGACAGCGCCGCCAGCGGCAGCACGATATCGGGGACGTTGACCCCCTTGTGGTCGGACAGCCGGGACCCGGAAATGACCTCGACCTCGGCGCCCCGCTTCGAGCAGTCCAGCACCTTCAGCCGCACCCGGCCGTCGTCGCAGAGCAGCGCCGCTCCCGGCTCCAGAGCCTCGAAGATCTCCGGATGGGGTAGTTGCACCCGCTTGTCCGTGCCCGGCCGGTCCAGCAGGTCGAGCTTCAGTCTCTGGCCGCGTTTCAGTTCGATGCCGCCATCCTTGAACTCGCCCACCCTGAGCTTCGGCCCCTGAAGATCGGCGAGAATGCCGATCTGCCAGCCCGCGCGCCTCCTCCAGTGCCCGGACGATGCCATGGCGGCGGCGGTGGTCGGTGTGACTGCCGTGACTGAAGTTGAAGCGGAAGACGTCGACGCCGTTGTCGAACAGCTTGGCGATGCGCGCGGCCGTCGAAGTGCCCGGCCCCAGCGTCGCGAGAATCTTGGTCTGGCGGTTACGGTGCATGGAACCTCTCATGGCGTGAGCGGACAATGATGGCACGGAAGTCGTTGACGTTGGTGAAGGTCGGACCCGTTGCGACAAGATCGCCCAGCGCCTCGAACGCCCGGTGGCTGTCGTTCGCGGCAAGCGCCGCGCCCAGATCGACGCCGGCCTTCTGCGCCCGGATCCACGTCGTCGGGTCGATCAGCGCGCCCGCCGCCTCGCCCAGCCCGTCGACACCGTCGGTGTCGGCGGCGATAGCCGAGATTCCACCCGCGCCGCCCAGCGTGATGGCCAGCGAAAGCGCGTATTCGCGGTTCGGGCCGCCCAGCCCGCCCTCGCCCGTTACCGTGACCGTCAGTTCACCGCCGGAAAGGATCACCCTGTCACCCGGCCGGCGCTGCATGCGGCGGGCGATGTCGGCGTGACGGGCGGCAACGTCGCGCGCCTCGCCCTCCAGCCCGTCGCCCAGATCCAGCACTTCGAGCCCCTCGGCCCTGGCAACCTCAGTGGCGGCATCCAGCGCATCCCTGGGCGCCGCGATCAGGCGGTAGTCGGTCTCGAAGGCCGGCAGCTGCGCCTTGTCCTCGGCCAACTTCCGCCGGACAGCATCGGGCGGATCGATCTTCCACTTAGCCAGCACATCCAGGGCATCGGCGCCGCTGCTGGGATCCGGCACCGTGGGACCCGAGGCGATCACGAGCGGATTGTCGCCGACCACGTCGGAAATCGCGAGGGTGACGACCTTCGCCGGCGCGGCCGCCCGTGCCAGACCGCCGCCCTTGATGGCCGAAAGGTGCCGGCGCACGGCATTGATGTCCTGGATCGGCGCCCCCGAACGCAGCAGCTGCCGCGTCACCGTCTGCTTGTCGGCGAGGCTGACGCCCTCGACCGGACAGGTGAGCAGTGCCGATCCGCCGCCGGACAGCAGGCAGATCACCTGATCGTCCGGCCCAAGCCCCTGAACCATCTCGAGGATCTCGCGCGCGGCAGCCAGCCCCGCATCGTCGGGAACCGGATGCGCCGCCTCGACGACCCGTATGTGCTGCGTCGGCTTCGAATAGCCGTAGCGGGTGACCACAACCCCCTCGACCGGACCGTCCCATGCCGCTTCGAACGCCTCGGCCATGGCGCCGGCCGCCTTGCCGGCGCCGACGACGACGGTTCTGCCCGCCACCGGACCGGGCATGAATCCGGCGAGACATTGAGCCGGGCGGACGCGCTCGATGGCCGCGTCCAGCAGCCGCAACAACAGCTTGCGATCCGTTTCGGTCGCGTATCGACGGTCTTTCGTCATTGGCCCCCTTCGATCCCCGTGCAGAATAGGGTCCGCGAACCCAGAACGCCATGCAGCACCGGAGCGCATCTTGAGCCAGGGCGAAGGCACCTTCTTCTGCATCGACGGACATACCTGCGGCAATCCCGTCCGCGTCGTCACCGGCGGGGCGCCTGTCTTCCACGGCGCGACGATGAGCGAGAAACGGCAGCATCTGATGCGGGACTACGACTGGATCCGCACCGGTCTGATGTACGAACCCCGCGGCCACGACGTCATGTCGGGCACGATCCTGGTCCCGCCCTGCCGCGAGGACTGCGACATCGGCGTGCTTTTCATCGAGGTCTCGGGCTGTCTGCCGATGTGCGGCCACGGCACCATAGGCACCGTCACGGCTATTCTGGAACGGAAGCTGGTCGCGCCGAAGACGGAAGGAGTCCTCTCGCTCGACACGCCGGCGGGACTGGTGGAGGCCGAATACGTGCTGCGCGACGGCATGGTCGAATGGGTCAAGATCGTGAACGTGCCGAGTTTCATGTTCGCGTCGGGCATCGCCATCGACTGCCCGGAACTGGGGCCGCTCAGCGTCGATGTCGCCTATGGCGGGAACTTCTACGCCATCATCGAGGCGCAGGAGAACTACCGTGACATGGCCGACCTCAGCCCCGGCGACATCCAGCGGCTGAGCCCCGCAGTGCGCGATCTGGTCAACGCCACGTTCGATGCCGTGCACCCGGAGGACGACACGATCCGCGGCGTCAGCCACGTGATGTGGACCGGCGCGCCGACGCGCAAGAGTGCGACGGCACGCAACGCCGTCTTCTACGGTGACAAGGCGATCGACCGTTCCCCCTGCGGCACCGGAACCTCGGCCCGGATGGCGCAGTTGCACGCCCGCGGCGCATTGACCGCAGACGACCGGTTCATCCACGAATCCATCATCGGCAGCATGTTCGAAGGGACGATTGAAGACGAAGGGGATATTGGTGGTATCATAACGATACGACCCGGCATCCGGGGCTGGGCCAGAATTCACGGGCTCAACACAATATTCATCGACCGCCGCGATCCTTTCGCACACGGGTTTCAGGTGGTCTAGGCGATCAGGCCGGACAGCGGTGCGCCGATGACTGCTGTTCGCGGTTGAAGTTCAGGGGGCCGGCAACTGCGAATGGCGGGATACCGTACATTCTGGATCAGACACGACGAGGGCGAGACCGCCGAAGCGGTCCAGATCCGCGTGCAGCAGATGGCCGTTATCGTCAGCCGCGCGCCTGTCATGTTCATCGCGGTCGCATTCAATGCGATCCTGACCGCGGCAATCGCCGACACCCAAGACCACCGCGTCTTCGAGATCGTCTGGGCCGGGCTGCTGACGCTGATGTCCGCCCTGGCCTTCATCCGCTGGCAAACCCGAAAGAAGTCGGAAACGCCGACCTATGTCAGCAAGCGCGGACCGCGCCGGCTGGCGCGGATCTCGGTCGTGCAGGGCCTGATATGGGGCTGCGGCGCCGCGTGGCTGATGCCCGCGGGCGCGTCGCCGGAACAGGCGATCATCGGCCTGATCATTGCGGCGATGGGTGCCGGCGGCGCGATGGTCCTGGCGACCGTGCCGACGGCCTCGATCGGCTTCACCATCGGTTGCGTGCTTCCGTTGACCGTCCGCTACATCACGGTCGGTGATCCCCTCTATTACATGCTGGCCGCGATATCGGTCGTCTACATCACCGTGCTGCTGGTCATGGCCCGAAGCGTCTACGCCTCCTTCGTCGACATGATCCGCGCCCGTGTCGCCAATGACGAACTTCTGACCGACCTCTCAGAAGCACGCACCAATCTGATGGACGCCATCGAGAGCACCTCGGAGGGTTTCGCGCAGTTCGACGGTGACGGCCGGCTGCAGGTGGCCAACAGCCGGTTCCGCATCATGCTCGGGCTCGACCCCGAGGACGTGACCCCCGGGGAGACCTTCGAGAGCCTGTTGCGGCAGGGGATGACCCCCGCGGACTATCTCGACGACATGGTCGGTTACGAGCGCTGGATCCGGACCACCGTCGCCGACCAGAAGCTGCGTTACGCCAGCGATATCGTGCGCATGCAGGACGGCCGCTGGATCGCCCTGCACCATGCGCCGACCCGCCAGGGCGGGGTGGTGTCGCTTATCCTGGACGTGACGGAACTGAAGGACCGGGAGACCCGGCTGAACGACGCCCTGATCCGCGCCGAGTCCGCGGACCGGGCGAAGTCGGAGTTCCTGGCGCTGATGAGCCACGAACTCCGCACACCGCTGAACTCCATTCTCGGCTTTTCGGAGCTGTTCATGGTCGAGGGCTTCGGCCCGCATTCGGACGAGCGCTACAAGCGCCATGCCGGAGACATCCACGAAAGCGGCACACAACTGCTGCAGATCATCAACGAACTACTGGACCTGTCGAAGGTGCAGGCCGGACAGTTCGAACTGCAGGAGGAGACGGTCGATGTCAGCGCGCCCGTCGGCAGCGCCGTACGGATGATGCTGGAACGGGCGACGCTGAAGGGCATCGCGCTGAAGGTCGAGCTGCCGCCGGATCTGCCGGAGCTGTTCGCCGACAAGCGGGTGATGAAACAGATGCTGATCAATCTGATCGGCAATGCCGTGAAATTCACCCGTCACAAGGACGACGTCATCGTCCGCGGCGGCATCGATGACGAGGGCGGCGTCACCCTGAGCGTGATCGACCGCGGCATCGGCGTCGCGCCCGAGGACATCCCGAAGATCCTCAGACCTTTCGGGCAGGTGGAATCCTCGCTCAACCGGGCCGAACAGCAGGGCACAGGCCTCGGCCTCGCCCTGGTCAAGCAGATGATCGAACTGCACGGGGGCCGCCTGGAATTCCGCTCGGCGCTGGGCCGGGGCTCCACCGTGACGCTGCACTTTCCGCCGGAGCGGACCCTGCGCGCCGCAGCCGAGTGAACCGTCAGGCCCTCTCGGGCGCCATGATTTCCTCGACCGCCCCGTTGCGCACGGCCCGGTAGAAGCAGCTGCGGCGATCTGTGTGGCAGGCCGGTCCGGTCTGGTCGACCAGCAGCAGCAGCGTGTCGCCGTCGCAGTCGTAGCGGAGTTCCTTCAGCCGCTGCACATGCCCCGAGCTCTCGCCCTTGCGCCAGAACGCCTGCCGCGACCGCGACCAGTAGCAGACCTGGCCGGTCTGCATCGTCTCGGCGATCGAGGCGGCGTTCATCCACGCCATCATCAGCACCTCGCCCGTGTCGTGCTGCTGTGCGATGGCGGGCACCAGCCCGTCGGCATTGAAAAGGATGTCGTCCAGGAAGTCCGGGCGTTCGGTCATTGTCGGTCTCCGTTGCTGGCACGGAGACCTAGTCGGCAGCCTCGTCGTCCGCAATCGGGAAATGACAGGCGACGCCGTGGCCGGGTGCCAGTTCCGTCAGCGGCGGTTCGATTTCGGCGCATTTCGCTTCCGCTCTCGGACAACGTGTGCGGAAGCGGCATCCGGACGGCGGATTCATCGGCGACGGCAGTTCGCCCGACATCAGGTTGACCGGCTCGGGCCGCACTTCCGGGTTCGGCTCAGGAACCGCGGCCAGCAGCGCGCGGGTGTAGGGATGCCGGGGGTGGCGGTAGAGCTCGTCCGACGCCGCCGTCTCGCAGATCTTGCCGAGATACATCACCGCAACCCGGTCGCAGATGTTCTTCACGACCGCCAGATCGTGGCTGATGAACAGCATGGTCAGGCTGTAGCGCGCCTTCATGTCGTGCAGCAGGTTCAGGATCTGCGCCTGTACCGACACGTCCAGCGCCGAGACCGGCTCGTCGCAGATAAGGATTTCCGGGTCCAGCACCAGCGCCCGCGCGATGGAAATGCGCTGGCACTGGCCGCCGGAGAACTCATGCGGGCGCCGGTTGAGCGAGATGTCGGGATCGAGGCCGACCGCCTCCAGCGCCTGGATCACCGCATCGCGCCGGCTCGCCTTGTCGCCGCGGCCGACGACCTCCAGCGGCGCGCTGACGATCTCTAGGACGGTCCGGCGCGGGTTGAGCGAGGAGATCGGATCCTGGAAGATCATCTGCAGCTTCGGCCGCAGTGCGCGCAGTGCCTCGCCCTTCGCCGTCGTCAGTTCCCGCCCCTGAAGCTTCACCGAGCCGCTGGTCGGCCGGGGCAGCTGCATGACCGCGCGGGCCGTCGAGGACTTGCCGCAACCGGATTCGCCCACCAGCCCCAGCGTCTCCCCGGCAGCCAGCGAGAAGCTGACCCCCGAGACGGCCTTGACCGGGCCGAATTCCACAACCAGATCGTCGACTTCCAGCACGGGCTCCGTCATGCCGCCGCGCCTCGCTCGAGCGGCTTGAAGCAAGCGAACTGGTGGGTCGGATCGTTTGACACGGGCTCCAGCCGCGGTTCGGCTGCCTCGCAGCTGCGGTCGGCATAGGGGCAGCGCGGCGCAAAGCTGCAGCCGGGCGGCGGCGCCACCAGGTTGGGCGGACGGCCGCCCACAGTGCTCAGGCGCTTGTGCGGCGGATCCTCCAGGCGCGGAATCGATTGAAGCAGGGCTTCCGTGTAGGGCATCCGCATGTCCGCGAAGAGTTCGCGGGTCGAGGACCGCTCGACCACCTTGCCGGCATACATCACCGCGACCTCGTCGGTTCGCCCGGCGACGACGCCCAGATCGTGTGTGATCAGGATCAGCGCCATGTGCCGGTCACGGGTCTGGCGCGCCAGCAGGTCGAGGATCTCCGCCTGGACCGTGACGTCCAGCGCGGTGGTGGGCTCGTCCGCTATCAGCAGCTTCGGCTGGCAGGCGAGCGCCATGGCGATGGCGACGCGCTGGCGCATGCCGCCGGAAAGCTGGTGCGGATAGGACCTGATCCGCTGTTCGGGCTGCGGAATGCCGACGGCGGTGAGCAGTTCGACGGCCAGATCGCGGGCCTCGGCGCGGGATTTCCCCAGGTGCCGGATCGGCCCTTCCGCGATCTGCCGTCCGACCGTCATCACCGGGTTGAGCGAGGTCATCGGGTCCTGGAAGATCATCGAGACTTCCGGCCCACGGATCTTGCGCAGTTCCTTCTCGGGCAGCGTCAGGAGATCGCGCCCTTCCAGCAGGATCCGGCTTTCCTTGCCGAGCCGGGCGTTGGACGGCCACAGCCCCATGATCATGCGCGACAGCACCGACTTGCCGCTGCCCGACTCGCCGACAATGCCGAGCGTCCGGCCGTGGCCGAGCTCCAGATCGACACCGTCCACCGCCCGCAGCCGGCCCTGGGCCGTGTCGAAATGGACCGCGACATTCTCCAGTTGCAGCAGAGGTTCGCTCACAGCCGGCTCTCCCGCGTGTCGCCGAGATTGCGCAACTGGTCGCCGATCAGGTTGAAGGCGAGCACGGTCAGACACATCACGGCGGCCGGGATGAAGGTGATGTGCGGGGCTTCTTCCAGATAATCGCGCCCGACCTCGATCAGCGTGCCCCAGGACATGGCCGGCGGCTGCACACTAAGTCCGAGGAAGCTCAGCACGCCCTCGACGACGATCAGCACCGCGGTCACCAGCAGACCGTAGACCAGCATCGGAATGATGACGTTGGGAAGCAGTTCGCGAACCAGGATGCGGAAATCGCTGGCGCCGCTGGCCCGGGCCGCCAGCACGAATTCCCGCTGGGCGAAGGAGAGCGTCGTCGCGCGGGCGACGCGCGTGAACGCCGGCACCGAGAGGAACCCCAGCGATACGATGACATTGAAGGTGCTCGCCCCGGCGTAGAAAATCACCGCCGTCAGCAGTACCAGCGCCGGAAACGCCAGAATGACGTCGATCCCCGCCACGACCGCCGCCTCGATCCAGCCGCGGTAATAGCCCGCCATCATGCCAAGGCTGCCGCCGATGACGAGACCGATCAGCGGCGCCAGCAGGCCGATCAGCAGCGAGGTCTGACTGCCTTTCAGCAGCCGCGCGAAGATATCCCGGCCCAGATTGTCGGCCCCCAGCCAGTAGGTGTGCTCGACGAAATCGTCGGTGCCCTGGACCTGCTGTTCGCCCACTTCGCCCGGCTTCGCGGCAGTCGCCAGGAAGTCCATGTTGTTGGGTTCCGCGACCGGCAGGAAGTCGATCGTCAGCGCCCCGACTCCGACCAGGAACAACCAGAGCGCCGACAGCCAGAAGGTGAGGCCCAGCCGGCGGCGGCGGCGCTTCGGCGCGGATACGACGGTCGCTTCAGCCATGACGCCGCTCCAGCCTGACGCGGGGATCGACCACCGCATAGAGCATGTCCACGGTGAAATTGATCACCGTGTAGAAGACGGCGATGAAGAGCACGCAGCCCTGCACCATCATGAAATCGCGGGCGAAGATGTTTTCGACCAGCAGGCGCCCCAGCCCCGGTAGCGCGAACAGCGTCTCGATAACCAGCGCGCCGCTCATCACGTTCGCGACCTGCAGCCCCAGGATGGTAAGCAGGGTGAAGGAGGCCGGCCGGAGCGCGTGGCGGAACAGTACATAGGCCGGCGGCAATCCCTTGGAACGGGCCATGGCGATGTAGTCCTCCTTCAGCACGCCGATCAGGTCGGAGCGCAGCACCCGCATCAGAACGACCCACTCGGCCGACGCGATGGCGAGCGCCGGCAGCGCCATGGAATGCAGATTGGCGAAGAGCCCCTCGTCGATGCGCGTGTAGTCGGACACGGGGAAGAGATCGAGCTTCAGCGACAGGAAGTAGATCATGATCAGGCCGAAGACGAAGTTCGGGATCGAGACGAAGACGAAACCGACGGTGGTGATCGACTTGTCCTGCGGCGAGCCGGCGCGGTAGGCGGAGTAGAGGCCCAGCGGGATCGCCAGCAGCACGGCGAAGATCTGCGACAGGATCATCAGTTCGATGGTCACAGGCAGGCGGCTGAAGATGGCGTCCAGAACGGGTTCGCCGGTCCGGATGCTCTCGCCGAAATCGCCGGAAAGGCAGCCGGTCACCCATTCCCAGTAGCGGATCAGGATGGGATCGTTGAGACCCAGCTGTTCGCGGATGTGGTTGATTTCCTCGAGTGTCGCATCCTCGCCTGCAATGGCGTAGGCGACATCGCCCGGCAGGAAGCTCACCATCATGAAGGTCAGGACCGATACGGCGAACACGACGCCGAGCAAACGCCCCAGCTTCCGGAGAAAAAAGCTCACCGAAGACGCTCCGCCAAGCGCGGAAGCACCTTTTTCCGACCCATTACCTTACCTCCCTGCGACGCACATTCTGACGGCGCGTCTGCGACAGGGATTTGAGCGGAAACAAAGGTGCTGTTCAACTTTTATCGGAAATCTGGGATGGTTGTGCGCATGGGCGATCCCGAACGTCCTTCGTGCATGCCGAACCGCATTGCGTTCCCGGGCGTCGGGAGTTGAAGCCGGATCCATGAACCGCTCAGAACTGGAATCCCTGCTGACCGGCGAACTCTGCTGGCTGTTCCACAGCTACTGGTGGCGGCTGCGGGACGCGTGCGGCGGGGTACCGCCGCGCAGGGATTTCGACCCTGCGGAGATCAAGGCGGCGCTGCCCTTCATCGTGCTTCACGACATGGGCGAACCGGGCAAGTCGATCATGCGCCTCTGCGGCACCGGAATCGCCGAGCGCTTCGGCCTCGACCCGACAGGCCGCGACTACATGGAGTTCGTCTCCGAGGAGCGCAGGCCGTCGGCCTACCGCGAACTCATCACCACCGCTTCTCACCCCTGCGGCATGCGGATCATCATCGAGGCTCGGTACCGGTCCGGCCGGCGCACCCTGGCTGAATCGATCGGATATCCGCTGACCGGATCGAAGGGCCAGCCGATGATGCTGTTCGTCGATCAGCTGATCGAGCGGCTGGCGCCCGATCTCAATCAGCGCGCGCAGCCGCTCGCGATCTTCGAGGTCCGTGAACGGGACTACGTCGATATCGGACTAGGCGTCCCCGGAAAGGCGGGCTGAGCCCGGGCCTCAAACCTTCTCCAGCACCACGGCGATGCCCTGGCCCACGCCGATGCACATGGTGCAGAGCGCGTAGCGGCCGCCGGTGCGGTGCAGCTGGTTGACCGCTGTCAGGATCAGCCGCGCGCCGGATGCGCCCAGCGGATGACCCAGCGCGATGGCGCCGCCATGCGGGTTCACATGCTCGGCGTCGTCCGGCAGGCCGAGCTGGCGGGTGACGGCAAGCGCCTGCGCTGCAAAGGCCTCGTTGAGTTCGATGACATCCATCTGGCCGACTTCCAGGCCGAGCCGCGCCAGCAGCTTCTCCGAAGCCGGCGCCGGGCCGTAGCCCATGATCCGCGGCGGCACGCCGTGGGTCGCCATGCCCAGAATCCGCGCCCGCGGGGTGAGCCCGTTGCGGGCGGCCGCCTCTTCGCTCGCGATCAGCATGGCGCAGGCGCCGTCATTCACGCCCGAGGCGTTACCGGCCGTGACGCTGCCGCCTTCGCGGAAGGGCGCCGGCAGCTTCGCCAGCTTTTCGGCAGTGGTGTCGCCGCGGATATGCTCGTCGTCGCTGACCACGATGGCGTCGCCCTTGCGCTGCGGGATCGACACCGCTGCGATCTCCTCGGCGAAGATGCCGGCCGATTGCGCCGCCGCAGCCCGCTGCTGGCTGCGCGCGGCGAAGGCGTCCTGGTCCTCGCGCTTGATCTGGAATTCTTCGGCCACGTTCTCGGCCGTTTCCGGCATGGAATCGATACCGAACTGCTTCTTCATCTTCGGATTGACGAAGCGCCAGCCGATGGTGGTGTCGTAGATGTCGGCCGAACGCGAGAACGCCGTCTCCGCCTTGCCCATGACGAAAGGCGCGCGGGTCATGCTCTCGACGCCGCCGGCGATCATCAGATCGGCTTCGCCAGCCTTGATGGCGCGGGCCGCGGTGCCGACCGCGTCCATCGACGAGCCACAGAGGCGGTTCACGGTGGACCCCGGCACCTTCTCCGGCAGACCCGCCAGCAGCAGCGCCATGCGCGCGACGTTGCGGTTGTCTTCCCCGGCCTGGTTCGCACAGCCGTAGATCACGTCGTCCAGGCTGTCCCAGTCGACATCGGGCTGACGCTCCTTCAGCACGTTCAGGGGATGCGCCGCCAGATCGTCCGCACGGACCGACTTGAGCCCGCCGCCGAAGCGTCCGAACGGCGTCCGTACCGCGTCACATACAAAGGCCTCGGTCATTGAGTCACTCCCCCGTCCGGCTGAATTCCAAGTCTTCGGCCCCATATCTAGCGTGTGAGTAAAAGAAAGACGACCCCGGTCCGTCATCCCTGAATGCTTTCTGAATGACCGGTTGAATGGTCATTCAGCATCGGCATCCAGATTGAATGGAGCGACAAGTACCGAGAGGAGAAAAAACATGTCGTCGACGTACACAAAGACTGCCCTTGCCGCGCTTGCGCTGACCGCCACCACTGCCCTGACGGCGCTGCCGGCCAATGCCGGACCCGCTGCCGCACTTCCCACCATCGAAACCGGCGCGACGCTGCACCGCGTCCAGTTGCTCGACCGCGATGCGCCGCCGCTCTTCGAGGGCCTGTTCGGCATCGAGGACGAAAGGGATCGCCGCAACGCCATCTCCCCGACCCGCGCTGGCGACATCGCGCGCCGGCACACGCCGATGCGCGTGATCGAGATCGATCGCCAGCGCGCGCACTATTTCGTCCGCGGCCAAAGCCGCAGCCGGGGCCTGGTCGAAGTCCAGGTGAATGCCTTTTCGGGTGATGTCGTCGGTGTCGAGGATCTGGACGGACGCGATGCAGGACGCGCCATCTCGTCGGAACGCGCCGGCCGGATCGCCCAGCGCCACATCGACATGCGCATCACTGACATCGACCGGGACCGTGGCCTCTACCGCGTCACAGGGATCAACAATGCGCGCGGCGAAGTCGTCGTCGAAGTGGACGCGCACAACGGCAACATCGTCCGTTCCTTCGCGACGAACAGCCGGGTCATCGACCGCAGCGAGGCGATCGAGATCGCCCGCAACAACACCCGGATCCGCGTCGCCGACGCACGGCTGCATGGCGACGTCTGGCACGTCAATGGCCGCCGTGGCGGCCTGGTCAAGGTCGATGCCCGGACCGGCAACGTGATCCAGACCGTCAATCCGCGCAGCCGCCACGGCTTCGACAACCGCCTGATCTCGTCGGCGGAGGCTGCCCGGGCCGCCAATGACTATTCGGCCCTGGACGTGAAGCGCGTCGAACGGACCGGCGATCTCTACACGGTCTTCGGCGTCGCGCGCGGCAGCCGCCATGTCGCCATCGAGGTCGATGCCGTCACCGGCAAGGCGCTCCGGCTCTATCGCGTCGACAACGCCTACTCGGCGACGCCGGCTGCGAGCGCTGCCGCGGCCACGAACACACGGACGAACCTGAGTGTCGCGGATGGAGACCTGATCGGCATCGAGGCTGCCAAGCAGATCGCCCGCCGCGAAGGTATCGTCAGCTTCGGCGAGATCTCGCTGAACAACGGCGTCTATGACGTCCGGGGCGTGACACGGAACCGCGAATGGACCGTCGTCCGGGTGGACGCCGACACCGGCCGGGTACTCTGAGAGCCGGACCGCAGCGGCCGGGAGCTTCTCCCGGCCGCCGCCCTCCTTCGGACTGACATTCCGCGCCAACAGGCCTAGACTCCGATCCGTTCACGAACCGGACAGGTTCGCGGGCGAGTGTGCGCGGAACCGGTAACGTTTGCGCTGGAAAGGAAAGAAGCTTGCTGCGCAGTATCTCGATAGCCGTCATCCTCGCGGCCGCTGTCGCCCTCGCCCAGCCGGTCCTGGCGCAGAAGGGCGGCAAGGGCCAGGGCGGCGACCGCGCAGACGGCGTGCCCCTGTCCCGGATCGTGGACCAGATCCGTGGCCAGCAGGGCGGCGAGGCGGTCTCGATCAAGTTCAGCAACGGCGCCTACACAATCCTGTGGCGCACACCGGACGGACAGCTTCAGCGATACGTCGCCGATGCGAAATCCGGCCGGGTCAGCAAGCGGTGAAGGACGATGCGAATCCTGATCGTTGAAGACGATGCCGATCTGCGCGAGGGGCTGCGCGACATGCTGGAACACGCCTCCTACGCTGTCGATGCCGCCGAGAGCGCCGAGGAGGCCGACGACTACATGGCCGTCGCCCCCTACGATCTGGTTCTTCTGGACGTCAACCTGCCGGGAAAGGACGGCGTCAGCCTGCTGAAGGGCTGGCGGCGGAACCAGAAATCCACCCCGGTGGTCCTGCTGACGGCGCGCGACGGCTGGCGGGAGAAAGTGTCCGGCATCGATGCCGGCGCCGACGACTACATCACCAAGCCATTCCATCAGGAGGAGCTGCTGGCGCGTGTCCGGGCACAGCTTCGCCGAAGCGGCAACCAGACCGAGTCGTCGATGCGTTTCGGCGACGTCGAGATCGACACCGCTGCGCAGCGCGTCTTCGTGGCCGGTCAGGACGCCCGCCTGACGGCGCATGAATACCGCATCCTCAACTATCTGGCGCACAACACCGGACGGGTGATCTCAAAGAACCAGATCATGGATCATGTCCACGACCTCGACAGCGAGGCGCTCTCCAACGGCACCGAGGTGCTGATCAGCCGGATCCGAAAGAAGATCGGCCGCGACCGGATCGAAACCGTGCGCGGCCTCGGCTACCGCTTCAAGCCTGCGGAGTCCGGCGCGGGGTGATGCGCGGACCGTCGAGCTGGCCGCTGACATTCCGTGTCGCGCTGCTGTCGGCGCTCGGCGTTCTGGCGGTCACGCTGATTTCGACACTGATCGCCCGCGAACTGCTGATCCGGGAAATCTCCAGCCTTCGCGACCGTGAACTGAACCTGCTGGCCGAACATGTCGCAGCCGACGCGCGCGACGGCCTGCAGTCCGGTCTAACCGAGGCCGCATTCGGTCCGCCACGGTTTGCCGAGATCTATTCCGGGGCCTACTGGCAGATCGACGCCGGCGACGACGAACCGCTCCGGTCCCGCTCGCTCTGGGATACCCGGCTGGGCGATGTCCGGCCCGACCCGGACCGGCCGGACTGGGGAGATGCCACCGGCCCGGCCGGACAGGCGTTGCGGACGATGTCGCTGGAATTGCCGACCGAAGCCGGCCAGGCGCGGCTGACCGTGGCCATGGACACGGCGGAGTTCGACCGCTTCGAGGGCGAGATGGGCCGGCTCTTCATGCTGGCGCTGATCGCCGAGGGATTCCTCGCCCTGCTCGCCGCGTCGCTGGTGGCCTGGCTCAGCCTCGATTCGCTCCGCCGCTTTACTCGAGAGATCGCCGCCCTCCGGGCCGGAGACATCACCGAAGTCAGCGAGGACTTCCCCAGCGAGGTCGCCATCGCGGCACAGGAGGTCAACGCGCTGAAGACGGCGCAGACCAACCTGATCACCCGGGCCCGCGACCAGGCCGGCAGCCTCGCCCACTCGCTCAAGACCCCGCTCAGCGTCATCATCCAGGCCACGGAACGGTCAGATACCGTGCCTTCTCGTTCGATCCGGGATCAGGCGGAGGCAGCACTGACCCATGTCCAGCACCACCTCGTGCTGGCCCGGTCGGCAGGCGCCGGGGTCCGCCACGCTCCGGTCCCGGTCGGGCCCGTCGTCGACGCCATCCTGCGTGTGCTTCGCCCGCAGATCGAGGACCGGGATCTGGATGTCCGGCTGGACATCGACGATCGTCTGGCCCTGCGCATTGACGAGGCGGACCTGCACGACGTCATCGGCAATCTGCTGGACAATGCGGTCGGCCATGCGGGCGCCACGGTCCGCGTCTGTGGCACGATTTCAGGCGGCGGCACCGTTTCGATCGCCGACGACGGCCCGGGTCTTTCGGAAGCGGAGATTGCGGAGGCGCTGGAGCGCGGCCGCAGCCTCTCCGGCAAGCCGGGCAGCACCGGCCTCGGCCTGACGCTGACGCGGGAACTCGTCGCAAGCTATGGTGGCGAGTTCACGGTCGAACGTTCCGACCTCGGCGGCCTGGAAGTCCGGTTCCGCATGAGCGCCCCGGAACAGGCCGTCCGGGAGGACACCGCCTGAGGCAGTGCCCTCGCCGGATCAGGACTCGATCTTCGAAAGCACCGTATCGAGGCTCTCCTTGGCGTCGCCGAACAGCATCCGCGTGTTTTCCTTGTAGAACAGCGGATTGTCGACGCCGGCATAGCCGGTCGCCATGGAACGCTTCAGCACGACAACTGTCCGGGCGTTCCAGCATTCCAGCACCGGCATGCCCGCGATGGGGCTGCCCGGATCTTCCTGGGCGGCCGGATTGACGATGTCGTTCGCCCCGATCACCAGCACCACGTCGGTGTGGCCGAAGTCCTCGTTGATCTCGTCCATCTCCAGAACGATGTCGTAGGGGACCTTGGCCTCGGCGAGCAGCACGTTCATGTGGCCCGGCAGACGGCCGGCGACCGGATGGATGGCGAAGCGGACATTGATGTTCTTCGCCCGCAACCGCTTGGTGATCTCGGACACCGTGCTCTGCGCCTGCGCCACCGCCATGCCGTAGCCCGGAATGATGATGACCTCGTTGGCTTCCGACAGCATCTCCGCGACGTTGTCATGACTGGTCGGAACCGCCTCGCCTTCCACCGCAGCAGCCGAACCGCCGCCTGTGCCGAAGCCGCCCAGAATGACCGAGACGAAGTGCCGGTTCATGGCGCGGCACATGATGTAGGAGAGAATCGCACCCGAGGAGCCGACCAGCGCACCGGTCACGATCAGCAGGTCGTTGCCCAGCATGAAGCCGGTCGCAGCGGCCGCCCAGCCCGAGTAGCTGTTCAGCATCGAGACCACGACGGGCATGTCCGCGCCGCCGATGCCCATGACGAGGTGTGCGCCGACCGCGAAGGCGATCACGGTCATGATCAGAAGCGCCCACAGGCCACCATGGTCGGGAATGCCCAGGAACATGTAGCCGAGCCAGAGGCAGATCAGCACCGCGATGGCGTTCAACCCGTGGCGGAAGGGCAGCATCAGCGGCTTGCCGTCGATGCGGCCGTCCAGCTTGCCGAAGGCGATGATCGAGCCGGTGAATGTGATGGCGCCGATGAACACGCCAAGGAAGATCTCGACCTCGTGGATGGTCGCCTCGACACCGACGAAGACGCTGCGCGGGTCGATGTAGGAAGCGATACCGACCAGCACCGCGGCAAGACCGACGAAGCTGTGCAGCATCGCGACCAGCTGCGGCATGCCGGTCATTTCGACCTTCTTCGCCACATAGCCGCCGATCACGGCGCCGATGATCATCGCCGGTACGAGAACGCCGTAGGACACGACCTCCGGTGCGGCGATGGTCGCGATGATCGCGATCGCCATGCCGACGATACCGTAGACATTGCCGCGCCGCGCGGTTTCCTGCTTCGACAGGCCGCCCAGCGCGAGGATGAAGAGAATGCTCGCCGCGATATAGGCGACGGTGACAAGACCCTGAGCCATGCTGTCCTACCCCTCGCCTCAGTCTTTGCGGAACATGCCCAGCATCCGCTGGGTCACAAGGAAGCCGCCTGCGATGTTGATCGTCGCGATCAGCACCGAGACGAAGGCGAGAACGGTCACTGTCCATGAAGGACTGGAGACCTGCAGCAACGCACCGATGACGATGATGCCGGAGATGGCGTTGGTCACGGCCATCAGCGGCGTGTGCAGGGCCGGCGTCACGTTCCAGATCACCTGGTAGCCGACGAAGCACGCCAGCACGAACACGGTGAAATGCGCCATGAAGTCGGGCGGCGCGACCGAGCCAAGCGCAATCATCGCAACCGCGCCGAGGCCCATGATGGCCAGCGAGGTGATGCCGCGATTGCGCGCCTCGGCCTTCTCGTCCTTCTCGGGTTTCGGCTTGGGCGGCGCCGCCTTCGGCGCGGCCGAAACCTCGATCTTCGGTGGCGGCCAGGTGATCTCGCCGTCCTTGATCACGGTCGCCCCGCGGATGACGGTGTCTTCCATGTTGACGTTGATCTGACCGTCCTTCTCGGGCGTCAGATCGTCCAGGAAGTGCCGCAGGTTGGAAGCGTAGAGCTGGCTCGACTGCGCCGCCAGCCGGCTGGGCAGGTCGACATGGCCAATCAGGGTGACGCCGTGCTTGACCACGACCTGTCCCGGTTCGGTCAGTTCGCAGTTGCCGCCCTGCTCCGCGGCCAGATCGACCACAACCGAACCCGGCTTCAGGATCTCGACCATGTCCGCCAGGATCAGCTTCGGCGCAGGCTTGCCGGGGATCAGGGCGGTGGTGATGACGATGTCGACGTCCTTGCACTGTTCCCGGAACAGCGCCATCTCGGCGTCGATGAACTCCTTCGACATCTCCTTGGCGTAGCCGCCGGAGCCAGAACCCTCTTCCTCGAAGTCGAGTTCCAGGAACTCGGCGCCCATGCTCTCGACCTGCTGCTTCACCTCTGGCCGGGTGTCGAAGGCGCGCACGATGGCGCCCAGCCCGCGGGCCGCGCCGATGGCGGCCAGACCGGCGACACCGGCGCCGATGACCATGACCTTCGCCGGAGGCACCTTGCCCGCCGCGGTGATCTGGCCGGTGAAGAAGCGGCCGAAATGGTTCGCCGCCTCGATCACGGCACGATAGCCGGCGATGTTCGCCATCGAGGAGAGCGCATCCAGCTTCTGCGCACGGCTGATGCGCGGTACGGCGTCCATGGAGATGACCGTCCCCTTGCGGGCCGCCATCTGATCCATAAGTTCCGGATTCTGCGCCGGCCAGACGAAGCTCATCAGGGTCTGGCCCTCGCGCATCATCTCGGTCTCGTGGACGCCCGAAGGATGCGCCTCCGGCGCCCGGACCTTCATGACAATGTCCGATCTCTCCCAGACCGCGCTCGCGCTGTCGAGGACCTCGACGCCCGCCTCGCGGTAAGCGTCGTCGGAAAAGTCCGAATGCTCGCCAGCGCCGCTTTCGATGGCGAGGCTGTAGCCGAACTTCTGGATCTGCTGCGCCACGGACGGAGTCAGCGCGACACGCCGCTCACCGTCGTGGACTTCCTTGGGAACACCGATTTTCATGCTCATTATAGACTCAGGCCCCGTGAATGGATCTCAAAGCGCGGGAATATACCCACACTACGTTGCAATGCAGCAACGAAACGCGCCGTGCGGGTGCTTGAAATCGTCGCGCCCGGATCAAGCGTCTGTTCGGCGCCTGCGGTCGCGCAGCATCCCGCCCGAAAACTTTGTCTGGCTGAGCGCGGCCGAAACGTTCAAGATTCCCGCGGTAAACCGGCAGGGCGGCCGGGACGCTCCGGCTCGGCCCCCGGCAAGCGCAGGGAGTTGGCCGATCATGAAGAACATCCTCGTTTATCTCGAATGCGCATCCGGCAACGCGAACGTGCTGGCGCAGGCCTGCGGACTGGCGAAGACGCATGGTGCCCGCATGACCGGCGTCATCACACCGGCGGTGTCGGAACCGAACTGGGCGATGGTCGCAGACGGCGCGATTTCCCAGGGTGTGGTCGCCAATCTGGAATTTGTCGTGCTCGAATCGGCGGACGGCGCACTGTCGGAATTCCAGCTGGCGCTGGAGAAACATGGCCTGAAGGGCGACACGCGCGTTCAGGAAAGCCCGAGCCACGCCGTCGCGGAAGTGGTGACGCAGTTCGCCCGCCGGCATAGTCTCGCAGTCATCGCCCAGAGCCCGGCGAGCCGGATGCGCTTCGGCGGCCAGGAATTGCCGGACCACCTTGTCCTGAACAGCGGCCGTCCCGTCCTGGTGGTGCCGGAGATCCCGACCGCGCCGGCCGGGCGGCATATCATGGTCGGCTGGGACGGCAGCCGCGAGGCCGCCCGGGCCGTCAACGACGCCATGCCGCTGTTGCAGATGGCCGAGAAGGTCACCGTCATCATGGTCAATCCGGTGCCCAGCATCATCAGCAAGAGCGCCAAGCCCGGAGCGGGCATCATCCAGCACCTGAGCGCCAACGGCGTGGTCGCCTCGATCGACGAGGAGGATCCGGCGAGCATGACGCGGGAAAACGTGATCCTCTCCCGCGCCAGCGATCTCGGGATCGACATGCTTGTCGTCGGCGCCTACTCGACGCCGCGTTACCGCGAACTGATCTTCGGCGGCGTCACCCGCCATCTGATGCACGAGATGACGGTGCCGATCCTGTTCTCCCATTAGACCGGCCGGTCAGATCTGGCGCGCGTCGCCCACGGCCTTGGGTGCGGCCTCGCGCCGGTCCGGAAATGCCTGCGGCCATTTCGATGGCGCGGCGCGGACATATTGCGCCGGATAGGGGATCTCGACGCCCAGTGCCTCGGCGGCATGCCAAGCCCAGCGCGGGTTGTACATGAAGCCGCGGGCCAGCATGACGAAGTCCGCCTTGCCGCTTGCAACGATCTCTTCAGCCTGGTCGGGCTGGTTGATCATGCCGACGGCCATCACCGGCACGCCCGTCTCCTGCTTCAGACTGTCCGCGAAGGGCACCTGATAGCCGGGGCCGACGGGGATCTTTTGACGTGGATCGAGACCGGAAGTCGTGACGTCGACGAAATCGCAGCCACGGGCCTTCAGTTCCTTGACGAGTATCGCGGTCTCTTCCGGGGTCCAGCCGCCCTCGACCCAGTCCGTGGCTGAAAGGCGGATACCCATCGGCTTGTGCGCCGGCCAGACGTCACGGACCGCCTCGAACACTTCCAGCGGATAGCGCATCCGCCCCGCCAGATCGCCGCCATAGCCGTCCTCGCGCCGGTTGCTGAGCGGGGAGAGGAACTGGTGCAGCAAATAACCATGTGCGCCATGCAGTTCGACGAGATCGAAGCCGATCCGGTCGGCCCGGCGCACGGAATCGACGAACTGGTCCTTCACCCGGCCGAAGTCTTCCGCCTCGAAGGCGCGCGGTGTGTGCCAGTCGTCGGCATAGGCCACAGCCGACGGCGCCAGCGTCTGCCAGGGGTTCTCGTCGCGGCCCAGCGGACGGCCGCCCTTCAGCGGAATGTGCGTCGAGGCCTTGCTGGCCGGCGTGCCCGATCTGGATGCCCATCCGGGCAGTGCCGTGTTCCTTCGCGAAGGCAACCGCCCGGGCCAGCGCCTTCTCGTTCGCGTCCGAATAGATTCCGAGGCAGCCATGCGTGATACGGCCTTCCCGGCTGACATGCGTCGCCTCGATGATGAACAACCCGGCCCCGCTCATGGCGAGGTTGCCCATGTGCACGAGGTGCCAGTCATTGGCGCAGCCATCATCGGCGATGTACTGGCACATTGGTGCAACGACGATGCGGTTGGGCAGCGTCAGATCCCTGAGCTGGAATTCCGTGAACAGTTCGGCCATCGCTTTCCCCCCGGCTTCCGCCTTTGACCCTGACTTCATGGCCAGCCTAAATAGAGCGAAGAGATCGGTTTGGGGAGATCGGCATGGCCGAACGCAGTTTCGCGAAGGAGGTGCAGCAGCTCCGGCTGGGCGACGGCGACACCTTCGAGGGCGAAGGCATCCTGGCCGTGACGAAGGCGCTGCTGCAGTCCGGCGTCTCCTATGTCGGCGGTTATCAGGGCGCGCCGGTGAGCCATCTGATCGACGTGCTGAACGATGCCCGCCCGATCATGGAAGAGCTCGGCGTGCATGTTGAGAACTGCGCCTCGGAGGCCGGGGCCGCGGCGATGCTGGGCGCTTCGATCAACTATCCGATCCGTGGCGCAGCGACCTGGAAGTCGACCGTCGGCACCAATGTCGCATCGGACGCGCTGTCCAATCTCGCCTCGGCCGGCGTCATCGGTGGCGCGCTGATCGTCATCGGCGAAGACTACGGCGAGGGCGCCTCGATCATCCAGGAACGCAGCCACGCCTTCGCAATGAAGTCGCAGATCTGGCTGCTGGACCCCCGCCCCGACCACCCGACAATCGTGCGCATGGTGGAGAAGGGCTTCGAGCTGTCCGAGGCGTCCAGCACGCCGGTCATGCTCGAACTGCGCATCCGCGCCTGCCATGTGCAGGGCAGCTTCCCGGCAAAGACCAACCGAAAGGGCGAGTTTTCCGGCGTCAACCGGATCACCGAGCCGGTCTTCGACTACGGCAAGGTCTGCCTTCCGCCGTCCACCTACGCCCAGGAAAAGGAGAAGATCGAGCACCGCTGGCCCGCGGCGGTCGACTTCATTCGCCAGAACAGGTTGAACGAGATCTTCCGGGGCGAGGCCGACGATGTCGGCATCATCTGCCAGGGCGGCATGTACAACGCCGTCATTCGCGCCCTGCAGCAGCTTGGCCTGGCGGACGCCTATGGCGAGACGCCAATCCCGATCTACTGCCTGAACGTGACCTACCCGCTGGTCCCGGACGAGGTATCGGGTTTCTGCGCCTCCAAGCGGACGGTCCTCGTCGTGGAGGAGGGGCAGCCCGCCTATCTGGAAGACGCCATCAACGCGATCCTGCGCAAGGCCGACGTACAGACCCGTGTGATGGGCAAGGGCCTGCTGCCGCTGGCCGGAGAGTATACCGGTGCCGTCGTGCTGGCCGGGGTCGCCGGCTTCATCGAGGGGGCGGTGCCCCGCGGCGTCGACCTGAAGGACGTGCTCGAGCGCCGGGCCGCCATCGACGCGGCGAAGCAGAAGGGTCAGCGGCTGCTGGGCGAACCGGTGCCGACCCGCCCGCCCAGCTTTTGCACCGGCTGTCCGGAACGGCCGGTCTTCTCGGCCATGAAGCTGGCCGAGCGCGATGTCGGCAAGTTCCACGTCTCCGCCGACATCGGCTGCCACACCTTCTCGACCCTGCCGCCCTTCAATATCGGCAACACGGTACTGGGCTACGGGCTGGGACTGGCCAGTTCCAGTGGCGTCGGACCCAATTTCGACAAGCGGGTTGTCTCGATGATGGGGGATGGGGGCTTCTGGCATAACGGCCTGACCTCGGGCGTCGCAAACGCCGTCTTCCAGGGCGATGACGGCGTGCTCGTCATCATGAACAACGGCTACAGCGCCGCGACCGGCCATCAGGCGATCCCCTCCTCGGTCAAGGGCGGCGGTGTGCGCACCGGGGCCTACCAGCCGGACGGTCAGGATATCGAACGCGCCCTGCGCGGCGTCGGTGTGAAATGGATCCGCCATGTCCGCACCTATTCGGTGCCCAAGGTGATCTCGGTGCTGCGCAAGGCGATGATGGAAAAGCAGAAGGGTCTGAAGGTCATCATCGCCGACGGCGAATGCCAGCTTGCCCGCCAGCGCCGCGTGAAGCCCGAGATGCGCAAGCGGATCGCGGACGGCAAACGCACGGTCCGCGAACGCTTCGGCGTGGACGAGGACGTCTGCACCGGCGACCACAGCTGCATCCGGCTCTCCGGCTGCCCGTCGCTGTCGGTGAAGGACGCGACGGACCCGCTGAAGGACGATCCGGTCGCGCATGTGAACAATGACTGCGTCGGCTGCGGCCTCTGCGGCGAGGTGAGCCACGCCGCCGTGCTCTGCCCCTCCTTTTACCGTGCCGGGATCATCAGCAATCCCAGCCGCTGGGACCGGTTCCGGCGGTCTGTCGCCGACCGTGTGATCGGACTGCTGTCACGGCGGGCGGCGGCCTGACGTGAACGATGTGCGTCCCACGACGGTTCTGATCGCGGCGCTTGGCGGTGAAGGTGGCGGCGTGCTGGCCGACTGGGTGGTGAACGCGGCCCGCGCCGAGGACCTCTGGGTGCAGGCGACCTCGATACCGGGCGTGGCGCAGCGCACCGGCGCGACGACCTACTACATCGAGATGATGCCGAAGAGTGGCGACGGGCGGCGGCCGGTCTTCGCGCTGACCGCCAGCCCGGGCAACATCGACCTGATGGTGGCGTCGGAGCTGCTGGAAGCCGGCCGCGCGGTCGAGAACGGCTACATCACGCCGGACCGGACGACGCTGATCGCCTCTACCCACCGCTTCTACGCCATGGCCGAAAAGACCGCGACAACCGACGGCCGCTACGACGCCGACCGCATCGAGGCTGCGGCGGCCGAGATGGCGAAGCAGGCGATCCTGCGCGACCTGAAGGCGAAGGCAGAAGACGCCGGCTCGATCATCAACGCCGTCCTGCTCGGCGCGATGGCCGGCAGCGGCGCCCTGCCCGTCCCGGCCGACACGCTGCGACAGGCCATCGTCGATGGCGGCATTGCCGTGGAGTTCGAACCTGAAAGGGTTCGAGGCCGGCTTCGCCCTGGCGCAGATGGAAGGCGATGAGGAAGCGCCCGAGCCCTCCCCCGTCTCTCTCGAGAGCGGCGCGCTGGCCGAACGGATCGAGAAGGAACTGCCGGAAAAGGCGAAGGATCTGGCGCGGCAGGGCGTGGTCCGGCTGACCGACTATCAGGGCCCCGGCTATGCGCGACTATATCTCGACCGGCTGGCGAAGGTGGCCGAGGCGGATGCGCGCCATGGCGGCCCGACGAACGGCTTCGATGTCACGGTGGAGACGGCCCGGCGGCTGGCGCTCTGGATGGCGTTCGAGGATCTGATCCGAGTCGCCGACCTGAAGACACGGCCCGAGCGGATCGCCCGGGTGCGCGAGGAGGTCCGCGCAGCGGACGGCCAGATCGTCACCGTCACCGAGTTCATGAAGCCCGGCATCGACGAATGGACCTCGCTGATGCCCCGCTGGATAGGCCGTCCTGTTCTGGGCCTGGCCGACCGCATGGGCCTGCGTCACCGGATGAATGTCGGTCTTCATGTGAACACGACCTCGGTCGGCGGCTTCGTTCCCCTCTGGCTGATGTCGAAGCTGAAGGGCTGGCGGCCACGGACCATGCGCTACGCAGACGAACAGGCGCGGATCGAAGCCTGGCTGAAGGCGATCCTCCGCAGCGTGGAGATCGACCGCGGTGTCGCCCTGATGGTGGCGCGTTCGGCAAAGATCGTGCGCGGCTATTCGGACACCCATGCGCGCGGGGTCGCGAAACATGCGAAGCTGATGAGCCGGCTGGACGACTGTCTCGCAGCGCCCGAGCCGGCTGCAGTGTTCCGGCCGCTTCTGGACGCCGCGATCAGCGATCCCGAAGGCGACAGCCTCGAACGGCTGATCGGGAAAAAGGAGGCCGCATGATGGATGCCGAAACGGTCATCGACACCTATTGCGCCATCTGGAACACGACGGACCCGGTCGAACGGAAGCGCCTTCTCGGCGAGATCTGGTCGGAGGGCGGCGTCTACTGCGATCCGACCGTGCGGGTCGAGGGCGCGGCGGCCCTGCTGGACCATATCGCCGGCGTGCACAGCAAGTTCGAGGGCTTCGGGCTGCGACGGATCGGAAAGCTGGACCAGCATCACGGGCTGGGTCGCTTCGGCTGGCAACGCGCCATGCGGGACGGCTCCACAGGTCCGGAAAGCATCGATTTCGTCGAGTTCGACGCAGCCGGCCGGCTGAAAGCCGTCATCGGTTTCTTCGGCCCGTTGCCGGGCTGACAGTCGTCCAGGGGGAGGACGGATATGACAGACGCGAAAGCACAGAAGCCGGCCAGCGAAGCCACGCAGAAGGCCAATGCCGCCTTGGCCGCGAAGCTGGATTTCGAGAATCGGCGTGACTTCGAGAATGCGGCGCGCGGTCTGGTCGAAAGTCTGGACGGGGGGATCGTCGCCACCGAGCGCGGCACGAAGGTCTGGGACCTGAACGTCTACGACTTCCTCGGCGGCGAGGACGAGATCGAGACGATCAATCCGAGCCTGCTGCGGATGGCGCGGCTGAACATGGCGAACGGCCTGTTCGAGGTGACGGACCGGGTCTGGCAGGTCCGCGGCCTCGATCTGGCCAACATGACCATCGTCGAAGGCGATACGGGCGTCATCCTGATCGACTGCATGACGACCGCGGAAGTCGCTGCCGCCGGGCTCGCTCTCTACCGCAAGCATCGGGGCGACCGGCCGGTGAAGGCGCTGCTCTACACCCACAGTCATGTCGACCATTATGGCGGCGCCAAGGGCGTGCTGAGCCAGGACGAGGTCGACAGCGGACAGGCCCGGGTCTTCGCGCCGGACGGCTTTCTTGAGGCGGTCGGCGGCGAGAACGTGCTGGCCGGCAACCCGATGTCGCGCCGCGCCCAGTTCCAGTTCGGCGGCCTGCTGAAGCCCGGCCCGCGCGGCCAGGTCGATGCCGGCCTCGGCAAGGTCACCGCGCGCGGCACCGTCAGCCTGATCGCCCCCACCGACATCGTCACCGAGCCGGTCGAGCGGCACGTGCTGGACGGCGTTGCCGTGGATTTTCATCTGGCGCCTGGCACCGAGGCTCCGGCCGAGATGCACATGTTCTTCCCCGAACTGGGCGTGCTGAACATGGCCGAGAACGCCACGCCGCTGCTGCACAATTTCTGCCCGCTGCGCGGATCGGAAGTCCGTGATCCCCGTATATGGTCGCACTACCTGGCCGACGCTGTCGAACGCTTCGGCGCCGGCACCGAAGTGCTGGTCTGTCAGCACCACTGGCCCACCTGGGGCCGGGAAGCGGTGAAGGATTTCCTCGAGCGCCAGCGCGATCTCTACAAGCACATCCACGACCAGACGGTGCGGCGCATGAACCAGGGCTGGCGGCCTGCCGAGATCGCCGAGAGCCTCGACCTGCCGCCCTCGCTCCGCGAAGACTGGCGGATGCGCGGCTATTACGGCACCGTCAGCCACAACTCGAAGGCCGTCTTCCAGCGCTATCTCAGCTGGTACGACGGCAACCCCGCCAATCTGAACCCGCTGCCGCCGGTGAAGGCGGCGCGGAAATATGTCGGCTACATGGGCGGCGCGGACGAGGTGCTGGCGAAGGCGCGCGCCGATTTCGAGGCCGGCGAATATCGCTGGGTGGCGCAGGTGCTCTACCATGTGCTCTTCGCCGATCCGGACAATCAGGACGCCCGCCATCTGGCTGCGGACGCATTCGAGCAGCTCGGCTATCAGGCGGAATCGGCGACATGGCGGAACGCCTATCTCTATGCCGCGCAGGAACTCCGGCACGGCGTCGTCAAGCTGCCGCCGCGGCCCGTTCTCAGCCCCGACCTCCTCGGCGCCGTCGCAACCACAACGCTGTTCGACTTCGTCGCCGTGCGGCTGGACCCGGACAAGGCGCTGCGCCTGAAATGGCGGATCAACTGGTGGCTGGAAGACCGGGATGAGAGCGTCTGTCAGACGCTGTGCAACGAAACCCTGACTCACATCATGGGCAAGCGGGCCAATGACGCCGATGCGACGATTACAACGACACGAGAGGTTCTGGTCGGTCTGATCGTCGGCAAGATCGCGATCACGGACGCCCTCGACAGTGGCGGGCTGACTGTCGACGGCGACGCCGGAATCGCGACCGGCCTGTTCGGCATGCTGGACACTTTCGAGATGCAGTTCGACATCGTCACGCCCGGACCGGAGCACCTTTGACCGCCGGCGGGGAACTGATCGACGACCTCAGGGCGCAGGATCCCGACCGGCTCTACAGCGCGCTGTTCGCGTCCGGTGCGACGCGCGATCGGCTGATCGGGCTCTATGCCTTCAATCTTGAAGTCGCTTCGACGCGCGAACGCGTGTCCGAACCGATGCTCGGCCAGATCCGTCTGCAATGGTGGCGCGATGCGCTGGTGGAAATCCGCGGCGGCGCGGCCCGACGGCATCCGGTCGCCGAGTCCCTTTCCGGATGGATGCCCGACGCAGGTTCTGCGGCCTTCGATCTGGCCAACGCCCTGATCGACGCGCGCGAGGCCGACATGGAGGATGCGCCTTTCGAGACCGTGGATCAGCTGGTCGGCTATGCGGAGGCCACATCGTCCAACCTGATGCGGCTCGCCCTCATGGCGCTGGGCGTCGGCGAAGGCCCGGTGCACGAAAAGGCTGTCCCCGCGGGCCGCGCCTACGCGCTCGCCGGCATACTCAGGGCGGTACCGTTTCTGGGAGCCGAGGGGCGCGTGTTGCTGCCCGGGCAGCTGATGGCGCAACACGGTATTGCCGATGCACGTCAGTCGCTCGGCCGCCGCGATCCGGCGAAGCTGAAGGCAGTCCTGAAGGAAATCGCCGACATCGCCGAAAGCGATATTTCCGAGGCGGGCAGTATCCGGCGCGTTCCGAAGGTGGGGCGGCCCGCCCTGCTGCCGCTGGCGCTGGCACGCCTCTACCTGAAGCGGTTGAAGGCCGCCGGATTCGACCTTTCCGACCCGCGCATCGATCCGGGCAACGCCGCCCGGATCGTGACGCTGTTCCGCGCGAACCTTCTGGGCTGACGCCTACTTCGAGGTCGCGCGGTAGACCCCGTCCCAGTCCTCCGGCGGGGGGTTCTCCAGATACTCGGTCAGTCGCGGCTGATAGACGTCGTCCCACAGCACATTGAGGTCCGGCCCCAGTTCGCGGCACTTGTCGAGATGCTGCTGGCTTTCCTGGAAACGGCGCTCCCGATAGGCGCGGATCATGTTGTCGGTCTCGTCATAGAGAGCCTTGTAGCCCGGATCGCTTGCCATCTCCGGCCCGCCCAGCATGGTGAAGATGCGGACGGCCTCGTCCTTGCCCTTCACCGCGATGAGATCGAGTTCGAGGATGGCGAAGTCCTTGACCTCTTCCATCGTCAGTTCGCCGATGACGTTCATCACGCCATAGGACTTGGACTGGCCTTCGATACGGGCGCCGAGGTTCACGGCGTCGCCCAGCACCGAATAGTCGAAGCGCTGCTCCGAACCCATGTTGCCGACGACGCATTCGCCGGTGTTCACGCCGATACCGATCTTGATCGGGATGAAGGGCCTGCCGTCTTCCTTGGCCTCGACCTCCAGACGCTCGTTGAGGAACACCAGATCGGACTGCATCCGGAGACAGGATTCACAGGCGTGTCGCGCATGGTCCGGATCGTCCAGCGGGGCGTTCCAGAAGGCCATGATGCAGTCGCCCATGTATTTGTCGATGGTGCCGTGGTTGCCCATGATGATGTCGGTCATCGGCGTCAGGAACTTGTTGATCAGCCGGGTCAGGCCCTGCGGATCGCCCTTGAAGCTTTCCGAGATCGGGGTGAAGCCGCGGATGTCGCAGAACAGGAAGGTCATGTTCCGCGTCTCGCCGCCCAGGGTCAGCTTGGACGGGTCCTCCGCCAGCTGCTCGACCAGCGCCGGCGAGAGGTACTGGCTGAAGGCGCCGCGAACCTGCTTCTTCTGGGCCTGCTCACGGGCGAACTTCTGGTAGACCAGCAGCACGAACAGGATGAACAGCGCGAAGGCCGGCGTCAGCCCGTCGACCAGCAGCGATTCATAGCTGAACAGGTACCAGGATCCGCCCAGCAGGACAGCGCAGAGCGGCACGAAGAAGGCGACGGTGGTCAGGGCCGAGAGGTTCGGCACGAATGCGATCAGGATAAGGCCGGCGAGCAGGATGATGGCCATCTCGACGGCGTTGGCCACGGACGGCCGGATCAGGTAATCGCCGTTCTCGACCATATCGATGATGTTGGAGTGCACTTCCACCCCAGGCACTGCCGCTTCCAACGGGGTGGCGCGGATATCCTTCAGGCCTTCGGCGGAGGTGCCGACCAGCACGTACTTGCCGTTCACCTTCTCGTAGAGTTCCTGGATCTTGGCCTGGTTCGTCGGATCGATCGCGACGATGTCGGCGGCAGAGATGTAGATCGCTGGATTGTGCTCCTGGAAACGCACCCACATGATCCCGTGCTCGTCGGTCGGGATCACGACTTTCTTGTCTTCGCGGATCTTGGATCGCATGCGGATCGACGAGATGCCGGATACCTGGGTCTCCTTGCGGATGATGATGCCGGGCGATTGATGCACCAGCCGCAGCATCTCGATGCCCAGGCTGGCATAGACCTGCTGGTTCTTTTCCTCGTTCGGCGGGCCGACGCGGGTCAGCGCCGGAACACGCCGGACGACGCCGTCCGAACTCACATCGGTATTGAAGACGCCGAAGCCCGGCGCTGCCTTCTCGATCTCGGCGTTGTTGTGGACCAGCGACGGGTAGAGGGAGAGCCACGTCTTGCCGGGGCCGTTTTCTTCCAGGATGCGGACGCCCTGCGGCCGGTTCTCGGGCTTCTGATCGATCTGCAAATAGGTCGTCGTGCCGCCCAGCACGACAGGGCTCTGTTTCAGGACGGAAGCCAGCTGCGCGTCGGTCGAAGGCAGCTTCGCCAGCGCCTGGGCGATTTCGGGCGGAAGCTGCTCGTTCTGCTGGCTGTAGATGGTCGGCGAAAGACGATCGTTTTCGGCGAAGACCATGTCGAAGCCGACGACTTTCGCGCCGAGCTGCTGGAGGATCTGGATCATCACCGCGATCTTGTAGCGCGACCACGGCCACTGGCCGACCTTGGCCAGGCTGGCCTCGTCGATGTCGAGAATCGCAGTGTGACGCGCCGGCGGTTCGTAGTTGTCGAATGTCTGGAACTGGTCGAACAGCACGTTCTGACGCAGGAACGTCACCTGATCGAAATCCATGGCCCGGATCCAGACCATGCCGATCAGCACGATGAACGCCAGCCATCTGAGCGACGCGAATTTCCAGAGTCGCTTGCCAAACTTGCCCATCGTCAGCCCCTCCTCCGGCGCTGTTTTTCTGCGCCGGTCATTCTATCAGTCGATGACGATCCTGTGTGCAAATGTCACGCCATCGGAGACGGTGATCTGCGAAAAACCCATCATCTTCGCGAGATCCAGGAAGGTGAAGACTTCCTCCACCTGCATGTCCCGGAACAGCGGGGTGCCGCGCGCGATCGCCGTCATCTGCGCCAGTACGGCCCGCGCCTGGTAAAGATTCCGGAAACTGTCCGCCCCCGTGCCGATCAGCAGCAGCTTCTCGCCGTCCGCTCCCTTCGCATACATCGCATGCGGCGGCGGATAGGGACGCGCCATCTGTTCCTGCGTGTAGCCCGTGATGAAGCGGTAGCGCAGCGCCCTCTCGGCCTCGGGCATCACCGTGGCCCGGCTGCCATAGACCTCTTCGGTGACCGGTCCGGGGTAGTAATAGCCCTCGTGACGGTCGTTCGCGGCCGCGCCGCCGGCGGCCAGAGAGATGATCAGAACGGCCAGAAATCGTTTCATGGGCCGATGATTGCCGCACCGTCAGCCATGCGCAAGGGTTCGCCGTGCGGCGCCCGGAGAATGCTGGCCTTGCAAGGACTTGCCGCTATACTCCGGCCTCACCGCGAAGGGGACGGCTGGCCTAGAGGGGGACCGTGCGGCAATGGCGTTCGAACGAATCTCGTTCAAATGGGCGGACACGCCTGCTGCCGAGAATGCGGCCGAGGTCCTGATCGGGCGCTATGGCGACCACGATCTGGACAATGCGGACGTCATCGTCGCGCTGGGCGGCGACGGTTTCATGCTCTCCATGCTGCATGAGTATCTGGAGCGCGGCATGCCGATCTACGGCATGAACAAGGGCACCATCGGCTTCCTGATGAACCAGTTCCAGGAAGAAGACCTGCTGCAGCGGATCAACGACGCCACGCTGGCTGAGATCCATCCGTTGCGCATGATCGCCGAGCCCGAATCCGGCGGCAAGCAGGAGGCACTGGCGATCAACGAGGTCTCGCTGCTGCGTCAGACCCGCCAGGCGTCGAAGATCCGCATCTCCATCGACGGACGCGTCCGCATGGAGGAGCTGATCTGCGACGGCCTGCTGCTGTCGACGCCGGCGGGCAGCACCGCCTACAACCTCTCCGCCCACGGCCCGATCCTGCCGCTGACCGCAGGCGTGCTGGCCCTGACGCCGATCAGCGCCTTCCGGCCGCGCCGCTGGCGCGGGGCACTGCTGCCCAAGGAAGCCGAGGTCACCTTTGACGTGCGCGAACTCTACAAGCGGCCCGTCAGCGCCGTCGCCGACACCTTCGAGGTTCGGCACGTGAAGCGCGTGACGGTCGCGGAAGCAAAGGACGTGACCATGCGGCTGCTGTTCGACAGCGAGCACAGCCTGGAAGAGCGCATCCTGAACGAGCAGTTCGTCCCGTGACCGGCGGCGATCTCGCCGCCCGCATCGCCCACGGCCTGCGCTATCCCTTCGATCCGCCGGGCGAGAGCTACCTGTTCAGGGCCGGCCGCGCCGAACCGCTCGGCCGGTTCGATCCGTCGGGCCGGACGCCGGTCGTCGCGTCGGGTTCCAACGGTTCGCCGCAACGCCTGGCCGAGAAATACGGCGAAGACGCCGAAATCCCCGTCACCTGGGGCACGATCCGCGATCTCGTCCCCGTCTTCGCCGCACGGCTCACAGGCTATGGTTCGGTGCCTGCGACGCTGGCCGTGATCGAGGGGGCGACGGCGCAGGTGCACGTCACATGGCTCACGGAGCCGCAGATCGAGATCATGCACGGGACGGAATCGGTGGGCACCGGCTACGCCTGGTGCCGGCTATCCGGCTTCGACCTCGATCTCGGGCCGCATGGCCGGCCGGAAACAGCCTTCGCCTATCTGGCCATTCACGGCAGTTTCGCACCGGAAGACCGGCTGATGCCGCTGAAGGATGTCTCCCAGCACGACGCCCAGCGCCACGCCATGCGCGCGGCGAAATTCGACGGACCGCTGGAAGACTTCGTCGCCCGCCACCTGACCGATGTCGAATACCGCCAGGCCGTGAACTCGGTCCTGGCGGCGCATGGGCAGCCGATCGGCCATCCGCGCATCGAACGACTTATCTGAACGCTCCATTGCCGCTAGTCTCGCCGCAACGGGGGAGGAACGCGGCAATCCGATGCTGAAGATCGCGGGCGTCAGTCACAGCTATGGCAAGAAGCAGGCGCTGAACGATGTCGGCTTCGAGGTTCCGGCTGGCCGCTTCGGCGTGCTGCTGGGCCCGAACGGCGCCGGCAAGACGACGCTCTACGGTCTGCTGACGCAGCTTCTGCCGGTGCAGAAGGGCAGCCTGTCCATTGCCGGGCATGAGGTCGCTGGCGGCAGTCTGGAGGCGCTGGAGGATCTGGGCATCGTCTTTCAGTCGCAGACCCTCGACCTCGACCTGACCGTGATTCAGAACCTCCGCTATTTCTGCCGCCTGCGCGGGATCGGCGCCTCCGATGCCACCCGTCGGATCGACCGGCAGTTGGAGCGGCTGGATCTGGCGGGCCGTCGCAGCGACAAGGTCCGCGCGCTCAACGGCGGCCACCGACGGCGGCTGGAAATTGCCCGTGCGCTGCTGCACGAACCGAAGGTGCTGCTGCTGGACGAGCCGACCGTCGGCCTCGACATTCCGACACGGCGGCAGATCGTGGACGACGTACATGCGCTGGCCGCCGAGAAGGGCACGACGGTACTCTGGGCGACCCATCTGATCGACGAGATCCGGGCGGGCGACTGGGTGACCGTGCTGAATCAGGGCGAGGTGAAGGCCGTCGGCGAGGCGCTCGCCCTGCTGGAAGAGCACGATGTCGACGACATCTCGACCCTGTTCGACCGCCTCACCGGCCGCAAGCCGCAGGCCCCGATGAAGGGCGTCAGCCGGGGCGCGGCGGCATGAGCAACCCCTGGCTCCTCTGCCTTCAGGGCATCCTCTACCGGGAGACGCTGCGCTTCTTCCAGCAGCGAGAACGCTTTTTCGCAGCACTGGTCCGGCCGCTGGTCTGGCTGGTCGTGTTCGCCGCCGGCTTCCGGGCAGCGCTGGGCCTGTCGATCATCGAGCCCTACGAGACCTATATCGTCTACGAGATCTACATCGTCCCCGGCCTCTGCGGCATGATCCAGCTCTTCAACGGCATGCAGAGTTCGCTCTCGATGGTCTACGACCGCGAGATGGGCTCGATGCGGATGCTGATGACGACGCCCCTGCCCCGCTGGTACCTGCTGTTCTGCCGCCTGCTGGCGAGCACGTTCGTGTCGATCCTGCAGGTCTACGCCTTCCTGGTGATCGCGCTGGCATTCGGCATCGACCTGCCGGTCGCCGGATTCGTCACCATCCTGCCGGCGCTGATCCTCGGCGGCCTGATGCTCGGCAGTCTCGGGCTTCTGCTGGCGGCCACGATCAAGCAGCTCGAGAACTTCGCCGGGATCATGAACTTCGTGATCTTCCCGATGTTCTTTCTCTCCTCGGCACTCTACCCGCTCTGGAAGATGAAGGAATCCAGCGAGATCCTGTACTGGGTCTGTCAGGTGAACCCGTTCACCCACGCCGTCGAGTTCATCCGCTACTCGCTCTATCTGAAGTTCGATCCGGCGGCCCTCGGCTTCTCGCTGCTGGCATTCGCGGCCTTCGCACTGGCGGCGCTCTGGGTCTATTCGCCCTCGCGGGGTCTCAGGGGCGGCGGCGGACCGCCGGGACGAGGCTGATGGCGACCGGAGCGAAGAACCTGATCACCGACGTTCCCGGCCTGATGATCGGCAACGCGGAGGACATGGCCGCCATCACCGGCGTCACCGTGATCCTGCCCGACGAGCCGGCAGTGGCCGCGGCCGACGTGCGCGGCGGCGGTCCTGGGACCCGGGAAATCGACGTGATGGACCCGGCCAATCTGGTCGAGCAGATCCACGGCATCTGCCTGTCGGGCGGATCGGCCTTCGGGTTGGACGCCGCCGGCGGCGTCATGAGTCGTCTCGAGGCAGCCCGCCGCGGCTTTCCCATCGGCGGCTTCCATGTGCCGATCGTGCCCTCGGCGATCCTGTTCGACCTGATGAACGGCGGCGACAAGGCCTGGGGCGAGGACCCGCCCTACCGCGACCTCGGCAAGAAAGCCGTGGACAATGCCGCAGTCGAATTCGCTCTCGGCAATGCCGGTGCCGGCCTCGGCGCCACGGCCGGACCGCTCAAGGGCGGGCTCGGCAGCGCTTCCATCGTCCTCGACAACGCCGTGACCGTCGGCGCCATCGTAGCCGCCAATCCAACGGGCTCCGTCGTCATGCCGGACGGGCGGACCTTCTGGGCCTGGGCGCTGGAGGAAGGCGACGAGTTCGGCGGCAATCCGCCACCAGCAGCACGCGGCCAGGGCGATGTCGCGCTCGCCAATACCCTGCCCGGAGCCAACACGACCATCGCCTGCGTCGCGACCGATGCCACGCTGTCGAAGGGCCAGGCGAAGCGCGTCGCCACCATGGCGCATGACGGCTTCGCCCGCGCCATCCGGCCGGTCCACACGCCCTTCGACGGCGATACGGTGTTCGCGCTGTCCACAGCGAAGCGGCCTGCGCCGGACCCAGCCGGCCTTAGCCAGATCGGCGCGGCGGCGGCCGACTGCCTCGCCCGCGCCATCGCCAGAGCAGTCTGGCTGGCCGAGGATGTCGGCGGGATGCGGAGCTACCGCTCGTCGGTCAGGTGACCTTCGCGCGAACCTGGAACTCCGGCGCCTCGTAGGCCCGGCTCGCCATCACCTCTGCTATGATCGCCGCGGCGCGGCAGACATCGCCCTCGTCGAGATAGAGCGGCGTGATGCCGAAGCGCATGATGTCGGGTGCGCGGAAATCGCCGATCACACCGCGGGCGATCAGCGCCTGCATCGCCGCGTAACCCTGATCGAAGGCGAAACTGACCTGCGAGCCACGTTCCGAGGGCTCGCGGGGGCTGACCAGCCGCAGGTGCGGGCAGGCGCTCTCGACCTCCGCGATGAACAGCTCGGAGAGTTCGATCGACCGCCGGCGAAGGCTCGCCATGTCCACCATGTCCCAGATGTCGAGGGCGGCCTCCAGCGCCGCCATCTGCAACACCGGCGGAGTCCCCACCCGCATCCGTTCGATCCCCGGTCCCGGCCGGTAGCCGGTCTCGAAAGCGAACGGCTCGGCATGTCCCAACCATCCCTGCAGCACCGGCTCAGCCTGCTCGGCGAGGTCGGGCCGGACATAGATGAAGGCTGGCGCGCCAGGCCCGGCGTTCAGGTACTTGTAGGTGCAGCCGGCGGCGAACTCGGCGTTCGACGCGGCCAGGTCCACCTCGACGGCGCCGGCGCTGTGCGCCAGATCCCAGATCATCACGGCACCGGACCGGTGCGCGGCCTCGGTGATCCCGCGCATGTCATGCTTCCGGCCGGTCCGGTAGTCGACTTCGGTCAGCAGCACCGCGGCGACCCGGTCGTCGATGGCCGCTTCGACGGCTTCGGGTTCGGCCAGACGAAGTTCGTGCTCCTGTCCCGTCTGCCGGATCAGCCCCTCCGCCATGTAGAGATCGGTCGGGAAATTGCCCGTATCCGAGAGCACCACGCGGCGTTCCGGACGCATCGACAACGCCGCGGCCAGCGCCTGATAGACCTTGATCGAGAGTGTGTCGCCCAGAACAACCGATCCGGCCGGCGCACCGATCAACCGTCCGATCCTGTCTCCGAGCTTGGCAGGCTGCGCCATCCAGCCGGCGTCGTTCCAGCCGCGGATCAGTCTTCCGCCCCATTCCGCTTCGACCGCCTGCGCGACCCGCCGGACAGCCGCCACAGGCAGTGGACCGAGCGAGTTCCCGTCCAGATAGATCACACCCTCGGGCAGGACGAAGCAGTCCTTCCATGGCAAAGCCCTGTCGATTCCGCCCATTTCCCCTGCCTCCGCCGAACGGCCCGCGCCGGGCACCAAGCCGTGATTGCCATCACGCGAAGCCTACGACTAGAGTTTGAAGAACGGCAGGAACAGGGAATTCCGAGGGAGCCTACCCATGCAGACGACTTCGATCACACGGCGCGGTCTGGGCCGCATCGCCGCCGCGGCAGCGCTGGCCGTCGGGCTGGCGACGGCGCTGCCCGCAGAGCGCGCCTTCGCCGCCTCGCACAGCGACACGCTGACCATTGCCTACAATGTGGCGCTGCCGTCCTGGGACCCGACCGTGGGTCTCTCGGCGGTGAACCCGACCATTCAGGCCATCTACCGCAGCGTCTTCGACCAGTTCGTGGCACAGGGCCCGGATCTGTCCTTCCAGCCGGGCCTGCTGACCGCCTGGGGCTGGAACGACGACAAGTCCAAGGTCTGGATGGACGTCCGCGAGGGCGTCAAATGGCACGACGGATCGGACTTCACGCCGGAAGACATCGTCTTCTCGCTGGAACGCGCCGGCAAGCAGGAGACCGGCAACCCGATCCAGTTCATCTGGTCGAAGATCGGCAACTTCCAGATCGAGGGCAACCGCATCACCGCGGACGTGCTGTCCTACGAACCGACGCTGTTCAAGTGGATGGCCTTCCTGACCGGCTATGTCATGCCCAAGGCCTACATGGAGAAGGTCGGTGCGGAAGGCTTCGAGGCCAACCCGATCGGCACCGGCCCCTACATGGTCGACAAGTTCGAGCGCGGCGGCTTCGTGCGGCTGAAGGCCAATCCGGATTACTGGGGCGGCAAGCCCGAGTTCGACACCGTCGTCTTCAAGTTCGTGCCCGATGCGACCAGCCGCGTGGCCGAGGTCGAAAGCGGCGCGTCCGACATCACGCTGGAGATCCCCTACGAGGACTACGAGCGGTTGGCGGCCAAGGACGGCCTGCACGGCGTGACCACGCCGGTCTCCGACATCGGCATGATCTTCCTGAACGATGTCGGTCCGATGGAGGACAAGAACGTCCGGCTGGCCGCCCACATGGCGATCAACAAGGACGCCATCGTGAAGCGGCTGCTGAAGGGCTACGGCGTGCCCATCGACACGCTTCAAGCGCCGGAATATTCGGCCTTCGACGCCTCCATCGACGTGCCCTACGACCCGGACAAGGCAGCGGCGCTGCTGGCGGAGAGCGGCTACAGCCCGGAGAACCCGGTGACCTTCTCGATCCAGACCACCCGAGGCTTCAAGCCGAAGGACTACGAGATGATCCAGGCCATCGTCGGCATGTGGCGCAAGGTGGGCATCGAGGCGGAGATCGAGGTCTACGAGATCGCCAAGCACTACGAACTCCGCGCCCAGGACACCCTGGCGCCGGCGGCCTTCTACAACTGGGGCAACGCCATCGGCGACCCGACCACCTCGACGGGCTTCGCCATGTTCGGCCCCTCGCCGCACTCGGTCTGGGACACCGACGATCTGGACGGCATGATCGGCCCGCTCTGGGGTGAGCAGGACGAGGCCAAGCGCATCGCCGGCTGGAAGGCCGTCGACCGCTACATCGCCGAACAGGGCTACGTGATCCCGCTGCTTCAGTATGTGCAGCCGATCGTCGTCCGCGACGGCATCAAGGTCGTCCCGAACGTCTCCGGCGCGCTGCAGCCGGCCTGGATCACGAAGGAGTAGCCGAAGGTCCGATCCGGTGACATGCACCTCCCCGTCACCCCGGCCTTGAGCCGGGGTCCGGAGCGGCTTCGCCGCGAGACTGAAAGGTTGACCGGATGCCGGATCAGGTCCGGCATGACGGGGTTGTTGTTCGTTCACGGACAGAGACCATGAGTGTACGCCCATGATCTGGCGCATGCTGGGGATCAGGCTGGCGCTGTCGGTGGTCACGCTGGCCGGCGTGGCGGTGATCGTCTTCGTCCTGCTGCGCGCCGTGCCGGGCAACCCCATCGCCATGATGATCGCGCCGGGTGCGACCGCAGCCGATATCGCGGCGCTGGAGGCGCGCTACGGTTTCGACCGGTCGCTCGTCGATCAGTTCCTGATCTGGGCCGGCGACATGCTGACCGGCGACTTCGGGACCTCGATCAGCCTGCGCCAGGATGTGGTCACGCTGGTCGCGGGACGCCTGCCGGCGACGCTGGAACTCGCCTTTCTCGCGCTGATCGTCGCGGTCGTCATCGGCACCGCCATCGCGGTCCTTTCGACCCGGCTGCGGGAGAACTGGACCGGCGACGCCATCGACACCGCCAACGGGCTGTCGCTCGCGATCCCGGAGTTCATCTGGGCTCTCGCCTTCGTCTTCCTGCTGGGCGTGATCTGGCCGGTGCTGCCGGTTTCAGGCCGGATCGATCCCGTCCTCGATCCGGGCTTCGTGACCGACTTCCTGCTGATCGAGAGCCTTCTGCGGTTCCGCTTCGACGTCACGGCGGACGTGCTCTCGCACATGGCGATGCCGACATTCGCGCTGGCGCTGCCCCTTGCCGCCGTCATCGCGCGGGTGCTGAAGTCGGCCCTGCTCGAGGCGATGGCGCAGGAATATGTCATTCTCGCCCGCCTGAAGGGGTTCGGCGAGTTCGCGGTGATCTGGCGCGAGGCACTGCGCAATGCCGTGCTGCCGACGCTGGCGCTGACCGGCGTGCAGTTCACCTTCCTGCTCGGCGGCACCGTGATCGTGGAGCGCATCTTCGCCTATCCCGGCCTTGGCAACATGGCCATCGACGCCGTCATCAACCGCGATCTGCCGCTGATACAGGGGCTGGTCCTGACCTTCGGCGTCATGTTCATCCTGATCAACCTGACCGTCGACGTTCTGGCGGTTGCGATCAATCCGAGGCTCCGCGATGCCGGCTGACGCGGAGACGATGAAGCGCGTCGAGACCGGCGGCGCCGTCGCGCTGGTGCTGTCGGGCGGGTTCATCCTGTTCCTGATCCTGCTGGCTCTGTTCGCACCGCTCGTCGCGCCGGTGGACCCGCTGGAACAGGACCTGCTGCTGGAGAAACTGCCGCCGGCCTGGTCTGCGGACGCCGAACCCGGCTACTGGCTCGGCACCGACAGCCTCGGCCGCGACGTGCTTTCGCGGCTGATCCACGGCGCCCGGACGGCGCTGATCGTCGCCTTTCTCGCCGCCAGCGCCGCCGCGCTGCTCGGCTCGGTGCTCGGACTGATGGCCGGCTTCTTCCGAGGCTGGGTCGACACGCTGATCAGCCGCGCCGTCGATGTCTGGATGTCGTTCCCGCCGGTGCTGCTCTCGATCCTGCTGGTCGCGGTTCTGGGCACCGGCCTGCATTCTGTGGTGATCGCGATCGCGGTCATCGACTGGACCCGGTTCTGCCGCGTGATCCGCACCGAGACGCTGGCACAGCGCGCCGAGGACTATGTCGACGCCGCCCGCATCGTCGGGTTGACCCGCTGGCAGACGCTCTGGCGCGAGATCCTGCCCAATGTCTGGCCGACCATTCTCGTCCTGCTCAGCCTGGAGATGGGCATCGCCGTCATCGTCGAGGCGATCCTCTCCTTCGTCGGGCTGTCGGTGGCTTCCGACACACCCACCTGGGGCGGCATGATCGCCGAGGGCCGGCAGGTGATCCATTACGCCTGGTGGGTGCTGGTCTTTCCGCTCGGCGCGCTCTGCCTGACAGTGCTGGCCTTCAACCGCTTCGGCGATGCGCTTCGCCGTCAGGTCGATCCGGTGCTCCGGCGATGACGGCGGCGCTCGACATCCGCGATCTCTCCGTCGCCGTGAAGGCGACCGGTGCGCCGGTGCTGCGGCAGGTCTCGATGACCGTGGAGCCCGGTTCGATCCACGGCCTCGTCGGGGAGAGCGGCGCGGGCAAGTCGACACTGGCGAAGGCCATCCTGGGCATCCTGCCGAAGGCGCTGCAGGTGACAGGCGGCGCGATCAGGGTCGCCGGGCACGATCACCGCGCCAGCCATGTCGGCAGGTCCGGCGAGATCGCCTTCATTCCGCAGGACCCGCTGTCGGCACTGAACCCGTCGCGGAAGATAGGCGCACAGCTGGGCGACGCCATGGACCGGGCCGGCCGGACGCCCCGTGCCGACCGGCGGCAGCGGATGATCGGCCTGCTCCGCGATGTCCGCATCCACGATCCCGAGCGCGTACTGGACAGCTACCCGCATCAGCTTTCGGGCGGGATGCGTCAGCGGGTGCTGATCGCCTCCGCCTTCTCGACCGAGCCCCGGCTGATCCTGGCGGACGAACCGACGACGGCGCTGGACGTCACGGTGCAGAAGCAGGTTCTGAAGCTCATCCGCGACATGCAGTACCGCCACGACGCGGCCATTGTCTTCGTCACCCACGATCTCGGCGTCGTCGCCCAGATCTGCGATACCGTGACCGTGCTCTACGCCGGCATGGTGGTCGAGCAGGCCCCTGCAGCGCAGGTCTTCGGCGAACCGGCTCACGCCTATACAAGAGCCTTGATGGACGCGAGTCCGCGCTTCGACCGGCCGGAGCTGGGCATGACGCCGATCTCCGAAGCCACCTTCGAGCAACTGGAATCCGAAGTTGCCCGGTTCGCGAAGGAGAAGGCGTCGTGAGCGCGCCGCTGATCGAGGCACGCGACATCCGCCTGTCCTTCGCTGTCGGTAACCGGCGCTGGCTTGTCGGCGCCCGTCCCCGGATCGACATCCTGCATGGCGTCAGTCTGACCGCGGCGCGGGGCGAGACCATCGGCATCGTCGGCGAATCCGGCTCTGGCAAGACCACGCTGGGCCGCTGTCTGGTGCGGCTGCACAAGCCGACGGGCGGCACGGTCCGCTTCGATGGCGCGGACATCACGCGGCGGACGGAAGACGAGATGCGGCCGTTGCGACGGCGTCTGCAGATGATCTTCCAGGACCCGCTGTCCTCGCTCAACCCGCGCCAGACCATCCGCACCATTCTCGACCGGCCGCTGTCGATCCACCGGACCGAGCTGACGGCCGGCGGCCGCGCCGAACGCGCGACCGAACTACTCGGCGAAGTCGGCCTCGACCGCGAACATCTGGACCGCTATCCGCATGAACTGTCGGGCGGCCAGCGCCAGCGCGTCGGCATCGCCCGGGCACTGGCGGCGGAACCGGATTTTGTCCTCGCCGACGAGATCGTCTCGGGCCTCGACGTCTCGACCCAGGCCCAGGTGCTGCGGCTGCTGCGGGACCTTTCGGAACGGCGCAACCTCACGGTCGCCCTGATCAGCCACGATCTTTCCGTGGTCCGGCATCTGTGCGAGCGTGTCTATGTCATGCGGCATGGCCGCGTCGTCGAGGAGGGGCCGTCCGAACGCCTCTTCTCGTCGCCGCGGTCCGCCTACACACGCGAACTGATCGCTGCGATCCCCCTGCCGGAGCCCGATCCGGAATGGCTGGACCGCAGTGCGGCGACTGGGAGAACGGGCATGAAGATCAAGGACAGCGTGGCCTTCGTCACGGGCACCAACCGCGGCGTCGGCACGTGCTTTCTGGAGGCGCTGGCCGGGCGCGGCGTGAAGAAGATCTACGCCGCCGCGCGCAACACCGCCGGCCTGCCGTCGGAGATCGGCGGCGTTCCGATCGTCCCGGTCAGCCTGGACATCACCGACAGGGCCCAGATCGAGGCGGCGGCGAAGGCCGCGGCGGACGTCAACCTGCTGATCAACAATGCCGGCGTGAACCACAACATCCACCTGATGGCCTCGGGCAGCAACGCCTCCGCCGAGACGGAGATCCGGACGAATTATCTGGGATTGCTGGACATGGCGCGCGCCTTCCACCCGGTACTCAAGGGCAATGGCGGCGGGGCGATGATCAACATGCTGTCCATCCTGTCACTGATCAACCTGCCGATCATGGGCTCGCTGGCCGCCTCCAAGGCCGCCGCCTACAGCGCGACCCAGGGCATCCGCGCCGAGTGGCAGAACGACAACATCCAGGTGCTGGCCGTCATGCCGGGCGCGATCGACACCGACATGAGCCGCAACATGCCGCCGCCCAAGGAGAACCCGATGGATGTGGCCGTCGCGGCGCTGGATGCGCTGGAGGCCGGCGAGTGGGAATGCTTCCCCGGCGGCATGGCGCAGGGAATCAAGGCCGGTCTGGAGGCCGATCCGATCGCCGTCCAGAAGGACATGATGCAATACGTCTGACGACAGTTTCGACTACAGGGGCAATCGAATGCTTGCGAAGAACACCGGTGAATTCGTCCAGATCAGCGCTGCGGATGGCGGCAGCTTCCGGGCCTATGTCTGCAAACCGGAACAGGGCTCCGGCCCCGGACTGGTGATGATCCAGGAGATCTTCGGCATCAACGACTACATGAAGTCGATGGCCGAGCATTATGCCGAGGAAGGCTATGTCGCCATCGTGCCCGACCTGTTCTGGCGCATCGAGCCGGGCGTCGAACTCGGATACGGCGAGGCGGATTTCCAGAAGGCCTTCGACTTCTACGGCAAGTTCGACGTCGCGAAGGGCGTCGAGGACATCCAGGCCACCATCACAGCGCTGCGCGGCATGGCCGATGTGAAGGGCAAGGTCGGCTGCGTCGGCTACTGCCTTGGCGGCCTGCTGGCCTATCTGTCGGCGGCCCGCACCGATGTCGATGTCGCTGTCGGCTACTACGGCGTCGGCATCGAGAACCACCTCGACGAACTTGGCGGGATCACCAGCCCGGTCGTGCTGCACTTCGCCGGCGAGGATCAGTTCTGCCCCGCCGAGGCCCGCGAGAAGATCACGGCCGCAGCCGAGGGCAAGCCGCATGTCCAGTGCTATCTCTACGAGGGGCAGGACCACGCCTTCGCGACCCCGGGCCGAGATCATTTCGACAAGCCGTCGACCATGATGGCGCATTCGCGGACACTCGCCGCGCTGCGCTCTGTGCTGGGTCCGATCTACGACCTCGAGCACCTCTGGGACATGCACTGCTACTACGAGTTCGCCACCCGCGACGTGGACGCGACCATGGACACGATGGTGGCCGAGCCGTACGTGAACCACATTCCGACGATGACCGGCGGCGTCGGCCACGATCATCTGAAGCGCTTCTACAAGTATCACTTCGTGGACTCGAACCCCGAGGACACGAAGCTGATCCCGATCAGCCGCACCATCGGTGCGGACCGCCTGGTCGACGAGATGATCTTCTGCTTCACCCACACCCGCGAGATCGACTGGATGCTGCCGGGCATCGAACCCACCGGCCGCTATGTGGAGGTGCCGCTGGTCGCCATCGTCAACTTCCGGGGCGACAAACTCTATCACGAACACATCTACTGGGATCAGGCCTCGGTGCTGGTGCAGATCGGCAAGCTGGATCCCAAGGGACTGCCGGTCGCGGGCGCCGATACGGCGAAGAAGCTGGTCGACGAGACCCGTCCGTCAAACCAGTTGATGCGCAAGGCCTGGGCGACCAGCGACGGCAAGCCGATCTAGACCGAACGGATCAGCCGTTCCAGCTCCCTGGCGGCGTCGCCTACGGCGCCGGAATTATCGATTGTGACCACGTTCGGCCCCCGGACCCTGGAATCGAGGGAACGCTGGATACGGGCCTCGATCTGCTCTGCCGTTTCGCGGCCCCGCGCGTGCAGCCGCCGGCGCAGTTCGTCCTCGTTCACGGTCAGCGCGACGACCTTCGCCTTCGGGAACACCGCGCGGATCGACGGCAGGGCCTGCCGTGACCCGTTGGCGATAGCTACCGCGCCGTCCGAAATCTGTTCCTTCAACTCCGCCGGCCAGCCATATGCGAGACCGTTGGCGCGCCAGGTCACGCAGAAGGACCCGCGAGCTTCTGCGGCTTCGAAGTCGCGCTCGGAAAGGCTGTCATGGTCCTCGGTGCCGGGCTGGACCGGACGCGTGACGGTCCGGCGCACGAACTGCACCCCGGGATCGCCGTCGAATACATCGCGCATGCGGTCGATCAGCGTGTCCTTGCCGGAACCGCTGGGGCCGACGATGACGACCAGTCCGCCTGTCTCAGACAAGGTCAGACAACCCTTCGGCCCTCGCGCCAGACGGTCCGGATCACCGGCACGCCGCCATCGACTTGCACCCGAACCAGATCGGCCCGCTTGCCTGCCGCGATCTCGCCGCGGTCGTCGAGCCCGACGGCCCTGGCCGGATTCCGCGACGCCATCGCCACCGCTTCCGGCAGGCTGATCCGCTCGACCGTATCGGCCAGCATGAAGGCCGACTGCATCAGGCTGAAGGGGATGTAGTCCGAGGAGAGAATGTCCAGCACCCCGATCTCGGCCAGCGACCGGGCCGCGATATTGCCCGAATGCGATCCGCCCCGGACGACATTCGGCGCCCCCATCAGAACGGACATCCCGTTGCCGTGACTGGCGCGGGCCGCGGTCTCGGTTGTCGGAAACTCCGCTATGCGCACGCCGTCGGAGACCGCCTCGCCGACATGCGCATCGGTGGCGTCGTCATGGCTGGCCAGCACGATACCCTGTTCGCGGGCGAAGGCGGAAATTGCCGCCCGGTGCCGAGCAGAATTGGCCTCGGATTGCGAGATCCGCAGCGAACAGAAGGCCTCGAACTCGGCGTCCGTCATGCCGAGCTTGCCCTGATAATAGGTCTTGTAGGCATTGATGTCCGCAAACTGGCGCTGGCCCGGCGCGTGATCCATCAGCGAGGCCAGCTTCACCATGGGGCGTTCAGCCATGCCCTCGAACGCCTCAATGCAGTTGGGCGCCGAAACCTCGCAGCGGAGATGAATCAGATGGTCGGCGCGCGCCAGTCCCCTCTCTGCCACTTCCTGAATGGTATCGGCGAGGATCACCATGTCCGCGGCGGCCATGTCGTCATCGCGCTCGTGGTCGCCGACCCGAAGCGCATCGAACACCGTCGTGATGCCGGAGGCCGCGATCTGGGCGTCATGGGCCAGGACGGCCGCGCGGGGGTTCCAGCGCACCTTGGGCCGCGGGGCATAGTGACCTTCCAGATGATCGGTGTGGAGTTCCACCAGACCGGGCGTCAGATAATCGCCGTTCATGTCCTCGGATGCCGCGGCCGTGGCGCTGCCGATATCGGCGATGCGGCCGTCGCGGATCAGGACCGAGCCATCGACGATCTCATCACCAAGTACGATACGGGCGTTGGTGAGAACGGTCTCTGTGGTCATATCAGGCGGTCATCCTCTGCGACTCGGCACTCATGCGGACATGTTCGCGCACCTGGAACGGTGCGCCCGGTTCGGTCTCCACGAACAACGACAGCGAGGCGATCCCCACGGGCTTCGCCAGGGCCTCATCGAACCATTCATGCAGGGCGGCCCGGACGGCCGGGGCCTCATGATCCTGCACAGGACCGGTCAGCGTCATGTGGAAGCGGAAGCAGTCCAGCACATGCGGATATCCCCAGCGGTAGAGATTGCGCAGCTGCGCCACGCTGAGCTGGTCCGGCTGCCGCTTCGCCATCTCGGCCTCGGTCAGCGGTGCGCGGAACCGGTCGAAATTCATCACGACGTTGCAGGCAAACGCGTCCAGTTCCGGGGCGGGTGCCGACGGCACCAGCGCGAAGAAGCGCGACAGGCGTCCGATCCGGAGACCGGGGATCGCGAACGGCGTTTCGGCGGCCGTGAACCGGTGGAGCTCGTTGATCAGATCGTCCTCGTGGACGCCGTCGGCAAGCCGGAATGGCGCCTTCAGGGTCGCGTGGAAGCCGTAGCGGCGCGCGGCCGCCGTATGGAAGGCGATCTCGGCCGAATTGAGGTGGCGCAGGACCGGCGCGGATACGCGGTCTCCGGTGAAGACATCACGTCCGAGCCACTGGGTCGCCACGCGGCCCAGTTCCTCATCCGGTGCAAAGGTGAAATAGACGGCGTAGCGCATCACTGACCTCCCCGCTTGAGATCGTGATAGCCGGAGCAAATGACAATCGTGCGAAGCATCAGGCCGCTTCGGTATCAGGAGCAAACGCGGCGACGTCGACGACGCGGTCCGCAACCACGTCCCGGACGTCGGCATCGTGGAAGATTCCGAGCAGGGCCGCACCTGCCGCCTTCTTCTCGGCGATCAGGGCGATGACGACGTCGCGGTTCTGACGGTCCAGCGACGCGGTCGGCTCGTCCAGCAGCAGGACAGGATGATCGGGCAGGAAGCCGCGGGCGATGTTCACCCGCTGCTGCTCGCCGCCGGAAAACGTCGCCGGCGGGAGCGCCCAGAGCCGCTCCGGCAGGTTCAGCCGCGCGAACATGGCCGCAGCCCGGTCCCGCGCCTCGTCAGCCGGGACGCCGAGCATCAGCAGCGGCTCCGCGGCGACATCGAGAGCGGACACACGCGGAATGGCCCGAAGGAACTGACTGACATAGCCGAGGGTCTCCCGCCGGACGTCCAACACCGTGCGGGGGTCGGCCTGCGCCAGATTCACGGCCTCGCCGCGATGGCGGATCTCGATGCGCCCGGATCCGACGCCGTAATTGCCGTAGATCATCTTCAGGATCGAGCTCTTCCCCGCGCCCGACGCGCCGCCGAGGGCCACGCACTCGCCGCCCGCGACCGAGAACTCGACGCCCCGGACCACCGGCAGGCTGACGCCGCCGCGGAGATGCAGGGTGAAGGTCTTGGAGACGCCAGTGAGTATGAGAAGACGGTCCATCGCTCAGGCCTGCAGGATCGAGGAAACGAGAAGCTGGGTGTAGGGTGCCTGCGGATCGTCGAGCACCCTGTCGGTGAGCCCGCTTTCGATCACGCGCCCTTCCTTCATCACCAGAATCCGCTGCGACAACAGTCGCGCCACAGCCAGGTCATGGGTCACGATGATCGCCGACAGGCCCAGTTCGCCCACCAGACCGCGCAGCAGGTCGAGCAGGCGCGCCTGCACCGAGACATCCAGGCCGCCGGTCGGTTCGTCCATGAAGACCAGGCGCGGACCGGTCACCAGGTTGCGGGCGATCTGGAGCCGCTGGCGCATGCCGCCCGAAAAGGTGGTCGGCTGGTCATCGATGCGGTCGTCCGCGATCTCGACGCGTCCGAGCCAGTCCAGCGCGGTCTCGCGGATACGCCCGTAGTGCCGGTTGCCGACGGCCATCAGCCGCTCACCGACATTGGCGCCGGCGGACACGCTCATGCGCAGCCCGTCGGCCGGGTTCTGGTGCACGAAGCCCCAGTCGGTCCGCATCAGATAGCGCCGCTCGGCCTCGGTCAGCGCGCCGAGATCCTGCATCCGGCCATCGCGTCCACGGTAGTCGATACGGCCGCCGGTCGGCTGCATCCGCCCCGAGACGCAGTTCAGCAGCGTCGTCTTGCCCGAGCCGCTCTCGCCCACGATCGCGAGGACCTCGCCCGGCCAGATTTCCAGATCGACGTCTATGCAACCCATCCGCTCGCCGTACCAGTGGCTCAGTCCATGGACCTGCAGCAGCGGCCCGCTCGTGGTATCCGTCTTCGCGATCCCGGCATGCGCGTTCATTCCGCCGCCTCCGGCTGAGCGCCGCGATGGCCGTCGGCCTGGCGGGCATTGCAGTTGTCGGTGTCCGAGCAGACGAACATGCGTCCGCCCCGGTCGTCGAGAATGACCTCGTCGAGAAACACGTTCTCCGCGCCGCAGAGGGCGCAGGGACGGTCGAACTTCTGGACCGTGAAGGGATGGTCCTCGAAGTCCAGGCTGACCACGTCGGTGTGTGGCGGGATGGCGTAGATCCGCATCTCCCGGCCGGCGCCGAAAAGCTGCAGCGCCTTCGAACGGTTCATCTTCGGATTGTCGAATTTCGGCGTCGGCGAGGGATCGGTCACGTAGCGACCGTGCACCTTCACCGGATAGGCATAGGTGGTCGCGATATGACCATGCCGGGCGATGTCTTCGTAGAGCTTCACGTGCATGACGCCGTATTCCTCCAGCGCATGCATGGTCCGGGTCTCGGTCTCGCGCGGCTCCAGGAAACGTAGCGGCTCGGGAATCGGCACCTGATAAACCAACACCTGCCCTGCCTTCAGCGGCGTCTCAGGGATGCGGTGGCGGGTCTGGATGATGCTCGCCTCGGTGGTCGAGGTGGTCACCTCGACGCCGGTCGTCCGCTGGAAGAACTTGCGGATCGAGATGGCGTTGGTGGTGTCGTCGGCGCCCTGGTCGATCACCTTCAGCCGGTCGTCGGGTCCGATGACCGACGCCGTCACCTGCACGCCCCCCGTGCCCCAGCCATAGGGCATGGGCATCTCGCGGCTGGCGAAGGGCACCTGATAGCCGGGAATAGCGATGGCCTTCAGGATGGCGCGGCGGATCATCCGTTTCGACTGCTCATCAAGATAGGCGAAGTTGTAGCCGGAGACCGTCTGCATCTGCGCGCTCATTCCGCGGCCTCCGCATTCAGCCCGGGCCGTTCCCGGTGCTCGGCCCGCATGCGGCGGACAAGCTCCAGTTCGGACTGGAAATCGACGTAGTGGGGCAGCTTGAGATGCTCCACGAAGCCGGTCGCCTGAACGTTGTCGGCATGCGCGATGACGAACTCCTCGTCCTGCGCGGGCGCCGTCAGATCCTCGCCGAGCTCGGTAGCCCGGAGCGCGCGGTCGACAAGCGCCATGGCCATCGCCTTGCGCTCCGACTGCCCGAAGACGAGACCGTAGCCCCGGGTGAACTGCGGCGGCGCCTTGGCCGAGCCCTTGAACTGGTTGACCATCTGGCACTCGGTCACCTGGATGCGGCCAAGCGGCGCGGCGAAGTCCAGTTCGGGCACATCCAGTTCCAGTTCGACCTCGCCGATGCGGATCTCGCCCGCGAAGGGGTGGCTGCGGGCGTAGCCGCGCTGGGTCGAGTAGCCCATCGCCAGCAGGAAACCCTCATCGCCGCGGGACAGGGCCTGGAGCCGGGCGTCACGGTCGAGAGGGTAGGTCATCGGGGTCCGCGCAATATCGTCGGGCGCTTCCTTGCCACTCGCAGGCGCGTCCTCCACAAGGCCTTCCTGGCCGAGGATGTCGCTGACACGGACCATGCGCTCCTCGGCGCCGCCTCGCGCCTCGGGCGCCGGCGGCTCGCCGCCCTCGGCAAGCCCCTGATCCAGCAGGCGGTGGGTGTAGTCGAAGGTCGGCCCGAGCAGCTGGCCACCTGGCAGATCCTTGAAGGTCGCCGAGATGCGGCGCTCCACCTGCATCGAACCGGTGTCCACGGGCCGGGTGTAACCGAAACGCGGCAGGGTCGTGCGGTAGGCGCGGGCGAGGAAGATCGCCTCGATCAGGTCGCCGCGGGCCTGCTTGATGGCCAGCGCAGCCAGTTCCCGGTCATGGATCGCGCCCTCGCTCATCACCCGGTCGACGGCCAGCGCCAGCTGACCCGAAATCTGCTCCAGCGTCAGTTCGGGGACGCTTCGGTCGCCGCGTCGCCGGTCGGCGAGCAGCCGGTGCGCGTTGTCGATGGCGGCCTCGCCGCCCTTTACGGCCACATACATGTCAGTCCTCCCGCCAGCAGATGCGGGTCGTGCGCGGCAGCGCCGCCACGCCTTCGGGGGCCGCCAGGAAAAGGTCCACGCCGCGCGGGAACAATGCGCCGTTCCTCTCCCACCAGTCCCGGAACCCGGCGGGCATGGCCGGAAGTCCGAACCGCCGCCGGTCCTCGATACCCGGCCCCGTCAGATCGACGGCGTTGCCCTCCCTGAATCCGCTGCAGGCCAGCACCAGCGTTGCCGAGCGGTCGGGATAGGCGTCGTCGCCAATGGCGAAATCCGGCAGCGGCGAAAGACCCGCCGGATCGGCCACCAGCGCGAACTGCGCCAGGGCCGGGTCCGCTGCAAGCGGCGCGTTGGTATGGAAGGCGAGCCAGCCACGGACGGCCTTGTCGGTAGCCAGCGGCGCGTCCAGCCAGACCGGCGTATCGGTGTCGCAGAGGGTGCAGGCAATCGCGGCCAGCGCCGACGGCAGCGCGGGCGGCGGCGCCATCTCCGCGGAGAAGGTCTGCACCGTTCCCGGCTCCGCCATCGCCGCCATCAACGCCCGGAAGACCGACTGGGCCTCCAGGACCGGATCGGCGAACCCGCCCTGCAGCAATTCCGTCTGCATGGTCAGTCCTCCCCCCGCACCATGGTGAAGAAGTCGACGCGCGTTGCCTCGGTCTCGGCCCGGCGGCGGCGGTCCCGTTCCGACAGCGACCGGCCAAGCGGTCCGGTGACAGCTTCGTCGATCCGCTGCGCCATCGCCGGATCCTGCGCCAGCGCGTCGATCACCGCGCAAAGTCGAGCGGCAGCGGTGTCGCGGCCGAGCCTGTAGGCGTGGCCGACCTGCCCTGAATCCACGCGGACCGTCGCCCGGGTCACGGTGACATCGCCGAAATTGAAGGGGTCCCCGTCGCCGCTGATCCGGCCGCGCACAGTTGCCAGACCTGTTTCGGGGCCGCGGATCATCTCGAAGGCCGGGTCGACGCCCAGCGACTTCCAGCACCGCGCCAGATCGCCGCCTTCGGCGCGGGCAAGGACGGCCATCCGTTCACGGCGGCTGACGGTTTCAGTGCTGGCGGACATTTCGCGCTCCCTGTCGACGGGCATATTTGTATATTTGTCTATACAACTATGCAAGCAGCTTCTCCTCGCTATACTGTCGGTGTGACGTCCGTATGACGGAGGACTGAATTTGAGCGGGTTGCAGGAGACATCCGGCGTGCGTGACAGGCGCGGCGTGGCGCTATGGCGCCAGATTGCCGACCGTATCCGCGACGATCTGCCGATCTGGCAACGCGAGCGCGGCGGGCAGCTGCCGACCGAGGCCGAGCTGTCACGCCGATTCGCGGTCAACCGCCACACGGTCCGCGCCGCCCTGGGCGCACTCGCGCAGGAAGGTCTGATCCGCAGCGAACACGGCCGCGGCAGCTTCGTCACCGGCAAGCCGCGGCTCACCTATCCGATCGGACGGCGGACGCGCTTCTCGGCCGCGCTGGAGGCACAGAACGTGCGCGGACGGATCGATCTGCTCCGGTCCGTGGAAGTCGAGGCCGATGCGACGGTCGCCGAGGCTCTCGATCTCCGGTCCGGCGCAGCAGTGCTGATGCTGGAGACCCGGGCCCTGGCCGACGACACACCGCTCAGCTTCGCCACGCACTGGTTCGAGGCGGAACGGTTCCGCGCTCTGCCCGGGGCGCTGAGGCAATCGGGATCGATCACGCAGGCGCTTTCGGCCTGTGGCGTCCCCGACTATGTGCGCCGCGGGACCACACTGTCCGCACGCCGCGCCCTGCCCAATGAAGCGGTGGCGCTCGACCTGGCCGACGGTGGAATCGTCATGGTCGCCCGCGCGGTCAACACGGATACCGGCGGAACGCCGATACAGCTCTCCGAGACCCGCTTCGCGGCAGACCGCATCGAAATCACGGTCGAGGGCGAGTCCAGCGTCTGACGGCCCCGACCGTCATAAAGAGTTCATCCAAGAGTCATTCCAACGTCATCACCCGACACTATCCCTGCCTGCCGTCAGGAGGCGGGGAATGCTGGAAGTAAAAGGTCTGACCAAGCGCTTTGGCGACAAGGTCGTGGCGGTCAACGACGTGTCGTTCGATGTCCGCGAACCCCAGATGGTCGGCGTTATCGGTCGATCCGGTGCGGGAAAATCGACGCTCCTGAGGATGATCAACCGGCTGACGCCCGCCACGTCCGGCGAGGTGCGGGTCGAAGGCCGGAACGTGCTCGCGCTGACCGGCGCCGAGAAGCGGGCCTGGCAGCGCGACTGCGCAATGATCTTCCAGCAGTTCAACCTGGTGCCGCGCCTCAACGTGGTCACCAATGTCATGCTGGGCAGGCTCAACGGACATGGCATGATCCGCAGCCTGTTCAGCATCTTCGGGCAGGCCGATGTCGAGCTGGCGCTGACCGCGCTGGACCGGCTGGGCATCTCCGACAAGGCCCTGCAGCGCGCGGAAACGCTCTCCGGCGGCCAGCAGCAGCGCGTGGCCATCGCACGGGCGCTGACACAGGACCCGAAGATGATCCTGGCCGACGAGCCGATTGCCTCGCTGGACCCGCTCTCCGCCGAGATCGTCATGCAGTCGCTGCGCGAAATCCACGAGCGCGACGGGATGATGGTGCTCTGCAACCTGCACACGCTGGACACGGCGCGCACCTATTGCGACCGGGTCATCGGCATGCGCGACGGCGAACTGGTGTTCGACGGCCTGCCCTCGGAGCTGACCGCGCGCGCTGTACGGGACATCTACGGCGCCGATCAGGACATCGACGAATCCACCACCTCGACCTCGATTTCGGGCAGCCGCAGGCCGCTTGAGCCGCTGCGGCCCGCCGTCGCCTAAGTCCCGACAGAACCCCGCTCACCACATCAACGGAAGGGAAACGACCATGAAGATGACCAGGATACTGGGCCTCGCCGCCGGCGCGGCCATGCTCTCCACCACGGCGATGGCCGCCGACAGCATCTCCGAGTTCCGCATCGGCATCCTGGGCGGCGAGAACGCCTCCGACCGCCTGCGTTCCAATGCCTGCCTCGAGGAGAAGACCGAGAAGCTGCTGGGCGTCCCGACGAAGCTGTTCGCGCCGGCCGACTACAACGGCGTCATCGAGGGCCTGCTGGGCGGCAACCTCGACATGGCCTGGCTGGGCGCTTCCGGCTACGCCAAGGTCTTCCTGACCGACCCGAACGCGGTGGAGCCGGTGCTGACCAAGATCAACGCCGACGGCTCCTTCGGCTACCACTCGATCGGCTTCGCCCGTATCGACAGCGGCATCAACAATCTGGATGAGATGAAGGGCAAGAAGTTCGGCTTCGGCGACCCGAACTCGACCTCGGGCTACCTGATCCCGTCGATCGAGATCCCCAAGGCCGGCTACTCCATGAAGCCGGGCGATCACTTTGGTGACGTCGTCTTCACCGGCGGTCATGAGCAGACGATCATCGCCGTGCAGAACGGCGACATCGACGGCGGCGTCAGCTGGGCCGACGGTCTGGGCAACTGGGAAGACGGCTACAACTCCGGCGCCTTCCGCAAGGCGGTGGACGCCGGCCTGGTCGACATGACCCAGCTGAAGGAGATCTGGCGCTCCAAGGTCATCCCCGAAGGCCCGATCGTGCTGCGCAAGGCGCTGCCGGAAGAGGTGAAGATCAAGGTCGTCGCCATGCTGGCCAGCCTGCCTTCGATGGATCCCGAATGCGCCTACGGCTTCATGGCCGGCGAGATCAAGGCGATCGCCCCGATCAGCCACGCCGACTACGAGAGCATCGTCGCAGCCCGCGCGGCCAAGTCCAACTGATCACCGATCAGACCATGGCGCGGGCGGTCCGGTTCTCCGGGCCGCCCGCTTGCCGTTGAACCGGACACCTCCACCGACCGGATGCGCCAATGACCTCGCCCGACCTGCTGCGCGCCGAACTGCTGACCATGCGGAAGCGCCGCCAGCTCTATTCCATGGCCACGCTCGCGGTCTTCGCCGCCATCATGATTGCCGGCTACGGCCAGGCGAACAGCATGAATTCGGGCGGCTTCCTGTCGGGACTGTCCAAGTTCTTCGACTATCCCGGCGAAATCGTCGTCGAGGCATGGGAGGCCGGCCCGGCCTTCTTCGGCCTGATGTGGCAGTTCCTGCCCGCCCTGATCGAGACGCTCAACATCGCCGCCGTCGCGACCATTCTGGGCGGCCTGTTCGGCATGATCTTCGCCTTTCTGGGGGCCGGCAACCTGAGCATCTGGCCGCCCCTGGTGCCGGTCGCGCGCCGCGTGATGGACGTGATGCGCGCCTTCCCCGAGCTGATCATCGCGCTGTTCCTGATCTTCGTGCTCGGCACCAGCCCGGTTCCGGCCATGATCGCCGTCGCCTTCCACACCACCGGCGCACTGGGCAAACAGTTCTCCGAAGTGAACGAGAACATCGATCTCAAGGCGGTGGAGGGGCTGCAGGCCTGCGGCGCGACCTGGTTCCAGCGCATGAAGTTCGCAGTGCTGCCCCAGGTCCTGCCCAACTATCTCAGTTATTTCATGATGCGCTTCGAGATCAATGTCCGCGCCTCGGCCATTCTGGGCTTCGTCGGCGCCGGCGGCATCGGTTCGGAGCTGCGCCGCACGATCGGCTGGGGTCAGGGCGCCGGTGACGAGACCGCCGCACTGTTCCTGCTGCTGGTGCTGTCGATCTTCCTGATCGACCAGGCATCGTCCTGGATGCGTCAGCGCATCACCCAGGCGGAGAAGGTCTGATGAGCACGATCGCCACCGACGGCGCCGGCGCGCCGCAGATGAGGGTCGACGCGGTCGTCCGCTCGGTCCGCCGCGGCTATCTCCTCGGCTTCGCCATCCTGACCAGCGTGCTCGCCTATCTCGCCTATGCATGGCTGGCCTTCGACGTGACCGGTCTGATCGCGAGCGCCCGCCCGGAGCGCGCCGTGCTGCTGGCGACCGATGCCGTCGCGCACAAGGCCCATGTCGAGAAATCGATGCGGACCGGCGAAGTGGAAATCGCCGTCGAGGGTGAGCGTACGGCGACCTACAAGGACCCGCCGGACTGGGTCACGCTGGACGGCGGCCGCGTCGATGTCGATCTCGGCGAGGGCTACCGCGTCCTGATCGAGGGCGAGAGCCTGCGGTTCGTGGTGCCCGGATATGGCGACATCCGGGTCTCCGTCGTCGACCGGGACATCGTCACCGAACTGCCCGACGACCAGCCGGCGCCGGACTGGCTGCGGGCGACATCGACCAAGTTCGATGCCCGGCCCGACCTGTCGCGCCGTGTTCAGGTCAGCCGCGCGAAGATGGAAGTCCACAACTACTTCAGCGGCTGGGAGAACTTCCTCTTCCCCTTCGATTCAACGCTGAACGCCTATTCGCTTGGCGAACTGGCCGGTCTCGCCTTCAGCGGCGAACGGCTGGACCCGGCGCAGTCCAACGCGGCCTTCATCTTCGACAGCTTCTGGCACAATCCGGACTGGCAGCATGGCGAAGTCTTCATCGCGCTGCTCGAGACCCTGCTCATGGCGGTGCTGGGCACCTTCACGGCCGCCTTCGTGGCGCTGCCTCTGGCCTTCATGGCGGCACGGAACTTCACGCCCTCGGGCACGTTGCGCTTTGTTGTCAGACGCCTGTTCGACTTCGTGCGCGGCATCGACATGCTGATCTGGTCGCTGATCTTCATCCGCGCCTTTGGTCTCGGCCCGCTGACCGGCGCTCTGGCCATCGCCTTCACCGATACCGGCTCGCTCGGCAAGCTCTTCTCCGAAGCGCTGGAGAATATCGACCGCCGGCAGGTCGAGGGCGTGACCGCCACAGGCGCGTCCCGCACGCAGACCTACCGCTTCGGCGTGATCCCGCAGGTGCTGCCGATCCTTGTCTCCCAGAACTCTCTACTATCTGGAATCGAACACCCGTTCGGCGACGGTGATCGGCGCGCTGGGCGCCGGCGGCATCGGCCTGATGCTGGTCGAGACCATGCGAACCTCCCGCGACTGGGAGAACACCTTCTACATAATCATCCTGACCGTGATCCTGGTGATCGCGATGGACGCCGCCTCGACCTGGCTGAGACGGCGCCTGATCCGGGGCGACGACCGGTAACGCTTCGACCGAGGCGGAAAGTGGTGGGCCCGGCAGGACTCGAACCTGCAACCAGACCGTTATGAGCGGCCGGCTCTAACCAATTGAGCTACGGGCCCGCCGTGCGGCGCGGCACGTCGCTGAATATCGCGAAACCGGCGGATTCCCAAGGGATTATCCCCGAAAATCCGGCGCGACAATACGGCCAGTCGGCAGGGGCGAAGGGGATGCACACATCGAAGGCGTGTTCGATAACAAACAAAGTGAGTAGTACAATGAACACCTTCGATACCAAGCATACCGCCGTCACCCAGAACATGCTGGCGGCCCCCCGTCTCAAGGCAGCCCTCATAGCGCTCGCCGCTGCCGGAATCCTCATACCCATGACCGCCAAGGCGCAGGACACCGGAGCCGCGGCGCCGGCCGCCGTCGCCATCGACCCCGAGCGTTTCGGCGTCGAGCCGACCCGCGCCGACGTTCAGCGCCAGGTTCTCGACCGCTATGTCGGCGCCGACCTGCGCGGCGTCGTCCGCTCGGATCTGATCGCGGCACTGCGCGAGGTCTACGAGACGAACGGCTATGCGCCGGTCTGGACCGATGACTCGGCCGAGAAGCTCCGCAAGGTCATCATCGACAACTCGACCCGAGGCCTGGATCTGGCGCCGGTCACGCTGGGCTACGTCGATCAGCTGGTCGAGGTCCGCCGCGAGTTCGACAAAGTCGAGGCCGCTGAAGCCGACATCGAGCTGACCGCGCTCTACATCCGGACCGCCTGGCAGATGAACGCCGGCCTCGGCAATGCCGAACCGGTTTCCACCGCCGGCCAGCGCCCGAACGGCGAACTGCTGACCCATTCGACCATCGTTGCCGGCAATGGCGACGTCGCGACGGGTCTCGGCATGATCAGCGCCGCTCGCTGATCCAGCCTCGGGCGACCAGCCCGGACCAGTAACCCCGGGGGATCCGCCTCCCCCGGGGCACGCTCCAGAACACAATAATTAAGAGCGAGACCAATGAGCGCGAACATCCTCTATCAGAACATCACGACACGCCCGGCGCCCGGCCGCAGGCTCACCGGCACCAGGGCAGCCGTCGCCGCGATGGCGGCTGCCGGCGTCCTGCTGCCGATGTCCGTCGAGGCCCAGCACATGGGAACGCCGCACCAGGGGCCGCTGGCAATCGGCTCGGACGCGACGAAGGCGCGCGCCGGGCGGCCCGCCAGCGAACCGCTGCGCCGCGAGATCGAGGCTCAGGTGCTCGGCGGCGAGATCGAGGAACGGCTCGGCGGGCAGACCGACAAAGGCGTCGTGACGGCGCTTCGTGCCGCCTATGCCCAGTACCTCTTCGAGCCGATCTGGACCGCCGAATCCGCCCATGACCTCTACGACACCGCCGCGGATTCCTTCTCGCGCGGGATCGTCATCGAGGACGGCGGGCTGCAGCAGATCGACGACCTGATCGAGCGCCGGAACAGCGCCGATCCTGCGGTCGCCGCCGAGGCCGACATCGGTCTCAGCACCATCTTCCTGCGCCTTGCAGGCGAAGTGAGCAACGGCCTGTCTGACGAAGGCGAAGCCGCGGAACCTCGCCGCTTCGGGCCGAACCAGGCCAAGCTGACCAGGGCCATCGTGAACGCGGGCAACGGCAGTATCGAGGCCGCGCTGGACAGTCTGGAACCGGAACATCCGCAGTTCAGCAAGCTGAAATCCGCGCTCGAGCAATACCGCGGCATCGCCGACCGTGGCGGCTGGCTCGCCATTCCGGCGGGCGGCATCGTGCGCGAAGGCGAGCGCGACGCCCGCATCCCGGCGCTTCGCGAACGTCTGGCCGTCGAGGGCTTCGGCGATGGCCGTCCGATGCTGATGGATCAGCCGGACCGCTTCGATGCCGGGACCGTCACGGCGCTGAAGGCCTTCCAGCGCAGACACGGGCTGGAAGATGACGGGGTTCTGGGTCCCAACACCCTGGAGGCGCTGAACGAAAGCGTGGAATCCAAGATCGACCGCATCGTCGACACCATGTACCGGCTGCGCAAGCAGGGTGACTTCGGCGAACGCCATGTCTGGGTCAACATCCCCTCCTTCACCGCCGAAGGCTGGAATGCCGGCCACCGCGAGATCTCGATGAAGACCATTGTCGGCCGGCCCGACCGGCAGACGCCGATCTTCAGCGACGAGGTCGAGTATGTCGTCACCTCGCCGAAGTGGAACGTACCGGTCAGCATCCTGCGCCGGGACAAGATGCCGAAGCTGCGCGAGGACGCGAGCTACGCCCGCCAGAACAATTTCCGCGTCTTCGAACGTGCGTCCGGGGCCGAGGTGAGCGCCTACAGCGTCAACTGGAACGATCCGTCGTCGGCGAAGCGCTACAAGCTGGTGCAGGAACCCGGCGACAACAACGCCCTGGGTCAACTGAAGATCATCTTCCCCAACCAGTATTCGGTCTACATGCACGGCACGCCGTCCGTGCACCTGTTCGAGGAAGCGAAGCGGACCTTCAGCTCCGGCTGCGTCCGCCTGGAACGCCCCGAGGACATGGCGAAGTGGATCGCCAGCCGCGACCCCGTGCTGCGGCCGGAACAGGTCGACGAGAAGCTGAGCCGCAAGGACCACAAGTGGATGGGCGTCGGCGAACGGATCCCGGTCCACATCACCTATTTCACGGTCACGGCTGACGGCGACGGCGGCGTCAATTTCTGGCGCGACGTCTACGACCGCCAGCCGTACATCGCCTCGGTGAAACAGCAGGCCCCCCTGTACACGCCGCGAGACCGCACCCTGACCCGCGCCGACGCCGCCAAGAAGAAGGGCTGAGGCGGCATGCGCTGGACACTACTGACCGTGACGCTGGTCGCGGGCGCAGCCCTCGCTGCGCTCGCAGCCTCCGCCAAGATCGAGATCGCCGGACTTGCGGCGATCGCCCAGAACCAGGTGGCGCAGCTGGTCCGCCCCGACTACTCGGTCAGCGCCGAGAAAGCCGTGAAGGAAGTCCGGATCGGTGGCGAGAAGCTGCCCATGCGGATCTGGTTCGCGACCGTGATGCCTGGCGAGAAACTGCTGATCACCCTGCCGTCAGGCTACGCGATGCGCATCGACGGCAAGTTCCGCAGCCGCCGCGGCGCCGTCAATGAATGGCAGGCCCCCGAGAACCCGGGCACCACCGACATCATGATCCTGAAGCCGAACGGCGAGATGGTGAACCGCCTGAGCGTCTTCACCCTGGAACCTGCCGAAGACATGAAGGACGGCTGGCTGAACGGCTACCGCATCGGCAACTACGCAGCCGACGCGCCGCAGGGCTTCATCCGAATCGACGGCCCGGAAGACATGGAACTGCCGGTCTCGCCGCATTTCCGTATCGGTCAATTCATGTGCAAGCAGCAGCCGGATCACTGGCCGAAATACGTCCTTGTCACGCCGTCGCTGCTGACGCGGCTGGAGTCCGTGATGCGCGAGCTGAACGGCACCGGCACGACGGAGGCCGACACGCTCTTCGTGATGAGCGGCTACCGCACGCCGTTCTACAACACCGCCATTCGCGGCGCGAAGCGTTCCCGCCACATGTTTGGCGACGCCGCCGATGTGTACGTGGACCATAGCCCCCGCGACGGGGTCATGGACGACCTGTCGGGCGACGAAAGGGTCACGCGCGCGGACGCGAACTGGCTCTACGACTTCGCGTCGAAAACCTTCATTGCGAAGGCCGACATCCCCCAGGGCGGCATCGGCGCCTATGGCGCCAACGCCGTGCACGGACCTTTCGTCCATATCGACGGCCGCGGTCAACGCGCTCGCTGGGGCCGCTGACCGGTCTCCGGCTCCGGCCGGGACTGTTGGCGGGGTGCGCAACGCGCCCCGTCTTTTTCTGTCCGGTCCGGAGTTCCGAAGCCGAGGGTTCTGATCTAGCCTTTCCGGATGCTGGAGAAGACACGCTCACTCTATTTCGATTACCGGCCCTACCCTTTCGTTCCGCCGCCTGAACTGGCCGGGACGACGGTGTCGCATGCCGTCGCGATTGTCGGCGCTGGACCGGTCGGGCTTGCCGTTGCGCTGGGTCTGGCCCGGCAGGGCATCAGGAGCGTCGTCATCGAGGCCGGCGACACCGAGAGCGCCGGAAGCCGGGCGCTGTGCATCTCACGCCGCTCGATGGAGATCCTGCAGAACCTGGGCGTCGGCGAGGCCTTCGAGGCGATGGCCCTGCCCTGGACATCGGGGCAGAGCTTCTACCGCGGCGAGGTCATCTATCAACTCGAGATGCCGCATTCCGCCCATGAGCGCTATCACCCGATGAACAACCTGCAGCAGAACTTCATCGAGCGCCTGATGCTGGAAAAGGCCGCCGAAACCGGCCTGGTGGAAATCCGCTGGCGTTCGGAACTGAAGGGGCTGCGTGCCGGCGATGACGGGGTCGAACTCGATATCGCGACGCCGGAGGGCGACTATTGCCTCGACGCCGGCTGGCTCGTCGCGGCAGACGGCGCACGGTCCACGGTGCGCAGCCTGATGGGCCTGAAGCTGGCCGGCATGTCCTATTCCTCGGCCTATCTGATCGCCGACATCCGGATGCGGACGAACTCGCCGACCGAGCGCCGGGCCTGGTTCGACAGCCCGGTGAACCGCGGCTCGACCATACTGATGCACAAACAGCCGAAGAACATGTGGCGCGTGGACTATCAACTGCGCGACGAGGATGACGAGGAGGCGGAACTGCAGCCCGACCGTATCCGCCAGCGCATCAGCGACGTGCTGGAGATGGCGGGCGAGACCGCGCCGTGGGAACTGGACTGGTATTCCCTCTACAAGGCGCACTGCCTCTGTCTGGACAGCTACGATCACGGACGCGTCGCCTTCGTGGGCGACGCGGCGCATCTGGTGCCGATCTTCGGAGTGCGCGGACTGAATTCGGGGCTGGCTGACGCCGACAATCTCGCCTGGAAACTGGGCGCCCTTGTCCGCGGCGCCGCCGGCCCGGCGATCCTGGAGAGCTACACGCCCGAACGCCGCGCGGCCACGCTGGAGATCTTCCGCGAGGCGCGAAAGTCGACCAACTACATGACACCGCCAAGCCGGGGCTACCGGCTGATGCGGGACGCCAGCCTGTCGCTCTCGCTCAGCCAGGCCTGGGCCGGCGATCTCGCCAATCCGCGCCAGAGCGCGCCGCATGACTATGCCGGCAGCCCGCACAATTCATGGCCGGACGAGGATGCCGCCTTCGCGGCCGGACCGCGCGCCGGGGCGGTGGCGGCATCGGTCCGGCTATCCGGCGGCGCCTACCTGACCGACAGGCTGGCCGGCGAGGCCACGGCCCTCTATTTCACCGGTCAGGCCGGGGACACGAGGGTGCTGGCGGCGCTGGACGGCGCGGCGACATCCGCGCGTCCGCTCCGCGTGATCGCACTGGACCCGGGTCGCGAACCGGATGCCGCCGCCCGATACGGCGCGGTGCCCGGCACGCTCTACCTGTTGCGGCCGGACTGGCACGTCGCCGCGCGGGCGCGGACCGCGCCGGATGCCGAAGAGATCGCCCGCGCCGCCGGCCGCATCTGGGGAGATGCGTGATGGCGCTGGATCATGCCGGAACCGAGGCGCTCTACGACCGGCTGGCCGACGCCATCGACCGCGCCCGGACCCTCGGCGAGCCGGCGGAAATGGAAGCGATGCTCCTCGCCAAGCTGGCCTTCGTGGCGCTCAGGGAACTGGACGATCCGGAACGCGCGGCCGAACTCGTCGACCTCGCGCTGAAGGATCTGGACCGCCGGGACCCCTGAAACGAGAAAGGGCGCGGTCCGGAAACCGCGCCCCCTTCCCCTCCGCCGATGTGGCGGCAGTCAGTTCAGACGCTCGACGATGGTGACGTTCGCCAGTCCGCCGCCCTCGCACATGGTCTGCAGGCCGTAGCGGCCGTTGTTGTTCTTCAGCACGTTCAGCAGGGTCGCCATCAGCTTGGTGCCCGAGGCGCCCAGCGGGTGGCCCAGCGCGATCGCGCCGCCATTGACGTTCAGGCGGGCGTGGTCCGCACCGGTGACCTTCATCCATGCCATCGGCACGGGGGCGAAGGCCTCGTTGACCTCGTAGAAGTCGATGTCGTCGATCTTCATGCCGGTCTTCTTCAGCGCCCGCTCGGTCGCGCCGATCGGCTCTTCCAGCATGATGACCGGATCGCCACCGGTGATGGTCAGGTTGTGGATGCGGGCCAGCGGCGTCAGGTTGTAGCGCTTCAGGGCCTCTTCCGAGACGATGAGCGCGCCCGAGGCGCCGTCGCAGATCTGGCTGGCGTTCGCGGCAGTGATCCGGCCGCCTTCCTTCAGCAGCTTGACCGAGCCGATGCTTTCCATCGTCGCGTCATAGCGGATGCCCTCGTCGGAAGTGTGCATCTCGCGGCCGTTCTCACCCTCGATCTCGAGCGGGACGATCTCGTTGCTGAAGACGCCGGCCTGCGTCGCCTTTGCGGCGCGCTTGTGGCTTTCCAGCGCGAACTCGTCCAGCTGATCGCGGGTGAACTGATACTTCTCCGCCATCATCTCCGCGCCCATGAACTGGCTGAAGTTGATGCCCGGATAGCGCTCTTCCATCTTCGGCGACTTCGGCGAACCGAGGCCGGCTTCGGCGGCCAGACGGGTCGGCGAGCCCATCGGCACGCGGGTCATGCTCTCGACGCCGGCGGCGATGACCACATCCATGGTGCCGGACATGACGGCCTGGGCCGCGAAGTGCAGCGACTGCTGCGACGAACCGCACTGGCGGTCGATGGAGACGGCCGGCACGCTCTCGGGCAGCTTCGAGGCCAGCACGCAGTTGCGGCCGATGTGAAAGCTCTGCTCGCCGGCCATGCCGACGCAGCCCATGATCACGTCCTCGATGGCTTCCGGATCGATGCCGGAACGGTCCACCAGCGCGTCCAGAACGGCGCCGCCCATGTCGGCGGGGTGCCATCCGGCCAGCTTGCCGCCGCGGCGGCCGCCGGCGGTACGTACGGCGTCAACGATATAGGCTTCGGCCATGTCTTCTCTCCCATGTCGCAAGAAGGTCTGTCTCTGGGACCGTCTTAAACCCGAACGGAGATGAAATCACCAGTCCGGTTGACGCATGGGTTACCCGACGAAAGGCGCATTCGTGATTTGACAAAGTGACTAATTTTGTACATTTGACGCATCACCACCACGCAGGAGCCCGACCATGTCCAGCGCCGCCGTGTCAGCCGCACCGGCCAGAGCCGCCCTCAGCCGCCGCCACTTCCTGAAACTGAGCGCCGCCGCCTCGGCCGGTCTGCTCATCGGCTGCAGCGCCGAACTGGATACGATCGCCACACTGCCCGCGGAAGCCGGCGACGACGTCTTCCGCAACGCCTGGCTGCATGTCGATCCCGATGGCGGGGTCCTGTTCTTCGTCCCGGCATCGGAAATGGGCCAGGGCGTCCAGACCGCGCTGACCATGATCATCGCCGAGGAAATGGACGCCGACTGGTCGTCGATTCGGACGGTCTTCGCGCCCCGCCATTCGGCCTTCGAGAATCCGGCCTATTTCGTCCAGGTCACGGGCGGCAGCGCCTCGGTCGCGACCTACTGGGAGAAGCTTCGGAAGCTCGGCGCGACCGCGCGGGCCATGCTGGTGCAGGCCGCAGCAAACGAATGGCAGGTGCCGGCGGACGAGATCAGGGTCGAGAACTCCCGGCTCACCCACAGCGGCGGCAAGAGCGCCTCCTTCGGCGACATGGCCGCCGCGGCAGCCCGCCTCGATCCACCGTCCGATCCGCCGCTGAAGGCCGCTTCGGACTTCCGCCTGATCGGACAGCCCGTCAAACGGCTGGACACCGAGGCCAAGATCACGGGCCAGCCCGTCTACGGCATCGATACCGTCCTGCCTGACATGCTCTACGCCACCATCGCCCAGTCGCCGGTCTTCGGCGGAGATGTGGCCGGCATGGACGAGAAGGCGGCGCTGGCGTCGCGGGGCGTGAAGCAGGTGGTGAAGATTCCGGGCGGTGTCGCCGTCGTGGCCGACAGCTTCTGGCGGGCGAAGACCGGGCTCGAGGCGCTGGACGTCCGCTGGAACGATGGACCCAACGCGAACCAGAGCAGCGAAGGCTACACGGCCGCCATGAAGGCATCGCTTGCGGAGATGGACCAGGCGCGTTTCGACGGCGCCGTCGAAACGCTGGATGTGGAATACCAGACCGCCCTGCTGGCGCATCAGCCGCTGGAGCCGATGAACTGCACCGCGCATGTCACCGCCGATTTCTGCAGGGTCTGGGTGCCGACCCAGAACCAGCACGCCGCCGCCGTCGCCGCCCGCGAGGTCACCGGCCTCGACGACGATCAGATCGAGATCCACACCACCCATCTGGGCGGCGGCTTCGGGCGACGTCTGGAGAACGACTATGTCTATCAGGCGGTGATCATCGCCCAGGCCGCCGGCAAGCCGGTGAAGATGCTGTGGACCCGCGAAGAGGACATGCAGCATGACTTCTACCGGCCCATGTCGAGGGTGCGCTTCAGGGTCGGTCTCGGCCCCGACGGCCTCCCGGTCGGCTGGCACGTGAAGCTGGCCGAGCCATCGCATTTCGAACGAACGATCGACAGCAATGCGCCGTACCTGAAATGGATCCCGGTCGAGAGCATCGTCGGCGACGTCAACATGGGCGCGGGCCTCAGCCGGTCCATGGTCGAGAGCAACCCGTTTCCCTACGCCGTCGACGATCTGGACGTGGACACCGAGATCATGCCGTTCGGCGTACCGAACGGCTCCCACCGCTCGGTGCAGCATTCGCTTTCCGGCTATTGCAAGGAAGCGATGATGGACGAATGCGCCAACGCGGCCGGCCAGGACCCGATGGCCTACCGGCGCAAGCTGCTGACAGAGGAACCACGGTATCTGGGCGTGATGGATCTGGTCGCGGAGAAGGCGGGCTGGGGCAATCCGCCGCCCGGCCGCTTCCAGGGGCTGGCCGTGCACAAGTCCTTCGGCACCTGGGTCGCCGAGGTCGCCGAGATATCTGTCGAGAACGGCAGCGCGATCCGCATCCACCGTATCGTCTGCGCCGTCGACTGCGGCATGGTCATCAATCCGGCCATCGCCGAATCCCAGGTGACTGGCGCCGTCCTGTGGGGTCTGGAGGGCGCCATGTTCGGCGAGATCACCATCGCCGGCGGCCGGACCGAACAGAGCAACTTCCACGACTACCGCGTGCTGCACATGTCCGAAGCGCCGCCGGTGGAAGTGCATTTCGTGCCGAGTGGCGAAGCACCTTCCGGACTGGGCGAACCGGGCACGCCGCCGCTCGCCGCGGCGCTCACCAACGCCATCTTCGCCGCGACGGGCAAGCGGATCCGCGAACTGCCGATCGTCAATCAGGGCTTCAGCCTGGCCACGAACGCCTGAGGAGCGACGACCATGATTTCACTCAAGATCAACGGCCGCACCCACGACCTCGACATCGAACCCGAGACCCCGTTGCTGTGGGCGCTGCGCGACACTGTCGGTCTGCGCGGCACCCGTTTCGGCTGCGGCCAGGGCCTCTGCGGCGCCTGCACGGTTCATCTGGACGGCGTGGCCACCCGAACCTGCATCCTGCCGGTGGAGGCCGTCGGCGATGCGGAGATCACCACGATCGAGGGGCTGTCCGAGGACGCATCGCATCCCGTCCAACAGGCATGGCGGGAAATCGACGTGCCGCAATGCGGCTACTGCCAGTCCGGCCAGATCATGGCCGCCGCCTCGCTGCTCGCGGAGACACCGGATCCGACCGACAGCGACATCGACGCGGCGATGACCAACATCTGCCGCTGCGGCACCTATGACCGCGTGCGCAAGGGCATCCACCGCGCCGCCGAGATCGGCGCCGGGAAAGCGTGATCGCAGGCCTGTTTACCCGCCGAGGCGGCCACCGCTAACCTCTTCGCGCAATCGCGCGCAGCAAGAGGTTCTCCATGAAGCTGGCAACGGCTCTCCCTGCAAGGCCACTCAGGTTCATCCTGTTGTCCCTCGCCCTCGTCTGTCTGGCGATAGCGGCGTCGACAGGCACCGCCCGCGCCGGCGCCGGCGTCTTCGCCTGCGTCGTGGGCTTCAGCCCCTCCCAGTTGAAATCGGCGATCGAGTTCCGCGAGAGGCTCTGCCAGCAACGGCCGAGCGGCACATCCTGCGGCGACTGGGTCAACCGGCAGATCGGGGCCCCGACCGATGACGGCTTCCGCTTCATCTCGCTGGGATTCGCATGGAACGACGCCTATCTCGCCGACAATCCGAAACTGCCTGAGACGACGTTCTGGTACGAGCTTGAGTTCGACGGCTCGCTCGAGTCCGGTTTCCAGACCGAACGGCGCCGCGCCGACGCCGTGTTCCGCCGGTTTCCGGCCGAACAGCCACCGCGCGAATGCGCCATGCCGTCCGGCCAGCAACATCTTCCATTTCCAGATCGAGGGCGAACGGGTCTAGCTTTTTCAGGGCTGTCCGCCCGGCGTTTCCCGCTGCTGAACGGAACATGTGCGGGGAACGGCTGCGCAAATAGCGCTATCGCCTTCCGCCGTTTCCGCGCTATCTGCGCCGCGTTGCGCTTCGCGCAGGGGGAGGCTGACGGCCCATGGCCAGCTACGGGGAACATACCGAAGACCTGACGGACAGCTCCTACGCCTGGGGCCGGCTGGCGATCTCGCTGCTGCTCGCGACAATCGGCGGCATCGGCCTCTGGTCTGTCATCATCGCCCTGCCGGTCGTCGAGACCGCGTTCGGCGTGGACCGCGGCGGCGCCTCCCTGCCCTACACAGCAACGATGGTCGGGTTCGCGGTCGGCGGCATCGCGATGGGCCGCCTTTCAGACCGCTTCGGCATCCGCGTGCCGCTGATGCTGGCCGGCGTCTTCCTCTGCGCCGGCTACGTGCTGGCGTCGCAGGCGCAGTCGCTCTGGCAGTTCATCGCCGCGCAGGCGCTGCTGATCGGAATGCTCGGCTCATCGGCCACGTTCGGACCGCTGGTCGCGGACGTGACGCACTGGTTCCGCCGCCGCCGCGGCATCGCCGTGGCCATCGTCGCAAGCGGCAACTACCTGGCCGGGACGGTCTGGCCGCCCGTGCTGACCTGGCTGATCGAGACCTATGGCTGGCGCGATGCTCACATGACCGTCGGCATCTTCTGCGTCGTCACCATGCTGCCCCTGGCAATGCTGCTGAAGCGCCGCGCGACACTGGAAGACCCGCTTGCCGCAACCGGGACCGCCACATTCGGATCCATGACCGCCGGCCTTTCGCCCCGGACCCTGCAGATCCTGCTGGTGCTGGCCGGGCTGAGTTGCTGCATCGCCATGTCGATGCCGCAGGTCCACATCGTCGCCTATTGCGCCGATCTTGGCTTCGCTTCGGAAGCGGGCGCCACCATGCTCTCTCTGATGCTCGGTTTCGGCGTCATCAGCCGGCTGATCTCGGGCATCATCGCCGACAGGATCGGCGGCGTCGGAACGCTGCTGCTCGGCTCGACGCTGCAATGCATCGCGCTGCTGTTCTACCTGCCGTTCGACGGGCTGACGTCGCTCTACGTCGTCTCGGCCATGTTCGGGCTGAGCCAGGGCGGCATCGTGCCGTCCTATGCGCTGATCGTGCGCGACTACTTCAAGGCGTCGGAAGCCGGATGGCGGGTGAGCCTGGTTCTGATGGCAACGATCGTCGGGATGGCGATCGGCGGCTGGGTGTCGGGCGAGATCTACGACATCACCGGGTCCTACGCCGCCGCCTTCATGAACGGCGTCATCTTCAACCTGCTGAACATGTCTCTTGCGCTCTGGCTGCTGCTCAGCCGGCGTCCCCGAAAACCGCAGACCGCCTAGACGCGGATATCGACACCGGTGCGGCGGGTGGGCAGAACAGCATCCGCGGCCTGACCCGGCTGCATCTCCAGACGGCCGATGCCGCCGGCCACGACGGTCGAGACCGCCGAAACCGCACGGTCGAGCATGTCGGCAAAGCGCGCAGGCTGTCCGGGCTCGACGGCACCGAATGCGTTGCCGCTCTCATCCTGTCCGTTGCCGAACTCGTCCGCGCCTGATTTCGACGTCGTCTCGCCCGGACCGGCAGTAGCCCGGTCACTTTCGCTCGGGGCATCGACACGGCCATCCTCGCCGGTCTCGCCGAAGCGCGCTTCCTGTTCCTCGCGTTTCTGCGCGTTCAGTTCAGCCTGCGCGTCCGCCCGCTTCGCCTGCGCGTCGGCGGCGACACTGCGATCCTGCGACGACGGTTCCGATGGCGCCAGTGCAGCGCGCTTGACCTGGTCCATCTTGTCGATGGTCGCCTGCGGATCGCCCGGTATGGGCGAGGTGCTGATGGAGACATGGCCGCCAACGGCATAGCTGTTGCCGTCCGGGCCGCGCTCGAACTCGTAGGAAGGCGCGCTGGCATACCGGCCGCCGGCGCGCTGATGTGCCTGCTCGTGGGCGCGGACCTCCAGATCACGGGCGCGAAGCTCGCGCACCTGCTTCTTGTCTTCCTCGGATAGCTCCAGATCGGAGGCCGCAGGCTTCGCCGCCGCTTCCTCAGCCGGCTTGCGCGGCTTGCTGGCCTCTTCCTGGGCGGCAATGAGATTGTTGCCCGAGACCGAGGCGCCGCGTTGTCCCTGCACGGTAACCGGAGCCGCACCGTTCCGGTCGGTCCGCTCGAAGGCAGCCGGTTCCGCGCTTGCGGGCCGGACCGGCGCCTTCACGGGCGACGGCGGGGCGATCGGTTGCAGCGGCGCGATCACGGGCGCATCTCTGGCAGACTCCGGCTCATAGTGCCATTGAGCGCCGGAAAGATTAACGAACCGTCAGGAAATCCGGTTAACGCGTCTCCGGCATCGGACCGGCGAGCAGCCCCGGATCCAGCCGTTCCGTGAACCAGTTCACCCGCCAGTCCAGATGCGCGCCCGTCGAGCGGCCGGTCGAGCCGACCTCGCCGATTTTCTCGCCCTGCCGGACGGACCGGCCGACCTCGACCGACACCTTCGAAAGATGCGAATAGACGCTGGTCACGCCGTGACCGTGATCCAGCATCACCGTCCCGCCCGTGAAGTAGAGATCGGCTTCGGCCATCCGGACGACGCCATCCGTGGGCGCGACGACATCCGAGCCGGCCGGCGCGGCGATGTCGATGCCGAAATGCGGCCGGCGCGGTTCCCCGTTCAGCACGCGCTGACTGCCGAAGACGCCCGTGACGGTGCCGACGGACGGCCAGATCCAGTCCTGGCCAAAATGGCTCGCGTCCGTATCCAGCGCACGGACCCGCGCGATCTCGGCGTTCTCCCGGCGGATGCGGGCGAGCACATCTTCGGGTGGCGTCACCATCTTCGGCGGCAGTCCATCGATCCGCTGGATCTCGTAGTCGCGGCGGGCAACGTCGATTGTCTCGACCCTGTTGCCCACGGTCAGTATCACGCTCTCGCCGTGATCGCGGCCGAAGCCGAAGACGAACATCCCGTCCGGCGACACACGGACCGGCTTGCCGTCGACCGTCACAGGTGTCCCGGGCGCGGTGCGGCCGATCATCATGCCGCCCTGCACGGCATTGCCGGCGAGTTCGAAGGCTGCGGCGGGAAGGCCGAACAGGAGCAGCGCCGCCAGGAGAATGCCGGCTCCAATCCGCATCAGAAAAGGTCTCCCTGCTTCGGCTTCGGTGCGGACGGTCTGCTGCGACGGCGCGGCTGCGGCGCGTCACCGCCGGCGACGACCGGCTGGCGCCCGTCGTCGAACTCGATCTCGAGCGCGGCGCCGGGCTTCACCGAAGCCACGCGGGTCACGAGGCCTCCTGCATCGTCGCGGACGACCGCATAGCCCCGTTTCAGCGTCGCGCGATAGGAGAACCCCTCAAGCAGCCGCGCAGCGCCCTCCAGCGCCTTGCGCCGGTCGTCGAGCGTCCGCCGGATCTCCCGGCCCAGGGTCTGACCGGCGCGTCCGGTGCGGTCGCGGCCATCGCGGATCGGCTGACGCAGGATCGTCGGTCTCAGGCCGCCGGAGACATGGGTCAGCCGCTGGCGGCCCCGCCCGGCGTTCAGCTTCAGGGCGCGCGCCAACGCGTCGCCGAGGTCGTCGAGCCGCTGTCCATGGGTCTGCAGCAGGCGCCGCGGATCGACCAGCCCGCGGGCCAGTCCGGCGACCGCGTTGCGCCGCTCCACCCGCATCCGCCGCAGCGCCGACAGGCTCCGCCGGTGCAGGTCCGTCACCTGCATCGCGATCTCGCTCCGCACGGGCACGGCGATCTCCGCCGCCGCGGTCGGCGTCGGCGCGCGCCTGTCCGAAGCATGATCGATCAGCGTGGTGTCTGTCTCGTGTCCGACAGCTGAAATCAGCGGGATGGCGCTCTCGGCGGCCGCGCGCACGACGATCTCCTCGTTGAAGGCCCAGAGGTCCTCGATCGAACCGCCGCCGCGGGCGACGATCAGCAGATCCGCCAGCCCCTCGGTCATCGCGTTGAAACCGCGGATGGCGGCGGCCACTTCCTCGGCGGCGCCGTCGCCCTGGACCTTCACCGGCCAGAGCAGGACATGCCTCGGAAAGCGGTCCGCGAGCCGGTGCAGGATGTCGCGGATGACAGCGCCGGTCGGGCTGGTGACGACGCCGATCCGGGCAGGCAGGAAAGGCAACGGGCGTTTCCGCTCCGGCGCGAACAGCCCCTCGGCCGCAAGCTGCTTGCGGCGCTGCTCCAGCAGCGCCATCAGCGCGCCCTCCCCGGCCGGTTCCATCCGGTCGATGACAATCTGGTACTTGGAGCGCGCCGGATAGCTGGTGACGCGGCCGGTACAGAGCACCTCCAGCCCGTCCTCCGGGCGGAAGGTCAGGCGCGCCGCCTGCCCCTTCCAGACAATGCCGTCGATCACCGACTTGTCGTCCTTCAGACCAAAATAGAGGTGACCGGAGGCCGCGCGCTTGAAGCCCGAAATCTCGCCCCGAAGGGTCACATGGCCGAAGGCGTCTTCGAGCGTCCGCTTCAGCTTCTGCGACAGTTCGCTGACGGTGTATTCGGCTACGTTCGAACGGGAATCAGGGCGATCGCTTGGCATGGCGGCAGGCTAGCGCACTCGCCGCCCTCGGTCATGCGGCGCAAAAAAATTTGACCTGTCAATTAACAGCCGATTCATATTCGGATGCGAAACAGAAACGATAGATTGGCCATGTTGCATCGGGGTATTCCAGTGCTGGCACGAGTTGCGTCCCCATTCGAAGACTTGCAGGACCCGCGCATGCGCGAGCTTGCCGGATACTGGCGCGAGGCCAGGGGACAGGCGATCGCACCGCGTATCGCCGACATCGATCCGTCCCGCTTCGCCCGGCTGCTTCCGGCGATCTGGATGTGCGACGTGGTCGACAACGATCCCCGCCGCCGTTTCCGATACCGCCTGATCGGCGACCATGTCCGCGTCGCCTACGGTGAGAACATCGTCGGCAGGACGCTGGAGGAACTGACGGTACCTTCTGCCATCGAACGTGTGGTCGGGTATTTCGCCGTCTGCGCGGACCCGGCCGTGGTGCACATGACGGGACGCCTGTTCGCGGAGAGTGAACGGCCGGCCTCGGGCGAACGCCTGCTGCTGCCGTTCTTGTCCAATGACGGCAGCCGGGTCAGCCGCATCCTGGGCGCGACACTGCATTCCTGGGCGCTTGAACGCGGCCGGTCGCTGGCGACGGCACCGGCGCATCAGATCCGCACCTTCATCCCGGCCAATGGCGGCCCGGCCTGGTGCGAGGACTGGCTGGAGACGCCTGCCGCCGCCGCTATCTCGTGATGATCTCAGGTCCCATGAAGGCCGTCGGCAGGAAGGTCGAGATCCACGGCACATAGGTCACGATGATCAGGAAGATGAACAGGATGCCGAGCCATGGCAGCGCCGCCCGCACGACATCCATCATCGGCATGCCGGCAACGCCCGACGTGACGAACAGGTTCAGACCCACGGGCGGCGTGATCATGCCGATTTCCATGTTCACGACCATGATGATGCCGAGATGGATCGGGTCGATCCCCAGTTCGATGGCGATCGGGAAGACAAGCGGCGCGACGATCACGATCAGGCCGGACGGCTCCATGAACTGGCCGCCGATCAGCAGTATGATGTTGACCACGATCAGGAACATGACCGGCCCGAAGCCGGCGGCCAGCATCGCCTCGGCGATCGATTGCGGGATCTGCTCGTCGGTCAGGACATGCTTCAGGATCAGCGCGTTGGCGATGATGAACAGCAGCATGATCGTCAGCTTGCCGGCTTCCAGCAGCACCGCCTTGGTATCCGGGTGGACGAACACGCTCAGCAGGCTCAGCGGGTTGCGCCAGAAGCTCTTGCCGCCCTTCAGCGGCCCCATGTCCTTGTAGACGAAATTGGCGATGAAGAAGGCGTAGACGGCGGCGACCGCCGCGGCCTCGGTCGGCGTGAAGACGCCGCCATAAATGCCGCCCAGGATGATGACGATCAGGAACAGGCCCCAGCCCGCGTCGGCGCCGGCCCTGAGGATCTCCATGACGCCGGCCCACGGCTGCGCCGGCAGCCCCTTGAAGCGTGCGGCGATGTAGATGCCGATCATCAGCATGATGCCGGCGATCAGCCCGGGAATGACGCCGGCCAGGAACATGCGGCCCACCGAGACATCCACCGCGGACGCGTAGACGACCATCACGATGGAGGGCGGAATCAGGATGCCGAGCGTGCCGGCGTTGCAGATGACGCCAGCGGCGAATTCGCGGCTGTAGCCGACCTTGATCATGCCGGCGATGACGATGGTGCCGATGGCCACCACGGTGGCCGGCGAAGAGCCCGACAACGCCGCAAACAGCATGCAGGCGAAGACGCCGGCGATGGCGAGACCGCCCCGGAAATGGCCGACGCAGGCGATGGCGAAGCGGATGATGCGGTTGGCCACGCCGCCGGTGGACATGAAAGCCGAGGCGAGGATGAAGAAGGGAATCGCCAGCAGGGTGTAGTGGCCCGCGAAGGCGTTGAAGAGCGTCTGGGCGATCGAACCGAGCGAGCTGTCGGAAAAGAGCAGCAGGAAGATGATCGACGATAGCCCCAGGCCCACCGCGATCGGCACGCCGATCAGCAGGAAGCCGATGACAAGGGCGAAGAGAAGGACGACTTCCATCGATCAGTTCCTGTCCCTGGCGGCCATCTTGTCGACCGGCGACTCGCCGTCGTCGTCGATCTCGGCCTCGTGTGCGGCGATCAGGGTTTTCTGAGTGCCCCGGAGTATCCGCCAGCCGGCCTGCAGAAACCGGAAGGTCAGCAGCGCCATGCCGAGCGGCAGGGCGAAATAGGGGATGAACCGCGGCAGTTTCTCATAGGGCTCGCCCTCGTTCAGCGTGTCCTCGAGGAACTTGAGGAAGCCCGGCATCGGGATGTCGTTGACCTCGTACCAGACCTGCTTGCCGGCGAACGGGGCCCAGTACTCCCAGGCGCCGACCAGCAGCAGGCCGGAGAACACAAGGCAGCAGGCGACGGAAAGAAGCGCCAGCACTCTCTGCGCGGCGGGCGACACCATGTTGATGATGGCGTCGACGCCCAGATGGGCGGTCGTCTTGACGCAATAGCTGGCGCCGAGGAGCACCAGCCAGGCGAATAGGAAGACCGTCGCCTCCAGCGCCCAGAGGATATTGTCGTTGAAGACGTAGCGGGCAATGACGTTGGCGAAGGTTATCAGCGTCATCAGTCCGAGGATGACGGCAATCAGCGTCTCCTCGATCTGGTCGATGATCCCGCCCGCGCCTGGATGCGGCTTGCTGGACATGCCGTCCCTCCCCTCCGGTGCGGCAACCCGGCGAGCGGACCGCCCCCTTCAGAGGGCGGTCCGGCCGGAAACCGTCAGTTGGACGGGTTGTAGGAAACGGCCGCCTGGATCAGGTCCTGCCCGATACCGTCGGCGAACTGGTCCCAGACCGGCTTCATGGCGTCGACCCAGGCCTGGCGCTGTTCGGGCGTCAGGGTGCGGATCGTCGTGCCGGCGTCGATGATGTACTGCTTGTTCTGCTCGTTCACCGCGGTCGACTCGGCGTTACGCGCCTCGGTCACCTCGCCGAGAATGGTCTCGAGCTGGCTGCGGACATCATCCGGCAGACCCTCCCAGAACTCGGTCGAGGTCACGACCAGATAGTCGATGATACCGTGGTTGGTCTCGGTGACGCCGTCCTGCACCTCGAAGAACTTCTGGCCGTAGATGTTGGACCAGGTGTTCTCCTGGCCGTCCACGACGCCAGTCTGCAGCGCGCCGTAGACCTCGGAGAAGGCCATTTTCTGCGGGTTGGCGCCGAGCGCCTCGAACTGGGCCTGCAGCACGTCGGACGGCTGGATGCGGAACTTCAGCCCCTCGGCGTCGGAAGGCAGCACCAGCGGCTTGTTGGCAGACATCTGCTTCATGCCGTTGTGCCAGAAGGCCAGGCCCAGCAGACCGCGGCGCTCCATCGAACGCTTCAGCTTCTGGCCATCGGGCGAATTCTGGAAGCGGTCGACCGCGTCGACGTCGACGAAGACGAAGGGCAGGTCGAAGACGCGGAACTTCTTGGTGAAGGTCTCGAACTTCGACAGCGAGGGGGCGGCCATCTGGACGTCGCCCTGCAGCATCGCCTCGAGAACCTGATCGTCGTTGTAGAGCTGGCTGGACGGGAACACCTGCATGCAGGCCTTGCCGTTCATCTCGTCGTTGATCCGCTGCTCCAGCAGCGACGCGGCGATGCCCTTGGGGTGCTTGTCGGTGTTGGTGACGTGGCTGAACTTGATGACGATCTCGCCGTCATCGCAATTCGCCTGGGCGGCGCCCGCCGCCACAACCATGGCCGCCGCGGCGGCAATCGTGGTAACAAACCGCATCGTTTCCTCCCTGACTCGGCTTATTCGACTAGAATTTGTAGGCGACATCGGGGTGGGCTGCAATGCTGCCCAGCGTATGGCGCAGATCGGAAACGCAGCAGGCGTCCGTATCGGCTCGCATGCGGGACGGAAACAGTTGGGAGCGCCGTCGTAAGATGGCCCGCAGAAGCGACGATGAAGCCCCGGGCGGCGACCTGGCCGAACTGCTCGAGCAGCTTGGGCGGGGCGACGAATCCGCCCTGAAGACGCTCTACGACCGGACCAGCGCGAAGCTGTTCGGCGTCATCTCCGGCGTCGTCGGCCCGGGGACGGACGCCGAGGACACCCTGCAGGAGGTCTATCTCAAGATCTGGCGCCAGGCGCATCGCTATGACCGGTTCCGCGCGCGGCCGATGACCTGGATGATCGTCATCGCGCGGAACGCCGCCATCGACCGGCTTCGCAGTGCGGGGCGGCGGCCGGTCACTGACACGATGGATGGCGTGGATCCGCCGGATACCGATCCCGGCGCATTCGAGCGTCTGGCGCTGAGCGAAGAAGCCGCCCGATTGCGGAACTGTGTAGAAGAACTGGGGACCGAGCAGGCCAAGTGCATCCGCCTCGCCTATGTTGACGGATATTCTCATGCCGAGCTTGCGGAAAAGCTCGATATCCCGCTCGGCACGATCAAGAGCTGGATCCGTCGAAGTCTCGCGAGACTGAAGGAGTGTCTGGACCGTTGAGCATGGACGATCAGGACAGATTGTCGCCCGAGGAGCGGGACGCCCTGGCGTCCGAGTTCGCGCTCGGCGTGCTCGATGGCGCCGAGCGGGAGGCCGCCGAGAGGCTGGCTTCACGCGACCCGGCATTCCGGCAGATGGTCGAGGCCTGGCAGAACCGGCTGGCGGGCCTGTCGGAACTGACCCCGGACGTTGCGCCGCCCGATACGGTCTGGCCGCGTATCGAGGCGGCCATGCTGCGCGAGAGCGCCGTAGGCAAACAGACGGACAAGCCGGGCGGGCTCTTTTCCAGCCTGTGGTTCTGGCGGGGATGGGCAGCGCTGGCCACAGCCGCCGCCGTCATTCTGGCCGTCGTCTTGTTGCCGGGAGATCCCGTCAGGCAGGACAGCTACGTCGCCCTGTTGACCACCGAGGCAGAGGATGGCGGGTTCATGGCCACGGTCGATCTGGAAACCGGCATGATGGCCGTCATTCCCCTGCAAACCGACGCCACCACCGGCGGCCGCGTGCACGAATTGTGGTTGATCGCCCCCGACGCGGAAAGGCCGACTTCGCTTGGCGTCATCGACGCCCGCTCGGCGCTTCCGCTGCCGGCGGCGGCCCGGCCCGGCGCCACGCTTGCCGTGAGCCTGGAGCCGTCCGGCGGCTCCCCCACCGGCCTTCCGACGGGCCCCGTCGTCTATCAGGGACGCCTCCGCGCCATCGCCAAATAGGTCCTGCATCCACCCGGGAGAGGTCGTCGTAGCTGATGGTACCGCGCGCCACCAATGGACGTGCGGCATGCCAACAGCGGAGTTCTTCCCACGATGTCACGTCTTCTCGCCACAGCCTCCGGGCTTCCGGAAATCAGCCGCCGCTTCTTCCTGTCAGGCGCCGGCAAGGCCACCCTTTCCGCCAGCGCAGTCGCCATGCTCGCGGCCTGCGAAACCGGCGCCGCCTCCCACAGCGGCGGCGACTCCATGGCCGACGCCAAGGCGGACAGCGATATTCTGAATGTCGCGCTCGGGCTGGAACATGAAGCCATCGCAGCCTATCAGCTCGGCGCCGAGAGCGGCCTGCTGCAGAAGCCGGTCCTGCAACTTGCCGTCCAGTTCCAGAGCCACCACAAGGCGCATCGCGACGCCCTGATCGCGACCGTGCAGAAGCTCGGCGGAACACCGGCCGAGGCGAGCACGCTGGGCGAATATGCCGAAGGACTGGGCGCCGGCACCCTGAAGAGCCAGGCCGACGTCCTGACCCTCGCGGCACGGCTGGAGAAGGGTGCGGCCAACGCCTATCTCGGCGTGATTCCGTCATTCGCCGACAAGGATCTGGCGCAGATCTCGGGCCGTCTGGCCGCCGACGAGACAATGCACTGGACCGTTCTGGCGCAGGCGATCGGCGAGCAGTTGCCGGCCAACGCCCTCAGCTTCGGCGCCTGACCGGGCATCCAATGCGCGCGCAGACAATTCCACTGGTCCTGGCGGCGGTCGTCCTCTGTACCGCCGCCCACGCCGCGGACGCCGGGAATGGACGGCTGCTTTACGAAAGCCGCTGCATCGGCTGCCACTCGCCCGACGCCAACCGCGTCGGCCCGAAGCACCGCGGTGTCGTCGGCCGCGCCGCAGGGAGTGTTTCAAGCTTCCGGTACTCGGAGGCGCTGAAGGACAGCGGCATTGTCTGGACGCCCGAGGAACTCGACCGCTGGCTCGCCGGTCCACGGTCGATGGTCCCCGGCACCCGCATGACATTCAGCGTACGCCATGCGGCTGACCGGGCGGACATCATCGCTTACCTGAGACGTCTCGCCCCCGGCCAGCGTTAGGCGATGGTGCACGGGGGCGTCGGAAGCATCCCCCCGCTTCCGGCGCCCACCGGCGCCGCTTCATCCATTCGGCGCGATCAGGCGAGATCCGCGGCCAGCGCCTTTTTCTGCTCATCGCTCAGGATCGCGATGTGATTGTAGTTGTCGTGGGTAATCCGAAGCTGGACCTCGGCAGAGCCGTCCTTCAACGCCGCGATCTGCTTGTCCGACAGCGGGAACAGGAAAAAGTGGACCGAGGAGGCCTTGCCGTCGGCGGTCGTACGGTCGAGATCGTCCTCCGCCTCGCCACGGACCTCTTCCCCGCCAATAACCAGCACAACGGCATGTTCAATGCCGCCCAGCTTCGACAGTTCGCGCGCCCGGCGCACGGGATCGGCGATCTGCAGCATCATGGTGGCCGTCAGGTTGCGCCCGTTCGGCACCAGCGAGGCATAGGCCTCGAGCTCGTCGGCAAGCTGTTCTTCGCCGCCGCCCTCGACCCGCAGCATCTCCTGGATCTGCCACCACATGGTGAACCAGCTCTCGAAGAAGAAGGATGCGAAAGGGCCGACATCGACGCGCCGGTGGGTCTTGTGGGTCCGCAGTTCGGCCTGCTTTTCCTTGCGCTGCGCGTCGAAGGTCGCGTTATCGACGATGTCGGCAGCGGTCAGTTCGGTCTTCATGGCAATCGTCATGTGTCAACTCCACGAAAGTTGTCACGGACGCGGCGTCGGGGCGCCGCGTCCCGTCTATCGGATTCAGCAACGCCCGGGCGTCAGATCAGGCCGCAGGCCTTCGCGAAAAGCTCCACGGGGTGATGAGCAACCTTGGGCGGCGCCTTGAAGTTCTCGGCGTTCTCCTCGTGCACCATCTCCATGCCCTGGAGCATGTGCATGCCGGCCAGCGGGCATTCGGAGGCCACGTAGGTCTTGTCCTCGCGGCCCGCGGCGCGGAAGGCATTCTTGCCGACCTTCAGGGCCGTGTCGAAGTTCTCCTTCTTCACGCCCCAGCTACCGCCATGGCCCGAGCAGCGCTCGATCACCTTGATGTCGCCCTCCGGGATCAGGCGCAGCATCTCGGCGGCCTTCTGGCCGATGTTCTGCGCCCGCGCGTGGCAGGCCAGATGCAGGCTGACGCCGCCGTCCAGCGGCTTGGGCTCGACGCCGAGCCCCTCGTTCTTCGCGATCTCGACGATGTACTCGGTGATGTCGCGGGTCGATTCCGCCAGCCGCTTGACCGCGGGGTCGTCAGGCAGGATCAGCGGCCATTCGAACTTGAGCATCAGGGCGCAGGACGGCACCAGGGCGACGATGTCATAGCCCTTGTCCAGCCAGGGCTTCATGGCCGAGGCCACGTTCTTCGCGCGGCGGGCGACATCCTCGATATCGCCCTGCTCGAGCTGAGGCATGCCGCAGCATTCCGGATAGTCGACGACGGTCTCGACGCCGTTCGCAGCCAGAATGGCCTGTGCGGCTTCGCCGATGCCGGGATTGTTGTAGTTCACGAAACAGGTGGCGTAGAGCACCGCCTTGCGGCCGGCAGCCGGCGCATCCTTGTTCACTTCCGGGCCGTGCGCGGCCGCCGACTTGAAGCTCTTCGCATGATACTTCGGCAGGTCGGCGCGGCGGTCGACGCCCGCAATGTCTTCCAGGATCGGCCGCGTGATCTTGTTGTCCAGCTTCGATGCCCAGTTAGCGAGCGGCGCGGTTGCGCCCATCAGCTTGCCGTTGCGGTCAGTCTTCGACAGCTGCTTGTCCCAGAACCCGGTCTTGCCGCCCTTGTGCTCGGCGGCGCGGTAGCGAAGCATCAGATGCGGGAAGTCCAGCATGAATTCGTGCGGCGGCGTGTAGGGGCAGGTCGACATGAAGCACATGTCGCAGAGCGTGCAGGCATCGACGACCGGCTTGAAGTCGTCGGAAGAAACGGTGTCCAGTTCACCGGACTCGCTCTCGTCGATCAGGTCGAACAGGCGCGGAAAGCTGTCGCAGAGATTGAAGCACAGACGGCATCCGTGACAGATGTCGAACACCCGCCGCAGTTCCTCGTCGATCGCTTCAGCGTTGTAGAAATCCGGGTTCTGCCAGTCGATAGGGTGCCGCTCGGGGGCCGCCAATCCGCCTTCGCTCATCGGACGATCCTCGTCTTATTGGTCGTGGTTTCGAGAATATGTTCGCGCCGGGGCGCGGCCGGTGCCGGGCGGCGGCGCTGTCGCCGCCGCCCGAACCGGTAGGGGCTGTATCAGCCCATCGAGTCCAGGGCCTTCTGGAAGCGGCCCGCGTGGCTCTTCTCGGCCTTGGCCAGGGTCTCGAACCAGTCGGCGATCTCGTCGAAGCCCTCGTCGCGCGCGGTCTTGGCCATGCCCGGGTACATGTCGGTGTACTCGTGGGTCTCGCCCGCGATCGCGGCCTTCAGGTTCTCCTCGGTGGAGCCGATCGGCTCGCCGGTCGCCGGGTCGCCGACTTCCTCGAGGAACTTCAGGTGGCCGTGCGCATGGCCCGTTTCGCCCTCGGCGGTCGAACGGAACACGGCGGAAATGTCGTTGAAGCCTTCGACGTCAGCCTTCTGGGCGAAATACAGATAGCGGCGGTTGGCCTGGGACTCGCCGGCAAACGCTTCCTTCAGGCTCTCTTCGGTCTTGCTGCCCTTGAGCGACATGATCTTCTCCTCCAGTGAACGTGATCTTTCGCGCACGACCCCTGTGCGCTGGCGAAGAGTTAAGTCACGTGGAGGATGGAGTCAATAGTTTAGAATTATTCCAAACTATTGAGAATCGCTATCAGGAAGGGGTGCGGCGTCGGTGAGCCGGATGATCACCTCTGCGCTCGCCACCCTTGTACCGTCCGGCGCCGCCGGCAGATCACCCAGACGAATCGCTTCGCCCGGAATGTCGGTCAGCTGACCTGTGCGGTCGTGATAGAAATGATGGTGCTGCGACACGTTGGTGTCGAAGTAGGAGCGGCCCGGATCGACCACGACTTCCCGGATCAGACCGGCGCGGGTGAACTGGTTGAGACAGTTGTAGACGGTCGCCAGCGATACGGCGACGCCGTCGCGCAGCGCCTCGTCATAGAGTTGCTCGGCCGTCACATGACGGTCGCCCTGCCGGTACAGCAGTTCGGCCAATGCCATACGCTGCCGCGTCGGACGCAGCCGGGCGGCGCGAAGCCTCTGAGAAATATCTGTCATTTCAACGCTCGACATGGCCCCTATATAGCGACGATACCGGAAAAACAGAAGACCTGGTCGATCAGGTCCTCTCTCCGGCCCCGGAAAGCACGGGATTATCGGGTTTTGCGTGTCGGATGATACGGTTATAGTCCCGCCGCAGAATAATGGAGACAGCCGGCCGCCATGCCGGCACAGGAGAGCCGAGGCCCACATCTTGACCGAACGCCAATCCAGTTTCAGCTACGAAGAGCTTCTCGAGTGCGCCCACGGGCGGATGTTCGGCGAAGGCAACGCCAGACTGCCGCTGCCGCCGATGCTGATGTTCGACCGCATCATCCGGATCAGCGAGGACGGCGGCACCTACGGCAAGGGCGAGATCGAGGCTGAACTGGACGTCAAGGCGGACCACTGGTTCTTCGAATGCCACTTCGAGAGCGATCCGGTCATGCCCGGCTGCCTGGGGCTGGACGCGCTGTGGCAGTCCGTCGGGTTCTTCCTGGGCTGGCTCGGCCTGCCCGGCCGCGGCAGGGCGCTGGGTGTCGGCGAGGTGAAATTCGCCGGCGAGGTGCTGAAAAACGTCAAGAAGGTCACCTATCATCTGTCGATCAAGCGTACGATCGCGCGCCGGCTGGTGATGGGCATCGCCGACGGCGTCGTGAAGGCCGACGGCAAGGAAATCTATACCGCCAAGGACCTGCGGGTCGGACTTTTCCAGGCCGCCGAAAACAGAGGTTGATCCGTTGAAACGCGTCGCCGTCACCGGCCTCGGAATCGTCTCGTCCATCGGCAACAATGCCGCCGAGGTTCTCGACAGTCTCCGCAACAGCCGCTCCGGCATCGAGTTTGCGCCCGAGTATGCCGAAGTCGGCATGCGCAGCCAGATCCACGGCTCCATCAATCTCGATCCGGCCGAGCACATCGACAAGCGCATACTGAGGTTCATGGGCCTCGGCGCGGCGTGGAACTACGTCGCGATGCAGGAGGCCATCACGGATGCCGGCTTGGAGGAGTCCGACGTCTCCAATCCGCGCACGGGCGTCATCGCCGGTTCGGGCGGTCCCTCGACCTCCAACCAGGTGCAGGCCGCCGATACGGCCCGGGAGAAGAGCGTCAAGCGCATCGGCCCGTTCATGGTGCCGCGCTGCATGTCGTCCACGAATTCCGCCAACCTGTCGACGGCATTCAAGATCAAGGGCATGAGCTACTCGATCTCGTCGGCCTGCTCGACCAGCGCGCACTGCATCGGCAACGCCTACGAAGCGATCCAGCTCGGCAAGCAGGACGTCATGTTCGCCGGCGGCGGAGAGGAGCTGCACTGGACCCTGTCCATGCTGTTCGACGCGATGGGTGCGATGTCGACGAAGTACAACGACAACCCCCAGAAGGCCTCCCGCGCCTATGACCGCGACCGGGACGGCTTCGTCATCTCCGGCGGCGGCGGCATGCTGGTGCTCGAGGAGATGGAACACGCCAGGGCGCGCGGCGCGAAGATCTATGCCGAGATCGTCGGCTATGGCGCCACCTCCGACGGCGTCGACATGGTCGCGCCCTCGGGCGAAGGCGCGGTGCGCTGCATGAACCTGGCGCGTGCGACCATCGGCAACACGAAGGTCGACTACATCAACGCCCACGGCACCGCGACACCGGTCGGCGACATCGTCGAGCTGAACGCGGTCCGCGAGGCGTTCGGGGATGCACTGCCGCGGGTAAGTTCGACCAAGAGCCTCACCGGCCACAGCCAGGGCGCCGCAGGCGTGCAGGAGGCGATCTATTCGCTGCTGATGCTGCACCACGATTTCCTGACGCCGTCGGTGAACATCGACAATCCGGATGAAGGCGTCGGCGATTTCCCGCTGGTCTACGAGCGGGTCGACAATGCCGGCCTGAACTGTGTGATGTCGAACAGCTTCGGTTTCGGCGGCACCAACGCCAGTCTCGTCTTCAAGAAGCTGGCGGACTGACCGATGGCTGCCGAGGGAATTCTGGCAGGCCGCCGCGGCCTGATCATGGGCGTCGCCAACGACCACTCCATCGCCTGGGCCATCGCGAAGGCCTGTCACGAAGCGGGCGCAACGCTCGGCTTCACGTACCAGGGCGACGCGATGCTGAAGCGGGTGCGCCCGCTGGCCGAATCGATCGGGGCCGACTTCCTGGAGAACTGCGACGTCACCGCCGAAGGCGACCAGGAACGCGTCTTCGAGCGGATCGGCAAGGAATGGGACCGGCTGGATTTCGTGGTCCACGCCATCGCCTTCTCCGACAAGAACGAGCTCAAGGGGCGCTACGTCGACACGACCGTGGAGAATTTCACGCGGACGATGGAGATCAGCTGCTACTCCTTCACCGAGACTGCGCGCTGCGCCGCGCCGCTGATGACAGACGGCGGCAGCCTGCTGACGCTGTCCTTCTCGGGCGCCGAGCGCTGGATGCCCAGCTACAACGTCATGGGCGTGGCGAAGGCCGCACTGGAGACCAGCGTGCGGTACCTGGCCGTCGATCTCGGCCGCGAGAGCATTCGGGTCAACGCCATTTCGGCGGGCCCGATGCGCACCGTTTCAGGCGCGGCCGTGGGCGATGCCCGCTACGTGTTCGGCTATGTCCGGGATCATGCGCCGCTGATGCGCGCCATCACGCACGAGGATGTCGGCGGCGCCGGCGTCTATTTCCTGTCGGATCTCTCGACCGGCGTGACCGGCGAGGTCCATCACGTCGATGCCGGCTACAACGTCATCGGCATGATGAACCCGCACCAGCTCGACAAGGACTGACCGGCCCTACGCCGCGACCGTCTTGCCCTTGAAGCGGCAGACGTCGTTCACGACACAGGCCGGACAGTCGGGCTTGCGCGCCTTGCAGACATAGCGCCCGTGCAGGATCAGCCAGTGATGCGCATGCTGCAGGTAGGGTGCAGGCACGCGCTTCAGCAGTTTCTGCTCCACCTCCAGCGGCGTCTTGCCCTTGGCAAGGCCTGTCCGGTTCGAGACTCGGAAGAGATGCGTGTCTACGGCGATGGTCGGCTGTCCGAACCAGATGTTCAGCACGACATTGGCGGTCTTGCGCCCGACGCCGGCGAGCGTCTCCAGCGCCTCGCGGTCCGGCGGCACCTCGCCGCCATGATCCGCGATCAACTGCTCGCTCAGCTTGATGACGTTCTTCGCCTTGTTCTTGTAGAGGCCGATGGTCTTGATGAAGTCGCGGACCTTCGCCTCGCCCAGCGCCAGCATCTTGTCGGGTGTGTCGGCGATCGCGAAGAGCGGACCGGTCGCCTTGTTGACGCCGACATCGGTCGCCTGCGCCGACAGCACAACGGCGACCAGCAGGGTGAAGGCGTTGGTGTAGTCCAGCTCGCCCTTCGGCTCCGGATTGGCCGCCTGCAGCCGCTGGAAGAAGGTCTCTCGTTCTTGCCTGTTCATGCCCGCATAGGAGCGTCAGCGGCCGGCGGATTCAACCAGATAAGCCTCGAGACAGCGCAGACTGCTGTACCAGCCCTCGCCGTGGCCAGCAGCGTTGTCCGCGTCGGCGAATTTCTCGTGCACCAACTTCAGAAAGGTACCGTCGCCATCCGCGGCGAGTTCGATCGTGACAAGCGTCTCGATGCCTGTCGCTTCGGGCATCAGCCAGAGCCAGGTCATGACGAGCTTGCGGCCTTCCTCGATGGTCAGGAACCGGCCCTTCAGCGGATATTCGCCCCCGTCCCCGGCGCGCATGACCAGCCGGTACTCGCCGCCCTCCCGGAAGTCGAACTGCTCGATCTCGGCTTCCATGCCTTCGGGGCCGTACCAGGCCGCCACGCGCGCCGGATCGCAGAACGCGCGCCACACCTGGGACACCGGCGCCGCGAACCGGCGTTCGATGGCGCAACGCCAGATATCACCTTCCGCCCTGACATCTGCGGCCTCAGCCGTCATGTGGCGCCACCTCGTCCTCCAGCAACGCTTCCAGCCGGTCGAGGCTGCCGCTCCAGAAGGCCCGTTGCTGTTCGATCCAGGCTTTCGCGTCTCTGGCTCCGTCCGGATCAATGCTGCAGCGTTTCATGCGCCCGTCCCGTCTGCGGATGATCAGCCCCGCATCTTCCAGCACGTTCAGATGCTTGGTGATTGCCGGCATCGACATCTCGAAGGGCTCGGCCAGTTCAGACACCGTCGCCTCGCCCTCGCCGAGCCGCTCCAGCATGGCGCGCCGGGTCCGGTCGGACAGCGCACCGAAGATGCGGTCGAGCCGCGCCTCTTGATTAACCATTCGGTTAAAATATCAGACTGCCATCATTCCGCAAGCACGAACGCTCAGGGCAGCGGCGAGACGCCCATGATCGCGGTGTGGAAGTGCAGGATCGCGAGGAAGAGTACGATCCCGATGGCCAGCCGCCACCATTTCAGCTCGGCCACGGCCAGGCGGTTGCGGCCCTGCAGGATGGCGAGGAACGGAACCACCGAAGTGACGGCGGCGAAGCGGTCCCATTCGGCGCCCAGCGACCGGGCGCGACGGCCGTCGATCAGCTGCGTGCCGGCGGCGGACAACAGGCCGAGACCGCCGAAGAAGATCAGCGCCTTCAGGTCGCCCCGGACGATCAGATGCGCCAGCGACCAGATGACGACGCTGGTCAGGAAGGGGTGGCGCGTGATGCGGACGAAACCTGTCGCCGGCTCGCCGCTCGCAGGCACCTTGCCGCCGACCGAGGTGGGATTGCTGCCGATCAGACCGCCGATGCCCAGCACGAGCGCGATGAACATCAGCAGAATGCTGAGATACTGCAGCGGACCCGCGTTGTACCAGAGGAAGGCCCCGTTCGGCGCGGCATTGAAGGCCATCACCATCCAGACGAGACCGATCAGCGAAATGACCGAGAAGACCGCGGAATAGGTCCCCTCTCCGATCCGCCCCACCAGCGCCGCACGCAACGGGGTCGCCGGTACGACGTGGACAAGGATGAAGAACAGGGTCGCCAGAACCAGTCCGCTCAGCTCTCCGACAGGCATGCCGTCATCACTCCGTCTTGCCGCCCTCGGCGGCCGCTTCCTGCTGATAGAACTCTATGCGCTCACGGGCACGCGGATGACCCGACTTCGCCGCAGCCTCCAGCCAGAACATGGCGCTCTCCAGGTTCTTTTCCACACCGCGGCCGGTGGCGAGATGATTGCCAAGGAGATACTGCGCGTCGGGCAGTCCCTGTTCCGCAGCCAGGCTGTACCACTCCACGGCCGCCCTCTGATCCGCAGGCGCTCCGGCGCCTTCGGCACGCCAGACCCCCATCTGGAACTGCGCTTCCGGAAACCCGGACTGCGCCGCCCGCTTCACCAGCGCCAGACCCTCCGACGCATCCTTCGGCACGCCGCGACCCTGCATGTACAACTGGCCCAGGGCGAACTGCGCCTGCGGCAATCGCTGCGCCACGGCCTTGCTTATCCAGGCAACGCCAGTTTGCGGGTCAGGTTCGCCGTAATGGTCGGTGAGGTACAGGACGCCAAGATGGTACTGCCCCAGCGCGTCCCCTTTGTCCGCCGCCGCCCTGAACAGCTCCTCCGCCCTTTCCCGGGACTGCTCGCCGTCGATACCCTGATAGTAGTAGACGCCGAGATTGGCCTGCGAGGCGGCATGTCCCTGCGAGGCGGCAAGCTGGAACATCGCCCGCGCCCGCCGCGGATCCGGCGTCAGTACGCCGAGACCGCTGGCGTAGAGCAGGCCCATTCTGTACTGGCCCTTGGCCACGCCATTTTCCGCCGCGAAGGTCAGCGCTTCCAGCGCCAGCGAGAAATCCTCGGGGCTTTCGCGCTGATCCAGCAACAGGATACCCAGTTCGGCAGCCGCATCGGCCGAACCCGCGGCGGCGGCCTCCTGCAGCCAGTACCGCGCCGACTTCAGGTCGTGGTCGGGGTGGCCCGGCTTCAGGTAGTAGATGCCGAGATCGTATTGCGCGGAGACCTCGCCGTTCCGCGCACGGTCCCAGAGCTCCGGCGGCGGATCGGCCAGCGCCGGGCCTGCGGCGGCCAGCAGTGCGCCGGCCGCCAGCAGGGCAAGACTCAGTCGGCGGAGGCCACGGAGCGCCCCGCCTCGGTCAGCCGGCACACCAGCCAGTCGGGCTTGATCGGATTGTCGAACCATGGTTCGGCCCAGCCTTTCTCGATACAGGCGCGGACGGTGCGGGCCGATACGGCCTGCCCGTCCTGATCGAACAGCGGGAGCTTGCCGCCCGGCTGAGTCAGGCCGCGCCTGAGATAGTTCATCTGCGCCGCAGTGGGCGCTTCGGTTCCCAAGACTGTCCCCTGATGCCGCCCCATCGGCGAAAGCTACATCAGCGGAGGGAATCGGCAAAGCGGCGGATCGCCGAAAGCGTCTCGCCGGTCCGGTCCCTGTGGGGCGAATGTCCGCAGGCCGGCATCATGAGTGTCTCGTGCCGGACGGTCAGCCCTGCCGCGATGCCTTCCACCTGCGCCGGCGTACCGTATTCGTCGTCCTCGCCCTGGATCACCAGACACGGCACATCGATACCGGGCAGATACTCTTCAAGGTTCCAGTCCTCGAAGTCGCCGCTCAGCCACGCATCCGCCCAGCCGAGGAAGGCGCAATCCGTGTTGGCGCCGTGATAGCGCGAGAGGGCCTCCTTGAGACGGCCCAACTCATAGCCCTTCTTCGCCTTCGCGATGGATTCGATGCTTACGGGTTCGCTGAAGATGTGGGCGGCCAGCGTCACCACACCCCGGAGCCCCGGCTCCGCCGCACCGCCCGCATTGATCAGCGCGATCGAACCGCCGTCGGAATGGCCGACCAGCAGGTGCGGTCCGATCTCCAGCGCGCGCAGCAGTTCTGGCAGCACGTCCAGCGCCTCGTCATGCATGTAGCTGATCGGCCTGGGCAGCACGCAGGGCGCCGAACCGCCATAGCCGTAGCGGCTGTAGGCCAGCACACGCAGGCCGGTCGCATCCGACAGGCGGTCGGGAAAATCGCGCCACAACGCCACGCAGCCCAGCCCCTCGTGCAGCAGCACGATGACCGGGTCCGCGGCGTCGCTGACCGGCGGCCCGAACCAGGCATACTCCACGGCACCTCGGGAGAGTTCGACGCTGTCCATGGCGCCGCTCATGTCAGTCGCGCAGTTTGAAACGCTGCGTCTTGCCGGTCGCCGTCTTCGGCAGTTCGTCAACGAAGTTGATCCATCGCGGATACTTGTAGGGCGCGAGGCGGTCCTTCACGAAGGCCTTGAGTTCGGCTTCAAGCGCCGGCCCGCCCGTCTGTCCATCGGCCAGCAGGATGAAGGCTTCGGGCTTGATCAGCTCGTCATCGTCGGCCCGGCCCACGATCGCGGCCTCGACGACGGCCGGATGGGCGGCCAGAGCCGAATTCGACCTCGAACGGCGAGACCCAGATGCCGCTCACCTTCAGCATGTCGTCCGAGCGGCCCTGGTAGACGTAGCAGCCGTCCTCGTCGACGGCATACTTGTCGCCTGTCCGCGTCCAGGGACCGTGGAACGTCTCCATGCTCTTTTCGCGGTTGTTCCAGTAGGCAATCGCCGAAGACGGACCGTTGACCCAGAGGTCGCCGATCTCGCCGTCCGGCACGGGCTGGCCGTTCTCGTCGGTCAGCTTCGTCTCGTAGCCGGGCACCGGCTTTCCGGTCGTGCCGTACTTCACGTCGCCGGGGCGGTTGGACAGGAAGATGTGCAGCATTTCGGTCGAGCCGATGCCATCGACGATCTCCACGCCGAAGCGCTGGTTCCAGCGCTCGCCGATGTCGCGGGGCAGCGCTTCGCCTGCCGAGACGCAGACACGCAGCGCGGCATCGGGCTTGGCCGGCTTGACCTTCGGGTCTGCCAGCATGCCCGCATAGAGCGTCGGCACGCCGTAGAAGATGGTCGGATCGTGCTCCGAAAAGCGCCTCATCACGGCATCCGGCGTCGGCCGTTCCGCCATCAACACCGCCTTGGCGCCAGCCCAGAGCGGGAAAGTCATGCCGTTGCCCAGCCCATAGGCGAAGAACAGCTTGGCCGCGGAAAACACCACGTCGTCACCGGTGATCTTGAGCACCTGCTGGCCGTAGAGCACCGCCGTATTGATCATGTCGGAGTGGATGTGTACCGCGCCCTTCGGACGGCCTGTCGAGCCGGAGCTGTACAGCCAGAAGCAGGGTTCGTCGGCGACGGTGTCGGCCGTGGCGAGCCGGGTGTCGGCCTCGGCCATGATCGCCGACAGGGTGGTCTCGTCAGCAGGCGCGTCACCCGCGACGATGACGTCCCGCACCCAGGGCTGGCCAGGCAGCGCTTCCTTCAGCACCGGGTAGAGCGCGTCGGAGACAATCAGCGCCTTGGCGCGCGAGTCCTGCAGCATGTAGGCGTAGTCGCCCGCGGTAAGCAGCGTGTTGACCGGTACCGGCACGATGCCGGCCTTGATGGCGCCGAAGAACACAGCCGGAAAATCGACGGTGTCCAGCATCGCCATCATGATGCGGTCCTCGGGGCCGAGCCCCATCGCCTTCAGCGCGTTGCCGGCGCGGTTCACGCGTTCGGCCAGTTCCGCAAAGGTGATGCTCTCGCGGTCGTCGACGAAGGCGATCCGGTCGCCGCGTCCCTCGGCAATGTGGCGATCGATGAAGTCGGACGCCGCATTGTAGCTGCGGGGAATGGAAATCGCCGGCGGGGTCGAACCCCAGGTCACGCTCGCAAAATTGGTCATACGCCTGCCTCCCTCAAGCTGACTGTTCGTCCGCCTCCAGCAGTTTCAGCCAGTCCTTCACCCATTCCACGCCCCGCTCTTCCGGCATTTCGGCGCTGCTTGCATCATGCGCATGGCGTTCGCCGATCTGGCGCGCGCCGAGTTCCTTCATGATCTTCTCGAAGTGCTGGCCGCCATGGTTGAACGTGTCTGCATAGGTCGCGTCGCCCAGCCCGAACAGGCCGAAGCGGATGCCATTCAGATCGGGGCGGTTGTCCTGCAGCGACTCGAGAAAATCCAGGGCGTTGTCCGGCACTTCCCCCTGACCGTAGGTCGACGTGACGATCAGATAGACCATGTCCCGGTCATCGAAGGCGGTTTCGTCCAGATCGTCCATCAGCCGGATCTCGACGTCGCGCCCATCGGCCTCCTCGATGGCCGCCTGCATGTCCTCGGCAACCATCTCGGCGGTGCCGGTCATGGTTCCGACAAGTATCGCGATCGGTTCGGACATGTGCACGCTCCGCTGCCACGTGAAATCAGGCCGCCGGATATACGACAATCACCCCTCGCATACCAGAAAAAATGCACTATAATGCATGAATGGCACTGATCGATCGGGCAGACGCCGAGACGGAACCGGCAGAATCCTTCCTCCAGCAGGTGGGCGGACGGGTGCGCGCCGCCCGCGCCCGCCACGGCATGACCCGCAAGGACCTCGCAAAGCACTCCGGTGTGTCCGAACGGCACCTCGCACAGCTCGAGTCGGGCAAGGGCAACATCTCCATCGTTCTCCTGCGTCAGGTCGCCGGCGCGCTGTCGACGCCCATGGCCGGCCTGCTGGAAGATACCGTGCAGGGTGCGCCGGACCGGAGGCTGCTCGACGGCATTCTTGACAGGCTCAGCCTGCCCCAGCTTGCCGAGGCCCGGCGGCTGATGCAGGACCGCTTCGCGCAGGATCTCGACCGGGAGAAGCGTCTGACGCTGATCGGCCTGCGCGGCGCGGGCAAATCGACCGTGGGCCGCCTGGTGGCCCGGAGGTCCGGCGTGAGTTTCATCGAGTTGGCGGAAAAGATCGAGCAGATGGCCGGCATGAACCTGTCGGAGATCTTCGAATTCTCGGGCCAGGCCGGCTACCGCCGTCTGGAACGCGAGGCGCTGAGCACCATCCTCGACAGCGGCGAGCCCTTCGTGATGGCAACCGGCGGTGGCATCGTTTCCGATCCGTCGACGTTCCAGTTCCTGCTGCAGCACAGCTTTACGGTGTGGCTCAAGGCGGCGCCCGAGGCGCATATGGCGCGCGTCGTGGAACAGGGCGACCAGCGGCCGATGGCCGGCAACAGGGAGGCCATGCAGGACCTCAACCGCATTCTCGAGACCCGCGAACCGCTCTACGCCAAGGCCGACCGGATCGTGGATACAACCGGACTGGCGCCGGAGATGGTTGCCGACCGGGTCATGCGGCACTGGAAGACGCAGAACCCCTGACTGTTTCCCGCATTGCGATCAGCCTTTCTCCGCGCTGTTCGCAATTTGCGATTGGTTGCGGATTTGGCTGCCGCATTGAGACAACTCCAATTCGACCCACGCGGGTATCTAAGCACTTCGCCGCCCTGGGCCGGGGCAGAAGCGGCGTTCAGAGAGGAAAACCGCTCAATTGAGCGATCCCCGCACCGAATTGTGGCAATTTTGCTACGAAATGCCAAACCGCCGCGCGGGGTCGCCGGAATGGCCCGCGGCTTGCGTGACCGTATCACCGTTGGCGCGAGCGGGTGTGCGCGCCGGTTCGATGAAACAACCACCGGATCGAGACGGTTTGCCGAGGAGCAGGACACGATGATCGAAGCAGCGAGAAAGACACTGATTTCAGCGGCAGCGCTGATTGCGCTCGGGCTGGGCACCGCCCAGGCCGACATTGCCGCAGCCGACAAGCTCTTCGCCGAGGGCAATCACAAGGACGCCCTGCAGGCGTATGTGGATGCCGGCGGCGAGGGCGACGTCGAAGCCACCTACCGCGCTGCAGAGATGTTCGAGACCGGTCAGGGCACCGGCGGTCCGAAGATGGACAAGGCGGCCTCCTGGTATCAGGCCGCAGCACGCGCCGGCCACCTGGGCGCGCTGAACAAGCTCGCCGAGATGTTCAACGAAGGCCGTGGCGTCGAGCAGGACAAGGTCCAGGCCTGGACGCTGCTGAACATTGCCGCCCAGCGCGGCGATACCGACGCGGCTGCACGCCGCGACCAGATCGCAGCCGACCTGCGGCCCGGTCAGATCGCCGCCGGCGAACGCCGGACGGAGAAGCTGGCTTCGAAGTACCAGGGTTCCTGAACCCACAACGATCTCGGCAGAACGAGCGGGCGCGCCGGCATTCCGGCGCGCCCGTCTCCTTTTCCGCCGATTGCGTCAGGCCATTGCGGTCCGTGCTGCGTCGGAGTGTTCCTGCGGAACGCCCGCAAGACAGGTCGCCGGCAGGATCAGTGTGGCGATCAGCCCGCCCCCGGGACGGGGCCGGATGCTGACTTCCCCTGAATGGATTGCCGCCAGCTGCCGCGCGACGGCCAGGCCGACGCCGATGCCGTCCGCATTGGCAAAGGCCGGATCGGCAACCGATTCGAAAGGCTGCATGATGCGGTGAATGTCGGCGTCGGCGATGCCGACCCCGTCGTCGGTTACCGAAATGCGGACCGACTCCCGGTCGATCGACGCCGACATGACAACCCTAACGCCCGATCCGGCATGCTTGGCCGCATTGCCGATGAGGTTGCCCAGGATCTGCCGCAGCGACCGGCGGTCCATGACCAGAACGGGCCAGGGTGCGTCCCGGTCGATTTCCAGCAGGATGCCGGCCGCATCCGCGTCGGGCCGGACCATCGCCGCCGCGCGTCGGATTTCCCCCAGAACATCCACGGCCTCGCGCTGCAGCCTGACATTGCCGTCGTCCAGATCGGCGAGCGTGATCATGTTGTCGATGATCGCCATCAGACGCTGTGCGCTGCCGTGAACGTTCCCCGCATATTCGCGGTATTTCGGATTCTGGAACGGCCCGAGGGCCTCGGCGCTCATCAGTTCGGAGAAACCCATGATCGCATTCATGGGGGTGCGCAGTTCATGGCTGACATTGGCCATGATCCGTGACTTGGCGTCGGCGGCCTGCTCGGCCTGGACCTGGGCCGCGGCGAGCGCGGTGTTGCGGCGGTCGGCGAGATCGAGCGCCCGGCGCAACCGCCGCATCAGCAGCAGGAGCAGAAGGGCGATCAGCAGAATGCCGCCGCCAAGCCCCATCATCGGCGCCAGTGTCCTGAGGTCCCGGTCGAGATATTCGTCCAGCGAAGGCACCAGAGGCGGCATGCCGAGCGAAACCACCTGCACACCGCGGACATCCCCGATCTTCCAGTCATGCCGAGGCGAATCCGGGTGGGAGTTGTGACAGGCCACGCACCCCGCGCCCATCGCGATCGGTTTGGCGAACCTCAGCACCGGGGCGCCGGCGCCCTGATCCGGATCCACCCGGAAATAGCTCTCTTTCGTGCCATCCCCGAGGATCCGGAGCGCCTCCGCCTCGAAATCGCTCTGCGGACCGCCGTTCTCCCGGCCCCGGAAGGGGTAGTCGCTGTAGAAGCGGAAGCTGCCGGGGCGGATGAGATCGCTCATCCAGAGCCCCATCTCGATGGTCATGGTGGCCGGCGGCGGCACGGCGCCCTCGACCCTGTGATAGTCGGTGCTTATCGGCACACCGTTCCGGTTGGCCGCCCCCACGACGACTTTCGTGTAGTAGTCGCGGAAGACCGTCAGCATCGAGGAATAGGACCGGGCACTCTCCAGCGTCGTACGCGTCCGGAGGTCATCGAGCACCAGCGCCGCCATCAGTGTCGCCATGCCGAGACCGACCGCCAGAAAGACGCCGGCCGCGACGGCCAGGCGCATCATGGCTCGAAGAAATCGTCTGAACGGAGCCGGATGCTGTGGTTCCGGAATCATGGGTGCGGTCACTCGCCTCTCACGCGTACACGCTTCCGATAGTGCCGACCTGCAGTTAAATTTCAGTTTCGGAACAGAATGGCGAGACCGGGGGGAGTTGACGCTATGCCGGAACAGGGGTCGATCCTTCTCGGCGCCATCGCGGACGACATGACCGGCGCGACGGACCTCGCGCTGATGCTGGCCAGAGGTGGCATGGCGACAGTCCAGGTCATCGGCCCGGATGCGGTCGTGGAATCGCCGCCCGGGACCGAGGCGGTCGTCGTTGCGATGAAGTCGAGGACGAACCCGCCCGAGGATGCGATCCGGATGTCCTTGGCGGCCTGCGAGACGCTGCTTGAGCGTGGCGCACGGCAGATCCTGTTCAAGTATTGCTCGACCTTCGATTCGACGGACCGCGGGAACATCGGACCCGTGGCCGACGCCCTGCTGGAGCGGCTTGGCGCGCATATCGCCGTCGCCTGCCCGGCCTTCCCCGCGACCGGCCGGACGATCTACCGGGGCCACCTGTTCGTTAACGGCCGGCTGCTCTCCGAATCCGGCATGGAAAATCATCCGCTGACCCCGATGACGGACCCCGACCTGGTGCGGGTGCTTTCACGCCAGAGCCGCAACCCGGTCGGCCTGGTGCCACTCGAGTCCGTCACCGAAGGTCCGGAAGGCATCCGGAACCGGCTCGCGGCGCTGGCATCCGAAGGCGTCCGGCTGGCCATCGCGGATGCCGTTGCCGATGCAGACCTGCTGTCGCTCGGAGAGGCGCTGTCGGACGCGCCGCTGATCACCGGCGGTTCGGGAATCGCGCTCGGTCTGCCGAAGAACTTCCGCCGCCAGGGCCTTCTCGCCGGAGATGCGACCGGCGACTTCTCGCCACCCGCGGGGCCGGCAGCCATTCTCTCCGGCAGTTGCTCGGTCGCGACCAACGAGCAGGTCGCTCGTGCACTGGACGCCGGGATCCCCGGTTTCCGTCTGACGCCGGAGGCAGCGATGAATAACGACGGTATCTTGGACGAGATTCTAGGCTGGGCATCGGAACGGCGGCAAGATGGCCCGGTGCTGATCCACGCAACAGCGCCGCCGGCCAAGGTGCAGGCTGCCCAGGCTGCATTCGGGCGCGAAGCGGCGGGCGCAGCGGTCGAGGGCGTGATGGGCGCGCTCGCCGCCGGTCTCGTTGCGAACGGCGTGCGGCGGCTGGTGGTGGCCGGTGGAGAGACGTCCGGCGCGGTCCTCGGCGCCTTGGGCACGCGGGCGCTGAGGATAGGGCCGGAGATCGCACCCGGGGTGCCGTGGACGCTGTCCGTGGGCGAGAGACCCCTGGCCCTGGCCCTGAAATCCGGCAACTTCGGCGGCCCGGATTTCTTTCGGGATGCACTGGGCATGATCGGCAGTTAGGATTCGGCGACCCAGTAACCCAGCCGGATCAAAGCCATGATCGACGACGCGCCGCTCATCAAGTTGAAGAAGAACCCGCCGCGTCCCGGCAATGCGCAGATCGAGGCGCTTCGTGGCACGCCGACGGGTTTCGTCGTCGATGCCCTCTACGGCGGTGGCGCGATGGATTACCGCATCAAGCCCTCCGTCGCCGGCCAGAGCGATTTCTGCGGCGTCGCGGTCACCTGCCAGGCGGGACCCGCGGACAATCTGGCCGTGCTCGCTGCCCTGCCCCAGGTCCGCCCCGATGACGTGATCGTGGCCGCCACCGATGCCTATTACGGCACAGCGGTGGTCGGCGATCTGGTCATGCAGATGGCGAAGAACCGGGGCGCGGTCGCGCTGGTGACCGATGGCTGCGTGCGCGACACGCCGGGGATCGCCCATGTCGGCCTGCCCTGCTTTGCAGCGGGCGTGACGCCGAATTCGCCGGCCAAGAACGGGCCGGGGACGGTGAACCTGCCGGTCGTGGTCGGCGGCGTCGCGGTCGAGGCCGGCGACATGCTGGTGGGCGATGTTGACGGCGTGGTCGTCATTCCGTTCGCGAAGATCGATGCCGTGATCGCGCGGCTGGACGACGTCCGGGCGGCGGAGGCGAAGACGCTGGCGGCAGTCGAGGGCGGGCTCGGCGTGCCCGGACATATCGAGGAACTCTACAAGAGCGGCCGGGTCGAGGAGATCGACTGACAATGCAGGCCGCCGTTTCGGGGGAGCAGGAATTGAGCAAGGTGAGGGAAGCGGGCGGGCGCGTGTTCGTGCCGCTGGAGGTCATGCACGGGCTGGGCGCTGCCATCTTCGAGGCGGCGGGATCGTCTGCGAAGGAGGCCAGGACGATCATCGAACGGCTGGCCGGCGCCAATCTGAGGGGACATGACAGCCACGGCGTCATCCGTATTCCACGCTACGTGCAGTGGGCCGCCGACGGGCTCCAGGTGCCCAACCAGACCGCGGAGATCCTGAGCGAGCAGCCGGGCTTCGCCATCGTCGACGGCCGCTACGGTTTCGGACAGAGCATCGGCGAACAGGCGGTCGATATCGGCATCGCCAAGGCACGGACACAGGGCGTCGCCATGGTGGCGCTGCGGAACTCGGGGCACCTCGGCCGTATCGGCGACTGGGCCGAACGCGCCGCCGACGCCGGGCTGGTGTCGATGCACATGGTCAATGTCCGGGGCTCGCTTCTGGTCGCGCCGTTCGGCGGCGTCAGCCGCCGCAGCAGCACCAACCCCTTCTGCATCGGCGCGCCCGTGGCTGGCGCCGACCACATCGTGCTCGACTTCGCGACCTCGCTGGTCGCCGAGGGCAAGGCGCTGGTCGCGCTGAAGGGCGGAAAGCCGCTGCCGCCGGGCGCCATCGTCGCGGGCGACGGCACGATCACATCCGATCCGGCGCCGCTCTATGGCGAGACCGGCAACACCATCTATCCGGACCCGTCGCAGGGACCGGGCGCGCTGCGCGCGTTCGGCGACCACAAGGGCTTCGGCATGAACTTCATGATGGAGGTCATGGCCGGCGCGCTGACAGGTTCGGGAACGGCGGGCGCGCTGGGCGAGGATCAGCGGCGTCGCTTCTGCAACGGCATGCTGTCGATCTATATCGATCTGGACGCCATGGGCGGCGCGCCCCGGGAAATGGGCGACAGCTTCGCCGCCGAGGTGCTGGCCTATGTCGATTTCGTGAAGTCGGCGACGCCGGCGGAAGCGGGCGGCGAGGTGCTGGTGCCCGGCGAACCGGAGCGCAGGCTGAAAGCCGAGCGCGAGGCCACGGGACTGCCACTGGCGCCGCAGGCCTGGGCCGACATACTGGCCACCGCCGAGCGAATGAAGATCGATCCGGCCCGGTTCGGCGTATGAACCAAGTGACAGTCCAATAGGAGCACCGGAACCGTGGAAGAACTGGCAGAGACACAGACCTGGCTGATCGAACGCCTGAATGTCGCGATCAACGAGCTCGGAAGCCTGCCATTCTACTACCAGATCGCCTTCATCGCGGCGGCGCTGGTGCTCTCCTGGTTCATCTCCTCGGTCATCCGGAACCGGCTGCCGGTCTTCCGCGATCCGCCGCCGCCGACCGAACGCTTCGACCTGCGCGGCATCGTCTACAATTCGGGCGCGCTGATCTTTCCGGTCGTCTGCCTGATCCTGTTCGGCGCCGCGACCGCCCTGGCGGAAGAATTCCTCGGCGAGTTCTGGCTGGTGAAGATCGCCCAGGGCGTTTCCGTCATTCAGCTTGTCTACCGCTTCGGCACGCATCTGCTCAGCAGCGAGACCGCCCGGTCCCTGATGACCTGGATCGGCCTGCCGATCGCCCTGCTTTACGTCTTCGGCTGGCTGGACGACGTCACGGCCCAGCTCGAGGCCGTCTCCTTCGAGTTCGGCAACATCCACTTCTCCGCCTACACCATCGCCCGGACGCTGATCTTCGGCGCGGTGCTGTTCTGGCTGGGGCGCGTTTCCAACAACACCGGCCAGCGCGTCATCCGCAAGCAGCAGAAGCTCGACGCCTCGACCAAGGAAGTCGTGGCGAAGCTGTTCCAGATCGGCCTGTTCATCCTGATCTTCATCCTGCTGCTGCAGGTGATGGGTATCGACATCACGACGCTGGTCGTCTTCGGCGGCGCCATCGGCGTCGGCCTCGGCTTCGGCCTGCAGCAGATCGCCGCCAATTTCATTTCGGGCATCATCATCCTGCTCGACCGCTCGATCACCATCGAGGACTACATCGAACTGGAGGACGGCCGCGCCGGAAAGCTGCGCGAACTCAACATGCGCTATGCCATCCTCCAGACCTTTGACGGCAAGGACATCATGGTGCCGAACGAGCAGTTCATCACCACCGCCTTCACCAACTGGACCCACCACAACAAGAAGCAGCGCTACTCGCTGAACTTCGACGTCGCCTACGAGACCGATCTGGAGGCGATGTTCCCGATCATCCGCGACATCGTCGCCAGCCACCCGCGTGTGCTGTCTGGCGACGACCTGCCGCTTTCCGAACGGCCCGATGCGGAAATCGAGGCCTTCGCCGACAGCGGCATCACCATCCTGGTCGAGTTCTGGATGGAGGGTATCGACGACGGCGACAACCGCGTTGGCGCCGACCTGCTGATGATGATCTGGACGGCGCTGAAGGAGAACGGCATCAGCATTCCCTTCCCGCAGCGGGAAATCCGACTTCTGGGCAACGATCAGCCGGTCAAGAACGGGGGATGAGTCCACGCCGGGCAATCCTCTGCCTGGCGGTGGGCCAGACGCTGGTCTGGGCCGGCACCTACTACCTCTTCCCGGCTCTGCTGTTGCGCTGGGAGGCCGCGGAAGGCTGGTCCAAGACCACCCTGACCGGCGGCTTCACAGCCGCGCTGATCCTGACGGCCCTCTTCTCGCCTGTGGCCGGCCGCCTCATCGACCGCGGCCTGGGTCCGGTGGCGATGGGCGCGGCGGCGCTGGTCGCCAGCGTCGCCATCGCCTGCCTGCCGCTGGCGCCGGACCTGACCGTCTTCGTCGGGTTGTGGCTGATCGTCGGCGTCTGCATGAGCGCCTGCCTCTACGAGCCCTGCTTCGCCATCATCACCCGGACCCGGGGCGCCGACGCGCGCCGCGCCATCACGCTGGTGACCCTGGTCGCGGGGTTTGCCAGCACCATCAGTTTTCCGCTCAGCCATGCCGTCGCCGAGATCCGTGACTGGCAGGCAGCCGCGGTCCTGTTCGGCGCACTGACGGCCTTCGTCGCGGCGCCCCTGCTCTTCTTCGGCGCCAACAGCCTGGAACGGCGGCACCGGTCCGACGAGGCCGAACGCCGCGCCGCGCCGGACTTTCAGGAGGCCGCGGCCCGGCCGGTGCGCGAGGTGCTGCGCGGCCCGACCTTCATCCTGCTGGCGCTGGCCTTCACCTTCCTGTCGATCAACCACGCCGTGCTGATCAACCACCTGCTGCCGATCATGGACGACCGCGGCATACCAGAGGCTACCGCGATCCTGGTCGCATCGCTGATGGGCCCGATGCAGGTGGCCGGGCGGATCGTAATGATGCTGATCGAGCGCCGCGCCTCGAACCACGCGATCACGAGCTACTGCTTCGGTGCGCTGGTGATCTCGGCGGTCTGCCTGTTCACGGCCTCATGGTGGCCGTTGCTGGTCTTCGGCTTCGTCTTCCTGCAGGGCAGCGGCATCGGCATTTCCAGCATCATGAAGCCGGTGGCCATCCGCGAGCTGCTGGGCCAGGCCAATTTCGGCGCAATCAGCGGGACCATGGCGCTGATGACCATGGCCGGCTTCGCCTTCTCGCCCTTCCTGGGATCGCTGCTCTGGGAGGCCGGCGGCTACGATCTCGCCATCCTGGTGGTGACGGCGATGGCGCTCATCGGCCTCGTCGGCTACTGGACCGCGACGCGGACCGCCAGTTCGCCCTAAAGCCCCTCGAACAGCGCCGTCGAGAGGTAGCGTTCGGCGAAGCTGGGCAGGATCACGACGATGGTCTTGCCCGCGGAAGCCGGCCGCTCGGCCACTTCCAGCGCCGCGGCGACGGCCGCGCCCGACGAGATGCCGACCGGAATGCCTTCCGAGCGGGCCAGCTTGCGGGCAGTCTCGAAGGCGGTCTCGTTGCCGATGGTGATGACCTCGTCGACGACGCCCATGTCCAGATTGTCCGGCTTGAAGCCGGCGCCGATGCCCTGGATCTTGTGCGGACCCGGCTTGCCGCCGGACAGCACCGGGCTGTCCTCCGGCTCCAGCGCGATCATCTTCACGTCGGGATTGCGTTCCTTCAGCACCCGGCCGATGCCGGTGATGGTGCCGCCGGTGCCGACACCCGAGACGACGATATCCACCTTGCCGTCGGTATCGGCCCAGATCTCCTCCGCCGTGGTCTTCACGTGGATCGCCGGATTGGCCGGGTTGGAGAACTGCTGCGGCATCACCGCGTCCGGGTTCTCCGTCATCATCTCGTTGGCGCGGGCGATGGCGCCGTTCATGCCCTTCTCGGGCGGGGTCAGTTCCAGTTCCGCGCCGAGCAGCTTCAGCATCCGGCGGCGCTCCATGGACATGCTCTCCGGCATGACCAGGATCAGCCGATAGCCCTTCGCCGCGGCGACGAAGGCGAGCGCGATGCCGGTATTGCCCGAGGTCGGCTCGATGATGGTCGCGCCAGGCTTCAGCTTGCCGGCCTCTTCCATCGCCTCAATCATCGAGACGCCGATGCGGTCCTTTACCGAGGAGAGCGGATTGAAGAACTCCAGCTTGGCCAGAAGCTGGACGCCGTCGGCCAGGTTCTCGCCCATGCGGTTGATCCGGACCAGCGGCGTCGCGCCGATGGTCTCGGCGATGGTGTCGTAGATGCGGCCGCGCGGCGGCGTGAAACGGTTGTCCTTGCTCATGTCATCCTCCCCCGGACGCGTCGTGCGCCCCTAGATTGTGAAGTCGCGGGTCCTGGCTCCGGCCTTCTCGACGCCGGCGTTCTCCGCCCGCCGGCACAGATCCTCCAGCGTGATCTGGCTCAGCCGCTCCATGATCTCAAGTTGAATCTCGCTCCAGAGCGGCCGCACCACCTCCAGCCCGAGATCGGATCCGGCATCGTCGGCCTCGTCGTCGATAGAGATGACCGAAACGATGTCCGCAACCGAGATGCGGCGGCGTTCCCGGGCCAGCGTGTAGCCGCCACGCGGGCCCCGGACGCCCTTCAGGATTCCGGCCCGGACCAGCTGCTGCATCGCCTGTTCGAGGTAACGCGGCGGGATGTTCTGCCGCGCCGTGATGTCCTTGGACTGCACCGGATCCGGGCGGGCGTTGTAGGCCACGTCGAGAACCGCATCGAGGGCATAGAGGGTCTTCCTCGGCAGGCGCAGCACGTCGCGCGTCATGATTGTCCTCCCGTCGATCCGAACCCGCCCGCACCACGTTCCGATGCCTCCAGCGTCGCCGCCTCGGTCCAGTTGCAGCGGCTGACGGGCGCAATCACGAGCTGAGCGATCCGGTCGCCGTGTCGGACGGTGAAGGGCGCAGCGGAAAGGTTGGCCAGGATCACGCCCACCTCGCCGCGGTAGTCGCTGTCGACCGTACCGGGACTGTTGAGCACAGTGATTCCGTGCTTCGCCGCAAGCCCGGAGCGCGGGCGCACCTGAGCCTCGTAGCCTTCAGGCAGCGCTATCGCGATGCCGGCGGGGATCAAGGCCCGCGCCATCGGCTCGATCTCGATGTCACCGCCGGTGGCTGCACGAAGATCCATGCCCGCGGCGCCCGACGTTTCGTAGGCGGGCAACGGCAGATCGGCGCCGTGGCCGACGCGGGTGATGGCGACGCTGACGCTCATTCCGGCGCCCCCGGCCCGTCATGTCCGAAATACCAGGCGATGCGGTCGGCGAGCCGTTCGGCGACCTCGGTCTTGGCCATGGGCGGCCAGGTCTCGGGCTCACCAGCAGAAATGAGCGTCACCGCATTCCGGTCGCCCCCGAACGTCCCGGTCGCGGGACTGACATCGTTGGCGACGATCCAGTCGCAGCCCTTCTTCTTCCGCTTGGCCGTCGCGTATTCGACGACGTTCTGGGTCTCGGCGGCAAAGCCGATCACAAGTTCCGGGCGGCCGGTCGTGCGCCCGGCAAGGCCTGCCAGGATGTCCGGGTTCTCGGCCAGCGCGAGTTGCGGCAGCGGCTGGCCCTCCTGCTTCTTCAGCTTCTGCCCGGCCGCCTCGGCGCGCCAGTCGGCGACAGCCGCAGCACAAACCGCAATGTCAGCGGGCAGCGCGGCCTCGCATGCGTCGCGCATCTCGACCGCCGTCTCGACATGCACCGTCTCGACGCCCGGCGGATCGGGCAAGGCTGTCGGTCCGCTGACCAGCACGACGTCTGCGCCCAGATCCCCCAGCGCACGTGCGATGGCATGGCCCTGCTTGCCGGAAGAGCGATTGGCGATGTAGCGCACGGGATCGATCGGCTCATGCGTCGGACCGCTGGTGACGATGGCCCGTTTGCCGGCCAGCGGGCCGGACCCGAAATGCCGCCCCAGTGCGTCCACAATCTCCAGCGGCTCCGCCATACGCCCGGGACCGAACTCGCCACAGGCCATCGAGCCCTCGTTCGGCCCGGCAACCAGAACCCCGTCGGCGCGAAGCTGCTTCAGGTTGCGCTGCGTGGCCGGATGCTCCCACATGCGGACATTCATGGCCGGCGCGATCATCACCGGCTTGTCGGTCGCCATCAGAACCGTGGTCGCCAGCTCGTCCGCCATGCCCGCGACCATGCGCGCCATCAGGTTGGCCGTGGCCGGCGCAACGAGAACGATATCGGCCTGACGCGAAAGCTGGATGTGCCCCATTTCCGCCTCGTCGGTCAGGTCGAACAGTTCGGTGTAGACCTTTTCCTCGGCCAGGGCCGAAAGCGACAGGGGCGTGACGAACTCGGCGCCCGCGCGTGTCAGCACGGGGGAGACGCTGGCGCCGCGCTCGCGGAGCCTGCGGATCAGGTCCGGGATCTTGACGGCCGCAATGCCGCCGCCGACCACCAGAAGAACCCGCTTGCCGGAGAGGGCTGCGCCCGATTCCCCAACGCCCATGCCTGCTCGCCTCAAATTCACGACCGAAAGATGTTATTAATCTAGTCTTCCGGACATGGTCCGGCAATCGGCAATTCCTGCGGCGGTTCATACTGTTGCAGCATGTGACCGTCAGCATGTTCCCAGCCGGGCGCGTTGACAGGCAGGGGCGTGAGCCTACAATCGCGCGGTGTGGCCTTGAGCCGCCTCTGGCCGGAAGCCGGGCGGCGCGTAGCGTGAAGAGCCATTGAAGGGGATCACGTCCGGGCCGCACAGGTACCGGACAAGCGAGGGGGTCGTCATGGCGAACACGAATCGCCCGTTGTCACCGCATCTTCAAGTCTACGACATGCTGCAGATCACGGCGTTCATGTCGATTCTGCACCGCATCACCGGCGTGGTTGCGGGCGGCGGGCTGCTGCTGCTGCTGTGGTGGCTTGTAGCGCTGGCAAGCGGGCCGGAATACTACGCCTATGTCATGGGCGTCGCAGGCAGCTGGATCGGACGCCTCGTCCTTCTCGGCTTCACCTGGGCGGTTTTCTATCATCTCTGCAACGGGCTGCGGCACCTCTACTGGGACGCGGGCTGGGGCTTCGAGATCCCGTCCGTCTACCGCACCGGCTGGATGGTCGTGATCGCTTCCGCGGCGCTGACCGTGCTGGCGTGGATCGCCGCATACGCGTTCGGAGGCTGATCCCATGAAACGTTCCACGCTGAATACGCCGCTCAAGAATGTCCGCGGGCTCGGCTCCGCCAAGGACGGCACCGAACACTGGTGGATGCAGCGGGTCACGGCCATCGCGCTCGTGCCCCTGGTCTTCGCCTTCGTCGTTCTGCTGATCCGTCTGACCGGCGCCGACTACCTGACCGCCGCCGGCATCGTCGGCAACCCCATCGTTACCGGTGTGCTGATCCTGCTGATCGTCACCGTATTCTGGCATCTGAAGCTCGGCCTGCAGGTGGTGATCGAGGACTATGTCCACGCCCACGCCTCCAAGCTGTTCCTGATGTTCGCGAACACCTTCGGTTGCTGGATCGGCGGACTGATCTGCATCCTCGCCGTTCTCAAGATCGCCTTTGGAGGGTAATCAGATGTCCGAATCCTATCCTCTGACAGAGCACAAGTTCGACGTGGTCGTGGTCGGCGCCGGCGGCGCGGGCCTGCGGGCGGCCATGGGCTGCGCGGAAGCCGGCCTGAACACCGCCTGCGTGACCAAGGTCTTCCCCACGCGCTCCCACACCGTGGCGGCGCAGGGCGGCATCTCGGCCTCGCTCGGCAACATGGGCCCCGACAACTGGCGCTGGCACATGTACGACACCGTCAAGGGCTCCGACTGGCTCGGCGACCAGGACGCGATCGAGTATCTGGTGCGTGACGCGGTCGACGCGGTGCTGGAACTGGAGCACTTCGGCGTGCCCTTCAGCCGTACCGACGAGGGCAAGATCTACCAGCGCGCCTTCGGCGGCATGACCACCAATTTCGGCGAAGGCCCGGCGGCGCAGCGCACCTGCGCGGCGGCCGACCGTACCGGTCACGCCATGCTGCACACGCTCTATGGCCAGTCGCTGAAGAACGACACACACTTCTTCATCGAATACTTCGCCATCGATCTGATCATGGACGATGACGGGGCCTGCCAGGGCGTGCTGTGCTGGGATCTGTCGGACGGCACCCTGCACCTGTTCCGGGCGCAGATGACCATCCTGGCCACCGGCGGCTACGGACGCGCCTACTTCTCGGCGACATCGGCCCATACCTGCACCGGCGACGGCGGCGGCATGGTGCTGCGCGCCGGCCTGCCGCTGCAGGATCTGGAGTTCGTGCAGTTCCACCCGACCGGCATCTACGGCGCGGGCTGCCTGATCACCGAGGGCGTGCGCGGCGAGGGCGGCTATCTGGTCAACTCCGAGGGCGAGCGATTCATGGAACGCTATGCGCCGTCGGCGAAGGACCTCGCCAGCCGTGACGTCGTCAGCCGTTCCATGACCATGGAAATCCGTGAAGGACGCGGCGTCGGCAAGGACAGCGACCACATCTTCCTGCATCTGGACCATCTGGATCCGGCGATCATCGCCGAACGGCTGCCGGGCATTTCCGAAAGCGCGCGCATCTTCGCGGGCGTGGATGTGAACAAGGAACCGATCCCGGTGCTGCCGACCGTCCACTACAACATGGGCGGCATCCAGACCAACTACCGCGGCGAGGTGCTGACCCTGAAGGACGGCGATCCCGATGCGGTGGTGCCGGGCCTGATGGCCGCCGGCGAGGCCGCCTGCGTGTCGGTCCACGGCGCCAACCGCCTGGGTTCGAACTCGCTGATCGACCTCGTGGTGTTCGGGCGCTCCTGCTCCAAGCACTGCGCCTCGATCCTGGAGGCCGGGGCGACGCTGCCGGAGACCAACAAGGCCTCGCTGGAGAAGGCGCTGGCCCGCTTCGACAAGGTCCGCCATGCCGACGGCGACACGTCGACGGCCGAGATCCGCGACGCGATGCAGCGCACCATGCAGAACAACTGTGCGGTGTTCCGCACCTCAGAGGTCCTGTCCGAAGGCAAGGAACTGATCGATCAGGTCTATTCCAAGATGCCGAACCAGAAGGTCACGGACCGCTCCATGGTCTGGAATTCCGACCTGGTCGAGAGCCTCGAGCTCGACAACCTGATCCGGCAGGCAGTGGTGACCATGCACTCGGCCGAGAACCGGAAGGAAAGCCGCGGCGCCCATGCGCACGAGGACTTCCCCGACCGGGACGACGCCAACTGGATGAAGCACACGCTGTCGTGGATCGACGACGACGGCAAGGTGACCATCGACTACCGGCCGGTGCACACCTACACGCTGTCCAACGAGGTCGAGTACATCGAACCCAAGGCGCGCGTCTACTGACGGCCCGCGAGAGAGGACGAAACCATGGTTGAATTCAATCTGCCGGCCAACTCCAGGCTCAAGCCGACCGGAAAGACCTGGCCCAAGGCCGGTTCGGGAAGCAAGACCCGCAAGTTCAAGGTCTACCGCTACGACCCGGACTCGGGCGAGAATCCGCGGGTCGACACCTATGAGGTCGATCTCGACAGCTGCGGCCCGATGATTCTGGACGCGCTGATCAAGATCAAGAACGAGGTCGATCCGACCCTGACCTTCCGCCGCTCCTGCCGTGAAGGCATCTGCGGTTCCTGCGCGATGAACATCGACGGCACCAACACGCTGGCCTGCACCAAGGGCATCGACGAGGTGCAGGGCGATGTGAAGATCTACCCCCTGCCGCATCTGGAGGTGATCAAGGATCTGGTCGGCGACCTGACCCATTTCTACGCGCAGTACGCTTCCATCGAGCCCTGGATGCAGACCAAGACGCCGGCCCCGCCGGACCGCGAACGTCTGCAGGAGCGCGGTGACCGCGTGAAGATCGACGGCCTGTACGAATGCATCCTGTGCGCCTGCTGCTCCACCTCCTGCCCGAGCTACTGGTGGAACGGCGACCGCTATCTGGGTCCAGCCGTGCTGATGGCGGCCTACCGCTGGGTCATCGACAGCCGCGACGAGGGCACCGGCGACCGGCTGGACAAGCTGGAAGACCCGTTCAAGCTCTACCGCTGCCACACCATCATGAACTGCGCGCGGACCTGCCCGAAGGGACTGAACCCGGGCCGGGCCATCGCGGAGTTGAAGAAGATGATGATCGAGCGGAAGCTCTAGAGCATTCCGGGCGGGGCGGCACCGCCGTCCCGGAGACGTGACTTGAAGAAGGGCTGCGCCATATTTCCGGCGTAGCCCTTTTTCATGTCCGGACGAAAGGAGCGCTGCGATGTTCAACGATACCCGGCTGACCGAACTTCTCGGCACGGAACTGCCCATCATCCAGGCCCCGATGGCCGGCGCGCAGGGATCGGCGATGGCTGCCGCCGCTGCCGAGGCCGGCGGGCTGGGCTCCCTGCCCTGCGCCATGCTGGATACGGCGCGGATGCGCGCCGAGATGGGCGTGATCCGCCAGCGGACGCAGAAGCCCGTCAACATGAACTTCTTCTGCCACACCCCGGCGGCACCGGCGCCCGAGGCCCAGCGGCGCTGGCGGACGGTGCTGAAGCCCTACTACGAGGAGCACGGGCTGGACGCGGACGCCGATACGCCCGCGCCGAACCGCGCCCCCTTCGATACCGTCGCCTGCGAGATCGTGGAAGAACTGCGGCCCCAGGTCGTCAGCTTCCATTTCGGCCTGCCGGAGAAGGCGCTGCTGGACCGCGTGCGTGCAACCGGCGCGAAGATCATCAGTTCGGCGACCACCGCCGCGGAAGCCCGCTGGCTGGCCGAGCGCGGCTGCGACGCGATCATCGCCCAGGGCGCCGAGGCCGGCGGCCATCGCGGCGTCTTCCTGGACATCGACATCAGCCGCCAGCCCGGGACCTTCGCCCTGGTGCCCCAGGTCGTCGATGCGGTCGACGTCCCCGTGATCGCGGCGGGCGGGATCACCGATGCCCGCGGCATCGCCGCCGCCTTCATGCTCGGCGCGGCCGGGGTGCAGATCGGCACGGCGTTCCTGTTCACGCCGGAAGCGACGATCAGCGATCTGCATCGCGCGGCCCTGGACGAGGCCGCCGATGACGGCACCGCGCTGACCAACATTTTCTCCGGCCGTCCCGCGCGGGGGCTGATGAACCGCGTGATGCGGGAACACGGTCCGATGTCGCCGGATGCGCCCCCCTTCCCTACCGCCGGCGGCGCGCTTGTGCCGCTGAAGGCCGCGGCCGAGAAACAAGGCAAGGCGGATTTCTCCTCGCTCTGGGCCGGACAGGCCGCCGCGCTGGGCCGGAAGATGGAAACCGGCGAACTGATGCGGATGCTGGCGGATCAGGCGGCAGCGCTGTTGAAGGCGTAACGGGTTGAAAGCCGCACGGGTTTCAGGGCATTAGCTGCGCGTCACCCATTCTCCGGAAAACCGATCCCCATGAACATGCAGCTTTCGCCCAAGACCGTCGCCTTCCAGGGCGTGCCCGGCGCCTATTCCAACCTGGCCTGCCGGGAGGTCTTTCCGGGTGCCGAGGCCATCGCCTGCCAGACCTTCCAGGCCGCGTTCGAGGCGGTGCGCTCGGGCGCGGCGGATGTCGGCATGATCCCGATCGAGAACACGCTGGGCGGCCGCGTCGCGGGCATCCACTCGCTGCTGCCGAACGCCGGCCTCTACATGATTGGCGAGCACTTCCAGCGGGTCGAGCACATGCTGCTCGCGCCGAAGGGCGCCGAACTGGAGAAGCTGAAGCGGGTCTACAGCCACGAGCAGGCGCTGGCGCAGTGCCAGGACCTGATCCGCAATCTGGGCCTGGAAGCCATCGTCCACGCTGACACCGCCGGGGCGGCGCAGGAGATCGCCGAACGCGGCGATCCGACCGAGGCCGCCATCGCCTCCAGCCTTGCCGCCGAGATCTACGGCCTTGAGCCGATGCGCAGCCGCATCGAGGACAAGATCGGCAACACCACCCGCTTCGTGATCATGGCGCGGCAGCGCATGGACCCGCCGCCGACCGAGGACTCGATCATGAGCCTGCTGTTCCAGGTGCGCAGCGTCCCGGCCTCGCTCTACAAGGCCCTCGGGGGCTTCGCGACCAACGGCGTCAACGTGGTCAAGCTGGAGAGCTACATCGTCGACATGAGCTTCACCGTCGCGCAGTTCTACGCCGAGATCGAAGGGCATCCGGCGACGCGGGAGGTCGACCGCGCCCTGGAGGAAGTCCGCTTCTTCTCAACGAATGTGAAGGAACTGGGCGTCTATCCTGCGCACCCCTTCCGCCGTCACGGATAAGCCCGGTGGCTCACGGCCCGATTGCCGCAGCGGAATTTTCTGGCCTTCGGCCCCGCGCGGGCTTGTGCTAGGCAGCCTGCAAGCAAGCAAGAATTCCGACGAGGTGGGGAAATGGGCCGCTACGACGACGTCTACAATGGCTGGATGGCCGATCCGGAAGCCTTCTGGGCGGAGGCCGCGAAGGCCATCGACTGGTACAAGCCGTACGATCAGGTCTTCGACGACAGCAACGCACCCTTCAACAAGTGGTTTCCCGGCGGCGAGCTGAACACCTGCTACAACTGCCTCGACCGGCACGTCGAGGGAGGCCGCGCCGACCAGCTGGCCATCGTCTACGACAGCCCGATGACCGGTCAGGTTCAGAAGTTCACCTATCGCGAGATGCGGGATCTGGTCGCGAAGTTCGCCGGCGCGCTGAAGGCTCAGGGCGTCGAGAAGGGCGACCGCGTCATCATCTACATGCCGATGATCCCGGAGACCGCCGTGGCCATGCTGGCCTGCGCCCGCATCGGCGCGCCGCACTCCGTGGTCTTCGGCGGCTTCGCCCCCAACGAGCTTGCCACCCGCATCGACGACGCCAGGCCGAAACTGATCGTCACCGCGACCTGCGGACTGGAGCCGGGCCGGGTGATCGAATACATGCCGCTGATCCACAAGGCGATCGACCTGTCGAAGCACAAGCCCGACGGCGTCATCGTCCATCCGCGCGCCGAAGTGCCCGACTGGGAGAGGCGCGACATCGATGTCCTCTGGGCCGACGCGGAGGCCGGCGTCGAGCCTGCCGAGTGCGTGCCTGTGAAGTCGACCGATCCGCTCTACGTGCTCTACACCTCCGGCACGACGGGCCAGCCGAAGGGCGTGGTTCGCGACAATGGCGGCCATGCCGTCGCCCTCGCCTGGACCATGAAGAACCTCTACGACATCGATCCGGGCCAGACCTGGTGGGCGGCGTCCGATGTGGGCTGGGTCGTGGGCCACAGCTATATCGTCTACGCCCCGCTGATGCATGGCGCGACCTCGATCCTGTTCGAGGGCAAGCCGGTCGGGACGCCGGACCCCGGCACCTTCTGGCGGGTGATCGCGGACCACGATGTCGAGGTCATGTTCACCGCGCCGACGGCCTTCCGCGCCATCAAGCAGCAGGACCCTGACGGCACCTTCATTCCGAAGTACGACCTGTCGAAGTTCCGCATCCTGTTCCTGGCCGGCGAACGCGCCGACCCGGCGACGATCCAGTGGGCCGAGGAGCAGTTGAAGGTGCCGGTGATCGATCACTGGTGGCAGACCGAGACCGGCTGGCCGATGGCGATCAATCCGATGGGTATCGAGCCGCTGCCGGTGAAATACGGCAGCCCCACCCGCGCCGTGCCGGGCTACGACATCCGCATTCTGGACGACAATGTGCAGGAAGTGCCGCGCGGACAGATGGGCGCGATCTCGGTGAAGCTGCCGCTGCCGCCGGGCACGCTGCCGACGTTGTGGAACGCCGAGGACCGCTTCAAGCAGGCCTACCTCGCCGACTATCCCGGCTACTACAAGACCGGCGACGCCGGCTACATGGACGAGGACGGCTACCTCTACATCATGTCCCGCACCGACGATGTCATCAACGTGGCGGGGCACCGGCTCTCGACCGGCGCGATGGAGGAAGTGCTGGCCCAGCATCCGGATGTCGCCGAATGCGCCGTCTTCGGCATCGCCGACGATCTGAAGGGGCAGTTGCCGCTCGGCCTCGTGGTGCTGAAGGCCGGGGTCGCCCGCGAGGCGAAGGAGATCGAGAACGAGTGCGTCCAGATGGTCCGCCAGCAGATCGGCGCCGTCGCAGCCTTCCGCCTCGTGACGGCGGTCCAGCGTCTGCCCAAGACCCGCTCGGGCAAGGTGCTGCGCCGGACCATGCAGCAGATCGCCGATGGCGAGGACTTCAAGACGCCCGCGACCATCGACGATCCGGCGATCATCGACGAGATCAAGGTGTCGCTCGGCAATCTCGGCTACCCGAAGGGCTGACGCCTCAGCTCTCGCAATAGGGCTCGACGGCGGCGCGGAACGGCGCTTCCGCATCCCGGAAATTGACGAGAAGTGTTGCTTCGTGCGCGGCGAGGTCCGGCGCCTCGATGCGGCGCGTGCCGTCGGCGATGCCGTCGATGATGCGGCGGGTGACGTCGGGCCGTGCATGCATGTCGTCGCGGAACCGCTCGGCATCGCCGGCAATGCCCGGCAGGCCCTGGAAATCGTGCAGCCGCACGTTGGGCAGACCATTCATTTCCTCGAGAATGATTGCCGCGGCTCGTTCCGTTCCCAGCAGGAAGCCGCCCTGCGGCATGTGCATCATCGCCGAATAGGGCGGTACGAAGAGGACAAACTCGACATCGGGGTGCGCCTCGGCGAGCGGCCGCACATGGCGGCGCAGATTGGCGCGCAGGTTGTCCGTCCTGAACTCGCCGGCGGGCCGGTGCCGGCGTTCGCACCAGGTCTTCGCGACGACAACGGGACCGAAGTCCAGCCGCTCGCCCCACTTGTTGATCGGGTCGAGCGGGCCGGTCGTCGCGGCGAGGCGCACGGCGCGGGCGTCATTGGCGTCCAGCCAAGCCTGAAGCGAGAACAGATACTCTAGATCCGTCAGCGGGTTGCCGTCGACCAGATGGTAGGGAAACCATTCGAAGCGGCTCGCGTCCGGCGGCTGTGTGAAGCCGGTCAGATGGACTTCCCAAACGACCATCTTCGTGGAAGCACGTGCCGCCGCGCGATCGACCAGCCGGGCCTGTTCGAGGGGCGACGAACCGGCGATGGCGGCGTTCAGCACCGGCTTGCCCAGCGCCTCGCTGGCGTGATCCATGTAGACGTTCTGTACCACCGAAGTCCCGATCAGGACCGCCTCATAGGGATAGGTCCGGATCAGCCCGGCGATGCGGTGCGGCTCGTCGCCGGCGAACCAGTCCCTCTGCTCGGGCGCTTCCATGAGATGCAGCGGATCGATCCAGAGCAGCCAGCCGACATAGCCCGCCATGATCGCGAGGACCGAACCGGGCAGCGCCAGAGCCACTGTCCGCGGCTTCGGCATTCTGACGGCGCGCGACAGGCGGCCCGCCCCGACAGTGGCCGCGGCGAGCAGGGACAGCAGTGCGACGGCGCCGAAGGCACCGGCGATATGGGGCGACAGGAAGGCCTGTTGCTGCAGCACATAGGTCCGGCCGTTCTCTCGCGGGTCGGTATTGTCAGGCGTCGAGAAATAGAGTGAACCGCCGCGCGACCAGATATGGAACCCAGCGCCCGGATCCCGCACTTCGGTCCCCAGCGCCGTCGGCGTGCCGAAGCGCTCGCCGTCTTCGGTCAGCCATCCGCGGATGACCGGAGTCAGCCTGTCCGTGGCCGGTGTCACCAGCCCGAAGGGCGGTTCGAACCGGACGATGTAACCATGGGGCGGCAATTCGCGGACCGTCTCGACAGGCACCGGACGGTCAAGCGAGACGCCTTCGACCGACAGCCAGAGGCCCGCAACGGCGGCAAGCGTCGTCAGAGCCATGCCCAGATCCACCAGCAGACCGATGCGTGTCAGCAACCCGAATCCGGTCAGCAGAAGCAGAATGGCGGCAGCGCCGATGCCCAGCGCGACCGCAGGTTCGAGAACGACCTGAAACCGTGCCTGGATCGGAACGGCGGACGGCGCACCGGGCGGTGGGCTGAAATAGAAGTTCTGCAGTCCGGCGTGAAGGAAGGCCGCCTCACGGCCCTCGACCATGACGGTGCGGCTGGCACGTCCGGTCGTGACGCGCTCGCCATCGACGAAGAGCGCACTCGCCGTGCCGGTCTCGCCATGGCGACCGTCATCGATCACCTGGAACGGATGCTGCTCCCAGGCCGCGTAGTCGATGCGGTAGACCCGCATCGCGCCCTGCACGGTCTCGGCGTCGGCAAGGCGGAAGGATTCGGTGACCGCAAACCCCGCCGTTCCGAGCCAGATCGCGGCCGCGATCACGAGGGTTGCGACGCCGCTCAGCACCGCGGCAATCGGGATCCGGAGCCTGGAAAGCGGTAATGGGGACTCGGTCATCGCCATGTCCCGAACCTATCAGAAATGCCGCCAGCCCGCGCTTTCCAGCGTCACAGGCTGTCCGTTGCGGAGAACGCTGACCGCATCGCCCTCGATCACGCGACCGATGCGGGTGCAATGCACGCGGCCAGCTTCTGGTGGTTCCATCCCGTCCGGAAGCGTGAAGGCCAGTTCGTAGTCGTCCCCGCCGGTCAGCGGCAGCGGCGCAAGCGCCGCGTCGTGCTTCATGGCCGCCCGGGCGGCATCGGAAACGGGCACCCGGTCCGCATCGATCTCGATGCCGACCCTGGAGTGTTTCGCAACATGCCCCAGATCGGCAGCAAGACCGTCGGAGACATCCAGACACGAGGTGGCAAGCCCCCGCAGGGACTGTCCCAGCTCCGGTCTCGGCTCCGGAAGCCTGTACCGTCGGGCGAGAATTTCTGCAACGTCCTCCGGGACGGCGAGCGCGCCCTGCAACACCCGAAGCCCCAGCGCAGCATCGCCCAGCGTTCCGGATACCCAGACGGCGTCGCCGGGCCGCGCACCATTCCGGCGGAGAGCCTCGCCTCGAGGCGCAGCGCCAAATGCAGTCAGGGACAGGGTGAACGGTCCGGGCGTCGATGTCGTGTCGCCGCCGAACAGACCGATTCCGAATGCCGCCTGATCTTCGGCGAGGCCACTGCAGAAGCGGGCGAACCAGTCGCGGTTCCGCTTGCCGTCCGATGACAGGGCGAGTGTGTATCCGACCGGCCGGGCTCCCATTGCAGCAAGGTCCGACACGTTGACCCGGATCAGTTTGCGGGCAATCAGATCCGGCAGGTCGTCGGCCAGGTAGTGCACGCCTTCGACCATCATGTCGTTGGTGACAGTCCAGGCTTCGCCGTGGCGGAGCTTCGGCAGAATAGCCGCGTCGTCGGTGAGTCCGAGGCCACCTTCAGCGGCGAGCGGCGCTAGCAGCTCGGCGATGAATTCGAACTCGCCGAAGGCGGTCATCGGTCCTGCTTCTTGCCCTTCTGCTCCAGTTCGCTCGCCCGCACCTTGCGCGCGACGCGGTCGAGCACGGCGTTGACCAGCGACGGTTCTGCACCGTTGAAGAAGTCATGCGAGAGATCGACATATTCGTCGATCACCACACGGGCCGGCACGTCGATGCGCGCCAGCAATTCGTAACCCGCCACACGCAGCAGCGCCCGCAGCAGGGTTTCCAGCCGGTCCATGGCGTAGTCGAGGCTGAGGCCGCTCTCGATCAACTCGTCCAGTTCCTTGCGGCGGCGGAAACTGCCGCCCACAAGATCGGCAAAGAAGTCGCGGTCGGCGCTGACCAGAGGTTCGCCGTCGAGGTCGTGACCCAGCCGGTGCGCCTGGAACTCGGCGATCAGGTCGTCAACGCGCGTCTCGTTGATCTCGAGCTGGTAGACCGCCTGCACAGCATGCATGCGCGCCGCGCTCCGCTGCTTGCGGGCGGGCCTTGAGCCCGAGCTCGAACGGCGTCGGCTCATTACGACTCCGCCAGTTCGCGGCGCAGCTGGACCATGCGGATCGCCGCATTCGCGGCATCGCCACCCTTGTTCTTTTCGTCGGGATTGGCCCGCGCCAAGGCCTGCGCCTCGTTCTCGACCGTGATGATGCCGTTGCCGATGGCGACGCCGTCATAGACGGTCAGGTCCATGATCGCCCGGGCCGACTCGCCGGCGACGATATCGTAATGAGAGGTCTCGCCACGGATCACGCAGCCGAGTGCGACATAGCCATCATAGGCCTTGCCGCCTTCCGCGGCCGCGTTCTCGGCAAAGGCAATGGCCGCCGGGATTTCCAGTGCGCCGGGGACGCTGATGCGCTCGAAACTCGCACCGGCCGCCTCCATGGCCTGGATCGCGCCGCGCGCCAGCCCCTCGGAAATGGTCTCGTAGTAGGGCGCCTCGACGATCAGCAGATGAATCTCGCCCATGATCTCAGTCCTTCCCAAGCGGGCGCGTGCCCACGATTTCGAGGCCGTAGCCTTCCAGGCCGACGACGTGCTTCGGCGAATTGGTCAGCAGGACCATCTTGCGCACACCCAGATCGGCAAGGATCTGCGCACCGATGCCATAGTCCCGCAGATCCATCAGGGTCTTCACGTCCTGATTCTCCTGCGCCTGCAGGAACTCCGAGATCCGCATCTCGCGGGTCTCGCGCAGGAAGACGAGCACGCCCCGGCCCTCTTTCGAGATGGTCTTCATGGCCAGTTCCAGCCGGCCGGCCTTGCCGCCCGCCTCGCCGAACAGGTCGGGATTGGGATCGTAGCCGTGCATGCGCACCAGCACTGGTTCGTCGCCGGAAATGTCGCCTTTCACCAACGCCAGGGACTCCGCATAGGAAACTTCGGAATCGAAGACGAACATCTGGAACTCGCCGCCGTATTCGCTGTTCAGCATGGTCTCGTGGCTGCGCTGAACCAGCTTGTCGGACCGGCGGCGATAGGCGATCAGGTCGGCGATCGTGGCGATCTTGAGGTTGTGGTACTGCGCGAAACGGATCAGGTCCGGCATGCGGGCCATGGTGCCGTCATCGTTCATGATCTCGCAGATCACGCCCGCCTCGCGCAGGCCGGCCATGCGGGCGATATCGACAGCCGCCTCGGTGTGGCCGGCGCGGCGCAGCACGCCCCCGCCCTTGGCGACCAGCGGGAACACGTGGCCCGGCGTGACGATGTCCGCCTGCCCCTTGGAAGGATCGATGGCGGTCTGGATGGTGTGGGCCCGGTCATGCGCTGAGATGCCCGTCGAGACTCCCTCCTTCGCCTCGATGGACACCGTGAAGGCGGTGTGGTGGCGGGTGCGGTTGTCCTTCGACATCAGGTCCAGGCCCAGGTCGTCGATGCGCTCCTGGGTCATGGACAGGCAGATCAGGCCGCGGCCGAACTTCGCCATGAAGTTGATCGCCTCCGGCGTCGCGAACTGTGCCGGGATGTAGAGGTCGCCCTCGTTCTCCCGGTCCTCGTCATCGACCAGGATGACCATGCGCCCGTTCCGCGCGTCTTCGACGACGTCCTCGATCGAGGACAGGTAGCGGGTGAATTCCGAACTCATGCGGGAGCCTTCAAGTCTTGGTCTCAGCGAGACGCGCGACATAGCGCGCCAGGACGTCGATTTCCATGTTGACCGGATCGCCTTCCGCCATGACGCCGAAGGTCGTCCGATCCTGGGTGTGCGGGATGATATTGATCTCGAAGCTGTCGCCGTTCACGGCGTTGACCGTCAATGACGCACCGTTCAGTGCAACCGAACCCTTCTCGGCGACGTAGGGCGCCAGCGCCTTCGGCAGCGCGAAGATGAAGCGGCGGCTGTCGCCCACCGGCTCGATCTTCACGACCTTCGACAGACCGTCGACATGGCCGGTGACGATGTGGCCGCCCAGCTCGTCGCCGACCCGGAGCGAGCGCTCCAGATTGATCGGCGCACCCTCCTTCATGGCGGCATAGGCGGTGCGGTCCAGGGTCTCCTTGCTGACATCGACGGCGAACCAGCCGGGCCCCTTGTCGACGACTGTAAGGCAGACACCATGGCAGGCGATCGACGCGCCCATGTCGATCGAAGACGTGTCGTAGGCCGTCTCGATAGAGAGCCGGAGATCGCCGCGGGGCTCGATCGAGCGAAGGCGTCCGATGTCGGTGATGATGCCGGTGAACATGGCGTCCTTTTAGTCCGGGCGGCGGTAGGTTTCCAGAACATCGTCGCCGAGGCGGCGTGTCCCGGCGGGACGGAATTGCGGCGCATCTGGCAGGTCGTCCAGACCGAAGCCCGCAACGGCCGCCAGCCCGTCGCCGCCCAGCAGCTTCGGAGCCCGGAAAAGCGCGATCTCGTCGACCAGACCGGCGCGCAGGAACGAAGCCGCCACCTTCGCGCCGCCCTCGATCAGCAGGCGCGTGACGCCGCTCTCTGCAAGGGCGGCCAGCACCTGATCCGGCGCCGGCATGCCGGCCATGTCTGCATCGACATCGAGAACCTCGACCCCCGCGTCCGCCAGCGCCTGCCGCCTCTGGGCCGGCGCTTCGCCTCGGCAGAAAATTGTCACCGGCGCCTGGGACACCGTCTTCACCAGCCGGCTGGTCAGCGAGATCGACAGCCGCGAATCGAGCACGATCCGGCCCGGCGAACGCCCCTCCAGTCCCTCGATCCGGCAGGTGAGTTCCGGATCGTCCGCGCGCGCAGTGCCGGCGCCCACAAGGATGGCGTCATGCGTCGCGCGCAGCATGTGGCCGGCGGCGCGGGCCGCGGCGCCGGTGATCCACTGCGATTCGCCGGTGCTCGTGGCGATCCGGCCATCCATCGACGTCGCCAGCTTCAACGTGATGTGAGGCCTGCCGAAGGCCCGGTTGAGAATGAAACCGCCGTTCAGCGCGCGGGCCTGCTGGCCCAGCAGTCCGACCGCCACGTCGACCCCGGCCTTCCTCAGCATCTCGATGCCGCGGCCGTTCACCCGCTCGTCCGGGTCCTCGGCGGCGATCACGACACGGGCGATGCCCGCGCCGATCAGCGCTTCGGCGCAAGGGCCGGTCTGCCCGGTGTGGCTGCAGGGTTCCAGCGAGACATAGGCCGTAGCGCCCTGCGACCGATCTCCGGCCTGCGCCAGGGCAACGGTCTCCGCATGCGGCCGGCCGCCGGGCTGTGTCCAGCCCCGGCCGACGATCAGCCCGTCGCGGATAATGACACAGCCCACGGCCGGGTTCGGCGCGACACGCCCGAGGCCGCGGCGGGCCAGCGCCAGCGCGTGGCGCATGTGCCGCCGGTCGGCGTCAGTCGTCTTCGGTCCGGCCAAGTTCGCGTCCGATGAAGTCCTCGAAGTCCGCCGCCTCGCGGAAGTTGCGGTAGACCGAGGCGAAGCGGACATAGGCGACCTGATCGATATTGGCGAGCGCCCGCATGATCAGCTCGCCGATGGTCTGGGACGGGATCTCCGATTCGCCGGAGCTTTCCAGCTGCCGGACAATGGCGTTGATCATCCGGTCCACCCGCTCCGGATCGACCGGACGCTTGCGGATGGCGATATCGATCGACCTGGCGATCTTGTCGCGGTCGAAGGGCACGCGCTGGCCGTTCTTCTTCACCACCGTGAGTTCGCGCAGCTGGATGCGCTCGAAGGTGGTGAAGCGGCCGCCGCAGTTCGGGCAGAAGCGCCGCCGGCGGATCGCGGTGTTGTCCTCGGTCGGACGCGAGTCCTTCACCTGCGTGTCGGCGTTATGACAGTACGGACAGCGCATCATCCCTCCCCCTGCGGCGTCAGCCGCCGATCATAGGCCCTGCGTGTAGATCGGGAAACGCTTGCAAAGCTCGACGACCTTGCCGCGCGCTTCGGCCTCGGCGGTCGAGTTGTCGCCATTGGACTTCGCGTAGGCTTCCAGCACGTCGGCGATCAGGTTGCCGACCTGGGTGAACTCGGCCTCCTTGAAGCCGCGGGTCGTGCCTGCAGGCGTACCGAGCCGGACGCCCGAGGTGATCATCGGCTTCTCCGGATCGAAAGGCACACCGTTCTTGTTGCAGGTCATGTGGGCGTTCTCGAGCGTGTGCTCGGCGTCCTTGCCGGTGACTCCCTTGGAGCGAAGATCGACCAGCATCAGATGCGTGTCAGTGCCGCCCGAGACGATGTCGAAGCCGCGGCCGATCAGGGCGTCGGCCAGCGCCTGCGCATTGGCGACGATCTGGCGGCTGTAGGCCTTGAACTCGGGCTTCAGCGCCTCGCCGAAACCGGCGGCCTTGGCGGCGATCGCGTGCATCAGCGGTCCGCCCTGCAGGCCCGGGAACACGGCCGAGTTGATCTTCTTGCCCAGCGCCTCGTCACGGCTGAGGATCAGGCCGCCGCGGGCGCAGCGCAGCGTCTTGTGGGTGGTCGAGGTCACGACATGGGCGTGATCCAGCGGGGTCGGATGGACACCGGCGGCGACCAGCCCGGCGAAGTGGGCCATGTCGACCATCAGATACGCGCCGACCGAATCGGCGATCTCGCGGAAGCGCTTGAAGTCGATGACCCGCGGATAGGCCGAACCGCCAGCCACAATCAGCTTCGGCTTACGCTCCTTCGCCAGCGCCTCGACCTGCTCGAAATCGATCCGCGCGTCCTCGCGGCGCACGCCGTACTGGATGGCGTTGAACCACTTGCCCGACTGGTTCGGCGGCGCGCCGTGCGTCAGATGCCCGCCGGCGTCCAGCGACATGCCCATGATGGTGTCGCCCGGCTTCAGCAGCGCCATGAAGACGGCCTGGTTGGCCTGCGCGCCCGAGTGGGGCTGCACATTGGCGAAGCTGCAGTCGAACAGCTTGCAGGCGCGCTCGATCGCCAGCCGCTCGGCGATGTCGACGAACTCGCAACCGCCATAGTAACGGCGTCCCGGATAGCCCTCGGCGTACTTGTTGTTGAAGGTCGTCGCCAGCGAGCGGATGACCGCCGGGCTGGCGATGTTCTCGGAGGCGATCAGTTCGATCTGGTTCTGCTGGCGATCCATCTCCAGGCGGAAGGATTCGAACAGTTCCGGATCGTCGCGCTCCAGATCCGATTTCCAGAAATCCGCTGCGTCATAGGCGGCTTCGCTCATGAAATATCCCCCGGTGTGTCAGGAATTGGGGCCGTGGCCCAGCTTGTCGACGCGGCGCTGATGACGGCCGCCCTCGAATCCGGTTTCGAAGAAGGCGGCAACGCATTCCTTCGCCGTCTCGATGCCGATCACCCGGGAGCCCAGCGCCAGCACGTTCGCATCGTTGTGCCGCCTGCATAACCGGGTTGTCGTGACATCATGACAGAGAGCTGCCCGGACCTTCGGCTCACGGTTCGCCGCGATGGAAATTCCGATGCCGCTTCCGCATACGATGACGCCCATCTCGGCCTCGCCGTCGCGGATGGCGCGCGCCGCCGCGGCGCCATAGTCCGGATAGTCGACCGAGTCGGTGCCATGGACGCCGGCATCCAGTATCCGATGCCCGAAAGCCTCGATCTCCGGCTTCAGCGCCTCTTTCATTTCGTATCCGGCATGATCCGAAGCGACAACGATGACAGCCATTCTGCGCGCGCCCGTCTGGAAAAGATGGCGCGGCAGATACCACATGTTGTGCCGGAATGCGAAGCCTCTCCGCCCCTTCGCGCGCTGCGGCACAACGACCGGTGCAAGGCGCATGCAAGGCCGGCCCGGGGCCGCGAGACTAATACACACCTATTAATTTTGCTGAATCAAGTAACACCAATTAGGGCGTGCAAAACACTTTCATCATTCTAATATGCCGCCGCAATCAGGGCCGTGAGAATGAGGAGGAAGTGGCAATGAATGACAGCGAGACCCCGGGAAAAAGTCTCGAGCCCTCCGATCTCCTGCGCCTGACCTCGCTCGTATCATCTGCATACTTCGCCAACAACGCCACGCCGACCGATCAAGTCCCCGATATCATTCTGAATATCCGCAACGCCCTGGCGGCCACCATCGACGATTCCACGCCGGAAGAACGCCCGGAACCGGCAGTCCCGGTGCGGAAGTCGATCATGCCCGACTACCTTGTCTGTCTGGAAGACGGCAAGAAGCTGAAGATGCTGAAGCGCTACCTCAAGGCGCGCTACGACATGACGCCGGACGACTACCGGGAACGCTGGGACCTACCGCCGGACTATCCGATGGTCGCGCCGAACTACGCCAGGCAACGGGCCGAATTCGCGCGCAAGATCGGTCTGGGCAAGAAGAACTGATTGCCAGATCAATCATAAAAATCGGCAAGCCGTCGCAACGCCCCCCTTTCTGAGGTGCCGCAGACCCTCTAAGAATTGAGTTCTGAGCATTTTCCGACAGGAGGGTTGTACAAATGCTATCGAGGAAACGCACCCTGGCGGTGGCTGCCTGTTCGGCGGCGCTGCTTGCTTCCACCGCCGTGATGGCCGACGTCAAGATCGGCTTCCTGGGCGGCTTCACCGGGCCGATCGAAAGCCTGACCCCGCCGATCGAGGCGGGCGCCAAGCTGGCGGCGACCCACGTCAACGGTCAGGGCGGACTGCTCGGCGGCGAGAACATTGTCCTCGCTTCGGGCGACACCACCTGCGCCGACGCGACCGCCGCCGCCAACGCCGCGGACCGTCTGGTCAACGCCGAGAACGTGACCGCCATCGTCGGCGCGCTCTGCTCCGGCGCCACCATCTCGGCTGCCAACAATGCCGGCATCCCGGGCAACGTGGTGATGATCTCGCCGGCCTCGACCTCGCCGGCGCTGACCGGTCTGGCCGACAACGATCTGGTGTTTCGGACCGCCCCGTCCGACGCCTATCAGGGCTCGGTGCTGGCGCGGCTGATCCAGTCGAAGGGCATCAACGACATCGCCATCACCTATGTGAACAACGACTACGGCAAGGGCTTCGCCGACGCGCTGGCCAGCGCCTTCCAGAACCAGGGCGGCGTGGTCGCGGCCAACGAGGCGCATGAGGACGGCAAGGCCGACTACCGCGCCGAGATCGGCTCGCTGGAAAGCTCCGGCGCCACGACGCTGGTCGTGCTCGCCTATGCCGACGGCTCCGGCCAGACCATCCTGCGTCAGGCGCTGGAAAGCGGCATCTTCAGCCAGTTCGTCGGCGGCGACGGCATGGTCGGCGACAAGCTGCTCGAAGCCGTTGGCGCGGACCGCCTGTCGACCATGTTCGCGACGAAGCCGGGCACGCCCCAGATCCCCGGCGCCGGCAAGTTCAGCGTCCTGGCGCGTGAGGCCGGCGTCGATCCGACCGCCGTGTTCGCGGCCCAGTCCTACGACGCGGCCTTTCTGCTGGCTCTGGCCATCGAGAAGAATGGCTCCGCCGACCGTGCGGGTCTCAACGCCGCGCTGCGCGATGTTGCCTCCGCACCGGGTGAGACCATCCTTCCCGGCGAGTGGGCGAAGGCCAAGGCCGCCATCGCCGCCGGCAAGGACATCAACTACGAAGGCGCCACCGGCAGCCACGAATTCGACGATGCGGGCGACGTACCCGGCGTGATTGTCGAGATGCTGGTCAAGGGCGGCAGGTTCACCGAGGTCGGCCCGGCCATGTAGGCCAGGCCGCCACCGGCGACGGAACGAGGCCCGGACGGTCCGCCGTCCGGGCCTTTTTCATGCCCCGTCCGGCCTACTCGTGCTTCGGCGGCTCCTCGGGCAGCATGCCCCGGGGCGCGTAACGCAGCACCAGGGTGATGGTCAGGCCGATGACGAAGACCCGCATCTGCAGGGCGCGGCTGTTGAGATCCTCGGCCAGCGCCGCCCCGAACACCCCGTCGCCGACGGCCCGGGCGACATCGAACAGGGCCAGCGCTGCGGGCTCTGACATGGTCCAGACCACATAGACCAGAAGCGCGCCGAAGATGGCGCCGCGGTTGTTGCCGGCGCCGCCCAGAATCACCATCACCCAGACGAGGAAGGTGTGGTTCAGCGGAATGAAGCCGCTGGGGTCGAAGATCGACGAGAAGCTGACCAGCGCCGCACCGCCGATGCCCATCAGTACCGAACCGAGGATGAATATCTCCAGCCGGCGACGGTTAACGTCCTTGCCCATGGCAGCCGAGGAGACCTCGTTGTCCCGGATCGCGCGCATCATCCGGCCCCATGGCGCGTGCCAGGCCCGTTGCAGCAGCAGATAGATGACGACGATCAGCACAGCGGTCACGGCCAGATAGGCGCTGCGTGCGGCAACGAAACCGATCTCGCCCGGTGTCGGGACCGGCCAGGGCAGCGGCGAAACCGTCAGCGTGCCGCGGGTCCACCAGTCGGAGTTCTTCAGCACCGCCTTGATGATCTCGGCGATGCCCAGTGTGGCGATGGCGAGGTAGTCGCTGCGCAGACCGAGACAGACATGACCGACGAACCAGGCCACCAGCCCGGCGACCACGCCGCCCGCTGCCCAGCCGACGAGGACAGGCATGCCGAAGCCGCCGATGAAGCCCGGTCCCTTCTCGATGGCTTCGGCGACCGGTTCCAGCTGCGCGACCACGACCAGATAGGCCGCCCCGGCGACGATGGCGGTCAGGGCATTGCGCAGCCCCTTCGGCACCCCGAGGCGGTCGGAGCGGCTGACGCCCCAGACCACCGCCACCGCGCCGATCAGCCAGACCGCCACGCCGGCCAGGCCGGCCGGACCGTCGGAGGCCCAGAACTCCTCGTTGACCGGATAGGTCAGCGTCATGGTGGCGACGCCGCCCAGGGCGACGAAGCCCATCACGCCCGCGTTGAACAGCCCGGCGTAGCCCCACTGGATGGTCAGACCCAGCGCCAGAATGGCGTAGCAGCTCGCCTCGGCCAGCATGCGCACACCATAGGCCGCGCCCAGCGACATGAAGACGGCCCCGATCAGGACCGCCAGCCCGCCGAAGAGCAGAATTTCCCGCCGCGCCCCGGTCACAGGATGCGTCCCTTCAACAGGCCGGTCGGCCGCCACACCAGGATCACCACCAGCAACACGAAAGGCACCGTGATCTTGTACTCGGTCGGCACGAAGGCGATCTTCGTCGGCAGTTCGATCCAGTCGGGCATGCTGTCCTGGAACGGTCTCAGCAGGATCGCCCAGTTGAAGACGGCGAGCGTCTCGGCGAAGCCCACGACGAAGCCGCCCAGCACTGCGCCGTAGGGCCGGCCCACGCCGCCGACGATGGCGGCGGCGAAGATGGGCAGCAGGATGTTGAAGCTGAGGTCGGGTTTCAGCGCCACGTCCAGCGACAGCAGCGTACCCGCCGCAGCGGCCAGCATGCCGGCGATGATCCAGGTCGTGCGCACCACCATGTCGGTGTTGATGCCGCTGACACGCGCCAGATCGGGATTGTCCGACATGGCCCGCATGGCCTTGCCCAGCCGGGACCGCGTCAGGAAGAGGTGCAGCGCCACGACCGCGACAGCCGTGAAGGCGAACAGCAGGATCTGCGGCTCGGTGATGACGACCTTCATGCGGGCCAGATCGAACGGGATGTCGAGGCGGAAGATCTCCTTGCGGTCGTCGATGTAGAGCTGCCGCGAGGACGGTCCCGCCAGCAGCCGGATCAGACCCTGGATCATCAGGGTGACGCCGACCGAGGCCATGACGAAGACGACCGGCTTCAGATTGGCGCCGCGCAGCGGCCGGTAGAAGGCCCGGTCGAGACCGATGGCCGCCCCCGCCGTGAGCACCATGGCGATGGGCAGCAGCACGAAGGCCGTGGGCAGGCCGATGATCTCGCCGGCGGCCGGGAAGGCCGCGGTCAGGGCGAAGGCGATGAAGGCGCCCATGGTCATCATGTCGCCATGGGCGAAATGGGCGAAGCGCAGGATGGCGAAGACCAGCGTCACGCCGATCGCACCCATGGCGTAGATCGAGCCGATCACAGCGCCGGAGATCACCACCTTGTTGAGGAAGAAGACGAGTTCGTTCATCGGCTCATCCCCCCAGGAAGCTCTTGGCGACTTCCGGATCGGCGAGCAGGTTCGCGCCCGTGTCCGTGTAGCGGTTCCGCCCGCCGGCCAGAACGAAACCCTTGTGCGCGATCTTCAGGGCCTGCCGCGCGTTCTGCTCGACCATCAGCACACCGACGCCGGCCTCGTTGATGGCGATGATCCGTTCGAAGATCTGATTCATGTAAAGCGGCGACAGGCCTGCGGTCGGCTCGTCGAGCAGGATCAGCTTCGGCTCGATCATCAGCGCGCGGCCCACGGCCACCATCTGCCGCTGGCCGCCGGACAGCTCGCCTGCCGGCTGCCGGCGCTTGTCCTTCAGATCGGGGAAGAAGCCATAGACCTGTTCCATGACGTGGGCGAAGTCGTCGCGGCGGACGAAGGCCCCCATCTCCAGGTTCTCCTCGACCGAGAGCGTCGGGAAGACGTTGTATTCCTGCGGCACGAAGGCCATCCGGTGCCGCACCAGCTTCTCCGGAGCGGCATTGGTGATGTCCTCGCCCGCCAGCGCCACCGAGCCTTCCGAGACATGCAGCAGGCCGAAGATCGCCTTCAGGCTGGTGGACTTTCCGGCGCCGTTGGGACCGACGATGACGCCGATCTGGTCGGCCTCGATCTCGATGGTGACGCCGTTCAGGATGTTCATGCCGCCGTAGCCGGCATGCAGGCCGCGGGCTTCCAGCAGCGCCATCAGACGGTCTCCGCGCCGAAATAGGCCTCGACCACGGCCGGGTCGTTGCGGATGTCCGCGATGGCGCCCTGGGTCATCACCGAGCCCTCGGCCATGACGATCACCGGATCGCAGAGCCGCGCGATCAGATCCATGTCGTGCTCGATCACGAAGAAGGTGTAGCCCTTATCCCGGTTCAGATACTCGATATCGGCCAACAGATCCTGCAGCAGGGTGCGGTTCACGCCGGCGGCGATCTCGTCCAGCAGCACCACCCGGGCCTCCGCCATCATGGTCCGGCCGAGCTCGAGCAGCTTCTTCTGCCCGCCCGACAGGTTGCCCGCCAGTTCGTTGCGAACATGATCCAGCTTCAGGAACTCGATCACCTCCAGCGCGCGGTCGCGGACCTTCTGTTCCTGCTCGCGAACGGCGCCGGGCCGGAACCAGGCATTGAACAGGTTCTCGCCCTGCTGCTCAGGCGCCGCCATCATCAGGTTCTCAAGCGCCGTCATGTGGCCGAACTCGTGCGCGATCTGGAAAGTGCGCAGCAGTCCCTTCGCGTAGAGCTTGTCCGACGGCACGCCGGTGATGTCCTCGCCGTCCATCAGGATGGTGCCGCCCGTGGGCTTCAGCGCCCCCGCAACCATGTTGAACAGCGTGGTCTTCCCCGCGCCGTTCGGTCCGATCAGACCCGTGATCGAGCCGGCCGCCACCGACAGCGTGCAGTGCTGCACCGCCTTGAGGCCGCCGAAGCTGATGGATACGTCCTGGACGTCGATGCGTGCGGACACGCCGCCCCCTGAGGTTCAGAAAAATTCACGCGCCGTCATAGAGGGACTTGAACGAGGCCGCAATCACCGCCTGCCCCCTGCAATCTTCACCGCGTCCGGGTGATGCCGGAGCCGCCACATGGCGAGCGTTCCGAGCAGCGGGCCGACGGAAACGATCCAGAAGGCGCGTTCCCAGCCGATCAGTTCGACGGCCTCGGGCAGCAGGTGCAGGCTGACCAGCGTCAGCGAGAAGCCGATACAGGTCTGGGCAGTGACCATGGTGCCGATGCGGTCCCGGTCGGCGAGTTCCATCACGGCGGAAGAGAACTGCGCCGAGTCCGCCACCACGACCACGCCCCAGAACAGGCAGAGCGCGATCAGCGGCCCCGGCGGGCCACCGAACAGGAACCCGACGACGAGGCAGCACGCCGCGGAAGCGATCATGGCCGCCATCGTCACGGTCGTGCGGCCGATCCGGTCGGCCAGCAGTCCTGCGAGCAGGGCGCCGACCGTGCCCATGGCAAGCACGCCGAAGGCTGTCAGCGAGGCCGCGAAGCCGATGCGCGGGTCACCCTCGCCGTACCAGACCGTGAAGGAGGCGGTCAGGAAGACCACGATCCAGCCCCAGACGGCGTAGAGCTCCCACATGTGGCCGAAATAGCCGAAATTTGCGAGCCGCAGCGCCTTGTTGCGCCAGGCTTCCAGAACCGCCGAAGGCTTGAACTTCGCCGCCGCCATCGCGTTGGGGCCGAGTTGCACGCCAAGGACGAGCAGGGCCGCGAGCACACTGCAGCCGGACGTCACATAGAGCGTAAGCCGCCAGTCGAGACCCTGCAGCAGAGCCTGGCTGAGATGCGGCGCCGCCGACCCCAGGGTCAGCGCGCCGACCAGGATCCCGACCAGCAGCCCCATGTCGCCCTTCGCCCAGGTCGAGACCATCTTCATGCCGACCGGATAGCAGCCGGCCATGCAGGCGCCGATGACGAAGCGCAGGACCGGGATCAGCGGCGAAGCCGGATCCAGCCAGGCGACGGTCGAGTTGGCCACGGCGGCGATCAGGGCGGAGCCGAAGAAATAGTGCTGCGGACGCCAACGGTCCGCGAGCCCCAGTATGGCGCTGGTCAGCGTACCGGCGACGAAGCCGACCGACAGCATCGACGAGTAGAGCGAGGCCTGCAGGTCGCTGATTTGCGTTTCCGCCCGGATCGCCGGCAGCGTCGCGGCGCCTGTGAACCACAGGCTGAGCGCCAGAATTTCCGCCAGGCACAGAAGCCCGACCGCCCGCCACTTGCCGTCCAAATCCCGCCCTCCCCGGCGCTGTCCCCGATGCTGCCCGGCCGCAGCCGGTCAGCCTTCCCTCAGCCGTTCCAGCACGGTGACGCGGTGCATCAGGCGGCGGGCTGGATGGAAATCCGCAACGGCGTAGTGAATCACCGAACGGTTGTCCCACATGGCCACGCAGTCCGGCGACCAGCGGAACCGCACCTGGAACTCGGGCGCCTTGCAGTGCTCGAACAGAAAGGCGAGCAGGTGCCGGCTTTCCTGCTCGGACATGCCGTCGATGTGGCGGGTGAAGCTCTCGTTGACGAACAGCGCCTTGCGCCCGCTCTCGGGATGGGGGCGCACGACCGGATGGCTGACCGGGGGAAACTCGCGGCGCGCCGCTTCCATCAGCCTGCCGCGCTCTCCTTCCCAGAGCCGCTTCTTCACCGGCCGTTCGTAGAGCTTCATGAAATCGTGTGTCGCGGTCAGCCCGTCCAGATGCTGCTGCATCCGGTCGGGCAGGCCGTCCCAGGCAGCAAACATGCCCGCCCAGACCGTGTCCCCACCGCAATCCGGCACCACGACCGAGCGCAGCACGGACGCGAAATCGGGCAACGGCGCGAAGGAATAGTCCGAATGCCAGTTGTTCACCGTCGGCGGCCGGTCGGCGTCGTTGAGCAGGACCGAGACATGGGGGTTCGCCTCGTGCACCAGGAACATGGAATCGGGCACCTTCGGCACATGCCCGAACCGGCGCGCGAAAGCGACCTGGTGATCGGGCGTCACCGGCTGGTCCCGGAAGAACAGCACCCCATGCTCGATCAGCGCTGCGCGCAGGGCGGCAACCGCCTTCTCATCCAGCGATTCGGTCAGGTCGATGCCGGAGACCTCCGCGCCGACGGACGGCGTGACCGGCCTCAACTGGAACGGTGCGGCGGAATCGGTTGCGGTGTATGCGAGACTCATGCTGCGCTCCTCCCCGCCGGAACACTACACGTACCGACCGTGGAACCGAACCGTACGGAAGGCAGGGAGCGGCATGCAGGAAACGGGAGGCGATCCGCTCCAGCTCAGGGACGCAGATCCCGACGACCTCGATGCGTTGGCCGAGCTCTGGCGCAACGCCTGGCGCGACGGCCATATCGACCATGTGCCGCCGGCGCTGGCGGAACTGCGGACGCCAGAGAGCTTCCGGGCCCGGCTGGAACCGATGATCGGCGATACCCGCGTCTGCGAGATCGATGGCCTGACGGCCGGATTCTGTACGCTGAAGGACGACGAACTGAACCAGTTGATGGTCTCGGCCGAGGCGCGGGGCGCCGGCGTCGCAGCCGCGCTGATGCAGGACGCCGAGACGCGGCTGAAACGGGCCGGACACGGTCAGGCCTGGCTGGCCTGCGCCGTCGGCAACGAACGCGCTGCGGCCTTCTACCGGAAGTCCGGCTGGCATGTGGCCGACACCGTGACGCTTGCGGTCGAGACTCTCGGCGACCCCTTCCCTCTCAGGGTGTGGCGTTTCGAGAAAACACTTTGATTCCAAAACCCTGTCGAGATCGATTGACGCCACGTCAGGCTCAGGCCACGATAAGACTGTGAAATAAAAAAGAACTACAGTTCTGTCTTCACAGGGGAGGAAATCAAGATGATGAAAATGACGCGTCGTGCGTGGACCATGGGCGTCCTCGCGGCGTCAGCCTTCGGCGTATCGAGCGCCATGGCGGACGATATCAAACTGCCGGGAACGCTTGTCGTGACCGCCTATGACGTCGGCTCGTCCGGCTACAGTCAGATGGTCGGCCTCGGCTCGATCCTGAAGAACAATTACGGCACCAATGTCCGCGTCCTGCCGGGCAAGAACGACGTTTCCCGGCTCGGCCCCGTCAAGGCGGGCCGCGCGCAGTTCACTGCGACGGGTTCGGACTCAGTCTATGCGCAGGAAGGTGTCTTCACCTTCGGCAACCGCGACTGGGGACCGCAGCCGCTGCGCCTGCACATGCTGGCGATTGGCAAGGGCGCGGCCGTCGGCATGGTGACGCCGGGCGACAAGTCCATCGAGACCATGGACCAGATCAAGGGCAAGCGCGTTGCCTGGATCCGCGGCGCGCCGGCCCTGAACAAGGCGGTCGAGGCGATGATGGCCTGCTTCGGCGTCGGTTGGGACGATGTCGAGAAGGTCGAGTTCGGCGGCCACGGACCCGCGGTCGACGGGTTCATCAACAACGAAGTCGACGCGCTCAACAACGCCACCTTCTCGGCCCTGAACAAGAAGATCGAAGCCAGCCCGCGCGGTCTGCATTATCCGGTGGTCCCGAACGACCCCGAGTGCTGGGAACGCCTCAACGGGGTCGTGCCGTGGTATCTGCCGACATTCGCCACCGTCGGCACCGGCATGGCGGAAGGCGGTCAGTGGATGGCCAACACGCCCTACCCGATCCTCGCGTCCCGCGACGATGTCGAGGCCGACACCTCCTACAGCATCGTGAAGGCGATCCACACCCACTTCGACATCTTCAAGGACACGGCGCCGGGGGCGACCGGCTGGGCCATGGAGAACCAGCAGTTCCACAAGCTGCTGCCGTACCACGAGGGCGCGGTGAAGTACTACAAGGAGGTCGGCGTCTGGCCCGAGGGTCAGGACGAGATCCAGGCCGGTTCGCTCAACCGCCAGGCTGTTCTGAAGAAGGCCTGGGAAGGCTATCTCGCCGGCGCGCCGGACGATGACGAGGCATTCGCCAAGGGCTGGATGAAGGCGCGCGCCGACGCGCTGGAAGCTGCCGGCCTGACCGTCATCTTCTACGAGTGGTGACCGCCCACACGCGCTGACGCAATCCCGCCCCGGAGCCCGCTCCGGGGCGGCTGCGTTCCCGACGCCGCAATCCGGACGGGCCAATACCCTTTGGCCGCGCCGATTGCACTACGCCGATACCGCCAGGCCGTATCGCCGCCCGATCTGCACCCGGAGTCCGTCCGATGAGCGACAAGAAGCTGGATATCAAGGAAGAGGACGTACCCGACGTCGATCTTCAGCGCACGCGGTCGCTGAATCCGTTCTGGCAGGTCGTCGTGACGGTCATTGGCACGCTGGCGATCCTTCTGTCGATCTATCAGATCTTCAAGCTCGACTCGCGGCTGAACGAGATCTGGCAGTATTTCGGCGGCGACGGAAAAATCGGCTACACCCTGCTGGTCAACGAATACCTCTACGCCCTGGTCGGCATGATGCTGGCCACGGTGTTCATCGTCTTCCCGACCTATGCCAGTCAGCGCCGGGACAAGGTGCCGCTGTATGACCTGATACCGGCCGCCGTGTCGCTCGGCGTGACCTTCTACCTGCTGTTCAACTCGTTGCAGATCCAGGAAGAGGCCTGGGAATACGTCGCGCCCGAATGGGCGCAATGGATGGCGGTGGTGATGTGGGTGCTGGTCATCGAGGCCGGGCGGCGTACAGGCGGCTGGCCGATCTTCTTCATCGTCCTCGCGATCTCGCTCTACCCGATTTTCGCCGATCAGGTGCCGCAGGTGATCCAGGGCGCCCCGATGGGCTTCCTCGACACCGCCGCGTTTCACGTCTACTCGATCGAAAGCCTGCTCGGCATTCCGATGCGCGCCTTCGGTCTGCTCGTGTTCGGCTTCCTCGCCTTCGGCATGGCGCTGGTCTACACCGGCGCGGGCCTGTTCTTCATCAACTTCGCCTTCGCCCTGCTCGGGCATGTCCGCGGCGGTCCGGCCAAGGTCGCGATCTTCTCGTCGGGCCTGTTCGGGTCGATGTCCGGCGGCCCGATCACCAATGTGCTGACGACCGGCACGCTGACGATCCCGACCATGCGCCGCATCGGCTTCTCGGCGAAGTATGCCGGCGGCATCGAGGCCTGCGCCTCGACCGGCGGCGTGCTGATGCCGCCGATCATGGGGGCCACCGCCTTCGTCATGGCCGACTTCCTGCAGGTCCGCTACATCGACGTCGCCATCGCCGCCATCGTGCCGTCGCTGCTCTATTATTTCGGTCTGTTCGTGCAGATCGACAGCTATGCCGCGCGCAACCGCATCCAGGGTCTGCCCAAGGAAGAGATGCCGCGCTTGCTGGATGTCCTGAAGGACGGCTGGTTCTACATCTTCGCCTTCGCCGTGCTGGTCTTCATGCTCGTCTTCCTGCTGCAGGAAGCCCGCGCGCCCTTCTACGCCACCGCGCTGCTTCTGATCCTCAACCAGCTGAGCCCCAAGCACCGGATGGACTGGAAGAAGTTCTACAAGTTCCTGCAGGCGACGATCTTCCTGCTGGCCGAACTCGCCGGCATCCTGGCGGCGATCGGCCTGATCGTCGGCGCTGTCGTCGGTACCGGCATGGCGGGCTCGGTCACCAACGACCTCGTCTACCTGGCCGGCAACAACATCTTCATCCTGCTGGCGATGGGCGCGCTGACCAGCTTCATTCTCGGCATCGGCATGACGGTGACAGCGGCCTACATCTTCCTCGCCATCATTCTGGCGCCGGCGCTGATCCGCTCCGGCCTCGATCCGATGCCGGTGCACATGTTCATGCTCTACTGGGGAATGCTCAGCTTCATCACGCCGCCAGTGGCGCTGGCCGCCTTCGCCGCCGCTTCGGTCGCCAATGCGAAGCCGATGGAGACCGGCTTCGAGGCCATGCGGCTGGGCACGATCATCTACTTCATCCCGTTCTTCTTCGTCTTCAACCCGGCGCTGCTGCTGCTCGGCGATCCGGTCGAGATCACCATCGTGCTGGTCACTGCCTTCTCCGGGGTGCTGTTGCTGGCGAGCGGACTGCAGGGCTATCTGATCTTCGCCGGCCCGGTCGGACGCGGCACGCTGGGCATGGTGTCCCGGGCGCTGATGGTTGCCGGCGGCATCCTGCTGGCGACACCGGGCGGCGGCATGATCGGATACAGCCACCTGACGCTGGCCATCGCCGCCATCGTCGTGGCGGGGCCCGGGGTGCTGCTGGCGATCATGACCCGGCGGGAGGCGCCGGTCAGGGCCTGATCAGGCGAACTTGCCGGACCGGTTGAAGCCGCGCGGGGCGTTGCGGCCGGCGGAGGCGCGCTTGCCTTCCCACATCAACAGGTTGTCCTCGCGCATCACGCGGCCCGAGGCAGTCGTCCAGGTCAGGCCCTCGGCGCGGGTGAAGCACTTAACGTCGCCCACACCGCCATCCTTGTAACGCTGCAGGATCACGCCCTTGCCCCGGCTCATCTCCGGCATTTCCTCGAGGGAGAAGACGAGCAACTTCCGGTTCTCGCCGATCACCGCGACCGTGTCGCCCTCGACGATTGCCGCCAGACGCGCCTCCTCGCCTGCCGGCAGGTTGAGCAGCTGCTTGCCGTTCCTCGTGGAGGCGATCAGGTCGTCCTCCCTGAAGACGAAACCGCGTCCCGACTCGGAAGCGATCAGGCGCTTCCGTCCGGGCTGATGGACGAACAGGTCGACGATGTCCTGATCGTTCGGCAGGTCGATCATCAGCCGCACGGGCTCGCCATGGCCACGCCCGCCCGGAAGCCGGTCGCAGGGCAGCGTGAAGATGCGTCCGTCCGTCGACAGCATCAGCAGCCGGTCGGTCGACTGCGCGTGAATGGCGAAGCGGCCGCGGTCGCCGTCCTTGAACTTCAGTTCGGTGTCGGGGGCGATGTGCCCCTTGGCAGCACGGATCCAGCCCTTCTCGGAGCAGATGACCGTCAGGGGCTCCTTCTCGACCAGGATTTCCTCGGCCGCCTGCGCCAGCTCCTCCGACGGCGCATCGGCAAAGCTGGTGCGTCTCAGTCCGAGGTCCGGTTTGCCGACGAGCCACTTCTTCAGTTCGGCAATCTCGCCGGCGATCTTCTTCCAGCGCAGCTTCTCGTCGGCCAGAAGTTCGTTGAGCTCCGCTTCTTCGGCGACCAGCGCATCGTGCTCCTTGCGGATCTCGATCTCCTCGAGCTTGCGGAGCTGGCGAAGCCGCATGTCCAGGATGGCCTGGGCCTGACGTTCGGTGAGCTCGAAGCGCTCGATCAGCGCGTCCTTGGGCCTGTCCTCGGTGCGGATGATCCGGATCACCTCGTCCAGGTTGAGGAAGGCGATGAGGTAGCCGCCAAGCACCTCCAGCCGGTCGGCGATCTTCGCCAGCCGATGACGGGTCCGGCGCTGCAGCACCTCGTGGCGGTGGTCCAGAAACGCCTGCAGCATGTCCTTCAGGGACATCACGCGCGGCGTCCGCGTGGCGTCCAGCGCGTTCATGTTCATCGCGAAACGCACTTCCAGATCGGTCTGGCGGAACAGCTGCTCCATCAGCGCGTCGGCGTCGATGGTCCGCGCTCGCGGCTCCAGCACCAGGCGGACGTCTTCGGCGAACTCGTCGCGCACATCGGCCAGGGCCGGCAGTTTGCGGTCGTTGATGAGCGCCGCGATCTTCTCGACCAGCTTGCCCTTCTGCACCTGATAGGGCAGCTCGGTGACCACGATCTGGTAGGTGCCGCGGCCGCCGTCTTCTTTCTCCCAGCGCGCCCGGACCCGCAGGCTGCCCCGGCCCGTCTCGTAGGCCTCGACGATACGTTCGCGATCCTCGGCGATGACGCCGCCGGTCGGAAAGTCCGGTCCCGGCACATGTTCCAACATGTCGGCCACCGGCGTGGACGGCTTGCGGATCAGCACCAGCAGCGCTTCGCAGAGCTCGGTGGCGTTGTGGGGCGGAATGTTGGTCGCCATGCCGACCGCAATACCGGCGGCGCCGTTGGCCAGCAGGTTCGGGAAGGCCGCAGGAAGCACCAGTGGCTCGGATTCCTCGCCGTCATAGGTCGGCTGGAAATCGACGGCATCCTCGTCGATGCCTTCCAGCAGCCGTTCGGCGACCTCGGTCAGCCGCGCCTCCGTGTAGCGCATGGCCGCGGCGTTATCGCCATCGACATTACCGAAATTGCCCTGCCCCTCGACCAGCGGGTAGCGGACGGCGAAATCCTGCGCCAGGCGGACCAGCGCGTCGTAGATCGCGGTGTCGCCGTGGGGGTGGAACTTGCCCATCACGTCGCCGACGATGCGGGCGCATTTCTTGAACCCTGCATCCGGATCGAGGCGCAGCAGCCGCATCGCATAGAGCAGGCGCCGGTGCACGGGCTTCAGGCCGTCCCGGACATCCGGCAGCGACCGCGACACGATCGTCGACAGCGCGTAGGCCAGATAGCGCTCGCTCAGCGCCTCCCCCAGAGGGATCGGCTGGATGTTCTCGCGGTCAGGGGGGGTCTGCTCGGTCATGCGCTCAAGACACCAGATGTTGTGTTGTCCCGCAACAGAATCTCCACAAATCGGCCGCGGGCCGCGGGAAGCGCGGTATTCCGCTGGCTGAAGACGTGGCGTTCCAGGAAGTGTCCCGTCAGTTCGGCCGCATCGGCGAGATCGGTCTGCGGATGATTCGCCGGTGGCCGCCCGCGCTCGCCGATTAGGAAGCGCGGCAACGGCAGCAGCTTCTCGCGGTAGGGTGCGCCCGCGGCCAGCGAGACCGCCCGGGCCGATTTGGGCGAAACATAGCCCAGGCCCTCGGTGCGGCCGTCGCCCGCGCATTTCGACAGGTCAAGGCCGAAACCCAGTTCGCCGAGCAGGCCGAGTTCCCAGGCGAAATAGGCCTCGGCCCAGTCGTCGGTCGCCGCCGCCAGCGCATCGAACAGCGCACCGGTGGCCCGGAACAGCGCCGGATGCGCCTCCCGCTCCATCAGCCCGCCATCCAGAATGGCGACGGCGCTGTTGAGTGCGGCCAACCGGCCCGGGTCGTCCATGATGAAACCGGCTCGGCTGGGGCCCGGTTCGACCTTCAGCGATCCCAGATGGTCCTCGGTCCGCGCCCGCCAGGTGGCGGTGACGCCGTTGCCCGGCATCAGCACGCCGCGCATCCGCCTGGAATAGGCGCCGCGGGCGAGACCGCCATGCCGGCCGCGTTCGGCGGTCAGAAGGGAGACGACCGCCGAGGTCTCTCCATGCCGCCTGAGCGAAAGAACGATGGCGTCATCGGTCCATTCCATGCCGCTCAGACCACTTCGATGCGGGTCTTCGCGCTGGAACGGACGCCGTAGTCGGAGATCCAGACGACCTCGATCTCGCCGCTCTCCTGCGCCTTCAGGTGAAAGCTGAGATAGGGATTGGCCGACACGCTGCTGAACCATTCGGCGCGGAAGACCTGGTTGCCGTTGTAGAAGGCCAGCACCTCCTGAAGAATGTGCCGCGGGTAGACGACGATGTTGCCGGTGTCGAAGCGCACGCCGGACTCCATCGGATGCCGCGCCAGCGTCCGGACGAGGAAGGTCTCGCCGCGCTTCACGGTGTCGGGCGCGTGGATGCGTCTGTCGCCGGCGGCCATCAGCTGCAGGCCCCTTCCAGCACCTCGACCGCCTCGCGCGTGACGCCGACCCTGCCGTCGGCCATCTCGGCGACGATCACGACATCGGAGCTGGTGGCCATGCGGATGCGCATCTCGGTCTGCGCGCTGCCGTTCCAGGGTCCGTAGCGATAACGGGCGACCTCGGGAAACGGGTTGTCGATGACGAAGACATGAACCGTCTCCGGATAGTCTTTGCCCGCCATCGCGCAATCGACGTCGAAGGTCAGCGGCACCGAGGCGCCGTTCTCGGCGATGCCGGGCAGGTCGATCTTCACGATATCCGGCACAGGCGTCCGGCCGCGTATCGCGCGCTGGATCATCCGCTCGGCGTCTTCTGGATCGGCGTCCATCGGGAAGGTGCGGCGCGTCTGGGACAGCCGGTTGCGTATGGTCTCGGCCAGGGACGCAGGCGCCACGGCCGCCGCCACGGCCGCAGCGCCCAGCGCCATCAGCGCGCGCCGCTTGCGGTCGGGTCCCGGTCTCATCTGCTTGGCGGCTCCTGTCTCAGCGTCAGCAGATAGGCTATCACGTCCTCCACCTGCTGCGCGCTCAAGATGGGTTGACCCTCGCGGTCGGACCGGACCCCCGACAGGCCCTCGGCCCGGTGGAAGGGCGGCATGACCGTATCCGGATCGACAAGTGTGGAATCGACTAGCCTCAGCCGGAGTTCCGCTGCGCTGTAGCGCCGACCCACATCGTGCAGCGGCGGCCCGATATCGCCATGGAACCTTTCTTCCGGAACCGGCGCCGCATGGCAGGCAAGGCAGTTGCCCTTTCGGCTGGCGACAACCGCTCGCCCCCGTTCGGCGTCCCCCGACAGACCGCACAACGGCGCGGGAATCGCATCGTCGACGACGCTGTAGGAGGCAACTGGTTCAGGGCAGCCCGCGGCGGACGGTCCGGCGACGAGCGCGGTGCCAGCCAGCGCTGCAAGAAGCAGTTGGATACTATGAAAGTTTGACAGGATGACGCTGCGTCCATCAAGATTTCAGGGTTGGGGAATACTGATCGGATCGAATGCGTGTTGCGTCAACCCGCTGCCGGTCGTGGTACCTCCAGCCCAAAAAACAAAGCGCACCGCGACAATCGACGGTGACGCATCCTTGGGAGGTTATATGGCAACGCTCACCGTCAACGGGGAGACCAAAACGGTCGACGTCCCCGGGGATACCCCGCTGCTCTGGGTTATCCGCGAACATCTGAAGATGACCGGCACCAAGTTCGGCTGCGGCAAGGGACTTTGCGGCGCCTGCACCGTCCACATCGACGGTCAGGCGACCAGAACCTGCGTGACTCCGGTCGAGGCGGCTGAAGGCGCCAAGATCACGACGATCGAGGGCCTGGGTGGCGACCATCCGGTCCAGAAGGCCTGGATCGCGGAGCAGGTGCCGCAGTGCGGCTACTGCCAGTCGGGCCAGATCATGCAGGCCGCTGCATTCCTTTCGGAGAACAAGAGCCCGAGCGACGAGGACATCGTGAACGCCATGACCGGCAACCTCTGCCGCTGCATGGCCTATGTCCGGATCAAGAAGGCCGTGGCCCGCGCCGCGACCGAGATGGCCGGCTGAGGGGGGACACGATCATGACAAAGCACGAAAAGATCGCCCTGTCCCGCCGCGGCTTCCTGGTCGGGATGACCGCCGGCACGCTGACAATGGGCTACGCGATGATGGGCGGCCCGCTGGGGATCGCCGAAGCGCGCGCCGAGGGCACCTTCTCCCCGAACATCTGGTTCACCATGGACGGCGACGGCAAGGTCACCGTGAACATCACCAAGGCCGAGATGGGCCAGCACGTCGGCACGCCGCTGGCGCAGGCGCTGGCCGAAGAGCTGGAAGTGCCGTGGGAGAACGTCTCCATCCACTACGTCTCGACGGCACCGGAATACGGACTGTTCGTCACCGGCGGTTCCTGGTCGGTCAACTGGACCTTCGATCAGCTGAGCCGCGCCGGCGCCGCCGGCCGCATCGCGCTGATGGAAGGCGCGGTGAAGCTGTGGGGCGTGCCGCTGGCTGAGCTGTCGGCCGAGAACGGCATGGTGATGCATGCCAAGTCGGGCCGGAAGATCAGCTATGGCGACCTGGTGAAGGAAGGCGTCACGGCGCGGAACTTCTCCGAGGACGAGCTCAAGGCGATCCAGCTCAAGGATCCAGCGAAGCGCAAGCTGGTCGGCCACTCGGTCGGCGCGCTGGACATCCCGGGCAAGACCAATGGCACCGCCACCTTCGGCATCGATGTCGAGGTCGAGGGCATGATCGTCGGCACGCCGAAAGTGCCGCCGGTCCGCTACGGCGCCAAGGTGACCGGCGTCGACGACTCCGCCGCCAAGGGCATGGCCGGCTATCAGGGCCATGTGGTGATCGAGGATCCGACCATGACGACCACCGGCTGGGTGGTCGCGCTGGCCGACACGTATCACCAGGCGCTGAAGGCACGTGACGCCCTGAAGGTCAGCTATGACCTGGGTCCGAACACCGGGGCCTCGTCGGCCAAGATCATGGCCGAAGCCGAAGCGCTGCAGAAGTCGGGCGACGGTGCGCAGCTGTTCGTGAAGGACGGCGACTCCGGGCCGGCCATTGACGGCGCCGCGGTGAAGCACGAGGCGACCTACACGACGCAGCTCAACATCCATGCGCCGCTGGAGCCGTTGAACGCCACAGTGGAAGTGGTCGACGACGTCTATCACATCCATTGCGGCAACCAGTTCCAGACCCTCGCGCTGGGTCTGGTGCCGGCGGCGCTGCAGATCGACCCGAGTCAGGTCGTTGTCCATCAGTACCATCTCGGCGGCGGCTTCGGCCGGCGTCTGGAATCGGACTACATCCTGGTCGCGGCGCTGACCGCCAAGGGGGCCGGCAAGCCGGTGAAGGTCATCTACAGCCGCGAGGCCGACATGACGATGGACTTCACGCGCACCATCACGCACCAGGTCGTGCGTGGCGGCGCTTCGGACGGCCGCATGGTCGGCATGGAGCAGCGTGTGGTCTCGGCCTGGGCGACGGCGCGTCAGGCGCCGGCCTTCCTGGCCGACTCGGCCGACAAGTCCGGCAAGGTGGATCCGTTCTCGATCAACGGCGCGGACCACTGGTACACCATTCCGAACCAGACGGTGACGACGATCAAGTCGCCGATGGCCCAGTCGGCGACGCCGGCCGGCCAGCTGCGTTCGGTGGCGCCGGGCTGGACCTTCTGGGCGGTCGAGTGCTTCCTCGACGAGATCGCGAACAAGGCCGGCATCGATCCGCTGCAGTTCAAGCTGGGCATGCTGGACGCCACCGGCAAGAACGCCGGCGGTCCGCCGAACTCGGTGGGCGGCGCGAAGCGTCTCGCCAATGTCCTGAAGATCTGCGCCGAGAAGTCGGGCTACGGCAAGGACATGGGTGACGGCGTGGGTGTCGGTCTGGCCGCGGTGACGGCGCAGGAGCGCAACAGCCCGACCTGGACCGCCTGCGCGGCCCAGGTGAAGGTCGACAAGGCCACCGGCAACTTCGAGATCCAGAAGCTGACGCTGGTGATCGACGTCGGAACCGCCGTGAACCCGCAGGGCGTCGAGGCCCAGGTCCAGGGCGGCGCGCTGTGGGGTGTCTCCATCGCGACGAAGGAATTCGCGACCATGGAAAACGGCGCCATCCAGCAGGACAACTACGACACCTACACGCCGCTCCGCATGGAAGACATGCCGGAGATCGACGTGACGGTGCTGTCCACGGGCCACTACCCGGCCGGCGCCGGCGAACCCGGCGTCACGGTGACCGCCCCTGCGATCGGGAACGCGATCTTCGCGGCTTCCGGCGCCCGGGTGCGCGACCTGCCGATCACCCCGGAGAAGGTGAAGGCGGCCCTCGGCTGACCCGATCCATCCGGTCCTGAACGGAGGGCGGCGCCGGTGAAGACCGGCGCCGCTTCTCTTTCCGGACCCTGCCCTTTCAACATCTCGGACCTTGCCGCCCAATTCGGCGGCTGTTAGCTTTCCCGGGCATGAGGGAACCGGCTAAATATCTGATTCGTATTGGTATTCTGATACTTCTTTGCGTATCAGGCCTGATCGCGCCCGCCCTTTCCAGGACCATCGACCTGCGCAATCTGTCGGTCGATGCGCAACAGGCCATGAAGCTGGCCTGCGATGTCGGCGATAGACGCATCGAGAAGCATCACCTCGAATGCCTCGACTATCATGCCCGCGCCTGGCGGCGGCTGATGTTCCGCCCCGATCTCGGCCAGCTGTCGCTCCGCAATGCCCGTCTGCTCCGGGAGGCCTGCGCCGAGGAGATGAAGTCCGGTCCGGCGCCCTGGGCGCGCTGCGTCGAACAGCAGATGGCCGAGTTGCGGATCCCGGTCGCCTTTCCGGACCTGTCCGCACTGACCGCTCCCGACCGGAACCGCATCCGTCAGATGTGCGAGCAGGCCGCGCAGGTCAGCAGCTACCGGGAAGCCGCCTGTCTGGAGAAACTGCGCGACCGGTTCATGGACGCGCCCGGGCAGCCGGAACAGGCCTCGCCAATCCATCCCACCAACACACGTCAGAGCGACCACCCCGCTGCGGAACGCATGGGCAGCGCCATGGCCGGCGCGCCCCGCGTGGCGGCGCTGACGCCGGGGATACTGAACTACAACTCGCTCGACCCCTCCGACCCGTTCTGGCCGTCCTGGCGGGGGCTGCGTCCGGACCGGCCCCTGACCCTGTCGGGGCCGCCGCTCTCTCCTGACAAGCTCTACGAACAGGTCGCCTCCAGCGTCCATGTCGTGCTCTCGGCAGCCTCCATCGAGGATTTCCGGGCATCCCGGAACGTGAAGCAGGGCTCCGCCGTCGCCGTCTCAAAGAGCCACCTCGCCACCAACTGCCATGTGCTGAAGGGTGCCGCGGTGATCGTGCTGTTGCAGGGCGAGCGCAACGGCAGGGCGAAGCTGCTGCTATCGCATCCGGCAACCGACCGCTGCCTGCTCGAATCGATCGACATGCCGCTCGTTCCGACGCCCGGTGTCCGCGCGTTCGAGGATCTGAAAATGGGCGAGAAAGTCTGGTCGATCGCCGCGCCCCACGGGCTGCAGCAGACCCTGCATGACGGCATCGTCAGTCAGCTGCGCTCCAACAACGGCATTCCGCTGATCCAGACCTCGGCCCACGCCGCGCCGGGATCGTCGGGCGGCGGCCTGTTCGACTCCGCGGGCAATCTGGTGGGCATCACCAACTTCACCGTGGCCGGCGACGTCCAGCTTCACTTCGCCATCGCGGCCGCCGCCTTCTGGCAATAGGCCGCCGGCGGGTCAGACCGCGTCCCTGGCCTCGCGGACCATCTTGTAGAGCTGGCGGTCGGTGCCCTCGACGTCTTCCTGGAACTTCAGCAGCACGTTGATGGTCCGCCGCACCGTCTCGACGTCGAGTTCGGACGTGTTCAGCAGCAGGAGCGTGCGCGCCCAGTCGATGGTCTCGGAGATCGCCGGCAGCTTCTTGAGTTCCTCCTCGCGCAGGCCGTGCACGAAGCTGACGATCTGCTTGCGAAGGGATTCGGCCACTTCCGGCACGCGGGCGGCGACGATGCGGCGCTCGGTCTTCTCGTCCGGGAACGGGATGTAGAGGTGCAGGCACCGGCGCTTCAGGGCGTCGCCCATCTCGCGGGTGTTGTTGGAGGTCAGGAAGACGATCGGCGGGATCTTCGCCTTCACGACGCCGATCTCCGGCACGCTGATCTGGTAGGCCGAGAGAATCTCCAGCAGATAGGCCTCGAACTCGTAGTCGGACTTGTCGATCTCGTCGATCAGCAGCACCGCGCCATTCTCGGCCTCCAGCGCCTTCAGCAGCGGCCGGGGCTCGAGGAAATCGTGGCTGAAGAAGATGTCGGAGAAGCTGTGCAGCTTGCCCATCGCCTCGGGCAGCGTCTTCGCATCCCCCATCACATCGGCCAGTTTCTCTTTCAGAACCTGGGTGTAGAGGAGCTGCTTGCCATACTTCCATTCGTAGAGCGCCTTGGCCTCGTCCAGGCCCTCGTAGCACTGCAGACGGATCAGCGGAATGCCGAGCATCTCGGCGGTGGCTAGCGCCAGTTCGGTCTTGCCGACGCCGGGCGGTCCCTCGACCAGGATCGGCTTGGTGAGCTGCTGCGCCAGGAACACGGCGGTCGCGATCCGGTCGTTGGAGATGTAGCCGAGGGTCGAGAAGGACTCCTCGATCTTCTTCGGATCGGACAGCTTGTCCTGCCAGTCTGCGCTCACCTGGGTCCTCCCGTTCGTTCGCCCGCGCCTGTCTTATCCCGCCCGATCCCTCAACGAAAGCCGTGATTGCGCATGCCGGTCAGCCGCCAGAGCCGGATCGCCATGAACAGCGCGAACAGGGCCAGCGGCATGAACGACACCGGCACCCAGAATGCCGCGCTGGCGACGGTCTGCGGCGTCACGCCCTGCGAAAGCCCCGCGGCGTTGGCGGCGACGCCGGCCAGGGCCGCGCCGACGCCTAGGCCGCCCTGCTGCACCATGGCGATCGAGGAAGCCGCATGATCGCCCTCGCCCTCCCGCGCGCCGCTCATGATCCGCTGGACGAGGAAGGCCCAGCAACTGCCCATGGCCATCCCCATGACCACGATGGCCGGCAGAACCGCCAGGAGCGAGGGGCCGTTGGTCAGCATGCTCATGCCGAGCAGGCCGCAGCAGGTCAGGACCGGGCCGAGCACGATCAGCCGCGACGGCCATGCGCCGGTCAGGCCCGAGACCGAGACCGCAACCGTCGTCCAGGCCAGCGACGCGCAGGCCACCATGTAGCCGGCGGTCAGCGGATCGGCGCCGTGCAGGTGCTGCAGGAACAGCGGCATGAAGGTGGGCATTTGCGTGAAGATCACCGACATGGTCAGCGCAGTCCAGATGCCGACGCCGGTGACGGAACCGAAGGTGAAGGCGTCACTGGGCAGGATGCGGTCGTCGGCGCGGCGGTCGAACCGGATCATGATGGCAAGGACGGTCATCGCCAGGACCACCAGTCCGCCCTTCTGCCAGGCCGGATCCGCCACCGACGCCAGAGAGAGAATGGCGATGCCCGCGACGACCATCGACAGTCTGACGGCCGGGAAGCGCCGGCGCGTCGCCGGATCGGCCGCCACCTTCGGCAACGCGAAGTAGGTCACGACGCCCAACGTTCCCGCGACCAGCGCCACGGTGATGAAGGCGGCCCGCCAGTTGCCCAGATTGGCGAAGACCCCGCCTATCAGCGGACCGAGGATGACCGAAACGCTCCAGACACCCGCCAGCATGGCAAAGACCCGCGGCCAGACGCGCTCGGGGAACGTCTTGCGCACCAGCACATAGGCCAGACCGGCGATGATGCCGCCGCCGAAGCCCTGCACGAACCGGCCGGCAATGATCTCGGCCATGCTGGGCGCCAGGGCGCAGGCGACCGAGCCGACAGCGAACAGCGCCGCGCCCAGCATGTAGCCCCCGCGCGGACCGATGCGGGAGGCGACGATGCCCGACGAGGTCGCGGCAATGATCGAAGCGGCCATGAAGGACGTCATCGGCCAGGCCAGCAGGGCCGCGCCGCCGACATCGGCGACAATGCTGGGCAGCACGGTGGCGACCAGCAGCACGTTCATCGAATGCACCAGAATGCCGCCGAGCAGGACCGCCAGGGAGGGCAGCCATTCCGGCCGCAGGACCTCCCCCCAGCCGACCCGGGCTTCGGCCTCGCTCACCCGGCGGCGGCCGCGTTCAGCAAGGCGCTCCCGGTCTTCGCCAGCTTGGCCGCATCGACCCGCTCGGCCACCTTGCCCAGTTGCTGCAGGTCGCGTGTCAGCAGGTCGAGGAACTCGTCCTGTCCGGTGGCTTCCGCCTTCAGTTCGGCGAACGCCGCGCCGAAGCGCCGGCCCAGCCGCCTCAGCGCCAGCAGCCGCGCCTCGTGTTCCGGCGAGGCCGGATCGCCGCCGCTGTCGGCCATCAGCTGCCGTCCGCCCGCAAGATAGAGCTGCCGGTCGGCGTCCAGCGCACCGAGTTCCACCGCCTTCTCCGCCGGCAGGATCGCCGCCAGCCGCCGCAGTTGCACCGCCATGGCGCCCGCCTTCGTAGCAAGCCCGATGCAGTCCTCGACCCGCCGGAACCGCTTCAGCACCGTCTCCACAGCATCGCCCGCGCCCGCGAGATACGCTCCATCGGGCAGGAACGCGTTCTCCATCTTCAACCCGCAATGGCCCGAGGGCTTGGCGAAGTCGATCTTCACACCCTCGGTCTGCGACACGCCCTCGGCGTCATGCGGCACCAGAAAGGCCCCGAAGCGCTTGCGGCCACCCTGTTCCGAGGTGATGGCGATGGTGACGAAGATGTCGGCGATGGGGCCGTTGGTGAGCCACGCCTTCTCACCGGTCAGCCGCCAGCCGCCATCGACCTTCTCCGCACGCGTCGAAAGCCGCTTCGGATGCGCGCCGGCGCCCGGTTCGGAAATGGCGATGCAGGCCGAGCGCCGGCCGGCGGCGAGATCCGGCATCACATCAGGACGCTGTTCCGCATCGGCATACTCGGCGATGACACGCCCGGCGACCATGTGGTGGGTCATCCACGAGGTACAGAGACCGACCACCTCGGCCGCTTCGGCAACGGCAGCGGCGACGTCGAACAGCTCGGCCGGCGTCGCCTCGATGCCGCCATCGTCGCCCATGCCGAAACCGAGCCAGCCGGACTCCCCCATCTCCTTCCAGATGTCCCAGGGGAAATCGTCGGAACGGATCAGGTCGAGCGCCCTCGGTGCGATCACCTTACGGGCATAGGCGGCAAGCTCGGTCCCGGCCGGGATCAACTCACTTGCCCTTCCAGTTGGGCTTCCGCTTCTCGGCGAAGGCCTTCGGCCCCTCGATGAAGTCCTCGGAGTGCCGCAGCGTCTGCACCGACGGGTAGTCCGCCTTCATCGCGTCCTCCAGGGACGGATAGTTGAAGTTGTCGCGCACGACCTCCAGCGAGGTGCGGAGCGAGACCGGCGAGCATTCCAGCATCATGTCGGCCCAGCGCCGCGCCGCCGTCAGGGCCTCGCCCTGGGGCACGACCTCGTTGACGAAGCCAAGCTCCTTGCCCTCCGCCGCAGGCACGTGGCGGCCGGTCAGGATCATGCCCATGGCGTTCTTCAGACCGATCTGGCGCGGCAGGCGCTGCAGACCGCCGGCCAGCGCGGCGAGGCCAACCTTCGGCTCGGGCAGGGCGAAGCGCGCGTTCTCCGAGGCGATGATCAGGTCGCAGGACAGCGCGATCTCGAAGCCGCCGCCCATGGCGACGCCGTTCACTGCCGCGATCACCGGCTTGGTGCGGTTCCAGCGCCCGGTCAGGCCGCCGAAGCCCATCGGCGCATACCATTTCGGGTTGCCCTCGGCCTGGTAGACCAGATCGTTGCCGGCCGAGAAGGCCCGGTCGCCGGCGCCGGTGACGATGGCCACCCAGAGGTCCGGATTGGCCTCGAACATGTCGAAGATGGCGCCCATCTCGGCATTGGCCATCGGATGCAGCGCGTTCATCCGCTCCGGCCGGTTGATGGTTACGGTCAGGACGTGGCCGTCCTGCTCGGTGATCGTGAATTCACCCATGAAGTCCTCCCCAGGTTCAGGCCACAAAGCATGTGGCCGAAGGGGGCTTTGTCAAGCTGGCCCTGGCCGCCCTATTCTCGGGCCCGCGACAACCGGGGAGGGAATCATGATCGTCGTCAGCGGAACCTTCAAACTGGGCGCGGCCAGCGTCGACGCCGCCAAGGCGGCCATGATCGACATGGTGGCCGAAACGCTGAAGGAAGAAGGCTGCATCACCTATCACTTCTACCAGAGCATCGAGGAGCCGACGGTCATCCGCGTCTTCGAGGAGTGGGAGACCACCGATCACCTGAAGGCGCACGGCGCCTCGGCGCACATGAAGATCTTCCGCGCGAAGCTGGCCGATCTGGAGATGCTGGAGCGAAACGTGAAGATGTACCGGACGGACAAGATTACCCAGCTCTGAGACTGTCGCCGAAGTGAAAACGACGGCATGACTGGCGGGCAAACCGCTGATCGGATGGGTCCGGGTCTCACTCCTGCCGCCAAAAGAACGGTTGGACAGACCGCTCGTTTCGCATTACTCGCCCCCTTGTTCTGCGTCGTCTGGGAAGCCGTTTTCAGCAGCATCTCGCTTTCATTGCTTCACGGCAGCACCGACAAGGGTGGATTCTGGGCGACGGGGACATTGCTTCTTGGCTGGGCGCTCTACCCCTACTTGTTAATATTCTCGACCTTGATGGCTTTTGTCTTTCGAAGAGCGTCACCGGTCTGGTGGGTGCTGGTCATCTGGATGGTCGTATTCGCCGTCGCCGCAACCTTGCCATTTCTGTCGGCAATTCTGGATCCTGAGCCCTGCGGCGTTGAATACTGCTTCAGTTGGCCAAGTCTCGGGCTCAATCAGATACTTGCCGGATCCACTGCAGGTCTCATCCTTGCCTTTTGGTATCTAAGCCAAGGGGTGCCCGAATCGGAAACGGAGGAAGCCGGCGCATCGAAAGAACACAAGGGCCGCCCGGTGCTGCTGTTCACACTTCTTGTGCCAGGTGTCGCGATCGTCTGGAATGGGGTGTTCGGCACCCTCGTACACGCTATTGCCGGCAAGGACGGTCCGTTCGCCATTCTCGGGTTGTCCGTCGCAGGGCTTGGCGTGCTGTTCATGCTGTTGATCCCTTGCTCCTTCCTGATCGCCTTCAGCTTTCGAATGGCAAGACACAGCATTCTGGCCTTGGTGGTCTGGGAAGCTCTGTTCACCGCCTGCGCCTTCATCCCGCTACAGGTACTCACAAGCTCGCTTGGCGTAGTGGCCGACGGAACAATTGTGTACATTACACAAGCTGCAAGCGGACTGATTATCGGCGCCTTCTTTTACTGGCTCTATGTCGTCAATTGGGATCCTTCTCGGATACGCCCGGTGAATAGTAGAGATTGAATTGATAGCGCCAAAGCGACGAGCAATTTATCTCCCAAATCTTGGACCAGAATCAGGAGCGGCTTCGCCGCAAGGCCGACAATTCCACCGGATGCAGGATCCGGGTCCGGCATGACGCAAATGCGAGCGGCTATCCCGTCAGTCCACCCAGCTTTTCCGGGTTCATGACCATGTCGATGTTGCGGACGCAGCCGTCGCGAACGGTCAGGGCCGCGGCGCCGAAGGGGCGTCCGGCGGTGCGGAACACGAAGCCCGGTCCGCCCATGACCCGAGCCGGTACAATTTCCAGATCCGGGCCAGCCTTCCGCATCAGGCCGAGCAGGAAGCGGATCGACTTGTCCTGCCCATAGATCGGGTTCAGCGCGGCCTTCACCTTGCCGCCGCCGTCGGAACGGACGACCACATCGTCATGCAGCAACGCCTCGAGCGGTTTCAGATCGCCCGCCGCGGCGGTCTGGAAGGCAGAGGCCAGCCGGACCGCGATGTCGGCGGACGGGCGCTCGCGGGACGCCCCGTCCTCCACCCGCGCCCTCGCCCGCGAGACCAGCTTGCGTGCATTGACGGCGGTGGTGTCGAGCACCCCGGCGATCTCGTCATAGCCGTAGTCGAAGGCCTCCCGCAGGATGAAGGCGGCGCGTTCGGCCGGGGATAGCGTTTCCATGACAACCAGCAGCGCCATGGTCAGACCCTCGGCCAGTTCGGCGCGGTCCGGCGGCGCATCCTCGTGCACGATCACCGGTTCGGGCAGCCACGGGCCCACATAGCTTTCCCGGATCGCCTTCGCCGCGCGCAGCCGGTCGATACAGAGCCGGGTCATGGCCGTCGTCAGCCAGGCCGCCGGCGTGCGGATCGCAGCCGCATCGACGGCCTGCCAGCGCAGCCAGCAGTCCTGCACGGCGTCCTCGGCCTCGACGAGCGAACCCAGCATCCGATAGCCGATGCCGCGAAGCCGGGTGCGCTCGCCTTCGAATATGGCGGTCGGATCAGTCATCGAAATCGAGGATGGCACAGCTCTGCGCCAGACCAAGGCCCCGCTTCATCGCCGGATAGATGCGGGAGACGGCAGCGGCCAGCGAAAGCTCGACGCGCGCAGCGCGGCCCCAGCGCCGCTCGGCCTCGTCGCCCAGCGTTGCAGCCTCCGGCAGGTTGCGCGCGATGGCGTCGCCCAGCCGGGTCGCCAGGGCCAGGTCATCGGGCAGGTCGTCGAAACGGCCGGTGGCGGCGGCGCGGATCCATGTCTTGTCCATCCCGGCCAGACGCGCGTGACCGGCCTGGATCTTCACGCAGGGACCGCAATCCTCCGCCCGGATCGCCGCCAGCCGCGCAGCGTTCAGCGCGTCAGGCGGCGCAGCGCGGCCATAGGAGAGAAGGGGCGCCGCCGCGAGGAACCGGGTCAGCAGTCCGGGCGAGGCCGACAGCATTTCGTGCAGCAGTTCCAGCGGCTCGCCGATCCGCCGCTCTTCCTTCTCGATTCGCTGGCGGTAGACCGCCGACATGCCGATGCTCATGAGAAAACGCCTCCGTCAGGGTTCCAGTCGGAAGGTCTGACGAAGGCGCTTCGGAATTTGTGACCGGCAGGTCAGTCGAGCATGGTGATCTCGATCGAATCCATGCCGTGACGGCCCTCGGCATTGACCAGCCGGAAGCCGTCGAAATCGTCCTGGAAGCCGTTGTTGGCGACGTTCAGGATCCGGTTGCCATCGACGAAGACCTGCATGCGGCCATTCTTCTCCCGGAGCCAGCGGACGTCGTAGGTGCCGGGGCGCCGGCCCTGGGAGGCGGGGAAGCTGAAGTTCGTCTCGGCAATGGTCGTGACGCTGCGGCCGACCACGATCAGCCGCGCCTTGTCAGCGGTGAACTGCAGCCGGTAACCGTTCCGGGCGTCGCGGCCCTGATAGACGCCGAGTTCGAAGATGCCGCCGGTCTCGTCGTCGCTCATCAGGGTCGTCTTCAGATCGAAGGCGTTGGTGATTTCCTGCGGCAGCAGGATCGCGGCGGGTTCGTTGATGGCGCGAGAATTCCGGCGGGTATTCTCGTCGTCCTGGTCCTGACGGTTCGCCTGCAGTATGGCGCCGAACAACTGCACGATCTTCTCGGCGTTGTTGTCGGCGGAAACCTCTTCCTGCGGTGCGACGAAGGCGAACAGCCGATTGCCGCGGGCGACGAAATACTCGCCCTGAATGACCTGCCATGCCGGGTTCTCGGTGAAATTGCCGTCGGCGAAGTCGTCGGAAACGGCCGGACGGCGCTCACGGTACGCCTCCTTCGCCTGCTGGCGGTCCGCGCGGCGCTCGGCCTGTTCGTGGCGTTTCAGGATCGCCTCGAAATCGTCGAGATAGGCGGGCGAGGCGGCCCGGTCACGGCGGCCCGCCGCGAGCAGTTCTTCCAGTTCGTCCAGCATCCGCTGTGTGTGTTCGGGATACTCCTGGAAGCGGCCCTGATCGTCCTGCCAGGCGCGGTACTTGCGGTCCTGGGCCTGCGCCCCGATGGCGGCTGTGAGCCCCATGGAGACCACGACGGCGGCGAGTGCAGCTTTGCGGAGCATGATGTTCCCCCTGTGGTTCTTCTTGTTGGTTGCCTCTCGATATAGGCCCTGACACGGCAGGCCGAAGTGACGGCGACCAAATTGACGCAAGGGCAACAAGGCCCGGACAGGCCGGTTCAGTTCTCGACCTCGCCATCCTTCTTCAGACGGTTCAGGACGTTGAAGGCCAGTTCCTGACCCTTCTCGGCGCCAAGGACCTGCCCGACGCGGGACGTCACCGGGACGATCTTCGCGCTCGTCTCGACGAGACGGCGGCCGAGATCGGTATCGTAGAAGTCGATCACCGCCTGCATCTCCTCGGCCGTGAAGGCCTGCTGGAACAGCGGCGCCAGCTCGACCATGATCTCCCGGCCCAGCGAGCCGAAGGACCTGTCGAATTCCTCACCGACAATCTCGTTGAAATTGTCGGGCACGGCCAGTTGCCGTTCGGTGGCCGCAGCCCGAAGGGCCGGAACGAGCTGCCCCATCACGATTGGACGCATCTGCTCCATCACCGCCGAGGTATTGCCCTCCACGCCGGTGACGCGGAACATTTCCATGACCTGCTCGGAACTCGGTTCGGCGGCGGAGGCCGGCATCAGCCCGGCGGCCAGCAGGGCCAGTGTGATCAGCAGACGGCGCATCGGAACCTCCAGACCTGAGCGGCCTGAAGGTTAACCCGACATGTGGCGGAGCGGCCAGAGGCCGGGGCTCAGCCCCAGCGGACCTCGACGACCTCGTAGGATTTCTCGCCGCGCGGGGTGGAGACATCGACGACGTCGCCGACCTCCTTGCCAATCAGGGCACGGGCGATGGGCGAGGTGTTGGAAATGCGGCCTTCGTCGATATCGGCTTCTTCGGTGCCGACGATCTGATAGGCGCTTTCCTCGTCGGTATCGACATCGGCCAGCAGAACCGTTGCGCCGAACCGGACGGTGCTTCCGGACATCTTGGTGACGTCGATGACCTCGGCGCGGCCGAGGACGCTTTCCAGTTCCATCACGCGGCTTTCGATGAAGCCCTGCTTCTCTTTCGCGGCGTGATATTCGGCGTTTTCGGACAGGTCGCCATGGGCGCGCGCTTCCGCGATCGCCTGGATGACGGCGGGGCGTTCCACCGACTTCAGATTTCTCAGTTCAGCCTCAAGGCGCTTCTGGCCCTGAAGCGTCATGGGCACTCGTTCCATAACGCGTATCCGTGTTGTTTTCCGCGGGTTGCTGGAAAAGACGACGCCGGTCGCTTAATCAAGCAACCGGCGCACTGCCGTCAATAATAGGACTGCAACGGCGCGACTTCAAGCCGACCCGTCTTGAGGGCGTGAAGCGCGGCGACCGACGCGCGGGCGCCGGCAAGGGTCGTGTAATAGGGGATGTGGACCTGCAGCGCGGTGCGGCGCAGCGAGAAGCTGTCGTTGATCGCCTGCTCGCCGTCCGTGGTGTTGAACACCAGCTGCACATCGCCGTTCTTCAGGGCGTCGACGATGTGGGGACGGCCTTCCAGCACCTTGTTGATCGGCTTGCACTCGATGCCGTTGTCCTTCAGGTACCGCGCCGTTCCGTGGGTGGCGACGATGTTGAAGCCCATGCCGGTCAGGTCGCGGCACATCTCGACCGCCATCGGCTTGTCGCCGTCGCGTACCGAGATGAAGACCGTGCCGGATTCGGGCAGCCTTGTGCCGCCGCCGAGCTGCGACTTCAGGAACGCCATCTCGAAATCGCGGGCAAGGCCCATGACTTCGCCGGTCGAACGCATTTCCGGGCCGAGGATGATGTCGACGCCGGGGAAGCGCGCGAAGGGGAAGACGGCTTCCTTCACCGCGATGTAGTCCAGATCGGAGATGTCGCCCTTCAGGTCGAAGGTCGACAGCTTCTCGCCGGCCATCAGCCGCGCCGCGATCTTGGCAATGGGCGTGCCGATGGTCTTGGCGACGAAAGGCACCGTGCGCGATGCGCGGGGGTTGACTTCCAGGATGTAGACCAGCCCGTCCTGCACGGCGAACTGCACGTTCATCAGGCCGATGACGCCCAGCTCCTTCGCCAGCATCGCGGACTGCCGCTTGATCTCCTCGATGGTCTCCTTGTCCAGCGAATAGGGCGGCAGGGCGCAGGCGCTGTCGCCGGAATGCACGCCGGCTTCCTCGATATGCTCCATGATGCCGGCGACGAAACTGTCCTCGCCGTCCGAAAGCACATCGACATCGACCTCGGTCGCATTCGACAGATAGCTGTCGACCAGCACCGGATTGGCGCCGGAGACCTTCACCGCCTCGCGGATGTAGCGGTCCAGCCCGGCCATGTCGTGGACGATCTCCATCGCCCGGCCGCCCAGCACGTAGGACGGGCGGAGCAGCACCGGGAAGCCCAGCCGTTCGGCATGGCCGCGCGCCTCTTCGTGGCTGCGCGCAATGCCGTTCGGCGGTTGACGCAGAGCCAACTGCTGCAGCAGGGCCTGGAAGCGGTCGCGGTCCTCGGCGCGGTCGATGGCGTCGACCGAGGTGCCGAGGATCGGCACGCCCGCGTCCATCAGCCCCTGCGCCAGTTTCAGCGGCGTCTGGCCGCCGAACTGGACGATCACGCCGACGACCTCGCCCGCCTGCTGTTCGGTGCGCACGATCTCCAGCACCGTCTCGATGGTCAGCGGCTCGAAATAGAGCCGGTCGGAGGTGTCGTAGTCCGTCGAGACGGTTTCCGGATTGCAGTTGACCATGATGGTCTCGAAGCCGGCTTCCTTCAGCGCGAAGGCGGCGTGGACGCAGCAGTAGTCGAACTCGATGCCCTGGCCGATCCGGTTCGGACCGCCGCCCAGGATAATGATCTTGCGCCGGTCCGTCGGGCGCGCCTCGCATTCGGGCGGGGCGATGGTGCCGTCCGGCGCCGGGAAGCCCTCATAGGTCGAGTACATGTAGGGCGTGTCGCTCTCGAACTCGGCTGCGCAGGTGTCGATCCGCTTGTAGACGGGCAGGATTCCCGCCATGCGGCGCGCCGCGGCGACCTTCGCCTCCGAGGTCTGCGCCAGTGTCGCCAGCCGGGCGTCGCCGAAGCCCAGCTTCTTCAGCGCCAGCCAGCCCGCGGGCGTGGCGGGCAGGCCGTTCTGCTTGACCCCGTCCTCGGCCTCGACGATCTCGTCGAGGCGGTCGAGAAACCAGGGATCGTAGCCGGTGATCCGCGCGATCCGGTCCTTGGCCAGCCCGAAGCGCAGCGCCTCGGCGGTCATCAGCAGCCGGTCCGGCGTCGGCGGCCGAGCGCCGCGATCAGCGCGTCCTCGTCGTCACCATCGACCGGCATGTCGTCGAGGCCCGTCAGGCCGGTCTCCATCGAGCGCAGCGCCTTCTGCAGGCTTTCCTGGAAGTTGCGGCCCACAGCCATCGCCTCGCCGACCGACTTCATCGCGGTCGACAGGATCGGCTCGGCGCCGGGGAACTTCTCGAAGGTGAAGCGCGGGATCTTGGTGACGACATAGTCGATGGTCGGCTCGAAGCTGGCCGGCGTCACCTTGGTGATGTCGTTGTCCAGTTCGTCCAGCGTGTAGCCGACGGCCAGCTTGGCCGCGACCTTGGCGATCGGGAAACCGGTCGCCTTGGAGGCCAGCGCCGAGGAGCGGCTGACGCGCGGGTTCATCTCGATCACGACCAGACGCCCGTCCTCGGGATTGACCGCGAACTGCACGTTCGATCCGCCGGTCTCGACGCCGATCTCGCGCAGCACCGCGATCGAGGCGTCGCGCATGATCTGGTATTCCTTGTCGGTCAGCGTCAGCGCCGGCGCGACGGTTATCGAATCGCCCGTGTGCACGCCCATCGGATCGACGTTCTCGATCGAGCAGATGATGATGCAGTTGTCCGCGCGGTCGCGGACCACCTCCATCTCGTACTCCTTCCAGCCCAGCACGCTCTCGTCGATCAGCACCTGGCTGACCGGCGAGGCATCGAGGCCGGAGACGATGAAGGCGTCGTATTCGTCGCGGTTGTAGGCGATGCCGCCGCCGGTGCCGCCCAACGTGTAGGACGGCCGGATGACCGCCGGCAGGCCGATCTCGGCCAGCGCCTCGCGTCCTTCCTCCATCGTCGTCGCGATCATCGACTTCGGCATGTCCAGGCCGATGCGGGTCATCGCGGCGCGGAACAGGTCGCGGTCCTCTGCCTTGGCGATTGCCTCGCGGTCCGCGCCGATCAGTTCCACGCCGAGGCGCTCCAGCGTGCCGTTCTCGGCCAGCGCCAGCGCAGTGTTCAGGGCCGTCTGGCCGCCCATGGTGGGCAGCAGCGCGTCCGGGCGCTCCTTCTCCAGGATCCGGGCGACCACGTCCGGCGTGACCGGCTCGACATAGGTCGCATCGGCGAATTCGGGGTCCGTCATGATGGTGGCGGGGTTCGAGTTCACCAGGACGATCCGGTAGCCCTCGTCGCGCAGCGCCTTGCAGGCCTGGGTGCCGGAATAGTCGAACTCGCAGGCCTGGCCGATGACGATCGGCCCCGCGCCGATGATCATGATGGAGGAAATGTCGGTACGTTTGGGCATCTATTCCTCCACCCCGTCGATCATGTTCGCGAAGCGGCGGAACAGGTAGTGGCTGTCGCGCGGCCCGGGGCTGGCTTCGGGGTGGTACTGCACGGAGAAGACCGGACGTCCGGCAAGCCGAATTCCCTCAAGGGTCCCGTCGAACAGCGAGCGGTGGGTTTCGACCACGCCGTCGGGCAGGCTTTCGCGCTTCACGCGGAAGCCGTGGTTCTGGCTGGTGATCTCGACCTTGCCGGTGGTGAAATCCTTCACAGGCTGGTTGGCGCCGCGGTGGCCGAGCGTCATCTTTTCCGTCGCGCAGCCCAGCGCCAGCGCCAGCATCTGGTGGCCGAGGCAGATGCCGAAGACCGGCTTGCCGGCGGCGACGATCTCCCGGATGACCGGCACCGCGTATTCGCCCGTCGCCGCCGGATCGCCCGGCCCGTTCGACAGGAAGACACCGTCCGGATTGTGGCGCAGCACCTCTTCGGCGGTCGCCGTTGCCGGCACCACCGTCACGTCGCAGCCGATGTCGGTCAGGCAGCGCAGGATGTTGCGCTTGCAGCCGTAGTCGATGGCGACGACCTTGCGCTTCGCCTCGCCGGCGGCGGCGTAACCCGAACCGATGGCCCAGGCGCCCTCGGTCCAGCCATGGGTCTGGCGGCAGGTGACGTCCTTCGCCAGATCCATGCCTTCAAGGCCGGGAAAGGCCTTCGCCTGTTCGACCAGCGCGTCCAGGTCGAGCGTCTCGCCCGGCTTCGCCTGGGCCACCACGCCGCTGGGCGGGCCGCCGTCGCGGATCCGGCGCGTCAGGGCGCGCGCATCGATGCCGCAGACCCCGACCAGGCCATGCGATTTCAGCCAGGCGTCGAGATGCCGGCTGGCGCGCCAGTTGGACGGCTCGGTGATGTCCATCCGCAGGACGATGCCGCGCGCGGCGGGCGTGATCGTCTCGATGTCCTCGTCGTTCGTGCCGACGTTACCGATATGCGGGAAGGTGAAGGTGATGATCTGACCGGCATAGGAAGGATCGGTGACGATCTCCTGATATCCGGTCATGGAGGTGTTGAAGCACACCTCGCCGACAGATGATCCGACAGCGCCGATTCCGGCACCGTGGTAGACAGTTCCATCGGCCAGCACCAGCGCAGCCGCGTTGAATGACGCCCCGCCGGTGGTCACTGGCGAAGCGGAATTATGTACGTTCTCAGGCATGTATCTCGTGCAGGCAGCGGCGAGCAGGGAGGTGGCGGCGATCCGGGCCGCCGCACAAATTGCGCGGACGATAATGATTCCCCCCTACAGGGTCAAGCAGAGTGGCAATCAAAGTTTTTCTTGTTTTTCAATGACTTAACTTGTCGAATACTTCTTTGATTACGGAAATGTTTTGGACTATGGTTCGCCGCCTTCGGAGCCATTGGAGGATCAAATGCTGAAGCAGAAACTCAGCGACGATCTGAAAGCTGCCATGCGCACAAAGGAATCCCGCCGCATCTCGACCCTTCGGCTGATCCTGGCTGCGATCAAGGAGCAGGAAATTTCCATCCGCGGCGACGCGGAGAAGCAGGGCCTGACGGATGAAGAGATCATCCTGATCCTGGCCAAGATGGTGAAGCAGCGCCGCGACTCGATCAAACTCTACGAGGAAGGCGGCCGGGTCGATCTCGCCGAGCAGGAAAAGGGCGAGATTGCGGTCATCGAGGGCTACATGCCCAAGCAGATGAGCCCGGAGGAGATCGAGAAGGTGTGCCGTACGGTTCGTGACGAGTTGAACGCCTCCGGCCTGAAGGACATGGGCCGCTGCATGGGCGTCATCAAGGAACGCTATGCCGGCCAGATCGACATGGGCGAGGCCAGCAAGAGCATGAAGACCGCGCTGACCTGACCGGGCCATGCGCGCCGCTTCCGTCATCCTGTTTGCGGCCGCACTGCTTGCCGGACTGAACGCCGGGTTCTTCTTCGCCTGGTCCTTCAGCGTCATGAACGGCCTCGACACCGCTTCGCCGGCGGCGGCGATCGAGGCCATGAAGGCAATGAACGCCAACGTCCGGAACGCCCCCTTCGCGGTCGTGTTCTTCGGCGCGCCGGCCGTGGCCGCCGCCGCGGCCATCGTGTCCATGCTGGCCGGTCAGCGCCGGCGCGCCCTGCTGTCGCTGCTGGGTCTGATGGGCCTGGCGGCGACCTTTGTCATCACCGCCAACCTGCACGTGCCCTGGAACGAGGCGCTCGCCGTGGCCCCGATCCCACAGGATCCGGCGCAAGCGTCTGGTGTGTGGTACGAATATTCGGCGCCCTGGACGATGTGGAACCACATCCGTCTGCTGACCAGCCTGACCGGGACCGCCTTCCTGACCGCCGCATTCCGGCTGAAACGCTGACCGCTCAGCCCAGATCCATTTCCAGATGGCCTTCGAAGAAGGTGCGCACGCGGGCCGCCGCGGCCTCCAGCTGGTTCAGGATGTCGGCGCGTTTCGGTCGCGCCGCGTCGCCGAGCAGGGTTTCCGAGAAGGCCGCCATCCGGCCGACCTCGTTCGCGCCGATGCCCCGCGCCGCGCCTTTCAGGCCGTGGGCGGCTTCCCGCCAGCTGCGGTCGTCGGCGGATTCCCGCATCTCGCGCAGGTAGCGGTCGCAGGACGCCGCGAAGAGCACGGCCAGTTCCCGTTCCAGATCCCTGTCGCCCCCGGTGTAGGCCGCCAGATGCGCCAGATCGACCGGCGTCTCGTCCTCGGCGCCGGCAACATCGTCGGCGTCCAGTTCCTGCACGAGCTTCGCGAGATGGCGGGCGTCGACGGGCTTCTTCAGCCATCCGGTCAGCGGCGCGTCGCCCCATTCCTGACGCGACGCCCCCGCCGAAGACAGGCCGATGACCGGCGCGCGCGACGCATGTTCACGGGCGATGTCGGCGCCGCCGGGCGCCGGCATGTCGAAGTCGAGCACCATCAGGTCGAACTGCAGCGCCGCCAGCGCCGCCACGGCTTCGGGGCCGTCCGCAACCGTAACCACGTCGTGTCCCAACTCGCCGAGAATTGCCGCAACCTGAGCCCTGGCCGACGGATTGTCGTCGGCGACGAGCACGTTGAGCCGGTCGCCGTCCGCCATCAGCCCGCGATCCGTTCGCCGATCCAGCCCAGCAGGTCGCCGGTGACCTCGTCCCGGTTGGTCTCGTTCAGGATCTCGTGCCGCGCATCCGGATACAGCCGGATCGTCAGGTCGGAGACGCCGTGGTCCCTGTAGGTGTCGTGCAGACGCTGAACGCCCTTGCCCATGCCGCCCACCGGATCGCGCTCGCCGGAAGCAATCAGAACCGGCAGTTCGCGCGGCACCTGCGCCACACGGGAGGCCGAACCGAGCGTCGCGAGGAAGTCGAGGAAAGCGGCCCAGCTGGCAGTCGTGGCGATGAAGCCGCACCACGGGTCGGCAATGTAGGCATCGACTTCCGCGCGCTCGCGGCTCAGCCATTCCAGCTTGGTCGGCGCCGGTTCGAAGGGCTTGTTGCAGGCGTCGAAGGCCAGCCCGTGGATCAGCTTGCTGCGGCCCCGTCCGCCCAGACGCAGCTTCTCGATCCGCGCGACTGCGCGCCCCACCGCCGCAAGCGGCGGGGGCGCCCCGTTGGAGCCGGAGAGGATCGCCATGTCGATGCCCTCGGCGCCGTCGTCGAGAAGCATCTGGGTCAGGAACGACCCCATCGAATGACCGAACAGGATCAGAGGCAGAGCGGGCGACGTGGCGCGCCAGGCGGACACGCCGCGGGCCAGATCGCGGGCCATCAGCCGGAACCCGTCCCGGTCGGCGAAATGCCCTGTATCGGCATCGTTCCCGACGCTGCGCTTGTGGCCGCGGTGATCATGTCCTGCGACCGATACCCCGATCCCGTTCAGCGCGTTTGCGAAGCGGTCGTAGCGTTCGACATGCTCGGCCAGCCCGTGCGCGATATAGAGCAGCGCCTTCGGTTCGGCGGCGTCCCACCGGAGACCGCCCAGCGGCTTGCCGCCCTCGCCTTCAACCGTCCAGTCGTCCACGCCTCACCTCGTCGTCCGGCCCGCGCCAGCCTGACCCGTCCGGCCTGGAACCGCAATCCCGGCGTCTAGAGATCCAGGTCGCCCTTCAGCATCCGCTGGATGATCGTGCGGCGCAGGATCTCGTTGGTGCCGTCGGCGACATTGATGATCCGGAGCGTGTGCCAGGCCTCGTGCAGGCCGAGCTCGTTGGTGAAACCCATGGCGCCGTGGGTCTGCATCGCCCGGTCGACGGCGCGGACGCCGATCTCGACGGAATAGGCCTTGGTCATGGACAGTTCCTTGACCGCCGGTTCGCCCTGGTCGAGCAGCTTCGCCGCATTCAGCCCCATCAGGTGCGCCGCATGGAGCTCCATGGCCGAGCTGGCGAGCGGGAAGGTGACTCCCTGATACTCCGAGATCGGGTGACCGAAAGCCTCCCGCGCCTGCGCGTAGTCCAGCGCCATCTCGACGGCCCAGCGGCCGTATCCGACGGCGCGGGCCGAGTTGTAGACCCGGCCCAGCGAGACGCCGTAGAGCGCATTGGCGAAGCCCTGATGCAGTTCGCCCACGACCTGCCAGGGTTCCACTCTCAGCCCTTCGAAACGCAGCTCCGCCTCATCGCCGCCGATATGGCCGAACATCTTCACCACCCGCTGCACCTCGAAGCCGGGCGCGTTCGTCGGCACCAGAAAGGCCGAAATCCCGCCCTTCCTGGCTGCCGCGCGTTCGGGATCGGTGACCGCGAACAGGATGCAGTAGTCGGCCGTCGGCGAGTTCGTCGTCCAGATCTTGCGGCCCTCGATCACCCAGCCGTCGCCGTCGGGCACGGCCTTCGTCCGGATCATGCTGGCATCCGACCCGGCGCCTGGCTCCGAGAGTCCGAAGCACATGCCTTTCTCGCCCTTCATCAGCGGTTCCAGGATTTCGTCGCGCGCCCGGTCGGTGACCCGTTCCAGCAGCCGGCTCGGACCGAAGGCCCAGTGGCTGACGCAATAGAGCATCAGCCAGTATTGCGGCCCCAGCGCATGAAACAGCGCCTGCCACCCGGCGTAATAGGCCTGCATCCCCAGGCCGCCGCCGCCGAGGCTTTCGGGCACGCACATCTGGTAATAGCCGGCTTCCGACGCCGCCATCCGGACCTCCCGGATCAGCGCCTGAACGTCAGGCGCGATCCGGCCGTCCTCGGCATAGCGGCGGCGGCCGTCTTCCAGCAGCTCCCGATGCTTCTCGTGACGCGGCACGACCTCGCTGCGGGCGAAGGCCAGCAGCCCCTCAACGACGTCCTTCACGTCGTCGGGCAATTCGAATGCGATGGCAGCCAAGGTCCCCTCCCCGTTCGCTCAGGCCATGGAGAGAGTATGGCGGCAGGGGAGAGCGGCGTTAACCCGCGATCAGAGCACGTTCAGAATGCTGAGGTTGCGCATCTCGGCGATCATCCGGATGCTCGCCTCCAGCGTGAGCTGCTGCTGGTTCAGCTTGGTGGCAACGTCGGCGAGATCGACATCCTCCTGATTGGAGATGATCTCGGTCAGGGAGATGGTCTGCTCTTCCAGGCGGCTCTGAACCGATTCGACGGCCTTGATATCAAGGCCGTTGTCGGTCGCCGCCGTCTGCAACTGGTCGATGGCGCTGAAAACCTGTGTCAGCTCGCCGGACAGGAAATCCACCTGCTCGTCCGTCAACTGGCCTTCCAGGCTGCCTGCGGGGGCGAATGCGCCGGCGCCGGCCGGCAGAGTGCCATTGGCGAACATCAGGATGCGCTGCATCGAATGCATCAGGTCGCCGGCGACCTGGGACGCGGCGACACCGACCTCGATGGTGGCGCGCTCATCCAGACGGACGCTTGGCACCCGGCCGCTGTCACCGAAGAACTGACCCGCCGGCGGCTCGGCGACGGCCAGGATTTCGGCTTCGTTCGTGACCTGGGCGGGCGGCGTGTCGGTGTTGGTGCCGCCGAAGAGGAAACGCCCCTCGAAACGGGTGTTCAGCACCGACGCCGCGCGTTCCAGCAGGCCGCTGACCTCGGAGGCCAGGCCGGTGCCGTTCTCCAGCGCCCGCGAATGCTGGATCGCATCGCGCAGTTCGCCGCCGATGGTTTCCAGTTCGCTGAGCCCGGTGTCGAAGGCCGAGAGCCGGCCCTTCAGGGCGTTGTTGGCGTCCCGGAAGCCCTCGATCTGGTTCAGCAGCGAATGGGAATTCACCAGATGCGCCGACTTCGAGCCGAAGCCCTGCACATCGCTGTATTTCTTGCCGCTGGTGATCTTCGTCTGTGTTTCGCTCATCTCGACCTGCTGGCGCAGCATCTGCTGCAGCATCAGATCGGCATGGTTGAAGGTCCCAATACGCATGTTTCAGGTCCTCTCGAACTAGAGCGCCAGCAGCGCGTCGATCATCTCGTTCGTTGTCGAGATGACACGCGTCGCCGCGTTGAAGGCCGCCTGCAGCTGGATCAGCTGGGCCATTTCCTCGTCGATATTCACACCGGAAACCTCGGCCACCCGGGCCGAAAGGTCTTCCATCAGCGCTTCGCGGTCGCGGGTCCGGACCTGGATGTCGTTGGCGGCCTGCCCCGCACGGCCCAGCACCTCGGAACCGATCTCGGCCAGCGTGCCCGTCATCGAGGGCAGACGCCCCGCCCCGTCGAATTCCGAGGTGACGAAGTTCAGCGCCTGCAGCGCGACCGCACCGGCATTGTCGCCGCTGTGCGCGGAAGGCGTGCCGGTCGGATCGATGGTCGCGAGCGACAGCCGCGACGGCGTCCGGACGATCTCGCTGTTCACGGACATGCCGGCGGCCATGTTGGCCTTCGGCTCCGAGCCGATGCCGAAGAAGTCGCTGACCGAGACGCCGGTGCCGCCGCGAGCGGTAGCATCCTGGGTCGTCTCGAGCCTGAAGCCCGCGAAGTTCGCGGACGGCGTCGTCACCAGCGCACCCTCGCCGTTCAGGCTGAAGCTGGCCACGCCGGTGAAGGCGGTATTCAGTTCGGTCAGGATGTTGTTCACGGTGCCGCCGATGGCGCCGAAATCGACCGTCGCCGAAATCGGCCGCTGGTTGGCGGGGCCGATCAGTTCGAAGGTCGCCGTGCCGGTGAAGCCGTGGTTGGATGTCGCTGCCAGTCCGGTCTCGAAATGCGGGCCGGCAGTGGTCTGGATCAGATCGTTGAGGCCGAAGCGGTGGGCAAAGCCGCGACCGTTCGCGTCCGACGGCGTGGCCGCGTCCTGGGCGATGCCGACGCCGGCCGAGCCGCCCGCTGCTGTAAAGCTCATGACGCCGTTGTTCAGGGCCAGGGTGGCGGCGCCGCCGAGGCCCGCATTCACCGCTGTGATCACGTCGTTGACCGTGCCGCCAATGGCGCCGAAGTCGATGGTCGCAGTGGCGGTGACGGTGTTGTTGGCATCGAAGGCGTGGAAGGTCGCAATTCCCGTGAAGCCGTGAGGGTCGGCGGCAAGCGTACCGGTGTTGCGGCCGGTCAGCGTCGCGGCCGGCGGCACAGCAGTGAACTCGTTGTGGACGCGGTTGATCTCGTCGGCCATGCGGCCGCCGAAAGCGCCGAGTTCGGTCGCCAGATCGTTCAGCGCGCCGTCGCGGGTCTCCATCAGACCCTTCAGTTCGCCGGACAGGATCTTGTCGTCGATGTTGGTGCTGATGGTCACGCGGGCGCCGGTGGCGTCATCGATCCGCTGAATGCCGATGGGCTGGAAGACCTCGCCGAAGCCGCCGGCATTCGAGCCGCCATGCACCAGCTGGCGCAGGCTCTGGTCGACCAGGGGCAGGCCGCCCGTTGTCGAGACAAGAACCCGGTCGTCGGACTGATCGGCGGTGCGGATATCGATGATCTGTGAGAGCGCGTCGAGCTTGCGCGAGCGCTCGTCGATCAGACCGACGCGGTTGTTGTCGTCGCGCAGTCCCGCGATGCGCTGGTTCAGATCGTGGATTTCCTGCAGCAGCAGGTTGGCATCGTCGACGCCCTGAGACACCCGCTGATCGGCCTGGCGGCGCAGATCGCGGACGCCGTCGGACAGGCGGTCGACATCCTCGGTCAGACGCTGCAGCGCCTCGATGGCGGAGGACCGGACGGCGGTCGTCTCGGGGTTTGCGGCCAGCGAGCCGGCGGCGACAAGCACCTTGTCCAGCAGCGCGACGATGTTGCGGTCGCCGGTCGGGTCCCCCAGCAGCGACGAAATCTGTTCGTGCAGGCCGCCGGCCGCGTCGAAGCGGCTGAACTCGGCGGTTGCGATGCGGAATTCGCGGTTCAGGAACTCGTCCGCCGTGCGGCGGATTTCCTCGACGCCGACACCCGCGATCTGGCCGGCGATGGTCGCCGGGCTCTGGACGACCTGGCGGCGGGCATAGCCCTCGGTGTTGACGTTGGCGACATTGTCGGAGACGACGGCGATGCTGCGCTGGGCGACGTTCATGCCGCTGATGGCGCTGTTGAGAGAGGCGGTCAGGCTCATGCGGCAGCCCTCCGGATGACGGCAAGGCTTGCCGCCACAGCGCGGTTCCGGCAATTGCTGCCTACCGGGGCTTCAAGACCGATTTCCAATCTAACCATCTGAAAACGCATTGCTTTCTGCTTTCTCTTCTGGCTCAAGGCGGGGGCCGCCCTTTGCCGTCGCGAATACAGATTGCAATGCGGGGGCCAGTTCTCCGGTCAGACCGTCTGCGTGCCGGAGGCGCCGCTCTCGAACAGCGCCTGGACCTCATCCTTCCGAGCGTCCAGCGCGGCTCGCTGGTTTACATAGCCCTTGTCGGTGATCTCATTGGCGTCGATCGACGGCGGCGTCGGCAGGATGCGGAAACGGCGGATCGCGGTGGAAGAGCCCGGGTTCTCGGCGTTCCAGGCCGCGAGCTTTTCCGTCAGCGCATCGGCAAGCGCAGCCACGTCCATCTGCTGGCCCGCCGCGGACGGCCAGATCAGGACCCCGACCTGCTCCCGGTCGTGGCCGCAGATCACCATGTCCTGCACCAGCGGCGAACAGGCGGCGACGGCGCGGGTGCGCAGCGCACCGGTGCTGACCCAGGTGCCGGTGGTGAGCTTGAAGTCCTCCGAGACCCGCCCGTCGAAGATGATGCCTGCCGCCGGATCGTCGGGATCGGCCAGCGTGCCGGCGTCGCCCATGCGATAGAAGCCCTCGGCGTCAAAGGCCGACGCCGTCAGGTCCGGTTGGCGGTGATAGCCCGGCGTCACGATCGGGCCCTTCACGCGCAGTTCCAGCTTGTCGCCGATCGGCGCGAAACGGATTTCGACGCCCGGACAGGGCAGCCCGATATTGCCGGCGCGCGGAATGGGGAAATGCACCATGCTGGCCATCGGCGCCGTCTCTGTGGAACCCCATGCGGAGACCATCAGCGGTGGCTCCCGTCCCGCCTCTCGGGCGACCGCCTCCAGCCGTGTCCAGAGATCCTGCGGCAGCGCCGCGCCGGCATACATGATCATCGAGAGGCGGCGGAAGAAGGTCTCCCGCAACCCGGCGTCCTTTTCCAGGAACGGAAGCAGCGCCGCGAACCCGGCGGGGACGTTGAAATAGATCGTCGGCGAGACGGTGCGGAGATTGTCGACGGTCTTCTCGATCAGGCCGGGCGCCGGCTTGCCCTCGTCGATGTGCAGCGCACCGCCGTTGAACAGCACGATGTCGAAGCACATGTTGCCGCCGAAGGTGTGGTTCCAGGGTAGCCAGTCGACCAGAACCGGAGGCTCTTCCCTGACGAAGGCCCAGCCTTTTGCCGCCATCGCCTGATTGGCGCAGAGCATCCGGTGCGTGTTCACGACGCCCTTCGGCATTCCGGTCGATCCCGAGGTGAACAGGATCTTCACGACATCGTCCGGCCCCGGCCCCTCGCCGGGTGCGGCATCCGACGGTGGAACGCCCATGATGTCGGCGGCGGTCAGCAGCGGCAGGTCCACGCCGACCTTCGCGATCGCCTTGGCGAAGGGCTCCGCGGCGTCGGCATAGATCGCCCCCGGCTCGATCAGCCGGGCGATGTGGTCGATCTTTGCGAGGTCGCTGCTCATCAGGCTGTAGGCAGGCGAGACCGGCACGACGGGCACACCGGCGACGATGGCGCCCATCATCGCCAGCGCGTGCCCCATGCTGTTGCCGGACAGGATCATCAGTGGCCGGTCCGGCCCCAGACCGAGGCCGAGCAGTCTTTCGGCGATCCCGTTGGCGCGGCGCAGGACCTCGGCATAGGTCAGGCCTTTCCAGCCGTCGCCGTCACGCTGCAGCAGGAACCGCGCGTCGGGGCGTTCGGCCGCCTGACGGCGCAGCACGTGCGCCAGCGAGCGCTCCACTTCGCCGAGCGGTTCCGGGGAGGTCAGCACGAACCCGCCATCCGGCATGTCGCGCTTGTCGGCGCGGCGGGCCAGCATCATTCCGGCTACGGTCTCTGCGTCCATCGGCCCCTCCTCCCCCAGGTCGCGCGATCTTGGCGATTCAAGGAAATAGATGATAGAGGACGCCCACGCCAACATCCCGATCCTGCCGGCGCGCGAACGGTCCGGCGGCAGCGGGCGAAGGAGAAGACGCACATGCAACTCGACGGCGCCCGTGTTCTGGTGGTCGGCGGCGCAGGCTTCATCGGGAGCTTCGTTGTTTCCGAGCTTCTGAAGAGCGATGTCGCCGAGGTCGTCATCTACGACAACTTCGCACGCGGCAAGGTGAGCAACCTCGCCGAGCAGCTTTCAGACCCGCGATGCCGCATGTACCCGAACGGCGGCGACATCCGTGAGGTCGATCTTCTCAACGACGCCATGAAGGGCATGGACGTCGTGGTGCATCTGGCCGCGATGTGGCTGCTGCACTGCAAGGACTTCCCGCGCACCGCCTTCCACGTGAACATCGAGGGCACCTTCAACGTCCTCGAGGCCTGCGTGAACAACAACATCAAGCGGCTGGTCTATTCCTCCTCCGCATCGGTCTACGGCGACGCCGTCGAGGTGCCCATGACCGAGGACCACCCCTTCAACAACCGCAATTTCTACGGTGCGACCAAGATCTCCTGCGAAGCCATGTGCCGGGCGTTCCACGACCGCTACGGGCTGGACTATGTCGGCCTGCGCTACATGAACGTCTACGGGCCGCATCAGGACCAGACCGCCGCCTATACCGGCGTGATCCCGATCATGCTGAACAAGATCGACGCCAACGAGGCCCCGGTCATCAATGGTGACGGCAGTCAGGCCTACGACTTCATCTATGTCGAGGACGTCGCCCGCTGCAACGTGAAGGCGATCGAGTCCCAGGCGACAGACGACTTCTACAATGTCGGCACGGGCGTGCAGACCTCGATCAAGGAACTCTGCGATCTGATCCTGCAGCTGCGCGGCTCGGACCTGGAGGTGCAGTACCGCCCCTATTCCGCCGACGACGCGCGGCGGATGGTGCAGAACCGGATCGGCTGCCCGAAGAAGGCCACCGCCGATCTCGACTTCACCTACAACTACAGCCTGACCGACGGGCTGCAGCGCCTGATCAACTGGCGTCAGAGGAACGCGGCGTGAGCGAGCGGCCGGCGAGACGCGACGTCCCCATCTCCCTGCCCTCGACGGGCGAGGCGGAACTGGAAGCGGTTCGTGGCCCGATCGAGTCGGGCTGGCTGACCCAGGGGCCGAAGGTCGCCGAGTTCGAGAAACGCTTCGCCGAGCGCCACGACGTGCCGCACGCGCTCGCCGTGACCTCGTGCACCACGGGGCTGCACCTGATCTTGGCGGCGATGGAAATCGGACCGGGCGACGAGGTGATCGTGCCGGCCTTCACCTGGGTCGCCACCGCCAATGTCGTGCTCTACTGCGGCGCGACCCCGGTGCTGGCCGATGTCGACCGCGACACCTTCAATCTCGACATCGACGACGTGTTGCGCCGGGTCACCTCGCGCACGAAAGCCGTGATCGCCGTGCACCTTTTCGGCCGCTGCATGGACATGGATGCGCTGAGCGCTGCGCTGCCGTCCGGCATCGAGATCATCGAGGATGCCGCCTGCGCGGCCGGCGCCGCCTGGCAGGGCCGGCCGGCGGGCAGCCTGGGCCGCGCGGCCAGCTTTTCCTTCCATCCCAGGAAGTCGGTGACTACGGGCGAGGGCGGCATGGTCACCACGGACGACCCGGCCCTGGCCGAGCGCATGAACATGATGCGCAACCACGGCGCCTCGATCTCCGAGGAACAGCGCCATCACGGGCCGCGCCCCTATCTGCTGCCGGACTTCAACCTGCTGGGTTTCAATTACAGGATGACCGATCTGCAGGGTGCGGTGGGGCTGGTGCAGTTCGGCAAGCTGGACCGCTTCATCGACGAGCGCGCCGCGATGGCGAAACGCTTCACCGAGGCCTTTGCCGACATCAACTGGCTCCGGACGCCGACCGAGCCCCAAGGCGGACGGCACGGCTGGCAGGCCTATGTGCTCTACGTCGATCCGGATGGCGCGCCGATGCTCCGCAACGACATGATGGAGGCCCTGCAGGAGATGGGCGTCTCCACGCGGCCGGGCACCCACGCCGTCCACATGCTCGGCCTCTACCGCGACCGCTACGGCCTTGCGCCGCACGACTTCCCCGGCGCCCGCGACTGCGCCGAACATTCCATGGCCATTCCGCTGCACAACCGCATGACGGAAGAAGACTTCGATCACGTCGTCCGGGCCGTCCGCAGCCTGGCTCATGGCTGATCCGCGATGTGCGGGCTCGCCGGACTGATCAACCTCGACGGCGCGCCGGTTTCACCGGTGAAGCTGGAGGCCATGACCGACGCCATCGCCCACCGTGGACCCGACGGCGAGGGCCACTGGATCGAGGGGCCGGTCGGTCTGGGACACCGGCGTCTCGCGATCATCGATCTCTCGCCGGCCGGCAACCAGCCGATGATCTCCGCCGACGGACGTTACGTGCTGATCTACAACGGCGAGGTCTACAACTTCCGCGAACTGCGGACGGAACTGCAGGCCCGCGGCCACGCCTTCCATTCGACCACCGACAGCGAGGTGGTTCTGAATGCGCTTGCCGAGTGGGGCGACGACGCCGTCAGCCGCTTCAACGGCATGTTCGCCCTCGCGCTCTGGGACCGGAAGACGAAACGGCTGCTGCTGGCCCGGGATCGCTACGGCATCAAGCCGCTCTATCATGCGCGCCGTGGCGACCGCTTCATCTTCGCTTCGGAGCAGAAGGCGATCACCGCCGATCCCGGCTTCGAGCGGCGGATCGACAGGCGGGCGCTGCTGGAGTATTTCACCTTCCAGAACATCTTCACCGACCGCACGCTGCTGGAAGATGTCAGCCTTCTGCCGCCCGGCCATACGGCCACGCTCGATCTGGGGCGGGCGGCGCCCGAACTCGAACTCAACCAGTTCTGGGATTACGACTTCCGCGAACCCGACGCTCCGGACGATGACGAGGCCTACCGGGAGGAACTCGACCGGCTGTTCCGGCAGGCCGTGAACCGGCAGTTGGTGACCGACGTCGAACTCGGCAGTTATCTCTCCGGCGGCATGGATTCGGGCTCGATCACCGCCATCGCCGCCCAGTCCTACCCCTACATGAAGACCTTCACCTGCGGCTTCGACCTGCACTCGGCCTCCGGCCTGGAGCTCGCCTTCGACGAGCGCGCGAAGGCGGAGTTCATGTCCTACCGCTTCCGTACCGAGCACTACGAGATGGTGCTGAAGGCCGGCGACATGGAGCGGGTACTGCCGCGCCTCGCCCGCCATCTGGAAGAGCCGCGCGTCGGGCAGAGCTATCCGAACTTCTACGCGGCGCAGCTCGCCTCGCGCTTCGTGAAAGTGGTGATGTCGGGCGCGGGCGGCGACGAGCTCTTCGGCGGCTATCCCTGGCGCTACTACCGCGCGGTCGTGAACGACGATTTCGAGGATTACGTCGAGAAGTATTACGGCTTCTGGCAGCGCCTGATTCCGAACGAGGAAGTCCGCCAGGTCTTCCGGCCGGTCTGGTCGGATGTCGAGGGCGTCGACACCCGTGCCATTTTCCAGGACGTCTTCCACCGCCATGCCGCGCGGCTGGACCGGCCCGAGGACTACATCAACCATTCGCTCTACTTCGAGGCCAAGACCTTCCTGCACGGGCTGCTGGTGGTCGAGGACAAGCTGTCCATGGCGCACGGGCTGGAGACACGGGTCCCCTTCCTGGACAACGACCTGGTCGACTTCGCCATGCGCTGCCCGGTGCGGCTGAAGCTGAACAATCTGGCCGACGTCGTCCGGCTGAACGAGAACGAGCCCGGCCGGAAGCGCCGCTCCTATTTCGAGAAGACGAAGGACGGCAAGCAGATCCTGCGCGACGTCATGGCCCGCCATATCCCCGAAGAGATCACGAGCGCGACCAAGCAGGGCTTCTCGGCGCCGGACGCCAGCTGGTTCAAGGGCGAGTCGATCGAGTTCGTCCGCCGCGCCCTGTTCGACCGCGATGCCCCCGTCTACGATTACCTCGACTATGACGCGGTGACAGGGCTGATGAACCAGCACCTGTCCGGCGAGCAGAACCGGCGGCTGTTCATCTGGTCGCTGCTGAACGTGAACGAGTGGCTGGGGCAGGCCGCCTGAGCGCCTGAACCGAGGGAGACGGCCCGGCGATGGACGACGAGAGCGAACGCATCCGCGAGGCCCACCGGCGCCGGCTGGACGAGATCGGCGAACGCTTCGAGCGCAGCGTCTCCTTCGGCGACGCCTTTACCGACCGCTGGGAACGCGCCGCCCGCGCCGGTTTCGGCGAAGGCACCAGCGTCTACGACAATGTGCTCATCCTGGGCGACGTGACGGTCGGAAAGCACGTCTGGATCGGCCCGAACTGCATCCTGGACGGCAGCGGCGGCCTGGTCATCGGCGATCACTGCTCGATTTCGGCCGGCGTGCAGATCTACACCCACCATACCGTCCGCAAGGCAACGAGCATGGGGGCCGAGCCCATCGACCACGCGCCGACTCGGATCGGCAGCGGCGTCTATATCGGTCCCAACAGCGTGATCCAGATGGGCGTCACCATCGGCGACCGCGCCGTGATCGGCGCCCTGTCCTTCGTCAACCGCGACGTCCCGGAGGGCGGTCGCGTCGGCGGCAGCCCCGCCCGGCCCATCGGCTGACGCGGTAAGGGTTGCAGCCTGGACCGCCGAAGGCGTAAACGAAGCCGGTTCCAGACACCCACCGCCAGCGGACGATTCGCGACGATGCCAGCCGCCACCGAAGACCTGAAGGGCCGACCGATCCGTTTTGCCGTGATCGGTTGCGGCCGCATCGCAGGCAAGCATTTCGAGGCCATCGCCGCGCATGCCGGCAACGCCGAACTGGTCGGCGTCTGTGACGTGGACGGCGCCTCACGCAAGGCCGCCTCTGACAAGACCGGCGCGCCGGCCTTCGAAACGATGGACAAGCTCATCTCCGAAGCCTCGCCGGACATCGTCGTGCTGGCAACGCCGAGCGGGCTGCATCCGCAGCAGACCATCCGCGCGGCGCAGGCCGGATGCCACGTGATGACCGAGAAGCCGATGGCGACGCGGTGGGCCGACGGCCGGCGCATGGTCGATGCCTGCGACGAAGCCGGGGTACGGCTTTTCGTGGTCAAGCAAAACCGCCGCAACGCGACGCTGCAACTGTTGAAGCGCGCGGTCGCCGGTGGCCGGTTCGGCCGCATCTACTCGGTCGCCATCAACGTCTTCTGGACCCGGCCGCAGGACTACTACGATTCGGCGGACTGGCGCGGCACCTGGGAGTTCGACGGCGGCGCGCTGATGAATCAGGCCAGTCACTACATCGACCTCCTCGACTGGCTGATCGGCCCCATCGAGAGTATCCAGGCCCAGACCGCGACGCTGGCGCGGAACATCCAGGTCGAGGATACCGGCGCGATGCTGGTGCGCTGGCGTTCCGGCGCCATCGGCACGGTCAATGTCTCGATGCTCACCTATCCGGAGAACCTCGAAGGCTCCATCACCATCCTGGGCGAGAAAGGCACGGTCAGGGTCGGGGGTGTGGCGGTGAACGAGATCCAGCACTGGAAGTTCGCGGAAGAGGATCCGATGGACCGGGAAGTCGAGGAGGCCAGCTATGCCACGACCTCGGTCTACGGTTTCGGCCATCCGCTCTACTACGAGAACGTCATCCAGGTGCTGCGCGGCGAAGCGGTGGCCGACACGGACGGCCGCGAGGGCCTGAAGTCGCTGGAAGTGCTGATCGCAACCTATCTCTCCGCGCGCGACGGACAGCGCATCAGCCTGCCGCTGGAGTACTGACCTTGGGCGTGATGATCCACGACAGCGCCATCGTCGATGAAGGCGCCGAAATCGGCGAGGGCAGCCGCGTCTGGCACTTCGTCCATGTCTGCGGCGGCGCCAGGATCGGCCAGGGCGTGTCGCTGGGCCAGAACGTCTTCGTCGGCAACGACGTCCGCATCGGCAACAACGTGAAGATCCAGAACAACGTCTCGGTCTATGACGGCGTGACGCTGGAAGACGACGTCTTCTGCGGTCCCAGCATGGTCTTCACCAATGTCTACAACCCGCGTTCGGCCATAGCCCGCAAGGACGAGTACCGCCCGACGCTGGTGAAGCGGGGCGCGACCATCGGCGCCAACGCCACCGTGGTCTGCGGCTCGACCATCGGCGCCCATGCCTTCGTCGCCGCCGGCGCTGTCGTGCGCTCGGACGTGCCGGACTTCGCCCTGATCACCGGCGTGCCGGGGCAGCACAAGGGCTGGATGAGTCTCTATGGCGAGCGCATCCCGCTGCCCGTGGACGGCAAGGGCGAATGGAGCTGCCCGCATCTCGGCGACCGCTACACGCTGAGGAACGGCGTGCTGAAGGTCGCGAAACGGAAACCCAACTGATGCAGTTCGTCGATCTGAAGGCCCAGTACACCCGCCTGCAGCCGGACATGGACGCGCGGATCCGCAAGGTGCTGGACCACGGCAAGTTCATCAACGGCCCGGAGGTCAAGGAACTGGAGCAGGCGCTGGCGGACTTTGTCGGCGTGAAGCACTGCATTGCCTGCGCCAACGGCACGGACGCGCTTCAGATCGCGCAGATGGCGGTGGGTGTCGGCCATGGCGACGAGGTGATCGTCCCGGGTTTTACCTATATCGCCACCGCCGAATCCGCGGCAGTGCTGGGCGCCAGGCCCGTCTATGTCGACGTCGATCCGGTCACCTACAATCTCGACGCCTCGAAGCTGGAAGCGGCGATCACGGCCAGGACGAAGGCGATCATGCCGGTCTCGCTCTATGGTCAGTGCGCCGACTACCCGGCCATCAACGCCATCGCGGAGAAACACGGCCTGCCGGTGATCGAGGATGCGGCCCAGAGCTTCGGCGCGACCCAGAACAACCGCCGTTCCGGCGCGCTGACAACCATCGCGACCACCAGCTTCTTTCCCTCGAAGCCGCTCGGCTGTTATGGCGACGGGGGGGCGATGTTTACAGACGACGACGAACTGGCGATGGTCATGCGCCAGATCGCCAGCCACGGTCAGGACCGGCGCTATCACCATATCCGCGTCGGCGTGAACAGCCGCCTCGACACGCTGCAGGCAGCCATCCTGCTGTCGAAGCTGTCGGTCTTCGATCAGGACCTCGCCGGCCGTCAGCGCGCCGCAGCGCTCTACGACCGCCATCTCGGCGACCTCGGGATCGAGACGCCGAAGGTCCTCGACGGCAACACCTCGGCCTGGGCGCAGTACACCATCCAGGTCGACGACCGGGAGAAGGTGCTGGCGCATCTGGCCGACAAGGGCGTACCGACCGCCGTTCACTACCCCTACCCGCTCAACCGCCAGCCCGCAGTTGCCGACCCGGATGCCGTGCTGCCTGTCGGCGACGCCGCGGCGGAACGGGTGATGAGCCTGCCGATGCATCCGGACCTGAGCGAGGACGACATCGCGCTGGTGGCGAAAGCGGTCGCCGAAGCGCTCTGACAGCCGGGAAAGGAATCCAGATCATGTCCGAATTTCCCGACTGGCTGAGCGAGGTTCTGGGCGCCGGGCTGCCTGCGGCAGGCGCGCGCGCCGAGGTCAACGGCCGGAGCGTCGTCGCCGATGGCGGCATTCTGCGCGCCGAGGAATTCGTCTCCGACGCCCAGGGCCAGACCCGCGAGACCTTCGGGTTCAAATGGCAGAAGCGCGAAACCTTCGAAGGCAGCGTGGCCGCCAACATGCGCCGCTGGCTGATCGAGAAATACGGCGACGTGCCGAACGCGCCCTGGTTCGCCGAGCATGGCGAGGCGCCGGTGCTTCTGGACGCGGGCTGCGGCGCCGCCCTCTCCTCGATCGAGCTCTTCGGGCCGGTGCTGGACCGCATCCGCTTCATCGGCGCCGACGTCTCGCCGGCCGTGGACGTGGCGCGCGACCGCTTCGCCGAACGGGACTACGGCGGCGGCTTCATCCAGGCGGACCTGCAGCAGCTGCCGCTGCCGCCGGAATCGGTCGACCTGATCTTCTCGGAAGGCGTGCTGCATCACTGCGACGACACACGGGCCGCGCTGACCGCGGTCACCCGGCATCTGAAGCCGGGCGGGCGGATCCTGTTCTACGTCTACCGCAAGAAGGGGCCGATCCGGGAATTCACCGACGACCACATCCGCGACCAGTTGCAGCCCATGAGTCCGGACGCCGCGTGGGACGCGGTGATGCCGCTGTCGAAGCTGGGCAGGATCCTGGGCGAACTGGACATCGAGATCGACGTCCCCGAGGCCATCGACGTGCTGGAGATACCCGCGGGCAAGATCAATCTGCAGCGGCTGTTCTACTGGCATGTCTTCAAGGCGTTCTACCGCCCCGACATGACGCTCGATGAGATGAACCACATCAACTATGACTGGTATGCGCCCCGGAACGCCCACCGCCACAGCGAGGCCGAGGTCCGCGACTGGTGCGCCGGGCTGGGCCTGACCATCGAGCACGAGAAGATCGAGGAAGCCGGGATCACGGTGATTGCCCGAAAAGCGGTTGCCTGATCCGGTTCCGGCCCGGCTGCGCCATTCCGTTGCATGCGCCGGTTTCTGATCGAATTCGCCGCTTAAGGGGCTGACATTTCGGGGATTGCGCGCTATGTCCGCGCCGTCAGCAATTGGCGGCGAATCGCCCCAATCGACAGCCTGCGGCCCGGGCCGTGGCGATGGATCGACGATCGGCTGCGCGAATTCGAGGAGTTCAGTTGATGCTCACCACCATCAAGAACGTCGTGAAGACCAATCCCGACCTGTACGCGAAGCTGGTCAAGGTCTATCCGTATTCGACGGTCGTGACCGGCGGTTTCCAGAAGCGCGGCACCCGCGAACACCTCAAGTCGACCTATTCGATGGCGCGCAAGAGCGCCTTCAACCGCGCCGCCGGTGAACATCACCATCGAGCCGACGAACATGTGCAACCTTGCCTGCCCGGTCTGCGAGACCGGCGACGGCACGTTGGGGCGCAAGGACGGCCATCTGTCGTTCGACGACTTCAAGACCATGATCGACAAGATCGCCGATCATACGAACACGCTGATGTACTACTTCATGGGCGAGCCGTTCCTGAACAAGGAGTCGTACCGCCAGATCCGCTACGCCAAGGACAAGGGCATCCCCTGGGTGACCACCTGCAGCAACGGCGACGCGGTAAACCCGAAGAAGCTGATCGAGAGCGGCATCGACGAGATCGCCTTCCAGATCGGCGGCATGAGCAACGAGACGCATGCCACCTACCGCATCAACAGCAAGTTCGACCGCGTGCTGAAGAAGATGGAAGAGACCGTCGCCCTGCGCCGGGAAATGAAATCGCCGCTCCGCATCGTCTGCGGCTTCATCCTGATGAAGCACAACGAGCACGAGGTCGACACCTTCAAGAAGAAGATGGCAGAACTCGGCATCGACGAGGCCCAGATCATCGATCCCTGCGTCCGCACCATCGAACAGGGCCACAAGTACCTGCCGACAGACCGGAAGCACTGGATCTACGAGGAAGACGCCTTCGAGCGCGGCGAACTGGTGCCGAAATATCTGGCGGAGAACAGCTGCCCGTGGATCTACTACTCCATGTCGGTCCATGTGAACGGCGACGTGGTGCCGTGCTGCCGCGACCCGAAGGGCGAGGAGATCGTCGGCAACCTGATCGAACAGGATCTCGACGAGATCTGGAACGGCCAGAAGATGCAGGATTTCCGCGCGCGGGTGATGAACGACCAGGGCAATGTCGGCATCTGCCGGCTGTGCTCCAGCTACCCCGCCAGCCAGCTGAAATAGGCATCTCCCGAGCGTGCGCATCGCCAACTTCATGGATTCGTCGCTGGCGCAGCTCGACACCAAGGGCAACCTCTCGCACGCGGTCCAGCTCTACAACCCGAACGGCATCGCCGAGAAGGTCGTCCATTTCACACCCGATCCGGCGGACGCGGCCTATGCAGCGCAGTTCCGCGAGCAGGGCGTCGAAGTCTTCCCCTATTTCGACCGCACGCGCGGAGGCGCGGCGCAACATGCCCTCCGGGCGCCCGGCGCGCTGCTTCGCGTCATTGCAAAGCTGCGGGCGGAACGCATCGACCTGATCCGCGGGCGATTGCCCTATTTCGGCAGCCTGATCGGCTGCCTCGCGGGCCGCATGCTCGGCATCCCGAGCGTTGTCTCGCTGGGCGGCAACAACCGCATCCCGCAGGAGCGCGAGGGCCGCTACTATTTCGGTTCGCGCCGCATTTCCTACGGCATGGAAACCGCCGTGCTGAGGATGTGCAGCGCGATCATCGCGCCCAACGCCTACACCGGCGACTATGTCGGCGATTTGATCGGACGCGGAAAGGCCGAAGGCAAGGTCACGGTGATCCCCTGGATCATCACCGAACCGGCTGACGAAGCCCCGGAAGCCGGCGCAGAACGGATCCGGGAATGCGGGCTGGACCCCGACCGCCCGATCATCCTGACCGTCGGCCATATCAACCGCTACAAGCACTCCCAGGAGATGTTCGAGGTCGCGCTGAGGGTCCAGGCCAGGCACCCCGGCGCGGCGCAGTTCGTGTTCTGCGGCGACGGCCCGCTTCGGGCCGAGGGCGAAGCGAAGCTGGCAGACACGGCGGACGTCCACTTCCTCGGCTGGCGGCCGAACGCGACCGTGCTGTCGCTGATGCGCAACGCCGACGCAGTTCTGGTGCCCATGAGCGGGTTCGTGTTGCTGGAGGCCGCAGCGCTCGGCGCGCCGGTAATTGCGTCCACGCTGGAATGGCACAGCGAGATGATCCGCGACGGCGAGAACGGCCTGCTTGTCGAACCCGAGGACATCGACGGCTGGTGCAGCCGCATCGCCGATCTCCTGGCGGACCCTGAACACGGCCGGGCGCTCGGCGTCCAGCTCCGCCAGACCTTCCGCAGCGCCTATTCGCCTGCTGTCGCGCTCGACGCGGAAGCCGCCCTCTATCGCCGCATGCTCGGCGAGGCCGAGCCGGCCGCGGCAGGCGCCTGACCATGAAGGTCCTGACGATCGTCGGCGCGCGGCCGCAGTTCATCAAGACGTTCAGCGTCTCCCGCGCCCTGTCGGACTGCGGTGCAACCGAGATTTCTCGTTCATACGGGCCAACATTTCGACACCGCCATGTCAGAGATCTTCTTCGAACAGCTCGGACTTCTGGAACCGGCCTACAACCTCGGGATCGCCGGCGGCCCGCACGGTCAGATGACGGGGCGGATGCTGGAGCAACTCGAAGCGGTCATGGAGAGCGAGAAGCCCGGCGCTGTGATCGTCTACGGCGACACCAACTCAACGCTCGCCGGGGGCCTCGCGGCAGCGAAGCTTCATATTCCGGTCGTGCACGTGGAAGCGGGACTGCGGTCCCACAACCGGCGGATGCCCGAGGAGATCAACCGCGTTCTGGTCGATCACCTGTCGTCGCTGCTCTGCTGCCCGACAGTGTCCTCTGTTGCCGGACTTGCGGCCGAAGGTATCGGCCGCGCCGTTTCGGACGGCCTGCTCGCGGAAGACCCGGAGTTCTCAAGGCGCCGAAGCCTTCGAAATGCTGGCGGGCGGGCCCGTCGTCGCCAATACCGGCGATGTCATGCTGGATGCCCTTCAGCACTTCCGGAGCATCGCCCGGGACCGGTCGTCCCTTCTGGAACGGCTCGACCTGACACCCGGCGGCTATGCCGCGCTGACCATTCATCGTGCTGAGAACACGGCCGACGCCGCGGCGCTAGAGCGCGTGCTGGCGCCCGTCGCGGAACTCGCCGAAAGCCTGCCGGTGATCTTCCCCGTGCACCCGCGCACCCGCCAGTTGCTGGAAAGCGGGGGCGCGCGGTTCGCCTCCCTGCCCGGTCTCAGGCTCTGCGATCCGCTGCCCTATCTCGACTTCATCGAACTGGAAGCCAATGCCAAGGCGATCCTGACCGACTCGGGCGGCGTTCAGAAGGAAGCCTTCTTCCTGTCCGTTCCCTGCCTGACCTTGCGAAGAGAGACCGAATGGGTTGAGACCGTCGAGGCCGGCTGGAACAAGGTAGTGGGGCAGCAGCCGGTCGACCTGGCAGCGGAACTCGACGAATTCCTTGACCGCGCGCCCGCGAAATCGGATGCGTTCGGTCGCGGCGACGCCGGACTTCGGATCGCGCGTCTGACCGAAACCCTTTTCGCCTGACAGGATCGGGCCATGGACTGGCATTCGAAACAGGACATTCTGGTCACCGAGTCGCTCAATGCGCTCGACGAGGTCTTCAGCGATCCGTCGGCCCTTCGGCGGTTGCGCGGGACCTGCGACGAGTTCATTGCCGAGAAGCACTTCGCCAACATCCTGCTCCGGTTCCGGCGCAGCGACAGCTTCCGCATCCTCGACGTGGGCTGCGGCCGCGGCGAACTCATCGGCCGGATCGCCGAGTTCTTCCCGAAGGCGGAATGCCTGGGCATGGACGTCAATGCGCCAAGTATCGAGCGTGCGCGCGAACTGGAGCGGGAAAACCTGCGCTTTCGCGTCGGCGGGTTCGAGGATGTCGATGCGGAAGCGCGGTACGATGCCGTCATCTGCTCCGAGGTGATCGAGCATGTGGTCGAGCGGGAAGCGCTGCTCGACCGGCTCTCTGCGGCCCTGAAGCCCGGCGGCGTGCTTTCCATCTCGACCCCGTCGGGCTGGATGTACCGCCTGCCGAGTCCCTACAACATCTACAAGATCTGCCAGAACCCCGGTCGCTTCCACCGGCTCTACCTGACCCCCGAGAAGCACTGGGAAGAGGCGCTGGCGATCCATCCCGCCCTGCAGCCTTCGAAACTCCGGCGGATGATCGAGAGCCGCGGCTTCAGGCTCATGACCCGTCAGTCCTCCCTGTGGTGGCTCCTTGATCAGGGCCTGACCTACCGGACGTTCCGGTTCCTCGAACGCCGCGGCTGGCGAAATGCGGGACTGAGCTTCCAGCACATGCTCAGGACGCTGGATTCCCTGATGAATGCGCTGCCCCTGTTCCGCATCTTCGAATCCCGCTTCATCCTGATGCTCGAGAAGACGGGCGGGGAGTCGGCCGAAAGGCGTCCGGGCGGCTAGGCCGTCCGGGTCCGGCGAATGCGCGCATGAACCGCGACCTGCTGAACACGGTCACGCTGGCGGCGGCGCGCGGCCTCAAGATACCGGTCACCATCGTGTCCACCGCGCTTCTCGCCCGGCTGCTGGGTCCGGAAGGCGTCGGCGTGTGGGCAATGGTGATGGCCGCGGGCGCGCTGCTGCATTCCGCCTTCATGAACTGGACACATGCCATCGCGGTCCGCTTCGGCTGCGAGGAGTGGGAACGCCGGCGCAGCACACGCGCGACAACGGCGATCCGCGTACCCCTGCTGGCCGGGGGCGCAGCGCTGTCGGCGGCGGTACTACTGTTCGTACCGGCCGCCTGGGTCGAGCGGCTGTTCTCGCTCTCGGGCGACGACCTCTGGATCGTGCTGGCCTACACGATCTCGGTCTGGATGGTCGCCGAGTCGCGAAGCGTCATGCAGATCACCTCGCGTTTCCGGCAACTGGCCTTCATTCCCATCGCCGTTGAACTCGCAGGCGCGATCCTGCTCGGGGCCGTGCTCCTGTTCGGCGAAAACCCGGACCGGTATCTGCTGCTGGCCGCACTGGCCGCGGCGATGGCCGTGACGGCCCTGGTTCCGACTGTCGTGGAATGGTTTCGCACGCTGAACCGGAGCGACAGGCCGGAGCCGCTCACCTTGCGGGACGGCGTGATCTACGCCTGGCCGCTGATTCCCAGTTTCATCCTCGGCTACATCTCCTACTGGTTCGACCATCTGCTGCTGCAGGCCTTCTTCAGCAGCCGGGAGGTCGGGATCTTTCAGGTCGGCTACCAGTTGATGATCCTGCTCGCGAGCCTCAGCGCACCCATCGCGACAGTGGTCCTGCCCCGGCTGATCACGCGGCAGATGGCGGACCCCGCGGCGGTGGACCGGTTTGTCCGGGACGTCATTCCCACCGTCATCGTGCTCTGGTTCCCCCTCGTTTCGGCCGCAGTCGCCATCGCGCCGGCCTTCGTGGTTCCTCTCTATGGCGCTGAATTCGCCGAGGCCGAGCCGGTGCTCGCTGTGCTCTGTGCTGCCGTACCCGGCACGATACTGACCAGCCTCTACGGCACCCTGTTCAGCCTGCAGGGCCGCTTCGGCTGGGTAACGGTGTATCTGGGGGTCATGGCCGCCGTGAATGTCGGCCTGTCCTTCGCCCTGATCCCGTCCATGGGCATCATGGGCGCCGCGATCGGCACCTCGGCCGCCTACCTGGTCTCGCAGGCCGTCTATGTCGCCGATCAGCACCGGCATACCGGGACCCGGCCGGCCGGCACACCCTGCTCTATTCCGCCATGGCGGTGTTCCCCGTGCTTCAGGCGGTTTTGGTCGAACCGCTCTGGCTGCGCATCCTGCTCGTTGCCGCACTCACCGTGCTTGTGTTCGCGGCGGCGCGGCAGTTGCGCCTCGTCGACGGGAACGTCCTGGGTCGTCTTTGCACCGGACGCCTCGCCCCGATCGGGCGCCTCCTCGATCCGATGCTGGTTCGCGGCGAGCCTGCCGCGCGATGACCGGGACCAGGCGCCCGCAATTGTCTTCGCCCGTCGGCCCTGTCACATTCCCGCGCGATTCCCGGAATTCAGGTTCAGTACCCCGATGCTTCTGACGCTTGCCGTCATTCTCGTCATTGCCGCAGGTGCGGCGATCCTCAGGCTGGTGCCGCACTGGCTGGCGCCGCACGGGATCGGCGTCGATCACTGGTACTGGAAGGCCTATATCGAGACCTATCGGCGGACACGCCGCTTCCCGCCCGAGCTGCCGCAGTTCATGCTCGACAAGGCGCAGTGGTACCCGCCGGTCTTTCCGCTGCTGATCGCTCATCTGCCCGACCGGATCTTCCAGAACTACAGCGCCGTCCTGGCAATCGTCATCGACATCCTGCGGCTGGTCCTGGTGTCCGTTGCCTGCTGGTGGTACGTCGCCGACATCGCCGCGGTCGCCGTGGTGGCGGGCGTCTATGCGCTGACGCCCATCCTCGTGACCTACAACGTCCAGCTGAACCCGCGCGGTCTCGGCGCGCTGCTGCTGGATGCGGCGGTGCTGGCGGCGATCTTCTCCGGCGGCGAAACCCTCTCCGTGCCGCTGCTTGCGGCGGCAGTGATCGCCGGCGGCGTGATTCTGCTGACCCACAAGATGACGACGCAGCTGGCGGCCTTCATTCTGCTCGGGGCCTTCGCCGCCAGCCTGGACTGGCGATACCCGGCCATCGCGGCGGCGGCGGTTGCGGCCGCCCTGATCCTGAGCGGCGGCTTCTACGTGAAGGTTGCCCGCGCCCACTGGGACATCGTGAAGTTCTGGAACCGGCACTGGGATACGCTGACCGCGCATCCGGTGCGGGAATCGCCGCTCTACCGCGAAGCCGGCGACACCGCTTCGCGCAGCTATCACCGTCCAGGATTGCGCGGCTGGTTGCGCCGGGGCGTCTTCCTGACAGCCTTCAATCCATGGGCCTGGGGCGCGCTGCTGACTGGTGGGATCTGGCTCTGGCTTCATCCGGACGACCGGATCATGACGCTGCTGACCGCATGGGTCGCGCTGGTGCTGCTGTTCAGCGTGCTGACCACGGTCGTGCCATTCCTGAAATGCCTCGGGAACGGCTATCTCTACCTCTACAACGCGGCGGCGCCCGCATGCCTGATCCTCGGCATCGTGACTGCGCGCGCGGAGGGCGCGCCGTGGATCTGGCCGGTTCTCGCTGCTCTGCTGCTCCTCAGCGGTGCGGCGCTGGCGGTCTATCTGAACGAGTTTCGCAAGAGCCGCACGGTCAAGCTGGAGGCCGAACTGGCCGGCGCCATCGACTTCCTGAAGCAGCGGCCCGACGGACCGGTGATGTGCATGCCGCAACACTGGCACGATGTGGTCGCCTACTTTTCCGGCAAGCCGGTGCTGTTCGGCGGCCACGGCTATGGCTTCCAGTTGCTGGAGCCGATCTTCCCGATACTCCGGCACCCGATCGGCGAGATCGTCGAGCGCCATGGCGTCCGTTATCTGGTGACCCATGACGGCTATCTGCCGGAGAGCTTCATCGCCGATCTGCCGCCCGCCACGGTGACGCGCTTCGGCGACTATCAGGTCTACGAGTTCGATGCGGGCTGACGACGCACACGACAGGGTCCCGCCATGTGCGGCATAGCCGGATTTCTGGGCCGCCCCGGCTCCGCCGACGCACTGGAGCGGACCGCCCGGGCGATGGCCGACGCGATGACCCGACGCGGGCCGGACGACGCCGGAAGCTGGGCCGACGCTGAGGCCGGCGCCGCGTTCGGGCACCGCAGGCTTTCGATCATCGACCTGTCCCGGAGCGGGCATCAGCCGATGGCGTCGGCGAACGGCCGCTTCGTCATCTGCTACAATGGCGAGGTCTACAACGCACCGGAGATGCGGAGCGAACTGGAAGCCGCCGGTTCCGTCTTCCGGGGGCATTCGGACACCGAGGTCCTGCTGGAGAGCATTGCCCTCCACGGCCTCGACGCCACGTTGCCGAAGCTGATCGGCATGTTCGCCTTCGCGCTCTGGGACCGGGAGCGGCGGGAACTGACGCTGGTCCGCGACCGCCTGGGCATCAAGCCGCTCTACTGGGCTGTCATTGGCGGCACGTTCCTGTTCGGCTCGGAGCTTTCGGCGCTGGAGCAGCATCCGGATTTCACCGGCGAGATCGACCGGGCCGCGCTGACGAGCTTCCTCCGTTTCAACTACGTCCCTGCGCCACAATGCATCTATCGCGGCGTGCAGAAACTGATGCCGGGGCACAGATTGACGATCTCAACCGGCGGGGCGCCGCGGATCGAAGCGTGGTGGTCGCTCGCCGATGTCCGCGACCGGGGTCAGACCCGTCCGTTCGAGGGCGGCGACGAGGCGGCGACAGATGCCCTGGACGAAATCCTTGGCGACGCGGTCGGCAGGCGCATGATCGCCGACGTGCCGCTCGGGGCGTTTCTGTCCGGTGGTGTGGATTCCTCGACCGTCGCCGCCCTGATGCAGGCGCGGTCCTCAACGCCGGTCCGCACCTTCACCATCGGCTTCGACGAGCCCGGCTACAACGAGGCCGAGCACGCCAAAGCCGTTGCGGCCCATCTCGGCACAGACCATACGGAGCTTTACGTCACGGCCGCGGAGGCCCAGGCGGCCATCCCCGATCTGCCGTCGATCTACGACGAGCCTTTCGCCGACGCCTCGCAGATCCCGACCTTCCTCGTCTCCCGCATGACCCGAGAACACGTCACCGTGGCGCTCTCCGGCGATGGCGGCGACGAACTGTTCGGCGGCTACAACCGCTATTTCCAGGCCCCGTCGATCCTGTCCCGGACGCGCCGGCTGCCGGGGCTTGCGCTGCGCGCCGGGGCCGGGCTGATCCGGTCGGTCCCGCCCGCGCGGCTGTCGCGCCTGCTCGCCGGCGTGCCGCGGATCGGCGGCATTCCGATGCTGGGCGAAAAGCTGCACAAGATCGCCGACATTCTGGGCCGGTCGCCGGAAGACGCCTTCCGCGCCCTGGTCAGCCAGTGGCAGGACCCTGACCGGCTGGTCATCGGCGGCCGGGAGACCGTCGATCCGGTATGGAAAGAGGCCGCCGGCGACCTCGAAGGCTTCGCGGCCCGCATGCAGTATGTCGATACGCTGACCTATCTGCCCGACGACATCCTGACCAAGGTCGACCGCGCCTCGATGGCTGTCTCGCTGGAAGCGCGTGTACCCATGATCGACCACCGGGTGGTCGAATTCGCGTGGTCGCTGCCACAGCACCTCAAGATCCGTGACGGCGAAGGCAAGTGGATCCTGCGGCAACTGCTCTATCGCCATGTGCCGCGCGACCTGATCGAGCGGCCGAAGATGGGCTTCGGCATTCCCATCGAAAGCTGGCTGCGCGGTCCGTTGCGCGACTGGGCCGAGGACCTGCTGTCGGAAGAGAGGCTGCGCCGCGACGGCTGGTTCGACCCCGCGCCGATCAGGGCGTGCTGGGAGGAACACCTGTCGGGCCGGCGCAACTGGCAGTACCGGCTGTGGGGCGTTCTGATGTTCAACGCCTGGGCCAGCCGGCGCTAGAGACCGAGCGCGTCCAGAACCGCCTGATTGACCCGCCGCACATCGAACCGGGTTTCGGCGAGTTCCCGCCCTCGTTGGCCATGGGACTCGCGAAGCGCCGGATCTTCGACATAGCGCACCATCGCCCGGTAGAGAGCTTCGGCGTCCGCGACTGGCACCAGGAAACCGTTCTCGCCGTCTTCCACCGTCTCGCGGCACCCCGGCGCGTCCGTGGTGATCACGGCGCGGCCGGTCGCCATGGCCTCCAGCACCGAACGGGGCGTACCTTCACGATAGGAAGGCAGCACATAGACGGACGTACGCTCCAGAAAGGGGCGAACATCCTCCTGAAATCCGTGCCAGCCGAGGCCCTCGGCCACCCACGCGTCGGCCTCGGCCTCACTGACGGCATCGGCTGAAGCGTCGATCCAGCCGACCAGATCGCATCCGACCGACGGGTCTTGCTTCATGAGACGCAGGGATGCGGCGGCGTATTCGCGGACGCCCTTGGCGCCGAGAAGACGCGCGATCATGAGGAACTGCGGCGCATCGGGTACAGGCCGCTGCGGGAATCGATCGAGATCGATACCCGATCCGGCCACCATGACCACATTCGCGTCCCGTTGCAGCACGCCGGCGGCCTCCAGATCGGCGCGGTCGTCGCGGTTCTGCAGGAACACCACCTTCGCTTCGGCAAGGGCACGGCGCAGCAGGAACCGGAGCGCACGCGCAACGGCGGCATGGAGGGCGCCCGTCGGCCGGGCAAAGCCGTAACCGAGACCCGTGACCATCGCCGCGAAGACAGGCACGCCGGCAAGGCGCGCGGCCAGACCGCCCCAGCAGACAGGCTTCATGGTGTAGGCAAAGACGACATCAGGCCGCCGCTGGCGGAAGATCCTGACAAGCCGACAGAGCAGGCTGAGATCGCCCAGCGGGCTGACGCCGCCCCGGTCCATCGGCATGTGCACGGGCTCCGCGCCGAGTTCCGAAACGCCGGCCTGGGTCACCGCATCGAAATCCGGCGCCAGCGCCAGCACGCGATGCCCGCGCCCGACCATCTCGCGGATCATCGGCCCCCGGAAGTTGAGCAGCGAGGGCGCGTATGAACCCAGCACCAGAACCGTCTTCCGCCTTTCAGCGGTCATCGCCATCACCGCTGTCGGGCCCCTCGGCAGAGCCGCGGAATTCGGCCATGATCGGGCCGCTTTCCGGCTCCACGCCGGCGCCACGGCGGAAAACCAGCATGACGGTCATCCAGATGATCCTGAGGTCGAGCCAGATGGAGCGGGTCTCCACATACTCGACATCCAGCTCGAACTTCCGCTCCCAGCTGATCAGATTGCGCCCCTTGACCTGGGCAAGGCCGGTAATGCCCGGCCGAACTTCCAGCCTGCGGCGCTGCCGCGCGTTGTAGCGGTCGTTGTATTCGGGCAGCAGAGGCCGGGGGCCGACCAGGCTCATGTCGCCCAGCAGCACGTTCAGCAGTTGCGGCAGCTCGTCGAGGCTGGTGGCGCGCAGCAGCCGGCCGAAACGGGTCAGACGCTGTTCCGCCGGCAGAAGGGTCCCGTCCGCGTCGGTCGCGTTGGTCATCGAGCGGAACTTGTAGATGGTGAAGTCGCGGCCGCCCCGGCCCGAGCGGCGCTGCGTGAACAGCACGGGCCGGCCCAGCTTTCGCGCAACCAGCACGGCGACGATCAGGCAGACGGGCAGGACAACCGGCGCCGCGAGCAGCGTCAGCAGGATGTCCAGCAGCCGTTTCATCGGTCCGGGACTTCCCGCCGGACCTGTGCGACGACCGCGGCGGTGCCTACCGTCAGGACCGAGAACAGGATGCAGAGCCACCAGCCGTAGAAGATCGAGGTTGCCGCAAGCGCCGCCGCAAAGAAGGCGGCAATCCCGGCCAGCATTCCGGTCACGGCAAACCCTTGTCCGAGCAGCCGCAGGAGTCGCCAGGCGGTCACGAGCAACAGCAGACCGATGGCCGCTGCACCGAGGATTCCGGTCTCGGAGAGGATCTCGAGGGCGAAATTGTGCGGGTGGGAGAAGTGGTCATGAAACTCGCGGAAGTTCCAGACGCCGATCCCCAGCCAGGGTTCGATCAACCAGCTCTCGACGGCGGCGCGCCACGCTGCCTCGCGGCCGCCGAAGGCGCCGAGCTGCGCGTGGGTGGTGTCGAGCCGCGCCGCGCTGAAGTCCGGCGCGTACATGCTGAAGACCAGAACCGAGAACCCCAGCGCCAGCAGAACCGCAGGCGCGGCCAGCCAGACGTCGCGGATACGGCCCTGGAACAGCGCCAGCACCAACAGGACGGCGACGCCGCCAAAGACCACGACGGTGCCGGTCCGGCTGCTGGAGAGAAAGACGGCAACAGCGAACAGGAACACCAGCGCCGCTTCCTTCAGTCCGATGCGGCGGCGCGCGCCGGGGCCTCCGCCGGCAAGCCAGAGCCCGACCGCCAGTGGCAGCAGCACCGAGAATGCCGTGCCGCGGTGCCGGGCGCGTTTCGAGCACCAGCGGTAGAGCTCGGTCAGTTCGCCATTGGCCACGCAGGCCGAACTGTCGCCCAGCGTGTAGAGGACGGACGCGCCCATCGCGGCGAGAAACACGGTCACGGTTCGTGCGCGGGCTTCCGGCGGACAAAGGGTAACGACCGCCAGAGCCGCATAGAGCAGCAGGAACTGCACGGCCAGATCGCCGACCTTGAGCGAGGATTCGACCGGCGCGACGCTGATCAGGCTGGATATCAGCCCAAAGACCAGAAACAGGCCGGCCGGCACGATCAGGGTCAGGTTGCGCCGGGCCAGGCTCGCCAGTTCGCCCGGGCAGGTCAGGAAAATCGCAGCAAGCCCAAACAGCACGCCGCCTGCGAAGACGGCCAGCATCGTGATCCGGCCCAGCGACAGCAGGGGCGCCGCCGCGCCGAGGCAGACAGAAGACGCCGTCCACAGCCAACCCGCCAGTCGCATCGTCTGCACCGCGGCCGCCTAGTTGCCGTTGCCGGAAACCGCCGAAGCATGCCGACGCTCGGATGGGTTACTGGAATGCGGAGCGGGCTTCATCGCGGGTCGTCGGTCCTTGCGGCAGGCGGACGGACGCAGCGTTGCGCCCGGAGTGGCCGCCTGCATATCACCCTTTTGCGCGGGCCGAAAACCGCTTCGCGTCAGGCCGCTGCCGCCAGCATCGCCGCCCGGCGGACATGTGTGACCGAGCCCCAGCCGCCGCGGGTGCGTTCGAAGACCACGGATGCCGGTTCATGCGTCACCATCATGTGGGTGGCGTTGGCATGCACCAGACCGCCCTCGCCGTCGGCGATCATGCAGTGGCCGGGGAAGTAGACGACATCGTTTCGCGCCAGGCGTTCCGGGCCGCCAGGCAGCGGCTGCTGGTCGCCCAGTTCGGCGGCCTGCATGTCTGAATCGCGCGGCGGCAGCAGCCCGCAGGCCTGATGCGCCACCTGGACCAGGCCGGAGCAGTCGAGCCCGTGCGAGGACCGCCCGCCCCAGAGATAGGGCGCGCCGATGCAGCGAAGCGCCACAGCCAGCGGATCGCTCTCGGGATCGCCAATCCGCCGCAGATGGCTGGCGATGACGTGTCCGCCGCCCTCCAGCGCCGCGAACCTGCCATCGACCGAACGGACGGCGATTCGCGCCCCCAGGGTCAGCCGTCCCGCCGGACGCAGCTTGATGCTCGGTTCAGGGAAGACATGGCTCAGTCGCGCCGAGACCATGTGCGTCGCCGCCGGCCCCGGCGCCGCCAGGCTCGCGGTCTCGACATAGCCGACATAGCCGTCCAGGCCGCCCTGACACCAGGACCAGCCATCGTTGTCTTCATAGACATCGACGGGTTCGCCGAAGAGCAGTTCGGAAATCTGCATGGCGTCCGGCTCCGGTCGCGCGCGGATGGCAGCGACCTCGGTGCAGACCTGCATGGCGGCGGGCCGCACCAGCCGGACCGGACCGGCCCGGTCCTTCAGATAGGCAGCGGCGAGATCGTCGCGAAAGGGATGCCGGCGCGGATCGAGCCGCTCAGCCATCCATCCTCATTTCCCTGCGCTGCGCGGACCGGACCATCCCGGCGAAGGTCACCAGACACGCCAGACCGGACTCGGTCCGCTGCACCAGCACGTTGCGCCGGTCTTCCTCGTCGCGCTGGCGGCGGGCCAGCCCGCGCGTTCCAAGCGCATCCAGAGCGCGGCTGACCGCCGGCTTGGAGATGTTGAGGCGTTCCGCGAGACCGCGCACGGTGTGCGGTCCGGGCCGGAGATAGACATTCAGCATGATCGCCAGCTGACGGGTCGAGAGATCGGGCGAATCGGATGCCACGAAATCTGTGAGCGCGTCGCACCAGACAGAAAGAACACCGAGATTCTGCCCGGAATCACCCATTTTGAGACTCACTCCAATTCGTAAGTTGGCCGGACAGTGTCACAATCCTCCAGACCTGACAATGAAGCCGGCGCATGTTCACTTGCATCTGCATGAACAGACGCAACAATCGGGCCAGCCAAGTGTTTCACTACTACCCCACAACACTGATCTTACGCAGCGTTAACCATATCATTTCCGGACGTGGAATGCTTTGCAGCCCTAACTTGCGATTTTGACATGGCTGACATGCAAAAGTCTGGAAACGGCCTTTTCAGCAATCGGCCTGTGACAGGGCCGCCAGTTCACACGTAGATTGTATACACATCCGCAGCGCCACCACCGGAGATGCAGCATGTCACTCATAGGAAAGGGAATTTTCCGCCGGGAAGACCATCGCTTCCTGACCGGAACAGGTCTCTACACCGCCGACCTGACCCTGCCCGAACCGCTTCATGCGGCGTTCCTACGCGCGCAGACGGCATATGGATCGATTCGGCGCATCGATGTCTCGGCGGCAACGGCCGTACCGGGTGTGGCGGCCATCCTTACCGGCGCGGAAGCGGAAGGCGATGGGCTGGGCGTGCTGCCCACCGGCGCGCCGGTTACAAATCGGGACGGCACGCCGATGCGGGAGGCGCCCCGGCCGGTTCTGCCGTCGGCTCTCGTTCATCATGTAGGCCAGCCGGTCGCTGTCGTTCTTGCAGAATCGCACCAGGCCGCACTGGAGGCGCTCGATCTGATCGATGTCGAGATCGATGACCTCCCCCCGGCGATGGGCGGTGTCACATCGCCGGAAATCCATGACGGCATTCCGGGCAACACCGCTTTCGACTGGGAAGCCGGCGACTTCGACGCGGCCGCCGCGGCCGTGGATGCAGCCCCGCATCAGGTCCGGATCGGATATCGCCAGAACCGCATCGCGGGCGCGCCGATCGAGGGCCGCGTGGCGGCGGCCGAATATGTCGACGGCGACACGCCCTCGGTAACGCTCCACGCCGCCTGCCAGGGCGCGAACATGCTGCAGGTCGTGCTGGGCAAGGCGGCGTTGCGCTGGCCGAAGGGCCGCCTGCAGGTGAAGGTTCACGACGTCGGCGGCGGCTTCGGGCCGAAGTTTTTCGCCTACCCGGAACAGGCCGCCATTGCCTGGGCCTGCTGGCGGCTGAAGCGCAACGTGGTCTGGGCATCGGAGCGGACCGAAAGCTTCATCTCCGAAACCCATGCCCGCGACCAGACCGTCGAGGCGCTGCTCGGCCTTGATGAGGACGGACGGTTCTTGGCCATCGCGGTTTCGACGGATGCGGACATGGGCGCGTTCCTTTCCTCCTTCGCGCCGGGCAACCCCACCGACGGGCTGGCGAAGATCCTGACCGGCCTCTACGACATTCCTGCCGGCGGCCTCAGGGCGCGGGGCTACTATTCCAACACCGTGTCCGTCGATGCCTACCGCGGCGCCGGCAAGCCGCCGGGCATCTACGTGCTGGAGCGGCTCGCCGATATGGCCGCCGACCGCCTGGGAATGGACCGCATCGAAATCCGGCGGCGAAACCTGATCCCGAAGGAACGGCTGCCTCACACCACGCCGCTCGGCAAGGTGCTCGACGGCGGCGGCGACTACCTTGCCGCGCTGGAACATTCGGCCGGGGTGATCGATTGGGACGGCGCTGCCGCCCGGCGTGAGGAGGCCCGCGGACGAGGGCGGCTCCGGGGTATCGGAATCGCCTGCAACCTGCACCCCATCGGCGGCTCGGACGCCGAGACCAGCCGGGTCACCATCCGCGCCGACGGCCGCATCGAGGCCTGGACCGGCACCCAGTCCACCGGTCAGGGGCATGAGACCGTCTATGCCCAGATCCTCGCCGAGCGGCTGCAACTGCCCTTCGAGAGCATCGATGTCCGGCAGGGCGACACCACGCGGATGTCACGTGGCGGCGGCACCGGCGGATCGTCCTCGACGGCGATTTCCGGCAACACACTTGCCCGCGCGGCGGATCGTGTGATCGAAAAGGCCAGGCAACGTGCCGCCGAGCATCTGGAAACCGCGGCCGCGGACATCGAATACGCCGACGGCGTCTTCAGCGTCGCCGGCACCGACCGCAGGGTCAGCATGCCGGAACTCGCCGCCGAAGAGCCCATCGAGGCCGAGCACGACTTCGCCGATCAGGTCGCGGCGTTCCCCTATGGCGTCGTCGGGGCCGAGGTCGAGATCGATCCGGAGACCGGCGGGATGACGCTCTGCCGGCTGGTCACTTGCGACGATGCGGGGCGGATCATCAACCCGATGCTGCTTGGCGGCCAGGCGCAGGGCGCGCTGGTGCAGGGTGCGGGGCAGGCGCTCATGGAGCATCTGGTCTACGACGCGGACGGGCAGGTGCTGGCGGGATCGTTCATGGACTACGCCATGCCGCGGGCCGCCGACGTGCCGGCGGTCGAGACCCATTTCATCGAGAACCTGTCGCCGACCAACATGCTGGGGATCCGGGGGATCGGCGAACTGGGCGCGAACGGTGCGCCGGCGGCCATCGCCAATGCGGTGTTCGATGCGCTGAAGGACCTAGGCGTCACCGAACTGGAACCGCCCTTCACCGCCCACAGGATCTGGAAGGCGATCCGCGATGCGGCCAAATGAGAATTGCGCCGGGGCCGCGTTTCACGCTATCTCCGGCGCCGGATTGGGGCGTAGCCAAGTGGTAAGGCAACGGTTTTTGGTACCGTCATTCGCAGGTTCGATCCCTGCCGCCCCAGCCATCCCCTTTCCGGCCAGATCCGGCAGCGCATAGGCCATGTACCAGCCGCTTCCCGAAGGCATCCGCTCCGCTCGCGCCGACAACCGGAACGGCCTCGACATCCATTATCTGGAGGCCGGTGACGCCGATGCGCCGGTCCTGCTGCTGCTGCACGGCTTTCCGGAACTCTCCTATTCCTGGCGCAAGGTCATGCTGCCGCTGGCGGAAGCCGGCTACCGCGTCATCGCCCCGGACCAGCGCGGCTACGGTTTCACCACCGGCTGGGACGGCGACTATGACGGCGATCTCGGCGCCTGCCGGATGTTCAATCTGGCGACCGACATGGTGGGCCTTCTGCATGCCCTGAAGACGGGGCCTGTCCGCGCTGTCGTCGGCCATGACTTCGGATCCCCGGTCGCCGCCCATTGCGCCCTGATCCGGCCGGACCTGTTCCGCGCCGCCGTCTTGATGAGCGCGCCATATGGCGGGCCGCCGCCGCTCCGCAGGCGCGTGCCCGCCAGCGATATTCATGCCGACCTCGCCGCCCTGCCCCGCCCGCGCAAGCACTACCAGCGCTATTACGCGTCGCGCGCCGCCGCGGCCGACATGCTGCACGCGCCCCAAGGGCTGCAGGCCTTCTTCCGCGCCTACTATCACGTGAAAAGCGCCGACTGGCCGGAGAACCGCCCCTTCGAGCTTGGCGGCTGGCGCGCGGCCGAACTGGCGAAGATGCCGACCTACTACATCATGGACCGGGACCGCGACATGGCGGAGACGGTCGCGCCGCACATGCCTTCCGACGAGGAAGTCGAGGCATGCCGATGGCTGCCGGGCGAAGAGATGGCCGTCTACGCCCGCGCCTTCCGCCAGACCGGGTTCCAGTGCGCACTGAACTGGTACCGCTGCATGACCGATCCGGCCCTGTCGCCGGAAATGCGGGCCTTTGCCGGCGCGCGGATTGCCGTGCCCGCGACCTTCATCGCCGGGGCGCAGGACTGGGGCATTCATCAGGTCCCCGGCGCGCTGAAGGCGATGGCGGAAACCGCCACCGCCGACTGGCGGGGTACGCACCTGATCGAAGGTGCGGGTCACTGGGTGCAGCAGGAGCAGCCTGCCGAGACCGTCAGGCTGCTCCTGGATTTCCTGAAAGGGCTCTGATCAGGCCCGGGCAGTCGGACGCGACGACACGCGTTCCCACCAGGTGGAGAGGTTCTTCAGCTCTTCCGGCACCCGGATGCCGACGGCCTTGCCCAACAGGATCCCGCACTGCAGCGAGATGTCGGCGACGGTGTAGTCGCCCGTAGCCAGGAACTCGCGGCCTTCCATGTGCTCGTCGAAGACCTTCATCTGCTTCATCACCTTGGTGCGGCAGGCCTCGCCCCAGGCGGGGATCTGCTCCAGGCGGTCCTTCCAGAACTCGTGCGTGTTCTGGAAGCACTGCGCGGTCGGAATGGCGATCTCGAGTTCCGCGCGGCGGTTCCACATCTCCACCTGCGCCTTCTCCAGCGCGTCGCGGCCGAACATCGGCGGCTCGGGGTTGAGCTCCTCGAAATAGCGGCAGATGGCGACTGACTCGGTAATCACCGTGCCGTCGTCCAGCTCCAGCGCCGGCATCTTGCCCAGCGCGTTGATCTTCAGATACTCGGGCTGTCCGTGCTCGTTCTTCATCATGTCGACCTGGTGCATCGGAACCTCGATGCCCTTCTCGGCCAGATAGATGCGCACGCGGCGCGGGTTCGACCCCGCCGCCAGATCGTAGAATTTCATGCCTGTTCTCCCCTCGGTTCGCCGAACCTGATTGCAGATAGAGCGCCGGAGCGGAAGGTCGAGCGCCGGATCAATCGGTGTTCAGCAGTACCCGCTTGAGCGCCTTGATCTCCTCCAGCGCGCGGCCGGTGCCCATGGCGACGCAGCTGAGCGGCTCGTCGGCGATGGAGACCGGCAGGCCGGTGGCGTGGCGCAGGACATAGTCCAGATTGCCGAGCAGGGCGCCGCCGCCGGTGAGCACGATGCCCTTGTCGACGATGTCGGCGGCCAGTTCCGGGGCGGTGTGCTCCAGCGCGACCTTGCAGGCCTCGATGATCTGCCCGACCGGCTCGGCCAGGCTCTCGGCGATCTGGCGCTGGCTGATGACCAGTTCCTTCGGCACGCCGTTCATCAGGTCGCGACCCTTGATCTCCAGCGTCTCGCCATCGCCCTCGTCGGGCGGGCAGGCGGAGCCTATCTCCTTCTTCACCTGCTCGGCCGAGCTCTCGCCGACCAGCAGGTTATGGTTGCGCCGGATATAGGCGATGATCGCCTCGTCCATCTTGTCGCCGCCCACGCGGACCGAGCGGGAATAGACGATACCGCCCAGCGAAAGCACCGCGACCTCGGTGGTGCCGCCGCCGATATCGACGACCATCGAGCCGGTCGGCTCGGTCACGGGCAGGTTGGCGCCGATCGCGGCGGCCATGGGTTCCTCGATCAGGAAAACCTGGCGCGCGCCCGCGCTCTCGGCGGATTCCATGATGGCGCGGCGCTCGACTTCGGTGGAGCCGGACGGCACGCAGATGATCACCCGCGGGCTGGCGAAGCCGCGGCGGTTATGCACCTTGCGGATGAAGTGCTTGATCATGTCCTCGGCGACGTCGAAGTCGGCGATGACGCCGTCGCGCAGCGGGCGGATCGCCTCGATGTTGCCGGGCGTGCGGCCCAGCATCAGCTTCGCCTCGTCGCCGACGGCGAGAACCTGCTTCTTGCCGCGGATATTGGTGATCGCGACCACCGAAGGCTCGTTCAGGACGATGCCGCGTCCCTTGACGTAGACCAGCGTGTTGGCGGTCCCGAGGTCGATGGCCATGTCGGCCGACAGCCATCCGAAAAGTCTGGAGAACATGGGGAGTCTGTTAAGCCTCTGATCAGCTAGCGGCCCGGATGCCGGGCCATTACGGGATTCGATGTCAGGGAACGTGGAAGCGTTTTTCGCGCAAAGCACGAAGCGGCGCAACAGCTTCCTTCGGGCAACCGCAGTGCAGGCGCGGCGGCGCGGATGGCGGCGCCGCGGCGGTCACGCGGCCGCCGCGGGCGCTGCCGGGCCGGCGTCTCGGCGCGCCGGTCCCGATTCGATACGTGGTATTCAGATGCGATCAGCGGTTCTTGAATGCCGGCTTGCGCTTTTCGGCGAAGGCCGACATGCCCTCGGTCTGGTCCTCGGTCGAGAACAGCGAATGGAACAGCCGACGCTCGAACATGACGCCGTCGCGGAGCATTGTCTCGTAGGCCTTGTTCACGGACTCCTTGGCCATCATCACCGACGGGCGGGACAGCTCGGCGATCTTGGTCGCGGTCTTCACCGCTTCCTCGACCAGATCGTCATCGGGCACGATGCGGCTGACCAGCCCGCTGCGCTCGGCCTCCGCCGCGTCCATCATGCGGGCGGTCAGCACCATCTCCATCGCCTTCGACTTGCCGACGAAGCGGGTCAGGCGCTGGGTGCCGCCGGCGCCGGGAATGACGCCCAGATTGATCTCGGGCTGTCCAAACTTCGCGCTCTCGCCGGCCAGGATGAAGTCGCACATCATCGCCAGTTCGCAGCCGCCGCCCAGCGCGTAGCCCGCGACCGCCGCGATGACCGGCTTGCGGGTCCGGCTAGTGGTTTCCCAGTTCGCGGTGATGAAGTCCTCCATGTAGACGTCCATGTAGGACTTGGACTGCATCTCCTTGATGTCCGCGCCGGCCGCGAAGGCCTTCTTCGAGCCGGTGATGACGATGGCGCCGATGGCGTCATCGGCCTCGTACTTGCCCAGCGCATCGGTCAGCTCGTCCATGAGCTGCTTGTTCAGCGCGTTCAGGGCATCGGGGCGGTTCAGCGTGATCAGGCCGACCGGCCCGCGCGTGTCCGTCAGAATGCATTCGTAACCCATCTCAGGTGCTCCCCTCGGTTCGCTGCCGCATGGCTCAAGGCCGCTGCGGCGTCAGGCGGAAGGCCACCACCGTGGTGGCGCCGCCGCCGGCAATCTCAAGTCTCAGACGTTCCCCATCGCGCATCATGCCGCTGACGGGATCGCCTTGCCAGCCCAGCCCGGCAAGGGCGGAGGCGTAGTAGCGCCGGACGTCCTCCGGTGCAACTGCGCCACGGGCCTCAAGTTCCACGATACGGGCGTCGGCCGTCTCGAAGACCGTCTCGCTGTCGGGTGTCAAAGACAGACCGGGCATCAGCGGAATGTCGAGGGATTCGATCCAGTCCGACGCGGCGGCGGGCGCCGCGACGAGCAGCACGAGGGCGAAGAGAAGACGCCTCACCGCTGGCAACCGCCGCAGAAGAAGGTGGAGCGCCCCGACTGGACGATCCGTTGCACCGAACCCTTGCAGCCGGGCTTGCGGCAGGCCTCGCCCTCACGGCCATAGGCCTGGAAGTCGTGCTGGAAGTAGCCCAGTTCGCCAGAGGTCTGGACGTAGTCGCGCAGCGTCGAACCCCCGGCGGCGATGGCGTCGTTCAGGACGTCCTTGATCTGCGGCACCAGTCGCTCGGCCCGGACGCCGGCGACCGAAAGCGCGGACCGCCGGGGCGAGATGCCCGCGCGGAGGAGCGCTTCGCAGACATAGATGTTCCCCAGACCGGCGACGACACGCTGATCCAGCAACGCCGCCTTGATCGGTGTGCGTTTGCCGGTCAGTCGCCGCGTCAGTTCGGCGCCGGTGAAGGCGTCGTCCAGCGGTTCCGGCCCCAGCGGCGCGAAAAATCGGTGGGCGGGCAGCCCCGCCGTCTCCGCCAGATCGAAATAGCCGAAGCGGCGATGGTCCTGGAAGGTGACGGTGGTGCCGTCATCGGCCACGAAGACGACATGTTCGTGCGGCGCCACGGCATTGGGCCGGGCGTCGTGGATGTTCATCCGCCCGGACATGCCGAGATGGCCGATCAGGGTCATGCCGTCGTCCAGATCGAACAGCAGGTACTTGGCGCGACGGCGCAGCGCATCGATACGGCGGCCCGTCAGCCGCTCCGCCAGCCGTTCGGGCAGGGGGAACCGGAGATCGGGCCGGCGCACCTCGACCTGGCTGAGCACCCGCCCGGCGAGGCGGCGCTCCAGCCCGCGACGAACGGTCTCGACTTCTGGCAGTTCCGGCATGGGCCGCAATGTAGCGCAGCCCCGGGGCCTCCGCTATGGTCCGCCGTGACATGGCCGAGCCCGAGAAAGACGACCCCGCCGAAAGCGCCAGCTTCGGCTTCACCGACGTGCCGGCGGCGGAGAAGGCGGCGCGTGTGGGCGAGGTCTTCCGTTCCGTCGCGGGCCGCTACGACGTCATGAACGACCTGATGTCCGGCGGCGTCCACCGGCTCTGGAAGGACCGCTTCGTCCGCGCGCTCAGGCCGCGTCCGGGTGAGGCCATCCTCGACCTCGCCGGCGGCACCGGCGACATCGCAGCGCGGATACTGAATCACACGGCGGACGGCGCGCATGTGACGCTCTGCGACATCAATCCCGCCATGGTCGAGGCCGGGCGGGACCGCCTTATCGACCGGGGCGTGCTGACCGGAATCGACTGGACCGTCGGCGACGCCGAGACCCTGCCCTTTCCTGATAGGCACTTCGATGCGGCCACCATCGCCTTCGGCATCCGCAACGTCACCCGCATCCCTAAGGCGCTGGCGGAAATCCGCCGCGTGCTGAAGCCCGGCGGCCGCTTTTTCTGTCTCGAGTTCTCGAACGTCGATCCCGGGATCCGCCGGCCTACGATCTCTATTCCTTTCAGGTGCTGCCGCGCCTCGGCCAGGCGGTTGCCGGCGATGCCGAATCCTACCGCTACCTCGTCGAAAGCATCCGCCGCTTCCCCGACCGCGAGGCGTTCGCCGCGATGATCGCCGAAGCCGGGTTCAGCCGGGTCCGCTTCGAGGCGCTGACCTTCGGCGTTGCGGCGATTTACCGGGGCTGGCGCACGTGAGCCCGCGCCCGAACCGGACAAGGGACCATGCTGCGTAGGTTCCGATACCTGATGCGTCTGGTCGGCATCGGCTGGACGCTGGCGCGCCATGACGCGCTCTTTCCGCTGCAGCAGTTCGATGCGCCGCCCTTCCTGCTGCGGCTCGCGGGCCTGCCGGCGAAGCTGCGCCGGCGGAAGTTCCGCGACCGCCGGCCGGGCGAACGGCTGGCCGCGGCGCTGGAGGAACTCGGCCCCTCCTTCATCAAGCTGGGACAGGCGCTGTCGGTCAGGGCCGACCTGCTCGGCGAAGACATCGCCCAGGACCTCGGCCGTCTGCGGGACCGCCTGCCGCCCTTCTCCTTCGAGGAAGCCCGCAAGTCGATCGAACGGGAACTCGGCCACCCGATCGACGAACTTTTCGAGACCTTCGATCGCGAACCGGTCGCCGCCGCCTCGATCGCCCAGGTCCACTTCGCGACGGTCCTCAGCGAGGGCGAGCCGAAGGAAGTCGCGGTCAAGGTTGTCCGGCCGGGCATCCGGGAGCAACTCGCCCAGGATCTGGGCCTCTTCTTCTGGCTCGCCGAGATGGCCGAGCGCGCCGAACCCTCGCTCCGCCGGCTCCGTCCGGTCGACGTTATCCGCACGCTGCAGGAAAGCGTCGCCATCGAAATGGATTTCCGTCTGGAGGCCGCGGCCGCCGACGAGATCCGCGAGGTCTTCGCCGGCGACGCCGATTTCAGGGCGCCCGCCATCGACTGGGAGCGGACCGGCGAGACCGTGCTGACCATGGAGCGGGTGCGCGGCATCTCGCTCGGCGACCGCTCTGCCCTGGCGGAGTCCGGCCTGGACCGGAGCGAACTGGCGATCAGGGTGATCCGCATCTTCCTGAAGCAGGCGATGCGCGAGGGCCTGTTCCACGCTGACATGCATCAGGGCAACCTGTTCGTCGAGGAGACCGGCGTCATCGTCGCCGTCGACTTCGGCATCATGGGCCGGCTCGACCGGCCGACCCGGATCTTCATGGCCGAGATGCTTGGCGCCTTCATCGCTGGCGACTACCGCCGCGCGGCGGAAGTGCATTTCGAGGCCGGCTACGTGCCTGCGCACAAGTCGGTCGACCTCTTCGCCCAGGCCTGCCGGTCCATCGGCGCGCCGATCCGGGGCCGTCCGGTCAGCGAGATCTCGGTCGGGCGGCTGCTGGCGCAGCTGTTCCAGATCACCAAGACCTTCGACATGCAGACCCGCACCGAACTGCTGCTGCTGCAGAAGACCATGGTCACTGTCGAGGGCGTCGCCCGCGATCTGGACCCGGAGATCAATTTCTGGGAGGCCGCGCGGCCGGTCGTCGAGGAATGGGCCCAGGACAACATGGGCGTCGAGGCCCGGGTCGCCGACACGTTCGAGACGGCGTTCGACATCGTCGAGCGGGTGCCCCGGCTGCTCGGCAGCGCCGAAGAGGTGCTGGAGCGCTTCAGGGCCGTCCCGGACATGCGCAAGGATGCCGAGGAACAGCGTCGGCGCCTGCTGCTGATTGCCGTGCTGGGCGGATTCGGTGGCGCGATCGTCGGCGCCCTTCTGGTGGCGCTTCTGCTGGTCTGAGACCACCTTAACCGCCTGTTCACAACCTTCTGCGAGGGTCCACGGGTCGGACCCCGTGAGATCGAGCATGAGCGTCATCAATCAAATCGCGAGACGGCTGAAGCAGATCAACCTGCTCTTCAACCCCCCGCCGGAACTGCGGCGGGAGCACAAGCGCTACGAGATCGAAGCGGTTCTCGGCATTGTCGTCGACAATGGCGAGGAAGGCGCGCACGTGACCACCGATATCTCCCATGGCGGCGTCTTCGTCGAGCCGCAGGTGCCCGCCGAACCCGGCTCGGAAGTGCGGGTCAGCGTCGGCAGCCTGCTGCGCGATGCGCCGGCGACGGTCGTCGTCCACCGCGGCGGCGGCAGCGCCCTGCGTTTCAACTCGGTGGTTCACGGCGCCGCACTGACAGCCTGGCTGATCAACCGTCCGGGCGCCGATCTGAAGCACTGAGCGCGGCTCGATCCGGCAGCCGCGCGCCCGAATCCCGAAAATGGTCTAGCATTGGTTGATTCGCCATGTGCGCGGAGGGGTTGCCGCATGGCGTCCGGATTGCGGATGGGAGCGTGGCATGAGGGTCTGGGGGACCATCGCGACACTGGTTACTGTCCTGGCGTGGAACGGGATCTGGCAGGCGCCGGCGGCTCAGGTCCTGCCGGAGGCGGATATCTCGGCGGCGTTCGATCAGGCCGCCTTCGGGCCCGGATCGCGCGACGATGCCCGCGTCTATCGCTGGCGCGGCCCTGTCCGGGTCCGCCATATCGGGCCGGCAGCCCCTCGGCATCTCGCCTGGGTGCGTGATCAGATCGCCGAGCTCTCCGAACTCACCGGTCTGGACATCGAGGAAACCGCCGGCATCGATTCCGATCTGTCCGTCGTCTTCGTGCCGACCTTCCAATCAGTCCTGGACGGCGACTACAACGAGCTGCTGGACCAGTTCACCGCAACGACCGAGCGCCGCGACGCCCTGCTGGAGGGATTTCGCAGAACCGAAGCGGTGTGCGCAGGGCAGATCACCGCCCAGGGCAACGAGCTGGAAAGCGGTATCGTCTTCATCCCGCGCGACCAGCTTTCGCCGGTCATCCATTCCTGCATTTCCGCACAGCTGGCCCGCATGATGGGGCTGCCCTTCGCGCTGCCGCCCGAAGCACCTTCGGTACTCGCCGCCTACAGCCCGCATTCGCACCTGACCGGTCTCGACCGGACGCTGCTTCGGCTGCTCTATCATCCGCGTATGACCGCAGGGACGCCGCGGGACGACGCCATGACGATCACCCGTTCGGTGATGACGTCGCTCAGGTCTGCGGGGGACTGACCCGCCTGCCGCCTTCAGCGCGTTCCCGGCGCCGCTTTTCCCGAGCGGCCCAGCGCTTCTTGCGCGCCTCGCGGAAGCGGACGATGAACCGCACCGACCAGACGTAGCCGATCCATGCAGTGCCGACGGCCCATGGGATCGAGCCGATGAAGAGCGGCAGGCCCCAGACGTCGAACAGGGCGACCGTGCCGACCCAAAGGCCCTCGAAGAATCCGACTTCCGCCGTGACAGTCTGCGTCAGCATGGCGGTGAAAGTGTCGAGCCCGATGGAGCCCAGTTCGTCGAAGCGGCCCAGCATCACCTGCCCGGTCAGCAGGAAGGCGTAGTAGATCGGGCCGATGGTGAAGAGGTTGGTCACCCAGACCCAGGCAACGGCGGCGACGAGGTGGAAGTTGAACCGCGGCCCCAGCCACTTGGCCAGCGCCCAGACGGCAAACACGGCGACCATCTGCACGCCGACGGTCGGCGTGAAGGCGATTGCCAGTCCGACGGCGACACCGCGGCCGATGTACTCAGGTGGCATCTGCCCGCGCTTGAGCGGGACAATCAGCCTGTGCCGCGTCAGCCGCGCCAGTCCCCCCCAGGCGCTGCGTGCGCCGTTGTGTCTTCCGTTCGACATCGATCTCCAGTCACGCCGGCCTGCCTCCCCCGCGGGGCGAAGTTTAGCGGCCTGTACAGAGAGTTACAGTCCAAGATGATCAAATAATGACGAGGGCGCGCCCGCACGCATCAGGGCGTCAAGAACGCCGCGCGGCCCCAGGCTTCCAAACGTTGTCCGGACACTCTCGGCCCCCTTGCTCTTCGACAGTTTCTCACCTTCTTCATCCAGCAGCAGGCGGTGATGAAAGTAACGCGGGACCGGCAGTCCGAACAGGCGTTGCAGTGTCACATGAACATGGGTCGCGGTGAACAGATCATGCCCCCGGATGACGTCGGTGACGCCCTGCGCGGCATCGTCGATCACCGCCGCCAGATGGTAGCTGACACCTGAGTCCTTGCGCCCCAGCACGACATCGCCCCAGCCATCACCGTCCCATCGCTGCTCGCCCGCGCCGGTGTCGGTCCAGATGACCGGACCCGTCTCCTCGAGGGCCCGGTCGAGCCTGATCCGCCAGGCCGCCGGCTCTCCTGCCTCGATACGGCTGCGGGCGGCCTCGGCCGGAAGATCGCGGCAGGTGCCCGGATAGACCGGTCCCTCGAAACCGTCCTCCTCCGCCGCATCCCGGATCTCGCTGCGGCTGCAGAAGCAGGGATAGACCAGCCCCCTGGCGTCGAGTTTGGCCAGAGCATCCCGGTAGACATGAAGACGGTCCGACTGCCGCCAGACCGGCTCCGGCCAGGTCAGGCCGAGCCAGGCAAGGTCGTCACGGATCCCGGTTTCGTATTCGGGCTTGCAGCGGCCGGCGTCGATGTCCTCGATCCGCAGCAGGACGACGCCGTCCGCGCGGCGGGCCGCGTCCCATACCGTCAGCGCCGACAGGATGTGTCCGAGATGCAGGGGCCCGGTCGGCGACGGGGCGAAACGGGTAACGAAGGACATGTCGCCTCGACAGCGGTGGTTGCGGTGAAGATAGTAAACACACGATGCCGGACGTGTTCAAAAGCGGTGAAACCCCGGAGATGCAGGCGGCGCTGTCGGCGCTGACCTCGGCGCATCCACCGCTGGCCGAAGCCCGGCGCATTGCCGGCGCATTGCCCGACCGGCGGCGGGCCGGCGGTTTTGCGGCATTGCTGATGCTGATCGTGGAGCAGCAGGTTTCGATCGCTTCGGCGCGGGCCATCTGGGGCCGCATGCTTCAGGGCATCGACCCGATGGATGCCGAAACCGTCGCCACGCTTTCCAGCGAAGAACTCTGCGGCCTGGGACTGAGCCGGCCAAAGGCGCGGTACGCGCTGGCACTGGCGGAGGCCGTCCTGTCGGGCGACCTGCCCCTGGAACGGCTGCACGAACACTCCGATGACGAAGCGATGGCTGCGCTGACCTCGGTCACCGGAATCGGACAGTGGACCGCCGAGGTTTACCTGCTGTTCTCGCTGGGCCGCACCGACGTTTTCCCGGCCGGCGATGTGGCGCTGCAGGCTGCTGCCGGCGACATCCTCGGCCTGCCGGACCGGCCCAACGCCAAGGAACTGGCGGCTCTGGCCGAAAACTGGCGCCCGCACCGGGGCGTCGCGGCGCAACTGCTCTGGCGCTACTATGGCGTCACGCGCGGCCGGGCTGATCCGGTCGCGGTGGATCATCCGCTACAGGAGACAGGCACATGACGTCACGCCTCGACGGCCCCAGCGTTCCGCCAGCCTCCGGCACGGCGCGGCAGCTCGTGGTTCTGGTCCATGGCTACGGCGCCGACGGGAACGATCTGATCGCCCTTGCGCCGCATCTGCAGGATGCACTGCCCGACGCAGCCTTCGTCGCGCCCGACGGACCCGAACCCTGCGGCATGTCGCCGATGGGGCGGCAGTGGTTCGCCATCGATTTCGACGATCCCTCCCGCATGAGCAACGATCCGCACCAGGCCATGGAGCGGTTTTCGCGCATGGACGGGGCGGCCGACGAGGTGGCGCCCCTGCTCAACACGTTCCTGGACGAGGAACTCAAGCGCAACGGCCTCGGTCCGGAGGCGCTGGCGCTCGTCGGCTTCAGTCAGGGCACGATGATGTCGCTGCATGTCGGGCTTCGGCGCAACCCGCCGCCGGCGGCCATTCTCGGCTTCTCCGGCGCGCTGCTGGGTCCGGAGCGACTGTTGCGGGAAAGCGTGGCGCCGGTGCCCGTCCAGCTTGTCCATGGCGACAGCGACGATCTGGTGCCGCCGCTGGCCATGTTCGCGGCGGCTGGCAGCCTGGGCCGGGCCGGCGTTCCGGTCGGCTTCCACATCTCGCGCGGGATCGGGCACGGCATCGCACCGGACGGTATCGGCATCGCCGCCCGGCATCTCCGGCAGGCCTTCGAGGGCCGGCTTTCGGTTCAGCCGCCGGTTTCGAGCCCATGGCCAGGCTGAAGACATCTTGTGTCACGGGGCTGTCAAATACACCGAATATAGATTCGTTAGTGGTTGCACTTTCACAGAGTGACGGTGACAATTCGCCGGACCCAGGAACCAGCAGGGATTCGCTCAACGTAGCCGGAGGCCATGGGCTGTGTATCTGAAACCTGAGAAATATCCGGCACTTGTGCTCAATGCCGACTTCAGGCCGCTCAGCTATTTCCCGCTTTCGGTGTGGCCCTGGCAGGAGGCCGTGAAGGCTGCCTATCTCGACCGCGTCAACATCATCCAGTTCTACGACCGCAGGGTCTCCAGCCCGACCCAGTCGATGCAGTTGCCCAGCGTCATCGCGCTCAAGGAGTACGTGCGGCCGGCGCGCTATCCGGCCTTCACCCGGTTCAACCTGTTCCTGCGCGACCGCTTCAGCTGCCAGTACTGCGGGTCGCTGGAGGATCTGACCTTCGACCACGTGATCCCTCGCCGCGCCGGCGGCCGGACAACATGGGAGAACGTGGTCGCCGCCTGCGCGCCGTGCAACATTCGCAAGGGCGGCCGCATGCCCGACCGCGCCGGCATGCACCCGCGGCGCAGGCCGGTCCGGCCCACGGCGCACCAGCTCAACGACGTCGGTCGATCGTTCCCGCCGAACCACCTGCACGACAGCTGGCGGGACTATCTCTACTGGGATATCGAGCTCGAACCCTGACGAGTGTCCCCATTCCTGCCCGAATCATGTGAGAATCGGGTATGAAATAGGACTCGCAGCAGCCGCCGACTGTGGATAAAACCCCGCGTTTACAAGGGTTATGGTGCGCTGCGGCGGGCCGTAGCGGCAAGGGATCAACAGGGTAGCGACCTTGCGACGACCGACGAAACCACTGGCTGCGAGAATGGTCAGCCCCGCCGGGCTGCTGCTGAACCGGTTCGCCTTCGGCGCACTGGCGGCTGCGGCCGTCATGATGCTGGCCATTGGCGGCGCCGGCCTGCCGGGCCTCGACCGCGCCCGCACCGCGGTGCTGGACGCCGCGGCGCCCGTGCTGGACCTGATGTCCCGGCCGGTGGGCGCCGTCAACGACCTGATCGTCGAGGCCGAACGGATCACCGACGTCTATGCCGAGAACCGCAGACTGCGCGAGGAGAACCGCCGGCTGCTGCACTGGCAGGAAGTCGCCCGGCAGATGGAACGCGACAACGCCCAGTACCGGCGGCTGCTCAATGTGCGCTCCAGCACCAGTCTTCGCTATGTCACCGCGCGGGTGATCGCCGAGACCGGCGGCCCCTTTGTCCGCACACTTGTGCTCGGTGCCGGACAGCGGGACGGGGTCGAGGCGCAGCAGGCCGTGATCGACGCACGCGGTCTGGTCGGCCGGGTCACCGAAGTGGCCGGCGAGGCCTCGCGCATCCTTCTGATCACCGACCTGAACAGCCGCATTCCGGTGCTGGTCGAGGAAAGCGGGCGGCGCGCCATCCTGGCCGGCGACAACAGCGCCTGGCCGAGACTGATGTTCATGGAGGCCGAGGCCGAGATCCGGCCCGGCGACCGCATCGTCACCTCGGGCCATGGCGGCATCTTCCCGCCGGGCCTGCCGGTCGGCGTCGTCGTGCGCTCTTCGGATGCATCGCTGCGTATCCGGCCTTTCGTGCAGTGGAACCGCCTGAGCACCGTCAGCGTGCTGCGCTACCGGCCGCCCGCGCTGGATCCGGGCGCGTACGGACCGTGAGCGAAGGCCGCCTGCATCCCGCCCAGCTGCTGCTGGCGCTGCCCGGCGTCCTGACCCTGCTGCTGGTGCTCATGGAGACGGTTCCGATCGGCGCGCCCCTGCTCGGTCCGGTGCTCCCCTCCCTCACCCTGATCTCGGTCTTCGTCTGGTCGACGCAGCGGCCTGACCTCATGCCGCACTGGCTCGCCTTCTCCATCGGCCTGATCCAGGACCTCGTGATCGGCGGCCCGCTTGGGCTGAACGCGCTTCTGCTGCTGGTGATCCAGGGCGTCTGCACCAGTCAGCGCCGTTTCCTCGCCGCCGGACGGCCCTTTCTGCTGGTCTGGCTGGGCTTTGCGATCGTTGCGCTGCCGGCCGCCCTGGCGCAGTGGATCATCGCCTGCATCTACTTCACGGCGGTACTGCCGATCACCGACAGCCTGATCCAGGCCGCGCTGAATGTTGCCCTGTTCCCGGTCGCAGCCGCGCCCCTGATGTTCCTGGCGCAACGGCTGGCGCGAGGATTGCCGGCATGAAGGAGCGGATCGAGAAGGCGCGATTCCCGGTCTTCTCGCGCCGCGCGCTCGTTCTCGGCGGGGCCAAGGCCGCGCTGCTCGGCGTGCTGGCGGGACGGCTCTACTATCTCCAGGTCGTGGATGCGGACCAGTACCGGATGCTGGCCGACGAGAACCGCATGAACCTGCGCCTGCTGGCGCCGCCGCGCGGGCGAATCCTGGACCGGCGCGGCGCGGCGCTGGCGACCAACCGGCAGAACTTCCGCGTCCTGATCGTGCCCGAACAGGCCCCGTCGGTCGAGGACACGCTGGACGTCCTGAGCGGCATCGTCCACCTGGACGAACACGACCGCGCCCGGGTGCTGAAGGAAGCCGCCCGCAAGCGCAGCTTCGTGCCCATCTCGGTCGTCGACAACCTGACATGGTCGGAGTTCGCGAAAATCAGCGTCCGTACGCCGGACCTGCCGGGCATCCAGCTGGATGTCGGCGACACGCGCGACTATCCCTTCGGCGCGCACACCGCCCACACCGTCGGCTATGTCGCGCCGGTCTCGGAGAAGGACCTTCAGGACGGCGACGGCGACCCGCTGCTGGAGCTGCCCGGTTTCCGGATCGGCAAGCGCGGCCTCGAGCGCAGCCAGGAGACGGTGCTGCGCGGCCGTGCCGGCAACCAGCGCGTCGAGGTCAACGCCTTCGGCCGCGTGATCCGGGAACTCTCGCGCACCGAAGGCAGGCCTGGCGACGATGTCACGGTGACGCTGGATGCGCGCCTGCAGCGGTTTTCCATGCAGCGGCTGGCCGAGGCCGGCAGCGGCGCGGCGGTTGTCATGGACGTGCATACCGGCGACGTGCTGGCGATGGCGTCGACGCCGACGTTCGACCCCAACGCGTTCAATGTCGGACTGTCGTCGGCTGAATGGCGGCGGCTCACCCAGAACGTCCGCAAGCCGCTGACCAACAAGGCGATTTCAGGCCGGTATCCGCCGGGCTCGACCTTCAAGATGCTGGTTGCGCTGGCCGCCATGGAAACCGGCGCGGTCGGTCCCGGTCACCGGGTCTTCTGCAACGGCCGACACAAGCTGGGCAACCACACCTTCCACTGCTGGAAGCGCTGGGGCCATGGCTGGATGGACATGACCGACGCCATCACCGAGAGCTGCGACGTCTATTTCTACGAGATCGCGCGGACCGTCGGCATCGACCGCATCGCCGCCATGGCGGAGCGTTTCGGCCTGGGCCAGACCCAGCTGCCCGAGATCCCGGGCGAGCGCGCCGGCGTGGTCCCGACGAAGCTCTGGAAGGAAGGCGCAATCGGCGAACCCTGGCAGCTCGGCGAGACACTCATTGCCGGCATCGGGCAGGGCTATCTGCTGACCACGCCGCTGCAGCTCGCGACCATGACCGCGCGGCTGGCCAATGGCGAGCAGGCCGTCTCGCCCAGGCTGCTGTTCCGCGGCGACCCCAGCGCGGCCCCGCCGCTCGGCGTCGCGGAGGGTGCGCTGGATGTGGTCCGCCGCGGCATGTTCGATGTGGTGAACGGCAAGCGCGGCACCGCCAGGGCCGCTAAGCTTGAGGACGAACGGTGGCAGATGGCCGGGAAGACCGGCACCGCGCAGGTCCGCCGCATCAGCAAGGCCGAACGCGAGTCCGGCGTGATCAAGAACGAGGATCTCGAGTGGCGCTCCCGCGACCATGCGCTGTTCGTCTGCTACGCACCCTTCGATGCGCCGCGCTACGCGATCTCGGTTCTGATCGAGCATGGCGGCAGCGGCTCGGCGACGGCGGCGCCGGTCGCGCGCGACATCATGCAGGAGACCCTGGACCTGGATCCCTCGAGGGCGCGGGTCGCAGAGAAGAAGCCGGAACAGGAGGACGGATAGATCATGTCGGTCTCCTACCGCTCCGGCGAACCGCATCTCGGTATCGGGCGGAAGCTGCTTCGCCTCGACTGGCTGCTGGTATTGCTGATCTCGATGACCGCGGGCATCGGCTTCGTCATGCTCTACTCGGCCGCGAACGGGTCGTTGGAGCCATGGGCGGTGCGCCAGATGATGCGCTTCGGCATGGGCATGGGCATGCTGATCGTCATCGCCCTGATCGACATCCGGTTCTGGATGCGTTGGGCCTACGCCTTCTACGCCATCGCGCTGGCCTTGCTGATCGGCGTGGAGATCGCGGGCACGACGGGCATGGGCGCGACGCGCTGGATCAATCTCGGGTTCATCAACCTGCAGCCGTCCGAGGTCATGAAGATCGCGCTGGTGCTGGCGCTGGCCCGGTATTTTCACGGCCGCTCGCTTGAGGAAGTGGGGCGGATCACCTATCTGCTGCCCCCCCTGGTGCTGGTGGCCATGCCCACGGCGCTGGTGCTGAAGCAGCCGGATCTCGGCACCGCCCTGCTGCTGGTCGCCGGCAGCGCCGTGGTCTTCTTCCTCGCCGGCGTGCGGATCTGGAAGTTCGCATTGGCCGCCGCAGCCGGCCTGGGCGCGCTGCCGATCGTCTGGTCGCAGCTTCACGAATACCAGAAGAGCCGCGTGCTGACCTTCCTGAACCCCGAGCGCGACCCGCTGGGCGCCGGGTACCACATCACCCAGTCCAAGATCGCCCTGGGCTCGGGCGGCGTTTCGGGCAAGGGCTTCCTGGAAGGCACCCAGAGTCATCTGAATTTCCTGCCGGAAATGCGGACCGACTTCATCTTCACCATGCTGGCCGAGGAATTCGGCATGATGGGAGCTGTCGGCCTCCTCGGTCTCTACGGCCTGATCCTTATCTATGCCTACGTCATCGGCTTCCGGTCCCGGAACCAGTTCGGGCGCCTGACCGCGCTGGGTATCGCGGCGACCTTCTTCCTCTACATCTTCATCAATGTCGGGATGGTCACCGGCATCCTTCCGGTGGTCGGCGTGCCGCTGCCGCTGATCTCATACGGTGGCACGGCGATGCTCACCCTGATGATCGGCTTCGGGCTGATCCTGTCGGTCTCGATCCACCGGCACGTGGAGATCGCCCGGAACGAGGGCTGATCAGCTACCGGCCTTGTCCCGGGCAATGGCCGCCCGGACCAAAGCAATGGCCTCCGGGCTGTCCCATTCCGCCGGGCCGACCAGCCGACCGATTTCCCGCCCCTCGCGATCGAGAATGAGCGTGAGCGGCAGTCCGAACGCCTTCAGCGCCATGCCGAGCCGGGCCGACGGATCGATGTAGAAGTCGAGGTTCTCGACACCGATCTCCTCCAGGAAGGTCTTTGCCTTGTCCGGCCGGCGGTCGACCGAGACCGCCGCGACATGGAAATCATCGCCCTGGAGCTGACCCGCAAGGCGGTCGATCGACGGCATCTCGTGGCGGCACGGCGCGCACCAGGTGGCCCAAAGATTGACCAGCACCACCTTGCCCCTGAACGCGTCGAAACCCAGCTTCTCGCCGTCGGCGTTCTGGAACGTCGCCTCGGCCAGCGCCTGCGGTTCGTCATGCGCGGTGAAATTCTGGACATGGCCGGTGGCGAATTCCGACAGCGGGGGTTCCGCTGAGGCCACTTGCAGACTAAGGATCAGCGCCAGGGCGGCGCCCGGCAGAACTCGCAGCATCTCTCTCAGGACCTTCCGAAAACCATGTCCGATTCAAAGACCAGCAATACCATGTGGGGCGGCCGGTTCGAGGGCGGTCCGGCAAAAGTGATGGAGAAGATCAACGCCTCCATCGGCTACGATCAGCGCTTCTATGCCCAGGACATCCAGGGGTCGGTTGCCCACGCCACCATGTTGGCCGATCGCGGCATCCTGACAAGGGAGGACCTGGACCGGATCGTCGAGGGTCTGAACACAATCCTGCGAGAGATCGAGGGCGGCGGCTTCGATTTCCGGCCCGACCTTGAAGATATCCACATGAATGTCGAGAACCGGCTGCGGGAACTGATCGGCGACGCCGCCGGGCGGCTGCACACCGCGCGCAGCCGCAACGATCAGGTCGCGACCGATTTCAGGCTCTGGATCCGCGACACCATCGACCGCATCGACGGCATGCTGTTCGATCTGCAGAAGGCCCTGCTGGGACAGGCCGAGGCGCATGCCGACAGCGTCATGCCCGGCTTCACCCATCTCCAGGTCGCTCAGCCGGTCACCTTCGGTCACCACATGATGGCCTATGTCGAGATGGCCGGGCGGGACCGGGACCGTTTCGCCGATACCCGCCGACGCCTCAACGAATGTCCGCTGGGCTCTGCAGCGCTGGCGGGAACCTCGTTCCCCATCGACCGGGAGCAGACGGCGAAGGCGCTCGGCTTCGACCGTCCGACAGCGAACAGCCTGGATGCCGTCTCCGACCGCGACTTCGCGCTGGACTTCCTGCATGCAGCCAATGTCTGCGCCATGCACCTGTCGCGGCTGGCCGAGGAACTGGTGATCTGGTCGTCGGCGCAGTTCGGATTCGTGAAGCTGTCGGATGCCTTCTCGACCGGTTCGTCGATCATGCCGCAGAAGCGGAACCCGGACGCCGCCGAACTGGTGAAGGCCAAGATCGGTCGCGTTCTGGGGGCCTATGTCGCCTTCACCACGGTCATGAAGGGCCTGCCCATGGCCTATGGCAAGGACATGCAGGAGGACAAGGAAGCGGTCTTTGATGCTGCGGACACCATCGAACTGGCGATCACGGCCTCGACCGGCATGATCGCCGATCTGATGCCCGACACGGACGCGCTCAGGAACGCGGCATCGCAGGGCTTCGCCACTGCAACCGATTTCGCGGACTGGCTGGTCCAGAACCTCGACATGCCCTTCCGCGACGCCCATCACGCCACCGGCGCGGCGGTCAAGCTGGCGGAGACGAAGGGGTGCGATCTCGGCGACCTGCCGCTCGCTGAACTGCAGAAGATCGTTCCGGAACTGACCGAGGCGGTGTTCGACGCGCTGACCGTCGAGAAGGCCGTGCACGGCCGCAACAGCTATGGCGGCACTGCGCCCGATCAGGTGCGCGCCCAGATCGCCCGCTGGAAGGAGAAGCTGGCATGAGAACCGCGCTGATCCTGGCTTTCGCGGCCCTGCTCGCGCTGACGGCTTGCGGCAAGAAGGGCGATCCCAAGCCGCCGCCGACGGCGGCGGAACTCGAGGCCGAGAAGAAGACCGACGAATGAACCACTTCGAATATCGGGACGGCCGCCTCCACGTGGAGGACGTGCCGCTGGCGGACATCGCCGCAGAAGTCGGCACGCCGGCCTATGTCTATTCCTCGGCCACGCTGCGGCGGCACTACAAGGTCTTCGCGGCGTCGCTGGCCAGCGCCATGCCCGGCGGGCGGCACACGGTCTGCTATTCGGTGAAGGCCAACTCCAACCAGGCGGTCATCGGGGTTCTGGCTGCGATGGGATCCGGCGCCGACGTCGTCTCGGGCGGCGAGCTGAAGCGCGCGCTGAAGGCCGGCATTCCGGCGGAGAAGATCGTCTTTTCCGGCGTCGGCAAGACCTCGGCCGAGATGCGGCAGGCGCTGGAAGCCGGCATCAAGCAGTTCAATGTCGAGAGCGAACCCGAACTCGCGGTCCTGTCCGAGGTCGCGCTGGGCATGGGCGTCCGGGCGCCGGTGGCGTTCCGGGTCAATCCCGATGTCGATGCCGAGACCCACGCCAAGATCTCGACCGGCAAGGCGGAGAACAAGTTCGGCATCCCCTTCGACCAGGCGCGGGACATCTACCGGCTGGCGGCCGCGCTGCCCTCGATCGATGTCATTGGCGTCGATGTCCATATCGGCTCCCAGCTGACGCGGCTGGCGCCGTTCGAGAGCGCCTTCGCCAGGGTCGCGGAGTTGACGGCGCAGCTGCGCGCAGACGGCCACAGGATCCGGACGCTGGATCTGGGCGGCGGGCTTGGCATTCCCTATGTCCGGAACGCGCCCTGGCCGCAGCCCGACGCCTATGCCGGCATCATCGGACGCACCGTGGGACATCTGGGCTGCGAGCTGATCTTCGAGCCGGGCCGCATGATCACCGGCAATGCGGGTGTGCTGATGTCGTCCGTGATCTACGTGAAGCAGGGCACCAACCGCCGGTTCGTGATCCTGGATGCGGCGATGAACGACCTGATCCGACCGGCCATGTACGACGCGCATCACGAGATCCTGCCCGAGACCCAGCCGGAGGACGATGACGCCTGGGACCGCGCCGATCTGGTGGGTCCGGTCTGTGAGAGCGGCGACACCTTCGCCCGAGATTGTGAAGTGCCCCCCCTCGCCGCCGGTGATATCCTCTGTTTCGAGACTGCCGGTGCATATGGTGCCGTGATGTCGTCGACCTACAATACGAGGCCCTTGGTGGCCGAAGTTCTGGTGGACGGCGACCGCTTCGCCATTGTGCGGCCGCGCGAGGACGTGGACAGCCTGATCGGCCGCGACCGGCTGCCACCCTGGATGCAGGAGGATGCGGCCGGCTGACGTCCCGCCTCGCGGGACCCGACGAGGAGATCGAATGGCGGACGGCACCGGTCGACACGAAGCCGATATCCTGGAGCGCGACGCCCGGCGGCGCCTCAACCGGAAACTGGCAGCAACCCGCGCCGCCATTGCGCTTGAGCGCCTCATCCCCCTGATCTGGCCGCCCCTCGCGGTTCTGCTTGCCGCCGTCGGCCTTTCCGCCTCCGGCCTTCTCGACAGTCTTCCCGGGTGGCTGCATCTCGTGGTGCTGCTGAGCGGCGCCGGTCTGGTGTTCGCACTGATCTTCAGGGGCGCGCTGCGGTTCCGTCTTCCCGGCAGCGGGGATGCGGCCAGGCGTCTGGAAGCGGACGAATTGCTCCACCGTCCCCTGACCGCGATGAACGACCGGCTGGCGCTGGGCGGCGGCGACACGGATGCCGAATCGCTCTGGCAGGCGCACCGGCGGCGGATGGCCGCTCGGATCGAGGCGCTGAGAGCCCCTTCGCCGCAGCCGGACATGCCGCGCCGTGATCCGCTGGCTCTCCGCTTCGCCGCAGTAATGCTGCTCGTTCTGGGTCTCGCGTTCGGCAGCGGCGATCTCGGCGGCAATCTGCTGGCGGCGGTGTCGCCAAGCCTCGATACCGGCAGCGACGAACCTGTCACCCTGGAAGCCTGGATCACGCCGCCGGCCTATACCGGCCGCCCGCCGGTCTTCATGGCCGTCGATCAGGAGGGCGGGCCGCGGCCCCTCACGGTGCCTGTCAACAGCAAGCTTCTGGCCCGCTTCCATGGTCCGGGCGACGCGACGCTGAGCATCGGAGAGGCCGAGACCCCCTTCGAACGCGTCACCGAGCGCGACCAGCAACTGGAGAAGCCGATCACCGAAGGCGGCCTGATGCGTATCGCCCGGGACGGCGATGCGATGGGCGCCTGGCAGGTCAAGGTCATTCCCGACAACGCCCCTGCGGTCGAGATCACCGAGGCCCCGTCCTCGACACTGCGTGGCGCCCTGCGCATCGCCTACGCGGCGACGGACGACTACGGCCTGACGCTGGTCGCGGCCCGGATCCGCCGGGACGGCGCAGATGACGAGACCCGCCTTGAACTGCCGCTGCCCGGCAGCCGCCGCACCACCATTTCGGACGTCGTCTTCAGGGATCTGACCGATCACCGCTGGGCGGGCCTGGAGGTCGAGCTGTCGCTGGAGGTCCGCGACGAGGCCGGCCAGACCGGCGTCAGCGAACCTGTGCGCATGATCCTGCCGGAACGCGATTTTTCGCAGCCCGCCGCGCGGGCCGTGGTCGAACAGCGCCGCAAGCTGATCGCGGATGCCGATGCCAACCGCAGCTGGGTGGTCCGGGCCATCGAGGCGCTGCAGATCAACCCCGGCACCTACAATGACGATCTCGCCGCCCATCTGATGCTGTCGCTCGCCCGCGCCGAACTGCGCGACAGCGGCTCGGCGGAGACTGTATCCCGCAATGAGGAGCTTCTCTGGCGGACCGCGCTCAGGATCGAGGAAGGCCAGTTGTCGGTCGCCCTGAACAAGCTGCGTGAGATCCAGGAAAAGCTGATGGAGGCGCTGGCAAACGGCGCATCCGAGGAAGAAATCCAGAAGCTGATGGACGAGCTGCAGCAGGCCATGAATGATTATCTTCAGGCCATGCAGCAGCAGGCGATGGACCGCCTTCAGAACGGCGAGATGTCGGAACAGCAGTCGGAGCAGGGCCAGCAGATCGAGCAGCGGGCGCTGTCCGACCTGCTCGACAAGGCCCGCGAGCTTTCGCGTTCCGGCGCCCGCGACAAGGCGCGCGAGATGCTGTCGCAGCTCCAGAACATGCTGGAGAACCTGCAGATGGGCACGCAGTCGCAGGCAGCGCAGGCCGAACAGCAGGCCGACCAGATGCTGGACGAACTCGGCCGCATGATGCAGCAGCAGCAGCAGTTGATGGACGAGACCTTCCGCCGCCAGCAGCAGCAGCAACGACCCGAATCCCGTCCGCCCTCGCAGCGCGATCCGTTTTCCTCGCCCCGGCGGAACCGCTTCGGCCGCTCACCGAACACCGACACCGAGAATCCCTCGCGGGGCGGCCAGCCCGGCGAGATGAGCGACGAGGATCTGGCCTCCGCCCAGGAACGCCTGCGCCGGCGGCTGAACGACCTGCTGCAGCAGCTGGGCGAGAACGGCAACGAGATCCCCGGCGAACTGGGCGAGGCGGAAGGATCGATGCGCGACGCGGAGGGCGCCCTGGGCGAAGGCAACCGCCAGTCGGCGCTGGGCAGCCAGTCGGAGGCCCTGGACCAGCTGCGCCGTGGCACGGAATTTGTGATGGAAGACATGGCCAGCCGCGGCCAGAACCAGGGGCAGAGCAACGAGGGTTCCAGCCAGGCCGGGATGGACGGTCAGGACACCGACCCGCTTGGCCGGACACCTACCGAAACCTGGGGCGACGCCTCGGAGGATCTGGTGCCCGGCGAGAGCGCATTGCAGCGATCCCGCGAGATCCTGGATGAACTCCGCCGTCGCTCCGGCCAACGGCACCGTAGTATCATGGAACTCGACTATATCGAGCGGCTGTTGAAGCAGTTTTAGGCAGTTCCGGACCGCCCCTTGCGTTTGCACAACAAAGCTGCAAGGCTCTGACCAAGTCCGGGAGGAAATTCGGACGCGCGCTAGAGATCGGCTTGAAAAAATGCCGACCGGCGTTGAAACGAGGACGCCCTCGACGGCGTCGAACAGGGATGGCAAGAGAGCGATTGCATGGGTGAAACGACGCCAGGCGTCACGGGCGGAGATCCCTTCGTCAGTTTCCAGGAAGTGCAGAAGAGCTACGACGGCGAAACGCTGGTCGTTAAGAACCTGAATCTCGACATCGCAAAAGGTGAATTCGTGACAATGCTGGGCCCGTCGGGCTCGGGCAAGACCACGTGCCTGATGATGCTCGCCGGGTTCGAGACTCCGACGCACGGCAAGGTCATCCTGGACGGCCAGCCGCTGAACAACGTACCGCCGCACAAGCGCGACATCGGCATGGTGTTCCAGAATTATGCCCTGTTCCCGCACATGACGGTGGCGGAGAACCTCGCATTTCCGCTGAAGGTGCGGAACATGTCGAAGTCCGAGATGGAGCAGCGGGTCCAGCGGGCGCTGGACATGGTCCAGCTCGGCACCTTCGGACACCGCCGCCCGGCCCAGCTGTCCGGCGGCCAGCAGCAGCGCGTCGCCGTGGCGCGCGCCCTGGTGTTCGACCCGAAGCTGGTGCTGATGGACGAACCGCTGGGTGCCCTGGACAAGCAGCTGCGCGAGCAGATGCAGTACGAGATCAAGCACATCCACGACAATCTCGGCGTCACCGTGGTCTATGTGACCCACGACCAGGCCGAGGCCCTGACCATGTCGAACAGGATCGCCGTGTTCAACGACGGCGTCATCCAGCAGCTGGCCCCGCCGAATGATCTCTATGAACGGCCCGACAACGCGTTCGTTGCGCAGTTCATCGGCGAGAACAACAAGCTGGGCGGCAAGGTCGAAGCCATCGAGAACGGCATCTGCAAGGTGCGCCTCGACAATGGCGAGACCGCGACCGCGCTTTCCATCAGCGATGGCGGCGTCGGCGGCGAGACCATGCTGTCCGTTCGCCCGGAACGCGTCTTCATCGGCGACGAGGCGAAAGACTGCGACACCTCGGTGACCGGAAAGGTCGAGGAGTTGATCTACCTCGGCGACCACATCCGCACCCGGATGACGGTGTGCGGACGCGACGACTTCGTGGTGAAGATCCCCAATTCCACCGAACGCGCCGGGCTGGAGCCCGGCAACCAGGTTGCCCTGGGCTGGCGGACCAAGGACTGCCGGGCGCTGGACCGTCCGGAAGGCCTGTAGACGCCGGTTCACGGCTAACAACGCCGAAGAACCTAGACAGGAGGCTATATATGAAACGCTTAGCTTTGACGGCCGTTGCGGCGGCTATGGCTGGCGCAGCCGGTCTTGCCGGCCCCGCGTCGGCCGAGACCGAACTGGTCGTGGTCAGCTGGGGTGGCGCCTATTCCGCCAGCCAGCAGAACGCCTATCACGACCCCTACATGAAGATGAATCCGGACATCAGCATCGTGAACGATGACTCCTCGTCCGAGGCCGTGGCCAAGCTGCGCGCCATGAACGAGGCCGGCAACGTGACCTGGGACCTGGTCGACGTGGTCGCCGCCGACGCCATCCGTCTCTGCGATGAAGGCCTGGCCGAGATCATCGACCATGACAAGGCGCTGGCTCCGGCGCCCGACGGCACCCCGGCCTCCAAGGATTTCGGCGACCTGATCGTCTCCGAGTGCTTCATTCCGCAGATCGTGTATTCCACCACCTGGGGCTACCGCAGCGATCTGCTGGAGAAGGCGCCCACGGATGTCTGCGCCGTGTTCGACACCGCGACCTATCCGGGCAAGCGCTCGATGGAAAAGAACCCGATCAACAACCTCGAATGGGCTCTGATCTGCGACGGCGTCGATCCGGCGAACGTCTATGAGGTCCTCGGCACGCCGGAAGGCGTCGAGCAGGCGCTGGCCAAGCTGGACACCATCAAGGACCAGGTTGTCTGGTGGACCAAGGGCGCCCAGCCGCCGCAGCTTCTGGCCGATGGCGAGGTCGTGATGGCTTCGGCCTACAATGGCCGTCTCTTCTCGGCGATCGAGGAAGAGAAGCAGCCGATCAAGATGCTGTGGGACTGGCAGGTGTTCGATCTGGACGGCTGGATCGTTCCGGTCGGCACCAAGAACAAGGAAGCGGTCATGAAGTACCTGCACTTCGCGACCGACACCCAGCGTCTGGCTGACCAGGCCAAGTACATCTCGTACGGCCCGGCCCGTCAGTCGTCCGCGCCGCTGGTCGGCAAGCATGAATCGCTGGGCATCGACATGGCCCCGCACATGCCGACCGATCCGAACAACGCGAAGACCACCCTGCTCTACAACTACGAGTTCTGGGCGGACAACCGCGACGACATCGACGAGCGTTTCCAGGCCTGGCTGCTGCAGTAAGGCTTGAACGAACGGGTTCCGGGGCGGCTGAAGCCGCCCCGGCATTCCCGGTCCGGCTTCATCCCCGAACCGCGCTGCGTCGCGGCTCCGGCATGAAGGGCAAGGCATTCTAGACGATCAGAGGGGCGATCCGGCATGAGTGAGGCGACAGCTTCCGAAACACGCCTCGTTACCGCGGACGGGCGTCCGTTGAAGGCGGCGCTGCGGCGTGCGCTCTTCCGCAAGAAGCTCATCGCGCTCGGCATGGTGCTGCCGCTGTTCCTGTTCATCGCCGCCACCTTCATCATCCCAATCGCCAACATGCTCGTCCGCTCGGTCGACAACGAGATCGTGGCGGAGATCCTCCCGCGTACCGTCGTTGCACTGGAAAGCTGGGACGAGATGTCGGGCACCCTGCCCGACGAGCCGGTCTACGAGGCCATGGTGCTGGACCTCCAGGACGCCCGGAAGGCCCGGACCAACACCAAGGTCGGCCAGCGCCTGAACTACGAGAAACCGGGCATGTCGAGCCTGTTCCGCGGTTCGGCGCGGAAAGCCGGCCGGATGGACGAGGGTCCCTACAAGGAAAAACTGATCGACGCCGACAGGGACTGGGGCGACATCGAGACCTGGCAGGTCATCAAGCAATTCTCAGGTCCCTACACCGCCGGCTATTTCCTCGCCGCGGTCGATGCGAAACCGGCGGTGGACGGTTCCGTCGAATTCGTCGAGAGCGAGAAGGCGATCTACGGCAAGCTGTTCCTGCGAACCATCGTGCTGTCGACGCTGATCACCGTGCTGACGCTGGTGCTCGGATTCCCGATCGCCCTGCTGATCGCGACCCAGCCGGCCCGGATCGGCAACCTGCTGATCATCTGCGTCCTGCTGCCCTTCTGGACGTCGTTGCTGGTCAGGACGACATCCTGGATCGCCCTGTTGCAGCAGAAGGGCGTGATCAACGACATCCTGGTGTTCCTCGGTGTGGTCTCCGACGACGGCCGGCTGTCCATGATCTACAATGCGACGGGTACGGTCATCGCAATGACCCACATCCTGCTGCCCTTCATGGTGCTGCCGCTCTACAGCGTGATGAAGACAATTCCGCCCAGCTACATGCGGGCGGCAACGTCCCTCGGCGCGCATCCGTTCCCGGCCTTCTGGAAAATCTACTTCCCGAACACCATTCCGGGCATCGGCGCCGGCGCTATCCTCGTCTTCATCCTGGCCATCGGCTACTACATCACGCCGGAACTGGTCGGCGGCACGGACGGCACGTTCATCTCGAACCGCATCGCCTACAACATCTCGTCGTCACTGAACTGGGGACTGGCAGCCGCGCTGGGCGTGATCCTGCTCGGCATCGTGCTCGTCTTCTACATTCTCTACGACAAGATCGTGGGCATCGATAACATGAAGCTTGGATAGACATGGCGGCTCTTCCTCCATACGCCTCCCCGGTCGAGCGGGTCTGGTACTACAGCTTCCGCGTCATCTGCGCGCTGATCCTGTTCTTCCTGGTGTTTCCGCTGATCGTGATTGTTCCGCTCAGCTTCAATGCCGAGCCGTTCTTCACCTTCACCGACGAGATGATGGCGCTGGACCCGGCAGGCTACTCGCTCGAGTGGTACAGGGATTTCCTGACCAATCCGAACTGGCAGGGCGCGGTCTGGAATTCGGTCGTCATCGCGTTCTTCGCGACGCTGATTTCCACCAGTCTGGGTACCCTGGCGGCCCTCGGCCTGTCGCGGCCGGTCATGCCCTTCCGCACGCTGGTGATGTCGCTCCTGATCTCGCCGATGATCGTCCCGCTGATCATCTCGGCCGCGGGCATGTTCTTCTTCTACAGCTCGATCGGCCTCCAGGGCACGCATATCGGCGTCATCCTGGCCCACGCCGCGCTGGGCACGCCATTCGTGGTCATCACCGTGACGGCGACGCTGGTCGGCTTCGACAACAACCTGATCCGCGCCTCGTCGAGTCTCGGCGCGACCCCGGTGACGACCTTCTTCAAGGTGATCGTACCCTTGATCACCCCGGGCGTGATTTCGGGTGCATTGTTCGCCTTCATCACCTCCTTCGACGAGGTCGTCGTGGTGCTGTTCGTCGGTTCCTTCGACCAGCGCACCATTCCCTGGCAGATGTTCTCGGGGATCCGGGAGCAGATCAGCCCGACCATCCTGGCCGTGGCGACATTGCTCACCTTTGTCTCGATGTGCCTGCTGTTCACGCTGGAGCTTCTCCGCCGCCGCAACGAGCGGATGCGCGGCATCCGCGAGACCTGAGGCCGATTGACCGCGGCTGGGCAGCACACTATGTACAGAATTCTGTACAGGAGCTCCCTGATGACGCGACAGATGACCTACACCGAACTCCGTCAGGGGCTGAAGGAAGCCTGCGATACAGTTTGCGAGGAGCACGAACCGCTGCTGATCAGCCGGCGCAACGGCAAGGACGTGGTCGTCCTTTCAAAGGACGACTACGACGCGCTGGAGGAAACCGCCTACCTGATGCGGTCTCCGGCAAATGCCCGGCGCCTGTTGAAGGCAATGAATGCCGATCCCGCCGAGCGCGTGGCCTTCGACGATCTCGAAAGCCTGAAACGTGCGCTTGGTGTTTGACCCGGCCGCTCTCGAAGACCTTCAGTTCTGGGTTCGCACCGACCGCCGGAAATCCGAACGCATCCTGAAACTGCTCGAGGCAGTGCTTCGCGATCCGTTCGAGGGGCCTGGCAAACCGGAACGGCTCAGGTTCGGACGCACGGGTCAATGGTCGCGCCGCATCGACCAGGAGCATCGGCTCGTCTATCAGGTCGACGACGACGACTTGATCATTCTGAGTTGCCGTTACCACTACGAGTGATTGACGCTGGGGCACAGTGGACAGGCCCGCAGCCTGCGCGGTAGATTTCGCGCGCCTTGGGGAGGAGCGCGATGGACCTTTCATTCTCACCGCAAGAACTGGCGTTCCGCGAGGAAGTCCGCGCCTTTCTGGCCGACAACCTGCCCGCCGACCTTGCGGAGAAGGTCCGCGCCCGCCGCGAACTGAAGCGCGACGACTACATGCGCTGGCAGAAGATCCTGCATGCCAAGGGCTGGATCGCCGGCTGGTGGCCGGAGGAGCATGGCGGCTGCGGCTGGACGCCGGCCCAGCGCCACATCTTCGACGAGGAATGCCACCGCGCCGACGCGCCGCCGCTGCTGCCATTCGGCCTGCAGATGGTCGGGCCCGTGATCTACACCTTCGGCAGGCCGGACCAGAGGGATTTTTTCCTGCCGAAACTGCTGTCGGGCGAGCACTGGTGGTGCCAGGGCTATTCCGAACCCGGCTCCGGATCCGATCTCGCCAGCCTGAAGACCACGGCCGTGCGCGACGGCGACGACTATGTCGTCAACGGCCAGAAGATCTGGACCTCGCTGGCGCAACATGCCGACTGGATCTTCTGCCTGGTCCGCACCTCGGCCGAGGGCAAGCAGCAGGAAGGCATCAGTTTCCTGCTGATCGACATGAAGACGCCGGGCGTGACCGTCCGTCCGCTGAAGCTGATGGACCAGAACGCGCATGTGAACGAGGTCTTCTTCGACAATGTGCGCGTCCCCGTCGAGAACCGCATCGGCGAGGAGAACAAGGGCTGGACCTACGCCAAGTTCCTGCTGGGGAACGAACGCGCCGGCATCGCCGAGGTCGCCTGGAACAAGAAGCTGCTGCAGCGATTGAAGGAAATCGCCTTTGCCGAACAGGCCGACGGCAAGCCGCTGATCGAGGATCAGGGCTTCGCCACAAGGGTCGCCGAGACCGAGGTGAAACTGACCGCGCTGGAGTATTCCAACCTGCGCACCCTGGCTGGCATGCAGGACGGCTCGCCCCCCGGCGGCGAGGCCTCAATGCTGAAACTGGTGGGATCAGAAGTCACACAGGCCATTACCGAGTTGACCACCGAGGCGCTGGGATACTATGCCGCTCCTTACGAAGCGCGTGACGACAGTCCGGGCAGCAACTGGACACCGGTTGGTCCCGAATATGCCGAAGGCGTGCTGGCGCAGCATCTTTTCATGCGGGCGATCACCATCGCCGGCGGTTCGAGTGAAATTCAGAAGAACATCATCGCGAAGGCGGTGCTGGGACTATAGATTGTCGGACGGCGTCCAGCGCCGGTTCGAGCGGGGAGGAACAAGACCATGGATTTCAATCTGTCGGAAGAGCAGCAGCTGCTGAAGGACAGCGTCGACCGGTTCATTCTGGACGACTACGACTTCGAGAAGCGGCGCAAGATCGCCAATTCCGAGGCCGGCTATTCCGAAGACAACTGGAAGACATTCGCAGAGCTGGGCTGGCTCGCGGTCGGTCTGCCGGAGGACCAGGGCGGCTTTGGCGGCCCGGTCGAGACCATGATCGTGATGGAGGCCATCGGCCGCGGTCTGGTCACCGAGCCCTACCTGCAGACGGTCGTTCTGGGCGGCGGCTTCGTCGCCGAGGCCGGCTCCGAGGCGCAGCAGAACGAGATCCTGCCGGCGATCGCCGAGGGCAAGTGCAAGCTGTCTTTCGCCTATGCCGAACCGACCAGCCGCTTCAACCTGGCCGACGTCACAACCAAGGCCGAGAAGGCGAATGGCGGCTACAAGCTGTCGGGCCACAAGTCGGTCGTCTATGGCGCCGCCTCTGCGGACAAGATCATCGTCTCCGCCCGCACCGCGGGCGGCCAGCGCGACCGTGACGGCATCTCGCTGTTCCTGGTCGACAACAACGCCAGCGGCCTCTCGCGCCGCGACTACCCCACCGCCGACGGCCTGCGCGCCTCGGAAGTGATGCTGGAAGGCGTCGAGGTCTCCGCCGACGCCATGCTGGGCGACGAGGGTCAGGCCATGGCCACGATCGAGAAGGTCACCGACCACGGCATCGCCGCGCTCTGCGCCGAGGCGGTCGGCTGCATGGAAGTCCTAAAGGACGAGACCAACGAATACCTGAAGACCCGCAAGCAGTTCGGCGTGCCGATCGGCAAGTTCCAGGTGCTGCAGCACCGCATGGTCGACTGCTTCATCGAGCTGGAGCAGTCCCGTTCCATGGCCTACATGGTCACGCTGAAGCTGGACGAGGGCGACACCGAGCGCCGCAAGGCCGCCTCTGCCGCCAAGGCCCAGATCGGCAAGGGCGGCGTCTTCGTCGGCGCGCAGTCGGTGCAGATGCATGGCGGCATGGGCATGACCGACGAGCTGAAGATCAGCCACTACTACAAGCGGCTGATGCAGATCGACACCATGTTCGGCAACCGCGACTGGCAACTGAAGCAGTTCGCCGCGCTGACGCAGTAGTCCTTGCCGGCAGACGGATCGGGAAGGGCCTCCGCGGCGGCGTGGAGGCCTTTTTCGTGGCCTAGCCCCAGACCGGCATGACCATGAGGGCGGCAACGGCGCAGAGGCTGAGGGCGAAGGTCCGGAAGGTCTTCTCCGAGGCGAATCCGAAAATGCGCGTCCCGCTCCAGAACGCCAGCGCATAGCCCGGCGCAAGCATGGCGGCCAGGGCCAGCCGTTCGGGTGTGAACAAGCCGAAGGTGAAGTGCATCAGTCCGGCCATCATGCCGGTCAGGCCGAAGAAGGCGAAGATATTGGTGCGCATCTCCGCGCCGGTGCCCTGCCCGCTGGCCCAGAACACGATCACCGGCGGCCCGGAGAGACCGGACAGGCCGCTGCCGATGCCGGAGACCGTGCCGATGGCCGCAACGCCGGGCGTCGCCAGCGGCCGGCTGCGCCGCCAGCCGCTCGCCAGGCCCGCGACGGCGGCCAGCACCGCGACGGAGATGATCCATTTCATCGGCTCGGGCGGCAGGTTGGCGAGCATCCAGACGCCCACGGGCACACCCAGCACGGCGCCGGCGAAGAGCGGCCGGATCTCGGTCCAGTTGCAGCTGCGGAAGCTGCGGACCGTCATCGGCAGCGCAATCGCGAAATCCATCAGCCAGAGCGTGATGACAGCCGTCTGCGGCAGGACAAGGATGCTGGCCAGAGGCACGAACACCATCGCCGCACCGAAACCGGCGAAACCGCGCACAAGACCCGTCAGCGCCGCAATCAGGAACAGGATCAGCGTGTCGGCATGCCAGAGGCCGGCGAAGACGCCGACCGCGTCGGTCATGGCGCGTCGCCCGGCGCGATCTCGACAACTTCGCCGCCACGCATGGCCAGTCCGATGCGGCCGGCCTTCAGGTCCAGCGCGGCCTCGCCGAACACGGTGCGGCGCCAGCCCTTGAGCGCCGGCACGTCGGCCTCGTCATCGGCAGCGATCTTCTCAAGGTCCGGTCCGGGGCAGACCAGCTTCTGGGCGACGTTGTGCTCAGCACATTTGCGTTTCAGCAGCACCTTCAGCAGTTCCACCGCCGGCGCCAGCGCCGGATCGGGCGGCTCCTGCTTCGGCAGTCTCGGCCAGTTTTCCTTCGGCTGCGCGGTGACCTCCGCGGCGATCTCCAGAATCGCATCGCCGAAGGGCCCGTCGGCCATCTTGCGGTTGAAGCCCCGCACCTTGGCCAGATGGTCCTTCGACCCCGGCGGGTCGGCGGCCATCTCCATCAGCGCCTCGTCGCGGACGACGCGGTTGCGCGGCAGGTCGCGGTTCTGCGCCTCGCGCTCCCGCCAGGCCGCCAGCGCCTGCACCATGGCCAGGAAGCGCGGCTTGTTGGTGCGGGTCTTGAGCCGCTTCCAGGCATCCTCGGGCTCGACGATGTAGGTCTCGCGCTGGGCGAGGACGTCCATCTCACCGCCGACCCAGTCGGCACGGCCCGTGGCCTCCAGTTCGTCGAGCATCTTCGCGTAGACGGTCCGCAGATGAGTGACGTCGGAGAGCGCGTAGGAGAGCTGCTTGTCCGAGAGCGGCCGGCGCGACCAGTCGGTGAAACGGCTGGTCTTGTCGATGTGTTCGCCCGCCAGCTTTCGCACCAGGGCGTCGTAGGCGATCTGTTCGCCGAAGCCCATCACCATCGCGGCGACCTGGGTGTCGAACAGCGGCAGCGGCACCTCCCCGCCTTCATGCACGAAGATCTCGATGTCCTGCCGTGCGGCATGGAAGACCTTCACGATCTCCGGGTCGTAGAGCAGGCCGTAGAGCGGTGCGAGGTCGATGCCCTTCGCCAGAGGGTCGACGATGGCGCCCTCGTCCTCCGGCCCCGCCAGCTGCACCAGGCACAGCTTCGGCCAGTAGGTGTTCTCCCGCAGGAACTCGGTGTCGACGGCGACGAAGGGCTGCCCCTTCAGCGACGCCACGTATTCGCCCAGGGTCTCGGTGGTTGTGATGATCTGCATGGCCCGGCTGATAGCACACATCATCGCAGACGGCAGCGTAGTTCTTGACATTGGCGGGCATGGGCTGTGTGTTCCGCGCGACGTTCCACCCCCTGCCCGACAGGTCATCTGACATGCACGCCTTCCGCACCCACACCTGCGGCCAGCTCCGCCGCGAGAACGAGAACGAAACCGTCCGCCTTTCCGGCTGGGTGCACCGCAAGCGCGACCACGGCAACCTGCTGTTCGTCGACCTGCGCGACCACTACGGCCTGACCCAGTGCGTGGTCGAGACCGGCGAGCCCGGCTTCGAGGAACTGGACGGTTCCCGCTCCGAAAGCGTGATCACGGTGACCGGCAAGGTGGTGCCGCGCTCGGCCGAGACCGTGAACCCCGACCTGCCGACCGGCGAGATCGAGGTCCGTATCCACTCGATCGAAGTGCAGAGCGCGACTGGCGATCTGCCGATGCCGGTCTTCGGCGACCAGGAATATCCCGAGGACATCCGCCTCACCTACCGCTTCCTGGACCTCCGCCGCCAGCGCATGCACCGCAACATCACCATGCGCGCGAAGATCATCGCCGATATCCGCCGGCGCATGACCGAAAGCGGCTTCATTGAGTTCCAGACGCCGATCCTGACGGCCTCAAGCCCCGAAGGTGCGCGCGACTTCCTGGTGCCGAGCCGCATGCATCCGGGCAAGTTCTACGCCCTGCCGCAGGCCCCGCAGCAGTTCAAGCAGCTACTGATGATCTCGGGCTTCGACCGCTACTTCCAGATCGCGCCCTGCTTCCGCGACGAGGACGCCCGCGCCGACCGCAGCCCCGGCGAGTTCTACCAGCTCGACATCGAGATGAGCTTCGTCGAGCAGGAAGACGTCTTCCAGGCCATCGAGCCGGTGCTGACCGGCACCTTCGAGGCCTTCTCCGACTGGCCGGTGACGACCAAGCCCTTCCCGCGCATCCCCTTCGCCGAGGCGATGCTGAAATACGGGTCCGACAAGCCGGACCTGCGCCTGCCCGCGGCGATGGACATCCGCGACGTCACCGAGGCCTTCCGCGGCTCGGGCTTCGGCCTGTTCGCCAAGAACATCGAGAAGGGTTCGGTGGTCCGCGCCATCCCGGCGCCGGGCGCGGCTGCGAAGGCCCGCTCCTTCTTCGACCAGATGAACGACTGGGCCCGTTCCGAGGGCGCCGGCGGCCTGGGCTACATCATCTATGGCGAGGACGGCCCGCGCGGCCCCATCGCCAAGAACCTGGACGACGCGCGGGTCGCGCAGATCAAGGCCGACTGCGGCCTGTCCGACGGGGACGCGGTCTTCTTCGCCTGCGACAAGGCCGACGGCGCCGCGAACCTGGCCGGCAAGGCCCGCACCCGGCTGGGCGACCAGCTGGAACTGCTGGAACGCGAGCAGTTCAAGTTCTGCTGGATCGTCGATTTCCCGATGTTCGAATGGAACGAGGACGACAAGCAGATCGAGTTCTCCCACAACCCGTTCTCGATGCCCCAGGGCGGCATGGAAGCGCTGGAGACCATGGACCCGCTGGAGATCAAGGCGTTCCAGTACGACGTGGTCTGCAACGGCGTCGAGCTTTCCTCCGGCGCGATCCGGAACCACCGCCCCGACATCATGCTGAAGGCCTTCGAGATCGCCGGCTATCAGGCCGAGCAGGTGGAGAAGGATTTTTCCGGCATGCTGAACGCGCTCCGCTACGGCGCCCCGCCCCATGGCGGCATCGCCCCCGGCGTCGACCGCATCGTCATGCTGATTCTTGACGAACCGAACCTGCGCGAGATCGTCGCCTTCCCGATGAACCAGCAGGCCGAAGACCTGCTGATGGGTGCCCCGGCCGAAGTCTCGCCGAAGCAGCTCCGCGAACTCCACATCCGCACCGTGCTGCCGGAGCCGGAAAAAAAGCAGTAGAACCTGTGCCCGTCACCCCGGCCTTGAGCCGGCGTCCCGAGCGGCTTCGCCGCAAGGCTGACGATTTGACCGGATGCCGGATCAGGTCCGGCATGACGTACATGGACGACCCTACGCCTGAGGATTTCTAACCGGCCCACATGCGCGCCCGGCATGGCCCGGCGAGCGGGAACGCTGTATATGAAACGCCATGGTTGAGATCGCAGCATCGCCGGCGGGCGCGCCGGACCGGGTGAGAGAACGGGTCGGGTTCTTCTTCCTGAACATCGGACATCTGTTCGATCACATGTTCATGCTCATTTTCGCGACCGCAGCCATCGCGCTGGTGGGCATGGACGGCATGACCTACGGCCAGCTGGCAGAACTCGCCACACCGGCCTTCGTCGCCTTCGGCGCCTTCTCGCTGCCGGCCGGATGGCTGGCGGGCAAGTGGTCGCGCGAGGGCATGCTGTCGGTCTTCTTCATCGGCATCGGCCTGTCGGCCATCGCCATGGGCTTCGCCGAGAGCGCCAACCAGATGATGCTGGCACTGTTCCTGATCGGCATGTTCGCCGCGATCTACCATCCCGTCGGCATCGCCATGGTCGTCCACGGCAAGCAGAAGGTCGGCCTGGCGCTGGGCATCAATGGCGTCTGGGGCAACATGGGCATCGCGGTCGCGCCGCTGGCCACGGGTATTCTGGTGGAGTTGTCAGGCTGGCGCGCCGCCTTCATCGTGCCGGGCATCATCGCGGTCCTGTTCGGCCTGGCCTACATCCTGTTCGTCCGCAACGAGGCGCGGATGCCGGCCAGCGCGAAGAAGCCGGTCATCGATCCCGACCAGTCGGACCTGGAATGGGGTGTGCTGATCCGCGTCGGCGTGGCGCTGATCCTGACCATCCTGTTCGGCGGCATCGTCTTCCACACCGTCAGCTTCGCCCTGCCCAAGCTGTTCGAGGAGCGGCTGATCGACGTCACCACGGACCTGAAGAGCATCGGCCTGATCACCGGCGCGGTCTTCGCCATCGCCAGCTTCGCGCAGATCGTCGTGGGGCGGCTGGTGGACCGCTACAGCCCGCGCACGATCCTGCTGATCGTCGCCTTCCTGCAGGTCCCGGCCTTCGCGATCATGGCAACCCTGACCGGCCTGCCGGCCATTTTCGTCGGCATCGTCATGATGATGGTCGTCTTCGGCGAAATCCCGATCCACGACACCATCGTCACCCGCCACACCAAGTCCGCCTGGCGCAGCAACGTCTTCGCGGTGAAGTTCGTCATCGCCCTGCTGGTCGCCGCCGTGGTGCCGAAGCTGATCGGCACGGTGCACGACGCCTACGGCTTCGAGACCCTGTTCTTCATCCTGTCGGCAGCGGCGGCGGGCGTTGTCGCCTCGGCTCTGATCCTGCCGAAGGCGCGGAAGATCGCGCCGCAGAAGGAGGCCACGGCATGACCGACCACATCCTGCGCACCGAGGAAGACCTCAGGGCGATCTACGGCAACGCCAGCGGGCGGGCCGCCGAGAAGGCCATCGAGAAGCTGGACAGGCATTGCCGGCACTTCATCTCGCTCTCGCCCTTCATCGTGCTCTCGAGCGCTTCTGCCGCCGGACAGGGCGATGTCAGCCCGAAAGGCGACGGCCCGGGCTTCGTCCGCGTCATCGACGACAGCACCATCGCCATTCCCGACCGGCCCGGAAACCGGCGCATCGACACGCTGGTGAACATCGTCGAGAATCCGGACGTTGCGGTGATCTTCCTGATCCCCGGCGTGCGGGAGACGCTGCGGGTCAACGGGAAGGCGGAGATCTCGACCGATCCGGCACTGCTGGAGAGCATGGCGGTCAACGGCAAGCTGCCGATCACGGCCATCGTCATCCGCGTCGAGCAGACCTTCCTGCACTGCGCCAAGTCGATCATCCGCTCGAAACTCTGGGACGAGGCGACGAAGGTCGACCGCAGCGTCCTGCCCTCGCTCAGCCGCATGATCGCCGATCAGGCCGGCATGGAGATCGACGAGGCGAAATCCGAGAAGCAGCTTGAGGAAGCCTACCGCAATACGCTTTATTGACCCCTGCTGAATCAAGGCTTTCAGGGGAGGAGAGCGTCATGGCGAAGATCGGATTTGTGGGCGTCGGCAACATGGGCGGCCCGATGGCCATCAACCTGATCAAGGCCGGGCACGAGGTGAAGTGCTTCGACCTGTCGGCGGATGCGGTGGGCAAGGTCGTCGCCGCGGGCGGCACGGCGGCCGGCTCCGCCACCGAATGCGCCCAGGGCGTCGATTTCTGCGTCTCCATGCTGCCCAAGGGCGACCACGTGAAGGCGGTCTATCTGGGCGAGGACGGGCTGATCGCCTGCGCCGACGACAACACCGTCTTCATCGACTGCTCGACCATCGACGTCGCCGCGGCCCGCGAAGTGGCCGCTGTCGCCAGGGAGCACGGCTTCGCCATGGTGGACGCGCCGGTCTCCGGCGGCGTCGGCGGCGCCGAGGCCGGAACGCTGACCTTCATGTGCGGCGCGACCGACCAGGCCTTCGAGAAGGTGCAACCGATACTGGACGTGATGGGCGGCAAGATCGTCCATGCCGGCGGCGTCGGCAACGGCCAGGCCGCGAAGATCTGCAACAACATGGTCCTCGGCATCTCGATGATCGCCGCGGGCGAGGCCTTCGTGCTGGCCGAGAAGCTGGGGCTCGACGCGCAGACCTTCTTCGACATCGTCTCGACCTCGTCCGGCTACTGCTGGTCGATCAACGTCTACTGCCCGGTGCCCGGCCCCGTGCCGGCAAGCCCGGCCAACCGGAACTACCAGGCCGGCTTCACGGCCGAGAACATGCTGAAGGATCTTCGCCTCAGCCAGTCGGCGGCGGGCGACACCGGGGCCGCCACCCACATGGGCGGCCAGGCGACCGAGCTCTACACCCAGTTCGCCGAGGCGATGGAGAAGGGCGCGATGGATTTCTCCGGCATCATCAACATGATCCGGGAGAAGAGCGGCGGATGAACTACTGGCTGTTCAAGTCCGAGCCCAACACCTGGGGCTGGGACGACCAGGTGAAGAAGGGCGACGTGGGCGAAGGCTGGGACGGCGTCCGCAACTATCAGGCCTCCAACAACATGAAGGCCATGAAGGTGGGCGACCGCGGCTTCTTCTATCACTCGGTGAACGAGAAGCAAATCGTCGGCATCGTCGAGGTGATCAAGGAGTACCACCCCGATCCGACCGACGCGAAGGGCCGCTTCGGCATGGTTACCGTGAAGGCAATAAGGCCGGTGCCGAACCCGGTCACGCTGGCCGACATCAAGGCCGAGGAACGCCTCGCCGACCTGCCTCTGATCAAGCAGTCGCGGCTCTCGGTCATGCCGATCCCGGAAGATTCGTGGAAGATCATCTGCGAGATGGGCGGCGTCGAACCCTGACGGCGATGGCGGCTGACGACCCGCCTACCACTCCCCTTCCAGGTGGACGTAGCGGCCGCGGTAGAACAGCAGCGGCGCACCGTCTTCGCGCGCGGTGCGGCTCACCCGCCCGATGATGATCCAGTGATCGCCGCCGTCGTGCAGGCTGTCGCAGGTGCATTCCAGCTGCGCCAGCGCGCCGTCCAGCACGGGGCAGCCATTCTCGCCCTCGGTCCAGTCGAATCCGTCGTCGGCGAACTTGTCCTCGGCCTTGGAGGCAAAGTGATTCGACTGCGCCATCTGGTCGTGGCGAAGCACGCTGACGGCGAAAGGCCGGCCCTCGGCGAAGGCGTCGGCGCAGTTTGCCCCCCGGTCCAGATTGAACAGCACCAGTGGCGGGTCCAGCGACACGGAGGTGAATGAATTCGCCGTCAGGCCGACGGGACGGCCGTCTTCCTCACGCGCGGTGATGATCGTGACGCCTGTTGCAAAACAGCCGAACACGTCCCGCAGTTCCCGTTGATCCAAACTCACCGCTCCCCACCGGCACTCCGACACTGCCCCGACTCTAGTGCGTCGAGGCCGGTTTGGGAATCCGGCCCGGCCCTGCCGCAGCGCATGACGGTTATCGCTAACGCGATCTTAACCGGCATCCGGGCAGAGTGTTCCGAATTCAGGTTCCAGACAGTCCGGGGCTCAGGGAAAATGTTCTTCATTATCGGCGTTGTGGTCGTGATCGGATCGGTACTCGGCGGCTACCTGCCGCATGGCTCGTTCGCGATCCTGATCCAGCCGCTGGAAGTGCTGATCATCTGCGGCGCGGCGCTGGGCGCCTTCATCATTTCCAACCCGAAGACGGTGATCTTCGGCGTGCTGGGTTCGATCGGCAAGATCCTGAAGGGCTCGCCCTACAACAAGGCGGCCTACGAGGAACTGCTGACGCTGCAGTACACGATCTTCAAGCTGGCCAAGGCCAAGGGCATGCTGGCGCTGGAGGCGCATATCGAGGACCCGGAGAAGAGCTCCATCTTCACCGCCTTCCCCAACATCATGAAGAACCATCACGCCATCGAATTCATCTGCGACTACCTGCGCCTGATGACCATGGGCACCGAGAACAGCCACGAGATGGAAGCGCTGATGGATGAGGACATCGAGACCCATCACCACGAGCAGCACGCCGTCTCGTCAGCGGTAACCACTGTCGGCGACGGCCTGCCCGCCTTCGGCATCGTCGCCGCCGTGCTGGGCGTCATCATCACCATGCAGTACATCTCGGAGCCGCCCGAGGTGCTGGGCGGCAAGATCGCCGCAGCGCTGGTCGGCACCTTCCTCGGCATCTTCCTCGCCTACGGATTTGTCGGCCCGATGGGCAAGAGCCTGGAAGCCTATGCCGAGAGCGAGACCAAGTATTACCAGTGCATCAAGGCCGGCATGCTGGCCTATCTGAACGGCTATGCCCCGGCGGTCGCCGTCGAATTTGCGCGGAAGACCCTCTACAGCCACGAACGGCCGACCTTCAAGGAAGTCGAGGAAGCCGTCGAGAACGCGCCGAAGGTCTGACGGAGCCCCTGAATGGCTGATGGCCAGCCCATAATCGTCAAGAAGGTCGTCAAGGGCGGCCACGGTCACCATGGCGGCGCCTGGAAGGTCGCCTATGCCGACTTCGTGACGGCGATGATGGCCTTCTTCCTGCTGCTCTGGCTGCTCAACGTCACCACGGACGAGCAGCAGAACGGCATCGCCGACTATTTCGCGCCGGCGGCCGTGTCGCAGCAGAACTCCGGTTCGGGCGGCGCGATGGGCGGGCAGACCATGGTCCGCGACGGCGCCCGCATCTCCGACGCCGGCCTGCCCACGGTGGTCGTCTCGATCGGCGACATCGAGGACGAGGAAGAGAATCACGAGGACGGCAAGAAGTTCGACCCCGCCGGCGACGAGGTCGACGAAGAGGGCGTTTCGAATGTCGACGAGGCCTCGCCGGAAGGCGAGCGCGGCCGCGAGGGCAAGCCGGGCGAGGACGACATCGCCGAGGAACTGGCCCGGCGCGAGCAGGAGTCGTTCAACGAGGCCATGGACGCCATCGAGGACGCCATCGAGAACTCCTCGCCCGAAATGCAGGAACTCGCCCAGAACATGATGGTCGACATGACCGACGAGGGGCTTCGCATCCAGCTGGTCGACGGCAAGGGCCGCTCGATGTTCGCCAAGGGCAGCCCCGATCTGGAAATGCACACCAAGGAGATCCTGACGCTGGTGACCGACGTGATGGGCCGCCTGCCGAACAAGATCAAGATCACAGGCCACACCGACGCGACGCCCTACCGCTCGTCGAATGGCTACGGCAACTGGGAACTGTCCGCCGACCGCGCCAACGCCAGCCGTCGCGCGCTGCTGGAGATGGGCGTGCCGGCGCAGCGGATCGACCAGGTCACCGGCAAGGCCGATCAGGAACCGCTGGTGCCCGACGATCCGTTTGCCGACGCCAACCGCCGCGTCTCCATCGTCCTGATCCGTCAGGCCGGCCTGGCCCAGAAGCAGCAGCCGGTGGACGCGCTGAAGAAGCTCGGCCTGCAGGTCGAGCAGCCGGAAGACGCCGGCCGCTGATCTGCCGCGCCTCCTGCGCCGTAGCCCCGAATAGCAGGAACATCGGCGCATCCGCCCCTATATAGGGGGTCGGGAAAGGCGGAACTTCACCATGGCGGACAACGAGAACGGGATCGGATCGCAGGTCCGGCGCTACGCGCGCGTCGGGCGCTCGATGGGCGGGCTGGCGGCCAAGCTGGCCGGCGAACGCTATCTGGGCGTGAAGATCGACCGCGACGACCATGCCCGGGAACTACGCGCAGCCCTTGGCGGCCTGAAGGGGCCGCTGATGAAGGTCGCGCAGATCCTGTCGACCATCCCCGAGGCGCTGCCCAAGGAATACGCCCAGGAACTGGCGCAGCTGCAGGCCGACGCCCCCTCGATGGGACCGGCCTTCGTCAAGCGCCGCATGGTCTCCGAGCTGGGACCGGGCTGGCGCAAGAAGTTCGGCGAGTTCGAGCGCGAGGCCGCTTCGGCGGCATCGCTCGGACAGGTCCACCGGGCCACCGATCTGGATGGCACCCGCCTCGCCTGCAAGCTGCAGTATCCCGACATGCGTTCGGCAGTGGAGGCGGACCTCCGGCAGCTGAAGCTGATCTTCTCGATCTACCGCCGCTACGACCGCTCCATCGACACCTCCAACATCCACGCCGAGATCGGCGACCGGCTGCGCGAGGAGCTGGACTACCGGCTGGAGGCGAAGCACATGGCGCTCTATCGCATGATGCTCGCCGACGAGCCGCATGTGCACGTCCCCGAGATCTATCCGGCGCTGTCGACTGACAGATTGCTGACCATGGGCTGGCTGGACGGCAAGCGCTTGCTGACCTTCAGGGGCGAGCCGATCGAGGTGCGCAACGAACTGGCGGTCAACATGTTCCGGGCCTGGTACGTGCCGTTCTACGGCTATGGCGTGATCCACGGCGACCCGCATCTGGGCAACTACACGGTCCGCGACGACCGCACGATCAACCTGCTGGACTATGGCTGCATCCGCACCTTCCAGCCGAAATTCGTGAAGGGCGTCATCGATCTCTACCGCGCGATCCGCGACGACAACCGCGATCTGGCCGTGCACGCCTATGAAAGCTGGGGTTTCGAGGGCCTGAACGACGAGGTGATCGAGACGCTCAATCTCTGGGCCGCCTTCGTCTACGCGCCCCTGCTGGAGGACCGCCCCCGGAAGATCCAGGAATTCGGCGACGAGGGCGTCTATGGCCGCGAGGTCGCCGAGCGCGTGCACCGTGAACTGAAGGAGCGGGGCGGCGTCACCCCGCCCCGCGAGTTCGTCTTCATGGACCGCGCCGCGATCGGGCTCGGAGGCGTCTTCCTGCACCTGAAATCCGAGATAAACTGGTACCGGATGTTCCATGAACTGATCGAGGGTTTCGACGCCGACGCGATGGCCGAACGCCAGAAGGCGGCCTTCGCGGAGGCGGGCGTTCCCCTCCCCTGACAGGAGACGGCATGTACAGCCATGTCACGGTCGGCAGCAGCGACCTCGAACGCTCGCGCATCTTCTACGACGCCATCATGGAGGTCCTCGAACTGCCATTCGCCTGGGAGATCGAGGCCGAGGCCTTCGCCTACGGCAAGCCGATGGACACGCAGTTCGTGATCAACGTGCCCTATGACCGTCAGCCGCCGCATCGCGGCAATGGATGGCACTGCGCCTTCATGGCGAAGGACCGGGACGCGGTGGATGCGTTCTTCAGGGCTGCGCTGACCCATGGCGGCACCAGCGAGGGTTCACCGGGCCTCAGGCCGCATTATCACCGGGACTACTACGCGGCCTATGTCCGCGATCCTGATGGCAACAAGCTGCAGGCGGTCTGCCACCGCCCGCCGGAACGGAGCTAGCCGACAGGCTCCGACGCCTGGCGGATCATCCGGTTCATCAGCACGACCGGCAGGACGCCGACAGCGACGATGATCAGCGCCGGCAGGGCCGCCTGTTCCAGCAGTTCGTCCTTGGCGTACTGATAGACCAGCGTCGCCAGCGTCTCGTAGTTGAACGGTCGGAGCAGCAGCGTCATCGGCAGTTCCTTCATCACGTCGACAAAGGCCAGCAGCGCCGCCGCCATGACCGAACCGCGGATGAGCGGCAGGGCAACCTCGCGCACACTCTCGGGAAAACTGCGGCCGAGCACGCGGCTGGCATGCAGCACGTTGGGCGGCATGCGGCCGACCCCGCCGTCAACGCGCCGAAGCCCACCGCGTGGAAACGCACGACGCAGGCGATCACGACAAGAGCCAGCGACCCGGTGAGATAGATGCCGTCTTCCATCCCCAGCAGATCGACCGTCAGGAACTCCAGACCGTCATCAAGTGCGCCGGAGAATGTCAGCACGCCGATGGCCAGAATCGTGCCGGGGAAGGCATAGCCGATGGCAGAAAGGCCGGCGAGGAACCGCAGCGGCCGGTTGCCGCGGAAAGTCACTGTCAGCACCATCACCGTCGCGATCAGCGCGATCAGGCCTGCGGTCAGGGCGGCGAGCAGAACGGAATTCTCGGCCACCAGCAGGACCGTGCCGTAGTCGTCCAGAGAATAGCCCTGCAGCACGAAGCTCAGCAGGATCGCCGCCGGCAGTGCGAAACCCATCACGACCGGAATCAGGCAAAGCGCGAGGCAGGACAGCGCCCGCCAGCCCCCGAGCGTCTCGACGGCCAGACCCGTGGCTCGGCGGCTGCCGCCGGCATAGCGCCGCCGGGACCGCGCGGTCAGTTCCAGCGCCAGCAGCGTGACGACGAACAGGGTCGCGACCGATGCGATCTGCGCCGCGGCCGGCAGGCTGTTCATGCCGAGCCAGACGTTGAAGATGCCGAGAGTCAGCGTCTCCAGCGCGAAATACTCGACCGTGCCGAAATCGCTCACCGTCTCCATCAGAACCAGCGCCAGTCCCGCCGCCATGGCCGGCCGCGCCATCGGCAGCGCCACCGACAGGAACAGGCTGCGGTTGTGAATCCGGGCGACGTCGTTCAGCGACAGCGGCGTCTGCCGGAAGGCGATGCGCGTCATCATGTAGACATAGGGATAGAGCGCCGATCCCATGACCAGCATCGCGCCGCCCATCGAGCGGATTTCGGGGAACCAGTAGTCGCGGGTGCTGGTCCAGCCGAACAGCGCGCGCAGGGCGCCCTGCACGGGGCCCGCATATTCCAGCAGGTCCGTATAGGTGTAGGCCACGATGTAGGCTGGCACCGCCGCAGGCAGCAGCAACGCCCATTCCATGATCCTGCGGCCCGGAAAGTCGTAGCGGGAGACCAGCCAGGCAGCGCCGACGCCGAAGGCCAGGCTGACGGCCCCGGTGCCCGCCATCAGGGTCACGGTGTTGGCGACATAGACCGGCAGCAGGGTCGAGGCGAGATGCGCCCAGAGCCCTTCGCTGTCGCCGAGAGCGGCGGCGAACACGGCCATGATCGGTCCCAGCAGGAACCCCGCCAGGATCAGGACAAGAAGTGTCGAGGCGCGAACGCCGTACCGGGCGGACCGGCGGACCGGGCTCGCGGAAAGCTCTACCACCCGACCCTGTCGATCATGCGCTGGGCCTCGGGCGCCAGTTCGGCGATGCGGACGATGGGCAGGGTGTCCGCCCGGAAGGCGCCCCACGCCTTCAGCGCATCGGGCAACGGCACCTCCGGATTGACCGGATATTCGGTGTTGATGTCGGCGTAGAGATGCTGGGCCTTGTCCGAGGTCAGGAACTCCAGGAACCGGACCGCCATCTCCTTGTTGTCGGCGTATTTCGCAACGCCGCCGCCGGAGATGTTGACGTGGGCGCCCCTGCCGTCCTGGTTGGGGAACACCAGACGTATGCTCGCGGCCCAGTCCCGCTGCTCGGGCTGATCGGAAGTCAGCAGGTTGCCGTAGTAATAGTGGTTGATGATGGCGATGTCGCATTCGCCCTCGGCAATCGCCTTCACCTGGGCGCGGTCATTGCCCTGCGGCCGCCGGGCGAGGTTGCTGACCAGCCCTTCGGCCCACTTCTCGGCGGCCTCGGCGCCGTCGGCGGCGATCATCGAGGCCATCAGCGCGCGGTTGTAGACATGGCTGCCCGGGCGCGAACAGATGCGGCCCTTCCATTTCGGATCGGCCAGATCCTCGTACTGGGTGACGGCGCCTTCCGGAACACGCTCCTTCGACACGGCGATCACGCGGGCGCGAGTCGAGAACGCGAACCAGCGGTTTCCCGGATCGCGCAGATGCGCCGGAATGTGTTGCGCGAGCGTCGGCGAGTTCACTTCCGCCAGCAGATCCTTGTCCGAATAGACCGCGAGGCGGCCGATATCGACGGTCAGCACCACGTCAGCCGGGCTGCGTTTGCCCTCGATCAGCAGGCGCTGCGCCAGTCCCTTCGAGGCGTAGACCATGTTCACCTTGACGCCTGTCTCCGCGGTGAAGGCGTCGATGAACGGCTGGATCAGGAACGGCTGCCGGTGCGAATAGATGTCCAGTTCGCCTTCCTTGGCGGCGGCCCGGTCGGCGGCGAGGGGCAATGCCAGCGCGCCGGCAAGCAGGGCCGCGGCGGCGCGGCGGCGCGGCAGACGGTTCCGGACGGCGGAAAACACGGTCATGAGGTCACTCGTAATCCTGTGGGGGGACAGCCTCCGGGCGACGGCGGACGCTGCGTCAACGAAGGGATGGAGATACACGCCATAAAGCCCGTGCACATCGTGGCGTTCGGACGCGGCCACACCGAAGCGCAGCACCTGTCCACGCTCGGATGGCACCCAGCTGCCGCCGATCCGGTCCCAGACCGAGAGCGCCGCCCCGAAATTGCAGACGAAGTGGCGCGGGTCGAGCGAGTGGTGAAGCTGATGCTGGGCGGGTGAGACCAGCAGCTTTTCCAGCCGCCCGTACCGGATCGCGATGTGGGAATGCCGCAGGTTCGATCCGGCGGCATTGAAGGCGAACAGGAAGATGTTGGCGCCGATCACCGTCATCAGGTCGACCCGGTCGGCGAAGAAGAAGACGAAGACGGGGATCAACAGGCCCTGCACCACCGCACTGCGCGCGGCGAAGACGAAGCCCTCGACCGGATGCGTGCGGTAGACAGTGAAGGGCGTCAGCGTCTCGGCCGTGTGATGCACCTTGTGGAACGCCCAGAGCACCGGCCAGGCGTGCATCAGCCGGTGCACCAGATAGCGAGACAGGTCGTCGAGAACGAAATAGGCGGCCGTGAAAAGCAACGCGACAGCCCAGAGGGGCGCACCGGGCCAGAGGTCGAAGCGGCCGCCGGGGATCTCGTGAAGCAGCAGGAAAAGCGCCGGCCCGAAGGCCATGCGCGCCACCAGCCAGGGCGCTGTCAGCATCATGACGGCACGGTTGATGAAGACGATCAGGTAGTCGGTCCGGGCCGACCGCGAGAACCAGACTTTCGGATCGAAAATCCGCCGCAGGGCGGCGCGCAGTCCGCCGCCATGAGCGAGAGCCATGGCGATCACCGCGATCGCCATGGCGCTCAGCAAATACCCGGCGAAGACGCGCTTCTGCGGGTTCAGAAACGCGTCACCGATCGATTGCAGCCATTCGGCGGCGAAGTCGATCAACCCGGGCCCTTTCCGGTCAGTCGTTCTCGGCGCTGGCGCCGCTGCCTAGCTGGCTCGACAGTTCAGACAGATCGCCGGTGGCGTCGTTCTCACGCACCTTGATGCCGAAGGTGTCGCCCATCAGCTTCTGGACCTTCAGCATGTGCGCCATGTACTCGGCAATCGGGCTGGCCTCGCCCTTGATGTAGTTGCCGTCGCTGTCGATATCGACGACCTGGCTCAGGTTCGGCATGACAGGACCGAAACCGATCATCCGGTTGAGGCGAACAGCGGTCTCGCCGAGATTCTCCTTGCCCGTCTGCAGCGCCAGCGAAAAGCCCTTCAGTTCGCCCCAGTGCTTGATGTAGTCGGCCAGCACGGCATCGGTCTCACCATTGGCCTCGATGATGATCTTGAGCTTGCCGAGATCCTTGTAGACAGAGCCGGCATACTTGAAGACGGCCTCGGCGAGCACCTTCTGCCACTGGTCGCCGATTGCGGCGGCATGCGCCTTGAGCTGGGCGCGCTGGGCGTCGGTCAGCTTCTCGCCCTTTGCGTCCGCCAGCAACTGACGTCCGTCGATGAAGTTCCCCACGATGGTGTGGAGGTAGGACGTCTTGCCGTCCGAAGAGCGGTCGAAACCGGCCGCGTAGTAGGCTGGACCGTAGGTCATCTCGGTGTACAGATCGACCTTGCCGTCGCCATTGTGATCGGCCAGCGCGAAGGCCTCGTCGGTCTGCTTGGCGATGGCGTAGACGTTATCGGCGCTCAGCTTCATCGCGTGCGCCGGCGCGCCGAAATAGCCGAAGGCCTCGTCCCAGGCGTGCTCCTTGCCGGTATAGGCGGCGCCGTCGCTGTAGGGCTTGTCGTTCGGCTTCTTGTCGGCTTCCAGATACTCGTCCAGATAGCCGTCGACAGCCTGGTTGTAATTCATCGCGCCCATGATGAACTTGGAAATCAGCTGGGCGTAGTCGTAGCCATTGGCGGTGTCGACACCGCCGTCGGCCGCGGCAGCCTTGGCAATCCAGAACTTCACCAGTTCCGCGCCGGTCGGCGCATTGGGCCAGCCCAGGATCGCGCCGCCATAGGTCTTGCCGGCGATGTTCTTGTCCTTGCTGATCTCGCCGACAGTGCCCTGGGCGACGACGAACTTGCCCTTCGTGGCCGGCGCCAGGATCGCCCGGCCGTCATCCTTGCCCTCGAAATAGGCGGTCATTGCGGCGGCATCGCCCTTCGACGCCAGCTTCTTCAGCGAGTCGTGCAGCACGTTCCGGGCGGCCTGTCCGCTGTAGGAGACCGAGTGCGTCTTGTCGCCGGCATATCCCTTCACGGTGACCGGGAAGCCGGCATAGATCTTGTCGTCCGCAGCCGCGGCGGAGACGGCTGCGACACCGATGAGACCGGCCGCCCCGAAGGCGGAAAGTCGATGGATCAGGCTCATTCCGGAAGTTCCCCTGGAGTTTTTTCTGCGAGTGATACGCAACTACAGAACGCCGGGCTTCAGGTCAACAGGAATGCAACTCATTCGCAGCATCAAGCGGCTGTGACGCCAAATGACAGCAATCCGGTTTCGGAACTCAGCCGCTCGTTGACGGCTTGGCAGACCGGGGAAAGGTCTTATTGTGCCGCACCATGAATTCACCCGAGACACAGGACAGCGGGCGTCCGGACGGTTTCGCCCTGGGCATCTTCGTCATGCTTGTCCTTGTGTGGGGACTGCTGTGGCCGGCAATGCGCGTGGCCACCGAAGAGATTCCGATCCTGACCTTCCGCGCCGTCGGTTCGACCCTGGCCTTTGTCGCCATGGCGCTGATCACGCTGGCCGCCGGTCACAGTCTCAAGGTTCCGAAAGGATCCTGGCTGCCGCTGATCATCGCCGGGATCTTCAATGTCGGCGCATGGCTCTACCTGTCGGCCGTCGGCGTGACCCTGATCGGTGCAGGACGCGCCGCGCTGATCGCCTACACCATGCCGGTCTGGGCCTTCCTGCTGAGCATCCCGATGCTGGGCGAGCGCGCGACGCGGTGGCGCCTGCTGGGACTCGGTCTCGCGATGGCCGGTCTCGCGATCCTGATCGGCGAGGACATCCGCGCCGTCGACCGCTCACCGGTCGGCGTGCTCGTGATGATCGGCGCGGCCTGGTGTTTCGCCTTCGGCACCGTCTGGCAGAAGCGGACCGACTACAAGATGGCCCACCTGCCGGCAATGACCTGGCAGCTGTTCTTCGGCGCCCTGCCAATCGTGGTGATCGCCACCCCGGAAATGACCGAGGTCGATTTCTTCGCCTTTTCCTGGCAGGCAGTGGCGACGACGCTCTATGCCGGGCTGATCGCCCAGGTCTTCGGCGTCGCCGCCTATCTCTGGCTGGTCAAACGCCTGCCGGTGAAGACGTCGTCGCTCTCGGTCCTGCTGGTGCCGCTGGTCGGCCTCGGATCCTCGGCCATCCTGCTTGGCGAGCGACTGGGCTGGACCGAACTGATCGCCACGTGCCTGATCTTCGCCGCCATCGGCACCGCCTTCCCGAAGGAAAAGACGCCCGTCGTCGCGGGCGCGCCGTCTCAGGCGAAGCGGTAGGGACCGCCCTTTTCCAGCGCCGCCTTGTAGGCCGGCCGCGCCTGGATGCGGTCGACGAAACCCTTCAGGTTCGGCCGGTTCGCCAGCATGCCCTGCACCTTGGCGATCTCGCCGACGAAGCTCATCTGGAAGTCCACGGCAGAGATCTCGCTGCCCATGAAGAAGTCCCGGCCTTCCAGCGCGCCGTCGATATAGCTCAGGAAATTGTCGGTCTCGCCGTCGATACGCGGCATCAGCGGCGCCGCGGCATCGCCGAGCCGACTGGCGTAGAGCCTGAGCAGGAACGGCAGCATCGCCGACCCCTCGGCGAAGTGCATCCACTGCAGATAGGTCACGTATTCCGGCGAATTGGTCGAAGGCGTGTAGCGCCCGTTGCCATAGGTCAGCGACAGGTACTCGATGATCGCGGCGAACTCGATGATCGTCTGTCCCCTGTCCTCGATCACCGGCGACTTGCCAAGCGGATGAACCGCCGTCAGCTCAGGCGGGGCGAAATTGGTCTCCGGGTTCCGCTTGTAGAACCGGATCTCGTACTCCGTTCCCAGTTCCTCGAGAAACCACAGCACCCGCTGCGAGCGGGAATGTTCCAGATGATGGACGACGACCATGATGCGCTCCCCAAATTTCAGGTTTCGGTCCGGGCGCATCCTAAGCCACATTGCCCGCGCCCGTTATGACAATGGAGCGACCGGATGAAAGCCGCCGTCTGCCGCACCTTCGGCGAACCGCTGACGATCGAGGAGGTCGACCTGGCCCCGCCCGGCCCGGGCGAAATCCGGGTGAAGCTGGCCGCCTGCGCGATCTGCCACAGCGACATCTTCTTCGCCGACGGCGCCTGGGGCGGCAACCTGCCAGCGGTCTACGGCCATGAGGCCGCCGGCGTCGTCGAGACGGTCGGACCCGGCGTCGTCAACGTGTCGGCGGGCGATCATGTCGTCGTCACGCTGATCCGCTCCTGCGGCGAATGCCCGGCCTGCGCGCGCGGCATGCAGGTCACCTGCGGCGCCAGCTTCCCGCTCGACGCGGCGTCGCCGCTGAAGACGACCGGTGGCGAGGTGCTGGTCCAGGGTCTCCGCACCGGCGGATTCGCCGAATACGTCACCGTCGATCACAGCCAGGCCGTGGCCATCCCGAAGGACATTCCGCTGGATTCAGCCTCGCTGCTGGCCTGCGGTGTGATCACCGGCTTCGGCGCGGTTTCCAACACGGCCGCCATCGAGACCGGCAGCACGGTGGCCGTCGTCGGCGCAGGCGGCGTCGGGCTGAACAGCATCCAGGGCGCAGTGCTGAACGGGGCGTCGATGGTCATCGCCATCGACATCGCCGACGACAAGCTGGCGGCGGCGAAGACCTTCGGCGCGACCCACACGATCAACTCGCTTCAGGCCGATGCGGCGGCGGAAATCCGGACGCTGACCGGCGGCACTGGCGTGGACTACGTCTTCGCGACCGTCGGCGTGAAGCAGGCCATTGCGCAATGTTTCGACTGTTGCGCACCCGGCGGGGCTATCGTTCTGGTCGGCATGCCACCGACGGGGGACATGATCGATTTCGATCCCGGCACCGTCGCGGCGCTGAACCAGCGGGTTCTGGGTTCGAAGATGGGCACGGCACGCATCCAGGCCGACATCCCCTGGCTCGTCGCGCTTTACCGGCAGGAACGGCTGAAGCTGGACGAACTGATCACCGGCCGCTACCCGCTGGCTCAGATCAACGAGGCCATCGCCTCGGTGAAGCGTGGCGAGGCGCTCAGGAATGTGATCGTCTTCGGCGACGGGGCACCGTCATGAAGCTGCAGTCGCTGAAGAGCTGGACCGTGGGCAACCCGCCGCCCCGCAAGGGCGGGCGCTACTTCATCATCGTCAAGCTGACGACGGCCTGCGGGATCGAGGGGATCGGAGAGATCTACACCGCCACCTTCGGCCCGAAGGTCGTCGAGGCGATGGCCGCCGACATGTTCCAACGCACCTTCGAAGGCCAGGACCCGCACGACATCGAGCGGCTCTGGCGGCGGGCCTACGGCGCCGGTTTCGGGCACCGTCCCGACATCACCCTGTCGGGCGTCCTCTCGGGGCTGGAAATGGCATGCTGGGACATCATCGGCAAGGCGGCGGAGCAGCCTGTCTACAACCTGCTGGGCGGCAGGGCGTGGGATCGGCTGAGAAGCTATACCTACATCTACCCGGCCGACGGCGACGTCTATCCCGATGCGGACAGCAGGCAGAAGACCGTCTACGACGATCCGGACATGGCCGCGGAACGCGCCGCCGACTATCTGGCGATGGGCTTCACCGCGCTGAAATTCGACCCCGCCGGCCCCTATACCGATTATGACGGCCACCAGCCCGACATCGCCGCGCTGGATCGCTCGGAAGCCTTCTGCCGGAAGCTGCGGGAAGCCGTCGGCGACCGGGCGGACCTGCTGTTCGGCACCCACGGCCAGTTCACCGTCTCCGGCGCAAAACGCATGGCGCGGCGGATCGAGCCCTGGGACCCGCTCTGGTTCGAGGAGCCGGTGCCGCCCGATCGTCCCGAACTGATGGCCGAGGTCGCACGCGCCACTGCCGTTCCCATTGCGACCGGAGAGCGGCTGGCGACCAAGTTCGAGTTCGCACGCGTCATCGAGACCGGCGCCGCCTCGATCCTGCAGCCGAACCTGGGCCGGGTGGGCGGCATTCTGGAGGCGAAGAAGATCGCGGGCATGGCCGAAGCGCATCAGGTCCAGATCGCGCCGCATCTCTATTGCGGGCCCGTGGTCGCGGCGGCGAACATCCAGCTCGCCACCTGCTCGCCCAACTTCCTGATTCTGGAAAGCATCGAGCGCTTCGACGGCTTCTTCGCGGACCTGCTGAAATCGCCGATCCGTTGGGAAGACGGCCACGTCATCCCTCCGACGGCGCCGGGGCTTGGCATCGAGGTCGACGAGGCCGTCGCCGACGCCCATCCCTATGACGGCGACGAACTGCATCTGGAGATGACGCCGGGCGGCGTGGCATTCGGACGCCAGTAGTCGCAATCGAAGGCGACACCGGATAGATTTCGCGACAGACGCCTGAATTCCGGGGGAGGGAAAGATGAGCGACCATTTCGACGGGCTTGAGACCCGCTCGGCCGACGAGCGCGAGAAGGATCTGATGGCGGCGCTGCCGGGCCAGGTGGCCCACGCGAAGCAGAACGCCAGCTATTTCAGCGAGCTCTACAAGGACATCGATCCGAACGAGATCAACAGCCGGGAGGCGCTGCGGCAGTTGCCGGTGATCCGCAAGCCGGATGTGCAGGACGCACAGAACGCCAACCCGCCCTTCGGCGGGCTGAACGCAGTGCCGATCACCGGGATGGCGCATGTGTACATGTCGCCGGGCCCGATCTTCGAGCCGGACAGCGACGCCCGCGACCACTGGCGCTATGCCCGCGCCCTCTGGGCCGCCGGCTTCAGACCGGGCGACATCGTCCACAACACGCTCTCCTATCACCTGACGCCTGCCGGCGGCCTGGTCGAGACCGGCTGCCGCGCGATCGGCTGCGCCATCTTCCCGGGCGGCGTCGGCAACACCGAAATCCAGGTCGACGCCATCGAGCGGCTGAAGCCCACCGCCTATGCCGGCACGCCCTCTTTCCTGCGCATCCTGCTGGAAAAGGCGGACGAGATGGGCAAGGACAGCTCGTCATACCGCAAGGCCTCGGTCGGCGCGGAGCCGCTGCCGCCGTCGCTCCGGCAATGGTTCGAGGACCGCGGCATCGTCACGACCCAGGGCTATGGCACCGCCGATATCGGCCTGATCGCCTACGAGTCGCTGCCGGTCGAGGGGATGATCCTGGACGAGGGCCTGATCCTGGAGATCTGCCGCCCGGGCACCGGCGAGCCGGTTGAGGAAGGCGAGGTCGGCGAGATCGTGGTCACCACCTTCAACCCGGTCTATCCGCTGATCCGCTACGGCACCGGCGACATGACGGCGATCCTGCCGGGCGCCAGCGCCTGCGGGCGCACCAACACCCGGATCAAGGGCTGGATGGGCCGCGCCGACCAGTCGGCCAAGGTCCGCGGCATGTTCGTCCACGCCAAGCTGGTGGGCGAGATCGTGGCCCGGCACCCGGAGGTGGACAAGGCGCGGATCGTCATCACCAATCCCGACAACCGCGACCAGATGGTGCTGAAGGCCGAGGCCTCGAAGGGCGACAGCGGTCTGGCCGATGCGCTGAAGCAGTCTGTCCAGACTGTGACCAAGCTGCGCGGTGATGTCGAAATCGTGGCGCCGGGCAGCCTGCCGAATGACGGGATCGTGGTCGAGGACGCCCGCGAGTTCACCTGAACCGCCGAACCGGAGGGAGCGGATGGCGGAGACGCCAGTCAAGATCGCCATCTGCATCCCGTCCGGCGACATGGTGCACATGGATTTCACCGTCAGCCTGAGTGTCATGCTCGCCAGGCTGGGCGCGCAACGGATCGACTGTTCGCTCTACAACGTGAAGACCACGATCCTCTCCAAGGGCCGGCAGACGCTGGTGAACCGGGCGCTTGCCAGCGGCGCCAGCCACCTGCTGTTCCTGGACAGCGACATGAGCTTTCCGCCCGAGACGGCCTTGCAACTGCTCGGCCACCGGGTCGATATCGCCGGCGTCACCTACACCACCCGCCGGGACGGCGCGCTGATGAGTTCGGCGCTGAAGCGCTGGGGGGAGCGTCTCGCGGTCGGCCCCGACGACGGCCTCGTCGAGGCGGACTTCATCGGCTTCGGGGGCGTGCTGATCCGCGCCGACGTCTTCCGCGCCATCGAGAAGCCCTGGTTTCCGATCGCCTTTCGCGGCGAGGATCCCGAAAAGGGCGATCAGTGGCTGGGCGAGGACTACGGCTTCTGCGAGAAGGCCCGCGCCGCAGGGTATCGAATCCATGTCGACGCGGGCCTCTCCTACCGTTTCGGTCATGCCGGGCAGCGCACCTTCCGGCTTCACGATCTTACCTGACGCCGGCAGCCGCATTAGCGGGCCGCCGCTCAGGCCGGCGCCCCCTCCAGATACTGCGCGGCGAACTCGTCCGACGGGGCGATCGGGGTGATCACGTCGATCATGACGCCGTCCGGGTCCCGGGTGATGAAATGGCGCTAGCCGAAGGCCTCACTGACCAGATCGCGCAGCATCGGCAGCCCCGCCGCCTTCAGCCGGTCATATTCGGAGTCGACATCCGCGACCTCGAAATTGATCAGCAAGCCACCGGCAATGTTCCGGGGGACGGGCACCGTCTCGTGGTCGTGGCGAACCAGGCCCAGATTCACCGGCACGTCGGCATCAAGGGTCAGATGCGCGTACCAGTCGGCCTCGAAGGCCGCCGGAAACCGAAATGCTCACGGTAGAAGGCGACCGAACGCGCGACATCACGAACGGCGAGGACGGGATAGTAGCTGGTGATTTTCATGACGGGTCTCCCGCTTGGAGTTTGACGCTGGAACCACACAAACATACAGTCTGTATGTAAGTTGGATATAAACAAACAGGCTGTATGTATGCAAGAAGATTCTGCGCGTCCGATCACCGGGCAGGACCGCCGTTCAGCGGTCACCCGCGGAAAGCTGGTCGCCGCCGCGCGCCGGGCCTTCGCCGAAACCGGGTTTCACGACGCCTCGACACCGGCCATCGCGAAGGCGGCGGGGGTCAGCCGCGGCGCGCTCTATCACCAGTTCGAGGACAAGACCGCCCTGTTTCGCGCCGTCGTCGAGGACATGCAGCACGAGGTCTATGACGCGATAGAGACCGCGACCCGGAACACAGGCGACCCGCTGCAGGCGCTGAAGGACGGCAGCCGGGTGTTCCTGGACCTGGCTGCCAGGGACGACTTCGTCCGCATCGTGATGATCGACGGGCCGGCGGTGCTGGGGCTTTCGGAGTGGCGCCGTATCGACCGGGAGAACGGCATCGCATCGTTGAAGGTCGGCCTGGAAGCCGCGGCGACCGCGTGCGTCATCCGTCCCCTGCCCCTCGAGGAACTGGCCATCCTGCTCTCCGGCGCCATGAACGAGGGCGTCATGCACATCCTCGCCGCCCCGGACAGGGCGGCGGCCATGGAAGCGCTTTGCCGTTCCATCGACGCTATCTTCGACGGCTTGCGCTGAGGCCCGGCGCTGGCGAACATGGCCCTGGAACCGGCGGGAGGTCCGAGATGGCGATGACAGCGGAAATGGCCGACGGCGTGATGCGCCGCATGGGAAAGGCGATCTTCAAGGCCGACCGCGCCCTGCTGGAAGGCGCCCTGACCAACGACGCGGAATGGCACTTCGCCATCGGCGAGGATGCGCCCGACGGGAGGGTGCGCAAGGGCGTCGACGGATTCCTTGAAGGCATCGCGGACAACAATGCCCTGTTCGAGAGCCTCCGCTTCGAGGAGATCGACTATGCAGTGCTGGGCGACGAACGGATCCTCATGACCTACCGCGTCGAGGGCCGGCACAGGGGCGGCGACGCCTTCACCCAGCGCGGCGTCGAGATCATCACGGTTCGCGACGGCCGGGTCGCGAAGAAGGACGTCTTCTGGAAGCAGACCGGCAAGGGCGGCGGCTGAACCTCAACCGAGTTCGCCGATCCGCTCCGGCGTCGGCGAAACCCACTCCTCGGCCGGCAACTCGATCCGGCCATAGGCGTTCCAGACGCGGAACCCGAGCCGCGCCCGAAGCTTCTCAGGCATTTCGTCCCAGAGCGCGGGATCAACTGCGAGAGTCTGGTTCTCCTGCTGGCGGAACTGCGGCGCACAGAAGGTGACCAGGATGCCGACCCTGTCGGAATTGGCCGCGTTCGCCCCGGTGCCGTGCCAGAGCCGCCCGTCGAAGACCAGCAACGTGCCGGCGGGCGCTTCGGGTTGGACGATCCTGTAGCCGCTCTGGTCTCCCGGATTCGGATGCGCGCCGGACAGGTGGGAGCCCGGCACCATCTCAGTCGCGCCGTTCGCCGCGGTGAAATCGCTCAGCATCCACATCGTGTTGCAGACGACGGGGGGCGCGATGCCCAGCGACGGCTCCGGATGAACGAACCCGTCCGACGGCGCCCGCGTCAGGTCGGCGGGCCGGACATAGTCGGCATCGGCCCGGACCGGCTGCGGCATCCACCACTGGTCCGTGTGCAAGCCCATCCGCACGCCGCCGGGCCGCGCGATGTTGGCCGAGTGGTTCGACAGGATGAAGGCGTCGCCAAGCACATGGCCGACCAGTTCGTCGACCAGGGGATGGATCACCAGATCGCGGAAACACCGGCCCTTGTTGACAAGATTCCAGACCCGCTGGTTGATCCCGCCGCGAGCACTGGAGAACGCATCCGGCAGCATGTTGCCGTAATCGTCGACGACCTTCTGGTTCACCCCGCCGTCGCGGAACGAAAGGCCCATGCCGTCCTCGGCGCGGGCCTGGGCGGCCAGCCGTTCGGCGGTCTCCTTCAGAAGAACCGGCTCCAGCGCATCGGCAACAAGGCAGTAGCCATGGTCCGACAGATCGCGCTTCGCCCGCACCAGATCGGTTGTCGGCTCCGGAAGACTTTCGGACATGACCACGCTCCCTAGGCTGCCAGCACCAGTTCGGCCATCTGGGCCAGATCGCGCTCGTCATTGGCCCAGACCATGAGGCCCGTGACCGGGCTCTCGTCCCAGGCGGCGAGCTTGTCGCGGATGCGCTCCGGCGGGCCGATCAGAGAAATCTCGTCGGCCAGCGCATCCGGCACAGCGGCGACGGCCTCCCGCTTCTTGCCGTCCAGATAGAGGTCCTGGATCTTCCGCGCGGCGTCCTCGTAGCCCATGCGCGCGACCAGCTGGTTGTGGAAGTTCTGGTCGCGGCTGCCCATGCCGCCGACATAGAGCGCGAGGTTCTCCTTGATGCCTTCCAGACCACGCTCGACGTCGTCCGTGATCTGCAGCCGGACGGGACAGAAGATCTCGAAGCCCGGCCTCAGGTTGGCTGTCTGCTCGGCATAGACCTTCGGTCCCGTGGGCGAGAAATAGAGCGGGTACCAGCCGTCACAGATTTCGGTCGCCATCTGCACGTTCTTCGGACCCTCGGCGCCCAGGAAGATCGGCAGGTCGGACCTGAGCGGATGGACGATGGAGCGCAGCGGCTTGCCCATGCCCCAGCTGCCCGGCGCGTCTTCCGGATAGGGCAGTGTGTAGTGCTCCGACTGGTGCTGCACCGGTTCGTCACGCGCCAGAACCTGACGGATGATGTCGACATAGGCGCGGGTGCGGGCCAGCGGCTTCGCGAAGGGCCGGCCGTACCAGCCCTCGACGACCTGCGGCCCCGAAACGCCGAGCCCGAGAATGACCCGGCCGTTCGTCAGGTGATCCAGCGTCATCGCATGCATGGCCAGCGAGGTCGGCGTCCGGGCCGAAATCTGCGCGATCGCCGTACCGAGCTTGATCTTCGATGTCTGGGCGCCGACCCAGGCCAGCGGCGTCAGGGCGTCCGAGCCCCAGGCCTCGGCGGTGAAGAAGCCGTAATAGCCGAGCCGTTCCGCCAGCTGGGCCATCTCGACGAAATTCTGCGGCGGATGCGCCGACCAGTAGCCGGCCATCAGGTTCAGTTTCAGCGTCATGTCGTTCCTCCCCGGTCGCGCCCATGGTGCCCGTCACGGAGGCGGCAGAAAAGTCTTTCGCATGTCATCCGACGGCCCCATCTTCGAATCCAGCGATGGATAACTCAGCATCCAATGCCGGTTCCCGGCCCTACTCCCGCGGAGAGCTAATTGCCGATGCCGTGATCCACAGCATCGGCGGCCTGATGGCGCTCGGCGCCTGTATCACGCTGCTGATCCTGGCCGTGCCCGATGCGGGCTGGCTCGGCATCACCTCGATCGCGATCTACCTGCTCGGCCTGTCGTCCATGCTCGGCGCATCCGCGCTCTACAATTTCGCACCGGAGGGGCGCTGGAAGGAACGGTTCCGGCGGCTCGACCACTCGGCCATCTTCGTAATGATCGCGGGCACCTACACGCCCTTCTCGCTGGTCACCATCGGCGGCGAATGGGGGCTGACGCTGTTCGTGTTCGTATGGACCGTCGCGCTGGCCGGCGTCGCGCTGAAGGTTTTCCTGCCCGGCCGGTTCGAGAAGCTGTCGATTGCCGCCTATCTGCTGCTCGGCTGGGTGATTGTCTTCGCCCTGGGCCCGTTGCTGGCGAATGTTTCCATCGCCGGCCTTGTGCTGCTGGGCGCCGGCGGCGCGCTCTACAGTCTCGGCGTCGTCTTCCATGTCTGGGAGCGGCTGAAGTTCCAGAACGCGGTCTGGCACGGCTTTGTCGTCGCCGCGGCGTCCTGCCACTTCGCCGCCGTCATCACCGATGTGGCGCTGGTCGCCTAGGACGGGGCGAAGGTGTTCAGGCCGTCCTTCGTGCTGACCCGGCCCTTCCGGCCCAGGTAGTCCACCTTTTCCATCTCCGCCAGCAGCTCCGGATCGGCCTCGGTGTTGGCGATGAAACGCCGCCCGTCGCCCAGCCGCCCGAAGACGATCGAGAAGGCCGGCCCCTGGCGGTCATGCAGTACGGCGTAGGTCTCGATCTCTGCATCGCCCTCGGCCGTCTCGGCGACCTCCGGTCCCTTGTCCGCATTGATCTTCGCCTGATAGGTCGCGGGATCGGTTGGTGCGAAGGGCGTCTCCGGCATGTCGGTGGAATAGATGCCGGCAGACTGCTTGGTGACGTAGTTGCCGTTGGCCGTAACCATGCCGTAGCTGCCGGGCCTGGAGCGGACCTTGTTCATCATCTCGGCGATGGAATGGGTGACGTAATTGTTCCCGGGTCCGCCGAAATAGGGCAGCCCCCCGGTCACGGTCAGGCCGCGCGGGTCATCCTCCGGGATACCCATCTCGGCGCAGGCGATCTGCACCGCTGACGGGAAGCAGCTGTAGAGGTCGAGGAAATCCATTTCGGCCGGCGTCTTGCCCGACATTCGGGAGGTCTCAGCCGCGACAGTCCGCATCGCCGGCGAGCTCCAGTGGTTGATGCGTTCGGTGAGATACCAGTGGTCGTAGGCGTCGCCGCAGCCGTGCAGGAAGACCCACTTCTCGCTCGGGATGCCGAGTTCCTTCGCCTTCGCCACGGACATCAGGATCACCGCCGCCGACTGGTCGATGAAGGCGTTGGAGTTCATCAGCTTCGTGTAGGGGAAGCCGATGAAGGGATTGCTGTCGCTGACCGTGGCAATTTCCTCGGCCGAGTAGCCGTCGCGGCGGTCGGCCAGCGGGTTGCCGGCGGCGACCTTCGCAAAGCCGGAGAACAGCCGGCCCATGGTCATCATGTGCTCGTCGATGCTCTCGCCCTTGTGGCCGCGGATCGCGTTCTCGACCATGGGATAGGCGTAGATGGCGCCGCGCATCTGGTGACGGTCTTCCATGTCGTTCCAGCCGCGGGTGGCGACGCCCCATTCCTCGGGCTTGCCGCCCGGATCCTCGGACCAGTCGAGTTCCAGCTTCGCCCGCTGCGCCGCCTTCTGGGTCGCCAGCGCCTCGCCGCCGGCGATCAGCGCCGCCTGCAACTCGCCGCGGGTGATCATCTCGAACATGCGGTTGATGCACCATTGGGGCATGTTCCCGCCGGGATGGGTGTAGACGAGCCGCTTTGCATTCGACGCCCCGAGCCGGTTGGCGAGCGACTTCGGCGGATTGGCATAGGTTCCGAACGGGCAGACGAAACGCCAGCTGGTATCGGAGAAGCTGCGGATCTGGACGACCGTGTCCAGCGCCTCCAGCACCTTCGCCTCCGGCCCGGCATCCTTTGCCGCCTCGCGTGCGGCAGCCGCCGTCAGATCCATCGGCGACAGCGCCTTCAGCGGATCCTTCTCGCGCTGTGTGATCTGGCCCGATCCCACCAGAACCGGAATGCGTGACTCGTCCATGTTCGCCTCCCCTGACGTCGGCGCATGGTCGCGTGAAGCGGTATGCGGATCAACGGTCTTGGCAGCATGGCAGCGCCCCGCCAACATTGCGGCCGGGGAGATTCAGAGACATGACCGACATCGATCCGGACCTGCTGAAGGTCCAGGCGCCTGCACCCGACTGGTATCACGCCAACATGGCAGACGCGGGCGAGGTGCGCTTCGCCGATGTGGACGGTTGCGCCGTGCACTACCTGCGCTGGGCCGCGAAGCGGACGAGCGACGCCAACCTACTTCTGGTCCACGGCGGCGGCGGGCACGCCCACTGGTGGAGCTTCATCGCGCCTTTCCTGGCGGCAGACGTGAACGTCGCCGCGATCTCGCTGTCGGGCATGGGCGACAGCGGCGTCCGGGAGAGCTATGGCGCCGACGTCCGGGTGGCCGACATGCGCGGCGTCATTGCCGACGCCTTCGACGGGAAGGGTACCACCTATATCGTCGGCCACAGTTTCGGCGGCTTCATGTCCAGCCGCTTCGGTCAGCTGCACGGCGACGAGGTCGGCGGCATCGTCGTCGCCGACAGTCCGTTCCGGCCCCCGCATCTGCGAGAGGTGGACCAGAAGCGCCGACCGCGCATGGGCAACAAGCGTTACTACGCCAGCTTCGACGAGGCGTGGCGGCGGTTCCGCCTGATGCCGGAGCAGCCCTGCGAGAACGACTATCTGGTCGAGCACATTGCGCGGCATTCGGTGAAGCAGGCGCCGGAGGGCTGGTGCTGGAAATGGCACGGCGGCGCCATGAACAATCGGCGCTTCGGCGAGCCCTTCCACGACTATCTGGCCGCCGCCAGCTGCCGGAAGGCCTATCTCTATGGCGAGAAGAGCTTCTTCAACGAGCCCGACACGCTGACCTACGCCGCCGAACTGGTGAACGGCCACATCGTCGGCGTGCCGGAGGCGCACCACCACCTGATGCTGGACCAGCCCCTGGCGACCGTCGCCGCCATCCGCGGCATCATCGCCGGCTGGCGGGCGGGCTGAGGCCTGAATGTTCTTGTAATGTTTCGATCCATGTGATTGCATGTCCTGATCGCAATGCAATCCGGAGTTCGGCTGAATGGCTCATTCACTCGTATTCGCCCTTGTGCCTGCAGGTGAAACATTCAGGAAGCGCTTCGACGAAGACGGCTTCGACATCGACAACCTGCTCGCCAATTTCAGCTGCATGAATGCGAACGGGGAATATCAGAGGTTTCGTCTCGATGCGGAACCCGATCCCGAGTTGGACGATTGGATTCTCTGCGAGTGGAAAATGTCACATCTCCAGGCACGGCTGGAGTTGCTGGAGCATGGCGAAGCAACCTACAGAAACGAACTGACTGCCGACGTGTCGTTGGAGCGACTGGTCGAACTTCTCATGCGCCACCGAACCTTTGCGCGCGAAAGGTACTGGATCGACGGCGAAATGATCAGTGCAGAGTCGCCCGCCAATCCGTTCCCCAAGCTCGATTGGGGACAGGTTGGGGGATCCTGGAAGGACGAATTCCCGAATCCGCCACCGTGGGAACGTCCTGTTGTATTCGAGGCTTGTCACAGATGCGGCGGCGAGGGAGAGATCCAGCCCCGCTCATATGTACTTCCGAGATTCCTTCGACTGACCTCGAGAGCACGCGCCGACGAAGGCGTTCCGGAATTGTGTCAGGTGTGCAACGGAACAAGGGGGTACGAACGGTGGCAACGCGTGACGGATCCGCCCGAAGACGACTTCCTGAAATCCATTCCCCAGATACTGTTGTGGGCAGAGAACATGGAGTGCTGGCCAACGGCGGTCATCGACCTCGAAGGCGCGTGGCACGACACTGAAGGCGTGTTCGACAACGGTCGATCAGGCGAAGAGGAGCCTCTCGACAAGATCGCACCTCAGCTGATACGTGCAGCTCCGGAAGGCACAATGGTATTGATCGTCGACGCCCACATGTGATCGCAAGGACCGCCGCGCGTCAGACGCTGAGTTCCGGCGCCTGGCGGAGATCGACGCCGGTGATCTTCCAGACACCGTCACCGTTCCGCTCCATGAAGTAGCGCGCGACGACGGCCGAGCCGTCCTCGCCGAAGAAGAAGACTTCCTGGATGGTCAGCCCGCCCCGCTCCTCGAGCGCCTGGTACTCGTAGACCTTCGGCCGGTAGACCTGCGGATAGCCGGTCCGGACCATCTCCATGAAGTTCTCCGGCGTCCGGAACTTCGACTGGATGCCCGGCGAGGCGTGTGAGAAGGCGCGGTCGCCGTCATCGGCGCGGAACGCCTCGATCTGATCGTCGATGACGGCGTGGATTTCCTCCGCCGGTCCGGCGAATGCGGGCGCCGCGGCCATGAGGACCATTGCGGCGAGCAGGGATCGGATGAGCGTCATGCCGTCCTCCTGTGATCGGCTGGCGGCAAGCATACGCCGTTCACCGTCCGGTTGGATCGGTTTCGCGCAACCCTAGTCCAGATCGTCGATCGCGATGTGCCGCGGCAGCTCTTCGATACGCGCGATCCAGGCGCGCACCGCAGGATAGCCGGTCAGGTCGAATCCGCCCTGATCCGCCACATGGGTGTAGGCGAACAGCGCGATATCCGCGATCGTCGGCCGCTCCCCGACAAGGAACTTCCGATCCTTCAGGTGCCCTTCCATCACGTCGAGGGCCGCGTAGCCCCCCTTCTCCCGCGCCGCCCACTGCGAACGACGGTCATCGGTCATCGGGCCGTGACGGGTCCAGGCCCGCAGCACGGCGATGAAGGGTTCATGGCTGTACTGCTCGAAGAACATCCACTGCAGAACCTCGGAACGCGCCCGCTTGTCCGTCGGCCAGTAGGGCGTGTCTTCCGCGAGATAGAAAAGGATGGCGCCCGACTCGGCCAGGCAGTGACCGTCTTCCATCTGCAGCGTCGGAATGCGCCCGTTGGGGTTCAGGGCGAGGAATTCCGGCGTCCGGCTGGCGCCGGCAAAGATATCCAGTTCGACCCGCTCGAACGGGCGTTCGAGCCAGTTGAGAAGCAGCCGGACCTTGTAGCCATTGCCGGAATCCGCATTGTCATAGAGCTTCAGCATCGCCTGTCCTTCGATCTTGTCCCCGCCGGAATTCGGTCATTCGCGGCGCCGGAGAACAAGCGAGAAGTTCTAGGCGCCTGTTAAGTCTGGCTTAACCATGCAGGGGCCGAACCGCCCCGGCAGAACTTGCCGGGAGGCGGTGGCAGCAGCTGTCCCTTGCAGTATCTGAAATCATAACTCATTGAATTATAGCTATATTTTTCTCCGAAATTACTGGCATCCGGTTTGCTGGTAGGGACGCGAAACCAACCGCCGGGATATTTCGATGCCCTCTACCGCCGACATCTTCGCGAGCGACCGCAGCGCCCAGATCGCCGCCCAGAAGCCGAAAGCCGCCGAGAAGAACCGTCCGGACGACGACGACAAGTTCGCCCGGACTCTCGACGACGTGCGTGAACCCGCCGAGCCGCGGAAGGCCGAGGCCGACCGGGCGAAACCGGCCGAAGCGGCGCCGGACCAGACGGCGAAGAACGAGACATCCGAGCCGGACGCCACGAACGGCGACGACAGGTCCGAAAAGACCGCCGTCAAGGACGAGACCGGCGCCGAAGCGACACCGGCCGAGACTGCGGCCACCGAGACGCCCGGAGAGAAGGATCTTTCTGCTGCGCCCGCGCATCAGCTGCTGCCGGCCCCCGCCGAACTGAAGGGCAAGACCGGCGATCAACCGCTGCAGGCCGCGGCCGCCACCGCGGCAGCGGCGCAGACTGCCGGTGAACGCACCGCGCAGGCAGCGGCAGCCGCTACGCCGCAGCCACAGCCGCGCGCCCAGGCCGCGTCTGCCAATGGCCCTGTTAGCCAGTTGCCCGAGATTCCCGAGATCCTGCCGCGCGGCACGGGTGCCAATGGCGGCCGCATCGATCTCGCCTCGCTGACCGGCGCCAGCCGCGGCCTGGCCACCGCGCTTTCGGGCGGCCAGACGTCGGACATTGCGTCCGGCTTCAAGGCCGTCGCCGCGCAGGGCCCGGCCACCGGCACCGCTCAGGCCGCATTGCAGACGGCCGCGACGGCGCAGCAGCAGGCGGCGTCGCCGGCCGCGGCGCAGAACGCTGCGCAGCCGATCCAGGTTCAGCTGCCGGTCGACCAGCAGCAGGCCCAGAAGTCGGTTCTTCCGGACACGCCGGCCACGACGCAGACCGTTTCGGTCCAGACCACGGGTGGCGTCCAGAACGCCGCCGGCACGCAGGCGCCCAGCTTCGCCCAGCAGATGGCGCAGACCCAGGCGCAGCCGCCGGCACAGCAGCTCGGCATCCACATCGCCCGTGGGGCCCGCGAGGGTGTCGACCGCATCGAGATCCAGCTGCATCCGCAGGAACTCGGCCGCGTCGAGGTCAAGATGGAACTTGGCCATGACGGCCGCGTCATGGCGGTCATCAGCGCGGACAAGGCGGAAACCCTGGAACAGCTTCGCCGCGACGTGCACCAGCTCGAAAAGGCGCTGGCCGATTCAGGCTTCAACATGGACCGCGAGAGCTTCCGCTTCGCAGGCGGGCGTGACGGCAACGACGCCGGCGGCCCGGGCAGCTCGATCTTCGCTGACGATGACGATCTGCCGCCCGCCCCGCTCGCCCAGCGTTCCATGCGTCTCGACAGCCTCGGCGTCGACATCTCGGTCTAGGAGTATTTGATGGATCTCGCATCACTCGGACTTCCGACAATCCAGAACGGCGCCGCCGGCGCCGCGACCCGCAAGCTGTCGGAGGATTTCGACACCTTCCTGACCCTGCTGACGAGCCAGCTGAAGAACCAGGATCCGCTTGAGCCGCTCAAGTCCGAGCAGTTCACACAGCAGCTAGTCCAGTTCAGCCAGGTGGAACAGCAGATCGCGACCAACGACCAGCTCGAATCCCTGGTGTCGCTGTCGCTGGCGGCCCAGCACGGGGCCCTCGTCGACTACATCGGCAAGACCGTCGAGGGCGAGAGCAACCGCGCCCGCCTGACCGACGGCGAGGCCGGCTGGACCTTCGATGTCGACGGCAATCCCGAGCGCGTCTCGATCCTGATCCTGGACGAGAACAACCGCGCCGTCCGTTCCGATGTGGTCAACGGCCAGGCCGGCCTGAACCGCTACAACTGGGACGGCCTCGGCGACAACGGCAACGAACTGGCCGACGGGGTCTACCGCATCTCCATCTCCGCGGCCGACCGCGACGGCGGCTCGATCCCCGTGAGCGTCCGCGCCAGCGGCACGGTCGACGGCGTCGAGGTCGTCGGCGGCGTCGCACAGCTTTCGGTCAACGGCGCTGTATTGCCGTTGTCCAGTGTCACCTCCGTCTCGGGCGTGCCCGTAACGGATTGAGAAATATCATGAACCCGGCTGCGCAGGATGGCGCGGCCACAGGTCCGGCAGAACGCCAACCGGCAACAAGATGCTGCAAGGAGTAGCAATATGAGCATTCTGGGAGCCATGTTCTCAGGCGTCTCCGGACTGAACGCCCAGAGCCAGGCGATGAGTTCGATTGCCAACAACATCGCCAACGTCAACACCGTGGGCTTCAAGTCGACCAAGGCCGCCTTCTCGACCTTGATCGGGTCTGCCGGCACTGCCTCCAGCGGTTTCAACGGCGGCGGCGTCCGCGCCCAGTCGATCGCCCTGAACAACTCGCAAGGCCTGCTTCAGCAGAGCGCCTCGGCGACCGACATCGCGATCAACGGCAACGGCTTCTTCGTGGTGAACTCCGGCGCCGGCGCCGGCGCCAACGGCGGCGAGTTCTTCTTCACCCGGGCGGGACAGTTCAGCCCCGACGAGAACGGCAATCTCCAAAACGCCTCCGGTCACTTCCTGCGCGGATGGCGGATCGACGAGAACGGCAACATTCCGACCAACCGGACCGTACTCGACATCACCGAGACCGTGAACGTCTCCTCGATCACCGGCAGCGCGACGGCCTCCGACGCGATCTCTCTGCAGGCCAACCTTCAGTCGACCCAGGCGGTGAATGCGAATATCGGCACCTATGTCGCCGGCAACATGGCCGATGGCAGCTTCGAGCCCGATTTCGAGACCACCCTGCAGGTCTTCGACAGCCAGGGCGGCACGCGGAGCGTGACCCTCGGCTTCCTGAAGTCGGCAACGGCCAACGAATGGCTGACCGAGATCTATGTCGAGCCGGCCACAGATACCGATCCGGCAACGCATCCCAACGGCCTGATCTCGACCGGCACTCTGGCCTTCAACACCGACGGCACGCTGGATCTGACCAACACCGACGCTGCGCTTCAGAACTTCACCATCGAGTGGAACAACGCGCTGGGTGTGAATGATTCGACCATCGCCCTGAACTTCGGCTCCGACGGCGACACCAACGGCATGACCCAGTTCAACGGCATCTCCCAGGTGCTGTCGAACAACGTGAACGGCGCCATCTTCGGATCGCTGGCCGGCGTCGAGATCGACGAGCGCGGCGTTGTCACCGCCTTCTTCGACAACGGCACCCGCCAGGATGTCTTCCAGCTGCCGATCGCCACCTTTCCGAACAATGGCGGTCTCGCATCGGTCAGCGGCAACGCCTTCCAGCAGACCAATGATTCCGGCGACTTCAGCCTGAACATCGCGGGCATCGGCGGCGCGGGCTTCATCGCCCCGTCGTCGCTGGAGGCCTCCACCGTCGATCTGGCGCAGGAGTTCACGGACATGATCCAGACGCAGCGCGCCTTCTCGGCCAACGGCAAGATCATCACCTCGGTCGACGAGATGCTGGAGGAGCTGGTTCGGCTGAAACGCTGATGAGAAAGCTGGTTAACGGGCGGGGAACAAAGGTACCTGCCTGTTAACCATCTGATTTAGAGGAAAATTAAAGCGCCCTTCCTACCATCGGCAAATCCGAAGTGAGCAAGGAACCCAGCAATGCCTGACAGCACACGCACCAGGCCCAGCGTTATCGGCCCCGACGGTCGCCGTCTGACCATCGAGGATCTGCCGAGCCCGAACACCCGCCGCTGGGTCGCGCGCCGAAAGGCCGAGGTCGTGGCTGCTGTCCGCGGGGGCCTGCTGAGCCTGGAAGACGCCTGTCAGCGCTACACCCTGTCCGTCGAAGAGTTCCTGTCCTGGCAGCGTGCCGTCGACCGGCACGGCATCGGCGGCCTCCGGACCACCCGTCTGCAGGACTATCGCGAAGAGCGCCTGTCGCTCCGCTGAGCCCGCGGGCAAAATTTTCCTACCTCCCGGCAAAAACTGCCCACCATTAACCGCTGATTTACCGGTGCCACCTAGGTTGAGCCCGTCGCGCAATGCTGCGCCGCGCCAATCTGGGAGTTCCGGCAAACGTGCCTGACGCAATCAAGAATCTCGGTCTGACCCGCCTGATCCTGATCGCAGGCGTCACCCTGTCCGTGGTCGTGTTCTTCGTCTTCCTGGCGAGCCGCGTGGCCAAGCCGGACATGGCCCTGCTCTACAAGGACCTCGATCCGGGCGACGCCTCCAGCATCGTGCAGTTGCTGGAACAGCAGGATGTTCCCTACGAGATCCGCGGCGGCGGCAAGGAGCTTTACGTTCCCCGCGACCGCGTCGACCGGACCCGCATGTCCGCGGCCGAGCTCGGCCTGCCGCTCGGCGGCTCGGTCGGCTACGAGATCTTCGACAAGACCGACTCGCTCGGCGCCACCAACTTCGTTCAGAACGTGAACCTGCTCAGGGCGCTGGAGGGCGAACTCTCCCGAACCATCGGTTCGCTGGACCGGGTCGACGCCGCGCGGGTTCATCTGGTGATGCCCAAGCGCGAGGTCTTCCAGCGGGAAAACCGGCAGCCCAGCGCCTCCATCATGATCAAGGTGCGCGGCACCCTGAACCGCGAGCGCGTCGCCGCGATCCAGAATCTGGTCGCCGCCGCAGTGCCCAGCCTGGAGCCGGGCCGCGTCGCCGTCGTCGACAGCCGCGGCAACCTGCTTTCCCGCGGGCTGGACGATGCCGACAACCCGCTCGGTTCGCCGGGCGCGTTGCAGGACATCCGCCTCGGCCACGAGCAGCGCATCAAGCACGCCGTCGAATCCATGCTGGAGCAGACCGTGGGCCGCGGCCGCGTCCGCGCCGAGGTCAGCGTCGAGATCGACCATGACCGGGTGACGACCCAGAGCGAGACCTACGACCCGGACGGTCAGGTGGTCCGCTCGAGCCAGCTGCGCGAAGAGAACTCCTCCACGTCCGAGGGCGAGGCCACCGACGCCGTCACCGTCACCACCAACCTGCCCGGCGAGGACCTGGGTCCCGTCAGCAGCCAGACCAAGAACTCCGACACCGTCACCGAGGAGACCGTCAACTACGAGATCTCCCAGAAGGTCACGACCGAGATCCGCGAACCAGGCGTCATCAAGCGCCTGTCGGTCGCGGTGCTGGTCGACGGCAACTATCAGAACGACGCCGAGGGCAACGCCGTCTACGAGCCGCGCACCGACGAGGAACTGGAAAGCCTCGCCCGCCTGGTGCGCTCCGCGGTCGGCTTCAACGAGGACCGTGGCGACATCGTCGAGATCTCGAACCTGCGCTTCGTCGATGTCGACGCCGAGTTCGCCACGCCGGAAGAGCCTTTCAATGTCATGGGCTTCGGCAAGTCGGACATGATCCGGCTGGGCGAGACCCTCCTGCTGGGCGTGATCGCGCTGCTGGTCATGCTGCTGGTGGTCCGTCCGATGCTGAGCCGGATCATGCGCGCCGGTAATCTGGACTCCGCGGACGATCAGCTGGCGCTGGCCGGCGCCGGCGGCGACCTGAACGCCGCGCTGACCGCGGCCGGCCGCAGCGGCGGCGATGCGCCGAAGGCGCTGCCGAGCCCCGGCGGCGGCAGCGATCTGGGCGAATCGACCACTGTCGTCGCCCCCCGCCCGCGCACCACCATCGACTTCAGCCATGTCGAGGGGAACGTGAAGGACTCCTCGCTGAAGAAGATCGCCGAGATCGTCGACCGGCATCCCGAGGAAGCCGTCGCCATTCTCCGCAACTGGCTCTACCAGGACCGATAGGAAGCAGCTGACCGATGGCTAGTCTCGAATTCCGTAATCTGAGCGGCTCGCAGAAGGCGGCGATCATGATCCTCTCGCTCGGCGAAGAGGGCACCGCCAAGGTCTGGGAACTCCTGGACGACGAGGAGATCAAGGAAGTCTCCCAGACGATGGCGAATCTGGGCTCGATCAACTCCGACGTCATCGAGCGCCTGTTCGTCGAGTTCGCCAACCAGATGACCGCCGGTGGCTCGCTCGTCGGCTCGTTCGAGAGCACCGAGCGCATGCTGGGCAAGACCCTGTCGCGCGACCGGGTCGAGCTGATCATGGAAGAGATCCGGGGTCCGGCCGGCCGCACAATGTGGGACAAGCTGGGCAACGTGAACGAGACGGTGCTCGCCAACTATCTGAAGAACGAATATCCGCAGACCGTCGCCGTGGTGCTGTCAAAGATCAAGCCGGACCACGCCGCGCGGGTCCTGGGCGCCCTGCCCGAGGACTTCGCGATGGAAGTCGTCGCCCGGATGCTGCGCATGGAATCGGTGCAGAAGGAGGTCCTGGACAAGGTCGAGGAAACCCTGCGCATCGAGTTCATGAACAACCTTGCGCGCACCAACCGCCGCGACAGCCACGAGATGATGGCGGAGATCTTCAACAATCTCGACCGCCAGACCGAGAACCGCTTCGTGGCCGCGCTGGAGGAGCGCAACCGCGACTCGGCGGAGCGCATCAAGGCGCTGATGTTCACCTTCGAGGATCTGTCGAAGCTGGATCCGGCCGGCGTACAGACGCTGCTGCGCAATGTCGACAAGGACAAGATGGGCCTCGCCCTGAAGGGTGCGTCCGACACGCTGCGCGACCTCTTCTTCTCCAACATGTCCGAGCGCGCGGCCAAGATCCTGCGCGAGGACATGGACGCCATGGGCCCCGTGCGGCTCCGCGACGTCGAGGCCTGCCAGATGGAAATGGTCAACATCGCCAAGGACCTGGCCCAGAAGGGCGACATCATGCTCGCCGACAACAAGGGCGACGACGAGCTGGTGTACTGATGAACGAGCGCTTTCTCTTCGACCGCGAATTCGACGACCAGGGCCAGACCCGGCCCAAGGCCCGGGCCGCAACCTATGGCGAGGACGACATCTCGGCCGCCCGCGCCCAGGGCTACGCCGAGGGCGAGATGGCCGGCTCCGATTCCGCAAACCGCACCATCGAGGCCAATGCCACCGCCGCGCTGGAGGAGATGACACAGCAGATGGCCCAGGCCAGCGCCGAGTTCGGCCAGTTCGCCGAAGCCTGGCGCTGCCATGCCGCGGGCATCGCCATCGCCGTGGGGCGGAAGCTGGCGGGCAAGCTGATCGAGAACCAGCCGCTGGCTGAGGTCGAGGCCATGATCCTCGACTGCGTCAGCCAGCTTCACGAGGAGCCGAGGCTGGTCGTCCGGCTGTCGCCGGCCGTCGCCGATCATCTGCGGGACCGCGTCGCCGGCATCGCCCAGGCCGCCGGTTTCGACGGTCACCTGGTCCTGCTGCCCGAAGAGGCGATGGGCGACCAGGACTGCCGCGTCGAATGGGCCGAAGGCGGGGTCGAACGGAACCTCAACACCACGGAAGCCGAAATCCAGCGCGCCGTTGACGCCTTCATGGCCAACGCCGCTGCCTAAGGGAGCCGATCATGCCTGACGACAACGAACTCAATCTCGACGATCTGGACCAGCAGCAGGCCCCCGTTCCCGCGGAGGAGCAGGGCGGCGCCGGAGACGACGACGAGGATGCCGGCCGGACCGCCAACGATCTGGAAACGGTCTTCGACATTCCCGTGCAGGTCTCCGCCGTTCTCGGCCGCTCCCGCATGCAGGTCAGCCAGCTGATGAAAATCGGCGCCAGCACCGTGATCGAGCTGGACCGGAAGGTCGGCGAGGCGATCGACATCTACGTCAACAACCGGCTGGTGGCCCGCGGCGAAGTCGTCGTCGTCGACGAGCGGCTGGGCGTGACCATGACCGAAATCATCAAGGGCAACAGGGGCTGAACCGATGGCGCGCTTCGACGTAGCCACATTGATCGGACTGATCGCCGGCTTCGGCCTGCTGATCGCCGCGATCCTTCTGGGCGACGGGGCCGGCAATTTCGTCAGCCTGCCGTCTGTTCTGATCGTACTGGGCGGCACGCTGGCGGTCACGCTGGTAAGCTTCAACCTGGGCGACGTCTTCCGCGCCATCCCCGTGACATTCGGCGTGGCCTTCCGCCGCCCGCGCGATGCCTCCCAGGCCGCGATGATCGCCGTGAAGCTGGCCGACGAGGCGCGCAAACAGGGCAGCCTCGGCCTGCCACGCACGCTGACCGGCGTCCGGGACGAGCCCTTCCTGCGCAAGGCGCTGGAACTCGTCGCCGACGGCACGCCGACCGGCGAGATCGAACGCATCCTGGAGAACGACATGGCTTCCATCTCGACCCGCGAGAAGGGCGTTGCGCAGATGCTGCGCCGCGCCGCCGAGGTCGCGCCGGCCATGGGCCTGATCGGTACGCTGGTCGGCCTGGTACAGATGCTGAACCGCCTCGACAGCCCGGCCGAGATCGGTCCGGCCATGGCGCTGGCGCTGCTGACCACGCTCTACGGCGCGGTGCTGGCCAACATGGTTCTGAACCCGCTGGCCACCAAGATCGAACGTCACGCCTCGGACGAGGCGACGCTGAACCGTCTTTACGCCGCCGCGGCCTGCTCGATCAGCCGCAAGGAAAACCCGCGGCACCTGGAGACATTCATCAACTCGCTGCTGCCGCCGCTGAAGCGCGTGCGGTTCTACGCAACCTGATCTGTAGAAGGAGGGAACCGGAATGAGGCTCCTTATTGTCGGCCCGCTTTCGGGTCAGTTCGGTGCGGCGAGCAAGATCGCCATGGACCAGGGCGCGAAGGTCGCTCACGTGGACACGATCGAGGCCGCGATGCAGGCGCTTCGTGCAGGCCGCGGCGCCGACCTCGCCATGGTCGACGTCAGCCTCGACATCGCCGCCTTCGTGACCGGGCTGGCGTCCGAGCACATCAGCCTTGAAGTGGTCGGCTGCGGCATCGGCAACGACACCGAGGCCGCCGTCCGCGCGATCAAGGGCGGCGCCAAGGAATACGTCCCGCTGCCGCCGGATCCGGAGCTGATCGCCGCGGTCCTGAAGGCCGTCGCGGACGACGAGAGCGACCTGCTCTACAGCGACGTCCGCATGGAACAGGTGATCAAGCTGGCCGATCAGGTCGCGCCATCGAACGCCTGCATCCTGATCACCGGCGAGAGCGGCACCGGCAAGGAGGTGATGGCCCGCCATATCCACACCCGCAGCCGCCGTTCCGAGAAGCCCTTCGTCGCCGTGAACTGCGCGGCGATCCCCGACAACCTGCTGGAATCGGAGCTGTTCGGTCATGAGAAGGGCGCCTTCACCGGCGCCGTGGCCCGCCGCATCGGCAAGTTCGAGGAAGCCCATGGCGGCACCCTGCTGCTGGACGAAATCTCCGAGATGGACATCCGTCTTCAGGCCAAGCTGCTGCGCGCCATCCAGGAACGCGAGATCGACCGCGTCGGCGGCGGCAAGCCGATCCAGGTCGACATCCGCGTCATCGCCACGTCGAACCGCGATCTGGCCGCCGAGGTCAAGGCCGGCACCTTCCGCGAGGACCTGCTCTACCGCCTCAACGTCGTCAATCTGAAGCTGCCGCCGCTGCGTGAGCGCCCGGCCGATATCGGCCTGCTGGCCGAACACTTCATCGGCAAGTATTCCGACGCCAACGGCATCGCCCGCAAGCCGGTGTCCAATGCGGCGCTGAACGTGCTGCGCAGCCATCCCTGGCCGGGCAATGTCCGCGAACTGGAAAATACGCTGCACCGCGCGGTGCTGCTGGCCATGGAAGCGGAAATCGGCCCCGAGGCCATCGTGCTGCCGGATGGTTCCCGCCCCGGCGAGGGCCGCGCGCCGTCGATCGGCGACATGGCCGGCACGATCTCATCGAACGGCGCCGTGGACGGCGCCGACGCCGAGGCCCTGGTGGGCCGCACGGTCGCCGACGTCGAGCAGCAGCTGATCCTGGACACGCTCGACCACTGCCTCGGCAACCGCACCCACGCCGCGAACATCCTCGGCATCTCGATCCGCACACTGCGCAACAAGCTGAAGGCCTACACCGAGGAGGGGATTTCGGTCCCCGGCCCTGGCGAAGCCCGCCGCTTCGCCGTCTGAAGCAGGAGTAGCGTCACCCCATGAGCGAGCGGCTTCCGGCAGAAAGCGGCAGCGGCGGCAAGGAGGTCGCGCCTGCGGGCGGCGGCCTGCTGGGCAACGTCCAGGGTTCCGACCCCGTTTCCGTGATGCGCAACATGCTGGCCCGGGGCGATATCGCCCTGGCGCTCGGCGTCGTCGCCATCCTGGTCATCCTGATGCTGCCGATGCCCGGCTGGCTGCTGGATTTCAGCCTCGCCAGCTCGATCACCTTCTCCGTGCTGATCCTGATGACCTGCCTGTTCATCGTGAAGCCGCTGGAGTTCAGCTCTTTCCCGACCGTGCTGCTGATCGCGACCATGTTGCGGCTGTCGCTCAACCTCGCGTCGACACGCCTGATCCTGGCTGAAGGCCACACCGGCACGGACGCTGCCGGCAGCGTCATCGAAGCCTTTGGCAACTTTGTCATGGGCGGCAATTTCGTCATCGGGATCATCGTCTTCGCGATCCTGGTGATCGTGAACTTCGTCGTCATCACCAAGGGCTCGGGCCGCATCGCCGAGGTCGCCGCCCGCTTCACCCTGGACGCCATGCCGGGCAAGCAGATGGCGATCGACGCCGACCTGTCCGCCGGCCTGATCGACGAGAAGGAAGCTCGCACCCGCCGCAAGGAGCTGGAGGACGAAAGCACCTTCTTCGGCGCCATGGACGGTGCGGCCAAGTTCGTCCGCGGCGACGCCATCGCCGGCCTGCTGATCACCTTCATCAACGTCATCGGCGGCATCATCATCGGCGTTGCCCAGAACGGCATGGATTTCGGTCAGGCCGCCCAGACCTACACCCTGCTGACAGTCGGCGACGGCCTGGTCAGCCAGATCCCGGCGCTGATCGTCTCGGTCGCCGCCGGTCTGCTGGTCTCCAAGGCCGGCGTGCAGGGCTCGGCCGACAAGGCCCTGTTCGGCCAGCTGTCCGGCTACCCGCAGGCGCTCGGCCTGTCGTCCTTCCTGCTCGGCGCCATGGCGCTGCTGCCGGGCATCCCGATGATCCCGTTCGTGGCCCTGTCGGCAGCCGCAGGCTACGGCGCCTGGTACATGAGCAAGAAGAAGACGACCGAAAAGGCAGCGGCTGAAAGGGCCGAGACCGTGGAGCCGGACGCCGACGCCCAGCCCGCGGAACAGCCCATCTCTGAAGTGCTCGCCATCGACGACCTGCGGCTTGAGATCGGCTACGGCCTGCTGAAGCTGCTGGAAGGCGATGGCGCCGGGCCGAAACTCACCGACCAGATTCGCGCCCTGCGCCGCCAGTTCGCCTCCGACATGGGCTTCGTGATGCCAAGCGTCCGGATCCTGGACAACGTCCAGCTGGGCGCCAACGCCTACGCCTTCCGCATCAAGGAAGTCGAGGCCGGCGGCGGCGACGTGCGCGTCGGCAAGCTGATGGTCATGGACCCGGCCGGCCGCGACATCGACATCCGCGGCGAGGACACCACCGAACCGGCCTTCGGCCTGCCGGCCAAGTGGATCGACGAGAGCCTGCGTGAGGAAGCCAGCTTCCGCGGCCTGACCGTCGTCGATGCCGCCACGGTCATGACCACGCATCTGACCGAGATCATGAAGGACCACATGGCCGAGCTGCTGTCCTACGCGGAAACGCGGAAGCTGCTCGACGACCTGCCCGACGCGCACAAGAAGCTGGTCGACGACCTGATCCCGAACCAGATCTCCGTCTCCGCGGTGCAGCGCGTGCTGCAGAACCTGCTGTCCGAGCAGGTCTCGATCCGCGATCTCGCCAGCATCCTGGAAGGCATCTCCGAGGCTGTCGGCTTCACCAAGAACGTCACGCTGATCACCGAGCATGTCCGCACCCGTCTGGCCCGCCAGATCTGCAACGCCAACCTCGGGCACGACGGCTTCCTGTCGCTGGTCTCCCTGTCGCCGAAATGGGAGCAGGCCTTCAACGACGCCCTGACCGGCAATGGCGAGGAACGCCAGCTCGCCATGCCGCCCAGCAAGCTGCAGGAGTTCATCGGCGCGGTCCGCATGACCTACGACCAGCTGGCGCAGCAGGGCCATGATCCGGTGCTGCTGACCAGCCCGGCCATCCGGCCCTTCGTCCGCTCGATCGTCGAGCGCATCCGCACCTCGACCGTGGTGATGAGCCAGCACGAGGTCCATCCCAAGGTGCGTCTGCGCACCCTTTCGCAGATCTGACGGCGGCCGGCTGAATGCAGGTTCGCACCTTCATCGCCCGGACCATGGCGGAAGCGCTGAGCACGATCCGCGAGCAGCTCGGCCCGGACGCCGTGATCCTCGGATCCACGCCGGTACCGGAGGGCGTCGAAGTGACGGCAGCGGTAGACGCCCCCGTCGAGCCCGTCCCGGCAAGGCAGGACGACGCCCTGTCCGACGACGCGGCATTCCTGATCCGGGCTGTCGCCTTCCACGGCGCGCCGACCACGCTCAACGAACGCATCTGCCGCCGGGCAGCCGAGATCGACGATCCGGATCTGGCGGTTTCCCTGACCGCCGGCATCGACGACGTCTTCCGCTTCGACCCCATCGTGCCGCGGCCGAAGACCAGTCTCGCGCTGGTGGGTCCGCCCGGCGCGGGCAAGACGGTCGTCGCGGCCAAGTTCGCGCTGGAGGCGGCGCTGCGCCGGCAGGAACTGCGTATCGCGACCACCGATATCGAACGCCCGGGCGGCGACACGCGGCTGCGCGAACTGGCCAAGATCATCGAGAACCCGCCGGTGCGCCTCAGCCCCGAGCGGCGGTTCGAGTTCCCGGGCGCGCGCCTGATCGACACCGAGGGCGTGAACCCCTTCGACGCCTATGACATGGCGCGTATCACCGAGACCGTGCGCATCAACGACGCCGAACCGGTGCTGGTCCTGCCGGCCGGCGGCGACCCCTACGAATACGAGGACATGGCTGCTGCCTTCCGCGGCATCGGCGTGCGCCGCATGATCGCCACCCGCCTCGACACCGCCCGCCGGGTCGGCGGCCTGCTGGCCGCGGCAGGCGCCGGATTGTCCTTCAGCTTGGCCGGCGCCTCGCCGGTCATCGCCGACGGCCTGCATCAGCTCACCCCCGCGTCCCTCGCCCGGCTGATCCTCAGCGATCCCGACGCCGACACCGCGCTCAACCGCAACAGGAAAACCGCATGACCACCCAGCATCCTGCGATGTCCGCGCAGCGCAACGCCGCGACCCCGCATCCGGCAGCGGCCCTGGGGCGCAACATGATCGCCATCGCTTCGGGCAAGGGCGGCGTCGGCAAGACGTGGTTCTCTGTGACGCTGGCGCACGCGCTCGGCCGGATGGGCCGCAAGGTGCTGCTGTTCGACGGCGACCTGGGCTTGGCCAATGTGGACATCCAGCTCGGCCTGACCGCCTCCGGCGATCTCTATCAGGCGCTGAACGGCACCGCGTCGTTCAACGACATCGTCACCCGCCACGGTTCGACCGGCATCGACATCGTCACCGGCCGTTCTGGCGTCGCCCGCCTGGCGGATGCCGATGTCCGCAATCTCGACATTCTGGCGCGCGGCCTGGGATTGATCGGGGACATGTATGACGATGTCGTCCTCGACCTCGGCGCGGGCGTGGACCGTTCGGTCCGCACGCTCGCAGGCAGCGCCGGGCGTATCCTTGTGATGACCAATGTCGAACCGACCTCGATCACCGACGCCTACGCGCTGATCAAGCTGCTCCACCAGCAGGGCCAGCGGACGGACATGCGGATCGTCGTCAATTCGGCCGAGGACCGCCGCGACGGCGAGCGGACCTATGGCAAGCTGAAGACGGCCTGCCAGAACTTCCTCGGCTTCGCCCCGGAGTTGGCCGGCATCGTACGGCAGGACCGCTACGTATCCGACGCCATCCGCCGCCAGACGCCGCTGCTCACCCGCCACCCCACCAGCGCGGCCGGTGAGGACGTCGAGCGGATCGCGGAGATGCTGCGGAAAACCCGCTAGCGGTCAGCCGCCGGCCAGCATGGCCGGCGTGATGCGCTTCAGCACCTTGGGCGGTTCGGGCCGGACGAAGGTCATCTGCCATTTCTCCGCCAGCGCCTCCAGCGTGCCGTCCGACTTCATCGCCGTCAGCGCCTCGTCGATCCGGGCCTTCAACGCCGCATCGCGTTCCAGGATCGCGAAACCCATGTTGATGCCCAGCGGGTGGACGTAGCCGGACCAGCGGATCGGCGCTTCGGCGTTGCGGCGCATGTAGTTGTCGAACTTGTGCAGCTCGATCAGCGCCGCGTCCAGTTCGTCGGCCGCAAGCGTCGCCAGTAGCCCCTTGCTTTCGCGAACGCTCACCGCAGTCGGGATCAAGACGCCCTGGCGGAAGCGGTAGACCAGCGCTGCGGCCATGGTCTCGACCTCGAAGCCGACGCGCAGCCCCTCGAGGTCGTGCATGCCGGTCACGGCCTTGTCCTTCATGGACGGGCCGAGAATGACGCCGAACCCCACGCGGTTGTAGGGATCCGTCGAATCCAGAACACCGAGCTTCACAAGCCGTCCGCGCTCGGACCGCTTCATGCCGTCATATTCCGGGATCGCGCCGTCGTCCGCTTCGGGCGGACCGAGAGCGGAGGCCAGCAGCGGGTATCCGCCGACGATGTCGCAGAGTCCGTCGGACAACAGGGCATTGGCTTCCCAGACAGGAACGTTCTCTTCGTCGTTCTCGGCCTCGAACCATTGCACCCTGAAGCCCATGCCGAGGCGCTTCGCGACCTCTTCGGCGACGCCATGATCGAAGCCGCCCTGGCGGGAGCGGAACTTGAAGGAGAGCGGCGGCGAATCCTCTTCCAGACAAACCGTCAGCGCGGGTTGTGCGGCGGCGGGACCGCCCAGGAAGACGACCGCCGCAGCCAGTGCGATCAACGTGGTGCGCATCATTTGCCCTTCGTCTTCACATAGGCCCAGATATCCTCGACCTCCTGCGCGGACAGGATGTCGGCCCAGGACGGCATCTCGCCCTTCGGCCCGCTCTTGCCCTCGAGGACAGCCTTGCGAAACCGCGCGGTCATGCCGGGAGTCATCTTCCGCAGATCGGCCGCGCGGGCGCCGGAATTCATCATCCGCGGTCCGTGACAGACCGAGCAGTAGGTATGGTAGAGCTGGTTTCCGGTGTCCTTGTCACCGGCGGCGCTGGATGCGCCGGGGGCAGCGATGGCCGCGAGAACGATACCGGCCATGAGCGCAGCGACTCGGGGCATCTCGTCTCCTTCCTGGTAAGTGACCGGCGCATTGTATCCGGTCCGGTTGAACGGCCGCTGAACGGCGGCGGCATCCGTGATTGCCAAGCCGCAGCCGGGCGAAAGAAAAAGGCCGCCCGCGCGCTGCGGACGGCCCCTTTCATTGCCGCTGCGGCCTACTCGGGCAGCAGCGCGAAGGTCCAGAAGGACCCGCCCGGCTGCACCTTGGTCAGCATCTCCACCGTCTTCGGCGAACCCACGCCTTCGACGCCGCCCAGCAGCGGGAAGTAGTTGCGGTAGGCGCCGCCGGAGCCGGAGGCCACGGTGACGTACTGTACGCCGTCGACCGTGTAGGTCACGGGCTGGCCGATGATGCCGGAGCCCGTCTGGAACTCCCACAGCTTGTCGCCGTTGGCGGTGTTAAAGGCCATGAACTCGCCGGTCTGCGCACCGGTGAAGACCAGATCGCCGCCGGTCACCATCGTGCCGCCCCAGTTGGCGACGTCAAAGCCGACTTCCCAGGCGGTCTTGCCGGTCATCGGATCCATCGCACGCAGGTAGGAGTGCTTCTCGCCTTCCTTGACGTGGAACAGCGCCTTCGAGAGGTCGATGCCGACATAGAAGGTGCCCTTCACCAGCTTCGGTTCGACCGCCTTGTAGCCCATGCCGATTTCCAGCGTGTTCGAATAGACCATGCCGGTCTTCGGGCTGTAGGAGGCGGGGAACCAGTTCTTGCCGCCAAAGGCGCCCGGCCAGACGACGATCTCCTCGCCGGAGCGCATCTTCTTGGTGATATCGGACTCGATCGGGCGGCCCGACTTCATGTCGATACCGTCGGCCCAGTTGAGATGCTTCACATACTGATTGGCCGCCAGCAGCTCGCCGTTGGTGCGGTCCAGCACATACATGAAGCCGTTGCGGGCGACGTGGATCATGGCCTTGCGGCTTTTGCCGTCGATGGTCATGTCGGTCAGGATGTTCTCGCCGACCTCGTCGTAGTCCCACGGATCGTTCGGCGTGTACTGGTAGTGCCAGACGATCTCGCCGGTCTCCGGACGCAGCGCCAGCGTCGAGGTGATGTAGAGGTTGTCGCCCTTGCGGAATTCGGCGTTCCAGGGACCGCCATTGCCGGTGCCCCAGTAGACCAGGTTCAGTTCCGGATCGTAGGAACCGGTGATCCAGGTCGGCGCGCCGCCATGCTTCCAGGTGTCGCCTGGCCACGTTTCGTTGCCCGGCTCGCCCGGTCCCGCGACGGTGAAGCGCCGCCACAGGTGACGACCCGTCTTCAGGTCCCAGCCGTCGATATAGCCGCGGATACCGTATTCACCGCCGGAAATGCCGGTGAGCACGGCCGAAGGCGTGACCAGCGGGGCCAGCGTCATGGACTGGCCTTCCTCGATCGAGGCGGCCTGGCTGCGCCAGACCTCTTCGCCGGTTTCCATGTTCAGCGCCACCACGAAGCCGTCGAGGGTCACGCGGTAGAGCATGCCGTCCAGAATCGCCGAGCCGCGGTTGACGATGCCGCAGCAGACGATGCGCGGCGTCTCCGGCGGATACTCGAACTTGTGCACCCAGATGTTCTTGCCCGTCCTGACGTCCACCTTGTGGGTGGCGTCGTGGGTCGTGACGTACATCGCGCCGTCATGGACGATCGGCTGCGACTCCTGCCCGCGGTTGTCGCCGAGGCTGTAGTTCCAGACAGGCACCAGGCGCTTGACGGTTCCGGTGTTGATCTGGTCGAGCGGGCTGTAACGGGTCTGACCCCAGCCCATGCCAAGCGTCAGCACGTTCTCCGGGGTATTGGCGTCGTTCTTGAGGTCGTCGATGGACTGGGCCCCTGCCGTGAACGGCAAGGACGCAAGAACGGCGACGCCCAAAAGGCGTTTCAGCATCAGATTTCCTCCCTTGTCGCAACGTGTTCGTGACCGTCGCGTTTCTTATCGCTATTGAGTTTCCCCTATGGAAACCGGCATTGCAACATTCAGGAAGCTGACCTGTTCTCACCGCAGGGTGGCGGCCCTTTTTCTGGCCGCGGCCCTCTTCGCCGCATCCCCGGTCGCGGCACAGCAAACGGACGAATCCGAATCCATCGACCTCGAACTGCTGATCTCGATGGATGTCAGTCACAGCATCACCTTCGCCGAGCACGAGGCCCAGATCGAGGGCGTCGCCCGCGCGTTCGAGCATCCGCGGCTGATCAATTCGATCCGCAATCTGCGCGGCGGCCGCGCCGCTGTCGCGCTGATGTTGTGGGCCGGGCCGGAGAATCATCTGCTGGCGGTTCCATGGACCGTGATCCGGGACACCGAGACCAGCTATGCCTTCGCCAGGGCCCTGCGGCAGCAGAAGGAGCCGCCCTGGAAGGGGCTGTCTTTCACGGCGGTTGGCGACGCCCTGCTGCGTGGCGCGGAGGCCATCGCGGCCAACAGGTTCCGCGGTGTCCGGCGCGTCATCGACATCTCCGGCGACGATCCGTCGAATCAGGGGGTCGACGTTGCCGAGGCCCGCGATCTGGTCGTGCTGCAGGGTGTCGTCATCAACGGCCTGCCGATCCTGCAGGACCGGCAGGAGCACGAGCAGCGCGAGGAACTGGTCCGCTATTTCGAGACCGAGGTCACCGGCGGCAACGGTCATTTCGTGCTACCGACGATCGACTTTCTGGACTACCCGAGGGCGATGCTGGCCAAGCTGGTGACCGAGGTGTCCGGCGTGGCGCCCGACCCGCGGGAGCAGCACGCCTGGCGGCGCGGTCTCAGCCCTTCAGCCGGTCCGTCGCCCGAACGAGTTCGGAGATGATTCCCGGCTCGCTGCCCGCGTGGCCGGCATCGGAGACCACACGAAAATCCGCTTCCGGCCAGGCCCGATGGAGCGCCCAGGCCGTCATCATCGGCGTGACGACGTCGTAACGGCCCTGCACGATCACCGTCGGTATGTGGCGGATCCGGTCGATATTCTCCAGCAGCCATTCGTCGCTTTCGAAGAAGCCGCCATTGACGAAGTAGTGGCATTCGATCCGCGCGAAGGCCAATGCGAACTCGGCGTCGGCGAAATCCGACACCCGGCCGGGATCGGACAGCAGCGACAGCGTCCCACCTTCCCAGGTGCTCCAGGCGCGGGCCGCTTCCAGCCGCACCTTCTTGTCGTCCGAGGTCAGGCGCCGGTAGTAGGCCGCGATCATGTCGTCGCGCTCATCCTCCGGAATCACGGCGACGTATTTCTCCCAGAGGTCGGGAAAGATGGCGTCCGCGCCCTTCTGATAGAACCAGATCAGTTCCTTGCGGCGCAGGGTGAAGATGCCGCGCATCACAAGGCCGGTGACCCGGTCCGGATGAGTCTCCGAATAGGCGAGCCCCAGCGCACTGCCCCAGGAGCCACCGAAGACCATCCAGCTGTCGATGCCCAGATGTTCCCTCAGTCGCTCCATGTCGGCGACGAGGTCCCAGGTCGTGTTCTCTCTCAACTCCGCGTGCGGCCGGCTCAGTCCGCATCCGCGCTGGTCGAACAGAATGACCCTGTAATGCTCGGGATCGAAATAGCGGCGGTCGTCGGGCTTCTTGCCGCCACCCGGTCCGCCGTGAACAACGACGACCGGCCGGCCATCCGGATTCCCGCACTGCTCGTAATGCAGGGTGTGGAGTTCGGACACCTGCAGGGTGCCCTGATCGAACGGATCGAGCCGCGGATAGAGCGAGCGGCGGCGCTTCATCGCCGGATCCTGGGAAGTCGGGGAATTCATTGGATCGAGTGTGCCCCCTGTCACCGGATCAGTGCAACACCGCTGATTGAACCGGCTGCGCTGAACACCGATCTGAATGGCCTGAACCTTGCCAACATTCCCCAATCAGGATCGAAGCATGGTGTGAAAAGCGGTGTTCAAGGCTGATGCGAGATCGAAGCGCTCAAGAATTGTGACGGCTGTCGCAATCTGTGTCGCTCTTTGTACGGCGTCGTTCTTCGTCGGCTCGGCGAGCGCGATCTTCGGTCCGCCGAACGTCAGCGTCTCGCCCGCCGACATGAGCCGCCACCTGGCGCGGACCCGCTGCGAGGAGAGCCTCGCCCAATCCATCATCAAACGTACCGAATCGACGCCGACCGAAGCCTGGGCGCAGGCCGAGCAACGCTGCGAAATGCTGCTTGCCGGTTCGGCGCCATCCCCGGCCCCCGAAGGCGCCGATATCTAGCCTCAGCGTTCCCGGAACGCTTCCTGCCGCAGCCTCAGCACCGGACGCAGCAGGAAATTGGCCACAGACCGCGAGCCGGTGTGAATGTCCACCGACGCCTGCATGCCGGCGCTGATCGGCAGTTCCCCTTCCCGCTCCCCCAGCCATGACTTCTCCGTCTCGACCACGACCTTGAAAAAGGGCGTGCCGGTTTCATCGAGGGTGGCGTCGGGGGCGATCCGCACCACGGTGCCGTCCAGCCCGCCGAAGCGCACGAAATCATAGGTGGAGATCTTCACGGTCGCCGGCTGGCCTTCGGACACGAACCCCCGGTCGGAAGGCCGGAGCCGCGCCTCGACCACCAGGCTGCCGCCCGTCGGAACGATCTCCATGACAGGCTGGCCCGGACTGACCACGCCGCCGATCGTGCGGACCTTCATCTCGCCGACCACGCCATCGATGGGCGCCCGGACCAGCGTCCGCCGCTGCTGGTCGTCGGCGCTGGTGAGACGTTGCCGGATGGAGGCGATCTCGACCTCGACATCGGCGAGTTCGGCCTGCGCCTCCCGCCGATAGACCCGTTCGGTCTCCTGCTTCCGCTCGACCGCCTCATTCCGGCTGGCGTTGGCGCGCCCGATCGCGGCGCTGAGCGACTGGATCTCGCCGATGAGCTGCGCCAGATCCGACCGCTTCTGGTTCACTTCCAGCGGCGCGACCAGGCCATCCTTCGCCAGATCCTCCAGCGTGCGCAGCGCTTCTTCGGCCAGCGCCTGCTGCTGGCGGCGGGCATCTCGGGCGGCGGCGAACTCGCGCGCCTCCTCCGAGCTCTGCCGCTCCTGTGCGTTCAGCACCGCAATGGCGCTCTCGAATTCCGACTTGCGGGCCTGGTAGGCCCGGCGCTCGGCCTGCACGACTTCCGGGCGGCGTGCAGCGACATCGGCGGCGAAGGTCGGATCGGACCCATCCGCCTCGGCCTCAAGCCGCGCCTTCTTCAGCAGCAGCCCGTCCAGGCGCACCCGGAGTTCTTCGGGGTTGGAGGAGATCACACCCAGCGCCAGCCGCAGCAGCGGCGCCCCCGCCTCGACGCGGTCGCCCTCCTGCACCATCAGTTCCTCGACGATCCCGCCCTCGAGATGCTGCACGACCTTGACATCGCCCTGCGGCACGACCTGCCCTTCGGCGACCGCGACCTCGTCGAGTTGTGCGATCAGCGCCCAGCCGGCGAGCAACAGGATCAGCAGCGCGATGGTCCGGGTCAGCCACAGGGCGCTGCGCGGCCGGTGACGGCGGGAAAGATCGTCGAGCGCGGTCACGGCCGGGCCTCCTGCGGGCGGCGCGCCGAGGAGAGCCGTTCACGCACCTCGGCAGCGGGACCGGCGGCGACGATCTTGCCGCCGTCGAGCGCGATGATGTTCTGGCAGGCGTCCAGCAGGTCCGGGCTGTGGGTCACGACGACGATGGTGCGCTCCTCGGCCAGCCCCTGGAGATTGCGCGCCAGCAGCCGCGTGGTCTGTGCGTCCAGGTTGCCGGAAGGCTCATCCAGCAGCAGCACCGGCGGATTGCCCATCAGCGCCCGTGCGATGGCGATGCGCTGGCGGATGCCGCCCGGCAGATCCATGCCGCCTTCGCCGATGCGGCTGCCATAACCGTCGGGCAGGGCCGAGATCGCCGTATGGGCGCCGGCCAGATGAGCCGCATCGACGATCAGGCTGTCATCCGCATCCGGACGGCCGATGGCGATGTTCTCGCGGATCGTGCCGGCGAACAGGAAGGTATGCTGCGGGACGTAGCCGATCGCGGCCGCCAGATCGGCCCGCCCGAACTGGGCGATGTCGGCCTCGTCCAGCATGATGCGCCCGGACGAGGGCCGGTAGAGCCCCTGCATCAGCTTCAGCAGCGTCGTCTTGCCAGATCCGTTGGGGCCGACCAGCGCATGAAGCCCGGCGCCGACCTTGAGGCGGATGTCGCGCACCGCGGGCGGACGTCCCGGGTCGTAGCCAAAGGTGACGTTGTCCAGCCAGAGCACGCCGTCGCGCACGCCGGCGGAAACCGAGCCGCGGTCCGGCTCCTCAGCCGTGGCGAAACAGTCCGACAGCCGCCCGAGCGCCTGCCGCGTCGCCATGTAGGTGCGCCAGTTGCCGATCAGCTGCTGGAAGGGCTGCACGATCCGCCCGCCCAGCATGTTGGCGGCGACGAGGGCGCCGATGGACAGCTCCTGGTTCAGGATGGCCACCGCGCCGACCGTGGTGATCGCGACGGTCGTCAGCATGGTCAGCGCCAGTCCCAGATGCACGAACATGTCCGACTGCATGCCGCGCTGGACCGACTGCTCGACGGATGCCGCATGCCGGTCCTCCCAGAGGCCGCTCAACGGCTGCTTGAGCGCCAGCGCCTTCACGGTGGCCCGCCCGCCGATCAGTTCCTGGGTGATGGAGTCCCGGTCGTAGGCCGCACGGCGTTCGTCGGCATTGGCGCCTTCGATGACGCGGCCCGAATACCAGGCCAGAAGGATGAACAGCGGGAACACGGCCAGCAGCACCCAGCCGACGGGCGCAGCGACGATGAAGATCGCGACCGCGAAGAAGATGGCGAAAGGCAGGTCGGCGATCAGCACCGCCGACAGGCCCGAAAACGCGTTCCTGACCGTATCGGCATCGCGGAACAATGCCTGCCAGTAGGCTGCCGGCCGCTGCTCCAGCACCGGCAGCGGCGAGGCGGTGATGCGGCCGTAGAGCGCCCGCGCCAGGGTCACATCGATCTCGACAGCCGCGGAACGCAGCAGCCGCGCGCGTCCCTGCCGGAGCAGGAAGTCGAACAGCACCGCGACGAACATGCCGATTACCAGCCCCTGCAACGTCGACAGGCCGCCGTGGAAGACCACGCGGTCATAGACCTGCAGCACGAAGATGGGAACGGCGATGGCCAGCAGATTGACGATGAAGGAATAGGCGATCACCTCGCCGATCCGGCGCCGCACCGGCCTGAGTACCTCTTTCAGCCAGTCAGATCTCATCGCCACACTTCATCCGCCGTCGCGACCTCACCCGCTAAACCTTGCCATCGCCGTACGTTTGGTTGAAGATTCCGGGTGCCGCGCGCGGCAATAGACCGGATATTGTGCCATGACGAAAGCCGTTTCATGGGATATGCATGTTCCGGACCGTGAGGGAGCGGGTATTTTTGCGTAAGGGCCTGATCATCGCCGCAGCGTTGTCGTTCGGCGCCGGGATGCCGGCGGCCGCCGAACCGCTTTTGCAGGAACTGCAGAACATCGTGCAGACCCATCCCGACGTGCGGGCGGCGGAACGGCGTCTGGACCAGGCCCGTGCGGGCGTCACCGAGGCGCGCGCCCCCTTCCTGCCCCAGCTGCGGATCAGCGGCGAGTACGGCTACGAAAACGTGGACAGCCCGGTGAACCGGGCGCAGGGCGGGACGCCGGTCGAACAGACCCGGGAAGTCGGCCGTTTCACCGTGACCCAGAAGGTCTTCGACGGCTTCCGCACAGACGGCCAGCTCAAGGGCGCGATCGCGCGCGAATTCAGCGCGGGCTACGGCCTCGAGCGGGCGGCCCAGGCCATTCTGCTGCGCGGATCGACCGCCTATCTGAACGTCCTGAAGCAGACCGAACTGGCCGACATCGCGCTGGAGACGGAGGCCAATATCCGCCGCCAGCTGGCGCTGGAGGACGAACGCGTCCGCCGCGGGTCCGGCCTGTCGGTCGATGTGCTGCAGTCGAAGCAGCGCCTGCAGTCGCAGATCGAAACCCGGGTCCGGATCGAGGGACAGCTGCGCGAGGCGATCGCCGAATATTTTGCGGTCTTCAACCATGCGCCGGACATCGCCGAGATGGAGCCGCCGCCGGCGCCCGACGAACTGCTGCCGCAGGACCTGAAGAGCGCGGTCAATCTCGCCATGGCGCAGAACCCGCTGCTGAAGCAGAGCCAGGAGACCATCGGCGAGGCGAAGCAGCAGCGGAAGGTGGCCATGGCCGACTTCCTGCCGCAGATCGACATCGTCGCCGAGGGCGGCATCGAGAACGACAATGACGGCGTCTCGGGCGAGAAGCGCGACATCTTCGTCGGCCTGCGGGCGAACTGGGAACTGTTCGACGGGCTCGGCACCCTCGCCGCGACCGAGCGCACGGGCCACCGCATCGCCGAGACCATGGAGAACCATGCCGCGCTCAGCCTGGAGATCGCCCGCCGCGTCGAGGTTGCCTGGCAGGGGCTGAAGACCCTGCGGGAGCGTCAGGTGCTGGCCGAGAACGCGGCCAATATCGCCGTAGAGCTGTTCAACGCCCGCCGCAAGCTCCGCCGGGCGGGCCGCGAGTCGGTGGTCAACCTGCTGAATGCGGAGGCCGAACTGAACGCCGCCCGTTCGCGCGCCGTCGCGGCCTACTACGATGCCCAGATCCAGGCCTACCGGCTTCTGTTCGAAACCGGCACCCTGACGCTGGACGCCTACTGAACCTCGAAATCCGTCGCCGACAGCGTGCCGCTGGAAACGGTCACCGCGCCGATCTCGAAGCTGGCGGTCGCGCCGTCGCCGTCGGGGTCGAAGTGCAGGTTGCTGTCGCTGTCGAAGACGAAGGTCGCCTCGTTCGTGCCCAGCGCCGTGACGCCATCGACGAGCGATTCGCCAACGGTGACGAAGGACTGCCCGTCGACCAGGCTGGTGCCGTTCAGCGACGCGATGTTGAACGCCGTGTTGTCGATCAGGAACCGGTCGGTGCCCGCGACGAAGTCGGCGATCACGTCCTGGTGGTCCTCTGCCGTGTCATAGAAGAAGGCATCCGCACCATCGCCGCCCGTCATGGAATCCGCGCCCGAGCCGCCGTTCAGCGTGTCGGCGCCGATACCGCCATCCAGCGTGTCGTTACCGCCGACGCCCGAAAGCGAGTCCCCGCCCAGACCGCCGAAGAGAGCATTGGCCTGCGCGTCGCCCGCGAGCGTGTCGGCCGCCTGACCGCCGATCACGGTCTCTATGCCGATGAGCGAATCCGTGCCGATTGAGGTTCCGGTCGCCGTGCCGGCCGCGAGATCAAGGTCGATCTCGCTGGCCTCGTTCGAATAGTCGGCCGTGTCGTTGTCGGCGCCGCCGTCGAGGGTGTCGTCATTGTTGCCGCCGACAAGGGTGTCGTTGCCCGAACCGCCCTCGATGAGGTCGTTGCCGTCACCGCCGTTCAGGTTGTCGGCCCCGCCCAGACCCTGCAACGTGTCGTTGCCCGCGGCGCCGAGGAATATCTCCGCCTGATTCGATCCGGAAACCGCGTCCTCCGCCGCCGTACCGATGATGCGCTCGACGCTGATCAGACTGTCGGTGCCGATAGCGGCGCCGGTTGCCGTGCCGGCCGTCAGGTCGACAGTCACCTGGGTAACGCTGCTGGTGTAGTCCGCCGTATCCGTGCCGTTGCCGCCGTCCATAGTGTCGTTGCCGAGACCGCCGATCATGGTGTCGAAGCCATTGCCGCCGATCAGGCTGTCATTGCCGGCGCCGCCATCGATCAGGTCAGCGCCGACACCGCCGGAAATGACATTCGCATTGATGTCGCCGGTCAGCGTGTCGCCGGCGGCGACATCGCTGCCGATCAGGTTTGCGAAACCCGACTGCGTGACGTTGCCGTTGTTCGTGTTCTGGCTGTCGGTCACCGACAGATTGACGGTGACCGCCACTGCGGAACTGGCGAAGGAGAGCGTGTTCGTGCCCGCGCCGCCATCCAGGATGTCGTCGCCACCGCCGCCGTCGATGGTCTCGTCGCCGATACCGCCAGTCACCGTGTCGGCATTGGCGCTGCCCAGAACCGCCTCGATGCTGCTCAGCGTGTCGGTCCCCTGGCCGGTCGCCAGACCCTCGGCGAGATCAACGGTCACCCCGCTGGCCGCGCCCGCGAAACTGACAGTGTCGTTGCCGGCCCCGCCGTCGATGGAATCGTCGCCCTCACCGCCCGTCAGCCGGTCGGTGCCGTTGCCGCCGGACAGCGTGTCGTTGCCGGCCCCGCCGGACAGCGTGTCGCTGCCCGCATTGCCGGAGAGCACGTTGGCCTGCGAGTCGCCGGTGAGGCTGTCGCTGGCAGAACCGCCGATCAGGTTCTCGATGCCACTCAGTTGATCCGTGCCGGTCGCCGTGCTGGTCGATGTCCCGGTGCCCAGATTGGCAGTCACCGCCACGGCAATGCTCTGGAAATCGAGCGTGTCGGTGCCGCCATCGCCGGAAAGCGTATCGTTGCCGGCATCCGCCGTGATCAGATCGTCGCCGTCGCCGCCGGACACCAGATCCGCGCCGTCGCCACCGGAAAGAGTATCGTTGCCGTCTTCGCCCACGACGGTGTCCGCACCGCCAGCCCCGCTGAGGCTGTCGGCGCCGGTACCGCCCAGCAGGGCGTTGCGTCCGGCACCGCCTGTCAGAGTGTCATTGCCGGCCAGACCGCCGAGGACCACATCGCCATCGCCGGTCGACAGGCTGTCCGCCGCCGCCGATCCGACCGACACGGCCAGGGTGATGTCGTCGAAGGCAACCTGCTCGACATCGCTGCCGACCGTATCCAGACCGCCGCCGCCGACCGTGTCCTCGACCAGCAGGTCCACCGTGGTCTCGTCGAAGCTGGCCGAGAAATTCGCCAGATTGCCCGCGAACACGGCTCGGTCAGCGGCACCGTCGCCGCCGCCCAGGCTGTCGTTGCCATCAGCGCCCGCCAGCGTATCGTCGCCGGCGCCGCCGAATAATGTCTCACCCGCGGCGGAACCGGTCAGGGCATCGGCCTGGGCCGAACCGATGACGACCTCGAAGCCGGCCAGCGTGTCCGTGCCCTCGCCAGTCGCGGAGCCGGCGCCCAGATCCACGGTGACCGCAGCGGCGCTGCCGGAGAAGTCGATGGTGTCGGTGCCTGCGCCGCCATCCATGCTGTCATCGCCCAAGCCGCCGGCAAATATGTTGTCGTTCGCGTCGCCGGTCAGCGTGTCGTTGTTGACCGAGCCGATCAGGTTCTCGAAGGCGGTCAGCGTGTCGTTGCCATCGCCGGTCGCCAGGCCGGTCGCGAGATTGGCGTCGACACCAGCCGCCGCCGCCGAGAAATCGGCCGTATCCGTGCCCGCCCCGCCATCGAGGAGGTTGTCGCCGCTGTTGCCGGCGATGGTGTCGTTCTGTCCGGACCCGATCACGTTCTCGAAGTTGAGCAGGGTGTCGTTGCCGAAGCCCGCGCCCGTGCCCGCAGCCAGATCGACGTTCACCGCAACACCGGCATCGGCATAGCTGATGGTGTCGTTGTCGGCGCCGCCGTCGATGCTGTCGTTCTGGTTGCCGCCCTGGATCAGGTCGTTACCCGACCCGGCGGTGATGTTGAGGCTGCGGCCGATCTGCGGCGCGTTCAGCGTGTCGTTGCCCGCGGCAAGATCGAAGAACACCGTGTTCTGGGAGATGTCGGTGTTCTCCAGGCTGCCGATCTCTACCGCATCGCCGGCCGCGCCGAGGTTGACCGCAACCGTCTCGACCTCGTCGATGGTGACGGTCGAATTGATACCGCCAGCGAAGACGACAACGACCTTGCCGTTCTCGTCCTGCTGAAAGGAGACGGTGTTGGCGTTCACGGGATCCGCGGCGATGTTCAGTGTGTCATCCCCGGCGCCGCCGGTGACCTCGAAATCGCCATTGGCGATGTTGATGTCCAGGGCGCCGTCGAACTGGGCGACGTTGTCGCCCTGGCCCTGATCGATCTCGATGACCTCGTCTTCCTCATTGTCGAGGATGTCGTCGTCGGCCCCGCCCAGCACATCGTCTTCGCCGTCGCCGGAGCCGATGACGCCGTCGCCCTGGATCAACAGGGGTTCGGCCTGGGCCTCACCAATGCCGAACAGCGCGCCAAGATCGCCGAGCAGGTCGTCGCCGTCCGAATCGGCAACCTCGATCGACTCGTCGGCGTCCGACCAGGCCAGGACGCCGTCGCCGAACTCGGCGCTCAGCACCGAAGCATCGATCTGGTCCAGCGGTGTCGGGTCGCGGAAGAGCGACAGCACCTGAAGCCCCTGGAGCGGCTGGTCGATCACGACCGGCGCCCCGGAACTGGCCACGGCGATGGAGCCCGCCGCCGCGCCGGCGATGCCGGGCAGCAGCACGAACACGTTCGCCTGCGCTTCGGGCGCGGCCTTGCCGACCATCCGCGCGCCCTTGACCGTCAGCGAGGCGACGGGCGTGCGGACCAGCGTCTCGGAGGCCGGCGCATCCGGCGAGCCGGTGTTGTCGACGGAAAACTCGCCCTGGATGACGAAGAACTGCGGCTTCTGACCGGGCTGCGGCGGCTCCTCGATGAGGACCCGGCTCTCGCTGTCGAAGAAGATGCCGGAACCGTCGGCGAGACGCAGTTCCAGCGCCCCGTCGCCATGGGTGATCACCACGTCGCCGGGCTGAAGGACCTGGCCGGCCTCGGCCTGACCCTGCGTCCCGTCGACCGAGATGATCATGACCTCGCCGCGGATGCTGGAAATGACGGCGCCATCCGGCAACTGCTGCGACTGCGCCTGGACGGGCCTGGCGTCGGCAGCCGGCGCCGGCACATCCGGCGCGGCCACGACGCCGGTGTCGGCGTCCGTGCTCACGCTTTCGGAAGAGACGTCGATTGCTGCGCCCTGCTGATCCATCGGGAAGTCCTCAAATCCACTCCGGCCAATCCGTGGGTCCTGTCAAAATATGGGACCGGGTATCCGTTACGCAAACCGCGGGCCACGCCCGCCCCGCGTGCCCTGCGCTCCGGTCAGGCCGCCTTCGCGCCAATGATTCCGCGCAGTTCGGCCAGCGTACCGTCCGCCACCGGCCCCATCTCGCTGATCGCATCGCGCGCATCGTCGAGTTGACCGCTGTCACATAATGTTTCCACCCGGGCCGCGGTTCGGGACAGCGACACCGCGCCGATGGTGCCGGAGCTGCTCTTCAGACTGTGTGCGTCCCGGCCGATGTCGGATGCGGATTCAGCGGTGAGCGGCCGTCTGAGTCTTTCCAGCAGTTCGTTGGTGTCCTCGATGAAGTCCTTCAGCAGGATCGGCAGATAGTCCTCGCCGACATCCTCGCCGAAGCGGTCCAGGATCGATCTGTCGATCAGACCGCCAGGCGGAGGCGGAGCAGCGGCGGCCGCTTCGCCCGGCGCATCCGGCGCCACCGGGTCTGCGGAAGCAGCCGGCGCGGCGGCATGAACCGCCGCGTTCTTCGGCGGACCTCCGGTCGCCTTCGCGCCCACCAGCGCCCAGCGCGCCACCAGCTGCAGCAGGTCGATCTTGTCGAACGGCTTGGCGATGAAGTCGTCCATGCCCTTCGACAGGCATTCCTCGCGGTGTTCGGCCATGGCGTTGGCAGTGACTGCGACGATCGGGATCTGCGCCTTGGGATCGCCCAGCGAACGGATCGCCGCCGTCACCTCGAAGCCATCGATATCCGGCATCTGAACATCCATCAGAATGACTTCGAAGTCGTTCTCCCGCACCGCCTTCAGCGCGCTCGTGCCGTCCTCGGCCGTGGCGACAACGTAGCCCGCCTTCTCGAGCATGACGCGTGCAACCTGGAGATTGATGCGGTTGTCGTCCGTGATCAGCACCCGCATGCCCCGCGCCGCGCTGTCGCCGATCTGCTCCAGCGTCCGGCGGGTACGGGAGGCCGCGGTGTCCTCGCTGCCCGTCAGGAGCTGGGCCAGCTGGATGCTGCGGGCGGGGCGCATGACGAAACCGTCGAAACCCCGCTCCAGCAGCAGGTCGACTCGCGCCCGCTGCGACGGCTGGATCGTCACCACCATGCGGCCGGAGACGGACTGCGATATCGCCGCCAGGGCCGGATCGCCGGCGCTCTCGACCAGCTTCCCTTCGACGATCATGTGATCGACCCGTTCGGTCGGCGGCTTCAACTCGTCGCCCATGTGGGTGACGAGAAGGCCGATGCTGCGCAGGCGCGCGGCGAGACCGGCGCGCAGCACCGGATTGGCCGCCAGCACGCCAACGCGCTGCCCCCGGAGCTTCGGCACCAGAAGCTCGACCTCGTCGGCGCTGTCGGCCTCGGCAGCGGCCAGGGCGACCTCGAACCAGAAGGTCGATCCCTTGCCTTCGACGCTTTCGAGGCCGATTTCGCCGTCCATCAACCCGATCAGACGCTTGCAGATGGCCAGACCGAGTCCGGTGCCGCCGTATTTCCGGGCCGTCGATGCGTCGACCTGGGTGAATTCCTGGAACAGCGCGTCCTGGCGGTCCTTCGGGATGCCGATGCCGGTGTCGGTGACGTTGAAACGCAGCAGCGGCCGGCCGTCCTGGCTGCCTTCCAGCAGGATCTCGATGGTCACGCCGCCGGTCTCGGTGAACTTGATCGCGTTGCCGGCGAAGTTCAGCAGCACCTGGCGCAGGCGGGTCGGGTCACCCAGCAACTTGCGGGGCAGATCCGGATCGACATCGACGACGATCTCCACCCCCCGTTCGAAGGCGCGGGCCGAGAGGAGGTCGGCGACGCTGTCCGCCAGGTCTTCCAGATCGAAGGCGACTTCCTCCAGTTCGAGCCGCCCGGCTTCCAGCTTCGAGAAATCGAGGATGTCGTTGATGATGGTGAGCAGGGCCTCGCCAGATTTCCGCACCGTATCGGCGTACTGGGTCTGCTCTCCGTTGAGCTCGGTCTCCATCAGCAGGTTGGTCATGCCCAGGACGCCGTTCATGGGCGTCCTGATTTCGTGGCTCATCATCGCGAGGAAGCGCGACTTGGCGACGTTGGCGTCCTCGGCCCGCTCCTTGGCCTCGACCAACGCCTCCTCGTTCTCCTTCTGCGCGGTGATGTCGGCGTGGACGCTGACCCGGCCGCCCTCGTCGGTGCTGTATTCGCCCACCAGCACCCAGCGGCCGTCGGCCATGGGCAGCTCGAACGGACCGCGCGGATTGCGGTGCCGCTCCATCCGGTCGCGGATCCAGGCGTCGGGGTCTTCCTGCGCCGTCAGCACATGGCGCGAGGCCGTGCGCCGGATGACCTCGGCGAATGTCTGACCGACCTCGATCTGGCCTTCGGATCCGCCGGCATAGATGTCGACATACTTGGCGTTGAACAGGATCAGCCTGTCGTCGCCGTCATAGAGCGCGAAGCCGTCATTCATCGCCTCGATGGCCTCGAGCAGTTGCGTCCGCGCCGCCCTGGCGCGGGACTCGGCTGCAGAGACCTGCTGGTAGAGACGCCGGGTGCGCCGGATTTCCCGGTAGAGAAGCACGACCAGAAAGACGCCGGCCATCATGGTCAGCACAGCCGAGATCAGCAGATTCAGATAGATCGGCCGCAACCGTTCCGCCCGGAAGCGCGTGACCAGCGATTGCGATGAATCGGTCAGCGTCTTGATGTCGTTGAAGACCGGCAGCAGGTCCTTGCGGATCTGGTTGTAGGTGTTGAAGTCGAGGGTCCGCAGGCTGCGGAGCCGTGTGTCATTGGCGTTCAGCGCCTGCGCCAGCTTCACTGCCAGATCTCCCGCACCCAACGCGTCCTCGTCGCCCGAGGTCCTCATCTGGTTGAGGAAGTTGGGCAGGCGCTGTTTCAGATAGGCGTAGCGCTGCACGAACTCCTGCTGCGACATGGCCGCGTTGCCGAGCACGTAGGTGTCCAGCGCGGACATGAAGAGCGAGAGCTCGTTCTTGGTGTGGGTCGCCGCCCAGACCACCGTGTCGTAGCGGCCGGAACTGGCGTTGTACTCTTCACGCAGGGTCAGCACCGAGTAGACGGTCGCCGACAGCAGAACGAGGACGGCAACGATGAGCAGCGCCAGCCGGTTCTTCGTGCTGCGCTTCAGATCGCCCCCGGATCGTGCCTCGGCCAGACTGGGGTCTGCAAATGTCTTCTGGACCTGCATTGTCATACCGAGTTTATCATGCGAGAACGCGTCGCAAGTGTTGAAAATTCAGGGCATTCGCGGGCTCACTGCCGCCCTTCGACGGCCGGCTCGAGACAAATCAAAGGGTTCCCGGATCTGATGAGCGCCAGCAAACGTTCTCATATTCTTCTGGTCGAAGACACGCCCACGCTGGCAAGGAGCTACATCCAGTTTCTGCGCGACGAACCCTATGACATCCGACACGTCGAACTGGGCAAGGAGGCGCTGAGCGCCGTCGAGGAACGCCGGCCCGACGTCATCCTTCTCGACCTCCGCCTGCCCGACATGGACGGCATGGACATTCTCCGCAAGGTCGGCGGACAGGAAGACGGCGTTCCGGTCATCGTCATCACCGCGCACGGCTCGGTCCAGACCGCGGTCACCGCCATGCGGCTCGGCGCCGCCGACTTCATCGTCAAGCCGTTCTCCGCCGACCGGCTGAAGGTCACGCTGAAGAACGTGCTGGAAAAGACCAAGCTGCGCGAGATCGTCGAAACCTACCGCGAGATCGACCGCGGCGGATTCGAGGGTTTCGTCGGCAGTTCCCTGCCGATGCAGGCGGTCTACCGGATCATCGAGGCGGCGGCTTCCTCCAAGGCGACGGTATTCATCACCGGCGAGAGCGGCACCGGCAAGGAGGTCTGCGCCGAGGCCATCAAGAACCGCAGCCCGCGCAAGAACGGTCCCTTCGTCGCCATCAACTGCGCCGCGATTCCGCACGACCTGATGGAAAGCGAGATCTTCGGTCACGTGAAGGGGGCCTTCACCGGCGCCCTGGGCGAACGCGACGGCGCCGCCCACATGGCCGACGGCGGCACGCTGTTCCTGGACGAGGTCTGCGAGATGGATCTCGACCTGCAGTCCAAGCTGCTGCGCTTCATCCAGACCGAGACCTTCCGGAAGGTCGGCGGTTCGGTGACCGAGAAGGTCGATATCCGGCTGGTCTGCGCGACCAACCGCGATCCGATGGAAGAAGTGAAGGCCGGCCGCTTCCGCGAGGACCTCTACTACCGCCTGCACGTGATCCCGATGCACCTGCCGCCGCTCAGGGAGCGTGACGAGGACATCCTCCGCATCGCCGAGGTCTTCCTGCAGATGTATGCGGAGCGCGAAGGGCGGAAGTTCAAGAGCTTCGAGCCTGCCGCGGCGGCCGTCCTGATGGCCTATCACTGGCCCGGCAATGTGCGCGAACTCCAGAACATCGTGCAGAACATTGTCGTCCTGAACGACGGCGAGACGGTCACGACAGCGATGCTGCCGGGTCCGCTGGCCCGGATCGACCCTGTCGGACCACCCCCCGCACTGTCACCGGCGCCGGAATCTGCAGCGGACGGTCCCGCCGCCGAAGCGGCTGCACCGGCGTCCCCAGCGGTCAAGCCGACCGTGCAGACGCTGTCGGAGGAAATCCGGCCGCTGGCGGTTGTCGAGCGCGAGTACATCGAGAACGCCATCGATCGCTGCGACGGCAATGTGCGCACCGCCGCCGCCCTGCTCGGCATCGCCCCCCAGACGATCTACCGCAAGCGGACCGCCTGGGAGGAAGAGGACATGGCCGCCCGCGGCGCCGCAGACTGAGCCTGCTCCCCTAGCGCACCAGCTTCTTCACGAAGTCCTCGCCCAGCCCGGACTGGCGGCAATGGGCCTTGTATTTCTCCAGACGCGTGAAGACGTCCTCGAAACCGGTCTGATTGCCCTGTTCGTCGACGAACAGGATCGGGCCGAAATTGTGGAACAGGACTGTCATGTGCCCCGCATCGCCCTTGGCGAACAGTGTATGGGTCTCGCCGGCGGGCTCGTAGATGAAGGTGCCCGGCTTCGCGATCCAGTCATGTTCGACATAGCCCCAGGTGCCGTCCAGGGTGTAGCCGGTGACCGGCGCCGGATGGCGGTGGCGGCTGACAATGCCGTCGCCTCGCGCCTTCAGGATGTTCACCCACATGCCCTGCAGCACGTTGAAGAACAGCGGACGGACCCAGACATTCTCGCCCGTCTGCATCCATTGCCGCTCGTCGTCGAAATCGACATCCTCGACCAGTTCCGGCGCCGCCTCGGGCGGCAGCGGAATGCTCAGCCGGCTCATCTCGTTCATCTTGTCGCTCCCCGTTCGATCCTGTCCCCATACCTAGTGCAGAACCGATTGAAGCGAAACGCCGATCGGGGCAGGTTGCAGCCATGATCCGCATCTTCATCGACGCCGACGCCTGCCCCGTGCGCAACGAGACGCTGCGCGTCGCGGAGCGGCACGACCTTGAAGTCTTCATCGTCTCCAACGGCGGCATGCGCCTGCATGAGAACCCGAAGGTCCATACCATCGTCGTGCCGGACGGGCCGGATGTCGCCGACAAGTGGATCGCCGACCGCGTTGAACCGGGCGATATCTGCGTCACCGGCGACATCCCGCTCGCCGCGCGATGCATCGAGGCCGGCGGCACGGCGATCCGTCACAATGGCGACCCGTTCACCCAGGCCAATATCGGACAGCAACTCGCCACGCGGGACCTGATGGCGGACATCCGCGCCGCCAATCCGCTGATGACCGGCGGCGGCGGCAAGCCATTCTCGAAGAAAGACCGCTCCCAGTTTCTCAACCGGCTGGAAAACATGGTCCAGGCGGCGAAACGCCGATGAGCCGCCTCTAGTCCTTGAACACCGGCAGGCGCACGGTGAACCGGGCGCCCTTCATGCCGATCAGCAGGCCGTGCTTGCCAAGATCGCGGATGTTCTCGACCTCGATCGTGCCGCCATGGGCCTCGACGATCTGGCGGCAGATGTTGAGTCCGAGGCCGGAATGACTGCCGAAGGTCTCGGTCGCCGGGCGTTCGGAATAGAAGCGCTCGAATATCTTCCCCTTCGCTTCCTCCGGCACGCCGGGCCCCTCATCCTCTACCGACAGCACGACCTGGCCCTTCTCGTAGACCACGCGGACCGTCACGGTCCCGCCCTCCGGACTGAAAGAGACGGCATTGTCGACCAGGTTCCTGAGCACCTGGCCCAGCCTGTGTTCCGCGCCGATGATCGTCAGCGGATCGCCCTTGGCGACATCGACCTCGATCCGGACGCCGCCCGCGCCGCTCTGCAGGACCTCCTTCAGGTCCAGCACCATGCGGCCGATATCGACGGGCTCGCGTTCGATGCGGCCCATCTCGGCGTCGATTCGGCTGGCGTCGGAGATCTCGCTGATCAGGCGGTTCAGGCGGCCGATGTCCTGAAGCACGATACGGGTGAGCTGTTCGCGCTGTTCGGGCTTCTCTGCGCGTTCCAGCGTCTCGATGGCGCTGCGCAGGCTGGTCAGCGGGTTCTTCAGCTCGTGTGCGACATCGGCGGCGAAGGCCTCGATGGCGCCGACCCGGGCATTGAGCGCGGTGGTCATCTCCTTCAGCGACATCGAGAGATCCCCGATCTCGTCGTGACGGCGGCTGAGATCCGGAATGTCCGCCGAGCGCCCGCCGCGGGTCCTGACCCGGTCGGCCGCCTGCGACAGACGCTGGATCGGGCGGATGATGGATCGCGACAGGAAGACGGAAAGCAGGAAAGTGATCAGCGCGGCAAAGGCGAAGACGCCCAGCGTGGCTGCCTGCTCCCGTCGCACGGCGGCGTCGATCTCGCGGCTGTCGACAGTCAGCACGACCGCACCCAGGACGCGCTTCAGCGCCTGCACGGGCACGGCAACTCCGATCATCAGCCGCCCGTCGTCGCGCTGCCAGACGCCGTGCCCCTCGCCGCCCTCCAGCGCCCGCGGCACGCCGAACCAGCCGCGGACCGCCATGACGTTGTCTTCCGAGAAGGCGGGAAACTCGTCGCGCCGGGGCAGCCAGCCCATCGCCGTGTCCCATTGCTCCTGCAGCCACGAGACCGGCCAGGGCGCCCGGTCGGGATTGTAGATGCGCCGCGTCTCGACGGCGCGCCCCGAAGTGGGCAGCTGCCGGCTGTCGACCATCATCCGGCCCTGCTGGTCGAAAAGCCTGATTCGCGCGCCGGTGGTGAGCACGGCGCGCCGGGTGATGTAGGCAGCCAGCGAGGCGTCGATCCGCAGATTCTCGATCGAGCCGGCCAACGCCGCCTCGCCCAGCGCACCCGCGATCAGATGGGCTTCCTTGGTCAGCGAACGCTGGCGTGCGTCGAGCAGCCCGGCGCGGTACTGGTCCAGATAGAACCACGCCCCGACGAGAACCAGAAACGCCGGCAGGTTGATGGTCAGGATTCGGCGCGCCAGTGGCGACATCGGCCGGCAGCGTCAGGTTTCGTTGAAGCGGTAGCCCACGCCATACAGCGTATCGATGCTGGCGAATGCCTGATCGACGGCCTTGAACTTCTTCCGGATACGCTTGATGTGGCTGTCGATGGTGCGGTCGTCGACGTAGATGTTGTCGTCATAGGCGGCATCCATCAACTGGTCCCGGGTCTTCACGTGACCGGGCCGCTGCGCCAGGCTCTCCAGGATCAGGAACTCGGTCACCGTCAGCTTGACTTCCTCGCCGCGCCAGTCGCAGCGGTGGCGGTTCGGATCGAGCAGCAGGTCGCCCCGCTCCATTACCTTCTTCTCGCCGTCATGTGCTCCGGTTGCGGCCTCGCGGCGGCGAAGCACGGCGCGGATGCGCTCGATCAGCAGGCGCATGGAGAACGGCTTGGTGATGTAGTCGTCGGCGCCCATCTTCAGGCCCAGGACCTCGTCGACCTCGTCATCCTTCGAGGTCAGGAAGATCACGGGCACATCGGAATTGCGGCGAAGCCGGGTCAGGGCCTCCATGCCGTCCATCCGCGGCATCTTGATATCCAGGACGACAAGGTCCGCAGGCTGCGTCTGCAGCCCGCGCAGCGCCTCGACGCCGTCGCCGAAGGAACGGACGCGATAACCCTCGCCTTCAAGGGCGATGGACACGGAAGCCCGGATGTTCTGATCGTCATCGACCAGCGCGATGGTGTCTGTCACGTCTGCCCTCCTCTCGAGACGCCGCCATTGCGGTCTGTCTGGACGGCAACCAAGCCGGCAGTTCGGCCAAGATGCGGCGGAAATGGGGCAGGTGCAACCGCGCCGCAACGCTCAGGCGCGGACCAGCGGCCGCCGGGATACCGCCAGAAAACGCCAGCCGTTGATCACCGTCGCCGCCACCACACCCGCATAGATGCCGCCCATCAGCCCGGCGGTGCCGAAGCCGGCCTCGAAGGCCAGGATCCAGGCGACCGGCGCGGCCAGCAACCAGAAGGACACGATCTGCGCGCCCATTGGCACCCAGACATCGCCCAGCGCGCGAAGCGCGTTGACCAGCACGGCCTGTGACCCGTCGAAGAGCATCATCGTCCCCGCCACCGCGAGTGCGGGCAACGCATGCGCCACGACAGCGGCCTCCGATGAATAGACGCCGACGAGCGCCTCCGGGATGACGAGAAACAGACCGCCGAGGATCGCCATCGCGACCACCACCAGCCCGATCCCGGCCAGCGCCGGCGCCCTTCACACCGGCGGGGTCCATCCGGCCGACGGCATTGCCGACCCGGACGCCGGTCGCCGCGCCCAGGCCGATGGCGGACATGAACACCAGCGCAACCAGATTGTGCGCGATCTGGTAGCCGGCGGTCGCCGCATTGCCCAGAAATCCGGCCATCTGTGTCATGGCCATGAAGGTCGCGACCTCGACGAACATGGCCAGCCCCATCGGATAGCCGAGACGCCGCATACGGCGGCCGATATCCGCGTCCGGGCGGCTCTCGCGGACCGAGAAGCGGTCCCGGTCCCGCATCCACCAGATGTAGGCGAGAATGACGATGGCGGTCATCCAGCGGGCCAGCGTTGTCGCCAGCGCCGCCCCCTCTGCGCCCATCGCCGGAAAGCTCAGACCGGCGAACCCGTTGCCATAGATGAGCAACCAGTTGAGTCCTAAATTCACCAGATTGGCGGCCAGCATGATCAGCATGCCCGGCAGCGGCCGGCTCAGCCCCTCCAGGAAGAAAGAGCAGGTGACGAAGATCAGCACCGCCGGCATGCCGTAGCCCAGCATCGCCATGACCTCACCGCCGCCGGCGGCAATCCCGGGCGCCTGGCCGATCAGCAGAAGCAGCTCCTCGCCGAACAGGCAGAGGAGCAGGAAGATCAGACCCAGCCCAACGGCGTGGATCAGACCGGTCTTCCACACCGCGCCGCTCCGCTCCGGTTCGCCGGCGCCGTCGGCCTGGCTGGTCAGGATGGTGACGCCGAGAAGGAAGCCGAGACCGAGCAGCGTCAGCGCAATGGTTGGCGAGAGACCGATGCCGAACCAGGCCAGTTCGTCACCACCGGCGCGGCCGGTCATGGCTGTATCGACCGCCATCATGATCAGCACGCCGGACCGCGCCACGATCACCGGCCCGGCGAGCCGCAGCGTCTGGAAGATGTGGCGGCGAAGACCCGGCGACTCGCCGGCGGGCAGGACTTCTCCGCTCACTCCGCAGCGTCCGGAATGCTGCGCGTGATCGAGAGGAAGACATCCTCCAGATCCGATTCCTCGGTGGAAATGTCGGCGATGGTGAAACCGGCGTCGCCGACAGCTGCGAGCAGCTCTCCGATGGCGGTTTCCGAGGGCTGATAGGCAAAGGCGATACGACCGAAATCGTCCAGCGCCGCACCGCGGGCGGCCAGCGAGTCAGGCAGAACCGCGACCTCCTCGGCGACTCGGATGGCGATGGTCTTCTGGTCCAGCCGGGAGATCAGCAGCTCTTTCGGCTCGCTCGCCACAAGCTCGCCCTGGCTGATGATCGCGATGTGGTCGCAGAGCTCCTCGGCTTCTTCCAGATAGTGCGTCGTCAGCACGATCGTCGTGCCGTCCTGGTTCAACTCCCGGATATAGCGCCAGAGCTGCTGGCGCAGTTCGACATCGACGCCCGCCGTCGGTTCGTCGAGGATCAGCACCGGCGGGCGGTGGATCATCGCCTTGGCCACCAGCAGCCGCCGCCGCATGCCCCCGGACAGCGTGCGCGAATAGACATCCGCCTTGTCGGCCAGACCCATCGCGTCGAGCACTTCCATGGTCGCGCGTTCCTTGCGCGGGACGCCGTAGAGGCCGGCCTGGAACTCGACGACCTCGCGCGGCGTGAAGAAGGCGTCGAGGTTGAGTTCCTGCGGCACAACGCCGATGGCGGCCCGGGCCTGCCGGGGCTCCCGGTCGATATCGCGGCCCCAGACCTGCGCTTCGCCGCCGGACTTGATCACCAACCCGGCAAGGATGTTGATGAAGGTCGACTTGCCGGCCCCGTTCGGCCCAAGCAGCGCGAAGAACGAGCCCTTCGGCACCGCCAGGTCGATGCCCTTCAGCGCCTCCTTCGACCCCTCGCCCTTCTTGCCGCGATAGGTCTTGCGCAGTCCGCACGTGTTGATGGCGTCGAACGTGTCGGTGGGGGTGGTCAAGGCAGGCTCCGCTACGGTGGGAGCATGTCTTTACCAGCCCCGGAGCGATTGCGCCACGCGGCGGAACCGATATGATCGCCGCCAATGGACAGACGCGTTTCGGAACGAGGCATCATGGGCGCTGCAGAGATCATCGAAACCAACGAGCACCGCGTATCCTGCGACGGCGGCGGCGGCGCGCTGGGACATCCGACGATCTACCTGGAGATGGGCGGCAAGGACCATGTCGACTGCCCTTATTGCGGCCGGCGATTCGTGAAGAAGGCCGGAAGCAAGTCGGGCGGTCACTGAGCCCGATTCAGCGTTTGGGCGAAGCCCTCAACGGCGCCTCCGGATCGACCAGATCGGCAATCACGCCCTCGTCCGGAAATGCCCTGCGCCGGTAGGTTCTTCCGTTGACGATCAGCACGACCTCCCCGTCCTCCTTGACGACTATGGCAGGGTCAGTACGGCCGTTGTCCATCTGCGGATCGGGCACGCTGATGCCGGTCGTCATTGGTGCGGAAAGTTCCGGATCCAGCAGCACGAAGACCCGGTTCACGGCACTGCCGAGAAACCGTCCATCTTCGGATTCGGCCAGCCAGATGGGACTGGGATCGCCGTTGGCATCCACCGAGGGGAACTCAGATTCTGCGACCAGCCTCGTGGAACTGAAGCCCTCTCCGGGCTCCCCGGCGTGCAGGATGCCGTTCCGCGCCATGACGACGAGTTCACCACTGGATAGCCATTCCATCGCCGCCGAGGCTTCCGGTCGGTTGACGAGTTGAGGGTTACGACCGTCCGCGTCGAGCACGATGATCGTGGTCGGCGTCAGCAGGGCAATGCGGCCGTCCGGGCCGAAGGCGGCGTCGAGCACTTCCCCGTAAGAAGCGATTCCCTCGACCGGTCTGAGCGGCTCTGCAGGTGAGGTCGTCACCCACGCGTTGTTCGGACCGGCATTCTCGCCATCGCCCGCCGCCGACATCCCCTCGCCGAAGACTATCACGCCGCCGGTTCTGGAGAGGCTGTAGCCGTTGTAGCCGCTGAAATGATGGAAAGAGGTACAGGAAAGCGTCTCGCCCGGCGGGCCGATACACACCTCATCAGTTTCACCGCCCGTTCCGCCCCAGCTGGTTATGGCGGAAACAACCCTGACCGCAGCATTGTCCGAATATTGCGGCAGGATGTACCAGGCAGCTTCGGCGTTCGCGAAGTTGGTTATGCCGAAGTTCCGCCTGTTGCCGCGGGGAATGCTCTCGTCTCCCACGACACGCCGCAGCAGGTCATTGGTGACTGCAACAGGGTCCAGGCTCTGCTCGGCCGACCAGAGCCCTCCTTCACCAGCCATTTCGGGATACCTGAAGGGGAGTATCAGTGATGGTGGGGAGAGTGCGCCATCAAATCCCGAAAGGTCCGGATAGCCACCACCACCAAGGGCCGCTGAGCAGACCTCGCCGATGTCCGCCACCCCGATCATTGGCTCTCGCCATCCCGAGACCTCGAAACCTTCCTCCTCGCAGACGCTGATCACCTGGGGCTCGTCGATCGTCGTTTCGCTCAGCCTTGTCATCGTCACCCGCAGCGAACAGGCGCTGTATCCCGGTGAATGGACGCTGAAAAGACGCACGCTTCCCTGTGGTCCCCAATTGGCGGCACATGGCCGGGTCGCGCGCGCGGGCGTCGCCTCGGCCAGCGTCTTGCCGGCGCCGTCGTGCAACCTTATTGCGCCGGTCTCGGAAAACATGGCCGTTGACGCCCCGACGCGCACGAACTGCGATGCCGGAAAGGCCGGCAGGGGGATCGCTTTCCTGTCGCCGTCGCTGCGCATGTAGAGTTCGCCGTTCCACATGACGGGCACACCGGGTTCCAGTCTCTCCATCAGCGGATCGGGGTCTGCAATTCCGGAAGCGAGCACCTTCAGACGCACATCGTCCACGCCCGCTTCCATCAGGGCAGAGATGCCGCCTGGTCGGTCATTCGATCTGAGCCGGTCCCCGGCAAGCCGCAACAGCGCCTCGCGGCGCTGTTGCTCGGCGGAGTCGCGCTGGCGTGCGGCCTCGGCGGCATTCTCTTCGGCGACGCCGCGTTGCCGGTCGGCTTCGACCGCGTTCGCTTCGGCCACGCCGCGTTGACGGTCCGCCTCAACGCTCTGGAACCAGGCGAACACCGCAAGCGCCACCGTCGCCGCCGCCACGCCAAGCGATCCGATCACCCAGGATCTCTGGCGCCGTGCCGCGCCCCGGCGGCTCTCGGAAATCAGGGCTGCCTGGGCCTGCGTGACTTCGGGCGCATCCTTCGGGTGACTGTCGCGCCACGCCTCGGCATCTGCAATGTCCTGGCCACGAAGCAGCAGTCTGGTCGGCTTGCCCGCCTTCTCCCACCGGTCGGCCAGCCCCGCCAGCCGGGTATGTTCGCGGATCCATTGGATGTCGAGATGGAGCGCGGAAACCAGGCTGTCGACCGCGTCCTCGAACCGGTCCCGCTCGGTGCAGAAGATGAAGTTGAGCCGTGCCAGAAGCGGTGGAATGTCACCGCTGTCGGTCTCCTCGATGACGATGGGCGCAATGCGCTTGTTCAGCGCAGTCGCGTGCTCGACTTCCCATGCACAGACCTCCGACGTCGCCGAATGGGGACTGAGCAGGAAGACGACCGTATCGGCTTCCGCAATCAGTTGCTCCAGGCGGTCCTTCCACTCTTCGGTGGGCAGGATGTCGTCGGTGTCCTTGAAGACGCCGAAATGGCGCTCGCGAAGCACGTCGGCAATCCGCTGGGCGCGCTCGCGGTCCTTGCGGGAATAGGAGAGGAAGACCTTGGCATCGTCCCCGCCCAACTCGAGTTCTGTTTCGTCCATGCCTCTGGATAGCGCCCGCCGCTCAGGCGGTCACTGATTCCTTCAGACCCAGTTCGGCAATCATGGCTTCGCGCATCTCGACCTTGCGGGCCTTGCCGGTGACGGTCATCGGGAATTCGGCGACGCATTTCACGTAGCGCGGCCGCTTGTAGTGGGCGATCTGGCCGTCGCAGAAGTCGCGTACCTCATCGGCCGTCAGCGCCTTGCCGCCGCGGGTGACGATCCAGGCGCACAGCTCCTCGCCGTAGCGGTCGTCGGGCACGCCGAAGACCTGCACGTCGGCGATGTCGGGATGCGACCGCAGGAACTCCTCGATCTCGGCGGGGTAGATGTTCTCGCCGCCCCGGATGACCATGTCCTTCACCCTGCCGATGATGTTCGCATAGCCTTCGGCGTCGATGCGGCCGAGATCGCCTGTATGCATCCAGCCCTCGGCATCGATGCTCTCGGCGGTGCGCTCCGGATCGTCCCAATAGCCCTGCATCACCAGATAGCCGCGCGTGCAGAGTTCCCCTTCGCCGCCCACGGGAACGATCTCGCCCGCCTCGTCGATTACCTTGACCTCGGCATGGGGTTGTACCCGGCCGACCGTCGAGGTGCGCCGGCTCACCGGATCCGAAATCGCCGTCTGGAAGGAGACCGGCGAGGTCTCGGTCATGCCATAGGCGATGGTGATCTCCTCCGCATTCATGTCGCGCATCACGCGGCGCATCAGGCTGACCGGACAGGGCGCGCCGGAGATGATGCCGGTCCGGAGCGACGACAGGTCGAAGCGGTCGAAATCGGGATGCTCGACCATGGCGAGGAACATGGTCGGCACGCCGTGGACAGCGGTGCAGCGCTCTTCGGCCAGCGTCTCGAGGGTCCGGCCAGGCTCGAAGGCTTCGCCGGGAAAGACCATGCAGGCGCCATGGGCCACGGCGGCGAGATTGCCGAGCACCATGCCGAAACAGTGATAGAGCGGGACCGGGATGCAGAGCCGGTCCTGCTCGGTCAGCGCCATTGCCCTGCCGCAGAACAGGCCGTTGTTGACGATGTTGCGGTGGGTGAGCGTCGCGCCCTTGGGCGCGCCGGTGGTGCCGGAGGTGAACTGGATGTTGATCGCCTCGTCCTGCCTCAGCCGCGCCTCGATCCCATCCAGCCGGCTGCGGTAGGCCGTGCGTCCCCGGTCCATCACATCCTGATAGCTGTAAATGCCGGCGCGCGGCGAACGGCCAAGATGGATCACGGTCCTGAGCTTCGGCAGCCGCTCGGCCCGCAGGCGGCCGGGCGCCGCGCCGTCCAGTTCCGGCGCGAGGTCGCGCAGCATCTGGACGTAGTCCGAGGACCTGAACCGCGTCGCCGTGATCAACGCCGCGCAGCCGACCTTGTTCAGGGCGTATTCCAGCTCCGAGCGGCGATAGGCCGGATTGATGTTGACCAGGATCAGGCCGAGACGCGCGGTCGCGAACTGCGCAACCAGCCACTCGGCCCTGTTCGGGGACCAGATACCGACGCGGTCGCCCTTGTAGAGCCCCAGCGACAACAACCCGCCGGCCAGACGATCCGCCTGGAAATCGAGCTCGGCCCAGGTCCAGCGGCTGTCCTGTTCACGGAAGACGGCGGCCGGCCTGTCGGGCCACTTCCGGGCCGCGCGCCGCAGCAGGCCCGAGACCGTCTCATGGCGCATGCGGGCGGTGGTGTCGCCGCGGACATGGGAGCGTCCGCCGATCGGTGCGGTCATCGGCTACATCTTGCGCCAGTCGCCCGCCCGTTCGAAGGCGCCGGCGGCCTGGTAGATGGTGCTTTCGTCGAAATGCTTACCGATCAGCATCATCGAGACCGGCAGCCCGTTCGACATGCCGCAAGGTACCGCCATGGCCGGGTGGCCGGTGGTATCGAAGGGCGCGGTGTTGCCGATCATCTCGAAGGCCCGCTGGATGTATTCCGACAGCGGCGCGTCCGGCGCGGGGATCGGCGGCGCCACCATCGGCGTCGTCGGCATCAGCAGCAGATCGTAGGCGCCGAGCATCTTGTCATAGGCGCCGCGCAGCTTCCGCGCGAGATTCTGCGCCTTGGCGTAGTAATGGCCGCGGTGATGCCGGAGGAAGAACTCGCCGACCATCATCGAGATCTTGAGGCTGTCTGAAAGCTCGTCCGCCCGCGACCGCCAGTTGGCGTGATAGTCAAGCAGGCTGGTGACATAGAGCCCCTCCCAGCCGGTGCCCATGCCGTTGCCCTTCATCATCTGGTTGGTCAGGCCTTCCAGCGCGATGGGGGTCCAGATCGCCGGACCCATCAGGTGCATCGGAATGGAAATCTCGTCGACGGTCGCGCCCATCTCGCGGAATCTCTCCGCCGCCGCGCGGTTGGAATCATCGACGGCGCGCTCCGATTCCGGGCGGCCGAAGCCTTCCTTGACCAGACCGATCCTGAGACCGCCCGTGCCACGGTTCACCGCCGCGGTGTAGTTGTCGGTCTTCACGTTGTACTGGCGCGGGTCGAGCCCGTCCTCGCCCGCAATGACTTCCAGCATCAGCGCGTTGTCGTAGACGTTCTGGGTCATCGGCCCCGCGTGATCGATGGTGTTCTCGATCGGCATCACACCCGAATAGGGAACCAGCCCGTGCGTCGCCTTCATGCCGTAGCAGCCGCAGAAGCTGGCCGGCATGCGGATGGAACCGCCCTGATCGCCGCCGATCGCCATGTCCACCTCGCCGCTGCCGACGACCGCGCCGGAGCCGGAGGACGACCCGCCGGCCGTGTGGCCGCGCTTGTGGGGATTGTGGACCGGACCGGTGGAGTTGGTGTGGCTGCCGCCGGAGAGGCAGAAATGCTCGCAATGCACCTTGCCGACGATGGTCGCGCCGGCATCCAGCAGGCGGGTGACCAGGGTCGCATCGACATCGGGGACATAGCCCTTCAGTGTCGACGAGCCGTTCATCATCGGCACGCCGGCCAGGCAGATGTTGTCCTTCAGCGCCACGGTCCGGCCGGCGAGCGGCCCGCGCGGCGCGCCCTTCACCTCGGTCTTCACATACCAGGCGTTCATCGGGTTCTCGTCCGGCCCGGGGCGGTATCCCGCGGTGCGCGGATAATCGACCGGCGGCAGGTAGTCGGGCATGGAATCGACCAGGTCATAGGCCTGGAAGTTGCCTTCCATCAGGTCCATGAACTCCTGGATCCGTTCGTCCGTCATGTGCATGCCGAAATCCTCGACGATGCTGCGCATCTGGGCGAGGGTGGGTCGTTTCACGGTCATGTAGATCGCCTCCTCAACAGGCGTCGGGCGGGCCGGCCTTTCGGGCCGGGATTCGGGACGGCGGCCGGCCGTCGGTGCGGATGCCGGCGAGGCGGCTGCGGCAGGCTTGCCGGCGGAACGGCCGTTGCCGCTGCCGAAGCCGGCAAACTCGTCGAGCAGCTGCTGGTCGCCGCTGCCGGGCGTCACCTCACCCTCGACCGTTCCCTTCTGCAGCAGCAGGATCCGGTCCGACAGATCGGTGATGAATTCCAGGTTCTGCTCCACCAGCACGATGGAGATGCCGCGCTCGCTGCGCAGCTTCTCCAGCAGTTCGCCGATGTCGTCGACGATGGAGGGCTGAATGCCCTCGGTCGGCTCATCCAGCAGGATCAGATCCGGTTCGCTGATCAGGCAGCGCGCCAGCGCCAGGATCTGCTGCTCGCCGCCCGACAGCGCACCGCCTGAGCGGTCCATCATCGGCTCCAGCCGCGGGAACTCGGCGACCATGCGCTCCACGGCCTCGTACTCGTCGGCGCGGTGCGCGGCGATGCCCATGCGCAGATTGTCGGTGACCGACAGGTTCGGGAAGATGCCGCGGCCCTGCGGCACGTAGCCGATCCCCATGCGGTTCCGCTCGTGCGCCGGATCGCGGGTGATGTCCATGCCGTCGAAATCGATGCGGCCGCCGGTCGGCCGGATGATGCCGCAGAGCGTCTTCAGCAGCGTCGTCTTGCCCATGCCGTTGTGGCCGAGCACGCCGACGATCTCGCCCTCGCCGACCTGCATGTCGATGCCGTGCAGCACAGGCACGCGGCCATAGCCGGCCCGCAGACCCTTCACCGTCAGGATGGCGTTGCGCCCGATGTCTTCCGCCGCGCTCATTGGTGCTTGTGTCCCAGATAGACGTCGCGGACGGTCCGGTCCGCCGAAACCACGTCCATGGTATCTTCGATCAGGATCTGGCCGCGGTGGAAGACAGTGACCATCTCCGCGATCTGACGGACGAACTGCATGTCGTGCTCGACCACGATCAGGGTCGCCGTCCGGTTGATCTCCTTGATCAGTTCGACGGTCAGCTGCACCTCGTCATGGGTCATGCCGGCGGCGGGCTCGTCGAGCAGCACCAGCCAAGGCTCCGCGGCGATGACCATGCCCAGTTCGACCCACTGCCGCTGGCCGTGGGACAGTTCGTTGACCGTGTGGCGGCGGATATCGCCGAGGCGCACGCGCTCGATCGTGTCCTCGACCAGGCTGCGGGCGCGCTTCGCGTCATGCCAGCGCCGCGCCGAGAGCCAGATGTTCTCGTGCACCGTCAGCCCTTCGAACACGTTCGGCACCTGCGTCTTGATGCCGACGCCAAGGCCGGCGATCTCGTGGCTGTGGGCGCGGTTCACGTTCAGATCGCGGATCACGACATCGCCATAGGTCGGCTTCAGCTGCCCCGTGAGGCACTTGAAGAAAGTGCTCTTGCCGGCGCCGTTGGGGCCGATCAGGCAACGCAGTTCCTTCTCGTGCAGGCTGAAGTCGACCTGATCCACGGCCACGACGCCGCCGAAGTGCATCGACAGACCCCGGGTCTCGACGACGATCTCGCTGCGGCTATTCATTACTCGCCTCCGCAACGCTGCCGCGCCGGCCCCGGCGGCGGCGGCCCTGGCGGCGGAAGTCGGCGCGATGGCCGCGCCGGCGGTCCCAGAGCCAGATCACGCTGGGCACGATGCCGCGCGGCACCAGCAGCACGAAGACAACCAGGATGACGCCCAGGATCAGGTTGTTGTTGATCGCCGTCTGCTGGCCCAGCGCACTGGTCAGATAGAACAGCGCGATGGCCCCTAGGATCGGTCCGATCAGCGTGCCGCGGCCACCGACGATGACCCAGATGATGGTCAGCGCAGCGTTGTAGAGATTGAAGACGTCGGGCGTCACGCGGCCGACGCCATTGGCGAAGAGCACCCCTGCCAGACCCGCAATGCCGCCGCCGACCGAAAAGAGAAGCAGCTTGTTCAGCCGGATGTCGTAGCCGATCAGTTCGGCGCGGAGCTCGTTCTCCCGGATGGCGACAGCGACACGGCCGAAATGGCTCCGGATCAGCCAGACGCAGCCGAAATAGGCGAGGATCAGCGCCGCCATCGCGACGTAGAAGAGGTCCTCCGGGAACAGGAACCAGCTTGCGTCGCCCGGCACGTTGAGCGGTGGCGCATTGATGCCGTTGAAGCCGCCCAGCAACGCATCGCCGATCTTGTATTCCGGCCCGGAGGTGCGCCGCAGCAGGTTGTAGAAGATCAGCGTCACGGTCAGCGTGATAACCGCGAGATAGACGTCCGAGACCCGTCCGTAGAAGACGAAATAGCCGAGCACCGATGCAAAGGCGGCGGCGACGAGCACTGCCACGACCACGGCCCAACTGGTCCCGCCGAAATTGATGGCGGCGATGACGTAGGCATAGGCGCCCAGGCCGAAGAAGGCGGTCTGGCCGAAACAGAGAATGCCGCCGAAGCCCCAGACGAGACCGAGGCTGAGCGCCAGCAGCGCCAGCGCGATCGCCGTGGTCAGGTTGATGACGGTGAAGAGTTCCAGCACTTCGGGCGCGCCGAAGAGAAAGATCAGGCCGACGATGCCGATGATCGCCAGCCAGCGGTTCTCGCGGGCGCGTGTCACAGGCTTTTCCGGAAGAGCTTCGACGTGATGCCCTGGGGCATCAGCCGGAGCAGCACGATCGCCACGACCAGCAGTCCCACCTCGCCGACCGTCGGCCCGGTAATATAGCTCAGGATCGAGTTGACGCTGCCGAGCAGCCCGGACGCCGAAAGCGTACCGGCCAGGATCGCCTGACCGCCGGAGATCACGGTGATGAAGGATTTGGCAATGTAGGTCGCGCCGATGGTCGGCAGCACGCCGGTAACGGGTGCGAGCAGGCCGCCGGCGAGCCCGGACACGGCGGCGCCGATGCCGAAGGTGACGGCGTAGATCTGCTTGGTGGAGACGCCGAGGGCCGAGGCGATCTCCGCGCCCTGCATCGTGCCGCGCGCCAGCAGGCCGAGCTTCGTGTGGCGCAGGACAAGCCACGCCGCGATCGACAGCACGATGGTGACGCCGATCAGGAACAGTTCATATCCCGACGAGGAAAACTCGCCGATCTTGATCGCGCCGATGGGCGGCGAGATCGTGGTCGCGGTCTGCGCCCCGAAGATGGTCGTGATCAGGCCGATCAGCACCAGCGACAGCCCCCATGTCGCCAGCAGCGTGTCCACCATGCGTCCGTAGAGGAAACGGATCATCACCCGCTCGACGATGATGCCGACGACGCCGACCACCAGCGGCGCCAGGATCAGCATGGCGAGCCAGATGTTCACGCCGGCATTGGTCGAGATGACCACCGTGTAGCCGCCCAGCATCAGGAACTCGCCATGGGCCAGATTGATGACCCGCATCATGCCGAAGATGATGGCGAGGCCGAGCGAGATCAGCACCAGATTGGCGACGCCGTAGACGATCTGCAGCAGCAGGGCGACGTAGAGGTCCAAGGATCGGCCCCTCAGCAATTGTACAGGCGTCCCGGCGGCCGAAGCCGCCGGGACAGGTCGTGGCGGTTGTACCGGCGCTTATTCGATGCCGGCGGCCTTCAGCCCGTTCTCGAAGTAGAACTTGGCCTCGTTCGGGTTCGCCTCCAGATCGCAGACCAGCATGGTGTCGCGCGGTTCCTGCTTCGGGAAGGTCTCGAGGACGTTGAACTTCTGGTCCTGAACCTCGGCGATATAGGCGTTGAGCGTCGCGTGATGGGTCTTCGGCTCGATGGAGATGAGACCGCTCGGCCCGTCGAAACTGACATCTCCTTCCAGGGCCTCGATCACCGCCATCCGGTCCAGCGTACCGGCCTTCTTCACGCCTTCCGCCCAGAGGTGGATGCCCTCGTATGAGCGTACGGCCAGTTCGTTCAGATACGGCGCGTCGCCGTCGAACCGGGCCTGGAAGCGCTTCACGAAATCCATGTTCTGCGGCGTGTCGATTTCCTGGAAGTAGGTGTAGGAGGTCAGCATGCCATTGCCTTCCTCGGCCGAGATCGACTGATGCTCGTTGCCCAGGCCGAAGGTGGTCGAGGCGACCGGGATGCTGTCCTTCAGACCGGCTGCCGCGTACTGGCGGTAGAAGGAGATGTGGGCGCCGCCCACCAGCGCCGACCACACCAGATCCGGCTTGGCGGCCTGGATCTTCTGGATGGTCGGGCCAAAATTGGTCACGTCCAGCGGGAAGAATTCGGTGGCCACGGTCTCGCCGCCCTCGTCGCGGACGAACTTCTCCACCCAGTCGGCGATGATCTGGCCGTAATTGTAGTCCGCGGCGACGATGTAGACCTTCTTGCCCCACTTCTTCATCACATGTGGCACCAGCTTCTCGACCGTGTGCGCCGGCGTGGAGCCCGTGCAGAAGACGTTGCGGTCGCAGACGCCGCCTTCGTACTGCACGTTGTAGAAATAGAGGGTGCGGAAGCGGTCCAGCGTCGGCCGGATCGCCTCACGGGAGGCCGAGGTGATGCCGGCATGGACGACATCGGCCTTGTCGGACGCGGCCGCCTGAGTCGCATACTGGGTGTAGAGCTGAATGGTCGACTGCGGATCGTACATCTTCAGGTCGACCGCCGGCCCAGCAGGCCGCCAGCCTCGTTGATCTCGTCGACGGCCATCTCGGTCGCGCTGACCATCGGACGGCCATAGATGTCGAGGCCGCCCGACTGGTCGAGAATGCTGACCAGCTTGATCGGATCGGCCGCCGCCGCACGGCCGATGATGGCCGGCGCCGAAAGGACCGCCGCCGTCGCCGCCGAGCCCTTCAGAAACGTTCTGCGAGTCGAATTCATTTAGCCCACTCCTGTGTTTGCGGATGCACGAGCATGCCGCGGGGAACCGCACGCGGCGGTTCGGTAGATGATCAGTCGCCGCTGTCCTTGCCGGCCGCGGCGTCGCCGTCGATCGTGTCCGTCAGCCCCTTGAGACCGTCGCCGACATTCATGCCGATATCCTCGCCCAGCTTGCGGATGGCGGGCAGTTGCAGCGCCATCGACAGTACGCTGTCGACGACCTGGTTCACGGCCGAACCTTCGCCCGACGCACCCTTGCCGGCCCCGTTGCCGCTGCCGCCGGTGCCGGGAAAGCCTGAAATGTGGTTGATGCGGATCGAATCGATCTTCTCCGCCGGCTTCGTCATGCGGCTGACGACCTCCGGCAGCGCCTCGATCTTCGCCATGTCCAGCTTCAGCCGCATCAGCTGCTCGCTCTGGCCGTTCTCGGCCTCCACCAGCGCCTTGCGGCCCTCGGCCTCGGTCAGCATCTCGATGCGTTTCGCGGTCGCGGAAATATCGGTGGCCTCGGCCTTCGCCCGCGCCATGGCCAGGATGGTTTCCGTCTCGCTCTTGACCCGGGTGTCGTCGACCTCGGCTTCCTCGTGCGCCCGGATGATCGCCAGGTTCTTCTGGCGCTCGGCCTCGGCGATGACCTTTGCGGTCTCGACACCGGCCTCCGCCTCGACCCGCTTGGCTTCCTCCAGCAGGGCGGCGGCGCGGGCCTTGGCCTCGTCGATCCGCTTGGCGGCCAGCGCCACCTCACGCTCGTGCCGCGCGGTCTGGGTATTGAGTTCGCTCTCCACTTCCATGCGGCGCACGGCGCGGTCGCGCTGGATCTCGGCTTCCTTCACCGCCTTGTCCCGCTCGATACGCGCGGCCTCGCGGCGCCGCTCTGCAAGCGCCTGCTGTTCGGCGATCTCGGCCTGGCTCTCGGCGCGGCGGCTTTCGATCTCCTTCTGCTGCGCCTGCTGGGCCAGTTCGGATTCCTGTTCGATGATGAAGCGCTGCTTGGTCGCCTGCAGCTGACTCTGGCGCACCGCAACATCGGCATCGGCGTCGATCTGGGCGCGTTCCTTCTTCGAGGTCGCGATGATCTCCGACAGGCGCCGCATGCCGACGGCGTTGAAGGCATTGTTCTCGTCCAGCGAACTGAACGGCGTCTGGTCCAGGCGGGTCAGCGCCACGTTCTCCAGCAGCAGCCCGTTCATGGCGAGCGTCGGCGACAGCGCCTCGGAGATCTCACGCACATACTCGCCGCGGCGGTCCTGCAACTCGTCCATGGTGTAGCGGGCGGCCACCGAAAGCATGGAGTCGACCAGCTTGCCTTCCAGGGTTTCGGCCAGGTCGGAGGCGCGGAAGGACTTGCCTGCCAGCGCCTGGGCCGCGGTCGTCACACCTTCGGCCGAGGATTCACCCGGACATAGAATTCGGCAGAGGCGTCGACGCGCAGACGGTCTCTGGTGATGATCGACCGCTCGCCCTTGCGCTCGATCTCCAGCCGCATCGTCTTCATGTTGACTTCGGAGATACGGTGAACGATCGGCAGCGCGATGCAGCCGCGCTCCATGACAATGCGCTGGCCGCCGAAACCGGTCCGGATCAGCGCGACGTCGCGGCTGCCCTTCTTGTAGAAGCGGTTGAGGAACAGAATGGCGACGATCAGCGCGATGATCGCCACGACGATTGCTACAAGCCAGCCCATCGGACCCTCCAGACGCCACCTCCGGCAGCGCGGGTTCTCCCCTCCGGCGCCAGAGACACCCGTACGCCGATACCTCGCGGGTCCGGCGTTTCGGGTGCAGTGCACAAATCGTCCGTGGTCGCGCCGGGGGAGTCAAGCGCTTCATTTGTCGGGCTAATCCGATGGCGCGCGTATCATTTCCGATGATCACTTCTGGACAAGCACGGCTGACGGCGATCCTTGTTCCGACAGGATCGGCTGCATCGGCGCCGCGGCTGCCGGGCGTCAGCCCCGCTTCGTCAGCTTCAGTTTCTCGCGGACTTCGGCGGGTCCGAGCAGGCGTACATTCATCGCGCCCAGGATTTCCGCTGCACGTTCGGTCAGGCTGCGATTCGTGGCCTTAACACCCTTTTCGAGCCAGAGATTGTCCTCCAGGCCGACGCGGACATTGCCCCCGGCAAGCGCCGCCATTGCAACAAAGGGCAGTTGCATCCGGCCCAGTGAGAAGGCCGAGAAGACCGCGCCAGCCGGCAGCCGGTTGACCATCGCCATCAGGGTCTGCGGATCGTCCGGCGCGCCATAGGGAATGCCCATGCAGAGCTGGATCATCACCGGGTCGTCGATCAGCCCCTCGCGCACCATCTCGTTGACGAAGACCAGATGCCCGGTGTCGAAGACCTCCAGTTCCGGCCGCACGCCGAGTTCCTGCACCCGCCTTGCCATCGTCCGGAGCGTACCTGGCGTGTTGGTCATGACGTAGTCGGCCTCGGCGAAGTTCATGGTGCCGCAGTCGAGCGTGCAGATCTCCGGCAGCAATTCCTCGACATGCGCCAGCCGCGCCAGCGGCCCCGCCATGTCGGTGCCTGCCGGATCGGGCGGCAGCGGCGACTCGCCGGGACCGAAGACGATATCGCCGCCCATCCCGGCGGTGAGATTGATGATGACATCCGTGTCCGACGACCGGATGCGGTCGACGACCTCGCGATACAGGGCGACATCGCGGCTGCCCCTGCCGGTTTCGGGATCGCGGACGTGGATATGGGCAATGGCGGCCCCGGCCCTGGCGGCCTCGATGGCGGCGTTCGCAATCTCGGCCGGAGTCACAGGCACATGCTCCGACCTGCCAGCGGTGTCGCCGGATCCGGTCACCGCGCAGGTGATGAAAGCATCGAAATTCATGGGCGGGCTCCCCGGCCGGCAGCCCGCCGGGATATGGCGGGCCGGCCCCATCCTGCAACAGGGCCGGCCCGCCCGTCAGCCTAGTTGTGACTGCCGTGACCGCCGTGGCCGCCGCCGGCCTTGCGCGCCTCGATGGCAAGCTCGACGTCGATCTCACCGGCCTTCTCGAAGACCAGCGTCACGGTCCTCCGCTCGCCCTCCTTCAGCGGGGCGTCGAGTCCCATCAGCATCAGGTGATGACCGCCGGGCTCCAGCAGGACGATGGCGCCGGCCGGCACCTCCACACGCTCGACCGGACGCATCATCATCCGTCCATTCTCGTTGATGTGTGTGTGCAGCTCGTTCCGGGCCGCGAAACCCGACCGGACGCCGATCAGGGCGTCGTCCTCGCTGCCCTCGTTCTTCAGGCTGAGAAAGCCCGCGCCGTTCGGCACCTGGCCGATGGAGGCGAAGGCGTAGGGATGGCCGATGACGATGTTGCCGGCCTTGTATTCATGAGCATGGCCGTGATTGAGCGACAGCGCGAAAAGCAGCATCGCGGCGGCAGCCACATGACTGGCGACAAAGGAAATGGTCTTCATGGTGTTCTCCCCGGACCGGGCGTGCCGGTCCATCCGTTGGTTGTCTCGATTGTCAGGCTGTCGAGAAAACCGCCGGCGGTGCGCGGGGGACGAGTCCGGTTCGGGCGATGAGCCGGGCGCGATGCTCGGCTTCGACAATGGCGGGCGGCAGGGCCGCCGCAAGACCGACCGGCGAGGTGAAGCCGGTCTGGCCCGGCGCGGCATCAACACCGCAGACAAGGGCGCAGGCCGGGCATTCCTGCATCGCCTCGCCGTCCACGGGGGCGCCGGCCCGGCCGAAATCCATCTCGACGGTGCGGACGCCGTCCGGCGTACAGATCGGCACCAGCAGCGAGCCGGCGGAGATCTTCACGGTCCCCGGCGGGAACTGAAGCGCGCACGAGACCCAGAACGCCGCGTGCAGGACCATGGCGATCACTGCAAACGAGGCGACGACGGGCTGAATGTCGCGCATCATCTTCATGGTGACGGAATTTGTCAGCCGCCCCAAGCGTCCGCAATGCGTTAGATCGGCACTTATCGCCGCGGTTTCAGCCGGAGATCCGAGACCCCATGAGCTACGAACTTCCCATCGGCGCCCGACTTCGCAAGTCGCCCTTCTTCCCGCAGACGGTGGCCGAGGGGGTGAAGGGCTTCACCTCCTACAACCACATGCTGATGCCGGTGCATTACGGCGATCCTGAGGGCGAGTACTGGCGGCTGATCGACGGGGTGTCGATGTGGGACGTCTCGGTGGAGCGGCAGGTCCAGATCACCGGGCCGGACGCCGCGCGCCTGACGCAGATTCTGGTGCCGCGCGACGTCGAGAAGATCCGCATAGGTCAGGGCCGCTATGCGCCGCTGAGCGACAATCAGGGGCGGCTGCTCAACGACCCGGTGCTGCTGAAACTGGACCGGGACCGCTACTGGCTGTCTCTCGCCGACAGCGACATCTGGCTCTGGGCGCGCGGCGTCGCCTACGGCTTCGGCCTCGATGTCGTGATCGACGAACCCGACGTCTCGCCGCTCGCAATCCAGGGGCCGAAGAGCTTCGACGTCGCCGCCGCCATCTTCGGCGACTGGGTCAGGACCGTCCCCTTCTTCGCCTTCCACGAGACCGCCATCGACGACATCCCCGTGGTCGTCGCCCGTTCGGGCTGGAGCCACCAGGGCGGGTTCGAGATCTATCTGAAGGACGGCAGCCGCGGAGGCGACCTGTGGAACATCGTCAAGGAGGCCGGCCAACCCTTCGGGATCGGTCCCGGTGCGCCGAACACGGTCGAGCGCACCGAGAGCGGGCTGCTGTCCTTCGGCACTGACACCTATCCGGACGCCAACGTCTTCGAGGTCGGGCTGGAGCAGTTCGTCAATCTGGAGATGGACGCCGATTTCGTCGGCAAGACCGCGCTGACCCGCATCCGCGCCGAAGGGCCAAGGCGGCGGCGCACTGGCCTGTTCATCGACGGCCCGCGTCTGCCGACTGCAGAGGATCACTGGCCCGTCTTCGTGGGCAACCGGCGTGTCGGCATCTGCACCATCGCCGTCTGGTCGCCGAGGCTGAAACGGAACATCGCGATCGCGCTGATCGACAACACCACCGCGCCGGACGCCGCCTTCCGGGTCACCACACCGGCGGGCGTGAGAGAGGCCGCCGAGACCAGCCTGCCCTTCTGCAAGCCCGGCCGGAGCTAGACTGCAATAAGACAGGCGGCGACGCGCCGGTCCTCGGCCATCAACACATTGTAGGTCCGGCACGCGGCGCCGGTGTCCATGATATCGACGGCGATGTCGTGTTCCTTCAGCAGGGCGCGGAACCCGGGCTTCAGGAATGCGATGGACTCGCCGCAGCCGAACAGCAGCACCTCGATGCGGCCGGCCCGTTCGACGATCGGGGCGAAAACATCGTCGGACAGGTCGTCTACAGATGCGACAGGCCAGTTGACCGTCTCGTCCGGCAACACCAGCAGCGAGCCTTCGATGCGTGCGCCGGAGACGCGGAATCCGCCGTCTCCGTAGGCCTCGAGAACCTGACGCCCGGCCGGAATGTCGGGCATCAGATCCATCAGAGGGTTTCCCGGATCTCTTCCTTCTCCGCCTCTTCCTCGTCGTCGCGGCTGCTGCGCTGCAATCCGAGGATCAGCAGCAGCGGCGCGGCGATGAAGATCGACGAATAGGTGCCGATGACGACGCCCCAGATCATGGCGGCCGAGAAACCGCGGATCACCTCGCCGCCGAAGAAGAACAGCGCGGCAAGCGCCAGCAGCGTCGTGACAGAGGTCATCACCGTGCGCGACAGCGTGTCGTTGATCGACAGCGACAGCAGGTCGCCCAGCGGCATCTGCTTGTACTTGCGCAGGTTCTCGCGGATGCGGTCGTAGACGACGACGGTATCGTTGATCGAGTAGCCGACGATGGTCAGGATCGCGGCCACCGATGCCAGGTTGAACTCGATCCGCGTGATCGCGAAGAAGCCGATCGTCAGTACGACGTCATGGACCAGCGCCAGCACCGCGCCCACCGAGAACTGCCATTCGAAGCGCAGCCAGATATAGAGCAGCATCGCGACCACGGCGGTGGCGACCGCGAGCAGCGCGCTCTCGACCAGTTCGCCGGAGACCTTCGGCCCGACGAACTCCACGCGGCGATAGGAAATCCCCGGATTGTCGGCTTCCAGCGCCTTCTTGACGGCATCGACCGCCGCCTGCTGCGCGGGGGCCTCGCCCTCCTGACGTTCGACGCGGATCAGGACGTCGTTGACGGCGCCGAACTCCTGCAGGGCCACCTCGCCCAGCCCGAGTCCGCCGAGGGCATCGCGCATCTGGCTGAGATCGGCCGGTCCTTCGGTGCCCACCTCGATCAGGATACCGCCCTCGAAGTCGATACCCTTGTTGAGACCGATGCCCCCGAACAGGCCCAGCGAGGAGATGGCGAGGAACCCGGACAGCACGAAGGCCATCAGGCGGAACTTCATGAACGGAATGTTGGTCTTCTGCGGGACCAGCGTGAGACGGATCATCCTCGTGCTCCCTCAGATAGCCAGCGTCGCCGGGCGCCTGCGCCGCAGCCAGGTGGCGACGATCAACCGGCTCAGGAGGGTCGCCGTGAACATCGAAGAGATGATGCCGAGCGCCAGCGTGACCGCGAAGCCCTTCACCGGGCCGGAGCCCATCGCGAACAGGATGGCGGCGGCGAAGCCCGTTGTGACATTGGCGTCGACGATGGTGGTGAAGGCGCGCTTGTAGCCGCTCTCGACCGCATTCAACGGCGAACGGCCATTGGCCAGTTCCTCGCGGATGCGTTCGAAGATCAGCACGTTGGCGTCGACCGCCATGCCGATGGTCAGCACGATGCCGGCGATGCCCGGAAGGGTCAGGGTCGCCTGCAGGCTGGAAAGCGCGCCCATGATCAGGAACAGGTTGGTCACCAGCGCCGTGTTGGCGGCGAGACCGAACACCGGCCCGTAGGCCAGGAACATGAACACGATGACGCCCGCGAAGCCGATGATGCAGGCCAGCGTGCCGGCGTCGATCGAATCCTGGCCGAGATCCGGGCCGACGGTCCGCTCTTCCAGAATGGTCAGCGGCGCAGGCAGCGCGCCGGCGCGGAGCAGAATCGCCAGGTCGTTGGCCGACTGGACCGAGAAATTGCCGGTGATGATGCCGTTGCCCTGCAGGATCGGGCTGTTGATCCGCGGCGCGGTAATGATCTCGCCGTCGAGCACGATGGCGAACAGCCGGTCGACATTCTCCATCGTCACCTTGCCGAACTGCTTGGCGCCAACGCTGTCGAAGCGGAAGGCCACCACCGGCTGGCCCTGGTCGAAGGTCGGCTGCGCATCGACCAGATGCTCGCCCGAGACCTCGACCTTCTTCCTGACGATGTAGGGAATGGGTTGCCCGCCCTCGACCTCAGGCTCCTCGAAGACCTTCATCGTGCCCGGCGGAATGCGGTCGGCATACGGGTCCGCCTGCATGTCGACCAGATGGAAGGTCATCTTCGCGGTCTTGCCGATGATCGCCTTGAGGCGGTCGGGCTCCACGCCCGGCACCTGCACCAGAACGCGGTCGGCGCCCTGCTGCTGGATGGTCGGTTCGGAGACGCCGAGTTCATCGACGCGGTTGCGAAGGATTTCGACCGACTGCTGCACCACGGCGGTCAGGCGCGACGTGACCCCCTCTTCCGTCAGCGTCACGCGGATGAAGTTGCCATCCGTCGAGACCTCGACTTCCGGACCGCCGGTGCCGAAGCCCTGGGTCGCGCTGCTGCTGCGGGCGATGTCTCGGACAATGCCGAGCACCTGATCCATCCGGCCCGGATCGCGCACCTCGAATGAAATCGTGCGCTCCTCGACACGGAAGCCCGAGCGCTGGATGCGCGGGCGCACCTCGCGCAGGTCGTTGCGGATGGACTCGACCAGATCATTGAGCCGGTCGTCGATCACCGCGTCGGTGTCGATCTCCATCAGCATGTGGGAACCGCCCTGCAGGTCGAGCCCCAGATTGATCGACTGGCTCGGCAGCCACGACGGGATCGATTCCCGCGTGTCCTGGGTAAGGAAGTTGGGGATGGTATAGGCCACCCCCAGCAGACAGATCACGGCAATGACCGCGATCTTCCATTTCTCGAAATGCAGCATTCGGCGTCCCTTGCGGGCGGTGGTCGGTCGTTACTTCTTCAGGCCCAGCTTGCCCATGATGCCACCGCTCTCGCCTTCCGGCTTGGCCGGACCGGAGTCATTGGCGGCCGCCGGCGCGGACTTGGTGCGGACATCGGCCAGCGTGCCCTTGACGACATTGATGCGCACGCCCTCGGCGATCTCGATCTGGATGTGCTGGTCGTCCTTCACCTTGGTGACCTTGCCGACGATGCCGCCACCGGTCACGACCTCGTCACCGCGGCGCACATTGTCCACCATGTTGCGGTGTTCCTTCGCCTTCTTCTGCTGCGGACGGATCAGCAGGAAGTAGAAGACGACGAAGATCAGGATCAGCGGCAGGAAGGTCATGAGACCGCCGCCGCCACCGGCATCCTGCGCAAAGGCCGGGGAAATCCACATGTCAAAGGGCTCCATCATTGGGGAAGCGAAGCGAAGGCCCGGGCCCAAGGGCCTGCCTTCCCGAAAAGTGCCGGGAATATATACGGCAATGCGGCGAATTCAACCGAAGCCGGGCAGCGGCTGTTCAGGGCTCGCGGTAAGGTGTTGGCGAAGCTTCCGCAAAGCAGGGCACATCGCCCGGTATCGGGGCCCAGGACAGTGCCGAAGCCGTCCAGTAGTGCATCTCCGGGCGGATGGCTTCCGGATCGTCCAGCGTCGCGAGCGGAACACCGATCCGGGGCGCATCCCGGGGCTCCAGAAACAGATGCGTGCCGCAGACCGGGCAGAAATGACGGCGCAGCCGTGGCGACGACGCCCAGACGGACGTGGCGCCTGTCCATGTGATTGCACGTTCCGCGAACTGGGCCTGCGCCAGATACGGCGCGGCCGTCACCTGCTGGCAGATACGGCAGTGGCAGGCGCGGCTGCCCAGCGTTTCGGCCGTAATCCTGTAACGGACTGCCCCGCAGGCACAGCCGCCCTCATAAGGTGGCGGGCGATTGCCGATCACTTCCAGATCGCCTTGCCGGAACCCGGCAGGCCGAGGCGCGGCCACTTCTCGTTCACGGTCTCGATCACCGCGTCGGTCATGCGGATCTTGGTGCCCCATTCCCGCTTGGTCTCGGGCGGCCACTTGTTGGTGGCGTCGAGCCCGATCTTGGAGCCGAGCCCGTCCTCTGGGCTGGCGAAGTCGAGATAGTCGATGGGGGTGCTCTCGACCACGGTTATGTCGCGAGCCGGGTCCATGCGGGTCGAGATCGCCCACATCACGTCCTTCCAGTTCCGGGCGTCGATGTCATCGTCCACGACGATCACCCACTTCGTGTACATGAACTGCCGGAGATAGGACCAGACGCCCAGCATGACCCGCTTGGCGTGACCCGGATAGGCCTTCTTCATCGAGACCACGGCAATGCGGTAGGAGCAGCCCTCCGGCGGCAGCCAGAAATCCACGATCTCCGGGAACTGCTGGATCAGCAGCGGCACGAAGACCTCGTTCAGCGCCTCCCCCAGCACGCTCGGCTCGTCCGGCGGCCGACCGGTGAAGGTCGACAGATAGACCGGGTCCTTGCGCCGGGTGATCGCGGTAACGGTGAAGACCGGGAACTTCTCGACGGCGTTGTAGTAGCCGGTGTGGTCGCCATAGGGGCCTTCGTCGGCGTAGTCGGTCAGGCTGACATGACCCTCCAGCACGATCTCGGCCTCGGCGGGCACCTTCAGCGGCACGGTCTGGCAGTCGACCAGATCGACCTTCTTGCCGCGCAGCAGCCCGGCGAACTGGTATTCCGACAGCGTGTCAGGCACCGGCGTCACGGCGGCCAGGATCGTGCCCGGGTCGGCGCCGATGACGGCAGCCGCGGGTAACGGTTCCGGGTTCTCGGCCTTCCAGCGCTGATGATGCTGCGCCCCGCCGCGGTGCTTCAGCCACCGCATGATCGTGCGGTCGCGGCCGATCACCTGCATCCGGTAGATGCCCAGATTGAAGTCGTCGGCGCCCTTCCCCGTCGGCCCCTTCGTGACCACCAGAGGCCAGGTGATCAGCGGCGCGGGCTCGCCCGGCCAGCAGGTCTGAACCGGCAGATGCGACAGGTCGATGGCGTCTCCTGTCTGGATGACGTCCTGGACCGGACCGTAGCCCTTCGTCCGCGGCTTCATGGCCAGCACCGTCTTCAGCAGTGGGAACTTGTCGATGGCATCGCCAAGGCTCTCCGGCGGAGTCGGCTGGCGCAGGAAGGCCAGCATCTCGCCCACGCCGCGCAGTTCATCCGGCGTGCGGCCCATGCCCATCGCCACACGCTCGACCGTGCCAAAAAGGTTCACCAGGACCGGCATGGCCGCCTTCGAACCGTCGGGGTTCACGGCGTTCTCGAACAGCACCGCCGGCCCGCCCTCGGCCAGAAGGCGGGTCTGGATCTCGGTCATCTCGAGTTCGGTCGAGACCGGTTCGGTGACGCGGACGAGATCGCCGGCCTTCTCGAGGCGCTGCATGAAATCGCGAAGGGACTGGTCGGGCATGATGGTCCTGTCATTTCCGCCGCCGGCAGGCGACAATCGGGGCCAATCTAAGCCGTTTGGACCGGCGAGGGGGAGACCCGATGTCCGACGAACCGAAAACGCCGGACGGGCCGCAGCAGGCCTCCGGGGCCGACATCCAGCAGATCGGTGCGGTGCTGGCGCCGCTGCTGGAGGCGCTGCAGGTGCTGGAGGAGATTTCCCGCCGGCTCCACCCGCCCGCGCTGCAGGCGCTGGTCGAGGCCGCAGCGCCGACCGGCGAGGCGCTCAAATCGGCCGTCGCCGCGGCGCCGGACTGGCCCGATCATCTGGCGCCGCTGGGTCGGCAGATGGATGCCGCCGCCGAAAACGCCACAGCGGCCTTCGCAGGTCTGCGAGAGGCCGCCGGGTCCGAGAACGCCACCCTGCTTGCCTACAAGGCGCTGCGGCATCTGCCGCGGGCGCTGGAGGCGATGTATCCGCTGGCCGGCCTGCTGGCGCCGGTGAGCCGCCATTTCCTCGAGCCAGACCAACGCGCCGATAATGCGCTCCAGGAACGTCTGTCGGGCGTCGCGCCGGAGGGCACCGGCGTTCTGGCCTTCGGACCCGATGTCGATAGCCGGGAGACCTTCTGGGCCTATGTTCCGGAGACCTACGACCCGGCGACGGCGCATCCGCTGGTGGTTGCCCTGCACGGCGGCAGCGGCAAGGGGCGCACCTTCCTCTACAGCTGGCTGCGCACCGCCCGCAGCCGCGGCGCCATCCTGATCGCGCCGACCTCGCTCGGCGGCACCTGGGCGTTGCAGGGCGACGACATCGACAGTCCTCACCTCGCCCGCATCGTCGATTTCGCCCGGGAGCGCTGGACCATCGACGAGCGCCGCATGCTGATGACCGGCATGAGCGACGGCGGCACCTTTACCTATGTCTCCGGCCTGCTCGCCGGCTCGCCCTTCACCCATCTGGCGCCGTTCTCCGCCGCGTTCCATCCGATGCTCGGCATGTTCGCCGAGGCCGCGCGGGTCAGGGAACTGCCGGTCCATGTGGTCCATGGCGGGCTCGACTGGATGTTCCCGGCCGACATGGCGCGGATGGCGCACGAATGGCTGCAGCAGGCCGGCGCCCGCGTCACCTACCGGGAAATCCCGGATCTGAGCCACACCTACGCCGCCGACCTGAACGGCGAGATCCTCGATTGGGTGGACGCCACTGCCGGTTCCCGATCAAGTGACAAGGACCCGGAAATCCACGTGGACGACCGCCCCGGGAAGGACTAGATAGCCGGGTCATGGACCCGAAGAATATCCGCAATTTCTCGATCATCGCCCATATCGACCACGGCAAGTCGACGCTGGCCGACCGGCTGATCGAAATGACCGGCGGCCTCGACAGCCGCGAGATGCAGGCGCAGGTGCTCGATTCCATGGATCTGGAGCGCGAGCGCGGCATCACAATCAAGGCGCAGACCGTCAGGCTGATGCACAAGGCCGAGGACGGCGAGGTCTATCAGCTCAACCTGATCGACACGCCCGGCCATGTCGACTTCTCCTACGAGGTCAGCCGCAGCCTGTCCGCCTGCGAGGGCGCGCTGCTGGTGGTCGATGCCAGCCAGGGCGTCGAGGCGCAGACGCTGGCCAATGTCTATCTGGCGCTGGAGAACGATCTCGAGATCCTGCCGGTGCTGAACAAGATCGACCTGCCCGCCGCCGAGCCCGAGCGGGTGAAGGAGCAGATCGAGGACGTCATCGGCATCGACGCCTCCGAGGCGCTGGGCATCTCGGCCAAGACCGGCGAGGGCGTGCCGGCGGTCATCGAGGCGCTGATCGCCAAGATCCCGCCGCCGGTCGGCGATCCCGCCGCGCCTCTGAAGGCGCTGCTGGTGGACAGCTGGTACGACGCCTATCTGGGCGTGATCGTGCTGGTCCGCGTCCATGACGGCGTGCTGAAGAAGGGTCAGAAAATCAAGATGATGTCGTCCGGCTCGGTGCATCAGGTCGAGCGCGTCGGCATCTTCAGCCCCAAGATGGCGACCGTCGACGAACTCGGTCCGGGCGAGATCGGCTTCCTGACCGCGTCCATCAAGACCGTGGCCGAGACCAATGTCGGCGACACCATCACGCTGGACGGCAAGCCGACGGCGAAGCCCCTGCCCGGCTTCAAGCCGTCGATCCCGGTGGTCTTCTGCGGCCTGTTTCCGGTCGACACCTCCGACTATCAGGACCTCCGCGACAGCCTCGCCAAGCTGCGGCTGAACGATTCCAGCTTCCACTTCGAACCGGAGAGCTCGGCGGCGCTGGGCTTCGGCTTCCGCTGCGGCTTCCTTGGCCTGCTGCACATGGAGATCGTGCAGGAGCGTCTGGAGCGCGAGTTCGATCTGGACCTGATCACCACGGCGCCGTCGGTGATTTTCAAGCTCTACATGACCGACGGCACGCTGGTCGAACTTCACAATCCGGCCGACATGCCCGATCCGGTGAAGATCGACCGCATCGAGGAGCCGTGGATCAAGGCGACCATCCTCTGTCCCGACGATTATCTGGGCCAGGTCCTGAAGCTGTGCGAGGAAAAGCGCGGCATCCAGACCAATCTGACCTATGCCGGCGCGCGGGCGATGATCGAGTATGAGCTGCCGCTCTCCGAGATCGTCTTCGATTTCTACGACCGTCTGAAGTCGGTCAGCCGCGGCTATGCCAGCTTCGACTACGAGATGATCGGCTATCGCGAGGGCGCGATGGTGAAGATGTCGATCCTGGTGAACTCCGAGCCCGTCGACGCGCTGGCGCTGGTCGTCCACAAGGACCGCGCCTACGAACGCGGCCGGATGCTCTGCGAGCGGCTGAAGGACCTGATTCCGCGGCAGATGTTCAAGATCCCGATCCAGGCCGCCATCGGCGGCTCGGTGATCGCACGCGAGACCATCGCCGCCCTGCGCAAGGACGTGACCGCCAAATGCTATGGCGGCGACGTCACCCGAAAGAAGAAGCTGCTGGAGAAGCAGAAGGCGGGCAAGAAGCGCATGCGCACCTACGGCAAGGTTGACATCCCCCAGGAAGCCTTCATGGCCGCCCTCCGGATGGGTGACGAATAAGGGCCGCTACGCCGCCTCCAGGCTGAACCCCTCGTAGCCCTTCTCGACGACCTCGGCGCAGCGTTCGATATAGGCCGGGAAACCGCCGATATATGGCATGAAGACCCGCGGCTTGCCGGGCACGTTGGCGCCGACATACCAGGACGAGCAGGTCGAGCGGAGCGAGAGGCCGGCGACGTCGTTCACGTGCTTCACCCAGGCGTTCTCGGCGTCCAGATCGGCCTCGGCCAGCTTGAGCCCGTTGCGGTCCATGTAGGCAATCAGGCCGGCGATCCATTCGACGTGCTGCTCGATGGAGGGCAGCATGTTGGTCAGCACCGACGGGCTGCCCGGCCCGGTGACGGTGAACATGTTCGGGAAACCGTGCATCGACAGGCCGAGATAGTTGCGCGGCCCGCCGTCCCACTTGTCCTTCAGCTTTTCGCCGCCACGCCCCTGGATGTCGATGTTCAGGATGGCGCCGGTCATGGCGTCGAAGCCGGTGGCGAAGACGATGGCGTCGAAGGCGTGATCCTTGCCGCCGACGCGGACGCCGGTCTCGGTCAGGCATTCGACCGGCGAACCCGAGATATCGACCAGATCAACATTCGGGCGGTTGTAGGTCGCGTAGTAGCCGGTATCGACGCAGAGCCGCTTGCAGCCGATCACATTGTCGGGGCTGAGCAGTTCCGCGGTTTCCGCGTCCTCGACGATCTCGTGGATCTTCTCGCGCACGAACTCGGCCGCGTAGTCGTTGGCGCTCTTGTCCAGCAGCAGGTCGTTGAAACCGCCGAGGAAGGTGATCCCGCCATAGTCCCAGCGCTTCTGGAATATCCGCCGGCGCTCCTCGTCACTTGCGTCATGGGCCGAGACATCCCGGAAATCCAGCATGATGCCGGCCGGCATCTTCCGCGCGTCCTCCCTGACCTGCCGGTAGTTGGCCTTCACCCGCTTCACCATCTCCTGGTCGATCGGCGCGTTGTGCGCCGGGATGGCGTAGTTGGGCGTGCGCTGGAACACGGTCAGGTGCTTCGCCTGTTCGGCGATGATCGGGATCGACTGGATCGCCGAGGAGCCGGTGCCGATGACGCCGACGGTCATGCCGGTGAAGTCGACGCCGTCCTTCGGCCATTCGCCGGTGTGGTAGATCGGGCCCTTATAGTCGGCCATGCCCTTCACCGAGGGCTTGTTCGGCTGCGAGAGGCAGCCGGTCGCCATCACCACGAAGCGCGCCGTCAGGTCCTCGCCGTCGCCGACACTGACCCGCCAGAGCCCGGCAGCCTCGTCGAAATGCGCGGCGTTGACCGGGCACTCGAAACGGATGTCGGGGCGCAGGTCGTAACGGTCGGCGATGTGGTTGGCGTATTTCAGGATCTCGGGCTGCGGCGCGTAGCGCTCGGTCCACTCCCACTCCTGCTCCAGTTCCGGGTCGAACTGCATGGAATACTGCATGCTCTCGACGTCGCAGCGCGCGCCGGGATAGCGGTTCCAGTACCAGGTGCCGCCGACGCCGTCGCCGCGCTCGAAGACCCGCGTCTTCAGGCCCAGTTCACGGCCCTTGATCAGCATGTACATGCCGGCAAAACCGGCGCCCACGACCAGCAGGTCCAGATCGGGTTCGTTCGTCATCGCGTCTCAATGCTCCCCAACATTGCCCGGGCATTCAATCACGCGATTCAGGCGACGTGAACCCGCGCGGGCCGCATGGGAGACAACCTAGCTTGCGACAGGTACTGGCATCTGGTCCCATGTCTGTCCACGATACTCCCGCCCGGTTTTCTTCTTGTTGGGGCCGCCCCACTGCTTGAAGAAGAACGCAACATCGTCAGCAACGCAGTGTTCGAAGATCTCATCCGCCCATTCGATGTCTATGGGGCGAGATCCAGGCCCCGACTCACCGCCGACGATTGCCCAGTCGATGTCCCTGAGATTTATTGCACCAACAGAGCCAATCAAAGGCTCGAAGGAAATGAAACGGATATGGGCGGGACATCTCGACAGTTCTTCAACTCTCTGTGCGACCCTGGCGTCCTCAACCGAAGTCCCCAACCAAACATTTGGCAGTGGATCGCCGGGCCGATCCTCCAAGAATTCTCTCATCCGCTCCGGTCGTTTGGTCAGAATCTGGAACGTGTGAATGGTGGCCTTCTCCATCGTGCCCCAAACACGCTCCACAAATTCGAATGGTACGGATTCCTGGAACAGATCGGACATGGAGTTGACAAAGACTAACCTTGGGCTGCGCCACCTCAAGGGAGCATCGAGTACGCTCTCGATCAGGTTGACCTGTCCGGTCCAGACAGTCCGTTTTCCACTCTTGCGCGTCGTGCCTGCATAAGCCTCATGCCCCATCGCCTGAAGTCGACCTGCCATTCGCATTGCGTAGCAGTTGGTACAACCGGCAGAGAGAACCGAACAACCAGCGACCGGGTTCCATGTGGCGTCAGTCCATTCAATCTCAGATAGCCCAGCCATCAATCCCCCTGTGAAGCCTTGAGCACGCCCTTTGCTAGTTTGGTCGCCAAACCACGAGCCCGATCGCTTGGGTTCGCAAGGGCGAAAATCAGGTAGTACCATGGGAACCCGCGCGTACCGAGCGGTATCATCTGGTCCAGAACACCGCCCGCGAAAACGCGGTTCATGCGCCCCGCCATGAACTTGGCCACGCTCTCGGAAGTCACATTGCGGGACCGCCTTTCAACCGAGTCGCTGAACAAGTCGGGCTCTTCGGAAGTATCGACAAACGCGGTTTCCCATTCGGCCGTGCCGAGAAGCCGCGTTATTGAAGCCCGAGCCTCCGGTGTCACACCGCCGTCAGCACTAATCTGTCGGAATACACCCAAACCAGCTGGAAATAGATACCACAGGTCGATTGCCTTTGTCGCAGCAATAACTTCAATTGTTTCCCATGCAACTTGGTTTCCAAATGGATCCAGAAAAACTATCGCCCTTGTATTCGCCCAACTGGTCATTGCACACAGTTCTTGGATTTCTGCGTTCGCATCACCTTGCTTGAATTCCATAGAAGCAAATCGGCGATGTGCTGCAAACCTGCCCCTTAGAGCCTCAATTGCCGCTCTCCTTGCTTCGATAAAGACATATCGGTCAAAGGGAGGCTCAATTTCAGCCGCGCGCACTGCTGACCCAGCCAGCACGGTTTGAGTCTCTGGGTTCCCCAACAGCTGACCCGATGTGTCCCGTTGAGGCACCTCACCGGAGCCAGCGAAGCCGTCAATATACATTGTATGGAAGTGCTGTCTCGAAAGCGCGATCTGATAGCTCTGCAGATAGCTCTCAATGACCGCCAATTTCTTGCCGGTAGACCCTGTGCTTCCAAACGTGCGTTGCGCCATGACAATGCTCCGAAACTACAATTGCACTATCACATCACCGCCAAATGTTCAATTTTTGTTCCCGACTTGCAAACCAAGCAGTCCGCGCGCCCAGCCAGAGGTTCAATCGAAGCCGTGATAGCGGACGAAGTTCTCGTTCGGCTCGCGGTCGGAGCGGACGTGGTTGGCGACGAAGCTGTCATCGGGCCAGCCCATGGCGATGGCGGTCATGATCACCTCGTCCTCCGGCACGCCGATCACGTCGCGGACGATGTCGGAGCGCATGATGCCCTGCCCGTTGGTGACGCAGCCCAACCCCTTCGACCAGGCGGCCAGCGCGATGCCATAGCCGATGGCGCCCATGTCGAAATGCACCACCGCGCCAGGGTCGAGATCCCGGTCATAGGTCAGGATCAGGGAGACCGGGGCGTCGAACTGCCGGAAGCCACGCAGCACCCAGTCCTGCCGGCCTTCCTTGTCGTCGCGGGCGATGCCCATGGCGGCGAACAGGCGCTTGGCGATGTCGACCTGGCGGAAGCGGTGGATGCCGTCATAGGGCTTGTGGGTGACGATGTCGCGCTTCACCTCGGCGTTCGCCTGCGTCATCGCCGCCATGTTGCGCCGCCGCACCTCGTCCAGCGCCTCGCCGGTCAGCACGTGCACATGCCAGGGCTGGGTGTTCATGGAAGACGGGGCGTACTTGGCCAGCCGGATGACCTCGTCGATCAACTCGCGCGGCACAGGGTCCTTCTTGTAGCCGCGCACGCTGCGCCGCGAGGTCACAAGGGTGTCGAAATCCATGCCTTCGGTCGGGTCGGGCATCTTCTTCATGCTGGTCTGCTCGTTCATGCGACATCCGTGAAGTTGGGGGCACGCTTGCCGAGGCCGGCCTTCACCGCCTCGATCTGGTTGGGGCTGCCGATCAGCTTCTCCTGCTCGACCGACTCGGCCAGCAGAATCGCCGCCTCGTCGGCGTCGGCAACCATGTTCAGAAGGCGCTTGGAGCCGCGCACGGCGTCCGGGCTCTTCGACGCGATCTCCCGCGCCATGGCCATCGCGGCCGCATAGGGATTTTCCTCGACCCGGGTGGCGAGGCCGATATCGACCGCTTCCTGACCTGTCACCTGACGGCCGGTATAGGTCAGCTCGCGGGCGATGTCGTCGCGCAGCAGGGTCCGCATCAGGGCGAGGCCCGCCATGTCGGGTACCAGGCCCCACTTGATCTCGAGCACCGACATGCGGGCGTCCGGCGCAATGAGGCGGATGTCGGCGCCCAGCGCGATCTGGCAGCCACCGCCGAAGGCGACGCCGGTCACCGCGGCGATCACCGGTTGCGGCATCTGCCGCCAGATCCAGACCGCCTGCTGGGCGTGGTTGGCGATGCCGTGGGTGCGCGGCGTCAGCCGGCCGACGGACGACCCCTCGCCGTCGCCCATCTTCTTGAAGTTGCCGAAATCGAGACCGGCGCAGAAGGCGCGGCCCTCGCCCGACAGCACGACCGCGCGGACGCTGCCATTGCCGGCCAGTTCCTCGCCGGTATCGCGGAGCGCGTTGAACATAGCCATGTCCAGCGCGTTCATCTTGTCCGGCCGGTTCAGCCGCACGTCGGCGACGCCATCGGCGATCGATACGGATATTCTGTCGCTCATCGAGCAGCCTCCCCTGATTGCCTGCGTCTTATACCAGTAAAGATTTCCCCTGACAGTCCGGGTGCGCCATGTTGGACTCGAGCGCACACGCACGAACAAGGGGAGTCTCGCGATGATCGTCGAGCAGATCTGGACCGGCAACGCCTACCGCAACTTCAATTACCTGATCGTCTGTCCCGAGACCGGCGAGGCGATGGCGATCGATCCGCTGGATCACGAGAAGTGTCTGGCCACGGCGAAGGACAAGGGATGGACCATCACCCAGGTCCTGAACACCCACGAACACGGGGACCATACCGGCGGCAACCGGCAGGTGATCGAGGCCACGGGCGCGAAGCTGCTGGCGCACGCCAATGCGAAGGACAAGATCCGCGGGATCGATGTCGGCCTGCAGGCCGGCGACGTCATCAAGGTCGGCAAGACCGTCGAGATCGAGGCGCTGGACACGCCCGGCCACACGATGTGCCACATCTGCCTGCTGACTCGCACCGACCAGCCCGCCTTGATCAGCGGCGACACCATGTTCAATGCCGGCGCCGGCAACTGCCACAATGGCGGGCATCCGGCGGAACTCTACGACACCTTCGTCAAGCAGCTCGACGCGCTGCCCGACGACACGCTGATCTATCCGGGCCACGACTACATCACCAACAACCTTGCCTTTACCCTGGACCGCGAACCCGACAACGCGAAGGCGAAGAGCCTGCTGGCCGAGCTGGAAGGCCAGGATCCGTCGGCGGCGATGGTCACCACCATGGGCCTGGAAAAGGAGGTGAACACCTTCTTCCGGTTGCGCAGCGCGAGCGTGATCGACGCGCTCAGGGAGAAGTTTCCGGACCTGCCGAAGGACCCGTCGCCGAAGGACGTCTTTCTGAAATTGCGGGAATTGCGCAACAGCTGGTAGCCAATTTGCCTCGAATTCCCTTATTCTGGAATCGTTCAACATTGTGCTGGCGGTTCGTTGGGGGCACCGCTAGCGTGGTATTTGTATCGTACCGCTGAGAATCCGGGCCAACCGGAAGCGGGACGGCGTAGAGGGAAAAGGGGCGAGATGGCGCGTTACGAAACCCTGTCCGGGGGTCGCGGCGGGCAGATTTTCTTCCGGCCGAAGCGGCGCAACGCCGATGCGCGGCCCGGCGAGGATCTGCTGGAAGTGACCCTGTCCGGGCAACCGGTACGGATCAACGACTATTCCCTTTCAGGCATCTCCGTCATCGATCCGTCCAGCCGTTTCGACTGGCAGGGTCAGATCGGACGGGTGGCGGAACTGTCCATCCGGCTGACCGAGGACACACTGTTTGCCGGCAATGTGCGGCTGGTCCGCACCCAGGAATTGAGCGGCGTCAGCCTGATCGGCTGCGCCTTCGAGGGCGACATGCCCGACCTTTCGGCGATCGCCATCCAGCAGGCGCAGGCGCATCTGGAGCGCATGACGACGCGAACGCCGTCGCTCGTCTCTGCCCAGGTGCCGATGGCCTACCGCGCTCTCTGTTCGGACGTGCTGCAGTTGCTGAACTGGCACCGGCAGCAGGTCGAGACCTTCCACCGGCAATTCGATGACGAGGCCGAGGAAGAAGCGCTTGAGACCGCCTGCCAGGTCATCGAGCAACCGGTGCTGGAAGAGTGGCGGCAGCTCTGGCAGCGGGGCGAGGACATCGTCCGCGGCCTGCAGCCCGACTCCGCGGCCTTCGATGCGACCAAGCGCTACACCGAGCAGGTGCTGACGCCGGCCTTCATGGGCGGTCCGATCTGGGAACGCAGCTTCAGCAAGCCGCTCGACTATCCCGGCGACTTCGAAGTCATGAAGATGGTCTACGACTGGGCCCGGAAAGGCGCCACGCCGACGGACCGCATGGTCCACCGGATCGGCCTGGAAGTTGCCGAATGCATCGCCACGCGCATGGTGCTGGTGCAGCAGGCGATCGCCGCGACCATCGCCGAGCACGGCAATGCCGGCCCGGCGCGCATCACCAGCCTCGGCTGCGGCCCGGCGAAGGAGGTCGAGAATGTGCTCAGCGCCTCGCGCATGAGCGGCTCCGCCGTCTTCACCCTGATCGACCAGGATCTCGATGCGCTGGACGATACCTTCACACGACTGACGCCGAAGGTACGCCGGCTGTCACCGCACGTGCAGCTCGAACTCCTGCACGAAAGCTTCCTGCGCGTCGTGCGCGGCGGCATGGCCGGCCAGAGCATCAAGGGCCAGCATCTGATCTACACGGTCGGCCTGGTCGACTATCTCAGCGCCTCGATGGCGCGGTCGATGGTGTTCCGGCTCTACAAGAAGCTGGCGCCCGGCGGGCTGCTGATCGTCGGCAACATGGCCGATTCGAAACTCAGCAACTTCTGGCCGATGGAATTCATCGCCGACTGGCGTGTGAAGTACCGGAGCCGGGAGGAGATGACGGACATGGCCGTGCTTTGCCCGAACGCCTCGGTGGAGGTGCGGCGCGAACAGACCGGCCGGGTGTGGATGCTCTACGTTCGGAAGCCCGCCTGAGCCGCGTTCCGCCTCAGGATGCCTTGCGCATCCCGCCTTCCGGCGAATCGTCGAACTCGGCAAAGCCGCTGAACCGGGAAGCGGGCAGCGAGACGGTGAACTCCGTGCCCTCGCCCAGCCGGCTTTTCAGTTCCACGGTCCCGCCATGCAGGCCGACGATGTGGCGCACCAGCGGCAGGCCGAGGCCGGTACCGCCATGGTCGCGGGCGAAGGCGTTCTGGATCTGCGTGAAGGGCTCGAAGATCCGTTCCTGGTCTTCCGGCGCGATGCCGATGCCGGTATCGGCGACCGAGATCTTGCAGGCGCCGTCATTGTCCCGCCAGTAGCGGATGCGGATCGCGCCGGCCGACGGCGTGAACTTGATGGCGTTGGACAGAAGATTGACCATGACCTGCTGCATCAGGCGGCGGTCGGCGCGCAGGATCGGCGTCCACTCGCTCGGCTCGACGGAGAGCCGGACGCCCTTGGCGCTGGCCATCTGCTGGCACATGCGGGCCGAGCGCGTGACCATCTCCCGGATGTTCACGTCCCGCTCGTCGATCGACATCACGCCCGACTCGCTCTTCGAGTAGTCGAGAATGTCGTTGATGATCGACAGCAGGTGATGGGCGCTGTGGTGAATGTCCTCGGCGTAGGTCTGATACTTCGGCGACCCCAGAGGCCCGTACATGCCGGCTTTCAGAATGTCGGAGAATCCCAGGATGGCGTTCAGCGGCGTGCGCAGTTCGTGGCTCATGGTGGCGAGAAACTCCGTCTTGGCCTGGTTCGCGCCGACCGCCTCGTTCTTCAGTTCGATGGCGATCTCGGACGCACGTTCCAGGGCGAGGTAGCGGGAAAACTTCTGCCGCCATCCCAGTTCCAGGGCGTAGCAGGCGAAGATCGAGACCCCGAGCGACATGGTCAGGAAGAAGATGTTGTTGACCAGGGTCCATTCGGGCAGGGGATTGACGACGACGGCGACGGCCAGATACGCGACGTAGAGGGCGACCGATACGGCCACCGCATAGACCAGCCGGCATTGCACCAGCATGGACGCGTAGATGATCACCATGATCAGGCCCGCGTAATAGGTGCCGGCGGCCGGCGGATCGGTGATCGCCACCATTCCGACGATGCCGAGGCCGGTGTTCAGCATGGCGATCGTCAGTACGAGCTGGGAACGTCGCTGGAAGAAGCGGGTCCAGGTGGAAGCGAAGGCCAGCAGAAGCGTGCCGCAGCCCAGCACGTAGCGGATCGCGAGGACGGCGCCCAGGTTGCGTTCGATCAGGTACATGTCCAGCACCCCGAAGAACGCGTAGAGCACGGCGCCGCAGAACAGCGCCAGCCGCACGAAAGGCAGGACCCGGACGAGATGCTCCCGCCTGTACCGGTCCTCGATCTCACGGTCCTTGAAACGCAATACGATGCGGTTGAGCCCGACAGGCTCCACATCGTTGCCAACGGACGATGATCTTTCGTCATCCTGATCCGTCATGCGATTGTCGAAAATCGTCATCGCCGAATGCGCCCCTTCATTCGAATCGGACTGTCGCTACTCTGTCCTTAATTTTCTCTTAAGAGCCACCCTCAAATCTTAACCGAAAGTGACGGAAAAAGCCTGAGTTTTTGCCGCAGGGGTCGGGGCGCGGCGGGGCGGCGAAGCCGAATTCGTTCAATACTTGCCCGCCATCAGACTCTGTTTGCCGGGCTTCGACGGCTCAGCGTTTTCCACCCTGGTTGCGGAGAACATGGGCGTGCGAACTGTCGTAGAGCGCCGAGTCCCGGAACCCGTCGGCCGCCAGCGCCGGGCCGACAAGGATCAGCGCTGTCCGCGTGATCCGCGCATCCCGCGCCTTCTGACGGATGTCGGAAAGGGTGCCGTGTATGAAGGCCTCGTCGGGCCAGCCCACCCGGTAGGCGATGATGGCCGGGCAGTCCGCGCCGTAAAGCGGGATCAGCCTGGCTTCGATCTCGCGCAGGTTCCGCACCGACAGATGGATGGCCAGCGTGGCACCGGTCCGGCCGATGGTCTCAAGATCTTCGCCGGGCGGCATCGCGGACGCCTTCATCGAGGTCCGGGTCAGCACCACGGTCTGCGCGACTTCAGGCACCGTCAGCTCCTTGCCCAGCGCCGCAGCGGCGGCGGCGAAGGCGGGCACGCCCGGCGTGATATCCCAGGGGATACCCAGGCTGTCGAGCCGGCGGATCTGTTCGGCGATGGCGCCATACAGCGACGGATCGCCCGAGTGGACGCGGGCGACATCGTCGCCACGGGCGTGCGCGGCTTCCATCTCGGCGATGATCTCGTCCAGCGCCAGCGGCGCCGTGTCGATCACGCGCGCGCCGTCCGGCGCGGCCTCGACAATCGCCGGCGGCACCAGCGAACCGGCATAGAGGCAGGTCCTGCAGGTCTGGATAAGCCTGAGGCCCTTGACCGTGATCAGGTCCGGGTCGCCCGGACCGGCGCCGATGAAGTGAACGGTCATGTGCGGTCCTTTCCGGCGTAACCGCGGGGCGTGAAGACACGGGCGCGCCCAGCAGCCTGATAGGTTCGTGTATCCGAAGAGCCGACCATCACCGTGGTCAGCATGTCGACCTCGTCGACCTGCAGGTCCTCCAGCGCGATGACCCGCACGTTCTCGGCGGGGCGGCCGAGATCGGTCGCCAGGATGACCGGGGTCGACGGCGGACGGTGGCCGAGAAGTATGTCCTTTGCCGCGGCCAGCTGGGTCCGGCGGCGCTTCGAGACCGGATTGTAGAAGGCGATCACGAAGTCGCCTTCGGCTGCGGCCCGGATACGGCGTTCGATCACTGGCCACGGCGTCAGCAGGTCCGACAGCGAGATAGCGCAGAAGTCGTGGCCGAGCGGTGCGCCGGACCGCGCCGCCGCCGCCTGAAGCGCCGAGATGCCCGGCGTCACCGAGACCTCGACACGTCGGGCGGCCTCGGAGACCTTGCCATCCGCCACCAGTTCCTCGACCAGCGCCGCCATCGCGTAGATCCCGGCATCGCCCGAGGAGATCAGCGCCACCGTCCGGCCCTCGGCCGCCCGCTCCAGCGCCCAGGCGCAGCGTTCGGTCTCCTGACCGAGCGGGAACTCGGTCATGCGCGACCGCGGCGCGAGATCGGCCACCAGATCGAGATAGAGGCCATACCCGACGATATCGTCGGCGGCGGCAATCCGGCGCGCGGCCTCCGGCGAGCGCCAGTCCGCCCGGCCCGGACCGATCCCGATGACATGCACCGCGCCGCGGGCGCGGCCAGCCTGCAACGGATCGACGGGCTGCGGGGCGCGGGCCAGCGCAGCAGTCGCGTTGGCGCTCTTGCGCTTGGCCACGACAAGTTCGGCTTCCGATCCGGCTGCGGCCAGCGCCGCCGCTTCGGCCACGCCATGACAGCCCACCTCGGCGAAGACGGTCTCCGACGGATTGGCGAGCCGCGGTGTTTCGGCTTCGAGCGCCGCCGCGTCGAACAGCCGGAACGGCTGTGCCAGCCGGCTCGACAGTTCCAGCATGGCGAGTTCGTCGGCCTTCAGATCAATGCTGGCGATACAGGCCACAGCGCCCGGCGCGACGCCAGCATCCTTCAACACGCCATCGACGAGCGCCGAAAGTTCCTCCACAGGGCAGTTCCGGGCTGAACCGACTCCCAGCACGTAGCGCTGCGGATGCCAGACAAGCGCACTGCCATTCGTCTCGACAGGCCGATCCGAGCCGATGAGCCGGATGGCAGCGCCGTCGGATCCGCCTTCGATGCGGAACGGCAGTTCACCGTCCATGCCGAACGCCTCACCGCCGACGATCCGCGCCATGATCCGTTTGGCGTCACCGGGGTTCGCCAACCGCCAGCAGGGGAAATCCGCGTCCAGCGCCACGCCATGCACCGTGTCCCCTGCAGTCGTTACGGCAGCATGGCCACCGGTGACGCCGGCGATGCGACCGGCCAGATCGTTGGCACCGCGATGACCGCCGAGCAGGGGGACAACGCTCGCGCCGTCATGACTGACTACCAGTACAGGCGGCTCCGCATGCTTGTCGGAGGCCAGTCCTCCAACCGCGCGGATCAGGATGCCAGCCGCACAGATGCCGATCATCGGCCGACCGGCCGTGAAGAGCGCCTGGGCATGCTCGAGGACCGAGGCGAACCGGACATCGGCCTCATCGGCCCGCCCCGCCAGTCCGTGCAGATCACCGCCGACGGCCTCGGCGAGCCGCCTGCCGAGCGCAATGGCCCCGGCATCGAGCACCAGAATTGCGGGCGCGGCCGTCATTCGGCGCGCCAGGCGAGAATGAGAGCGAAATAGGGCAGGTGGTCGTCCTCCAGTTCGGCGAGACGGCGGATGCGTTCTGCCGGCGTGGTAGCTTCCTCGATCACCAGCGCATCATCGGCCATCCCCGTTTCTTCAAGCGCCGCACGGACATCGGGCAGTCGCTTGCCGGTCTTCAGAATGGCGGCGCAATCGCAGGCCGCGAGGCGCATTGCGAGTTCGGCCTTCGGCAAGGTCCCGGGCAACAGCGATACCGACTCGGTGCGCCGCACAAGCGGTGTTGCCGCCGCCGCTGCGGCAGCGAGAAAGGACGGGATGCCCGGCACGACTTCCGGCTCGAAATCCGGCCGCAGACGCTCCAGCAGATGCAGGAATGACCCATAGAGCAGCGGATCGCCCTCGCAGAGCACGGCCACCGCCTGCCCATGCCGCGCGCGCTCGGCGATCTCCTCGGCCGCGCTGTCGTATATGGCTGCGCCTTCGGCCGGGTCGGCCCGCATCGGCATCAGGATCGGCACTTCTTCCACACCGGGGGACAGTGCCTTGCGCGCCGTCGCGAGCGCCCGCGAGGGCTTCCCGTCCGCCGAGATGTAGAAGACGGCGTCGGCCGCGCCGATCACCCGTTGCGCCTTCAACGTCATCAGTTCCGGATCGCCCGGACCGACGCCGACCCCGTGAATGCTGCCGGTCATGTCCGGAACCATGCCCACTGCATCACCGGCATCGCCGGCCGCCAGCCCGTCATGGCGCCGACGGGCGACGCCCGGTCGATGCCGATGCGGGTGAGGTCGCCGCCCATCTGACCGTGCGCGGCCATGAGTTGCGCCTGCCCTTCCAGGGTGACGGCGTTGGCAACCAGCCGCCCGCCCTTCGGTAGCGCCTCGACACAGGCGTCGATCACGGCCCCGTCGGACACCCCGCCCCCGATGAAGATCGCGTCGGGCCTCGGCAGATCCGACAATGCGGCCGGCGCATGGCCATCGATCTGGCGGAACTCCGGCACACCCAGCGCGACGGCATTCTCTGCCGCCATCGAACGGCGCCCTGCATCCGGCTCGATACCGATGGCGCGGGCTTCCGGCGCGCTGCGCATCCATTCGATCCCGACCGAACCGCAGCCGCTGCCGACATCCCAGAGCACCGCCCCCCGCGCGGGCATCAGACGGCTCAGCGTGATCGCGCGGACCTCGCGTTTGGTCATCTTGCCGTCGTGTCGGAAGAGCCCGTCATCCAGTCCCGGCACCCGCGGAACGAAGACCGTGTCCGCATCGGCAATGCACTCGACGGCCATGGTGTTCAGGTCCGGCACGTCCGCGTACCAGCCCGACGCCGTGCCGTCGGCGCGGCTTTCCTTCGGGCCGCCGACATGGCCGAAGACGCTGATCCGCGACGGGCCGTAGCCCGACTCGACCAGCATGCGCGCGACCTCGGGCACCGTCTTCGCATCGCCCGACAGCGCGATGATCCTGAGACCCGGCGCCGGCCAGGCCCGGAAGCGGTCCGCAGGACGGCCGTGCAGGGTGATGGTCTCGACATCTGGCAGCGACCAGCCCATCCGCGCCGCGACCAGGCTGAAGGCCGAGGGCGCGGGCACGATCACGGTCTCCTCGACCGGCACGCTCTGGAGCAGCTTGGCCGCCACGCCGAAATTGAGCGGATCGCCGGTGGCCAGCACCGTCGTCCGGCGGCCGCGGAAATCGACAATGCGCTCGGCCAGATGCTTCAGCGGCCGCGTCCAGGCGATCTTCTCCGCCGGATGATCGGGGAACATCGCGAGATGCCGCTCCCCGCCGATCAGCACCTCCGAAGCCTCGACCAGTGTCCGGGCCGATGGCGGCAGTGATACCGGCCCTTCCTCGGTAATACCGACGATGTTGAGCCACGGCCCGTTCATGCCGCCGCCAGCGAAAGCGCATTGACCGCAGCCGAGGCCATGGCGCTGCCGCCACGCCGGCCGGTGAGAGTCAGGAAGGGAACGCCCCGCGGGTTGGCGGCCAGTTCGGCCTTGCTCTCCACGGCACCGACGAAGCCGACGGGAAAGGCCAGGATTGCGGCCGGCTTCGGCCAGCCCTTGTCCAGCAGTTCGAGCAGGTGAAAGAGGGCTGTCGGCGCGTTGCCAATGGCGACCACAGCACCGTCGATCCGGTCTTCCCAGAGCTCGACCGCCGCAGCCGATCGCGTATTGGCGATGGACAGCGCGCGTTCGGCCACGCCGTCCGCCCCGATGGTCGCGATCACGTCGTTGGCGGCGGGCAACAGGCGGCGGATGACGCCGGAGCGGACCATCTCGCAATCGCAGAGCACCGGCGCCCCGGCACGCAGCGCATCCGTGGCCGAGGCCGCGACATCGGCCGAGAAACGCAGGTCGCCGGCAATCTCGACCATGCCGCAGGCGTGGATCAGGCGCACGGCGACAGGGCGCAGCCCGTCGGGCAGGCCGGAGAGATCGGCCTCGGCCTCAACGGTCGCGAAACTCTGGCGGTAGATCGCCGCCGGATCCCGCTCATAGGCGAGTGTCATCCGGTCTTCTTCATGCTGCGCGGGCCCAGCGGGTGGTCCGCATGCGGGTACGGGTGGTGATGATGACCGTGGTCGTGGCCGTGATCATGGCTGTGGCCGTGCGCGTGCCCGTGATCATGGGAATGATCGTGGCTGTGGCCGTGATCGTGGTCCCCCGAGCCGATGCCCTCGACATGATGGTGATGGCTCTCCTGCGGCAGGCCGACCTCGTCCTCGAAGCCGAGAACCTGCGCGCGGTACTTGCACATCTGACAGTTCATCAGATTGCGGCCGTCGACGATCTCGTGGATGCGGTCGACGAATGTGTCGATGACCTTCGGATGGTCGTTGAGATAGCCCGCCTTGACGAACTCGATCTCCGGATGCCGGGCGGCGACCTGGTTGGTGTAGGCGTAGATGCGCTCCACCAGCACGCCGGTGAAAAGGAAATAGGGAAAGACGACGATCCGCCGGTAGCCCAGCTTCACGGCATGTTCCAGCGCCGGCTCCACAAGCGGGAAGGTGACGCCGGAATAGGCCACCTCGCACCAGCCGAAGCCCATCCCCTCCCACAGCATCCGCGCGACCTTGGCGACGTTGGAATTGGCGTCCGGATCGGATGCGCCACGGCCCACGACGACCAGCAAGGTTTCCTCCCGCGGCACGCCGGGGGTGGCGGCAAGCGCCTCCGCGACCCTGTCGCCGGCGGCCTGCAGCATCTTCAGATCGACAGCCAGCTCACGGCCATAGGCGATATCCAGATCCAGATCGCGGGCGCAGGTGTTCAGCACCGACGGGATGTCATTCTTGGCATGGCCGGCCGCAAACAGCATGCCCGGCACGGCGAGTACCTGCTGCACGCCCTGCGCCTTCAGTGCCGTCAGTCCGTCACGGATGATCGGGGTCGCAAACTCCAGGTAGCCGTAATCCACCGGCACGCCGGGGAACCGCTCCTTAAGGCGTTCGGAGACCTGCGCGAACTCGTCGACCGCGCGGCGGTCGCGGCTGCCATGGCCGCAGACCATGATCCCGGCGCCTTCGGGCAGAGCTGTCATGCTGCGCCCTCGGCCTCCGCCTCGGCGGTCTCTCCGGCCTCTTCCGACTCTTCATTCTGCTTCCGGCCCTTGGCCAGCTTCGCAGCGAGCGCGCCGAGCGCGGCGGCACCGGCCAGCGCGGCGACGCCCACCCAATGCGAATGACCGGCAAGCTCGCCAAGATGGCCGCCATGGGCGAGCGCACTGCCCGGCAGTGCAATCAGGATCGGAACAGTGAAGCGCATGGTTCCCCCTTCAAGGTCGAACGTCGTTTCGGCGCGGAAGGAGAGCCGGCGCGGCGCAAGCCGCGTCAAGGGCGTCAACGGGTGGTCCGGGCCAGGCCCCCGGTTTGGGTCGGCCGCAACCGGAATCGTTTCAGCCCCTTGTCGGTCTCCCTCGGGGCACCATCCTCTGCGACCGAACCTAGGGCGGCGGCCCGGCGGGCGCAATCGGATTCACGACAGGATGCGCCGCTATTGACCGCTTGCGGTCCGCGTGGTGAAGAGCGGCCATGACCGAGCGCGTTCACGGCGGGAATTTGACAGAAGCCATCGCCCGCCATGGCGGCGTGGCGGCGGACTGGCTCGACCTGTCTACTGGAATCAACCCGGCCCCCTACCCCGTCGGCGACATCAGCCACGATGCGTGGACACGGTTGCCCGACCGCACCGCGCTCCACCGTCTTCTGGGCGCAGCCCGGAATGCGTATGGCATCCACCCCGCGAACGGGATCGTCGCCGCGGCGGGTGCGCAGGCGTTGATCCAGATCATGCCCCGGCTGGCCGGAAGCGGCCCGGTCCGCGTACTCGGACCGACCTACAACGAGCATGCCGGATGCTTCCGCGACGCCGGATTCGCCGTGACCGTCGCCGGCGGGTTCGTCTCCATGCCCGGCGGCGGGACAGCCGTGCTTGTGAACCCGAACAATCCGGACGGCCGGACACACGAGCCCGGCGACCTGCTGGCGCTGGCCCGGCGGTCAGGCCTGCTGGTCGTCGATGAGGCCTTCTGCGACGTGACACCGGCGCTTTCCCTCTGTCCGCGCGAACTGCCGCAGAACCTTGTCGTGTTGCGGTCCTTCGGGAAGTTCTTCGGCCTGGCTGGTGTTCGGCTTGGCTTCGCCGTCGCGCACCCCGCGATGGCCCGGCGCATCGAGAGGATGCTTGGCCCGTGGGCGGTGTCCGGTCCGGCGCAGGAGATCGGCGCCCGCGCCCTTTCCGACGATGACTGGATTGCCGCGACGCGTGAACGTCTGTCCGCCGACATGGCGCGCCTGCGCCGGCTTCTGGGACAGGCCGGCTGGCGGATCGCGGGTGGCACCGATCTTTTCGTGACGGCCGAAGCCGGGAACATCGCCGAACGGTTCGATCGGCTGCTCGACGCGCGGATCTGGGTCCGCAGCTTCGACTACGCTCCCGACCACCTCCGCTTCGGCCTGCCCGGCGACGAGTCCGGCTGGGCGCGGCTCGAAACGGCGCTCACGTCGTGAGCGATCCGGGCACGATCCTGATGCTGCTGGCCATCGCGCTGGCGCTGGACGCGGTCTTCGGCGAGCCGGAATGGCTCTATTCGCGCATCCCCCACCCCATCGTGCTGGGCGGCAAGGCGATCGGCTTCCTCGACTGGCGGCTCAACCGGTCCAGGGATTCGGCGAGTCAGCAGAAAGCGTCCGGGATCATCGCCATGGTGCTGCTCGCGGCAGGCGGCGCGATGCTGGGCCTGATCGTCGAGGCGATACCCTTCGGCGCGCTGCTCTCGGCGCTGATCGCGGCAGTGCTGCTGTCGCACCGTTCGCTGGTGGAGCACGTCGAGGCCGTCGGCAGCGGTCTGGCGAAAGGGCTGGACGAAGGCCGCGCCGCGGTCGGCCGTATCGTCGGGCGCGACCCGGAAGCGCTGGACGAGGCCGGCGTCGCGCGCGCGGCCATCGAGAGCGCCGCCGAGAATTTTTCCGACGGCATCGTCGCGCCCGCCTTCTGGTTCGCCGTCGCAGGCCTGCCCGGGCTGATCGTCTACAAGCTGGTCAACACGGCCGACAGCATGATCGGCCACCGCAACGAGAAATATCGCCATTTCGGCTGGGCTGCGGCGCGGCTGGACGATCTGATGAATCTGGTCCCGGCCCGGCTGACGGCGGCACTCTTCGCGCTGGCAGATCTCAGCCTGACGCCGTTGAAGACCGCATGGCGCGATGCGAAGGGGCACAAGTCCCCTAATGCCGGCTGGCCCGAGGCGGCCATGGCCGCCATCCTCGACCTCCGCCTCGCCGGCCCGCGCCGCTACGAGGGCCGGATCGTCGACGATCCCTGGATGAACCCCGAAGGCCGCGAGGACGCCACGCCCGACGACATCGCCGGCAGCGTCAACCTGATCTGGCGCGCCTGGGCCGTGCTGCTGGCAGCCTCGATCTTCGGCGCACTGGTCCTCTGATCAACGAAAAAGGCGGCGCCCCGGAGGACGCCGCCCGAATGCACGCTACCGTGTGAGCGGAGGGCTCAGTACATGTGCTGGCCGCCGTTGATCGACATGGTCGATCCGGTCACGAACGCGGCCTCGTCGGAGACGAGGAACAGCACGCCGCGGGCGATCTCGTCGGCATGGCCGAGGCGGCCGACCGGGATCTTGGCGACGATCTTCTCCAGCACGTTGGCCGGAACGGCGGCCACCATGTCGGTGTCGATGTAGCCCGGCGCGATCGCATTGCAGGTGATGTTGAAGCGCGCGCCTTCCTGGCCCAGGGCCTTGGTGAAGCCGTGGATGCCGGACTTGGCGGCGGCGTAGTTGACCTGACCGTACTGCCCGGCCTGGCCGTTGATCGAGCCGATGTTGACGATCCGGCCGAAGCCACGCTCGCGCATGCCGGCGAAAACCGCCTTCACCATGTTGAAGCAGCCGCCCAGATTGGTGTCGATGACGTCCTGCCAGTCCTTGTGGCTCATGCGCTGCAGGGTGCCGTCACGGGTGATGCCGGCATTGTTGACCAGCACGTCGACCGGACCGACTTCTTCGGCGATCTGCGCGCAGGCCTGCTGGCAGGCCTCGAAATCGGCGACGTCGAACTTGTAGGACGGAATGCCCGTCTCGTCGGTGAACGCCTTCGCGCGTTCCTCGTTGCCCGCGTAGTTCGCGGCGACCTTGAAGCCGGCGTCGCGCAGGGTCTCGGAGATGGCGCGCCCGATGCCGCGGGTGCCGCCGGTGACGATAGCAACTCGTGCCATGATGTTTCCTCTGGGTTTCTTGGTTCTTGGGGAGACGGGAAGGTCAGCCGCCCCGGCGCGAAGGCCGGGGCGGGTCGTTCAGGAGAGGTGTGCCGGCGCTCAGTCGCGCTCGACGCACATGGCGATGCCCATGCCGCCGCCGATGCAGAGCGTGGCGAGGCCCTTCTTGGCGTCGCGCTTCTGCATCTCGAACAACAGCGTGTTGAGCACGCGGGCGCCCGACGCGCCGATCGGATGGCCGATGGCGATGGCGCCGCCATTGACGTTCAGCTTCTCCGGATCGAAGCCGAGATCCTTGCCGACGGCCAGCGCCTGGGCGGCGAAGGCCTCGTTGGCCTCGATCAGGTCGAGGTCGTCCATGGTCCAGCCGGCCTTCTCGAGCGCCTTGCGGGAGGCCGGGATCGGGCCGACGCCCATGATCGCCGGATCGACGCCCGCCTGGGCCCAGGAGACGATGCGGGCCATCGGCGTCAGGCCGCGGCGGTTGGCTTCGTCCGCGCTCATCAGCACCACGGCGGCGGCGCCGTCATTGATGCCCGAGGCGTTGCCCGCGGTGACCGTGCCGTCCTTGGCGAAGGCCGGACGCAGCTTCTGCATGCTCTCGATGGTGGCGCCGTGGCGGATGTACTCGTCGTCCTCGACGATGGTGTCGCCCTTGCGGCCCTTGATCGTGACCGGAACGATCTCGTCCTTGAACCGGCCCGACTTCTGGGCGGCCTCGGCCTTGAGCTGGGAGCTCAGCGCAAACTCGTCCTGGGCCTCGCGGGTGATCTGCCACTGCTCGGCGACATTCTCCGCGGTGTTGCCCATGTGGTAGCCGTTGAAGGCGTCCCAGAGCCCGTCCTTGATCATCGTGTCGACGAACTTCAGGTCGCCCATCTTCTGGCCGCTGCGCAGATAGGCGGCGTGCGGGGCCTGGGACATGCTTTCCTGGCCGCCGGCGACGACGATGGAGCTGTCGCCGTTCTTGATCGCCTGCCAGCCCAGCGCGACGGTGCGCAGGCCGGAGCCGCACAGCATGTTCACGCCCCAGGCCGGGCTCTCGTTCGGCACGCCGGCGTTGATCGACGCCTGACGGGCCGGGTTCTGGCCCTGACCGGCCTGAAGGATCTGGCCCATGATGACTTCGGAGACTTCCTTCGGATCCACCGCCGCGCGCTCCAGCGCGCCCTTGATCACGGTGGTGCCGAGGTCGTGCGCCGGCACCGAGCCGAACGCACCGTTGAACGAGCCGACCGGCGTGCGGGCGGCGGACGCAATAACGATGTCTGTCATGATTAGTTCCTCCCGAGAACTGCTGTCGAAAGCGACAATCGTTGCTGCGACGCAGCAATCAATGTTGCGCTGCCGCAATGATGGACGGATCGGCCACTACTGTAAACATAGGCCGGTTTCGTTGCTTCACAATGTCGCGAAAATTTGCTGCACCGCAGCATAACTCAGCTCCGCGACGTTAACCATGTTTCCAGCGGCCGCCACAGGCCGTCCAGCGCCTTGCTGCCGACGACCATACCGATATGGCCGGCCCGCGGTTCGATGACCTCGGCGTCCGGCAGCCGCGCGGCCAGTGCGCGGGCCGAGGGCGGCGGCACGATGCGGTCGCTCGACGGAATGGCCACGAAGGCCGGACACCGCACCTCCGCCGGATCGATTACCCGGCCGCCGACCAGCCAGTGGCCGGTCGCCGGATGGTTCTCACCGAACCAGCCGCCCAGGGTCTCCAGCGCCACACGGGCGGTCAGCGGCACCCCGTCGTTCAGCCAGTCCTCCAGCGCCACGAAATGCCGGGCCGCCGCACTGTCCTGATCCATGGTCGCGAAGGCCGAGAACTTGCGCTGCGCCAGCCCGGGATCGAGGGCCGCGAAGAAGCTCTGCAGCAGGTCCAGCGGCATCTCGCCGAAGGCGTCGAGGACCGGCCGCCAGGTCGGCACCGTCGAGGCGAACATTTTCGCCGGGGCGGAGATCTCGGCATGGAAGTCCCACGGCGCGGCCAGCAGCCCCAGCGCCGCGACCCGCTCGGGGAAAAGCTGGGCCGCGGCAGTGACCAGCGTGCCGCCCATGCAGTAGCCGACCAGCGGCACCGGCGCGCCCGCGATGCCACCGGCCGCTTCCAGCGCCTCGGCCAGCGGCCCGGTGACGTAATCCCCCAGTCCGAATGCCCGTTCCCGGTCGCCCGGCGCGCCCCAGTCCAGCAGCAGGGGCCGGACGCCGCCACGCTCCGACAGCCAGCGCAGCAGGCTGTTGTCGGCTTCGAGGTCCAGGACATAGCCGCGGTTGACCAGCGACGGCACGAACAGCACCGGCCGTCCCCCGCCGCCATAGTCGAAAAGCTTCGCCGAGCCCTGCGACCAGACGGTTCCGGGCGGATCGAGACGTCGAACGTAGGGATGGTCCTGATAGAGCCGGATGCCGGTCATCATGTCGCCGAGAATGGCGTGCGCGCGGTTCCAGACGGCGGCGGACATCACCGGTTCGCCGGCCCGCCGCATCTCTTCCAGAAGGTCGCCGGCCTCGTCCTTCAGCGACGGGTGCCAGGGCAGACCGCCGCTAAGCGCCAGCGGCACCGCCGCCGCTGCGCCGCTCAGGCCGGTCATCGCCGTCGCCAGATGCAGGCCGAGCGGGCGCGGCGCCATCTGCCGGAACGGCGGCGGCCGGTTCGCCTTCTGCGCTGCCTGCTCCATCGACGGTTCCGCCCCAAAGCCGCATCAGTTCGTCCGCGGAGCCATCCGCCGACATCAGCCGGACCTGCTTCTGCCAGAGTTCGATGAAGCGCCGGGCCAGGGCGTCGGCGGGTTCGTTTCCGCTGCCTTCCATCTGATCAGTTTATCCATTGCGGATGAGAAACGCCAAGCCGTCCGCCTGATGTGCGGTGCGCAAAAAAGTTGCGCGTTGCAGCATGATAAGGCGATAGTGAGAGATTGCTGCGTCAAATTTCGAAGGGTCAGGCATGGCGAAGCGCGAGCGCGACACCGACGGGCCGGTCACCATCAAGAAGTACGCGAACCGGCGATTGTACAATACGGCGTCGTCATCCTACGTGACGCTGGACCACCTCGCCGAGATGGTGCGCGACAACGTCGATTTCGTCGTCTACGACGCCAAGACCGGCGAGGACATCACCCGCTCTGTGCTGGCCCAGATCATCTTCGAGGCCGAGGGCAAGGGCCAGAATGTCCTGCCCGTGAACTTCCTGCGTCAACTCATCAGCTTCTACGGCGACAGCCTGCAGGGCCTGCTACCCAGCTATCTCGACATGTCGATGGAGGCCTTCGCGCGGAACCGCGAGGAGATGCATGATCGCTTCGGCAATGCTGTCGATCTGCCCATGAAGCAGTTCGAGGAAGCGACGCGCCGCAACATGGAGATGTTCGAGAAGGCGATGGCGATGTGGAATCCCTTCGCCCCGCGGGCCGGCGCACCGGGCGCTCCGACACCTTCCCCGACCGAGCAGGAACCGAAGAAGCCCGAGGAAAAGGGCGAGGACGATATCGGCCAGCTCAAGGGCCAGCTCGACGAGATGCAGCGTCAGCTCGAACGGCTGATGAAGGGCCAGAAGTAAACCGACGGCCCCGGCGACACCGGACCATCATCTAGATCTCGACGATCCCCGCAGCGATCTCGTCGGCACGTTCGCGGAAAATGCGGGCTGTTTCACCGCCGTCGGTCGGACACGTGATGTAGCCGCCGCCGGCCTCGATGGTCCGGACGATGTGCGGCCACATCAGATCGGGTGACTTCGCCTCCCGCCAGCGTGCCGCGATGGCCGGGTCGCGGTTCCGGGCGCCGCCGAAACGGTCGGGCCGGGCGCGGGCCGCATCCCAGATTTCGGTGTTCAGAAGACCGGGGCCGAGAATGGTCGTCCCGATCCCGTCCCGCGCCAGTTCGCCCCGCAGCGTCTCGGCCACGGCGAAGGTCGCGTGCTTGGTCGTCGCATAGAGCGGGAAATCGCCATCCGGCGGTCTGAGCGCCGCCGCCGAGGCCGTGACGCCGACATGGCGCAGCCCCGCAGCGTCGTCCATCAGCGGACGGAAGGCCTGCGCGGTCCAGATCGCGCCGAGCACGTTCACCGAGAAGGCCCATTCGACAATGTTCGCCGCGCCCCGATCAGCGGCGCGCCCGCGCCGACGCCGGCATTGATCCAGAGCAGGTTGAGCGCCTCGCCCCGGGATTTCAGATCGTCCGCCGCCGCCACGCAGGCATCGCGGTCGCTGACGTCGAAGACGAGCGGGAAGGCGCCGCCGCCGATCTCTTCGGCGACGCGTTCGGCCGCCTCGGTGCGGATGTCCTGCACCGCGACCCGCATGCCGAGCCCGCCAAATCCCCGGGCCAGCATCGCGCCGATACCGTCACCCGCGCCCGTCACCAGCGCCAGTCCTGAAAAATCCGTCATGGCCTCAACGTATCACGCCAGGCCTGCTGCGCCGCACGCTTGCGGCGAAAAACGACATAACTGTCGCTGGCGCACGCGCGCGGCCCGTCCCGATCGCCTATAGGACCCGACCTTGCTCCCTCCAGGCCCGTCATGCGGCGGCCGGCGGCTGGCTTCGAAAGCTCGACCACAATGCTGACACCGCTTGAAATCGACGACGTCTTCGACCTGCAGGAATGCGGGGAGATCATCCGGGTCGTCGAGAGCCGCCTTTTCGCTGACGCCGGCCTGGTGCGGGGCGAGATGAACGACAACATCCGCCGCGCGCGGATCGCCTGGCTGGACTCGGAAGGCGAGTCCGTCTGGATCTTCGACAGGCTGGTCGACACGGTCATCGCGGCGAACCGGGAGCATTTCGGCTTCGACCTCACCGAGTTCGCCGAGAAGGCCCAGGTCGCCTGGTACGATGCCGGGCAGGGCGGCCACTTCGACTGGCATGTCGACATGGGCGACGGCCAGTTCGCCGCGCGGCGCAAGCTCACCCTGGTCGTCCAGCTCAGCGCGGACGAGAGTTACGAAGGCGGCAACCTGGAACTGAACGCCGACGGGCAGACCCGGACGGTTTCCCGGAAGCTCGGCACGGCCACGCTGTTCCCGAGCTTCACGCCGCACCGGGTCACCCCGATGACGCGCCATTCCCGCTACTCGATGACCACCTGGGTACACGGCCCGGCGTTCCGGTAGGGCTTTCAGCCCGCCGTCACCTCGTCCAGGGCTTCGGCGAAGCGGTCGAACAGCAGGTCGATCTCTTCTTCGGAGATGATCAGCGGCGGGGCGATCACCGCGCTGGGGCCGGTGACGCGGATGATGAGGCCGCGCGCCTCGGCCGCAGCCGCGAGCTTCTTGCCGGTCTCCGCCAGCGCCCCTGCCGCGCCGGTGCCGCTCTCGGATGATTGCAACTGAACTGCGCCAGCCAGCCCGATCGTGCGCACCTGCGCCACCGCGGGGTGATCCGCCAGCACCTCGATGCGCCGGGCGAAATGCGGGGCCTTCGCCCGAACCGCGCCGGGCAGGTCGGTCTCCTCGATAATCTTCAGCATCTCCAGCGCCACCGCCGCCCCGACCGGATGACCCGCATAGGTGCCCGCATGGGCGAAGATGCCCTGCAGGTCGCTGTGCGCTTCCAGATCGCGGTAGATGCCACCTTGGACAATGGTGGCGGAGATCGGGAAATAGGCGCCGCTCATCGCCTTGGCCGAACAGAGGATGTCGGGCCGGAAGCCAAGCGTCTCGGCCCCGTACATGCGGCCCGTGCGGCCATAGCCCGTGATCACCTCGTCATCGACAAACAGGATGTCGTGCTCGGCCAGCAGGGCGGCGACGCGGTCGAAATAACCCGCCGGCGGGATCACCAGCCCGGCGGAAAAGCTGAGCGGTTCGGCAACGAAAGCGCCGATTCTCTCCGGCCCGGCCGTGGCGATGACATCCTCCAGTTCCGCGATCAGGCGGTCGGTGAATTCGGCCTCGGTCTCGCCGTCGAGGCGGTTGTTGAAGTAGTCCGGCTGACTGACCAGCAGATGATCCTCCATCGGCAGGGCGAAGGCGTCGTGCAGCGTCTTCGAACCGCCGAGACCGGCGGTCATCAGCGTCCCGCCGTGATAGCTGCCGGTCCGGCTGATCACCTTCCGCTTCTCCGGCTTGCCGCGGTAGACGTTGCGGTAGCGCATGAATTTGAGGGCGAACTCGTTGGCCTCGGAACCGGTTGCGCCGAAGGCGACATGGGCGTCGTCCACAGGCGCCAGCGCCGCCAGCCGTTCCGCCAGCTCGATCACCGCCGGCACGGTGCGCTGCTGCGCCGAGACATAGAAGGGCATCTCGCCCATCTGCTTCATGGCGGCCGCGCGCAGCCGTTCGTTCGAGTAACCCAGCGCGGCGCAGTAGAAGGAGGCGCTGGCGTCGAGAAAGCGCCGTCCGTCCTCGTCGACAACGAAGACGCCCTCGCCCTGCACCAGCACCATGGGACGCCGCTCGCGGGTCTCCCTCAGGTTGGAAAAGCCGAGCATCAGGCGGTCGACGCCCGAGTTCGGGATGGCATTGCCGGGTGCGCTCATCGGTCCCCTCCTGTGCAGCGCAACGATGATAGCCCGAAGGCAGCCGGCGAGCCCTGTTCCAGAGCGAACAATGGCATGCCGCCCCTGCCCTTGCCTCGCGCGGCGCTTTCTGGGAATCATGCGCCCACGGTGGCGCGCCCGCGCCGCGCAAGATTTCCGGCGGGATCCGGGGAGGATGCCCGCCCATCCGATCAGGGAGAACGAGAATGATCGAGAAGCATCAGTTCTACATCAATGGCGCCTGGGTCGATCCGGTCGAGCTGAAGACCCTCGAGGTCGTCAATCCCGCCACCGAGGAAGCCTTCGCCTCCATCGCCCTGGGCAATGGGCAGGACGTCGACAAGGCGGTCCAGGCGGCGAAGAAGGCCTTCACCAGCTTCTCGAAGACCACCAAGGAAGAGCGGCTGGAGCTGATCGCCGCGATCCTGGAGAGCTACAAGGCGCACTATGCCGAGATGGCCGAGGCCATCCGCATGGAGATGGGCGCGCCGAAGACACTGGCCGAGAAGGTCCAGGCGGCGACCGGCATCGGCCACTTCAAGACCGTGTCGAAGATCCTTGCCAACTACGAGTTCAACGAGGACAAGGGCACGACCCGTCTCGCCAAGGAGCCGATCGGCGTCTGCGGCCTGATCACGCCGTGGAACTGGCCGGTGAACCAGATCGCGGCCAAGGTCGCCCCGGCGCTGGCCGCGGGCTGCACCATGGTGCTGAAGCCGTCCGAGATCGCACCGATGAGCGGTCTGGTCTTCGCCGAGATCCTGCATGACGCGGGTGTGCCGGCCGGCGTCTTCAACCTGGTCAATGGCGACGGTCCCGGCGTCGGCGAGGCCATCTCCAGCCATCCCGACATCGACATGGTCTCCTTCACCGGCTCGACCCGCGCCGGCATCTCGGTGGCGCAGAACGCCGCGCCGACCGTCAAGCGCGTGGCGCAAGAGCTGGGCGGCAAGTCGGCCAACATCATTCTGGAGGACGCCGACTTCCAGAAGGCCGTTTTCGGCGGCGCCATGTCCTGCTTCGGCAACACCGGCCAGTCGTGCAACGCGCCCACCCGCATGCTGGTGCCGATGGACCGCATCGACGAGGCCGGCGAGATCGCCGCAGCCGCCGCAGCCAAGGTGAAGGTCGGCGATCCGGCCGACGAAGCCACCACCATGGGCCCGCTGTCGTCGGACGTGCAGTGGACCAAGGTGCAGGCCCTGATCGAGAAGGGCATGGAAGAAGGCGCCAAGCTGGCCGCCGGCGGCCCGGGCCGTCCGGACGGGCTGAACAAGGGCTACTTCGCCAAGCCGACCGTCTTCACCCACGTCACCAACGACATGACCATCGCGCGCGAGGAGATCTTCGGCCCGGTCCTGTCGATCCTGGGCTACCAGGACGAGGAAGACGCAGTGTCCATCGCCAACGACACCATCTACGGCCTGTCGGGCTACGTCTCGGGTTCGCCGGAGGCCGCATCCCGCGTCGCCAGCCAGCTCCGGACCGGCAATGTGCACATCAACGGCGCCATGCCGGACACCTTTGCGCCCTTCGGCGGCTACAAGCAGTCGGGCAATGGCCGCGAATGGGGCGAGCACGGCCTCGAGGAGTTCCTCGAGATCAAGGCCATGCTCGGCTACAACGCGGCGTAGCCAACGCCAGATACCCCCTGGGGCGGTTGGTCGAACCTGACCGCCGTCCTCGGGATTTCGGGAAGCCGCCGGTTCACGCCGGCGGCTTTTCCGTTTCCGGTCGGCGTGACAGGGCGTCCGATTGATTGCCAGGCAGCCTGAGGCTCATCCTTCCACCATCATCCACGATAGGGCCGGAGGGGTTGCGTGACGGCCGAACTGAAACGATCCCTGTCACTTCCGCTGGTGGTGCTGTACGGCTTGGGCGTCACCATCGGCGCCGGCATCTATGTGCTGCTGTCGGCGACGGCCGCCGAGGCCGGCGTCCATGCGCCTCTCGCCTTCGTCGCCGCATCCGTCGTGATGGCCTTCAGCGCCGCATCCTTCGCCGAACTCTCGGCCAGATTTCCAGTCAGCGCCGGCGAAGCCGCCTATGTCCGCGAGGGCCTTCGGTCGCAGACGCTGTCGGCGGTAACAGGCTATCTCGTCATCGGCTCCGGCATCGTCTCGTCGGCCGCCATCACCGCCGGCAGCGTCGGCTACATCCTGGAATTCGTCAGCGTCCCGGAACCCCTGCTGATCGTCGCCGTGGTGGTCTTCGTCACCGCCGTCGCCGCCTGGGGCATCGTCGAGTCCGTCGCTTTCGCGAGCCTCTTCACCCTCGTCGAGGCCGGCGCGCTGATCGTGATCATCTGGGCCGGGTTCGATCAGTCGCCCGGGATCGTGTCCGGCCTGCCGTCAGTTCTTCCCCCGATCGACAGCATCGCACCCTGGATCGGCATAGCCGGGGCCGGACTGCTGGCCTTCTTCGCCTTCATCGGCTTCGAGGACATCGTCAATCTGGCCGAGGAGGTGAAGCGCCCGGAACGCACCCTGCCCTGGGCCATCGCCATCACTCTCGTGGTTGCAACGGCCATCTACTTCCTGGTCGCGACGGTCGCGGTCCTGTCGCTCCCGCTGGACGAGCTGGCGGCGTCGCGGTCGCCGGTCAGCCTGCTGTTCGACCGTGTCACCGGCATCTCGCCGACCGCGGTGACCGCCATCGCCATCGTCGCCACGCTGAACGGCGTCATCATCCAGATCATCATGGCGTCCCGGGTGCTCTACGGTCTCTCCCGGCAGGGAGGCGCGCCCGCCATGTTCGGCAACATCAACGCCCGCACGCGAACGCCGCTGACGGCCACCTTCACCGCCGCCGCCTGCGTCCTGGTGCTGGCGCTGGGTTTCCCTCTGGAGCACCTGGCGGAGTGGACATCGCGCATCGCGCTGACCGTGTTCACCCTCGCCAATCTCGCGCTGCTGCGGATCAAGTTCGGCGAAGGCCGCGCCCGACCGGCCGGATTTTCAGTCCCGGCCTGGGTCCCCGCCGCGGGCGCGATCAGCTGTATCGGCTTGCTGCTGGCCGACCTTGCAACCATCTTCACCGGCTGAGGCCACGCGCCACGATCGACCCCACGGGAGTCCCGTCATGATCCGAGATGCTCACCCGGACGAGCATGCCGTCCTCACCGCCCTCGCCCTGACGTCGAAGGCGCACTGGGGCTACGACGCCGAGTTCATGGCCGCCTGCGTCGACGAACTGACGCTGACGCCGGAGATCATCGGCGAGCGGGTCATGCTGGTTGCCGAACGCGACGGCCGTGTGACCGGCATGGCCGGACTTGCCTGGACGGACGGCGAAATGGAGCTCTGCGACATGTTCGTGGATCCGGCAGAGATCGGCACCGGTCTGGGCCGGAAGCTCTTCGAGGCCGTCGTCGAGCGGGCGCGAAAGACGGGCGAGGCCCGCTTCACCATCGACGCCGACCCGAATGCGCTGGATTTCTATCAGCGCATGGGTGCGCGCCTTGTGGGCATGACGCCGTCGCAGTCGATCCCGGGCCGGGAGCTGCCGCATCTGATCTACGATCTCTGACCGGCTGGCCGCGGCAGGCGGTTTCCACATATCCTCCCCTGATCAGAGGGAGGATCGCATGAACGACAATCAGCAGAAGGCCGCCTGGGTCACCGGGGCGGGCACGGGCATCGGTCAGGCCGGCGCCGTCGCGCTGGCCGCGGCAGGCTATGCCGTCATCGCCAGCGGACGCCGCATGGAACCGCTGCAGGACACCGCGGCAAAGATCGAAGCAACGGGCGGCAGTTGCGTCATCGAACAACTCGACGTTTCCGATCCGGACGCCTGCGCGGCAGTCGCCGCCCGCATCAGGGACAAGCTCGGCCGGGTCGACGTGCTGGTCAACAATGCGGGCCTGAACGTGAAGGACCGGCACACCGACGTGCTCAGCGTCGCCGACTGGCGCAAGGTCATCGACGTGGACGTGAACGGCGTCTTTCAGTGTCTGCATCCGGTCCTGCCGATGATGCGCGCGCAGGGCGGCGGGCTGATCATCAACGTCTCTTCCTGGGCCGGCCGCTGGCCCGCCTATCTCGCCGGCGCGGCGTACAACGCCGCCAAGCACGCGGTCAGCGCCATGAACGAACTGATCAACATGGAGGAAGGCTCCAACGGCATCCGCTGCACCGCGCTCTGCCCCGGCGAGGTCTACACGCCGATCATGGATGCCCTGCCGGTGCCGCCGCCGATGGAGGAGAAGGAGAAGATGGTGCAGATGGACGACATGGGCGAGGTGATCGCCTGGCTGGCCGCTCTTCCGGCCCATGTCTGCATCAACGAGCTGGTGATCAGCCCGACCCACAACCGCATCTACGCGGCGCAGAAGATCAAGTAGAAAGCCTCAATCTTTCAACAAGTTGGCGGCCCGCACCTTGCAAAAGGGGCGGGTGCGCCACCATATCCCGGACATCGTCATCGTAACCAAGAAGGAACAAGAGGATGATGAACCGGAAGACCACGTTTGCCGCCGGCGCGATCGCCGCCGCCCTGCTCATGCCCCTCTCCGCCTCCGCGGAGAGTCATGGCGCGAAGATGGATGGCGAGATGACCTTCTCGGAAAAGGTCGAGAAGTCGTGGGAAGAGTTCAAGGACTTCTCCATCGAGCAGAAGGACGCCGCCGTAGAGGCCGGCGAGGACCTGATCGCCACCATCGACCGGAAGATCGACGAGCTTGGCGCCGAGGCCGAGGAACAGGCCGACGAGGCCAGGGCCGCGACCGAGGACGAGCGGGCCCGGCTGAAGGAACTGCGCGACACCATCGCCGAGCGCCTCGAGGACGCTGGCGAGGCCACCGCCTCGACCTGGGACAGCTTCAAGGACGCCGTCGGCGACGCCGTCGATTTCGGTCCGCGAGACCTTCGACGAGGACGAGAAGAAGGAGATCAAGCCGGACGCCACCTCGACCTGATCCGGCCGATCTATCCCCCTGTTTTTCCACAGGTGAATAACATGGCCCCCGCTTTCCACAGGCGGGGGCCATGTGCTTGCGGTGGGGCCGCCGAGCCGGTTCATGGTAGGGTCATCGCATGTCCGACAACATCGCACCTTTCCCCGGCGAAGCGCCGACCGGCGACGAGTCCGCCGAAGACGCGCCCAAGGTCCTGCCGCACAATCTGGAGGCCGAGCAACAGTTGCTCGGCGCGCTGCTCTACAACAATGACGCGGCGGCCCGGGTGCTGGATTTTCTCAGACCGGAGCACTTCTTCCAGCCGCTCCACGGCCGCATCTACGAGGCCATCCTGACCCTGATCGAACGCGGCGAACTGGCCAATCCGGTGACGCTGAAGATGCGCTTCGAACAGGACGAGGCAATGACCGAGATGGGCGGCGCCGGCTATCTGATCGATCTGACCGCTCGCGCGGTGACCATCATCCGGGCCGAGGAATACGCCCGCATCCTCTACGATCTCTTCCTCCGCCGGCAGATCATCCTGCTCAGCGAGGAGATGGCCGACCGCAGCCGCACCGCGGACCTGGACGACACCGCGACGACGCAGATCGAGGACGCCGAGTCCCGCCTCTATTCGCTCGCCGAGGCCGGCGAGGCCAAGAACGATCTCAAATCCTTCCGCATCGCCATCGGCGAGAGCCTCGACCGCATCGAGGCGGCCTACAAGCGCGAGGGCCAGCTGGTCGGCGTCACCACCGGGCTGCGCGATCTGGACCAGCGTCTCGGCGGCATGCACCGCACCGATCTGGTGATCCTCGCGGGCCGCCCGGGCATGGGCAAGTCGTCGCTCGCCATGACCATCGCGCTGAACGCCTCCCGCGCCTACCGGCCCATCTACAACGACGCCGGCGATATCGTCGACGCCGAGGGCGCCGTCGTCGGGGTCTTCAGCCTGGAAATGAGCCGCGAACAGCTGGCCACCCGTATCGTCTCGGAGCAGACGCGGATCAGTTCCAACGATCTGCGCACCGGCCGGATCGACAAGAACGCCTTCATGAACCAGGTCGTCCCCGCCACGCAGGAACTGACCGAACTGCCGCTCTACATCGACGACACGCCGGCCATCTCCATCGCCCAGCTCCGCTCCCGCGCACGGCGGCTGAAGCGCCAGCACGGCCTCGGCATGATCATCATCGACTACATCCAGCTGATGCGCCCCTCGGGACAGAAGCGGGTCGAGAACCGGGTGCAGGAAATCACCGAGATCACCCAGGGCCTGAAGGCCGTGGCCAAGGAGCTGAACGTGCCGGTGCTGGCGCTCTCCCAGCTCTCCCGTCAGGTCGAGCAGCGCGACGACAAGCGCCCGCAGCTCTCCGACCTCAGAGAGTCAGGTTCGATCGAGCAGGACGCGGACGTGGTGATGTTCGTCTACCGCGAGGCCTACTACGCCCAGAAGGACAAGCCGGACGAGGAGAACTTCGCCGAGGTCGAGAAGTGGCAGGAGAAGATGGCGCAGATCTACAACCGCGCCGAGGTCATCATCGGCAAGCAGCGCCATGGCCCGACGGGTACGGTGGAGGTCTTCTTCGAGCCGGAATTCACCATCTTCCGCGATCTGGACACCCACCACAGCCCCGCGGACATCCACTAGATCACAGGGTCAGGGCTCGACCGGCAGGTCCTCTTCGCCGCCGAAGCCGTGCATGCGGTTGGCCCATTGCAGCCCGACGACGGCGCCCTTCAGGCGCGGCAGCAGCCAGAGCGACAGCACGATGACCAGCGGGATCCAGAGCATCCAGTGCACCCAGGTCGGCGGTGCGTAGGCCTGCTCGGTCATCAACACGAAGGGTATGATCAGGTGACCGACGATGAAGATCGTCAGGTAGGGCGGCATGTCGTCCGCACGGTGATGATGCATCGCCTCGCCACAGGCCGGGCAATGATCGTTCACCTTCACATAGCTGTGGAGCAAGCGGCCTTCGCCGCAGCTGGGACAGCGGCGGCTGAGCCCGCGCACCAGCGACTGCAGGATCGAGCGCGGTTCCTGATCGGCGAAATCATGTGTTCCCATGCGCGGGAAAATGGCGCGGTGGGCCCGGCCGGCCCATGTGGCCGGCGGTCGCAGCGCCGGCGCCGGAGGTGAAACCCCGGCGCCGGCAGCAACAGGTCAGGCCGCGGCGACGCGCTGACGGTAGGCGACCCGGCAGTGATAGGCGCAGTAGGGCTTGCCGGTCTCGGTCTCGTGGTCGCAGAAATGGAAATCGTCCTCGCCCGGATGGCCGATCGGGAATTGGCAGCGGCGGTGCTGCGGCAGCGCGCCCGGCGGCGGCGGCGGCGCGAGCGGCTCGGGCGGCAACTCGTCCCGGACTTCGGGCCTGGGCTGGATCGGACGGTTCAGCGTCCGGTTCCGCGCCGGTTTCGGCTTGGGCGCGCGCGGTCGGCCGGGCTTCGACAGCCCCAGCCGGTTGGCCTTGCCGATGACGGCGTTGCGCGTGACATCGCCCAGCTCGTCGGCGATCTGAGCCGCCGTCATGCCAGTGCCCCAAAGCTCCTTCAAGCGCGACACCCGTTCGTCTGTCCAACCTGCCGACATCACTCCCTCCATCCACATTTCGTGATAGGCATTTGCAGCACCCACAAGATACGGGAAGGGGCAGGTCGGGCCAACGCGATTCTGGCCAGAAGACACAATATCTTGTGGATAACGAATCAGAGATGCATACGGGATGTAGACTGTCCCTTTCGAATCAACGCGGTATCTTCCGGACTTTCGCAGGGGACACGGCATGAAACTCGTCATCGGGAACCGGATCTACTCGTCATGGTCGCTGCGCGGCTGGCTGCTGGCGCGGCAGAGCGGTCTGCCGCTCGAGATCGAGGTCTTACCACTGCGCCAGCCCGACACCTCCGCGCGGATCCGCGCCCATTCGCCGGCCGGCAAGGTGCCGCTGCTGATCGATGACGGCCTGCTGGTCTGGGACAGCCTGGCAATGGCCGAATATCTGGCCGAGCGGGCGCCAGGCGCGGGGATCTGGCCGTCAGGCTTTGCGGCGCGGTCCGTGGCGCGCTCCGTCTCGGCGGAGATGCACAGCGGCTTCCAGGCGCTGCGCGGGGCCTGGCCGATGAACCTGAAGCGCATGGGACAGGCCCTGCCGCCGGACGATGCGACTTCGGCCGATATCGCCCGGATCGACGCGATCTGGCGCGACTGCCGGGACCGCTTCGGCGCCGGCGGCAATTTCCTGTTCGGGGCCTGGAGCGCGGCCGACGCCATGTACGCGCCGGTCGTCAGCCGCTTCCTGTCATATCGAGACGGCATGCCCGACGACATCCGCGCCTATTGCGGCGCGGTGTGGGACCACAGCTACATGCAGGAGTGGCGGCAGGACGCCGCCGCCGAAACCTGGGCGATCGCCGAGATCGACGGTCTCTAGGCCGCCTTCTCCATCTCGGCGGCCCATTCGCCGCGGGCCGCGGCCCAGTTCATGCGGGCGCGGTGCAGATAGGCGCGCTGGCCGGCAGCCACGTTCTCCGTCTTGCCCGACCAGGCCTTCAGCGCCGACTGCTGCAGGGCACGGCCGTAGGAGAAGCTGAGCTTCCAGGGCAGCGGGCCCATCCGGTTCATGGCGTCCAGATGCTCGGTCGCCTCTTCCTCGGACTGGCCGCCGGAGAGGAACACGATGCCCGGCACCGCCGAGGGGACGCAGCGCTTCAGCGTCGCCAACGTGGCGGCCGCCACATCCTGAACGCCCGCCCGGCTGGACGCGTCCTGACCGGAGATGACCATGTTCGGCTTCAGCAGGATGCCTTCCAGCTCGACCCGCTGCCTGTAGAGGGCGTTGAAGACCGCATCCAGCGTGTCCTCGGTGACCTCCTGGCAGCGCGCCAGATCGTGATCGCCATCCATCAGCACCTCGGGCTCGACGATCGGGACGATGCCGGCCTCCTGGCTCAGCGCCGCGTAACGGGCCAGCGCATGGGCGTTGGCGTCGATGCAGTAGTCGCTCGGGATGTCCGCGCCGATCTTGATCACCGCCCGCCACTTGGCGAAGTCGGCGCCCAGGCCACGATACTCGGCGAAGCGCTCGCGCAGCCCGTCCAGCCCTTCGGTGACGGTCTCCTCCGGCGCGCCGGCCAGCGGCTTGGCGCCCTGATCGACCTTGATGCCCGGAACGACGTCTTCGGCGCGGAGCAGCTCGACCAGCGGTGTGCCGTCGGCCGCCGACTGGCGCAGCGTCTCGTCGAACAGGATGACCCCGCCGGTGTACTTGCCGTGGCCCGCGGCGCGGAACAGCATCTCGCGGTAGTCGCGGCGGTTTTCCTCGGTGTTGTCGACCCCGATCTGGTCGAAGCGCTTCTTGATGGTGCCGGTGGATTCGTCGGCGGCCAGAACGCCGCGCCCGTCGGCAACGATCTTCTCGGCAATGGCTTTCAGGTCACGGTCGCTCATCTGTCAGTCTCTCCGCTGATACTCAGTCCTGCAGGGCCGCAACGCCCGGCAGCGTCTTGCCCTCGATCCACTCAAGAAACGCGCCGCCGGCCGTCGAGACGTAGGAAAACCCGTCCGTGACACCGGCGTGGTTCAGCGCCCTGCCCGTGTCTCCGCCACCGGCGACGGACAGCAGTGTACCCTTTTTCGTCAACTCTGCGGCGGCCCTGGCGATCTCCACGGTCGCCTTGTCGAACGGCGGGACCTCGAAGGCGCCCATGGGCCCGTTCCACATCAGCGTCCGGCATTCGCCGAGCCGCGCGATGACTTCGGCGATGCTGCGGCGGCCGACGTCCAGGATCATCCGGTCCTCGGGCATGGAATCGATGTCGACGGTCTCCGTTTCGACGTCGGCTTCCAGCGCAGACGCGACGACCGCATCAACCGGCAGCACGATCTCGCAACCGTTCGACTTTGCAGTGGTCATGATGCGTTGTGCAGTGGCCACCAGATCGGGTTCGGCCAGCGACTTGCCGATCTGCTTGCCCATGGCCAGCAGGAAGGTGTTCGCCATCGCGCCGCCGATGATCAGCATGTCGACCTTGCCGGTCAGATTGTCGAGAACGTCCAGCTTGGTCGACACCTTTGCGCCGCCGACCAGCGCCGCGGCAGGCCGCTCCGGGTTGCTCAGCGCCCGCTCCAGCGCCTCGAGTTCCGCTTGCATGCAGCGTCCGGCAACAGCTTCCAGATGCTTCGACAGCCCTTCGGTCGACACATGGGCACGGTGGGAGCAGGAGAAGGCATCGTTGACGAACAGGTCGCCCAGCGCTGCCATCTCCTTCGCCAGCTTCGGGTCGTTCTTCTCCTCGCCGGCATGAAAACGGGTGTTCTCCAGCAGCAGGATGTCGCCATTGCCCAGCTTGGCGGCTTCCTTTTCGGCCGCATCGCCGACACAGTCACTGGCGAACGCGACCGGCCGTCCGACCACCTTCTGAACCGCTCGGGCCACCGGCTTCAGGGACATCTCCGGATTGCGCTCGCCCTTGGGACGTCCGAGATGGGCGAGCAGGATCACCCGCGCGCCCTTGTCGGAAAGCTCCAGAATGGTCGGCGCCACCCGTTCGATCCGGATCAGGTCGGCAGCTTCGCCATCCTGGATCGGCACGTTCAGATCGACGCGGACAAGCACCCGCAGTCCGGCGACGGCGACGTCGTCGAGAGTTCGAAAACCGCTCATAGGCCTCAGTCCCGGATCAGAGCAGCTTGCCCATGGCCAGGGCGGTGTCGCTCATCCGGTTGGAGAAGCCCCACTCGTTGTCGTACCAGCTCAGCACGCGCACGAAGTTGCCGTCGATGACCTGGGTCTGGGTCAGGTCAAAGGTCGAGCTGGCCGGATTGTGGTTGAAGTCGATCGAGACCAGCGGCTCGTCATTCACCTCCAGCACGCCCGCCAGACGGCCGGCTGCGGCTTCCTTCATCGCCTCGTTGATCTCCTCGACGGTGGTCGGACGCGACGAGGTGAACTTCAGGTCGATCAGCGACACATTGTTGGTCGGCACGCGGATCGCGGTGCCGTCCAGCTTGCCCGCCAGCTCCGGCAGCACCAGGCCGACGGCCTTCGCCGCGCCGGTCGAGGTCGGGATCAGCGAGGACGCGGCGGCACGGGCACGGCGCAGGTCGCTGTGCAGCGTGTCCACGGTCCGCTGGTCGCCGGTATAGGCGTGGATGGTGGACATGAAGCCCTTCTCCAGCCCAACCGTATCGTTCAGCACCTGTGCGACCGGCGCCAGGCAGTTGGTGGTGCAGGAGGCGTTGGAGACGACCGTGTGATCGGCGGTCAGCTTGTCATGGTTGACGCCGTAGACGACGGTCAGGTCGGCGCCGGAGGCGGGCGCGGAGACCAGAACGCGCTTCGCGCCGGCGTCCAGATGCATGGCCGCCTTGTCGCGGGCCGTGAAGATGCCGGTGCATTCGAAGGCGATATCGACGCCCATCTCGCCCCAGGGCAGCTTGGCAGGGTCGCGCTCGGCGAGGACGCGGATTTCGCCCTTGCCGTAGTCCATGCCGGTGTCCGTGGCCTTCACCTTGTGCGGGAAACGGCCATGGACCGTGTCGTACTGCAACAGATGGGCGTTCGCCTCGATCGAGCCGAGATCGTTGATCGCCACGACTTCGATATCGTCGCGGTCGGCTTCCGCCATGGCCCGCAGCACCAGACGGCCGATCCGGCCAAATCCGTTGATAGCGACACGTAGAGTCATGCTTCCTTCCTTCTATTTCTTGTCCAGGCAGTCCTTCGCCGCCTTGACCACCTGTGCGGCAGTGATGCCGAAAAAGTCATATAGCTGAGGCGCGGGCGCCGAAGCGCCGAAACCGGTCATGCCGACTACCGCACCGGTATCCCCGACATAGCGCTCCCAGCCGTAGGTGGAAGCGGCTTCGACGGCAACCTTCACGGCATCCGGCGGCAGGATCGAGTTGCGGTAGTCCGCATCCTGCTGATCGAACAGCTCGGCGCAGGGCATGGAGACCACGCTGGTCGGCACACCGTCGGTCTGCAGCTGCTTCTTCGCCTCAACGGCCAGCGCAACTTCCGTGCCCGTGGCGATCAGCACCACCTTGGCGGTGTCATTGGCCTGATCGATGACATAGGCGCCCTTCTGGGACTGGGGCCTGGCTTCCTTGCGCAGGAGCGGCGTGCCCTGACGCGAGAGGGCCATGATCGACGGGCCGGTCTCGTGCTCCAGCGCCAGGCGCCAGCATTCGGCCGTCTCGATAGCGTCGCAGGGCCGGAAGACCAGCACATTCGGCATCGCACGCAGCGAGGCGAGATGCTCCACCGGCTGATGCGTCGGCCCGTCCTCGCCAAGACCGATGGAGTCGTGGGTCATCACGTAGATCACCCGCTTGCCCATCAGCGCCGAAAGACGGATCGACGGGCGGCAGTAGTCGGTGAAGACCAGGAAGGTGCCGCCATAGGGAATCACGCCGCCATGCAGCGCCATCCCGTTCATGGCCGCCGCCATGCCGTGCTCGCGGATGCCGTAGTAGACGTAGGATCCGGCGTAGTCGTTGGCCTGCACCGGCGTCATGGAACCGGTCCGGGTCAGGTTGGAACCGGTCAGATCCGCCGAGCCGCCGATCAGTTCCGGCAGGGCCGGCTGGATCGCTTCCAGCGCCATCTGCGAGGCCTTGCGGGTGGCGACGTTCGACTTCTCCTGCAGCAGGTGGGAGATGTGCGCGTCCAGGCCCTTGGTCCAGCCTTCCGGCAGACGGCCGCTCATGGCCCGCTTGAAGTTCTCGTGCCGCTCCTGGTCCATCTCGGCGAGACGCACATCCCAGGCCGCGGACTTGGAGGCGCCGCGGGCGCCAACCAGCCGCCAGGCGTCGAGAATGTCATCGGGCACCGTGAAGGGTTCATGCGGCCAGCCGAGATGCTCGCGCGCCGCCTCGATCTCCTCGTCGCCCAGCGGTGCGCCGTGGGTGGCGGCCGTGCCCTGTTTGTTGGGCGCGCCGTAGCCGATGGTCGTCTTGCAGGCGATCAGCGAGGGCCGCGGCTCGTTCTTGGCGGCGCTGATGGCGTCGGCAATGGCCTTGTGATCGTGGCCGTTGCAGTCCAGCACATGCCAGCCGGAGGCCGCGAAACGCGCCATCTGGTCGTCGGAGCAGGCCAGGTTCACGGCGCCGTCGATGGAGATGCCGTTGTCGTCCCAGAGCACGATCAGCTTCCCGAGCTTCAGATGCCCGGCGAGGCTCAGCGCCTCCTGGCTGATGCCTTCCATCAGACAGCCGTCGCCGGCGATCGCGTAGGTGTAGTGATCGACGACCTCGTCGCCGAAACGGGCGGCGAGAATGCGCTCGGCCAGCGCCATGCCGACGGCGTTGGCGAGTCCCTGGCCCAGCGGGCCGGTCGTCGTCTCGATGCCGGTGGCGTGGCCGTATTCGGGATGGCCGGCCGTCCGCGCGCCCAACTGGCGGAAATTCTTCAGCTCGTCGATGGTCATGTCCGCATAGCCCGTCAGGTAGAGCAGCGAATAGAGCAGCATCGAGCCGTGGCCGGCGCTGAGCACGAAGCGGTCTCGGTTGGGCCAGTCGGGACGGCGCGGGTCGAAGGACAGGTGCTTCGAGAACAGCACGGTCGCCACATCGGCCATACCCATCGGCATGCCCGGATGGCCGGAATTCGCCTGCTGGACCGCGTCCATCGACAAGGCCCGGATGGCGTTCGCCATCTCGCGCGGATCAACACTCATTACTTATGGACCTCGGTATTGCGGGACGTCGGGGTCCCCGGAACCTTGCCACCCGGCAGGGGGTTCGAGGGATGATCGCCCTCTGGCGGCCGCGTACCCCCCCGGAATCGCGCGGCAAAATGCCGACGCGCATCGCAACCGTCAACCTGTAGACCCGCTCAAATATTGCCCGGCGTCACCGCAGGCACCGTCCGCGGTTGACCGCAAATCCGGGATGTTTTTATGGTGGCATGTTAGGGAAAAGCCCTAACGTCATACGCAAGCGACGATAATCCTGCATGAGTTCCGAACCCCAGAGCCCCACCGACCCCGTAAGCCGTGCGCTGAAGGCGCTGGAGCGCGTCGAGAAGATCAGGGCCGGGGGTCTGATGCGTCGAACCGCCGCAGAACCGGCCGGTGAGGCCGACTCGGTCGAACTGGAGAGCCTCCGTGCCGAAAACGCGTCGCTCCGCGCGGAACTGGCGGAAGCGGCCGAGGAAAAGGCGCGGCTCAGGCGGGAGGCCGCGCAGCTGGCCGTCCGCGTCGACAGCGCGCTGGAACAGCTTGACCTGATCGAGAAGGGATAGGGCCGTGCCCCAGGTGAAGGTGACGGTGAACGGGCGCGATCATCTGATCGGCTGCGGCGACGGCGAGGAAGACCGGGTCCGCGAACTGGCGGCCTATGTCGACCGCCGCGCCAACGAACTGGTCGATGGCGGCGCGCGTGTCCCCGACAGCCGGCTGATGCTGATGACCGCCCTGCTGATCGCCGACGATCTGGCCACCGCCTATGACGAACTCGATTCGGCGCGGGGCAACATGTCGACCGGCGCCGATCCACGGATGGACGAGATCGCCCGCCGGCTGGAAGCGCTGGCCGACGGACTGGAAGACCGGACGGCTCAGTAGCCGCGGCCGGTGTCGACCGTGTTGATCAGCGGGTCCCCGGCCTGGTCGCGGCGAATGTTCTCGACAACCTGATCCACCAGCGCCCGCGGGTCGGAGAAGGCCGCGATGTGCGGCGTCACCGTCACCTGCGGATGGTCCCAGAACCGGCTGTCGGCGGGCAGCGGCTCGGTCTGGAAGACGTCCAGCGACGCTTCCGAGATGTCCCCCTCGTCCAGCGCCGCCAGCAGGTCGGCCTCGACCACATGTCCGCCGCGGCCGGCATTGATGAAGCTGGCGCCGCGCGGCAGCTTCGCCAGCAGGCCGCGGTTCACGATCCCCCGCGTGGCGTCGGTCAGCGGCAGCAGGCAGATCAGGATCTCGGTCCGCGCCAGGAAGGCGTCGAGCCCGTCGGCGCCATGATATCCCGTCACACCCTCGACCTCGCGCGGCGTCCGGGACCAGCCCGCGACGTCGAAGCCCAGCATGGCAAGATAGCGCGCGGCATCACCGCCAAGTTCGCCGAGTCCCATCATGCCGACCTTGCGCTCGCCGGCGTGGGGCTGGGGCAGTTCCTGCCAGACCTTCATCCTCTGCTGCCGGTCGTATTCGCGGTGCCGGCGGTGATGCATCAGGGTCTGCATCACCACCCATTCGCGCATTCTCAGCGCCATGTTCGGGTTGATGACCCGGCAGACCGGCACATGCTTCGGCAGTTCGGCGTCGGCGAAAATGTGATCGACCCCCGCACCGAGCGAGAAGATCGCCCGCAGGTTCGGCAGGCTGGCCAGCAATCCGGTCTCCGGCTTCCAGACCAGGGCGTAGTCGATATCCGCCAACTCACCGGCGTCCGGCCAGATGCGGAAGTCGAGCTCGGGCAGTTCGCCCATGACGGTTTCCCGCCACCAGTCGGCCCGGTCGGCGTTGGATCGGAACAGCATGGTCGGCATCGGGATCTCCGTGGATGGGCGTCGGCGCGGCTCGGACGGCACATTGTGCTATCCTTTCCCCGGGGAAAGTCAAACGGGGGTCCGACGCATCATGTCGAGACGAAGCGGCATCGCTGGCGCCATCCTGCTTGCCGGCATCGCACTCGGGGGCTGCGAGACGCAGGACATCGAAGCGGCCCGGAACGTGCTGGAAGGCGCACAGCTGGTGATCGTGTCCATGGGCAACTCCTTCGCCTCCGGCGAAGGCAATCCGGACGTGCTGGCGACCGCGAACGAAAGCGCCAAATGGCAGGAAAACGCCGCCTTCGCGTCCGGGCTCTGCCATCGCTCCGCCATCAACGCGCACCGTTTCGCCGTCGCCGCGGTGACCGATGCATGGACGCTTTCCGACGAGGAGATCTACGCCAGCTTCGCCTGCTCCGGCGCCTCGACGCGCTTCGGACTCAGGTTGTCGCGACGCGGCAACGCGAACATCTGCCAGTTGCCGGCGCCGGCTGCGCCACCGTCGCCTTATTGCGGCGAAGGACAGATCGCCACCGCGAAGGCATGGGCCGAAGACCCGGAGAACGGGGTGATGCGCATCGATGTCGTCATCCTGTCCATCGGGCTGAACGACCTCGGCTTCGGCAGTATCGTGAAGGCCTGCGTCACGCCCAAGCCGACACCTTTCCATCCCGACTGCCACCAGGACCCGGGCATCACCGAGATGCTGCAGCACGGATGTACCGACGCCCAGGACGATGACGACCCGTCGGACCTGCCCACGGGCTGCGGCGGGATATTCCGGTCCGCCTATGGCGGCTTCGACCGGGTGCAGGGCCGCGTCGAACGGGAAATCCGCCGCATCCGCGAGGAACTGGACCCCAGGCACATCCTGCTGGTCGGCTACCCGGACCCCAGCCGCAACGAGAACGGCAATTTCTGCAATCGCTACAACGAGAACTTCATCGCCGGAATCGATGTGCTGACCGGTCAGGTGAATCCCGGCGGCACGGGCATTGGCTGGATGGCCATTCCGTTCGGCGCCGCCACCAGCGAGGTCACCGGGGCCGAGTCGCGCTTTGCCTTCGAGGAGGTGTTGACCCCCCTGAACGAGATCCTGGCCGACGCGGCGGCGGCCGAAGGCGCGCATTTCGTCGACGGCCTTGCGGCGCTCACCCGCGAACATGGCGTCTGTTCCAGCGACCCCTGGTTCCACGGGTTCAAGTCGTCCTTCGCGCGGCAGGACGATGAACAGGGAGTACTTCACCCGAACCAGGCGGGTCACGAGGCCATGGCCGCGCCCATAGAGGCGAAGCTGAGAGCCGTGCTGGGCCTGCCGCCGGCCTGAACGGCGGCCCCTACTTCAGCACACGGTTCTCGAAGGCCGCAGCCAGCAGCGTCTTGGTGTACGGCGTCTCCGGCGTCTGGAAGATCTTCTCGGTCGGGCCGCTTTCGACAACGACGCCGTCCTTCATGACGATGACGTCGTCGGACAGCGCGCGGACGACCCTGAGATCGTGGGAAATGAACATGTAGGCCAGGCCGTAGCGCTCCTGCAGTTCCCGCAGCAGATCGACGATCTGCGCCTGCACCGACATGTCCAGCGCCGAGGTCGGTTCGTCCAGCACGATGAATTCCGGTTTCAGCACGATGGCGCGGGCGATGGAGATTCGCTGGCGCTGACCACCCGAGAACTCGTGCGGATAGCGGTCCTGCATGTCGCCTTCCAGACCGACTTCCTCCAGCGCGCGGGCGATGACGTTACGCCGCTCAGCCTCGTCGCCGACCAGCTTGTGGACCAGCAGGCCTTCCTCGACGATCTGGCCGACCGAAAGCCGGGGACTCAGCGAGCCGAACGGGTCCTGGAAGACGACCTGCATCTCCTTCCGCTTCGGTCGCATGTCGCCGAAGCCGTGACCGTCGATCCGTTCCCCCTTCCAGACGATCGGTCCCTCGGAGCGTATGAGGCGCAGCAGCGCCATGCCGAGCGTGGTCTTGCCGGAGCCGGACTCGCCGACAACGCCAAGAGTCCGGCCCTTGCGGATGCTGACGTCGATCCCGTCGACCGCCTTCACATGGCCGACGGTGCGGCGGAAGACGCCGCGCTTGATCGGGAACCAGACCTTGAGGTCGCCGGCGGTCAGGACCTCTTCGGGCTCGGCAGCGTCCGGGTCGCGGACCGGGCGGCCCTTCGGTTCTGCCGACAGCAGCATCTTCGTGTACTCGTGCTGCGGTCTCTCGAAGATCTCCTCGGTCGGCCCTGCCTCGACGATATCGCCCTTCGTCATCACGCAGACCTCGTCGGCAATGCGCCGGACGACGCCCAGATCGTGGGTGATGAACAGGATCGCCATGCCGAGGCGCTTCTGCAGGTCGATCAGCAGGTCGAGGATCTGCGCCTGGATGGTGACGTCCAGCGCCGTGGTCGGCTCGTCGGCGATCAGCAGATCCGGTTCGTTGGCGAGCGCAATGGCGATCAGCACGCGCTGGCGCTGGCCGCCGGAGAGCTGATGCGGATAGTCCGCCAGCCGTCCCTCGGGATCACGGATGCCGACCAGATGCAGCAGTTCGATCACGCGCTTGCGCGCCGCCTCCTTGCCGATGCCGCGGTGCAGGCGCAGCACCTCGGCGACCTGCTTCTCGACGGTGTGCAGCGGGTTCAGCGCCGACAGCGGCTCCTGAAAGATCATCGAGATCCGCTGCCCGCGGATGGTCCGCATGAAACCGTCCGGCGCGCCGACCAGTTCCTTGCCGTCCAGCTTGATCGAACCGCTGGGATGGCTGGCGCGCGGATAGGGCAGAAGCTGCATCACCGAGAGCGCGGTCACCGACTTGCCCGACCCGCTCTCACCGACCAGCGCCAGCGTCTTGCCGCGCTCCAGATCGAAGGAATTGTGGCGCACGGCCTCAATCGGCCCGGCCTCGGTGTTGAAGGTGACCGAGAGGTCGCGGACTTCCAGCAGCTTGCTCATGCGAAGCTCTTCCTGGGATCGAAGGCGTCCCGCACGGCTTCGGCCATGAACATCACCAGCGTCAGCATGAAGGAGATGACGACGAAGCCGGTGATGCCGAGCCATGGCGCCTGCAGGTTCGCCTTGCCCTGGGCCAGCAGTTCGCCCAGCGAGGGCGAGCCCGGCGGCAGGCCGAGGCCCAGCAGGTCCAGCGCGGTCAGCGAAGTGATGGCGCCGGTCAGGATGAAGGGCATGAAGGTGATGGTGGCGACCATGGCGTTGGGCAGCAGGTGCTTGAACATGATCACGCCGTTGCCGACGCCCAGCGCGCGCGCCGCGCGGACATAGTCGAAATTCCGGGCGCGCAGGAACTCTGCGCGGACCACGGCCACCAGCGCCGTCCAGCTGAACAGCAGGAGAATGAACAGCAGGGTCCAGAAGCCGGGCACGAACAGCGCCGAGAAGATCAGGATGATGAAGAAGAAGGGCATCCCTTCCCATATCTCGATGAAGCGCTGGGCGATCAGGTCCAGCCAGCCGCCGTAATAGCCCTGCACCGCGCCCGCGCAGACTCCGATGATCGTCGACAGGATCGTCAGCATGATCCCGAACAGCACCGAGAGCCGGTAGCCGTAGATCACGCGGGCGATGACATCCCGGCCCTGATCGTCGGTGCCGAGCCAGTTCTCCGCCGTGGGCGCCTGCGGGAACGGACCTTCGGCCTTGGGCGTGCGGTAGTCGTATTCCACCAGCGGCCAGAGCGCCCAGTTGTCGCCTTCCGACAGGGCCTCGCGCATGAAGTCCTCGCGGTACTCCGCTTCGGTCGGCAGGAAGCCGCCGAACTCCTCGTCGGTGTAGACGAACAGCACCGGGAACTTCAGCTCGCCCCCGTAGGAGACCATCAGCGGCTTGTCGTTGGCGATCAGTTCGGCGAACAGGCTGAGGACGAAGACGATCATGAAGATGATCGCCGACCAGTAACCGCGCCGGTTGCGCTTGAAGTTCTGCCAGCGCCGCTTGTTCAGCGGTGTGACCCGGATGCCCATCACACGATGGACCTCGGCGCCCGAGAGCGGTCCGTAATCCTGCATCGCGGCATCAGACATCGCGCGCCTCGAAATCGATGCGCGGATCGACGAAGGCGTAGGTGATGTCGCGCAGGATCGTCATCACCAGCCCCAGCAGCGTGAAGGCGTAGAGCGTGCCGAAGACGACCGGGTAATCCCGGTTGACCACGCTCTCGAAGCCGAGCCGCCCCAGCCCGTCGAGGGAGAACAGCACCTCGATCAGGAAGGTGCCGGTGAACAGCATGCCGATGAAGGCCGACGGGAAGCCCGCGATCACGATCAGCATGGCGTTGCGAAAGACATGCCCGTAGAGCACTCGGTTCTCCGACAGACCCTTGGCGCGGGCGGTCTGGACGTATTGCAGGTTGATCTGATCCAGGAAGGAATTCTTCGTCAGCATGGTCAGGTTGGCGAAGGCGCCGATGGTCAGTGCGATGACTGGCAGGCAGACATGCCAGAAATAGTCGGCGACCTGACCCAGCGTCGACATCTCGTCGAAGTCCTCCGACACCAGCCCCCGGAGCGGGAAGATCTGCCAGTAGGAGCCGCCGGCGAAGAGCACGATCAGCAGCACGGCGAAGAGATAGGCCGGGATGGCGTAGCCGATCACGACGACAGTCGATGTCCAGACGTCGAACGGCTGACCGTCGCTCACCGCCTTGCGGATGCCGAGCGGGATAGAGATCGTATAGGCCAGCAGGAACGACCAGAGGCCCAGCGATATCGAGACCGGCATCTTGTCCAGCACCAGGCTGATCACCGACTGGTCGCGGAAGTAGCTGTCGCCGAAATCGAAGACAGCATAGTTCGCCAGCATCTGCAGGAAGCGCTCATGCAGCGGCTTGTCGAAGCCGAACTGCTTCTCCAGTTCCTTGATGAATTCCGGATCCAGGCCCTGCGCGCCACGGTAGGAGCTGTCGCCGGCGCCACCGCCGGGTCCCTGCCCGCCGCCGCCACCCGAGGCCTCATTGCCGCCTGCCCCGGTGACACGCGCGCCGGCGCCCACCGCCGTGCCCTGGATCTCGGCGATGATCTGCTCGATTGGCCCGCCCGGCGCGAACTGGATGATGGCGAAGTTCACCAGCAGGATCACGAACAGCGTCGGGATGATGAACAGGAAGCGGCGGATGATGTAGGCGATCATGCGTCAGACGTCCGCCAGATCAATTGTTCCGCCCGCCGGTGGCCGCCGCCTTGCCGGCATCGAACCACCAGGAATTGACGACGCCCCGATGATAGGGCGGCTTCTCGGCTTCGGGACGGCCGTAGCGGTCCCAGTAGGCGAGGTTGTGCTCGCCCTTGTACCACTGGGGCACGATGTAGCGGCCCCACATGATGACGCGGTCCAGCGCCCGCAGCGCGGTCACCAGCGTCTCCCGGTCCGGCGCAGCCAGCGCCGTGGCGATCAGGCTGTCGACCGCGGGGCTCTTCACGCCGGCATAGTTGTAGGTGCCGTCAATATCGGCCTGACGGCTGCCGAAGAAGTTCCAGAGTTCCGCGCCAGGCGTCTCGGGCGGCGAGAACCGTGCGGTCACCGCGTCGAAATCGTATTTCTTGATGCGCTCGACATATTGTGCCGGATCGACCAGCCGGGTGCCGGCCTTGATACCCAGACGCTCGAGGTTCTGCGCGTAGGGACCGATGATCCGGTCGAAGGTCGGTTGATAGGACAGGAACTCGATGGTGAAGACCTCGCCATCGGCGTTCTTCAGCACACCGTCCTGGATAGTCCAGCCGGCCTCCTTAAGCAGACCGTGCGCCTTGCGCAGGTTCTGGCGGATACCGTTCTCGCCGTCGGTGACCGGCCCCTGGAAGGCCTTCGTCATGACCTCGGGCGGCAGTTCGTCGGCGAAGGGCTGCAGCAGCGCCTTCTCGGCGTCCGACGGCGGCCCACTGTGTTTCAGCAGCACCGAGTTCTCGAAGATCGACTGCGTGCGCTTGTAGAGACCGTAGAAGAGGTTGCGGTTGGTCCACTCGAAGTCGAACGCCAGGTCGAGGGCCTCGCGCACGCGGCGGTCCGCGAACTTGCCGCGGCGGGTATTGTAGAACCAGCCCTGCATACCGGACGCGCGGCCGTCGGAAACGGTCAGCCGTTTGATGCGTCCCTCCTGCACCGGCACCTTGTCGTCATACTCGGTCGCCCAGCTCTTGGAGGTGAACTCTTCACGGAAGTCGTACTCGTCGGCGAAGAAGGCCAGCAGCGCCGACGTCCGGTCCGCGTACCAGTCGATGCGGATGGTGTCGAAGTTCCAGAGGCCCTTGTTCACGGGCAGGTCTTTTGCCCAGTAGTCCGTTACCCGCTCCAGCGTGATCGAGGTGCCCTGATTGACCTCGGTCATGCGGTAGGGACCGCTGGCCAGCGGCGGCGTCAGCGTCGTCTTGTCGAACTCCACGGTCTCGTAATACGCGGCCGAGAGGATCGGCAGGCTGCCGGCGATCTTCACCGCCAGGTCGCGCGGCGCGTCCTCGGCCAGATCGAAACGCACGGTGCGCTCGGCGACGATAGCCGCGCTCGCCTTCTCGAAGACGTTGCGCAGGATCGGGTGCCCCTTCTCCTGGATGACCTCCAGCGAGAAGACGGCATCGGCGGCCAGGATCGGCGAGCCGTCATGGAAGCGGGCTCGTTCGTCGATCTCGAAGGTGACCGAGCGGCCGTCTGCAGCCACGTCCGCCGTCCTTGCGATCAGCGCGTAATGGGCGTCCGGCTCGTCATAGGACCGCGCCATCAGCGTGTCGTGCAGACGGATCTCGTGCTGCTGGATCGAGGCCGGCGTCGCCCCGCGCAGGATGTAGAAATTCACCGAATCGAAGGTGCCGAGATCGCGCAGCCTCAGCATGCCGCCCTTCGGCGCTTCGGGGTTCACCCAGTTGTAGTGCTCGAAGCCTTCGGGGTACTCGAGCTGTCCGAACACCGAGATGCCGTGGCGCGGCTCCGCCAGCGCCGATCCCGCCAGCGCCAGTCCGGCGATGAGGAAAGCGGCCAGCCTCACTTGTACTTGCCGTCCAGGCGGGCCGCCTTGTCGGCATCGATCCACCACGACATCACGTCCGGGCCGTAGTCAGGGTTCTTGCCGGTCATCCCGAACTTGTCCCAGTAGGCGATCCGGTTGGCGGAGATGTGCCACTGCGGAATGACGATGTGCGAATGCAGCAGCACCCGGTCGAGGGCGCGCGTCGCGGTGACCAGCGCCTCCCGGCTCTCTGCGAAGATGATGGCGTCGACCAGCTTGTCCAGCGCCTCCGACTTGATGCCGGCAATGTTGCGGCTGCCCAGGCGGTCGGCGGCCTCGGAGCCGAAGAAATCGCGCTGTTCGTTGCCGGGGCTTTCGGACTGCGGATAGGAACCCACGATCATGTCGTAGTCGAAGGACCGGAAGCGGTTCTCGTACTGCGCCGTGTCCACGGTGCGCAGGTTCACCTTCACGCCGATGCGCTCCAGATTCCGGGCGAAGGGCAGCACGATGCGTTCGAACTGAGGGTCGGCCAGCAGGATCTCGAAGCTGACCGTCTCTCCGGAATGCGGCGAGATCAGTTCCTTGTTCTCGAACTTGTAGCCGGCGTCCTTCAGGATCTGCAGCGCCATGCCCAGATTCTGCCGGATGGAGCCCCCCTCGGTCGAAGGCGGCGTGTAGGCTTCGGTGAACACCTCCTCCGGGATCTGGCCGCGCAGCGGCTCCAGCAACGCCAGTTCGGCATCCGAGGGCAGGCCCGAAGATGCCAGATCGGTATTGGAGAAGAAGCTCTCCGTGCGCTTGTACTGGCCGTAGAACAGGTTCTCGTTGGCCCATTCGAAATCGAAGGCGTAGGCCAACGCCTCGCGCAGCGCCGCGTCCTGGAACACCGGACGGCGGAGATTGTAGACGAAGCCCTGCATGCCGGTCGGGCGGCTGTGGGGGATCAGTGCCGTGATCACGTCGCCGGCCTTGGCCGCCGGGAAATCGTAGGCCGTGGCCCAGTCCTTGGAGCTGTTCTCGGTCCTGTAGTCGTAGACATAGCCCTTGAAGGCCTCCAGCACCGCCGTGCGGTCGGCGAAATACTCGTACAGGATACTGTCGTAGTTGTAGCGGCCCCTGTTGATGCCCAGATCGCTGCCCCAGTAGTCCTCGACCCGCTCCAGCACGATCCGCCGGTTCGGCTCGACCTCGACAACACGGTAGGGCCCGGACCCCATGGGCGCCTCCAGCGTGGTGGCGCCGAAATCCCGGTCGGCCCAGTAGGCCTTCGACAACACCGGCAGCTGGCCCATGATCTGCGGCAGTTCACGGTTTCCGGTCTCGTCGAAGCTGAACCTGATCCGCCGCTCGCCCTCGATCTCGACCTTGCTGACATTGCGGTAGTAGTAGCGGAAGAAGGGCCGCCCCTGATCGCGCAGGACCTCGAAGCTGAAGGCGACATCCTCGGCTGTGACAGGGCTGCCGTCGTGGAACCGGGCCTCGGGCCGGAGGTTGAAGACCACCCAGCTGAAGTCTTCGGGATACTCGACCGTTTCCGCGATCAGGCCGTACTCGGCCGAGGGTTCGCCCAGATGGCTGTCCATCAGGCTCTCGATGGCCATCGACGCGGCGCCCGACGGGCTGCCCTTGGGAATGTAGGGATTGAGCGAATCGAAGCCGCCGAAAGCCGAAAGCCGGAGAGATCCGCCCTTCGGCGCGTCGGGATTGACGTAGTCGAGATGCGCGAAGCCTTCGGGGTATTTCGGTTCGCCGATGAGGCTCAGGGCGTGGGATGTGACCACGTTGTCGGCGAGAGCCGGCAGGGCCAGCAACGCCGCGAATGACATACCCAGAAAACCTGCCCGCACCTGGTCACCTCTCGCCTGAAACGAACCATCCGTTCCTGAACCGCGATTATGGCCCCAGTTGGGCCGCGTGCGGAACCCTAACAGACTGTGATCAATCAGCCTTGAAGTATGTTGAGCGCCGCCTCGTGCAAGGTCCGGTCGCCGACCGCCAGGGTCTTCTCGCCGATCCCGAACTCGATCTCGCGGCCCTGCCAGTCGGTGATGTGTCCGCCCGCGCCCTTCACCACCGGCGCCAGCGCCAGATAGTCATGCGGCTTCATGCCCTCGTCGGCGACGATGTCCACAAAACCAAGCGCGAGCAGACCGTAGGCGTAACCATCGGCGCTGAAGCGCGTCAGCCTTACGGTTTCGATCAGCGACTTCACCGCCGGACCGCGCGGGCCGTAGAGGATCTCTGCGCCCCAGGTGTAGAGCGTGGCATCGGCGATATCGGGGCATTTGCGTACCGACACCGGCTTGCCGTTGAAGGTCGTCTTCTGTCCCTCTATCCCGATCCAGCGCTCGTTGTTCACCGGCTGGTTGATGACGCCGAGCACCGGCCGGTTGTGGCGGGTCAGCGCGATCAGGGTGACGAACTGGGCCGAACCGGAAATGAAGGACTTGGTTCCGTCGATGGGGTCCAGGTGCCACACGAATTCGGCATCGGCGTTCTCGGCGCCGAACTCCTCGCCAACGATGCCGTGGTCGGGGAAACGCGCGTTGATCAGCTTCCGCATCACCTGCTCGGCACCGCGGTCAGCTTCGGTGACCGGGCTTTCGTCGGCCTTCGAGACAATATCGAGAGGACGGCGGAAAAGGGGGCGTATGAACGCCCCCAATTCGTCCGCCAGTTCGGCTGCGAATTCGGCGAATGGCTGCAGGTCGACGGACATCGTCCGCGCGCCGCTTATTCGGAGGCGGGCTGGGACTCGGTCTCGGCCGCCGGCGAGCTCTCGGACTCGGCAGCCGGCGCCTCCGGCTCGGGCAGCGGCGTATCGGCGTCGCCGAAGGACTTCATGTAGAGAATGACGTCACCCCGTTCGCTGTCCTTCTTGAGACCGGCGAATGCCATCTTGGTGCCGTTGGCCCAGCCCTTCGGGTCGGCCAGGAACTTGCTCAGATTGTCGTAGGTCCAGTCACCCTCGAGCTCGGCCAGCGTCGCCGAATATTCGAAGCCGCCGACAGAGCCGATGTCGCGGTCGACAATGCCGTAGAGGTTAGGACCGACCTTGTTCGCGCCGCCGTCCTCAAGAGTGTGGCAGGCCGCGCACTTCTTGAAGACGCGCTCGCCCTTGGCCGCGTCGGCGGAAGCGAGAACGACGGCGATCGGCGTCTCGACCTCTTCGGTCGCGCCGGCATCGGCAACCGCCGAGGATTCGAACTCCGGCACCGGATAGGCGACGGTCTCGGGACCGTGCGGGCTGATGAGGCCATGGGACAGCTTGGCGATGGCGTAACCGACCAGCACGGTCAGCAGAACCGCGCCCGCGATCTTGTTGAAGAACATGCTGTCCATGACCGAACCCCTCTCGAGTCGCGTGCACACGGGCGGGTGACCGCCCGCCGAAACGTCGCATGGTGATAGCCTCGGAACCCTGTACGAATGATGCGGTCAAACGACGCACGAACCGCCGAAGACGCCGAGGGAGGCCCGCAGCCCGATGAACCCGATCCTCGTCATCCCCGCCCGCATGGCCTCCACCCGCCTGCCCGGCAAACCGCTGGTCGATATCGCCGGCGCACCGATGGTGGTGCAGGTCTGGCAGCGCGGGATGGAAGCCGATATCGGCCCGGTGGTCGTTGCGGCGGCAGAGGCCGAGATCGTCGCGGCGGTCGAAGCCGCCGGCGGCACCGCCGTCCTGACCGATCCGGACCACCCGTCGGGATCCGACCGCATCTTCGAGGCCGTGGAGCGCGCCGATCCGGACCGGCGCCACGACATGGTCGTCAACCTGCAGGGCGACCTGCCGGCGCTCGACCCGGACACCATCCGGGCGTCGCTGAAGCCGCACGAGGCGGACCCCGGCGTCGACATCGCCACGCTGGTCGCCGAGATTCACGAGGCCGAAGAGGTGACCAACCCCAATGTCGTGAAATGTGTGACCGCCTTCGCGGAAGGCCGGGACACGGCCCGCGCGCTCTGGTTCACGCGCCTGCCCGCGCCGGGCGGCGACGGACCGCACTGGCACCATATCGGCCTCTACACCTATCGCCGTGAAGCGCTGGCCCGGTTTGTCGCACTGCCGCCCAGTCCGCTGGAGAAGCGCGAGAAGCTGGAACAGTTGCGCGCGCTGGAAAACGGCATGCGCATCGACGCGGCCCGGGTGGATGTCATACCATTCGGGGTAGATACGCCCGAAGATCTGGAAAGGATGCGGGCGCTGTTCGCCAAAGGGGAGGTTGGGCGATGAAGTACGGCATCTCGATTCCGGTCCGCGGAGACGGGGCGAACCCGGCGGCTTTCGACGGCGTTGCCGCCAAGGCCGACGCAGCCGGGCTGGACGTCCTGTGGGCCAGCGATCACCTGCTGATGGCGCCGCCCAACAAGTCGAAATATCCGGGCACGCCCGATGGCAGCCTGCCGCCGCCGTGGAAGCGGACCTATTTCCAGCCCTTCAGCGTGCTCAACTATCTCGCGGGCCGGACCCGCAATGTGCGGCTGGGGACCAGCGTCCTGATCCTGCCCATGCGCAACCCGATCGAGGTCGCCGCGCAGATCGCGGAGCTGGATCAGGTCAGCCGCGGCCGGGTGAATTTCGGCGTCGGCGTCGGCTGGTTCGAGGACGAGTACGACGCGCTGGGCTATCCATTCAAGAAGCGCGGCAAGCGGGCCAATGACGGGCTGAAGATCTGCAAGAAGCTCTGGACCGGCGAGCCTGCGGCGCATGAGAGCGAGTTCTACTCCTTCTCCGGCGCCGTCCTGGGGCCGACACCCGTCCAGAAGCCGCACCCGCCGATCTATATCGGCGGCCATTCGCCGGGCGCCCTGAAGCGTGTGGCGAAGTTCGGCGACGTCTGGCACCCGTTCCGCGTCGGACCGGACGAGTTCGCGGATCTGAGACCAAAGCTCGCCGAGGCGCTGAAGGCCGAGGACCGGTCCATCGACGACATCCCGATGTGCCCGAAGATCCCGCTGGTGGTTCAGGACGAGGCCGGACCGCTGCCGACCATGGGCCATCTGGCGGGCATTCTCGATGCTCTGAAGAAGTACCAGGACAACGGCGCGACCGAGTTCTGCTTCGACATCGTGCCGGAGACCGAGGAGAACGCCGTCGCCATGATCGATCTCATCCTGAGTGAGATCAAACCGAAGCTGGGCTAGGACAATGGCGGACACGGCCCAGGCCGGGCTGGAGGCCCTGGATGTCAGCGATCCCGGGCTCTACCAGCAGGACGCCTGGCACGAGCCCTTTGCACGGCTCCGCCGCGACGATCCGGTGCATTTCTGTCCGGACAGCGCCTACGGCCCGTTCTGGTCCATCACCCGCTATGACGACATCATGGCGGTGGAGCTGGATCACGGCACCTACTCGTCGGACCATTCCAACGGCGGCATCCAGCTGACGGACCAGCCGCTCGGTCAGGAGACGCCCAATTTCATCCGCATGGATCCGCCGAAGCACACCGCCCAGCGGAAGACCGTCGCCCCCAGCGTCGCGCCGACCAACCTGCGCAACTACGAGGCAACCATCCGCGAGCGGACGAACTACGTGCTGGACGGGCTGCCGCAGGGTGAGACCATCGACTGGGTACAGCACGTCTCGATCCCCCTGACGACGATGATGCTGGCGACCCTGTTCGACTTTCCCTGGGAAGACCGGGAGAAACTGAGCTACTGGTCCGACGTCGCCATCGCGGTCCCCGGCGACCCGGAGGCGCCGATCTCCAGCGTCGAGGAGCGGATGACCGAGCTCCAGAAGATGGCCGCGTATTTCATGGAGCTCTGGAAGGTCCGGGAGAACGAGCCCCCGAAGCCCGACCTGATCTCCATGCTGGCGCACAGCGAGGCCACACGGGCCATGCCGCCGGGCGAGTTCATCGGCAATCTCGGGCTGCTGATCGTCGGCGGCAACGACACCACCCGCAACTCCATGTCCGGCGGCGTGCTGTTCCTTTCGGAGAACCCGGACGAGCGGCGGAAGCTGTATGACGATCCGTCGCTGATCCCGTCCGCGGTCTCCGAGATCATCCGCTATCAGTCGCCGGTGCTGCACATGCGCCGAACTGCGACCCGCGACACTGAACTGGGCGGCAAGACCATCCGCAAGGGCGACAAGGTCGCGATGTGGTACCTCTCAGGAAACCGCGACGACAGCGCCATTCCCGACGCCGACCGCTTCATCGTCGGCCGCGACAAGGCGCGGAAGCACCTCTCCTACGGCGCCGGGATCCACCGCTGCGTCGGCGACCGGCTGGCCGACCAGCAGCTGCGCATCCTCTGGGAAGAGATCATCGCCCGGAAGCTGACGATCGAGGTGGAGGGGCCGCCGGTGCGGCTCTACTCCAACTTCATCCGCGGCATCCGCAGCCTGCCGGTCACGGTGACGGCGGCCTGACGGTATGCGCGTGATTGAGCGGGCCGTGGCCTGAGCCATATCCCGGAGCGGAGCGGATCGCCTCCTGCACATAGGCGCGGGCGCGGGCGAAGGCGTCCTTCAAGGTCAGACCCTGAGCCAGACCGCAGGCCAGCGCCGAGGCGGTGGTGCAGCCGGTGCCGTGGGTATGCGCCGTCTCGATCCGCGGGCCTGCGAAGGCCTCGAAGCCGTCATCGGTCAGCAGCAGATCGGTCAGCGTCTCGCCGGACATGTGGCCGCCCTTCAGCAACACGGCCTTCGGGCCGAGCGACTTCAGTTTCTCGGCAGCGCGCTTCATGCCGTCCAGATCGGCGATCTCCAGGCCGGACAGCACCTCGGCCTCGGGGATGTTCGGCGTCACCACATATGCCAGCGGCAGCAGCAGCGCGATGGCCGCTTCGGTCGCATCCTCGTCCAGCAGGCGTGCACCGCCTTTCGCCACCATCACCGGATCGGCAACGAGCGGCACTCCGGGGGCATGCTCCGCGACGGCCTCAGCGACGACCTCGATGACCCCGCGCCGGTGCAGCATGCCGGTCTTGATCGCATCCGCCCCGATATCGGCCAGCACGACCTGCATCTGCTGGCGGATAAAGTCGAGCGGCACCTCGTGGATGCCATGGACGGTGTGGGTGTCCTGCGCCGTGAGCGCGGTAATCGCCGTCGCCGCATAGCCGCCCAGCGCCGTCACTGCCTTGATGTCAGCCTGGATTCCGGCGCCGCCGCCTGAATCGGAACCGGCGGCGATCAGCACCCTGCCCTTCATGGCCGTCACGATGCGGCGGCCGCCACGTCGGAGATCGTGCCTGCGATGCCGTCCACGACTTCGCGGACCATCGCCTCGTCCTCGCCTTCCGCCATGACCCGGATCAGCGGCTCGGTGCCCGACTTGCGGATCAGCACACGGCCGATGCCGTCCAGCCGCTTCTCGCCATCGGCGATGGCCGCCTTCACCTTGTCGGTCTCCAGCGGATTCGCAGAGCCGTAGCGGACATTCTTCAGCACCTGCGGCAGCGGATCGAACAGCTTCACCGCCTCGGAGACCGGCTTGCCGCCCTCGACGATCATCGCCAGCGCCTGCAGGGCCGCCAGCGTGCCGTCGCCGGTGGTGGCGTAATCCAGCAGCACCATGTGGCCTGACTGTTCGCCGCCGACATTGTAGCCGCCGGCGCGCATCTTCTCGACGACGTAGCGGTCCCCGACCTTGGTGCGGACCAGATCGAGGCCAAGGCTGTTGAGATACCTCTCCAGCCCCATGTTCGACATCACCGTGGAGACCACGCCGCCGCCCTTAAGCAGACCCTCATTGGCCCAGCGGCTGGCGATCAGCGCCATCAGCCGGTCGCCGTCGACCTCCTGGCCCTTCTCGTCGACCATGATGATCCGGTCGGCGTCGCCGTCGAGGGCGATGCCGACATCGGCACCAAGCTTCACCACCTTCTCCTTCAGCAGGGAGGTCGAGGTGGAACCGCAGCCGTCGTTGATGTTGAAGCCGTTCGGCTGCACGCCGATGGAAACGACATCCGCCTCCAGTTCCCACAGCACGGCCGGCGCGACCTTGTAGGCGGCGCCATTGGCGCAATCGACGACGACCTTCAGGCCGTCCAGCCGCTTGCCCTGCGGGAAGGTGCGCTTGATGAACTCGATATAGCGGCCGCCGGCGTCCTCCAGACGCTGCGCGCGTCCCAGATCGCGCGGCTTGGCGAGGATGCCCTTGCCGGCATCCTTCATGCCAGCCTCGATCTCCGCCTCGGTCTCGTCGGAGAGCTTGAACCCGTCCGGGCCGAACAGCTTGATGCCGTTGTCGTGGAAGGGATTGTGGGAAGCCGAGATCATCACGCCCAGATCTGCGCGCAGGCTGTCGGTCAGCATCGCGATGGCCGGCGTCGGCAGCGGGCCGACCATGACCACGTCCATGCCGACCGAGGTGAACCCGGCTGCCAGCGCCGGCTCCAGCATGTAGCCCGACAGCCGCGTGTCCTTGCCGATCACCACCCGGTGGCGGTGATTGCCGCGCATGAACACCCGGCCGGCGGACAGGCCGACCGCCAGCGCGGTCTCGGCCGTCATCGGATCGGCGTTCGCCATCCCACGAATGCCATCGGTGCCGAAATAGGTGCGGGCCATAGTGTTCTCCCCTCGTCTGGGTGCGCCCACCTTATCGGTCAGAACGCACGGGCTGTCCACGGATCGCCGACTGGAAAACCGCCAGTGCCTGGACGGTCTCGGCCACGTCGTGGACGCGGACGATGTCGGCTCCGTTCATGGCCGCCGCAAGCGCCGCGCCAACCGAACCGCCGAGCCGTTCGCCGGCCGTCTCGACACCGGTCAGCCAGCCGATGAAGCCCTTGCGGCTGGCGCCGATCAACAGCGGCACACCAAGCTCACGGAACCGCTGCAGATCCGCCAGAAGCGTGAGATTCTGGCGGAATGTCTTGCCAAAACCGATGCCCGGATCGATGACGATCCGGGACCGCTCGATGCCTGCGGCTTCGCAGTCGGCAATGCGGGCGGCGAGATAGTCGTACACCTCGCCGACCACGTCGTCGTAGCGGGGATCGTCCTGCATGTTCTCAGGCAGACCCCTGGCGTGCATCAGCACGACGCTGCAGGATGCAGCGGCCATGACATCCTGCGACAGGGGATCGAAGGTCAACGCGCTGACATCGTTGATGACAGGCACGCCGAGAGCCAGCGCGCGGCGCATGACCTCGGCCTTGCGGGTATCGACGGAGACCCGGATCCCGTCTGCAATCAGCGACTCCAGCACCGGCGCCAGCCGCCGCCACTCCTCCTCGACCGGAGTCTCGCCGGCCCCGGGCCGCGTTGACTCGGCCCCGACATCGACAATCGCCGCCCCATCTGCCACCTGCTGCCGCGCCTGAGCGATGGCGTCCGCCGTGTCCCAGGCGACGCCGCCATCGGAGAAGCTGTCGGGGGTGACATTGACGATCCCCATCACCTCAACCGGTCCGTCGATCATGGCGTCGTCTCCCTGCTCGATGCCGGTGCAGGCGCTTGGGCCTTCATCAACCCGCGGTTCTGCGGCATCCTGTCGGAAGGGCGTGGATACTTGAAGAACAGCAATCTCGGAAGGGGGCCGGCCATGTCCATCGTACGCATCTCCGCGCTGAAGGGCGCGATCCATGGCATCTGGATCGACGGGGCCTTCGCCCACGAGGCCTATGACCGGCGCAGCTTTCATGGCCGCACCGAAGGATTCGCGGAACCGGGTGTGCCGGATGGCGGTTTCGAACCGCTGCGGCCCGGCGACCGGCCGGACTGGCGTGATCTCGACCGGCGCGGCTTCCCGCGCGAGACGTCCGATCTCTATCACCTGCTCGCCGCGCGCTTCGAACAGTCGGCAAAGGATCTGGACGACGGGCCGGTCACCGTAATGGTGCACGGCTTCCTGTTCGATCCGCGCAACTCGATCAGCTCCGAGCCGAAGGAGACGGATAATCCCCACGCCCGCCTCTATCACTTCCTCGAACGGCCGATGGCCGAGGAAGTCCGCCACCACACGACCGGATGGCCGGCGCGGCTCGGCTATACCGGCGCCGACCTGAGCGGGCGCGAGGGCATGGTGCTGGCCTTCGGCTGGCATTCGCGGCCCGGCTTCGCGGAATCGCTGATCAAGGGCGGGCAGAACTTCTACGCCCGCGCCTATTCCAATGCCGAGCCCGCCGCCTGGAACCTGCTGACAGCACTGCATGTGCTCGACCACAAGCTGGCGGCGGGCAAGAAGATCACGCTGTTCTGCCACAGCCTCGGCAGCCGGGTCGTCATCCGTCTGATCGCCATGGCGGCCAAGCACAACCGGCGCGACCTGCTCGACCGCATCGACAAGGTGATCATCCTGGGCGGCGCGGAATATGTGGTCGAGGCGCGGCTGATGCTGCGCCGCCTGACCGAGGTCGGGATGCTCGACCGGATCAGCTTCTACAACGTGGTCAGCCGCGAGAACGACGTGCTGGACAAGCTCGGCGAGAATTTCGGTCCACGCACCTTCGGCAACACCAATGTCGTCGGCCACAACGGTCTGGACGTGGAGGACAGCCGCAGCCTGGGCGACAGCTGGGTGGACATGCAGATCGACAGCCGCGAGTTCGCCGACTGGATGCGCGCCAACAGGAACTTCAAGGTCACCGGCGACAACCCCGATGCTGTCTGGGATCACTGGTACTACTTCACCGACCCCGGAAACATGGCGCTCTATCGCGACATCATCCGCAATCCGGACGGCTGGAAGATCGCCGATCTGCGTCAGGCCGGCATGCCGGACCGTGTCTCGCGGCGGCGCAGCGTCTTCGGCGACTGACCGCGCGTCGCTGGCCCCGCGCGCCGGACGCCCTAGCTTCTCTGAAGGCCATTGCTGTCAGGGGAGGACAACATGACGAAACCGGTCTGTCTGGTACTCGGCGCAGGCGCCGGTATCGGCGGCACCGTCGGCGCGCGCTTCGCGGCCGGCGGCTATCACGCCGTGCTCTGCCGGCGCTCCAACGAGGACGGGCTCAAGACCCTGGTCGGCGGCATCCGCGAGGCGGGCGGCGAGGCCACGGGTTTCCTGCTCAACGCCGTCGAGGACGACGCCATCGAGGACCGCATCGCCCATGTCGAGAAGGAAATCGGCCCGATCGAGGTCGTCATCTTCAATCTCGGCGCGCAGATCGGCGACCGGACGCTGCAGGACACCACGCTGAAGCAGTTCGAGCGCGGCTGGCGCATGGCGACCTTCGCCCTGTTCCGGACGGCGAAGGCACTGTTCCCGCTGATGGCGGAGCGCGGCAGCGGCACGCTGATCGCGACCGCCTCGACGGCGGCGATGCGCGGCAACCCCGCCCAGCACGCGCACACAGCTGCGATGGCCGGACGGCGCATGCTCTGTCAGTCGCTCAACGCCGAATACGGCCCCCAGGGCATCCACGTCGCCCATGTCGTCGTCGACGGCATGGTGGACGCGCCCGACACCGTCGGCCTGATCCTGGGCGAGGACCGCTTCCGGCAGCTGCGCGAGGAGCGCGGGCAACAGGACGGACTGATCCTGCCGGCCCATGTCGCCGAGACCTACTGGCACCTGGCCCACCAGCACCGGTCCACATGGACGTTCGAGCTGGATGTGCGATCCTTTTCCGATGCGCCCTGGTGGAACGGGTGAGAAGGGGGAGGATCGACATCATGACCGACAACAACGACCAGATCACCGGGCTGCTCGCCCGCTATTGCCATATCGTCGACAACGAGCCGGCCGAGATCATCGCGGACCTGTTCTGGGACGATGCGACACTCGATCTCGGGGGGCTGCATGAAGGCCGCGAGGCCATCGTCCAGGCCTATGTCGACTGGATCGCGCGGCGCCGCGTAAAGACCGACCAGCTGCGTCACATGATCTTCCAGCCGGCCATCGAGATCGACGGCAAGCGGGCGACGGCGCGCACCTATTTCAACGCCGACGGGTTCGCCGGACCGGACAAGGCCCTGCTGCTGGTCCGCGGCATCTACCGCGACGAACTGGAAAAGCGCGATGGCGAATGGCGCTTCGCCCGCCGCGAGATCGCCGTGCTGTCGGCGAGCTAGACCGGCTCGGCGATGAAGACCGGAATCCGGCGCGGGGCCTTGGCCTTGTAGTCGTTGTAGGTCGGGAACGCCTCGGCCGCCGCGTCCCAGAGACGGTTGTACTCGTCGCTGTCCACCTCGACCTCCCGCACGATCATCGGCCAGATCTCGGTCGCGTCACGCACCGCCACTAGCGGATGGGACCGCAGATTGTGCACCCAGACCGGATCCTTTTCCCGACCGCCATAGGAACCAACCAGCACGTAGCCGTCGCCGACCTTCACACGCATCAGCGGGATCTTGCGGATGGCGCCAGTCTTGCCGCCGACATGCGTGATCAGCACCACCGGCAGACCGGTGTCCATCAGCGTGTTGCCTTCCCGGCCACCGGTCCGCTCGATCAGTTCGACCTGCTTGCGGACCCACTCGATGGCGGGCGGAATGTATTCGGGCATGGCGTCCTCCCCTGTCAGCCGTCAGTCGAAAAGATAGCTCAGGGCAACGAAAAGGACACCGGAGAGCGCGGCGGCGGCCGGCACCGTGATCACCCAGGCCGCAATGATGGTCATGAAGTGGGAGCGGCGCACCAGCTTGCGGCGTCGGCGCTCTTCCGGCGCGATGGTCCTGACTTCGCCGTTCCGTTGACCGGCCGCGCGGCGGCCCCGGCGGACATGATCCCATTCACGGAAGAAGCCGACACCGAAGACCGCGCCCACGGCGATATGGGTGGAACTGACGGGCAGCCCGAGCCAGGACGCGACGATGACGGTGATCGCGGCGGACAACGCCACGCAATAGGCCCGCATCGGGTTCAGCTTGGTGATCTGGCTGCCGACCATGCGGATAAGCTTCGGCCCGAACAGCACGAGGCCGAAGGAAATCCCGAGAGCACCGATCACCATCACCCAGGTCGGGATCGAGACCTTGCCGGCCACCTCGCCGAAGGATTCGGTATGCACGATCGCGGCAAGCGGCCCAACGGCATTGGCGACGTCATTGGCGCCGTGCGCGAAGGAAAGCAGTCCCGCCGAGATCACCAGGGGCAGCCCGAACAGGGTCTTGAGCGACTTGTTGCGGTTCTCCATCCCGCGGGACTGACGCCGGATCAGGGGGGCGGTGACGACATAGGACAACGCCCCGACGGCGAGACCGATCGCCAGCGCCGTCAGTATGTCGATGTCCACGATCTTCTTCAGGCCCTTCAGGGCCAGATAGGTTGCAAAGGCGCCGGACATGATGCCGATCAGCACGGGCACCCAGCGCCGCGCGGCAGCGATCTTGTCGTCCTGGTAGATGATCCGCGACTTGATGAAGGCCAGGAAGATCGCGGCGATCACCCCGCCGAGCACGGGCGAGATCACCCAGTTGGCCGCGATGGCCGCCATGGTCGGCCAGCTGACGGCCGACAACCCGGCGGCAGCGATGCCGGCGCCCATCACCCCGCCGACCACCGAATGCGTCGTCGAGACCGGTGCGCCGACCCAGGTGGCGAGGTTGACCCAGAGCGCCGCGGAGATCAGCGCCGCCATCATCGCCCAGACGAATGCGGTGGAATCGGCGACGCCCGCCGGGTCGATGATGCCCTTGGAAATCGTGGAGACGACATCGCCGCCGGCCAGCAGCGCGCCCGCGCTCTCGCAGATCGCCGCGATGACAATGGCCCCGCCCATGGTCAGCGCCCGCGCGCCCACTGCCGGGCCCATGTTGTTGGCGACGTCGTTGGCGCCGATGTTCAGCGCCATGTAGGCCCCGAAGGCCGCCGCCGCGATGACGAACATCGAGCCTTCGGCGCCGGCAAAGACGACCGCAGCGCCAAGCGCCGCAACGACGATGAAGGCGAAGGCGACACCGGTTCCGACCAGCGGCAGGGCGACATACTGTGTCGCGTACTCGACCTGACTGATGCGGTTCAGGTCCTTGTCGAGCGTCTTCCAGCTCTTGATGTCTGAATCTGATGTCACGGAAGCGGCGCCGGCCCGGCTGTCACAAATCTGTCATATTCGTGCGCTGCCTAGCGGCCCGCGCGGCGGAGTTCAAGCCCGGACGACGCCGTTCCGCGCGAACTGCCGGAGAATCTCGGCCAGACCCGGTTCCTCGACCATGCCTGAGGCGGTTTCCGGGTCGGTCCAGACCAGCTTGCGCGCTCCGGTTTCAGGGAAGCCCTGATCCATGCGCTCCACCCGGAAGGCGAAGACCTTCACCTCGCAGGTCACGGTCTGGCCGCCGCGCAGCCGCTTCTCGTACCGGAAGTCACCAAGCTCCTCGGCCGTCGCGGCGTCGGCCACGACCCCGGTTTCTTCCCAGGCTTCGGTCCGCGCGGTTCCCGCCAGGTCGGTGTTGTCGATCGGCCAGCCCTTTGGCACGATCCAGCGCTTCGTGGTGAGCGAGGTCGCCAGCAGCACCTCGACACCGCCGCCCGCCGCCGGGCGATAGCACAACGCCGCCGCCTGCACCCTGTTCGGGCGTTGGAGCAGAGGCTGGACATAGTCCGCCCAGGCGCGATAAATCAGGCTGTTCATGCAACCATTTATAAGTCACACCAATTCGGGATGCAAGTTTATCCACAAGCCAAGTCTCTCAATTCGCATCACTTTTGACGGGGAGCACAACGCATGCGCTGGGGACGCTACACGGCCGACGGAAACGAAACCTACGGGCTGATCGAGGGGGACACGCTGGCCGATGTCGAGGGCAGTCCCTTCGGCCAGTGGACGCGGACCGGCGCCACCCGCGAGTTGGCCGAAACCCGGCTGCTCGCGCCCGTCATGCCGCGCACCTTCTACGCGGCGGGACTGAACTACGCCGAACATGTCATGGCGGTCGCAAACGAGCGCGGGGAGACACCCTCACTGCCAGAGGCCGCCGATATCGGCTACCGGGCGATCAATTCGATTTCGGGTCCCGGCGACGCCATCGTCATCCCCGCCGATGCGGGCGAGGAGATCCAGTACGAGGCGGAGCTGGTCGCCGTCATAGGGCGGCAGGCGAAGCATCTGACGGCGGAGAACTGCCTCGACTGCGTGCTGGGCTACACCATCGGCAACGACGTCTCGGAGCGCGGCTGGCAGCGCCGGGACCGCACGCTCTGGCGCGCCAAGAATACCGACACCTTCGCGCCGATGGGGCCGTGGATCGAGACCGCCTTCGACCTTGCCTCGGCCGAGACCGTGGTGCGGCTGAACGGGCGCGAGACCATCCGCTTTCCCACAGCTTCGACGATCTTCTCCCTGGCCGACTTCCTGGTCCGCATGACCCGCTACGTCACGCTCTACCCCGGCGACGTGATCTGGCTCGGCACCGAGGGGAAGTCGGAGAACATGAAGGCTGGCGATGTCTGCGAGATCGAGATCACCGGCATCGGTACGTTGAGCAATCCGGTGGTGCGGGAGGGTTGATTCCCTTTGTCGTCCTCGGGCTTGACCCGAGGACCTTGTTGTCCCGCCTGCGCCGAGGCCTTCGGATCAAGTCCGAAGGCAGCAAAGGGGCGCCTGTTTCACAGAGATCACCGGCATCGGGACGCTCAGCAATCCGGTGGTGCGGGAGGGTTGAGAAACTCCGCCCGCAGCGGGACTTGATCCCGCTGCCCAGTTCTGCCCCGAAGGCGCATGACAGCACCGCCGGACTGGGTCCCGGGATCAAGTCCCGGGACGGGCGGTGTGCACCACCCCCACTGGCCCCGCCCCGCGCCAGCGGCTAGTCTTCGCCCGGCATTCGAGGGGAGAGACGGCATGCAGCAGCGGAAACTGGGCGCGGACGGCCCGACGGTCAGCGCCATCGGATACGGCGCGATGTCGTTCACCGACTTCTACGGACCGGCGACCGACGAGGGCTCGATGGGCATTCTCGACGCCTGCGTCGAGCTGGGCATCACCCATGTCGACACCTCCAACGTCTATGGCATGGGCCGGTCCGAGACCGTCATCGGCGAGTGGCTGAAGCAGCGCGGCGGCGAGCCGCCTTTCCGCATCGCCACCAAGGTCGGCATCCAGCGCGATCCCGAGCGGCGCTTCAACAACGACCCGGAGCACCTGCGCGAACAGCTGGAGGGCAGTCTGAAGCGCCTCGGCGTCGAGGCGATCGACCTCTACTACATCCACCGCCGCGACACCGCCCACGAGATCGAGGATGTGACCGAAACCATGGCCGGCTTCGTCAAGGCGGGGAAGGTCAAGGCCATCGGCTATTCCGAGATCGCGCCGGGCTCGCTCCGCCGTGCGGCGGCCGTGCATCCCATCGCCGCGGTGCAGTCGGAATATTCGCTGCAGACCCGCTCGCCCGATCTCGGCCTGGTCCAGGCCTGCGAGGAAGTGGGCGCGGCGCTGGTCGCCTTCTCGCCCGTCGGGCGCGCGCTGCTGACCGACCGGCCCCACTCGCCCGAGAGCATCGCGAAGATCGACTTCATGAAGAACAATCCGCGCTTCACCGGGCGGAACCTGGAGTTCAACATGAAGAAGAACGCCGAGTTCCGCGCGCTGGCCGCCGAGATGGGCCACCCCGCGGCGACCCTCGCCTGCGCCTGGTGCCTGGCCCAGGGCGAGCATGTGCTGCCGATCCCCGGCACGCGCAAGGTCGAGCACCTGAAGGAATGCGCCGCCGCCGGCGACCTCACGCTGACGGCGGACGACCTCGCCCGGATCGAGGCGGTCCTGCCCGTCGGCTGGTGCCACGGCGACCGCTACAACGCGGCCCAGTGGGTGGCGCCGGAGAGATGGTGCTGACCGGAACCGCACTTCACGACTGAAACGCGACGCCGCGGCGGGGAGGCCGGGGCGCGCGGCCGAACGCAACCGGGGAGGACCGCATCATGCGCGCCGTTCGCATTCACCGATATTCCGCCTTCGAGGACCTGGAGCTGGAGCAGGACGTGCCCCGGCCCGAGCTGCTGCCGCGCCAGGTGCGCATCGCGGTGAAGGCCGCGCCGCTCTCCATCGCGCTGCACCTGATGGCGAAGGGCGACTATCAGCGCCGCCCGCCCCTGCCCTATGTGCCGGGCGGCGAGGTTTCCGGCGTGGTGACCGAGATCGCCGAGGGCGTCGACCGCCTGAAGGTCGGCGACCGTGTGGCCGGCATCATCGACTGGGGCGCCATGGCCGAGGAGGCCGTCGGCTACGACGCCACGCTCTACCCGATCCCCGACGGGATGCCCTTCCCCGAGGCGGCGAGCCTCTCGCCCTCCTACGCCACCTCGATGGCGGCGCTGACCTGGCGGCACCAGCTGGACGTGCAGCCGGGCGAGTGGCTGCTGGTGCACGGGGCGGCGGGCGGCGTCGGGCTGGCCGCGGTCGAGATCGGCAAGGCGCTGGGCGCGAAGGTCATCGCCGTCGTCGGCTCGCAGGAAAAGGCGGATTTCATCGCCGCGCACGGCGCCGACCACACCGTCATCCACACCGAGGCGAACTTCCGCGAGCGGGTCATGGACCTGACCGGCGGGCGCGGCGCCGACGCCGTGTTCGAGACCGTGGGCGGCGACAGCTTCATGCAGTCGCTCCGCTGCATGGCCCCGGGCAGCCGCATCTGCGTCATCGGCTTCGCCGGCGGCACGGTCCCGCAGATCCCGGCCAACCACCTGCTGGTCAAGAACATCACCGTCTGCGGGCTGTTCCTGGGCTATTACTGCGGCTGGGGTCGCGAGGACGTCCGCTACGACCACCGCGACCGCCTCGCCGCCGACGTCGAACGCCTCACCGCCTGGTGGCGCGAGGGCAAACTCAGCCTCCACACCTCCCACGTCCTGCCGCTGGCCGAGTTTCAGGAGGCCATGCGGATCGTCACCTCACGGGAGGCGATGGGGCGGGTGGTGGTGGTGCCTTAGAATGTAATCCAAACACTGGACATATAAAGATTCTTTAAAATCAGACAAATACACCCTCATTATTGTTTTGAATTGCTCTATTTTTTCATGGGCCAATTCTGAATTCCCTCTGAAAAATGTATAGCATTAAATCTTGGAGCAGGAAGAACAGTTCTTCCACTCGGATCCAATGGCAAACCGGGAATGTAAGGTTTGGCCAGCTCGAACCTCGCTGACGAAAATTTTTCTGGATCTGAGAAAACTAGAATGAACATATATCCATTTATTGTTACCACTCGAGCCTCAAATTCACTCATGGATGCCAAGTACGGGATCACTATTCGACCACATCGTGCTAGCTTAGGCTCAATAATTAACTTTTTTCCATTTCTTTTTATCTTTGTAGATTTCGCCGTCAGAACAAAGCAAACAACGTAAATTGGATCTACCGGATTTTCATTCAGAATAATCTCCCGGTAATTATTTGTAAACACAGAGTTGTTATCTATTATTCTCGATGAATTATACGATATCTTCAGTAACCACCGCATCAACATCGAAAAATCATAGGAAAATTCAATTCGCCGAAGTGGCCGCGGTGTCTTGTAAAAATATTCATCGTAGAGTTCACAAATGTACCTGTCTAACCGTGAGAGGTGCAAGTTGTTACAATCTGCGCAAACATCTTTAATAACTTGTTCTGAAAAAATGACTTTTCCCGGCTTTTCATTATACCGAATCCTATAGTTCGTACGATCCAAAATACATTTTGGCCAAATATGCTCCCTTGTGAGCTTTTTCTCATGACCACAATATGCACAAATCTTCGAAGCCATCGCATCTACTCATCATCCGAAAATACCCGCATAAATAATATCCAAAAAAATTGGATCTTCAATACATCGCTCGATCAACAAATTTCCCTGCTGTGAAAAAATAATTTCAATGAAAATTAGCATATAAATAAAGGAAATGGAGGCTTTTTGTTTTTAATAATGTCGACTGTTGAGCAATCATTTAGGTATCCACTCTCGTCGGCGCCCCCGCCTTCAATATCGCCTCGATCTCGTCCCAGGGCGTGCCGGGCACCAGGCCGAGCATGTTGACGTCGACGGCGCTGTCCCAGGCGGCGAGGCCGGCGGCGACGTCGCCGGGGCTGCCGTAGGCCGTGAGCTGCTCCAGCAGCACCTCGGCCTCGGGCGGGACCACCATGCCGCCGGGGACGGATTTCGGGTTGGCGGCGATCACGGCCTCGACGGCGTCGGCGTAGCCCTGCTTGCGGAGCGAATTGGCGTAGACGTCGCCCATCGCCGCGACATACCACGCGACATTGGCCGCCACCGTCTTCTTCGCCTTCGCCGGATCGGCCTGCACCGAGACGGTCGGTCCGCCCAGGACGGTGAAGGCGTCGGGGTCCAGCCCCTCGTCGCGGCGCAGGTTGCGCAGTTCCGGCACCCAGGACGCGAAACGGTCGCGGGCCACGTAGTAGGGGAACCAGCCGTCGCCCAGCCGCGCCGCGTCGCGCACCGTGCGCGGGCCGATGGCGGCGATATAGACGGGCAGGTCCGGCCAGGGGCGGCTGGCCCATGCGGAGCAGGCCGTGTGAGGATCTCGTCGGGCAGGTCGGCGCGCTTGCCTTCCAGCAGGCGGCGGATCTCGCGCACCGTGCGCCCCAGGCGCCGCCGCGGCCGGCGGTAGGGCACGCCGTGGAAGCCCTCGGCCAGCGCCTTGGTGCTGGCGCCGAGGCCGAGCACGTAGCGGTCGCCGGAGATGTCGGCCAGCGTCGCCGCGTTCATGGCGATGGCGCCGGGCGTGCGGCTCCAGACCGAGAGAATGCCCGACATGGGGCGGATGCGCTCGGTCTTCAGCGCGATCTCGGTCAGCACCAGGGTGGAATCGAAGCCCCAGCCCTCGGGCACCGAGAAGAGCTCATAGCCCAGCTCGTCGGCCAGCACCGCCATGCGGACGATGACGTCGCGGCGGGTCTCCATGGGCGTGAGCGCGATGCCGCGGCGCGGGCGTGCGCCGCCGCGTGAGGTGGAATCGGGCATGGTCAGGGCTCGTCGGTCTGTTCGTACGCATACCAGGACGAACAAGGCAGGATTGCTGTCCCGACCCGCCCATGATGCCCGCTGCTGCGGCGCAAGGCAAATCGGCCCCGGATTCGCTGCGGCTGCGAAGGCGCCTTCCCTCCCCCTCGAGGGGGGAGGGTCAGGGTGGGGGTGGATCGGCGAAGCCGAAATGGCCTCCGGCCTCACCCCCCCACCCGTCGCTGCGCACCGACCTCCCCCTCGATGGGGAGGTTCCGGGTCGGCCAGCTCCCTCCCACAGTCACCCCCGATGGCCCAAGGGGCCACTCGGGGGTCCGGAGCGGCTGCGCCGCAAGGTTCACGGTCTGCCGGATGCCCGCGCGGGGCGGGCATGACCCATTGTGTCAGCCGGTTCCGGCGAGCTCGGAGCGGCCCGGCTGGCTGCCCCAACCCATGATCCGGGGGGGGCCCGGGCTCAAACCCGGCCGGGCCGTTTCTCTCTCCCTAAAGCTGCGCCGACGGCCGGTCCTTCATCTTCGTGTACCACGCGTTCAGCGCCGGCTTGGTCTCGTCGACCTTCACCTTGATGATGCGCTGGAAGTCGATCAGCACGAAGGCGGTGATGTCGGCGTAGGAGATCGCGTCGCCGACCACCCAGTCGCGGCCGGTCATGTGCGCTTCCATCATCTCCTGGAAGCGCTTGGCCCGCGCCAGACCGCGTTCGGCCAGTTCGGGGATCTGCTCGTAATTGTCGGGACCGGGCAGCGCGCGGCCCTTCATGTGCGGGTTGGAATTGCGCAGCGCCTCCGCTGTCGCCATGCCGCCCTGCTGCTCGGCGATGGCGGCCCAGTCCATGATCTCGCCGGTCTCGGCGGGGTTGCGGCCCATCAGGACGGGCTCGGGGAACTTCTGCTCCAGATAGGTGGCGATGCCGATGTTCTGGGTCAGGGTCACGCCGTCGTCGGTGACCAGCGCCGGCAGGGTGCAGAACGGATTGATCTTGCGGAAGTCGTCCGCCATCTGCTCGCCCTTGGCGATGGAGACCTCGGTGGTCGGGATGTCCAGCCCCTTCTCGGCGATGAACATGCGGGCGCGGCGCGGGCTCGGCGCGGTGGAGCAGTCGTAGAAATGCATCGGATGGTCCTCCCCAGGAGCGGTCTGCCGGGGAGTGTAGCCGCTCGGGGTCCGATGTCACCCCGCAGCCGGCAGGCGCCCGGCGCGGCGTTCCCTGTTCCGCGCCGGGCGCCCGTCCGGGATTACTTCACCCTGGCGCCGCCGATCACGGGCTGCGACTTGCCGCCCGACGCGGTCGCCGTGGCGGGCGTCTTCGGTTTTTCCTGTTTCGGCTTCTTCGGCTCGCGGTTGCTGCGGTGCTTGTTGCCCTTGGACATGACCTTCTCTCATGGACGGCCGCGGCGCGCCGGATGCCCCGCACGCGGCCGCGGATGTTGCGCCGCCGGCGCTGGCGGACCATCTCCGGCGGCTCTCTGGTTCCGGCTGGACGCGTGGCCACCCGAGGGTCCGGGCCGGAGCCGGGACCGGGTTGTTCCGAGGATGACGGCGGGCGACGCCCGGCAAGGGCGGCGTGCCGATCCTGATCGCGATAGAAATGAGGGTGCGCGCCCGTCTTTCCTAGTGGCGCGACGGGCGGATGAGAAAATATTCTTCCGTGGCGGCGGCCGGCAGTCCGCACCCGCCTTCACCGGATGGTAACCACCACCCTCTACCCCGGCAAAGAAGGCGATCGGGCGAGGGAAACGGACGGCGATGAAGCTTCTGCTCTTCGGGGCGACAGGGATGACGGGCGGCGCGGTGCTCGACGCGGCGCTGGCCGATGGCCGCGTGACGGCGGTGACCGCCATCGGGCGGCGCGCCTCCGGGCGGTCTCATCCGAAGCTGGAAGAGATCGAGCACCACGACTTCCTGGACCATGCCGCCATCGAGGACCGCATGGCCGACGCCGGGGCCTGCATCTTCTGCCTCGCCACCTATCAGGCGAAGGTGAGCAAGGCGGCCTACGAGGAGATCACGGTCGGCTATCCCACCGCGCTGATCGCGGCGCTGGAGCGGGTCAATCCGTCGATCCGCTTCGTGCTCTTCAGCGCCATGGGATCGCGGCCCGACGGCGGCGGCATGATGAGCTACGCCGCGATCAAGGGCCGGGCCGAGGCGACGCTGATGCAGTCCGCGCTGGCCGGCCGCCACGCCTTCCGCCCCAGCCTGATCGTCCCCCCGCCCGCCGGCCGCGCCTGGTACTGGCCCGCCGGCCTGCTGGAACTCATCTTCCGCATCGTGCCGGCCGCCGGCATCCAGGCCCCCGACCTCGGCCGCGTCTTCATCGACGTCGCCCTGAACGGCGACGCGCCCGAGGTGCTGGAGAACAGCGACATCCGCCGGCGGCTGCGCCAGTTGGGTTAGGCGGTCCGGTCAGCGGGCGACGGCGGCATTGCGCACCCTCCCCTGCAATGCTGTGCTCAGGCGTGATGCCTCCCCGGACCCAGAGCCGGGGCGCACCTGTGAACCGGGAACACCGGAGCCATGCGCGACCGCACCTACTACGTCTACATCCTGACGAACCGGACACACCAGACACTCTACATCGGGGTGACCGGCGACCTGCGACGACGGGTCGAGGAACACCGCCAGGGCCTGTCGGGATTCACCGACACATACAGCGTCCGCAAGCTGGTCTGGTTCTAGGGCCATGCCGACGTGAACGCCGCCCGCCAGCGCGAGCGAAGCATGAAACACTGGCTGCGCGCCTGGAAGGACGAATTGATTTCGGCGTCGAATCCGACATGGGCGGACCTGTCGGGTCAGTTACCCTTCGACTAACTCAGCCGGCGGCCCCGATCGACCGCCCGTTACAGGCCCTCGGATCAAGTCCGAGGGCAACACAATAGGGTCTGGAGTCCTCGGGCTTGACCCGAGGACCTGTGAACCCACGGTCGAGCTTGTCTCAAACTGTCTACTCGTTCAGGGCTCTTTCCCGAAACGCATTGATGAGCCTCGCAAGGTTGACCTTCCGATAGTCACCATAGCCATGAGAGAGGAAGAATAGCCCACTCGTTCCATCGCTAAAACGATAGTTCCTTTGCGACCTCGGGTCGGATGATTCGAAAGTTAATATGTAAGTTGGACTTGATCCGGTAGTTGCAGTTGCCGCCGTCATGTTCTCGTAACGATGCACGAACCGCCGATGAAAGATGCGGTAACTCATCTCTTTTCGGCCAAGATGCAATGCCCCCGACAGTCCCGACATCATTCCCAGTCCGGCCCCAACAATAAGTACACCGCCTGGAAACATCATCGCTGTAAGCAAGATATGGCCTTCTACGAAGGTCAAGTATGCGAGCATTGAGACCGCCACGCCGGTTGCCAACACCTCGAGTCCTTCGAGCAATGATGGGTTCAGTGTGACGTTATCTGGCAATGGGTCGGGTGGCCTCCAGGGGCGGATCCAAAGCGCGATATGCCGGAACGGAACATCCAAAGCACAGACGACGTAGGTGGCAGAAACAAGATACAGCGTCTTCCTCGTCCACGCTTCGCCGCCAGTCGCGACCTCCGCTGCCATGTACGTGATTAGACCGAAGAGCAGGTTCGCTCCGAAGTGCAAGACCGGATGAAACACCCTTGTCCTTCACAATCCGCCGCTCACGCCGCTTCACTCCGGTCCACGATCCCGGCGATGTCGGCCATGATCGCCGCGAGGTCGAAGTCCTTGGGCGTGTAGATCGCGGCGACGCCGGCGGCTTTCAGCCTGGCGGCGTCCTCGGCGGGGATGATGCCGCCGACGACGACGGGGATGTCGCCCAGCCCCTCGGCGCGGAGGCCTTCCAGGACTTCGCGGGCCAGTGCGGCGTGGCTGCCCGACAGGATCGACAGGCCGACCAGATGCACGGCCTCTTCCAGCGCGGCGGTGACGATCTGCTTCGGCGTCAGGCGGATGCCTTCATAGACGACTTCCATGCCGGCATCGCGCGCGGCGACGGCGATCTGTTCGGCGCCGTTGGAGTGGCCGTCGAGCCCCGGCTTGCCGACCAGGATCTTGATGCGGCGGCCCAGCCGGGCGGAGACCGCCTCGACCTGCTTGCGGACTTCGGCCAGGCCGTCGGCGGCGACGCCCGCCGCCCCGCCCACGCCGGTCGGTGCGCGGTACTCGCCATAGACCCGGCGCAGCACGTCGCCCCATTCGCCCGTGGTCGCGCCGGCCTTCGCCGCGGCGATGGAGGCCTCCATGATGTTGCGGTCCTCAGCGGCCGCGACCGCGAGATCGGACAGCGCCGCCTTGACGGCCGCCTCGTCGCGCTGCGCGCGCCAGGCGTTGAGGCGCTCGATCTGTTCGGTCTCGGCGGCGTCGTCGACCTTCAGGATGGCGTCGGCGCTGTCGGCCAGCGGCGAGGGCGAGCTCTCGGTGAAGCAGTTGACGCCGACGATCTTCAGGTCGCCCGACATGATCGACTGCACCCGCCGCGCATTGCTCTCGACCAGCGCCTCCTTCATGTAACCGCTCTCGACCGCGGCGATGGAACCGCCCAGCTTGCCGATCAGCTTCAGCTCCTCGCGGGCGCCGGCCTTCAGTTCCTCGACCTTGGCGTCGACGACGGGCGAGCCGTCGAAGAGGTCGCCATATTCCAGCAGGTCGGTCTCGTGCGCCACGATCTGCTGCAGGCGCAGCGACCACTGCTGGTCCCAGGGCCGCGGCAGGCCGAGCGCCTCGTTCCAGGCCGGCAGTTGCACGGCGCGGGCGCGCGCCTTCTTCGACAACACCACGGCCAGCATCTCCAGCAGGATGCGGTAGACGTTGTTCTCCGGCTGCGGTTCGGTCAGGCCGAGACTGTTCACCTGCACGCCATAGCGGAAGCGGCGGTTCTTCGGGTCCTCGACGCCGTAACGCTCCTCGAGCAGTTCGTCCCAGAGATCGACGAACGCCCGCATCTTGCACATCTCCTCGATGAAGCGGATGCCGGCATTGACGAAGAAGCTGATGCGCCCGGCGACGGCGCCGAACATGTCGGGCGGGGTCTCGCCGCGCTCCTTCACCGTGTCGAGGACGGCGGTCGCGGTCGCCAGCGCAAAGGCCAGTTCCTGCTGCGGCGTCGCACCGGCCTCCTGCAGGTGATAGCTGCAGATGTTGGTGGGGTTCCACTTCGGCATCTCGGTCACGGTGAAGCCGATGACGTCGGAAATCAGCTTCAGCGACGGCGCGGGCGGGAAGATGTAGGTCCCGCGGGAGAGATACTCCTTGATGATGTCGTTCTGGACCGTGCCCATCAGCTTCTGCCGGTCGGCGCCCTGCTCCTCGGCCACCGCGACGTAGAGCGCCAGCAGCCAGGGCGCGGTCGCGTTGATGGTCATGGACGTGTTCATCTGCTCCAGCGGGATCTGGTCGAACAGGGTCCGCATGTCGCCGATATGGCCGATGGGGACGCCGACCTTGCCGACCTCGCCCTTCGCCAGCGCGTGGTCGCTGTCATAGCCGGTCTGGGTCGGCAGGTCGAAGGCGACCGACAGCCCGGTCTGGCCGCGGCTGAGATTGGTCCGGTAGAGCTCGTTCGATGCGGCGGCGGAAGAATGGCCGGAATAGGTCCGGATCAGCCAGGGGCGGTCGCGCTGGGGCTTTTCGGTCATTTCATTTCTTCCAAATCAGAAACCGCGGACGAACGAAAATTTCGTCTTGTCAGGGGCGGCGGAAATATCATACCAATCGCCGCGCCGCAAAACGATCTTTTGCCGCTGTGCAGCATAAAACGGGTAGGATTGGACGGTCCAGCCCTGCTGGCGCACGGCAGCGTACGTCTTACGAAGTAAAGGAGCGAGAGGCATATGGCTGACATTCAGGCGGTCGAGAACATTCCCCAGGACCTGATGGAGGGGGAGAAGAAGGACCTCTACGAAGTCGGCGAGATCCCGCCGCTCGGCCACGTGCCGAAGAAGATGTACGCCTGGGCCATCCGCAAGGAGCGTGAGGGCGAGCCGGACAAGGCGATGCAGGTCGAGGTCGTGGAGACCCCCGAACTGGACAGCCACGACGTGCTGGTGCTCGTGATGGCCGCCGGCGTGAACTACAACGGCGTCTGGGCCTCGCTGGGCATTCCCGTGTCGATGTTCGACGTCCACAAGCAGCCCTATCACATCGCCGGATCGGACGCCTCGGGCGTGGTCTACGCCGTCGGCTCCGCCGTCAAGCGCTGGAAGGTCGGCGACGAGGTCGTGGTCCACTGCAACCAGGACGACGGCGACGACGAGGAATGCAATGGCGGCGACCCGATGTTCTCGCCGTCCCAGCGCATCTGGGGCTACGAGACCCCGGACGGCGCCTTCGCCCAGTTCTGCCGGGTGCAGGACCGCCAGCTGATGCCGCGGCCGCGCCACCTGACCTGGGAAGAGAGCGCCTGCTACACGCTGACCCTCGCTACCAGCTACCGCATGCTGTTCGGCCACCGCCCGCACATCCTGCGGCCGGGCGACAACGTGCTGGTCTGGGGCGCCTCGGGCGGTATCGGCTCCATGGCGGTACAGCTCTGCGCCACGGCCGGCGCCAACGCCATCGGCGTGATCTCCGACGAATCCAAGCGTGAATTCGTCATGTCGCTGGGCGCCAAGGCGGTGATCAACCGCAACGACTTCAATTGCTGGGGCCAGATGCCGACGGTGAACACCGACGAGTACAACGCCTGGACCAAGGAAGTCCGCAAGTTCGGCAAGGCGATCTGGGACATCACCGGCAAGGGCAACGACGTCGACTTCGTCTTCGAGCATCCGGGCGAGGCGACCTTCCCCGTCAGCTGCATCATCGTGAAGCGTGGCGGCATGGTGGTCTTCTGCGCCGGCACCACCGGCTACAACCTGACCATGGACGCGCGCTACGTCTGGATGCGTCAGAAGCGCATCCAGGGCAGCCACTTCGCCAACCTGAAGCAGGCGACCCAGGCCAATCAGCTGGTGATCGAGCGCCGTATCGACCCCTGCATGTCCGAGGTGTTCTCCTGGGACGACATCCCGAAGGGCCACATGAAGATGATGGCCAACAAGCACCTGCCCGGAAACATGGCGGTGCTGGTCTCAGCCAAGCTGCCGGGCCTGCGCACCATCGAGGACGCCATCGAAGCCGGAAACGGCTGAGCCGGTCCGGCCCCGCGACTGGGCCGCACGAAATCCGGAATCGAACGGGCCGCCAATTGGCGGCCCGTTTCATTTTCGCCTCGTCCGCCGGCAGCCCGGCGTCAGGCGCATCGGCGGTCGATTGCCAGCCTACAGCCAGCCGCCAAGTTCGCGGCGGATGATCGTCTCCAGCATGTCGATGTGGATGTTCTGGTCGTTCAGGCAGGGGATCGTCCGGAATTTCTCGCCGCCGGCTTCCTCGAAGCTCTTGCGGCCCTCGATGGCGATCTCCTCCAGCGTCTCGACGCAGTCCGCGGGGAAGCCCGGGGTCACCACGGCGACCGACTTCATGCCGTCTTCGGGCAGGGATTCCAGGGTCTCGTCGGTATAGGGCTGCAGCCATTCGCGCGGGCCGAAGCGGCTCTGGAAGGTCATGCGGAATTCGTGCTCGCCGAGGCCGAGCCGCTCCCGCATCAGCCGCGCGGTCTTCGCGCAATGGCAGTGGTAGGGGTCGCCCTTCTCGAAATAGTCCTGCGGCAGGCCGTGAAAGGAACTGATGACGACATCCGGCCGCCCGTTCGCCGCCAGATCGGCCTCCACCGACTTCGCCAGGGCCTCGATATAGGCGGGGTCCCCGTAATAGGGCGGCACCGTGCGCAGCGCCGGCTGCCAGCGCATCTGCCGCATCGCGTCCGCCACCTTGTCGATAACCGTCGCCGTCGTCGTGGCGCTGTATTGCGGGTAGAGCGGCATCACCAGAACGCGGTCGCATCCGGCGGCCATCAGCCTTTCCAGCACACTCCGGATGGACGGATTGCCATAGCGCATGGACCAGTCGAGGACGATGCGGTCGTCGGCGGCGAAGCGCGCAGCCGCGGCTTCGGTCATCTTGCGGGTGTACTCCCGCAACGGCCCCTCGCCGGTCTCCTTGTTCCAGACCTTCTCGTAGGCCCGGGCCGTCTTGGGTGGCCGGAAGACCAGGATGATCAGGTTGAGGATCAGGAACCAGACCGCGCGCGGCACCTCGATCACCCGGGGATCGCCCAGGAATTCGCGAAGGTAGCGGCGGACGTCGCCGACGCTGGTGCTGTCCGGCGTGCCGAGATTCACCAGCATCACGCCGATCCGGCCGTGATTGATCTTCGGGTGCCCCTCGGGCATATGCGTCGTGTCCAGTTTCATGGCCTCTTCTTTTCCGCCGTCCCGATTCCATCGCCGGTGAGCCTGCCAGCCCTTCCGGTACATCCCTACGCACGCCGAGGCAAATGAGATGCCCGAAATCGATACGCTTTTCGTCGTCATGGCGGCCGCCGCATTCGGCGCCGGGCTGATGCGCGGGTTCGCCGGGTTCGGCTCGGCGATGGTGATGTCGCCGCTTCTTTCCCTCTACTACGGCCCGGTCGCGGCGGTGATGGCCATCGCGATCATGGAGGTCGTGGTCAGCGTCCAGCTGGTTCCCAAGGTGCTGAAGCATGTCGAGTGGCCGCTGCTGCTGCCGGCGACCCTGGCCGCATTCGTCGGCATGCCGCTCGGCGTCTGGGCGCTGGTCGCCATCGACGGGCAGGCGATCGCGCTGTTCATCTCCGGCCTGGTGCTGCTCTTCGTGCTCGTGCTGGCGAGCGGCTGGCGTTACTCGGGCAACCGTCCGCTGCCCGCCACGCTGGGCATCGGAACGCTTTGCGGCGCGCTGATCACTTCGACCTCGGTCGGCGGCCCCCCCCTGCTGATCTACATGATGGCCGGGCAATCGGCGGCGCAGCAGGTGCGCGCCAACATCATCGTCTTCTTCGCCATTCTGGAAGTCATCACGCCTTTCGCGCTCTGGATCGGCGGGCGCTTCGACGCGGCGCATCTGGTGATGGGGGCACTGTTCTGTCCGACCTATCTCGTCGGGGCCTGGATCGGCACGCGCCTGTTCCGCCAGTCCTCGGAAGCGCTGTACCGGCGCGTTGCGCTGATTCTGCTCTCGTTGATCGCGGTCTATGGACTGGCGGCGCCGCTGCTCTAGTTCTGGCTTTACGCAAACGGAAACAAGGGACCGCCACATGAACGACCAGACCCAGACCCCGGCGCCGACCGGTCTCCAGCTGCTGCAGGCGATGCTGGCCGGCGGCAAGAACATCGCCACCATCGGCGAGACGCTGGACTTCACGCTGACCGAAGCGGAATTCGGCAAGGCTGTCTTTGTCGGGCATCCTGGCGGCAGGCATCTCAACCCGCGCGGCGTCGTCCATGGCGGCTACGCGGCTACGCTGCTGGATTCGGCAGTGGGTATCGCGATCCTCAGCGCCCTGCCCGCAGGCAAGGCGTTCACGACGCTGGAGCTGAAGGTGAACTACGTCCGGGAACTGCCGAAGGACGGCTCGACCGTGACCGCGACCGGCCACACGATCCATGTCGGCCGGACCACGGCCACCGCGGAAGGCCGCATCGAGGACAGCCAGGGCCGTCTGCTGGCGCATGCCACCACCACCTGCCTGATACTGGACATTCCGCCCGCGCGCGGCACATAAGCGCGCACGACATTCCGAGGGGAAAATAGGCATGACCGCAGCCGTCGCGCGGCCCTTGTGGCTGATCCTGATCGCCGGAACCACCATTGTCTTTCTGAACATGGGTTTCCGCGGCGTCTTCGGCCTGTTCCTGGAGCCGATCTCCTCGTCCATGGACTGGGGGCGCGAGGTCTTCGCCATGACCTTCGCGATCCAGAACCTGGTCTGGGGCGCCACGCAGCCCTTCGCCGGCGGCCTCGCCGACCGCTACGGCTCCGGCAAGGTGATGATGGTGGGCGGTATCATCTACGTGACCGGCATCCTGCTGATGTCCCAGGCCGCGAGCCCGGTAGCGATGCATCTGACAGCCGGCGTGCTGATCGGCATCGGGCAGGGCCTCGCCTCCCAGAGCATCGCCATGGCGACGGTCGCGCGGCACGCGCCCGAGAGCCGCCGCACGCTGGCCATGTCCTTCGTCACCATGGGCGGGTCAGCCGGCATGCTGGTCTTTTCGCCGCTGACTGCGATCTGGATCGGCGATTTCGGCTATGTCACCACGCTGCTGATCTTCGCCGCGCTGGCCGCGCTGATCATCCCGCTGGCGCTGCCGATGGCCGGCAAGCCCGGCGTCACCGCCCTGCAGCAGCAGACCTTCGGCGAGGCGATCCGCGAAGCCGCCTCCCACCGCGGCTACTGGCTGCTGATCGCGGGCTTCTTCGTCTGCGGCTTCCACGTCACCTTCATCGGCCTGCATCTGCCCGCCTATATCGTTGACGTCGGTCTGGATCCCGTCGTGGCCGGCGGCGCGCTCGCACTGGTCGGCGCCTTCAACATCGGCGGCGTGCTGGCGGCAGGACTGCTGGGCGACCGTTTCTCGAAGAAGTACCTGCTCAGCTTCCTCTACTTCGCCCGCGCTGCGGTGATCCTCGCGCTGCTGATGCTGCCGGTCTCCGAACTGGTGATCTACGCCTTCGCCGGCGCCATGGGCCTGCTGTGGCTGTCGACCGTGCCGCTGACCACCGGGCTGGTCGGCCAGATCTTCGGCCCGCAATACATGGGCATGCTGGCCGGCGTGGTCTTCTTCAGCCACCAGATCGGCTCCTTCCTGGGCGCCTGGCTGGGCGGCGTGCTCTACGAGGCCACCGGCTCCTACGACGCCGTCTGGTGGACCAGCGTGGCGCTGGGCGTCTTCGCCGGCGTCGTGCACTGGCCGATCGACGATCGGCCCGTGGTCCGCGCGCCCGCCGCGGCTTGACCGCCAGCCGATCCGCGTGATCTGAAGGCGTCCATGACGACGCCCGCCATCATGCTGCAGGGAACCGGCTCATCGGTGGGCAAGTCGCTGCTCGTCGCCGGACTCTGCCGCCTGTTCGCCGACCGCGGTCTGCGGGTTCGTCCCTTCAAGCCGCAGAACATGTCGAACAACGCTGCGGCGACGCCCGACGGCGGAGAGATCGGCCGCGCCCAGGCGACCCAGGCGCTGGCCTGCCGCGTTCCGGCCAGCGTTCACATGAACCCGGTGTTGCTGAAGCCCGAGACCGACATCGGCAGCCAGGTGATTGTTCAGGGCCGACGCCTGACCACGGCGAAGGCGCGCGACTACGCGGCGCTGAAACCGCAACTGCTCGAGACGGTGCTGGAGAGCTTTCGCATCGTTTCGGACGAAGCGGATCTGGTGATCGTCGAGGGCGCGGGATCGACCGCCGAGGTCAATCTGCGCCGCGGCGACATTGCGAACATGGGCTTCGCCGAGGCCGCCGATGTGCCGGTGCTGCTGACGGGCGACATCGACCGTGGCGGCGTGATCGCCCAGATCGTCGGCACACACGCCCTGATCCCGGACGCCGAACGGGCGCGGATCCGGGGGTTCATCGTCAACCGTTTCCGGGGCGACCCGGCGCTGTTCGAGGACGGGCGGGACCTGATTGCAGCACGCACCGGTTGGCCCGCCATGGGCGTCGTGCCCTGGTTCCCGGCTGCGAACCGCCTGCCGGCCGAAGACGCCGTCGAACTGGCGGAGCGCTCGTCGCGGAAGGATGGCGGTGTGCGGATCGCTGTTCCGGCCTTCAGCCGAATCGCCAATTTCGACGATCTCGACCCGCTGGCGGGCGAACCCGACGTCGATCTGCGGTTCGTGCAACCCGGCGAGGTGCTGCCGGCAGACGCCGATCTGGTCATCCTGCCCGGGTGCAAGTCGACGACCGGCGAACTCGCCTTTGTGCGATCTCAGGGTTGGGATATCGACATCGCCGCCCATGTCCGACGTGGCGGGCGCGTGCTGGGCCTGTGCGGCGGCTACCAGATGCTCGGCCGCTCGGTCGCCGACCCTGAAGGAATTGAAGGGGCGGCCGGCACAGTGGACGGGCTCGGCCTGCTGGACGTCGAGACCGTCATGACGCCCGAGAAGCGGACCGTGCCGGTCAGCGGACGCCATACCGACAGCGGGACCCCAGTCTCGGGCTACGAGATCCATATCGGTCGCACCGACGGCCCGGACCGTGCGCGGGCCTGGCTTGAGATCGAGGGCAGCCCGGAGGGCGCCGGCACCGCCGACCGACGGATCATGGGCACCTACGTCCACGGCATCTTCTCCGACGACGCCTTCCGGCGGGCTTTCCTTGCGGGTCTTGGGTCGTCTGCTGGCGCCTATGCGCACGAACAGGCCGTCGATGGTGCGCTCGAGGACCTGGCCGCACATCTGGAACGGCATCTCGATGTTGACGCCATCGCCCGAATTGCCGGACTGTAATCAAAACCAAAGCGCCCACGGGGAGGGAATGCGGTGACCGAGCCATACCGGCTGATGGGGCAGAACGGCTCGCCCTACTCGATGAAGATGCGCGCCATCCTGCGCTACCGTCGGATTCCGCACGTCTGGGACCAGCAGATGCCGATGCGCGCGCCCGAGACCGAACACGTCCGGCCCAAGGTCATGCCGATGATGCGCTTCCCGTCCGACGGCGAGTGGCGCGTCGATTCCACGCCCATGGCGATGGAACTGGAGGAGGCCGAGAGCGGCCGGTCGATCCTGCCCGAAGACCCGGTGCACCGGTTCCTCTCGCACCTGATCGAGGACATGGCGGACGAATGGCTGACCAAGGCCATGTTCCATTACCGCTGGTACTATGAGCGGTCGCGGAACTTTGCCTCCTACTGGATCGCTTCCGACAACACGCCCTCCGGCGAGGGCGCGATGGGAAAGCGGGAAAAATTCGCGAAGGACATCTGCGCGCGTCAGGTCGGCCGGATGGCCCTGGTCGGCTGTACCGAGGAGAACAAGCCGGTCATCGAGGCCAGTTTCCAGAGCATCCTGCACGCGCTCGAAAGCCGGGTCGGCTACCGGTCATTCCTCTTCGGCACCCGGCCCTCGCTGGGCGATTTCGGCCTCTTCGGGCAACTCAAGACCCTGGCCGACGATCCGGATCCGCGTGACGTCATCGCCCGCGAGGCGCCGACGGCCTTCCACTGGATCCGGCACATGGACGACCTTTCGGGCCTGGAAGGCAATTGGCTGAAACCCGACTGCCCCCTGCCCGGTGCGGTCACGCAGTTGCTGCGGGTCTGCGGCGAGGCATACCTGCCGTTCCTGCACGCCAACCGCGATGCGCTGGAAAACGGCGCCGAGGAAGTCCGGCTGCAGATCTATGGCCGCACCTACGCCCAGGCGCCGTTCCGGTATCAGGCCAAGTGCCTCGGACGGCTGGAATCGCTTTACGCCGGCCTTGGCGAGAGCACCCGCACACGGCTCGACCCGCTTCTCGAGAAGACCGGCTGCCTTAACTGGCTGAAAGCCGCCTAGACCCGCACGAAAAAATCTAAACCGTCAAACGCCCGGTAGACGGCGCAACCGTCTGAACCGGCACGGATATCGATTTCTTGACGATGAAACTTTTCAACCAGCGCGAAGAATTGAAACACTTCAATACTACCTGTGCGAATGCGCACGTTTGGCCGCCCGCCACTGCCCGATAGGATAGATGCCGGAAAATCATGCAACGGTCGGCACTGCCTGATGCCTGAGCTATCTGAAGCCAAGAGCGATACGGAAACCGGGTTCGACCTGCCGGGGAACCTGCCCCGCGACCTGTCGGTCCTGCTCGGCTACTGGAAGAGCCTCGGAGGCGCCGCCGGCAGGCCGCCGCCGAAGAAGCGCTTCGACCCGTTGGCCGTGCCACGCATCTGGCAATCGCTGATGATCGTCGAGAATGTCGCCGGCGATGGCGATGTGTCCCGGCTGCGCTACCGTTTCTCCGGCAACCGCCACGACACGCGGCGCGGCCTCAGCCTGACAGGCAAGTTCGTCGACGAAGTGCTCGGCGATGAGGCGTGGCAGCGTTTCCGTGTGCTGGCCGAGGACATCATGAAACGCGGGGCGCCGCACCACTCCAGTGCCAGTCACCGCGACAGCGAAGGGCGGAAACTGCCCTATGAGAGGCTGATCGTGCCGCTGACCGGCGAGACGGGCCGAACCGATTTTCTCGTCGGCGTCTGGCAATGGAAGGCGCCGGTGAGCCGCGACGTCTCCGTCAGCCCGGACGGCGGACATTCGATCTCATCCCGGCACGGCGGTCGCTGAACTCAGCCCTCCTGAGGCAGGTTCCGCCAGGGCGGCAGCCGGTTCTCCTCCACCGCATGACAGGCCACCATCGACGAGCCGACGCTGATCGCGGCCGGCACTTCCGAACGGCAGCGGTCATTGGCCAGCGGGCAGCGCGGATGGAACGGGCAACCCGGCGGCGGATCGATCGGGCTCGGCACCTCGCCAGCAACCGGCGTGCGGGCACGCCCCGACATCTCCAGGTCCGGGATCGCGTCCAGCAGCATCCGCGTGTAGGGGTGCCGCGGCGCGCTGAAGAGCGTCTCCGTCTCGGCCCACTCGACCAGCCGGCCGAGATACATCACACCGACCTTGGTCGAGACGTGATAGACCACGGCCAGGTCGTGACTGATGAACAGATAGGTCAGGCCCAGTTCGTCCTGCAGTTCCTTCATCAGGTTCAGGATCTGGGCCTGCACCGAGACGTCCAGCGCCGAGGTGGGCTCGTCGCACACCAGGAATTCCGGCTTGCCGGCAAGAGCGCGGGCGATGGAGATACGCTGGCGCTGGCCGCCCGAAAACTCGTGGGGATACTTCTCGCCGTCCTTCGGGCTGAGCCCGACCTGGCTCAGATGTTCGCCGACGCGGCGCTGGATCTCGGCCTTGTCGGTCGCCAGCTTCAGATGGCGGATCGGCTCGGCGACGATATCCGAGACCCGCCAGCGCGGATTGAGCGATGCATAGGGGTCCTGGAAGATCATCTGCATCCGGCGCTGCGCCGCAGCGTTGCGGCCGCGCGCCTTGGCCGAAGACAGATCCAGCCCGTCGAACTCGATCTCGCCGGAGGTCGGGTTGTAGAGACCGACGACCAGGCGGGCGACCGTCGACTTCCCGCAGCCCGAACTCGCCCACCAGGCTGAAGGTCTCGCCGCGTCCGATCTCGAAGGTGACGCCGTCGACCGCCTTCACCCAGGCGCGCGGCAGCCCTTCGGTGACGCGGTTCAGCCAGGGCGGCGAGACATCGAAGTGGCGGACGAGATTCTCGACGCGGAGCAGCGGCTCGCTCATACCACGCCCTCCTCGGCCGGTTCGTGCAGCCAGCAGGCGACATCATGCCTGCCGTCGCCCATCAGGTCGGGCCGGAGCGTATGGCACTTGAACATCACCTTCGGACAGCGCGGATGGAAGGCGCAGCCATTGGGAATGTCTGTCAGGCGCGGCATCGAGCCGTCGATCTGCGTCAGCTTGCTGGCCCGCGTGCCAAGCGACGGGATCGCGCCCATCAGCCCTTCGGTATAGGGATGCCGGGCGCGCTTGATCACGTCCTGAACCGGACCGATCTCCGCGACACGGCCCGCATACATGACGGCGACGCGGTCCGCGGTCTCGGCGATGACGCCCATGTCGTGGGTCACCAGCATCACCGAAGCGCCATGCTCGGCGCAGAGCCGTTTGATCAGGGTGATGATCTGCGCCTGGATGGAGACGTCGAGCGCCGTGGTCGGCTCGTCGGCGATGATCAGCTTCGGCTCCGCGCAGAGCGCCAGGGCGATGACGACGCGCTGGCGCATGCCGCCCGAGAACTGATGCGGATAGTGGTCCAGCCGGCTCTCGGCCGCCGGGATGCCGACTTCCTTGAGCAGATCGAGGGCGCGCTGCCGCGCCTGCTTGTCGGTGAGCTTCGTGTGCGTCTGGATGGTCTCGATCAGCTGTTCGGAGACCTTGTAGAGCGGGTTCAGGCTGGTCAGCGGATCCTGGAAGATGGCGCCGATCTCCTGGCCCCTGAGCTTGCGCATCTGCTCGTAGGACAGGTTGTCGATCCGCTTGCCGTTGAGCAGGATCTGGCCTTCCGCGATCCGTCCGGGCGGTTCGATCAGGCCGATGATCGCCGCGCCTGTCATCGACTTGCCGGCGCCCAACTCGCCCACGACGCCCAGCACTTCGCCCTTGCCGATGGTCAGGGAGATGTCGTCCACGGCGACCAGCGTACCGCGCCGTGTGGGAAACTCGACGCGCAGGTTCTTCACTTCCAGTACGGGTTCTGCCATCGCCCTACCTCAGTTTCGGGTTGAGCGCATCGCGGAGCCAGTCGCCCAGCAGGTTCACCGACAGCACCAGCATCGCGAGAAAGATGCCGGGGAAGATCACGATCCACCATTCGCCGGAGAACAGGAAATCCTGGCCGATACGGATCAGGGTGCCGAGCGAGGGTTCGGTCGGCGGCACGCCGACGCCGAGAAAGGACAGCGTTGCCTCCAGCAGGATCGAGACCGCCAGATTGATGGTGCCGATAACAAGCACCGGCCCCATCACATTGGGCAGCACGTGCCGATACATGATCGCGAAGCGGCCGAGGCCGATCACACGGGCCGCCTGGACGTACTCCTTGCCCTTCTCGACCATTGTCGAGCCGCGCACCGTCCGCGCGAACTGGGGCCAGATCGACAGCGCGATCGAGATGATAATGACGTAGAGCGCGATGTCGCCCTCACCTGCGAAGACCGCCTGGCTGACGCCGCTGATCAGCAGGGCGATGAGCAGCGCCGGGAAGCTGAGCTGCACGTCGGCGACGCGCATGATGGCCGTGTCCACGCTGCCGCCCAGATAGCCCGCGACCAGTCCCAGCGTCACGCCGATGACGATCGCCAGAACAACGGAGGCGAAGCCGACGAGGATCGAGACCCGGGAGCCGTAGAGAATGGCCGAGTACATGTCGCGGCCCTGGTCGTCGGCGCCCAGGATGAAGGGCATGTAGCCGTCGGGGTTCCAGATCGGCGGGGTGAAGGCGTTCAGCAGGTCCAGCGACGCCGGATCGAATGGATCCTGCGGCGTGATCAACGGCGCGATCAGGGCTGCGAGGATCATGATGACGGCGACGAAGCAGGCAACGACCGCCACCGGCGAACTGCGGAAGCTGTGCCAGATATCGCCGTCGAAGAAGCGGGAGAGATTGTCGCGAAGCCGCGCCCAGGGACCCATCAGTGGCCGCCCCCCACGCGCTCGACCCGGAGCCGCGGATCAACCACGTAGTAGAGGATGTCCACGATCAGGTTCAGCACGACGAAGATGAAGGCGACAACCATCAGGTAGGTGGACATCACCGGGATATCCACGAACTGGATCGCCTGCAGGAACAGCAGTCCCATGCCGGGCCACTGGAACACGGTCTCGGTCACGATGGCGAAGGCGATCAGCGAACCCAGCTGCAGGCCGGTGATGGTGATGACCGGAATCAGCGTATTGCGCAGCGCATGGCCGAAATGGACCGCCCGGTTGGACAGGCCGCGGGCGCGCGCGAACTTGATGAAATCGGTTCTGAGGACTTCCAGCATTTCCGATCGCACCAGACGCATGACGAGCGCGAGCTGGAACATGCCGAGCGTGATGCCGGGCATTATCAGCGACTTCCATCCCGAAGCGGTCAGGAAGCCGGTATCCCAGAGCCCCATGTCGACCGTCTCCCCGCGTCCGAACGTCGGCAGCCAGCCCAGATAGACGCCGAAGAGCAGGATCAGGAGGATACCGATCAGGAATGTCGGCAACGATATGCCAAGCAGCGAGAAGGTCAGCAGGACCTGACTGAACCAGCTCTTTGGATAAAGACCGGTGTAGACCCCGGCTGGAACACCCACAAGGAGCGCGAAGAGCGCCGCCACGATCACGAGTTCGAGGGTCGCCGGGAAGCGCTCGCCCAGCAGCGAGTCCACGGGTCGGCCGATGCGGTAGGAAATGCCGAAATTGCCCTGCGCGACATTGGAGATGTAGCGGCCGAACTGGACAGCTACCGGATCGTTGAGACCGAGCTTCTCACGCAGTTCGGCGCGCTCGGCCAGCGAGGTGTCCTGCCCGACCATCTGGGCCACCGGATCGCCGACGAAGCGGAACATGGTGAAGCCGATCAGGGCTACCACCAGCATGACGATCAGGGCCTGGATCAGGCGGCGTATGATGAAGGCGATCATTCAGGTCGCTTCTTGAAAAGAAGCGGCCCCCCACTTCCGGCGAGGGAAATGAGGGGCCGCGACCTTCAAACCGACATCAGTCGATCGTTACGTGGCGCCACGCGAACTGGTTGTCCGCGCGCTGCTTCACGTTGACGCCGCTGCGCACACCCCACGCCAGCGCCTGCTGGTGCAGCGGGATATGAGCAACCTCGTCGGTGGTGATCTTCCATGCCTGTCGGATCATCTCGGAACGCTTCGCAGCATCCGTCTCGGACAGGATCTGCGCCGTCAGCCCGTCCACCTTCTCGTTGCAGTAGCGGCCCAGGTTGAACTTGCCGTTGCCGGTTTCCTCGTTGTAGCAGCCATGCAGGTTGAACAGCACGTTCCAGCTGTCGAACGAGCCCGGCGTCCAGCCCAGCAGGTAGAAGGAGGTGTCGAGGCTCGGGGCCAGCACCTTCTTGAAGTACAGCGCCTTCGGCTGTGCCAGCAGGTTCACCTTCACGCCGACGCGGGCCAGCATGGAGGTCACGGCCAGGCAGATCGCCTCGTCGTTCACGTAGCGGTCGTTCGGGCAGTCCATGCCGACCTCGAAGCCGTCCGGATAGCCGGCTTCGGCCAGCAGGGCCTTTGCCTTGTCCGGATCGTAGGCCAACCGTTCGAAGTCGTCCTGATTGCCGCCGTTGATGCCCGGAGCGACCATCAGCGGGCTCGGCTCGGACAGGCCGCGCATGACCTTCTGCTTGATCAGGTTGGCGTCGATGGCGTGATAGAACGCCTGACGGACGCGCAGGTCCTTGAACGGGTTCTTGCCCTTGACGTTGGAGTACAGCAGCTCGTCGCGGTGCTGGTCCATGCCCAGGAAGATCGTGCGCAGTTCCGGGCCGACCAGCATCGAAGTGCCGCTGTTGCCGTCAACGCGGTCCATGTCCTGCACCGGGATCGGGTAGGCCATGTCGACCTGGCCGGAAAGCAGTGCGGCGACACGGGTGGCGTCGGAGCCGATCGGCTTCAACGTCACCTTGGTCAGGTTGTGCTCCTTGGCGCCGTTGTCCCACCAGTCGGGGTTCACTTCGGCGACGGTCTGCACGTCGGCCTCGCGGCTGACGACCTTGAACGGGCCGGTGCCGTTGGTGTTGCGGGTGGCGAAGTTCTCGACGTCGCCGGTCGCCGACTGCGCGGTCAGCGCCCCGTTTTCCTCGGCCCAGCCCTTCGACATGATGCCCCAGGTCGACCACTCGAAGTGCAGGATCGGGTTCGGCGCCTCGGTCACGAAATCGACCGTGTAGTCATCGACCTTGATGATGTCGGTGACGCCGGCCAGACGGGTCTTCAGGTCCGACCCCTCGCCGCGGACGCGCTCGGCAGAGAAGACGACGTCGTCCGCGGTGAAGTCGCGGCCGTCGTGGAACTTCACGCCCTTGCGCAGGTGGAAGCGCCAGCGGGTCGGTTCGACAATTTCCCAGCTCTCGGCCAGGGCGGGCTCGGTCGACAGATCGGCGCCACGGCGGACCAGGCCCTCATAGACGTTCCCGAGATAGCCCAGCGTGAAGGTTTCGTTGAGGTTGTACGGATCCATCGAGTTGGCGTCGCCCTGGAACGCGAAGGTCATTTCCTTCGCGCTGGCGCCCGCGGCACCCATCGCCAGTACGGCCACGCCAGCCAGCAGCGTGTTCCGAAGTTTCATGGAATGGCTCCCTGTTATCATCATCGTGTTTCTGAGGCGCGTTCTCACGCCCGCGACAGGGCATAGTGAAGATGGCCGAAAAGGCCCGTCAACGTGTTTGTTGGCGTCGGAAGCGTGAGCGGCCCGGACGCTGCGTCACTTTTCTGCGCGCTGTTTCGCCGGGTGCCGCCCTTCCCGGCCCTGCCGGGCCGGATTCGCCGCGGAGGCGAAAAGTGATCCGCCGCCGGCCGCGGCGCGTTCATACTGGGTTCAGCGGCGGCACACAGTCTGGTCCTGCGACAGGCTGCCGGGTCCACACGGCCTGCCGCTCGGCCTAAGAACGGGCGTTATCGAGGATGACACACAGACCATCCGAGCAAATGGGGATCAGCGGAGAAGCGACCATGATGAAGAAGACAATGCTGGCCATGGCGGCCGTCCTGGCGATGGGAACGGCCACTGCGCAGGCCGAGGGCGATGCAGCCGCCGGCGCCAAGGTGTTCAACAAGTGCAAGGCCTGCCACAAGATCGAAGCCGGGCAGAAGAGCCCGGTGGGTCCGAACCTGCACGGCGTCTTCGGCCGGACCGCCGGAACCAGCGAGGATTTCACCCGCTACTCGTCGGCCATGAAGGACAGCGGCATCGTCTGGAGTGAAGAGACGATCGCGGCATACCTGGCCGATCCGAAGGGCTACATTCCGAAGAACAAGATGGCGTTCCCCGGTCTCAAGAAGGAAGCGGACATCGCCAACATCATCGCCTACCTGAAGGAAGCCAGCCAGTAACGGGGCTTTCCTGCGAGGATGACGAACGGGGCGGCGCATTGCGCCGCCCCTTTTCGTTTCGGGGAGCTGCTACCGGGTCTCTTCCTGCGCTTCCTTCAGCGCCTGATTATGCGCGGCGAGAAGGTCGCGGAAGCGCACGATGCCCAGAAGATGCCGGCTGCTCCGGGAATCCACCACGGCGAGATAGCGGAAGGCTGTGCCGCTGAAGGCGGTCATCGCCTCGTCGAGCGGCATGGCCGGCGTCAGCAGCGGGCCAGGCGCCGAGGCGATGTCGACGGCGAGGCCGAAATTGTCCAGCTCCGGATCCAGCAGGGCGTATTTCACGTCGGTCTCGTTGAGAGCGCCGGTGACGCGGCCGTCCTCGTCCACCACGTAGTAGGCCTGGGCGTCGCTGTCGCGGTAGACATCGCGCAGCCGGGCGAAGGTCATCGATGAACTGATACCCTCGACGCTGGTGATCATCACGTCGGCGACGACCTGGGCATGCAGCAGCACCTCGTCGGCGTCGGCGACCTTCACCGCCCGGCGCGCCAGCTGCCAATGGAAGAAATTGCGGTAGCGGAACTGCCGCCCGAGAATTGCGGCGAAAACCACGGCGGCCATCATGGCGATGGTGACGCGGTAGTCGCCCGTCAGCTCGAACACGATCAGCGTGGTCGAGATCGGCGCGCCCAGTATGGCCGACGCCACCGCCCCCATGCCGACAATGGCGTAGAGGCCGTGTTCGGCGGCCAGTTCGGGGAAGACATATGACGCGATGAGACCGAAGGCGCCGCCGGTCATCGCGCCGATGAAGAGGGCCGGCGAGAACACGCCGCCGCCGAAGCCGCCGGCGACCGAGATCGACGTCGCCGCCATCTTCGCCGCCACGAGCAGAACCAGCGCCGTCAGCGAGTAGAACTGCTTCAGCGCGTTGTCGGTCGCCTCGTATCCGACACCCAGAACCTCAGGGAACAGAAGCGCGATGCAACCGACCAGCAGACCGGCCACCGGCGGCCGCCAGAATTCGGGCAGCTTCAGCGCGTCATAGATGTCCTTGGTGAACCCGACCGACCAGAAGAAGACCAGCGCCATCACGCCGCTGACCAGGCCAAGCATCATGAAGGCCGGAAACTCCCAGAAGCTCAGGATGGCGTATTCCGGGATCAGGAACGCCGGGAAATCGCCGATATGGATGCGTGTGATGATGGTGCCGATGACGGCCGAGATCACCACCGGTGCCAGCGCCCGGAGCGCATAATGACCCAGCACGACCTCGTGGGCGAAGATCACGCCCGCGATCGGCGCGTTGAACGATGCCGCAACGCCGGCAGCAACGCCGCAGGCCAGGACCGAATGGCCTTCGACCCGGTTGAGGTGCAGCTTCTTGGCCAGGACGCCGGCCAGCGATCCGCCGAGATGGACCAGCGGCCCCTCGCGTCCGACCGAAGCGCCGCAGCCGATGGAGAGTGCGCTGGCCGCAGCGGCGCCGATCCCGGCGCGGAACGACATCCGGCCGTCATTGTACATGCCGGCCTCGATCACATCGGGAACACCCTGGGCGCGACCGCCCGGCATGATGTAGCGCAGGAACAGCGCCAGGATCATGCCGCCGATGGCCGGGGCCAGCATCACGTGCCACCAGGGCAGGTTCCGGACGGTCTCGACGAGATATTCGGAGGCCGTGCCGTAGAAGAGATGCTGGATGATCCCCAGCAGTTCGCGGAAGCCATAGGCCGCGTAGCCGACCGCGAGGCCGATCAGCGCCGCGAAGACCAGCATCAGCATCTGTTCCCGGGCGGAGACGTCCTGGGCCGGGCGGAAATCGCGCAGGGTCTGTTTCAGGAACCGGGCGGTCCACGCGCGGGCGCGGGCGGCCGCTCCGGTCATCGCTCAGCCTGCCTCGGCTGTGCGGCGGCGGATGGCCATGCCCTGGCCCGCCTTTTCCGGCCGCGGAAGGTCCCTGTGACTGTCGTAGAGCGCCCGCACCCGGGCCAGCAGATCGTCGGGCATGGCGGCCGACTTCCGTGTCTCCAGATCGACATGAACCATCATCTGTTCCGACGTCGCGGACAGATAGCCTTCATCCGCATTGAACATCTCGAAATAAGCGTGCACCCGCTTGGGGTCGAAGTCGAGCAGCTGCACCGTGTAGCGCAGCTTCGTGCCTTCCAGCACCTCGCCGATGTAGTGGACGTTGGTTTGCAACGTGAAGAAGGACTTGTTCTCCCGCTTCACGTAGTCGAGGCCCATGTCGAGACGGTCGAACAGGCCATCGGTCGCCTTGTCGAAGGCGACGTTGTAGTAGCCCACGTTCATGTGACCGTTGTAGTCGATCCACTCCGGCAGCACGACGGCTTCCAGGATGTTCATCGGACCGCTTTGCGGCATGCGCTAACCCTCCCCGGTCACACGGCAATTCCCAACAGACCGCTCCGGTCATACCGCATTGGTGGCGTCGATCAAGACGGGCTGCGCGGGACCGACCCATGAGCAGGCCGCCGGGCGGCCTTCCGGCAGGCCGTTGCAGCCGGTAATGTCCGCACTTCGGACAGGAGGAAGCGACCTTGATCACGATTCACCATCTCGGCGTCTCGCAGTCGGACCGTGTGGTCTGGCTGATGGAGGAACTCGGGCTCCCCTACGAGCTCAAATGGTACCACCGGAAGGCCAACCGTCTGATGCCCGAGGCGTACTTCGCCCTGCATCCGGCCGCCACATCTCCCGTGATCGAGGATGACGGCCGCGTGCTGACGGAGTCGGCGGTGATCCTGGAGTACATCTGCCACACCCACGCCGGCGGCCGGTTCACGGTCGGGCCGGATCAGCAGAACTACGCCGATTACCTCTACTGGATGCACTTCAACAACAACGCGTTGGGCCTGTTCTTCGCCAGTCTGGCTCTGGGATCCAACCCGGAAGGCGAGACCGCGCCGCTGGTGAAGGAGCTGCTGCGACGCCGCTGGGACGGCTACTACACCATGCTGGAGCAGACGCTGGGCAACACGGATTATCTGGCCGGCGACGAACTCACCTGCGCCGACTTCATGACCATGTACGACGTGGTCCGGATCATCCCGTCGGGCGGCAAGGGGCTCGACGACCTGCCGAACACGAAGGCGTATGCCGAAAGGATCGGCGCGCGCCCTGCCTACCGGAAAGCCATGGAGATCGCCGGACCGGAGGCGAAGCCGCCGGCGTAGACGTCAAAGACCTGTCGTCACCCCCGCCTTGTGCGGGGGTCCGGTGCGGCTTCGCCGCTGGTCTGATGATTGATCGGATGCCCGCATGAAGCGGGCATGACAATCGGCGTGCGCCGGGCCGTCGAGCCTAGCCCCGCAGTTCGCCGCCCGTCGTCTTGGCCACGTTGGCGACGATCTTCTGGCCGATGGCCTCGATCTCGTCGTCGGTGAGGGTCTTGTCGGCGGGCTGCATCCGCACTGCTATGGCGACAGACTTGCGGCCCTCGCCGATGTGCTCGCCCTCGTAGACGTCGAACACGTCGACGGCCTCGATCAGGTTCCGGTCTGCGCCCTGCGCCGCGCGGATGATGTCCGCTGCGGCCACGCCACGGTCCACCACGAAGGCGAAGTCGCGGCTCACGGCCGGGAAGTCGGAAGCCTGCAGCGGCGGGCGAGTCGCGGTGCGGCCGGCCTTGGGCAGGGGCACGCGGTCGAGGAAGACCTCGAAGCCGACGACAGGGCCACGCACATCCATCTCGTCCAGCACCGCCGGATGGATTTCGCCGAAATGGGCGAGGACGTTCTTCGGGCCCAGCCGGATCACGCCGGAGCGGCCCGGGTGGTACCAGTCGGGCGCCTCGGCTGCGACCTGCGGCTTGCCGACATCCACGCCCAGCGCACCCAGCGCCGCCAGCGCATCGGCCTTGGCGTCGAAGGCGTCGACGGCGCGCAGCCCACCGGCCCAGTGCCTCTGGCCGATCTGGCCACGCCGGATGCCGGCGGCGACAATGTCCTGCCCGTCCGGGTTGGGATCGCGGTATTGCGGACCGGCCTCGAACAGCGCAGCGTTGGGCATGCCGCGGTCGGCGTTCCGGCCTGCAGCCGCGATCAGGTTCGGCAGGTTCGACGGACGCATGCAGTCCAGGTCCGACGAGATCGGGTTGGACAGCATCATCTCGTCCGCTCCGCCGCCGAACAGTTCGGCCTGCGCGCGCGGCAGGAAGGACCAGGTCACGGCCTCGACCATGCCGCGTCCGGCCAGCACCCGGCGGACCGTGCGCAGATTGCGCTGCGCCGCCGTCAGGCTCGGCATCGCGACCTCGGAGAGGCGCGGCAGCATCGCCGTCTCGATCTTGTCGTAGCCGAAGATGCGCACGACATCCTCGACCAGGTCGGCCTCGCCATCGACGTCGATGCGCCATGACGGCACCTTCGCCTGAATGGCCTCACCCCCGCCTGAAACCTCGTATCCGAGCGCGGACAGGATGCGGACGATGTCGGCCTCTGGCACGTCAACGCCGCCCAGCGCCTTCACCCGGGAGGCGCGGAGCGTCACCGTCTTTGTGATGTCAGGGATTTCGCCGGCCTTCACGATGTGGCTCGGTTCCCCGCCGCAGAGTTCTGTCACCAGCCGCGCCGCGACCCTGATGCCCCAGGCCACGCTTTCGGGATCGACGCCGCGCTCGAAGCGGTAGCGCGCATCCAACTCGATGCCGTGCCGGCGGCCGGTGCGGGCCGTGCGGACCGGATCGAACCATGCGCTTTCGATGAAGACGTTCACCGTGTCGGGCTGGCAGCCATTGGCCTCGCCACCCATGACACCGCCGAAGCCGTGCGCGCCGCCGTCATCGGCAATCACGCACTCCTCGCCCGACATCTCGTAGGTCTCGCCGTCGAGGGCCTCGAAGGTCTCGCCAGGCTTGCCGAGGCGCACCTGGATGTCACCCTTCACCTTGTCGGCGTCGAAGACGTGCAGCGGGCGGCCGAGGTCGTAGGTCACGAAGTTGGTGATATCGACCAGCGTGGAGATCGGGCGCAGGCCGATGGCCAGCAGCCGCTCCTGCAGCCATTTTGGGCTGGGACCGTTCTTCACGCCGCGGACATGGCAGCCGTGGAAGACCGGGCAGGCGTCGGCCGTCTCCGGGTCCTCGAAGGTGAAACGCACCCCAATCGGGCTCTCGAACTGCCCGTCCGGACCGCCGAGATCGGGCTGCTTCAGCGTGCCGAGACCGGCCGCAGCCAGATCGCGGGCGATGCCGTGGACGCCGAGGCAGTCCTGCCGGTTCGGCGTGATCGCGACCTCGATCATCGGATCGTCCAGACCCATCAGCGGCGCGAAGGGCTGCCCGACCGGCGAGTCCGCCGGCATCTCGATGATGCCGTCATGGGCGTCGGAGAGGCCCATCTCGCGCTCCGAGACCAGCATGCCGTTGCTCTCGACGCCGCGGATCTTCGACGGCTTCAGCAGCAGGCCGGTACCCGGTACGGTCAGGCCAGAGTGCGCAAAGACGCCCTTCATGCCGGTGCGTGCGTTCGGCGCGCCGCAGACGACCTGAACGGTCTCGCTACCGGTGTCCACCTTGCAGACCCGAAGCCGGTCGGCGTCGGGGTGCTGCACGGCCTCGATCACGTGGCAGACGGTGAACGGCGCAAGCTCCTTTGCCCGGTCCTCGACGCCTTCAACCTCCAGGCCGACGGCGGTCAGCTTCTCGACGACCTGATCCAGCGTGGCGTCGGTTTCCAGGTGCTCCCTGAGCCAGCTCAGCGTGAACTTCATCGGCTGAGCCCTCCGCCCAGAGCCGGCACGTCGAACGGCATGAAGCCGTAGTGCTTGAGCCACCGCAGATCGGCCTCGAAGAAGGCGCGCAGATCGGGAATGCCGTATTTCAGCATGGCGATGCGGTCGATGCCCATGCCCCAGGCGAAGCCCTGCCACTCGTCGGGGTCGAGACCGCAGAACTTCAGCACGTTCGGATGCACCATCCCGCAGCCCAGGATTTCCAGCCAGTCGTCGCCCTCGCCGATGCGGATCTGCCCCTTGTCGAAGGAGCAGCCGATATCGACTTCGGCGGACGGCTCCGTGAACGGAAAGAAGCTGGGGCGGAAGCGCATCCGTACCTCTTCAACCTCGAAGAAGGCCCGGCAGAACTCTTCCAGCACGCCCTTCAGGTGTCCCATGTGCACGTCGCGGTCGATCACCAGACCCTCGATCTGGTGGAACATCGGCGTGTGGGTCATGTCGCTGTCGGAACGGTAGGTCCGGCCCGGCACCACGATACGGTGCGGCGGCGGATTGTTCTCCATCCAGCGGATCTGCACCGACGACGTATGCGTGCGTAGCAGCTTGCGCTCGCCGCTCCCGTCCGGGTGGAAGAAGAAGGTGTCGTGCATTTCCCGGGCGGGATGCGCCGGCGGGAAGTTCAGCGCGGTGAAGTTATGGAAATCGTCCTCGATATCCGGCCCTTCGGCGACAGCGAAGCCCAGGTCCGCGAAGATCTCGTTGATCTCGTCGATCACCTGGCTGACGGGGTGGATGCGGCCTTGTTCCTCCGGCCGGACCGGCAGGGTGACGTCCACGGTCTCGGACGCCAGACGCACTTCCAGCTCGACCCGCTTCAGCGCCGACCGGCGCGCCTCGATGGCGTCGCCGAGCCGGTTCTTGAGCTGGTTGAGCTGCGGCGCGACCTGCTGGCGCTCGGCCGGGTCCATCTTGCCCAGGCCTCGCATGAGTTCGGTGAGCCGCCCCTTCTTGCCAAGGGCAGCCACGCGCGCGGCCTCGAGCGCCGCCATATCGGCGGCGCCCTCGACCTGGCCGGTCAGTTCGGCCTCGAGTTCCTGAATATCCATATCGGAGACGCTTTCGCTTGAGCGAAGCGCGCCGGATCTCAGTTGTCGGCGTATTTCGCTTCGCGGGCGTTCTTGGCCTGATCGACCAGAACCTTGAAGCCGTCGGGATCGCGCACGGCGATGTCGGCCAGCACCTTGCGGTCAACTTCAATACCGGCGTGCCGCAGGCCGTCGATAAAGACGGCATACGTCAGGTCGTGCTCGCGCACGGCGGCATTGATGCGCTGGATCCACAGGCTGCGGAAGTTCCGCTTGCGGACCTTGCGGTCCCGATAGGCATACTGCATGCCCTTCTCGACGCGCTGGCGCGCGACGGAGAGGACGTTCTTGCCCCGGCCACGGTAGCCCTTGGCCTGTTCCAGGATTTCCTTGCGGCGGGCGCGGCTGGCGACGCCACGTTTCACTCGTGCCATGTCTCAAGCCCTCCGGTCAGCCGTTCGGCAGGAAATGTTTGCGGATCACCTTGGCGTCGGCTTCCGAAACCAGGGTGGTGCCGCGCAGATCGCGGATCTGCTTGGGCGTACGCTTGATCATGCCGTGACGCTTGCCGGTCTGGCTGCGCTTCACCTTGCCGGTCGCGGTCAGGCGAAAACGTTTCTTCGCCCCGCTCTTGGTCTTCATCTTGGGCATTTGCTTTCCTCGTCGGTTGAGTTGCGGGGCCAACGGGGCCCCAAGCTGAGCGACCGCCTCGGCATGCCCTGCCGGACGATCGGAAAGCGGGCTTATAACGGCAGCGCCGCGGGGGTTCAAGTCCGCTCTCCGGGCACGCAATTCGTTTGACGGTTTTGTTGCACTACTGTACCTTACGTAGCGTCAACTCAGACGAAGCGGAGGCTAGAAAAATGACGCCGCCGAAGCAGGAATACCACTGATCCGAAACACATCGCCGGCGCCGGAACGCTGCATGGACGCGCTGCCGGGCGCCGGACACCTTCGTAGGCAAGCGGCCACGCGATGCTCTCCCGGGGCCGCACCGAAAAGCCGGCAACGACCGGCGTCCGGAAAGACCGGACAACGCCGTTAAAGGTCCGCCAACGGCCCGCCGCTGCGCCCGAACCCTCGAAGCGCCTCGCAGCGGAAGGTCCCGAGACGGGCGCACAGGCGGCGATGACAATCGAAACTGTGCGCGGGACCCCGCCGGATCGCACCCGGCGGGGTTTCTGCTGCCGGGACCTGCGCTAACCTGCAACGCATGCAGGCCGAAATTCCCTCCGATATGCGCATCCGCCGCTGGACCCCCGCCGACGCAAGGACCTGTCTGGCGATCTTCCGGGCCGCGATCATGGCCGGCCGCGGCTACACGCGTGCCCAGCGGCGGGACTGGTCCAGCATCCCCTACAGCTTTCGCCGCTGGCGCCTGAGGCAATCGCGGTACCTGACCCTCGTCGCCATCGCCGACGGCCGCATCGCCGGCTTCACCGAGTTCCGTCGCGACGGGCATGTGCACATGCTGTTCGTGGACCCGGATTTCATGCGCCTGGGGCTGGCGCGTGAGTTGCTGGAGGCCGGCGACGCCGCGATGGCGGCACGCGGCGTCATCCGCCGCGACACCTGGGCCAGCCGGTCGTCGGCCCCGGTCTTCGCCCGCGCGGGCTACCGGACGCTGGGGCTGGTCGCGAAACCCGCCGGCTCGGAGCGCCTGCTGACCCGCCGGATGGCCCGCCCCCGGCTTTGACGCGCGCCGGTTGCATGACATGATCCGGTCATGAGCGGATCAGCGGACAAACCAGCCCATGTGCAGGTCGCCGAGGCCGGCTTCGGCGACATGGTCGAGCGACATGGCTTCAGGCGGGTCGGCAAGGCGCACTGGCGGCTGGATGGCGACGGAATCGTCCATCACCTGCGGCTCGATCAACCCTACCGAACCCTGCCGGGATCCCTTCGGGACACCTCGGGCCATTTACTGCCACGATACGCACAACTGGCTGAAAAATGCGGCGTCAAAGATCATCAGGTTCGGATGCCCGGCAGCAAGATATTCTGCCACGACGTTTCCAGCTACTGGATCGCGGACGAGGACAAGGCGCGTCAACGCGACGCCCACGCCAACGAGTACGCGTACTATGACGATGCCCCGCTGTGGAAAGCCTTGTACTGGCACGCCTTCAAGCGTGAGCGCATCGCCGTCCGTTTCGAAGGTGGGTACTATCGACCGCCCAGGGGTTGGGATACCGCCATGCCGGAACTGGTGAATCCGAACGCGAAGTCCTGGATGCTCAGGGACATGCAGCCGGAAGACCTGGCGGCATCCATGGCCACCGCGTGGGAAACGGGCGTGTGGCAACGGTGCCTGTCACGATGGACGAGCTATGCCGGTTATTATGACAACCTGCTGAAAGACTGGGTCAACAACCGCGAAGGATTTCTCCCCTCTTACGTTCTCTTCGCCTATCTCGCCGGCGACATGGCCGCCATCGAACGCACCGCCAGATCTGTGGTCAGCGAAATCGGTCCAACGGTCGATGACGTCTATGAGAGCACCTGGCACTACGCTTCCCAGACCATCAACGGGCAGAAGTGGGGCAAGCTGCGCAACACGCCGCTCGGCAAGAGAGCGATAAAAGACGCAGCCATGGCGAGTGTTGCCAGCGCCGTGAGGGATGTCATTCAGATGAGGGATCTGACCGCCAAGCTCGGATTGGATTTCGAGTGGCCGGATGTCGATCCCGCGCCAGTAGAGGCATGGGATCGGCGAGCCAGAGAGCGGGCAGCGGGCATCGACTACATCGAGGACCTGCACATTTCAGCAAGATGGCCTGATCAGCATTGAAGACATACATTCATTCGGAAAGCTCCCCAGCAAGGACCGCTGCGGATGCCAACGCTGCCGCTGAGGCGGTAGCCAAAGTCACCTTCTCAAGCATTTTGCTGTCGAGACGATACATGATGTCGATTCCACCAAGCACACCTACGATCACATCTTCTGAATAGCCCTTATTGACGAGTTTTCTAACAACAGCTGCTTCATATTGATCTTTCGGAATTTCGGTAACGGCGATCCGCATGAGCGCCACTTTGTTGATGTTCGGGCCCGCGTTCTTCCTACGGCCAGGTTGTGGCGCGACGACACTATTGCCCTTCCTGTTGATGACCGCGTCAGTGTCGCGTTGTGTTTTTGGGTAGGGTCCCCTAGCCCCTTTAAATTCCAGTCCCAAAGCTCTACCCGGGTTTCGCTTGACACGCTTCCGTACAACGCCGGCTAACGCGGGGACCACATCAAACTCCGTAGCAGCATCCAGGATTCTCGAATTCGGACGCCCGAGAATGTCGTAGATCAACGAATGGACTTGTTCGCCATTTTCGAATTCTGCCAGTTTGCCATGATCCATGATCCCACGAATGAATACCTCGACTTCCGTTCCGGTCAGCGGGTTCAAAGTGTTCTGGAGTGAAAGACGCTCGGATCGTGATAGCGCTGCCAGATGTGGGTTCGATCGCGCAAACTCCTTGATGGAAAGTGGCCGCCCCTTCTTTTGTTCACGCGTCAGAAACTTGTACCACTTCCTGAGCGCTGCCTGCTCTTTGAGCGAGGCACCGAATGCGGTCTGCGTGAGACGCTTTTTGACTTTGTCGATAGAGGATATTTCCGCGGTGCCACCCTGAATGGCCTTGAGCCGCTCCAGTTTCTTCAGCATCTGTCGGCGATGCCGCTGGCCGCCTGTCCCGATCAGTTTTGCCTTGTTCGCAACCTGGGTCAGCTTGTGCCCCAGCTTTGCACCCTTTACGAACTTTCCGAGGACAGGCATCGCGCCAGCGAGGGCGAACAGGAAAGCTTGGCGGAGTTCGCCGGCGTCTTCGCCCTTCTCCTCGGCATCGAGCATCTGCCGGTAGAGATCGACTGCTTCGACAGCCGACTTCACCTCGCCGACGACGGGTGCGAAGTCGAGGGCAAAGAGCAGCATCTCGCCGAGCGTATCGGCATCGATGCCATCTGCGGTGGCGGCCTCGGCCAGCTTGCGCGCCCGCGCCCTGGCCTCGTCCCTGTCGAGGTCGATGCCGGCGCGGCGGGCGTCCTCGATATAGCGGTCGGTCAACACGTCCAGATGCGCGGCGAACCGGCGCAGGAGGTCCCGGTTCCAGGGCTGCTCGGCGGCCCCGCGCGCGCGAAGCCCGACACGGTCTTCGAGCCCGCCGATCGTCAGTTCGCCGCTTCGCAGCTCTTCTTCGATCGGGGCGTGGTGATCCGGGCGGTCCTGCCGCATCTTTTCGACGTAGGTGAGCAACTGCTCATCGGTCTCGAATTCGATCCCGTCCTTCGTCGCGATGCCGGAATACTCGTCGAGCTGGCGGCCGGTCAGGTCTGGCGCGGCTGCAGCCATGCGCACTCGGAGACCGCCCTCCGCAGGCTCGCCGCCGCCCATCCGGTCCCAGACCGCCGCGTCGCGCATCTCACCGGCGATGATGCCGCCCAGAGCCGCAGCGTCGCGCCAGTCGGCTTCGGTCAGCACGGAGGCTTCGTCCTGCTCGCGGGTCCGGATCGTGGTGGGGCGCAGGCGCAGCGTCCGTCCGATCATCTTCACTTCCTGCGGCGCGAAAGGCAGAGGGATCGCCGGGTCACTGCCGATCAAACGCTGCAACCGGGGCGCCGTCAGATCGTCGAGGAGGTCATGCGTCGGACCGAACGGCGTCATCACGCCGTCCAGCTTCAGACCGTGCTGCGCCTGAAGCGTCCGGAGCGCCGAGGTCAGGGCATCCGGGCCCGCACCGTCGGGCAGCGGCTGACCGACGAGACGCAGCGCATGACCGGCCGTCTGCACATCCCTGGGCAGGTTGCTCTGGCCAGCGCCAACGGACCCGTGGACCGGCACATTGGCGCCGCGCCCCAGCGCACGGCGGTGCGGCGGGGGCGTCCGGGCTTCCTGACGACCATGGAGGTCGGCGGCCAGACGCAGTTCGGTCGGGCCACCAGGATTGACAAGTCCGTCGGCCTTCAGCCCACGGCTCTTCTGGTAGGCGGCAGTGCGGCGGGCGATTTCCGCCTGGTCGATCCGGCCACGCTTGCCGCCGGACACCGCGGCCGCTGACACCATCAAGCGCCCCGGCCAGCCGGGCGACCTCGTCGTAGTCGTTGTCGCCGTCCGGCTCGACGCGGTCGTACAGGAAGAAGGGGTCGGTCAGCATCGCGCGCTCCTCGGGTTCGGGTGCAATGCCGGGGTATTTATACCGCCAGAGGTTTATCCGTTCCGGATTTCTGGAGACCCAAACGGATTCCGGCGGCCTTGCCGCGCCCGCGCGCCGCGTCCTATCTTCCGCCCACCGGACAGGGGAGGTTCGACAGATGGACGTACGCACGCTGATGCGCCGCTCGGCGCTGTTCTACGCCGACAGGGAATGCATCGTCTGGCGCGACCGGCGCCTGACCTTCGCCGAGATGTGGCGGCGCGGCTGCCAGCTGGCGAACGGGCTGCTGGCCATGGGACTGAAGCCCGGCGACCGGGTCGGCGTGCTGGAGGACAATTCCATCGAGTCCGCCGACTTCTTCCTGGGCGCGGCCATCGCCAACATCGTCCGCGTGCCGCTCTACGCCCGCGACCGCCGCGAGATGCATGTCCACATGCTGGATCACACCGGCTGCCGGGCCGTGCTGGTGGCCGGGCACTATGCAAGCGATCTGGACGGCTTCGTCGAGGAACTGCCCGGTCTGGAGCGCGTCATCGTTCGCGACGAGGGCTACGAGGCCTGGCTGGCATCGCAGTCGCCCGAGGACCCGGACGTCGAGATCGACCGCGACGACAATTTCATCATCCGCCATACAGGCGGTACGACGGGGAAGCCGAAGGGCGTCGCCTACACGCACCGGGCCTGGCTGGCCGCGGGCCGCGACTGGTTCTACCTGATGCCGCCGGTCGAACCGGGCGATGTCTGCATGCATGTCGGGCCGATCAGCCATGGCTCGGGCTACCAGTTCCTGCCGACCTTCCTGTCGGGCGGCTGCAACCTGCTGCTGGATCATTTCCACCCGGGCGAGACCATGGATCTGATGGTGAAGGAGAAGGTCGGCTACGGCTTCTTCGTGCCCACCATGCTGAACACCATGCTGCAGGATCCCACGGCGGCAGAGCGTGACTGGTCGGCGCTGAAATGCCTGCTGGTCGCCGCCGCGCCGATCGCCGACGCCACCGCCTACAAGGCGCGCGAGGTCTTCGGCAACGTGCTCTGGCAGGGCTACGGCCAGACCGAGGTGTTGCCGGTGTCCATGATGGGGCCGGAGCAGTGGTTCGCCGAAGTCGAGGGCTCCAACCCCATCCGCTCCTGCGGCCTGCCGCTGCCCTTCGCCCTGATCGAAATCTGGGACGAGGAGAACAACCCGGTCCCCGTCGGCGACCCGGGCGAGATCGTCGCCAAGGCCGACGGCCAGATGGTCGGCTTCTGGAACAATCCGGAGGCGACCGCCGAGCGCATCGTCGATGGCTGGGTGAAGACCGGCGATATCGGCCGGATCGACAGCAATGGCTATCTCTACATTCTCGACCGCTCGGACGACATGATCATTTCCGGCGGCTACAATATCTGGCCGCTGGAGCTGGAGAACGTCATCGCCGACCTGCCGGGTGTGGTCGAGGTCGCCGTATTCGGCGTCCCGCACGAGCGCTGGGGCGAGACGCCGCTGGCGCTCTGCGTGCTTGACGGCAGCCACGAGGTCTCGGCCGACGACGTGATCAACACGTGCGTCCAGCGGCTCGGCTCCTACAAGAAGCCGAGCCAGGTGAAGTTCCAGAAGGAGCCGCTGCCGAAGTCGCCCGTGGGCAAGATCCGCCGCAAGGACCTGCGCGAACCCTACTGGGAGGGCGTCGACCGCCGCGTCGCCGGCAGCTGACCCGTCAGTCGGTCTTCAGGCCGGCGCGGGCGTCGAAGTTCTCGCCCCGCTTCCAGCGCGTGACGAAGTCCTTCAGTTCCGCATCGCCGCCGTCGGGCAGCACGATCTTCAGGCGCACGAGCTGGTCGCCGGCGGCCTCGCCCTTGCGCCCTTCGATGCCCTTGCCCTTCAGCCGGAGCGTCCTGCCGGAGCTCGAACCCTCGGGCACAGTGACGGTGACGTCGCCATGGATGGTCGGCGCCTTCACCTTCGCGCCGAGGACCGCTTCGGACAGCGAGATCGGCAGTTCGATGTGAATGTCGTTGCCGCGGCGCTCGTAGAGCGGATGCGACCGCACCGAAACCTCGATCAGCGCGTCCCCGTCCGGACCGCCGGACCCCTTGTCGCCCTGGCCCTTCAGACGGATCTGCTGACCGTCCTCCAGCCCGGCGGGAATGCGGACATCCAGCTTGCGCCCGTCGGGCAGTGTCAGCCGCCGGTTGGCGCCGCGCGCCGCCTCCAGGAAGTCGACCTTCAGCGAATACTTGCGGTCGCGCCCGCGGGCCTGCTGCTGCCGGCCGCTGCCGCGGAATCCTGAGAACATGTCGCCGAAGATGTCCTCGAAGCCGCGGGCGCCGAAGGCCTCCTCATCGGGGCGCGGTCCGCGGCGGGGGCCGGCGAATGCGTCCGGTAGAAGCCGCGCGGGGCCTTCTCCTGGCCGTCGGCGCCGATTTCGCCGCGGTCATAGCGGCCGCGCTGTTCGATATCGCTCAACAGGTTGTAAGCGGCCGACACTTCCTTGAAGCGGTCGGCTGCAGCCGAATCGCCGGGATGCCGGTCGGGATGCAGGTCCTTCGCCAGCTTGCGGTAGGCTTTCTTGATGTCGTCCTGGGACGCGCTCCGGCCGACTCCCAGTATGGTGTAGGGGTCTCGCATCATCTTGCTGTCATCTGCTGGTTCATCCGCCGGCTCGCCGCCAGATGAACATATCGGTCCATCAATAGCGCGCAGCCGGCATTCAGACCATAGATATGGACACTAATTCGCCGGTGCAAAGAGGAAAACAAGCCTGTCGACCAGCCCGTCGCCATCCGGTTTTCCCGACGGCGGCTGCGCCGGCTCGGGTGCCTCGGCCACGGGCTCGGGTTCCGGTGGCGCCTCGTCCGGAACCAGCGCGAGCAGCCGGGTCCGGGACTGTTCGAAGCCGAGCCGAGCCGCGCGCCGGTACCACGTGATCGCCGTATCCCGGTTCTTCTCCACGCCGACGCCGTGTTCATAGAGCACGGCGAGATTGTGCTGGGATTCCGCAATGCCGCCTTCGGCTGCCTGGGTCATGAACCGCGCGGCGGTCGTCAGATCGCGGGTGACCCCGGTGCCCTTGAGGTAGAGGTCGGCGAGGTTGGCGGCGGCGGGCGCATAGCCCTGATCGGCAGCCTGCCGGAACCAGGCCGCGGCCTGCGACGGGTTCCGAGGCACGCCGAGACCGTTCAGATAAAGGATGCCGAGATTTCGCTGGGCCGCCGGATTCGCGGCCTGGGCGTCGGCCGTCCAGATCTCCGCCGCGCGGCGGTAGTCGCCGGCCTGATAGGCGGCGACCCCCTCGTTGAAGTCGGCGCGAGCGGCAGCCGACACAAGAACGGCGGCGATCAGAGCGATGGCGAAGAGTGGCTTCAAGGCTGCACCTTCCAGGTTCCGTCCGGTTGCTGACATGCGATCCCGGTCAGCGTCTCGACCTTACCATTGATCGTGATGTCGTGCTGGAACGCCTTGCAGGTCCGGCCGGTCTGGTTGTGCGTGCCCTGTTTCGTTGTCTGCACGGCGCCGCTGGCCTGCCCGGAGGGGCTGTTCCACGTGATCTGCTGCCCGGTCGGGCTGTTCAGCGCCTTGTTCTGCGCACGCGCCGCCGCCTGTTTCGAGGCCTTGTCGAGCTGGCTGCCGATATCCTTGCCGACCAGCGAGCCCGTGCGCGAGGCTGCACCGACGGCGATCTGGCGGCCCAGGCCGCCGCCGACCTGACCGCCGACAGCCGTACCCGCCGCCGCGCCGGCAATGCTGCCGGCGTCGCGGTAGAACGTGTCGGAACTGCAGCCCGCGGCCAGCAGCAGGATGATCAGATGGACGGCGCGCATTTCGCTCCCCTGTGAGATCGCCGGTCTCAGATTTGCAATCTTCGGGCCGCCGCCGCGATGTGTCACTCGGCAGCATGGCAAAGCGGCGGCGCTGCGCTATGTTCGGCCCATCCAACGGAGCCCAGAATGTCCGAACCGACCGATCCGATTGCGCATTTCAAGTCCTGGCTGAAGGAAGCCGGCGACGCCGAACCGAACGACCCGAACGCCATGTCCGTGGCGACCGTCGGGCCGGACGGCATGCCCAGCGTGCGCATGGTGCTGCTGAAGGACGTCGATGACCGCGGCTTCGTCTTCTACACCAACTATGAAAGCCAGAAGGGCGGCGACCTTCTGGCCCATCCGAAGGCGGGCATCTGCTTTCACTGGAAGTCGCTGCGCCGGCAGGTCCGCGTCGAGGGCGGCGTGGAGCGCGTGAGCGAGCAGGAAGCGGACGAGTATTTCGCGTCCCGCCCCCGCGACAGCCGCATCGGCGCCTGGGCGTCCGACCAGAGCCGCCCGATGGAGGGCCGGTTCGAACTGGAGAAGCGGGTCGCGAAGTTCGCCGCGAAATATGCCATCGGCGAGGTGCCGCGGCCGCCGCACTGGTCGGGCTTCCGTATCGTACCCTCGCGCATCGAGTTCTGGCGCGACCGCCCCTTCCGTCTGCACGAACGGCTGAACTTCGTGCGCGAGGGCAGCGGCTGGAAGACGGAGATCCTGTATCCCTGATGGCCGAACCGAAGCGCGATAGCGGCGCCTGGATGCGCCTCGCCACCATCGCCTCGGTGCTCACTGCGGGCACGATGGTGGCGATGAAGACGGTCGCCTTCGTCATGACCGGCTCGACGGCGATGCTCGGCTCGCTGCTGGACTCGATCCTCGACATGACCGCGTCGGTCGTGAACATGTTCGCGGTCCGCTACAGCCTGACCGACGCCGACGAGGAACACCGCTTCGGCCACGGCAAGGCCGAATCCATCGGCGCGCTGGCCCAGGGCGCCCTGATCTCCGGCTCCGCCGTGTTTCTCGCCTGGGAAAGCGCCGCCCGGCTGACCGGTCCCGAGCCGGTCCAGGCGTCCAATCTCGGCATCGCCGTCATGGTGATATCGATCGCGCTGACCCTCGGCCTGGTCATGTTCCAGCGTTTCGTGGTCGCGAAATCGGGCTCCGTCGCGATCAGCGCCGATCTGCTGCACTATTCAGGCGATCTGCTGATGAACGCGGGCGTCATCCTCGCGCTGGTGCTGTCTTCCATGTTCGGACTGCACGCCGCCGATCCGATCATCGGCCTGCTGATCGCCGCCTGGCTGCTCCGAGGGGCGTGGAACATCGTCAACTCGTCGTTCGCCCAGTTGATGGACCGCGAACTGCCCGAGGACGAGCGCACGCGCATACAGGCGGCAGCGCTGGCCATCGACGAGGTGCGCGCGGTGCACGACCTGCGTACGCGCCAGTCCGGCCTGTCGGTCTTCATCCAGGTCCACGTCGAACTGGACGGGCATCTGTCGCTCTACCGCGCCCATGTCATTGCCGACATGGTCGAGATGGAGGTGCAGAACATTCATCCGGGCGCCGAGGTCTTCGTTCACCTCGACCCCGCAGGGGCCGAGGATCTGGCGGACATGTACGACCGGGTGACCTCGGCGGAGCTGGACGAGTTGCAGCCCGACTCCAAACAGCAATCGGCGTGAGGTAATCTGGCTGCCATGCCCGAAACCGGAAAGACACTGATCCTGACAGGCGCCTCGCGCGGCATCGGCCACGCGACGGTGAAGCGTTTCGGCGCAGCCGGCTGGCGCATCATCACCGTCTCGCGCCACCCGTTCTCCGAGGACTGCCCCTGGGAACATGGCGAGGAAGATCACGTCCAGCTCGACCTCTCCAGCGCCGCCGCGATCCAGGACGGCATCGGCACCCTGAAGTCGAAGCTGCACAACGGCCGCCTCGACGCCCTGATCAACAATGCCGGCATTTCGCCGAAGGGGCCGAGCGGGTCGCGGCTGAACACCTTCAACACCGAACCCGACGACTGGTACGCCGTCTTCAACGTCAACCTGTTCGCGCCGGTATGGCTGGCGCGCGGGCTGTTCGACGAACTGAAGGCTGCGAAAGGCGCGGTGGTCAACGTCACCTCCATCGCCGGCAGCCGCGTGCATCCCTTCGCCGGCTCGGCTTACGGCACGTCCAAGGCGGCGCTGGCCGCGCTGACCCGCGAGATGGCCGCCGATTTCGGCCCGCACGGCGTCCGCGTCAACGCCATCGCGCCGGGTGAGATCGACACCGCGATCCTGTCGCCGGGGACCGAGAAGCTTGTCGAGGAAGACATCCCGATGCACCGGCTCGGCCGGCCCGAGGAAGTCGCCGCGACGATCTATTTCCTGTGCTCGCCCCAGGCCAGCTACGTCACCGGTGCGGAGGTCCACATCAATGGCGGCCAGCACGTCTGACGGCGTCTGTGCCGGCTAGATGATCCGGCTGTCCTTCTTGCCCCAGTAGCGGTCCTTCAGCAGGCGCTTGTAGAGCTTGCCGTTGGCGTGGCGCGGCAGTTCTTCCTCGAAGTCGATGCTTTTCGGCGTCTTGATCGCGCTGAGTTCCGAACGGCACCAGGCGATCAGCTTCTCGGCCATGGCCTCGTTGGCGTGGGTATGGTTCTTGAGCTGGACAACACCCTTCACCGCTTCTCCGAAGTCCTTGTCCGGTACGCCGACCACGGCCGCGTCCATCACCTCGGGGTGCAGGATCAGCCGGTCCTCGATCTCCTGCGGATAGATGTTCACGCCGCCGGAGATGATCATGAAGGCCTTGCGGTCGGTCAGATGCAGGAAGCCGTCCTCGGTCAGGTAGCCGATGTCGCCGAGCGTGGTCCAGCCGTGCGAATTCCGGCTCTCCGCGGTCTTCTGCTTGTCGTTGTGGTATTCGAAGGCCGGTCCGTTGGCGAAGAAGATCTGGCCGACCTCGCCCTGGGGCAGTTCGTCGTCCGGATTGTCCTGATCGCAGATACGGATTTCGCCGACAATGGCCCGCCCGACCGTACCCGGATGGGCCAGCCATTCATGCGGATTGGCGGCGACGAAACCGGAACCCTCGGTGCCCGCGTAGTACTCGTAGATGACCGGTCCCCACCAGTCCATCATGGCCTGCTTGACCTCGACCGGGCACGGCGCGGCGGCGTGGATGGCGACCTTCATGGAGGAGACGTCGTAGCGCTGCCGGACTTCCTCCGGCAGCTTCATGAAGCGCACGAACATGGTCGGCACCCACTGGCTGTGGGTGCACTTGTATTCCTCGATCAGCTGCAGGGCGCGTTCGGGATCGAAGCGCTCCATCACGATGGTGGTCGCGCCGACCCGGTTCATCAGCAGATTGTAGCGCAGCGGCGCCGCGTGATAGAGCGGCGCCGGCGACAGATAGGTCGTGTTCGCGTCGATGCCGTAGAGCGCCGAGATCGCCTGCATCGACGGGCGCACCTCGCCGAGCTTGCGGTCCTCGAGATCGATCTTGATGCCCTTCGGCCGGCCCGTCGTGCCGGACGAATAGAGCATGTCGTGCCCTTCCCACTCGTCGGCGATCGGGGTCTCGGGCATGTCGGCGATGGCGGCGTCCCAGTCTGCGAACCCGTCCATCCCGCCGCCAACCAGCAGGCAGGTATGGACGTTCGGCGTCTCCTTCGGGACGTCCTTCGCGACGTCGGCCTTGGCGGTCGAGGAGATGAAGACCTGGGCCTGGCAGTCGTTGACGATGTAGGCGACCTCGGGTGCGGTCAGATAGCTCGAGGTGCAGGCGTAGTAGAGCCCGGCGCGGTGCGCGGCCCAGCAGATCTCCAGGAAGTGCCGGTTGTTCTCCATGCAGATGGCGATGGCATCGCCGTGCTTCAGGCCGATGGAGCGGAAATAATGCGCGCCCTTGTTGGAGCGGCGGTCGAGATCGCCGTGGGTCACCACCTCGCCGGTGGACGCCATGATGTAGGCCGGCTTGTCCGGCCGTTCCGCGCCGTGGACGCCTGGATGCATGTTTGTCACTCCTCCCCTTGGACTTGGCCGCTAGGATAGCGATAAGACCGCGCGGCAAAAGGGGAGGAATGCCGATGTCCAAGCTGGAAGTGTTTTTCGACTGCTCGTCGCCCTGGACCTATCTGGCGATCACCCAGGTGGGCGGCATCGCCCGCGCCCACGGGGCCGAGCTGATCTGGCGGCCGATCCTGGTCGGCGGAATCTTCAACCAGATCAACAAGGAGGTCTACGAGACCCGCGCCAACCCCGACCATCCGAAGTACCGCTACATGCGCAAGGACCTGATGAACTGGGCCGACTACCGCGGCGTGACGATCAACTGGCCGACCATCTTCCCCGTGAACTCGGTGAAGGCGATGCGCGCCTGCATCGCGGCGGCGGACATCGGAAAGTGCGAGACGCTGGCGCTGGAAGTCTGCGACGCCTACTGGGGCCGCAATCAGGATATCGCCCAGGACGAGGTCGTCGCCGCCTGCGCCGAGGCTGTCGGACTGGACGCCGCCGCGATCCTGGAGAAGACCAACGACCCCGAGATCAAGCAGCGGCTGAAGAACCATACCCAGGAAGTGATGGACCGTCAGGGCTTCGGCAGCCCGACCATGTATGTCAACGAGACCGACATGTTTTTCGGGCAGGACCGGCTGGTGCTGGTCGAGGAAGCGCTCAAGCGCGCCGCCTGAGCGCCTTACTTTCGGCCAAACCGGTCTATATTGGGGCATGGATCCAGTCCGGAGGACCGCGTCATGACAGGCAACCGTCTGCGCCTCGGCGTCAACATCGACCACGTCGCCACCATCCGCAACGCCCGCGGGGGCGGGCATCCCGATCCCGTGCGCGCCGCCCGGCAGGCCGCCGAGGCCGGCGCCGACGGCATCACGGCGCATCTGCGCGAGGACCGCAGGCACATTTCCGATGTCGATATCGAGCGGCTGACCGCCGAGATCGACCTGCCGCTGAATCTGGAAATGGCCGCGACCGACGAAATGCTGGGCATCGCGCTGCGCCACAAGCCCCACGCGGCCTGTCTGGTGCCGGAAAAGCGCGAGGAGGTCACGACCGAGGGCGGTCTGGACGTCGCCGCCCAGCACAAGCATCTGGCGCCTTTCGTCAGCAGCCTTGTCGATGCGGGCATCCGCGTCTCCCTGTTCATCGACCCCGAGCCGGTGCAGCTGCACGTCGCCAAGGCCCTTGGCGCGCCGGTCGTCGAACTGCATACCGGCGCCTATTGCGATGCAGACAATCCGCAGGCGCGGGCACACGAACTCGCCCGCATCGTCCACGCTGCCGAATACGCGGCAGGGCTGGGACTGGAGGTCCATGCGGGACACGGACTCACCTTCGACACGGTCGGCCCGGTGGCAGCGATCCCGCAACTGGTCGAACTCAATATCGGCCACTTCCTGGTGGGCGAGGCGATCTTCTCCGGCCTGACTTCGGCGATCACGCGGATGCGGAGCCTGATGGACAACGCCCGGGCAAACGCCACCGGCAGCGCCAGCGCCTGACGACCGCATGATCCTGGGTATCGGCGTCGATCTCTGCGACACGCGGCGCATCGCGCAGTCGATGGAGCGCTTCGGCCAGCGGTTCCTGGACCGCTGCTTCACGCCCGCGGAGCAGGCCGCCTGCGTGAACCGGGCCGACTCGGCGCAGCGGTTCGCCCGCCGCTACGCCGCCAAGGAAGCCGCCTCGAAGGCTCTGGGGACCGGCATCGGTGAGTTCGCCGGCCTGAAGGAGATCGAGATCTCGTCGGCGCCGAACGGCAAGCCGGAACTGACGCTTTCCGGCAGCGCTCTCGAAACGCTCGACCGGATGACGCCGGACGGGATGACCGGGCGAGTCCACATCTCGCTCACCGACGAGGGCGACCTCGCCCAGGCCTTCGTGATCCTGGAAGCCCTGCCCGCCTGAACAGGCATCGCCGCTCGGCCATACGTTGTCATGCCCGCCTTGCTCGGGCATCCGGTCGAACCATGACGCTTGCGGCGAAGCCGCACCGGCCCCCCGAGTGGCCCGGCGGGCCATCGGGGGTGACTTTCTGAACCTAGCCCGGCCGCCTCTCAAACGTGGGCACGCCCTCGTCGATGTGGTGGTAATGGCGCTTGTCGATGGCGAAGATCGCGGCCTGCGGCTTGAAGTGGCTCTGATCGTCCATCGTACCGACCTTGATGATGAAGCTGTCGGGCCGCGACGGGGTCCTTGTGCCGATCGCGGTGCCACAGTTTCCGCAGAAATAGCGGGTCACCGGCTTCTCCAGATCGCTGCGCGTGAAGCTCTTCGGTTCGCCCTTGGTGAAGCGGAAGCCGTCGGCCGGCACGACATTGATAACGTTCGGATTGCCGCCGGTGATGTACTGGCACTCGCGGCAGTGGCACTGCATCTGGAACTGGATGTCGCCGGTCGATTCGTACCGGATTTCGCCGCAATAGCAGCCGCCTTCGATCTTCATCGCTCTCTCCCCTGTTCCGATGGTCGGCCGACAGCTTCCCGGATCGGGGTGCGGCAGGTCAAGCCGGAGGTCCGGACGGCATGAAGATTGACTATCGGGGCGCTTTGCGTTTCAACACGCCGCGTCATTGCCCGGCGCGACGTCGCGTCATTTCCCCCAGAAAGCAAGGCGGTTGGATGGCTTCCAAATCGAAGGGCGGCATTCTCGAGACGCTCAAGACTGTCATCTATGCGGTCGCGATCGCCATGGTCATCCGCACCCTGGCCTACGAGCCCTTCAACATCCCGTCGCGTTCGATGGTGCCGACGCTTCTGGTGGGTGACTTCCTGTTCGTCTCCAAGCTGTCCTACGGCTACAGCAAGCATTCGATCCCGTTCAGCCCCGACATCTTCGACGGCCGCATCCTGCAGACCGCGCCGGAGCGCGGCGACGTGGCGGTGTTCAAGCTGCCGTCCGACAACCGGACCGACTACATCAAGCGGATCATCGGAATGCCGGGCGACCGGGTGCAACTGCGCGGCGGCGTTCTCTACATCAACGACAAGCCGGTGCCGCGCGAGGCCGTCGCCGACTTCGAGTATTACGACGAGACGGGCCGCATGAGCTTCGTCCGCCAGTACAAGGAAACCCTGCCCAACGGCCGCAGCTACTTCGTTCTCGACGAGATCGAGAATGCGCGGCTGGACAATACCGGCGTCTTTACCGTGCCCAAGGGCCACTACTTCATGATGGGCGACAACCGCGACAACTCCTCCGACAGCCGTGTACCGGTACGCGCACGCGGCGTCGGCATGGTGCCGGCGAGAACCTTGTCGGCCGCGCGGACGTGCTGTTCTTTTCCATCGATACGGACTTCCGCTGGTGGCAGGTCTGGAAGCTGTTCACCAACATCCGGTACTCGCGGCTGGGCGACATTATTGAGTGACCCCGCCGAAAGCGCCGAATCCATCATCGGCCACAGCTTTGCCGATCCGGAACTGCTGAAAGAAGCCCTGACCCATCCTTCCGCCCTGAAGATGGGACGGCGGGACAGGGAGAGCGATTACGAACGGCTGGAGTTTCTCGGCGACCGGGTGCTGGCGGTGATCATGGCCGAACAGCTCTACACGGCCTACGGAAAGGCCGACGCCGGCAATCTGGCGAAACGCTTCAACGAGATGGTGCGCCGCGAGACCCTGGCCGAGATCGCGCTCGAGATCGGCCTCGACGCCCACATCCGCATGTCCGATCCGGAACGGCGCAGCGAGGGACATCGCAAGCCCGCGATCCTGGCCGACATCTGCGAGGCGGTGATCGGCGCCCTCTATCTGGATGGCGGGCTGGAGACTGCGAAGGCCTTCATCCTGCCGCTCTGGGGCGACCGGATCGCCGGATTGAAGAAGACCCCGCAGGATCCCAAGATGGCCTTGCAGGAATGGTCCGCCGCCGCAGGCTTCGGTCTGCCGGTCTACGAGATGCTGGAACGCACCGGTCCCGACCACGCGCCGCGCTTCACCATGCAGGCGACGGTCCACGGCGAATCCGGAACCGGCGAGGCGGGATCGAAGAAGGAAGCCGAACAACTTGCGGCGAAGTCGCTGCTGAAACGGATGAAAGATCATGGCTGACGCCGAAAACGAGACGAAGGCGGGCTTCGTGACCCTGGCCGGCGCGCCGAATGCCGGCAAGTCGACGCTGATGAACCAGCTGGTCGGCGCGAAGGTCTCCATCGTCAGCCCGAAGGTCCAGACCACCCGCGCCCGGGTGATCGGCATCGCCCTGCACGGCCCGGTCCAGATCGCCTTCGTCGACACGCCGGGCATCTTCCAGCCGAAACGGCGGCTGGAGAAGGCCATGGTCGACGCGGCGTGGGGCGGCGTCGCCGAGGGCGACATGACTGTGCTGCTGATCGACGCCCAGCGCGGCATCACGGAGAACGTCGAACGAATCCTGACCAACCTCGCCGCCCAGCAGAAGAAGATCTGGGTCGTGCTGAACAAGATCGACCTGGTGAAGAAGGACAATCTCCTGGCGCTGGCCTCAGCGCTCGGCGAGATGGACCATGTCGAGGAGATCTTCATGGTCTCGGCGCTGACCGGCGACGGCGTGGCGCACCTGCTGGACAGGCTGGCGGCGAAGATGCAGCCGGGACCGTGGCTTTATCCCGAAGACCAGATCACCGAGATGCCCAACCGCATCCTCACCGCCGAGATCACGCGCGAGAAGCTGTTCCTGCGGCTGCATCAGGAACTGCCCTATGCGCTGACGGTCGAGACCGAAGCCTGGGAGGAGCGCAAGGACGGGTCGGTGAAGATCAGCCAGGTGATCTATGTGACCCGCGACGGCCACAAGGCGATCGTGCTCGGCAAGGGCGGCGCGACCATCCGCGAGATCGGCCGTCAGGCGCGCGAGGAACTGTCGGAGATCCTGGAACGCCCGGTGCATCTCTTCACCTTCGTGAAGGTGCGGGAGAAGTGGCTGGACGATCCGGCGCGCTACCGTGAGATGGGGCTCGACTTCCCGAAGGGCTGACCCGCTTCAATCGTACGCAGGCGTACGATATAAGAGCGACATGATCACGGGGGAGGCATTCAGGGAGGACGAACGCCGGTGGGACCGGCTCGCGCCGGAACTGGTGCGCCAGCTGTCCGAGCAGCGCGACTCGCGCGCCTGGATGGCGCTGCTCGATCTATACGCCGCGATCGCCGTGATGATCTGGGCAGCCGTCACCTGGTGGCATCCGCTTGTCGTTGTGCCGCTGATGTTCCTGATCGCGACCCGGCAACAGGCCTGTTTCGTCATCGCCCATGACGCTGCCCATTACCGCCTGTTCCGGAACCGGCGGCTGAACGACATTGTCGGCCGCATCACAGGCGGCATCGTCGGCATCTCCATGCCGACCTACCGGGTGACCCACCGGCTGCATCACAACCACCTCTACGGAAAGCAGGATCCCGATATCCCGCTGAACGCCGGCTATCCGCGCGGCAGAACCTATCTGGCCCGGAAGCTGTTCCTCGATCTGTTCGGCCGCACCGCCTTCATGACCTACCGATACTTCTTCGGCGCGCCGGCCATCAACGCGGAGACAGGGGATCCCAACCGACCGCTGAACGATACCTCGCCACGGCTGAGGGCGGCGGCACGGGCCGACCGGTGGTGGGTCCTGGGCTTCCACATGATCATGCCATGCATCGCCTGGGCGGGCGGGTTCCTGCTGGAATATCTGATCCTCTGGGTGGTGCCGCTTCTGACCTTTCTGCAGCCCTTGCTCCGGCTCCGCGCCATCTGCGAGCATGGCGCCGTTTCCGATTACGGATCTCCGCTGACCGCGGCACGGACCAATACCGGACCGAAATGGCTGCTCTGGCTGTTCTTTCCCTACAATGTGAACTTCCACATCGAGCACCATCTCTACCCGTCCATCCCCTTCTACAATCTTCCGGTCGCCCACGACTTCCTGACGTCGAAGGGCCTGCTGGACGAGGCCGAAGTCCGCGATGTGGGCGAGACGATGAAACTGATCTTCGCAGAGAAGACGACGCGACCGCCGGAGACCGCTGCCACATGACCAACCTGACCGAACTGCTCGCCATCGCCGGGGAACGGGCCGAAGGCCGGCCGATGCTGGTCTATCAGGACCGAGAGATTTCCCATGCCGAACTGGCCGCGGAGTCCCGTCGTGTCGCCGCGGGACTGAAAAACCTCGGCATCGGCAAGGGCGACCGGGTCGCCTGCTGGCTGCCCAACGCCCCTGCCTATCTGGCGATGTTCTTCGCCTGCGCCCGTCTGGGCGCCATCGCGCTGGCCGTGAACACCCGCTACCGCTCTGTCGAGGTCGCCGACATCGCCGGCCGCGCAGGCGCGAAGGCGATGATCTACTGGCCCGACTTCAAGGGCATCCCGTTCAACGACATGCTCTCCGAGATCGATCCCGCGGACCTGCCGGAGCTGCGTCATCTGATCGTCTATTCCGAGGCCGGTGCGCCCGTCGTCTCGCCCCTGCCCCAGGCCGAGGCGATCTCCTACGACGATCTGGCGGCGTCGGACGAACTCGTCGAGGACTTTGCCGCCGACGATCTCGGCGTCGCGATCTTCACCACCTCCGGCACCACGTCGAAGCCCAAATTCGTGCTGCATCACCAGTCGTCGATCGCCGATCACGGCCTGCAGATCGCCGACCGCTTCGGCTGGCGCGGCGAAGATGTGGTTCATCTGGTCGCCATGCCCTATTGCGGCGTCTTCGGGCTGACCCAGTCGATGGGCGGCATCGCCTCGGGACGCACGCTGGTGACCATGCCTTTCCTGGACATTCCCGATTCCGTGCGGCTGATGAAGACCCACAAGGTCACCCACACCGCGGGCTCGGACGACATGTACAACATGATGCTGCAGTCGACGGACGAGGCGGTGCCGTTCCCTGCCTTCCGGTCGGGCATCTACGCGCTGTTCAATCCGGCGCTGGAGGACATCGTCGAGCGGGCCGAGGCGCGCGGCATGTATCTCACGGGCGTCTACGGCATGTCCGAAGTACAGGCGCTCTATTGCCGCTGGCCGGACGGCTCATCCATCGACGTCAGGAAGCGCGGCGGCGGCATTCCGATCGGCGACGGCGCCGCCTGCCGGGTCCGGGACAACGAGACGGGCGACCTGCTCGGTCCCGGGCAGCCGGGCGAACTCGAATTGCGTGGTCCGTCGATGATGATGGAGTATTTCCTCAATCCGGAGGCGACCGGGAAGACCTTCACCGACGACGGTTTCGTCCGCACAGGCGACCTGGCGCAACTGACCGAAGACGGCGGCTTCGAGTATCTCTCCCGCATGGGCGACGTGCTGCGTCTCGGCGGTTTCCTCGTCGCTCCGGCGGAGATCGAGGCGCGCCTGCTGGAGCACCCGTCGGTCAGCGATGTGCAGGTCGTCAGCGCCGTCGTCGGCGGCCGCAGCCGCGCCGTGGCCTTCGTCATTCCCGCCGGCGGCGACTATGACGAGGCCGCCGTGATCGCCCATTGCGATGCCGGTCTGGCGAAGTACAAGGTTCCGGCCCGCGTCATCGCCCTGGACGCCTTCCCGGTCACGCAGTCGGCCAACGGCATCAAGATCCAGAAAGCGAAACTGCGCCAGATGGCGGAATCGCTCTGAGGCCGTTCACGCCCCGCCGCGGAGGGTGAATATCTCGATTTCCGCGTCCCGGCCCCGGACGGCGGTGCGTGTGACCGGATCGCAGGTGTCGGCGCCCATCATCGCCGCGGTGCGATCGCAGAGCAGCGTCCGCGTCTTCTGCTCCTTGTTCAGTTGTTCCAGCCGGGCGGCCAGATTCACCGTATCGCCGATCACCGTATAGGACTGACGCTGCCGCCCACCCAGCGCGCCGGCGATGACCGGTCCCGTGGCGATGCCGATCCGCACCCGGAAACGCTTGCCGGCGAAATCCCGCTCCGCGACCAGCCGCTGGATGTCAGCTGCCGCAGCCGCGGCCGACGCCGCCATGTTCTCACCCGCCAGCGGCGGCGAGAAGGTCGCCAGCAGACCGTCCCCCTGGAACTGGGTGACGATGCCGCCATGCCGCGTCACCGCCTCGCCTGCCGCATCGTAGTAGGCGTTCAGCATCTCCAGTACATGCGCCGGATCGGCGGCCTGGCTGGAGGCGGTGAATCCCTCGATGTCGGCGAACAGGATCGACGCCTCCTGCCGTTCGGGCTCGAGAATGCCGCCGTGGCTCAGCAGTTCCTGCGCGACCTCTTCGGGGACGTACTTGCTGAACGTCTCCCGCGCGAGGCGGCGCTGCTCCTCGGCCGCGGTGAAGCGGCGGAAGTTGAGACGGCCCCGCCAGGCTGCCAGCGCCAGAAGGGCCGACAGCCCCGTCATCGTGACGAGTTCAAGAAGCCGGGCGCTGTTGTCGAAGAAGTCCGGGTGCAGATAGAGCGCCCGCGCTTCCGCCGGGTCCGAATTGAGCGAGCCGCCCGGTAGATCGAACCAGGTCAGGACGCCCGGTTGGCCGGACAGATACACTGTGGTGGCGAACCACGCCGCCGATATGGCGAGGCCAACGCCCAGCACCAGAGACGGCGCGTTGGTCAGCGCCACGCAGCCCAGATAGAGGAAAAAGAAGAGGAAATATTCCAGCCGGAAGGACTGGACCAGGGTCCAGAGGTTCTCACCGAACGGGTTTCTGAATACCACAGCCACGTAGATCACGGCGAGGTCGATGGCGATGAAGACATACTTGCCCCATGTCTGGAACCAGTTCCGGTCGGCCATGGCCATCTGCACGGCGCTGATCGCCGCGAAACCAGCGAGCCCCAGCAGCACCTGCCCCTGCGTCTGGGCCGGCATGCCCACGGGCACGTAGAGCGCCAGCGCCACGCAGAGCAGCAACCGCCCCAGACCCGCGATGCGGAAGCCGAAGATCTGCTCGGCCTGCTGCGCCTCCAGCGCCGACGCGCCGGGCCGGCGGCCGCCGACCAGCCAGCGGCGGAAGCTGTGATTCAGGGATGCTCTGGACTGCCGCGCCATCCGCAATGCTCCGTCAACGTCGATATGTCAGAGTGGATACGCTACGGAAGGCTCTACCTCTGGGCGTTCTCCCAGTCCGGGTGCAGCCAGGGTTCCCGGTCGTCCGGCGCGAGAGGCGTACGGCCCAGAACGTGATCGGCCATCTTCTCCCCTACCATGATCGACGGGCCGTTGAGGTTACCGTTTGTAATGCGCGGAAAGACCGAACTGTCGATCACCCTGAGCGCTTCGGTCCCGATGACCTGCCCGGCCGGATCGACCACCGCGTTTGGGTCTTCCGGGTCGCCCATACGGCAGGTGCCGCAGGGATGATAGGCGCTCTCGACCGCTTCGCGGATGAAGTCGTCCAGCGCCTCGTCGGAAGTGACATCGTCGCCCGGCGCGATTTCCGGTCCGGCATAGGGCGCCATCGCGGGCTGTTCGAAAATCTCGCGTGTCAGGCGGATGCAGGTGCGGAAGTCTTCCCAGTCCTGCTCAGCCGACATGTAGTTGAACAGGATCGACGGCGCGGCCTTGGGATCGGCGGAGGACAGGCTGACGCGGCCGCGCGAGGGCGAGCGCATCGGCCCGACATGCACCTGAAAGCCGTGTGCCTTCGCCGGGGCCTTGCCGTCATAGCGGATAGCCACCGGCAGGAAGTGGTACTGGATATCGGGGTATGTGACGCCCTTGCGCGAGCGGATGAAGGCCGCGGCCTCGAAATGATTGGTCGCGCCGAGGCCGGTCTTCGTGAACAGCCACTGTGCGCCGATCATCGCCTTCGAGACCAGGTTGAGACTGGAATAGAGGCTGACCGGCTGCTTGCAGATCTTCTGGATGTAGAGTTCCAGATGGTCCTGCAGGTTGCCCCCGACGCCGGGCCTGTCGGCCAGGACCTCGATGCCGTATTCCTTCAGATGCGCCGCCGGGCCGATGCCCGACAGCATCAGCAGCTTCGGCGAGTTGATCGAGGAGGCAGAGAGGATCACCTCGCGGTTCGCGCGGATCTGTTCAATGCGGCCGCCGCGTTCGATTTCGACGCCGACGGCCCGGCGCCCCTCGAGGACCACGCGCCGCACCAGGCACCGCTTCATCGAAAGGTTCGGACGCTTCAGCGTCGGCTTCAGATAGGCGTTGGCGGCGGACCAGCGGCGGCCTTTCCAGACCGTCATCTCCATCGGCCCGAAACCTTCCTGCTGTTCGCCGTTGTAGTCCGAAGTGACCTGATAGCCCGCCTCGCGCCCAGCCTCGACGAAGGCCTTGTAGAGCGGGTTCTTCTGCGGTCCGCGGGTCACATGCAGCGGGCCGCTCTCGCCACGCCAGCCGGACTGGCCGCCATGGCTCGATTCCATGCGCAGGAAATAGGGCAGCACGTCCCGGTAGGCCCAGCCGCGCGCGCCCGCCTGCGCCCAGCCGTCATAGTCCAGCGCGTGTCCGCGGACATAGACCATGCCGTTGATCGAGGACGAACCGCCGATGACCTTGCCCCGCGGGCAGGCCAGCCGCCGTCCGCCCAGATGAGGCTCGGGCTCGGACCGATAGCCCCAGTCGTAGCGCGGCATGTTCATCGGATAGCTGAGTGCTGCCGGCATCTGGATCAGCGGCCCGAAGTCGGTGCCGCCGAACTCCAGCACCAGCACCGAGTGCTTCCCGTCCTCGCTCAGCCGCGCCGCCAGCGCGCTGCCGGAACTGCCGGAACCGACGATGACGAAGTCCGCCGTCGCGGCGATGGGGAGGTCCTGGGTCATGCGCGGGGATTTAGAGCACGCGGCGGGGAAGCGAAACCCGGAACACATCCTGCCGCCCTCGGGCTTGACCCGAGGACAACAAAGGCAGGCAGGCACCTCAGCTCCGGCTGATCACCACCGACGCATTCTGGCCGCCGAAGCCGAAGGAGTTGATCTGGGCGACGTCGTAGTCGAGCTGCTTTGGCGTGCCGTGCACGACCTCGAACTCGGCGGCCGGATCCGGCTCGTCGATATTGGAGGTGTGGACGAAAGTGCCTTCATGCATGCCCTTCAGCAGCGCGATCAGCGACATGCCGCCCGACGACGCGCCGGAGTGCCCGAAATGGCCCTTGGTCGCCGTCACCGGCAGCGGCGCGGTTCGGCCCTTGCCGTGCACGATGTTGATGGCGTTGATCTCGGCCGTGTCGCCCTTGGGCGTCGCAGTCGCATGCGCTGCGAGACCGCCGACATCCGACGGGCTCATGTCCGCCGACCTGATGGCCTTTTCCATCGCCTTCGCTTCCCACTGCCCCGACGGATCGGGCGATGAGGGATGGAAACTGTCGGAGAGCGAACCGTAGCCCCGGAGATAGCCGAGAATCTTCGCACCACGTGCCTTCGCATGCGATTCGCGTTCCAGCACCAGCATGGACGAGCCCTCGCCCACCACGATGCCCTGGCGCTTCACGTCGAAGGGCAGCATCACCCGGCGCGGATCGTCGGACGCGCCTTCCATGCCGTAGGCCCCGCCCGCGTAATACATGGCCGGCACGAAGTCCCCGTCGCGCTTGCCGCCCGGCGCCGAGATGCCGCCTTCGGTACCACCGGCGATCACCACATCGGCGTCGCCGGCCCGGATCAGCCGGGCCGCGGTGCCGATCGCGTCCAGCGATGAGGCGCAGGCCGTCGTCACCGTCAGGCTCGGCCCGTGCAGCCGGTAGCGCAGCGCGATCTGGCCGGCCGCCATGTTGGCCCAGACCTGCAGCTGGGTCTTGCGCGGCACGGCCTGCGGGCCCTCGGTATCCAGCATGTACTGCGCCTTCTGGAAGGCGCGGACGCCACCGCCCGACGTGCCGTGCACGACGCCGAGGCGTTCGGCATCGAAGCCGCCGCCGTGCAGCCCGGCCTGCTCCATCGCCTGCTGCGAGGCAGCGAGCGCCATCTGCGCGAACATGTCGGTGCCGTCGGCGATCTTCTCGTCCATCCAGTCGAGCGGATCGAAATCGGTCACGGTGCCCCAGAAGACGCTGCCCCCGTCGCGTTCCGGATCGCACCATGGCGCCAGCGAGATGCCGCTCTCGTCCGCCAGCATCGCCGCCCAGTATTTCTCCACCGAGCATCCGAGCGCCGAGACGATGCCCGTACCCGTAATCGCAATCGCTTCCATGGCGGTGTCCTCCCGTCCGGCATGATAGCCATCTAATCTTTCGGTGCGCATGCAGATGCCGTTGAGCTAGGTTGCGCGCCCGTCCGAGGAACCTGCATGAGCGATACCCAAAAAGGAACCGGCCCCGTCGAATTCGTCATCATGCTGGCGATGCTGATGTCGATGATGGCGCTCGCCATCGACACGGTATTGCCGGCCCTGCCCGACATGGGGACCGAGCTCGGCGTCATCGACGCAACCGAGAACCAGCTGATCATCTCGTTCCTGTTCGCGGGGCTGGGGCTGGGACAGCTGGTCTACGGCCCGCTGTCCGACGGTATCGGGCGGAAGCCCGCGGTCTATGTCGGTATCGTCTTCTTCGTCATCGGCTGCCTGCTGTCGCTGTTCGCGACCGACTTCGAGACCATGCTGGCCGGCCGGGCGCTGCAGGGCTTCGGCGCGGCGGCGACGCGGATCGTCACCGTCGCCCTTGTTCGCGACAGCCTGGCCGGCCGCGCCATGGCCCGGGTGATGTCCTTCATCATGGCGGTGTTCATTCTGGTGCCGGTGCTGGCGCCGATGGCCGGACAGGCGATCCTGTGGCTGGGCGACTGGCGGCTGATCTTCATCTTCTTCCTGGTGCTGGCCGCCGTCGCGACCACGTGGTTCGGCATCCGCCAGCCCGAGACCCTGCCGAAACCGAAGCGCCGCCCGCTGTCGCTCAGCGGCATCGGCGGCGGCATCCGCAACGCGGCGACCAACCGCGTGACGCTGGGCTATACCGTCGCCACCGGCTTCGTCTTCGCGCCGTTCCTCAGCTACATCAGCGCCTCGCAGCAGGTCTTCCAGAACATCTACGGCACCGGCGAGGCCTTCGTCTTCTACTTCGCGGCCGGCGCGGCCACGGTTGGCATCTCATCGGTCGTGAACGGGCGCATCGTGATGCGCTACGGGATGCGCCGCCTGCTCCGGCTGGCGCTGTCGGGTCAGGTGCTGGCCTCGCTGGTCCTTATCGCCTGGATGACCGCCACCGGTCACCAGCCCGGCATTGTCGGATGGATGATCTATCTGATGGTCTGCTTCTTCGGCGTCGGCATGCTGTTCGGCAACATGAACGCCGTCGCGATGGAGCCCATGGGCGGCAATGCCGGCGCGGCATCGGCCTTCATCGGCTTCTTTTCCACCGCGGTCGGCCTGCCCATCGGCGTCGCCATCGGCCAGGCCATGGACGGCACGGTGCTGCCGCTGCCGGTCGGCTTCGCGATCTGCAGTTCGCTGTCGCTGATCGTCGCCCGCTGGGCCGACAAGGGCCTGCCGGAGCGACCGGTCGGCGAGCCGGCCACTTGACCTCGGCATATCGCCCGCGGAACCTTGGAACGGAGGCGGGGAGGCTTCGGACATGACACATGACAGCGCGACGGACCGCATGGCCGCGGTGGAGGCCAAGCGCGCCTCGGTGATGGACGGCGGACGGCCCGAGGCAGTCGCCAAACAGCACGGCCGGGACCGGCTGACGGCGCGGGAACGCGTCGACGCCATGCTGGATCCGGGCACGTTCCGCGAGATCGGCGGTCTTGTCGAACCTCTCAGGGACACCGACCTGACCTCGAAGCTGGACGCGCCGGCAGATGGCGTGGTCGTCGGCAGCGGCCGCGTCGACGGCCTGGCCGGTCTACATCCTCTCCGACGACTTCACGGTACTCGGCGGCTCGGTCGGGCCCATCGGCTCGATGAAGACCAACCGCGTGATCGATCTGGCGATCCGCAACGGCTATCCGCTGATCTGGCTGCAGGAAGGCGCCGGCCACCGCATTCAGGACGGCCTAGACAGCCGCCACTTCGCCTCCGCCGGGAACATCTTCCACATGCTGGCGCGGCTCTCGGGCTGGGCCCCGATCGTGACCGCCGTGTTCGGCCCCGGCTATGCCGGCCCGACCAATATGGCCAGCTTCGCCGATTTCCGCATCATGCGCCGCGGCCACGCGCAGATGGGCGTGGGCGGCCCGCCGCTGGTGCGCGCGGCCACGGGCGAGGAGATCGACACCGAAAGCCTCGGCGGTGCGGCCGTGCAGGCCGACCGGCAGGGCCTCGCCGACATGGCCCCCGAGACCGAGGAAGAATGCTTCGCCGCGATCCGCCGCTACCTCTCCTATCTGCCCTCGAACTCGGGCATGGCGCCGCCGGTGACCGCCGCGTCCGACCCCGACGATGACGGCATCGACACGCTGGTGCCCGACAGCCCGCGCCGCGCCTATGACATGCGCAAGGCGCTGAAGGCCGTCGTCGACCGCGACAGCTATTTCGAGATCAAGCCGACCCACGCGAAGAACATCGTCACCGCCTTCGCCCGCATCGGCGGCAAGCCGGTGGCGCTGATCGCCAACAACCCGCAATTCCTGGCCGGCATGCTGGACGCGAAGGCCGGGGACAAGGCCGCGCGCCACATCGCCATCGCCGATGCCTACGGCCTGCCGCTGGTCTATTTCGTCGACGTGCCCGGCATCGCCGTCGGCACCGGGGCCGAGGCCTCAACCGTGGCCCTGCGTGCGGCCAAGCTGCTTTACGAACTCGGCGTCGCCACCGTGCCGCGCTACTCGATCATGGTCCGCAAGGGCTATGGCGCGGGCTACTACGCCATGAACGGCGGGCGCGGCTTCCACGCCGACGGCTGCTGGGTCTGGCCGACCTCCGAACTCTGCGCCATGTCCATCGAGACCGCACTGAACGTCGCCTACCGCCGGGACTGGCAGAACGCCGCCGATCCGGTCGCCCGCAAGGCCGAGCTGGAAGCCGATATCCGCAGGAACCTGACGCCACTGCGCGCCGCCGAGCACTTCGGCATCGATGATGTGATCCTGCCCAGCCAGACCCGCCAGGTGCTGGCCGAGGCCCTGGCCACCGCGCCCCTCCGCCCCCACGACCCCGGCCCGCCCAAGAAACGCGCGATCAGCCCGATCTGAGGACGGACTCGCCTCCCACTTTCCGTAGGGGTAACCTCTTTCAAACGGGACCTGCTTCGGGAGGGTGTGAGGGATGTTGCGCGCAATTGGGCTGGCTTTGGGCCTGCTTGCCCTGCTGAACACGGGATCAGCGGCGAATGCTGAAGAAGAACTGACACGCGAACGCTTGCAGGAGCTCGGTTACTTCCTGAAGGCTCTCGGCTTCATCAACGAAGAATCGGCTAACAGCCGGTTCAGTGATGCTGCGCTGGATGACGGCATACGTGACTTCCAGACCGCGTTCGGCTTCCGCTCCACCGGCAAACCGGAGCTTTCCACGTTCCTCATCGCCAATCGGATGAACGCATGGCGGAGCACAGACACCCCGGTCGCTCTTCAGCATCCGACATGCACGATCTTTGGTGCCAGGGAATCGATCGACCAGACATTCCATCGAGCAGCCAGGGTGTTGAATTGGACCGGCAGCTGTTACACCGGCAAGGCCTCGGGTGAGGGAAAGCTGCGCATTGAGCGGCACTATCGGCTTTCGTCAGGAGAAGCGCGCACCGTCGTCGACTTCTATCAAGGCAATATGCGCGCCGGCTTCTTCGACGGCAATGGCAAGTACTTCTTCTTCAATGGCCTTTCGGTGACGGGCAGGTGGGAGAAGGGCCGCGCCATGGTGCTTGACGGGACCGGCGCGCCAGCAGTTTCCGAAATCCATGGCGAGGCGCTCGGCAGGGTCAAGCGCGCGCTGAACCAGATGGGATTCAAGGCCGGAGCGGAGGATGCCGGCTTCGACAAGACCGCGCAAAAGGCACTGAGGCAATTCCAGTCCGCGGTCGGCATCCGGCCGGATGGCAAGCTGACGCGAGATATGGCGATCATTGTATACCGGATGCAGGAATGGCGTACCGGCAATCCGATCAGAAGCGCATTATTCCCCGTCGGCGGAGGCAGCAGAAAGTGCGAAATTTACGCTGGACGACGATTTGTCGGCGGGGGGGTGAGGTTGATTGAGATGACCGGCAGTTGTCCGGGCGGGAAACCTGCTGGCCAGATACGGCTGGTCGTGCAGGACGTCGTGAATCTGCCGAACATTAAGACCACTCGTCAGATCTATGAGGGCGAACTCAACAGCGGATTCTATCACGGCAAAGGTACATACACCTTCGAGGACGGAACCGTCATCAATGGACGTTGGGCGAATGGCAAGTTCCTGTTTCAGAACGAAGCCGATCCGACGGACGTCCGCTCGATCCAGCAACTGCTCGCCGACAGGGGCTACGATCCCGGCCCTGCCGACGGGTTGATGGGCACCCGGACCGGGAACGCCATCCGCGCGTTTCAGAAGGACGCGGGGCTGAAGGTTGACGGCCAGCCCACCGACACCCTGCTGGCACAGCTGAAATCATCCGGCGGTGGCGCAGCAAGTACCGCCCGGAGACCAGACCCCGGAAAGGGGGATGCAGAGGCCATCACCGTGCTTCAGTTTTCGCTCAACCTGCATGGTTACGATGCCGGACCTGAGGACGGAAAGATGGGCGCCAGAACCCGGAAGGCCATCGAATCGTTTCGCCGCGACTGGCAGTTGAGCGGCGGCACCCCGGATGACGACACTGTCATCGGGATACTCTTCGGAAGGCATCCGGTATCCGAACCGAAATGGCGGCGCGTCGAAGGCAGCGGTTGTCAGGTCTGGATCCGCGAGGCCCGCGCACGCCAGTCATTTCACTGGAACGGGGGATGTCAGGGCGGGAAGCTGCACGGCAAGGGACGTCTGACCGAGCGCTACATGCTCGATGGAAAGTGGTACGAACGAGACTACCACAATGGCGAGATGCGTGACGGAAAGCGCAATGGATGGGGCACATTCGTCCAGGTTGTGGGCAATGAGACCAATACATATACGGGCGAATGGCAGGACGACGAACGGCACGGCAGCGGACGCCTCGAGTACCATGACGGGCGCATCCTTGAGGGAATGTTCCGGAAGGGCCAGTTTGTCGGCGAAGCCAGCGCGCCGCCCCAAGGCGGCCAGACGGCGCAGTCGAAGGCGATTCCCCCGGAAAAGGATAGCCTTGCGAACTTCACCGGTCGCAGATCGGTAACTTTCGCAAACGGCGCTCGTTATGACGGTGAGTTCCTGAACGGCAGGATCAACGGGACCGGGACCATGACCTACTCCGACGGCGTGGTCTACAGCGGCCAGTGGGTAAATGGAAAGCGGCAGGGTCAGGGCCGATTGACCATGGAAAACGGCGAGTATTCAGGGGAATTCCGCAATCACCAACCGAACGGGCGTGGCGAGTTCAGGTTCAGAAACGGGACAGCCTATTCCGGAGAAGTCGTGGACGGCCGCTACGATGGCCAGGGGATCATCAGCTATCCGAACGGCGTGCGCTACGAGGGCGGCTTTGTCGAGGGCAAGCGGAACGGTTACGGCACGCTTCGCGATGCCTCCGGCAACGTCTACAAGGGCGAGTTCCGCGACAACAGGTTTCACGGCAAGGGCGTGCTCCAGTTCACGAGCGGCGACCGCTACGACGGAGCCTTCGCCAATGACACCTTCAATGGCCATGGCACCTACTGGTTCGCGGACGGCCGCTGGTGCATGGGGATCCACGAGAACGGCCGCTTGGTCGGCTGGGGCACCGCCAATGCGGGCGGTCGTATGATGAAATGCAGCCAGGTAGGCAATACGACCAACTTCCACGACTGAATCAGGATCCATACCCCCTCGGGGGTTCCTCCCCAATCCAGATTTGGGTGACCAAGACCAAGCCGCCGCGCGCCGAGAACCAGATTGGCCTGATGCATGCCATTGAGTAGCATTCGGGTGTCGGAATGGCATCATGTGGGGAAGAAGGGTGATCAGACGTCTCTGCTTCATTGTTGCCTTCGTCTGGTTCGTCTGCTCAGGAACCGGCTATGCGAATTCGAGCGACAGTCTAAACGACGTCGAATATGGCTTTGCCCGAGACCAGCTGACGGAAATGGGATATCCGGCGGGAACCGGAACCGCACCTTTCGACGTGACGGCCCGTACCGCATTGAGAAAATTTCAATCCGATCTGGGCCTGGAGCCCGATGGCGATCTCTCATTCGACATGGCGGTGATCGTCCGGCGTATTTACCAGTGGCGCCTGGGGGAACCTGGTGAAAAACCTCTTTCTTCCGAATGCAGGATCCGTGGCGGCGCGCGCCGATCGTCTCTGGAGCAGGTGAAACTGGTGTCCTGGGACGGCGCCTGTCCAGGCGGAAATCCATCGGGAATCCTCCGGATCACCGTGGAGGACAACTACCGTCTCTTCAATCCATGGGATATCGACTTCCGGCAGGTCTACGAAGGCGAATTGTTCGACGGCCTCTACCATGGCCCGGGCAGATACAGCTTTGCCGATGGAACGATGATCCATGGTTACTGGGACCGCGGCCGTTTCCGGTTTTCGCGCGAACTGGATGCAAGGCAAAGACTGAGATCGGCCCAGCTTCTTCTCGCGGAGCACGGCTACGATCCCGGCCCCGCCGACGGGCTGATGGGCACCAAGACCGGGAACGCCATCCGCGCGTTCCAGAAGGACGCGGGGCTGAAGGTTGACGGCCAGCCGAGCACCGCGCTGCTGTCGCAGCTCAGATCCAAAGCCGTCACCGCGCACGCAGAAGACCGAGAGGATGACGATTACATCGAATTCGAGCTCGAATTCCTCCTCGCGCGCGAAGGGTATGATCCCGAGCGATATCCCGGCGATCCGGATCGACAGCTTGCCGCGGCGGCGCAGGCCTACCGGACTGACTGGCAGATGCCGGCAGGCACGCCCTATGACCATGATATTGTTGACATGTTGACGCAAGTTGACGCCCGCACACGTCCCGGATGGCAGGTTCTGGAAGGAAGCCGTTGCAAGGCGTGGAATGACTGGCCGCACGCTCGTGAAACGCTCGTGTGGAGCGGCGCGTGTCCGGGCGGCAAGGCGAGCGGCGACGGGATACTGAAGGGCCGGTTCATGCTGAACGGCGACTGGGTCACGCACAACAAGTACGAAGGCGTTCTGGAGAACGGCAAGGCCAACGGATACGGCGCCCGATACTATCTGAGCGGGCGTTCCATCACGGGCATCTGGAAGGATGGCCAGCCACACGGCTTTGCGTTCGAGCATTTCCCGACAGGCTCATCCTATTCGGGCGGCTGGGCCGAGGGAGAGCGCCATGGCCAGGGAACCCTGACGGACGCGGACGGTACCGAGACCAAGACCGAGTGGGTCAAGGGCGAGCGCGTCAAGTAATCCATGATCCCCACGACCACCCTCCTCGCCTTCATCGGCCTGGGCCTCTACACGGCGATGGCGTCGGGCCGGAAGTAGGGACCTCCCCGGCGTTCACCGCATGTCAACGATGTGTTGAACGGTGGCGCGGCGATTTCCCGGACACCGCGCCCCATCTGATCCTCCAGACCCCTTGTGACCCAGTCGAGGATCGAAGCCATGAGACCGACCGCCATCATCGCCATCATCGCCCTCTCCCTGCTCGCCGCCGCCTGTGGCAACACCCAGCCCCTGCCGGCCAGCGAACGGCCGCCCATCGCCGACCCGGCGTTCTAGGGTCATCGCCGACCCGACGTTCTGACGCCTCCCGGCTTGGCCCGGCCTGCCCGCCCTGTCATGCTCTCCACGGGGAGAACATGACGGGGAGGGCCGGATGAAGTTCGGCGGCATGGTCGCGACCAATATCGGCGACTGGCAGATCTTCAGGGAACTCGAGGAACTCGGCTACGACCACGGCTGGGCGCCGGACAGCCAGATGATCTGGTCCGACAGCTACGCCACCCTGTCGCTGGCCGCCTGGCACACGGAGCGCATCCGCCTCGGCACCGGCGTCGCCATCGCGGGCACGCGGCTGGCGCCGGTGACCGCGCATTCCATCGCCTCGATCAACAAGCTGGCGCCGGGCCGGACCTTCCTGGGCATCGGCACCGGACACACGGCGATGCGGATCATGGGCGCGCGGCCGATGAAGGCGAAGGCCTTCCGCGACTATCTCCGCGTCGTACGCGGCCTGCTGCATGGCGAGGAGGTGGAGTGCGAGATCGACGGCGAGACGAAGCCGATCCGCTTCCTCGACCGCGAACTGGAAAGCGTGAACACCGAACAGCCGGTCGAGATCTATGTCGGCGCCAACGGCCCGAAGGCGCTGAAGGCCGCCGGGGCCTATGGCGACGGCCGCATCTGCGCGGGCAACGAGCCCCTGGGCGTTCTCGACCGCAATCTCGGCATCATCCGCGAGGGCGCAGCCGAGGCCGGGCGAACCCTGCCCGAGAGTTTCCACACGGCGGCCCTCACCTTCGCCTGCGTCATGCGCCCCGGTGAGACGCTTCAGAGCGAGCGGGTGATCGACGAGATCGATGCCCAGGTCGTCTCGACGCTGCATTACTTCTACGAGCTCTATCAGGAGCGGGGCCATGACGATTTCGTCTCCGACCGTGTGCGCGGCACCTGGGAGGACTACAAGCGCTACGTCGCCGAGACGATGCCGCCCGAACGCCGCCACCAGATGCTGCACCGGGGTCACTGCGCCTTCTGCCCGCCCGAGGAACGCCGCTTCATCACGCCGGACATGATCCGCATCTCCGGCGGGCTGGTGGGCGAGCCTGACGAGATCGTCGAACGCCTCGGCCAGCTGGAGCAGGCCGGGCTGAAGGAAGTCACCTTGCTACCGCCCGTCGCCGTCATGCGCGACAACTTCAGGGACTTCGCCGAACAGATCATGAGCCGCTACCGATGAACCTGCCCGACTATGACGATCTGCCGCTGATCGATGGCCTGCAACTGCCGCACGCCTGGGACGTGTTCGGCCGCGACGACGATCTCGGCTCCATCGGCCTGTTGACGCCGGAACGCCGGTTGGAAGCGGCGGCGCTGGTCCGCTCGGGCGAGGTGGTGAACCTGTCGCTTCCGCTCGATGAGCCGGATCCGCCGCTGTTCGGCCGCAAGCCGCTGGCCCACGACATCTACAATCTGGACCGCAACACGCTGGACGACAGCGTGGACTCGCTGTTCATGCAGGCCTCCAGCCAGTGGGACGGTTTGCGCCATATCCGGGCGCGCGAGCACGGGTACTGGACCGGGATTCCCGACGACTTCGAGAAGGGCCGAGGCCGGCTGGGGATCGAGCACTGGGTCGAACACGGCATCGTCGGCTGCGGCGCGCTGCTGGACGTGGCCCGCTACATGGCCGATACCGGCCGCGACTACGATCCGCTCTCGCCCTTCGCCGTCACCGCCGAGATCCTGGAGGCGACGGCGGCGCATCAGGGGACCGAGCTGCGGACCGGCGACATGCTCTGCATCCGCTTCGGCTGGGTCGAGGCCTACCGTGCGCTGTCGCCCGAGGCCCGCGCCGACTATGCGCCGAAGGTGCAACATTCGGGACTGGAGGGCTCGGAGGCGATGGCCCGGCGGCTCTGGAACTGGCACCCGGCCTCGATCACCTGCGACAACCCGGCGGTGGAGGTCGTGCCCGGCGATCCGAAGATCGGCTCGCTGCACCGGCGGATGATCCCGCTGCTCGGCATGGCCTTCGGCGAGATGTTCGACTTCTCGAAGCTGTCGGAGAAGCTGGCGGCGCGCGGCGACTGGCGCTTCATGATGACCGCCGTGCCGCTGAACCTGCCTGGCGCGGTCGGTTCCCCGGCCAATGCGATCGCGGTGCTCTAGCCGAGTTCGATCACCCGCACCGTCCCCGTGGCGGACGCAACCGGTCCCACGCCGCCGTCGAAGAGCTTGGCCTCGACGAACTTCGTCGCCCGGCCGCCGCCGGTCACGCCCGCCTCGCAGCGCATGAGGCCGGGACCGGCGCCACGGATGAAGTTCACGGTCATGGTGACAGTGATCCCGTAACGCCCTTCGCCGTCGTTGACCGAGGACGCGCCGCCGCCTGCCAGCCCGCAGTCCAGAAAGGCCGCCAGCATGCCGCCATGGACCGATCCGGCGGCGTTCAGGTGATAGTCGGTGAACTCGGTTTCCAGCACGTAGCGGCCGGCCTTCTTCTCCAGCACGCGGATCGGCATGTGATCGGAGAAGATCGGCGTCGCCTTGATTTCATTGCGGATCATGACCGCGGTCTCCCACACAGAGAAAGGCCGGCCCCGCGGGACCGGCCCATCCAATCAACCCTGTCCGACGATCAGTTGACGCTGTCGTCCGGGCGCATGGCCTCGGCGACGTCCGGCGGCGGCAGCACGTTCTGCCCCGGCACATAGCGCCAGCCGGTCAGATAGCCGCCGCTTTCCCGCCAGCGGGTGATGCCCACCCAGGAACCCAGCGTCGCCTGATGATCGACCTTGCGGTAGGTGATGTTGCCGGCCGGCGTCGCGACATCCAGACCGCGCAGCGCCTGCAGCAGCAGTTCCGACTTGGTGGTGCCGGCCTTCTCGAAGGCCGCACGGGCAGAAATCAGCGTGATGTAGCCGAGCAGCGAACCCATGGTGGGGTTCTCGTTCCACCTGGCCTGATAGTCGGCGACGAATTTCTTGTGAGCCGGATCGCCGATGTCATACCAGGGGTAGCCTGTCACGATCCATCCGCGCGGCGCGTCCTTGCCCAGCGGCAGGATGTATTCGGGCTCGCCGGTCAGCATGCCGATGTTCGTCTTGTTCTTGAACAGGCCGAGGCGGTTGCCCTCACGCGCGAAGGTCACGAACTCGTCGCCGAACAGCACGTTGAAGATGCCCTCGGCACCCGACTGCTTCAGCGCCTGGACGACCGGCGTCGGATCCTCGAAGCCCTTGAGCGGCACCCACTGCTCCGAAACGAATTCGATGTTCGGATTGCGGTCGAGCATGTGCTCCTTGAAGGCCTCGACGGCATCGTGGCCATACTCGAAGTCGGGCGCGATGGTCGCCCACTTCGTCGCCTCGCTGTCGAAGGCCTCGCGCGCCAGCATGCCGGCCTGCATCCAGGTCGAGGCGCGAAGACGGAAGGTGTAGCGATTGCCCTCCGACCAGACGAGCCGGTCGGTCATCGGGTCGGTGGCCAGAAACACGACCTGCTTGTCCCTGGCGACCTTGCTCACCGCAAGCCCGACATTGGACAGGTAGGTGCCGGCCAGCATGTGCACCTTCTCCTGCGCGATCAGTTCCTCGGCCGCCGCGGCCGCCTTCGCGGGATCGCCGGAATCCTCGCGGCTGACGACTTCCAGCGGCTGGCCGAGCACGCCACCCGAAGCGTTGATCTCCTCCAGGGCCATCTGCCAGCCCTTGCGGTAGGGCTCGGTGAAGTTCGGGTAGCTGTCATAGCTGTTGATTTCGCCGATCCGGACCGGACCGGATTCCTGAGCTGCCGCGGCCAGCGGCAGGGCCAGCATCGCCGAAGCGGCCCAAACAAGCGAGACTACGCTCCTGCGGGTCATCATTGTCACTTCCTCCAGTTGCCGGCTGTGCGCGATTCACGGCGCGCGCTTGAGAATCACGCGCATTCTGACCGTTTCGCCCGCCAAGGTCCAACAGGGTTTGTCAAGTATCATCTGAGTACTTCGGACGTATTCAGGTTCCACGCGCGCCGAAGATTGCCGTACCGACGCGCACATGTGTCGCGCCGAATTGAATCGCGATCTCGAAGTCCGCCGACATGCCCATCGATAACCATTCAAGTTGGTTACGGTCCGCGATCTTTTTCAGCAGGGCGAAGTGCGGCGACGGTTCCTCATCGACCGGCGGAATGCACATCAGGCCCCGGACCGGCAGGTCGAGTTCGCCGCGGCAGAGTTCGATGAAGGCGTCCGCATCCGGAGGCGCGATACCGGCCTTCTGCGGCTCCTCACCCGTGTTGATCTGTATCAGACAATCCGGCCGCCGCCCCTGCTCGGCCATCGCCTTCGCGGCGGCCCGCGCGGTCTTTTCCCGGTCGATGGTGTGAATGACATCGAACAGCGCCACCGCCGGCGCCACCTTGCGGCTCTGCAGCGGGCCGATGCAGTGCAGTTCCACCTGCGGGTAGCGGGCCTGCAGATCGGGCCACTTCTCTTCCAATTCCTGCAGGCGGTTCTCGCCGAACACCCGCTGCCCGGCCCCGATCGCGTCGGCGATCAGGCTGGCGGGCTTTGTCTTGGACACCGCGATCAGCGTGATGTCCGCCGGATCGCGGCCCGCACTGCGCGCCGCGGCCTCGACCTGACCGAGAACCTGTTGCAGGTTGTCGGCAATGTCAGTTCCGTCACTCATGCGTCCAGAATCGGCCAGCCGGCCCTTCGCCGCAAGGGGCTTCGCCCTGCCCCGCGTCATCATGCCGACCGACCTGGACCGCGTCCCCGATCCGCTGCCTTCGATCGCCCGCCTGCCTGCGGGATCGGCCGTGATCCTGCGCGACCGCGGTCATCCCGACCGCGCCGGCTGGGCCGCGCTTCTGCGGGAGGCCACGCTGGCGGCGGGCCATCTGTTCCTGATCGCCAATGACCCGGATCTCGCAACCGCCGCAATGGCCGATGGCATCCATCTGGCCGAAGCAGATGTCGGCCGGGTCCCGCCGCTGGGTTTCACGACGGCTGCATGCCACTCGCTCGAGGCGGTGCGCCGGGCAGAGATCGCGGGTGCGGACGCCGTGCTTCTCTCGCCGGTCTTCCCCACAGCCAGTCACCCGGGCGGCCGGGTGCTCGGCCTGCAGCGGGCGCGGGCCATCGCCGCCGCGACGGTGTTGCCTGTCTACGCCATGGGCGGCGTCACGCCGGCGAAGGCACAGCTACTCGGTTCCGGATTCGCCGGTTTCGCCGCCATCGCCGCCTTCGCCTGATTCGAGCAGTTCCGAGAGGGCGCGCAGCGTTTCCGGCGGCAGCTTGCCGATACGTTGCGCAAGCCGGTTGGCCACGGCGGTCGCTTCCGGAGTGAGGCCGGCCGTGTCGATGACGATGCGCGGGTGCGAGATGGCCGCCAGATCCTGCAACTCGTCGGCATCGTCCCAGATCAGTTCGAAATAGGCGATGATCCGCTGCACCAGAGCCCAGTTCGGCCGGCTGCGGTGGCCATGCTCCAGGGCCGACAGATAGGCCGGCGTCACCTCCAGGTCAGCGGCCATCCGCCGGAGCGAGATCCCGCGCTTCTCCCGCAGTTCCCGCACACGCGCGCCGAAAGGCGTCATGCCTCGCGCTGCCGCTTCAGCAGGATGTACAGCGCGCCCGATCCGCCATGTGCGGGTGTGGCCCCGGACACGGTCAGGACCATCGGCTTCAGATCCGGCTCGCCCAGCCATTGCGGGACGCGGCGGCGCAGGATGCCGGGCGGCTCCGGATTGACGAAGGGGCCGCCCTCGCCCTCGCGTTGCCGGCTGCCCTTGCCGGTGATCACCAGCAGACAGCGTTTCTGCGCGGCATGGCATTGCCTGACGAACAGCTGCAGCGCGCGATGGGCCTGCTCCTGATTCATGCCGTGCAGGTCCAGGCGCGCCTCGACCGGATACTGTCCCTTGCGCAGCCGCTCGGCCGTCCGCCGGTCCAGGCCCGCCACCCGGCCCCGGCGGTCCTCCGGCGGCGTCCGCACCGGGGCGACATCGGGCGTCGGCAGCACGCGGGTTGCCGGCTTCCGGGCCGGGGCGGCGGGCTTCGGCTTCTTCTCCGGGGGCGCTTCGGCTTCGTAAAGCGCGGCCTTGCGCGCCTCCTCCCTGAGACGCGCCTCTGTGGATTTCAGCGGTTCGACCGATTTCGCCACCAGCGACCAGAGCCGCGCGTCCTCGTCGTTCATGCCGCCGCGGCGCGCCACCGGGTCGCCTCAGTCCAGATCGTCGATCAGCAGGATGTGCAGCCGCCGCGGCCCGTGGGCGCCCATCACGATCTTCTGCTCGACATCGCCGGTGCGGGAGGGTCCCGAGATCATGTTGACGGTCCGCGGCATGCTGCCCTCGCCGAAGCGTTCCCGGACCATGGCGAACGCGTCCTCCATGGCGCGGACGACCTGACTGCGTTTCAGCACGACGATGTGGTTGTCGGGGACGAAGTTCAGCGTTGCGGGTGTGTCGGCGCCGGACGTCATCACCAGCGTGCCGGTCTCGGCGATGCCGGCTGCGGCCGGAGTCACCGCGACCTGATCGGAGATCTCGGCGCGGCCCGGCGTGACGCTCAGCAGCGGGGCCTTGTCCCAGGGCAGGCCGGCAATTTCGGCCGACGGCGATATCCGGATCTCGCCCGGAAGATTGTGGCGCTTCAGGTAACCGGCGATCGCCGCAGGCGCATCGTCGGCGCTGCCCAGCCGGTCGATGGTGATCGCCAGTTCGGCGCATTTGTCCAGAAACAGCTGCAGCCGCTCGGGTTCGGGCTTGTCGGCGCGCGCGGGCATCAGATTGATCCGGTGCTCGCGCATGCGCGCCTCCACCGCATCCCGGTCGCGGCGCTCGGGATTGGCGGCGCTGGCCTTGGCGATCTTCTCGAAAAGGGCGTCACGGGTGGACATCGGTTTCGGCCTCCGCGCGGAACTCCTGTCTGTATCTGACAGAAAGGGGCGGACATGCAAGGCAGGCCCGTGGAACAATGTCCGCTCAGGGGAGGACTTCATCATGCAATTGACCGTCGAGTTTCCATCCGTCGCCTATCGTGAAGGACCGGCCGCCATGATCCGCATGGCGCAGGAGATCGAACGCATCGGCTACGACCGGATCGACATCTTCGATCACGTCGTCATGGGCTACGGCACCGATACGCGCGAGGAGCCGCGCTATCCGCCGAAGATGCCGATCATGGAAGCGCTGATCATGGCGGGGGCGATCGCTGCCGTGACCGAACGCATCGGCCTGGGCACGGAGGTGCTGGTCCTGCCCCAGCGCGACCCCACACTGGCCGCCAAGCAGGTTTCGACCATCGACACGCTGTCGGGCGGACGGATGCGGCTTGGCGTCGGCATCGGCTGGCAGCCGGCCGAATACGAGGCGCTGGGCTTCGAGTACGGCAACCGAGGCAAGCGCATGGACGAGGCGATCCGGGTGGTCCGCGCCTGCCTGCGGGACGAGCGGATCGAGCACAAGGGCGAGTACTACACGCTCGACGCCGTCGCCATGGAGCCGAAGTCGCCGCAGGGCGCCGATCTTCCGATCTGGGTCGGTGGCAACTCCCGGCCCGCCTACCGCCGGGTGGGTACGCTGGGCGACGGCTGGCTCGCGAGCCAGGTCACGAGTCCCGAGATGGCACGTGACGCCATGGATCAGATCCGCGAGGCCGCGGTGAAGGCAGGCCGCGATCCGGAAAAGCTCGGCTATCAGTCGATGATCGCGCCGCCGCCCCGCGCCGGCGACGACAAGGCAAGAAATTTCTACGCAGATGAGACGGGCGTCGCAGAAAGAGCCGCGGAACTGAAGGATATGGGCTTCGGGTCTGTCGCGCTGAACGCAACCGCGATGTTCCAGTCCGGCGCCCGCAGTGTGGATCTGATGCTGGAGAAACTCCAATCATTGCATGTAGCAATAAAAAACACTTGCGCCTAGCAACAATAATCGCCATCCTCGCCCCTACGGAGCATGGGGCGAGGCGCCGTTGAGGGTTGGCCCGAGCCCTGCATTTTCCGTGGTCACCGGGACCCTGCCGTTGCAGAATGGGAGCGGGGTCGAGTTGTGTAAGTCTGAGCGTTAGCAGCCCCGGCAGCATCGTCCGTCGATGCAACGCCAGGCCTTCGGGAAGCGACGGATAATGGCGAAGACGGAAATCGTACTGCTGCCAGAAGAAGATGGCACCGTCGGCAAGGTTGCCGTGCAGAACGAGTCCGGCGAAGTCCTTCTCGAACGCGCCTTTGACCGCACCGACGCCCTGAGTGGCCAGGCCCCCGCCGCCCCCCAGATCGCCAGCCGCACCATCATCGCAGAACGCTTCCGCGCCCTGCTGGAGTTCCAGGCCGAAACCGGCTTCGGAGATGGCGGCGATCTGCGAAGCATGTTCGATCTCACCGCAGCGCCGAGGGAACAGGACGACGGCACCCGGGCCGCGGACCGATCGGAAGGCGCCGGGCCGGCACCCCTGGCAGCGGCCTTCTCCGGCGGCGGCGTGGACACGGCCGATACCGACGCCATTGACGGGTCCGGCGACGATGAGGACGACGACGCCGAAGAAGGCGAAGAGGAGGGTGAGGACGCCGAGATCGCCGGACGCGACAACGACGACGGCGATGACGATGACGAAGACAATCTGGAGGAAGAGCTGGCGGCGCTGCTGGACCAGGCCGGCGGGCTGAGACCGCCGCGCGGCCCTAGGCTGCGGCTCCGCGACCGCGACAACGATGACGACGACGATGACGACGGCTTCGATGACGACGATGACGATGATGACGGGCCCGGCAACGGCGAATCCCTGACCGGCACACCCGGCAACGACAACATCACGGCCGGTCCCGGAAACGATACGCTGGCAGGACTCGGCGGCGCCGACGTGCTGAACGGCGGCACGGGGTTCGACATTGTCGACTACCGGGCCAGCGGTGCTGCCGTGACCATCAACCTCGCCCTCGGAACGGCGGTTGGCGGCGACGCGCAGGGCGACACGTTCAATTCCATCGAAGGCTTCATCGGCAGCAACTTCGCCGACAACATCACGGGCGACGGCAACGACAACCTCATCGAGGGTGCGGGTGGCGCAGACGTCCTGACCGGCGGACTCGGCGACGATACCGTCGCCTTCATCCGCGACCCGGCCGGTGTGACCGTCAACCTGACGCTGGGAACCGCCACAGACGGCGGCGGTGCAAACGATGTGCTGGCGGGCTTCGAGAATGTCCAGGGCTCGGACTTCGCCGACCAGATCACCGGCGATCTCAACGGCAACGAACTGGAAGGCCGCGAAGGCAACGACACCATCACCGCCGGCGCCGGCGCAGACGAAGTCTCTGGCGGCGACGGCGACGACAGCCTGTCCGGCGGCCTGGGCAACGACGAGGTGGAAGGCGGTGACGGCAACGACACCATCCTGGGCGGCGACGGCAACGACGAACTGAATGGCGGCCGGGGCATTGATCTGCTGGATTTCAGCGCAACGACGCTGGGCTTCACCGTGAACCTGGCCACGGGCACGACCAGCGGCGCGGAAGTCGACAGCGACACGCTGCGGGGCTTCGAGCAGGTTACCGGCGGCGCGGGCGCAGACAGCATCACCGGCGACGACGGCGCCGAGACACTGGATGGCGGCGGCGGCAACAATTCGCTCGATGGCGGCGATGGCAACGATGTGCTGACCGGCGGCGCGGGGATCGACAGGTTCGCCATCCGCGGCGGCGAAGGCAACGACACCATCACCGACTTCACCCCCGGCGCCGGGGTCGACGATCTGGTCGACTTCAACGGCGTGGTGGGGTTCACGGCGTTCGCCAACGTCACGGCCGCAGCGAGCGACGACGGCACCGACACCATGATCGACCTCGGCAACGGCCAGACGCTGACGCTTCGCAATGTGCTGGTCGCCAATCTCAACGCCAATGATTTCACTTTCGCCGGCGGCGGCGTGGTCCTGGGCACCGCGGGTGCCGACACCCTGACCGGCACCGCCGACGCCGAAACACTGGAGGGTCTGGCGGGCAACGACCTCATCAACGCGTTGGCCGGAAACGACAGCCTTGATGGAGGGGCCGGCGACGACACGCTGCAGGGCGGCGATGGAGACGACCTGCTCGAAGGTCTGGCCGGCGCGGACCAGTTCGTCGGCGGCGCAGGCGACGACACCATCTCTTTCGCCGAATCCGGCGCCGGGATCGCGATCGCCTTTTCGACGACCGACGGCAACGGCATCGGCGGGTTCTTCGCGAACCAGGGCGCGGCCGGCGGCCTTGCGGGCGACGCGCTCGGCGACACCTTCTCCGAGGTAGAGGCGTTCGCCGGATCCGACTTCGATGACACAGTCGGTGGGGCGGCGACCGATTTCACCTTCGACCTGGGCGGAGGAAATGACGTCTTCGACACCGATGCCGCAGACGACGCCGACGAGACCGTCAACGGGGGCGCGGGCAACGACACGATCTTCGCGGGCGATGGCGACGACTTGGTTTCCGGCGGCGCGGGCGATGACCAGCTTCGCGGCGAGGACGATGACGACTCGCTCGACGGCGGAGACGGCAATGACGATCTCAACGGCGCGGCCGGCGCCGACACGCTGGTCGGGGGCACCGGCAATGACAATCTGGTCGGCCAGATCGGTGCTGATTCGCTGGTCGGCGGCGCGGGACGGGACACTCTGCTGGGCGGCAACCAGAACGACTTCCTGAACGGCGGACCCGGCGCCGACCGTCTGGTTGGCGGCACCGGCGGCGACACGTTCTTCTTCAATCCGCAGACCGACGGCACCCAGATTGCCGCAAACGAGACGGTCGCTGCGGCCGGCGTGGCCGTAGATCTGGTCGCCGATTTCGGCAATGGCGGCGACGCCTTCAACATCGCGCAGGGCGGCCTGCCGGTCCTGACGCTCACCACGATCGGCGTGGCCTATGACGGTACGAATTCGGGTCTGATCGCCGGTCCGGCGCTGTTGTTCGACGGGACGCACCTGATCGTCGATCCCAACGTCAACGAGGACGGCTACACGGTTCTGGCGGAGGTCCAGGGGGCCGCGCCGAACAACGCCGACATCAGCCTGGTCTGACGGCGTTCAGCTGCCGCGGCTGAGCCCCCGGCTGTCGAGTTCGTCGCAATAGCGCTCCCAGATCTCCTCGTAGCGGTCGCCCGCCTCGTAGAGATAGCTCCAGGAATAGATGCCGGTGTTGTGCCCGTCGTCGAACTTCAGGCGCACGGCGTAGTTGCCGACCGGCTCGATCTCGGTGATCTGCACGTTGATCTTGCCCGGCACCCACTGGCGCTGCGACGGGCCGTGCCCCTTGACCTCGGCCGACGGGCTTTCGACGCGCAGGAATTCGTGGGTGAAGCTGAAGTTGCGGCCGTTCTCGAAATCGACTTCCAGCAGCCGGTCGGCCTGTTTCAGGCGGATCTCGAGCGGCTGCGGCCGCCCGGCTTCCTCATAGACGTCATAGGCCATGGTCAGCTGTCGGCCTCTTCCAGCTTCCGCGCCTCATCGACCAGCATGATCGGGATGCCGTCGCGGATCGGATAGGCCAGACCCGCCTGCTTGCTGATCAGTTCCTGGGCCTCCCGGTCATATTCCAGCGGACCCTTGGTCAACGGGCAGACCAGAATCTCGAGCAGCTTCGTATCGACCTGTTGCATGTTCGAAAATCTCCTCGCACCGAGGTCTAGCGCCGTGGCGGTGTCCATTTCGCTTCGGGTATGTCGCGCCGACGGAGCCGGAGCGCAAGCCCCAGCATCGCGCCGACTCCGATCGCGACCGTGAGATCAACAAGTACAGTCAACGCCATCGTAAGCAAGAGAAGAACCCGATCGGAGACCGGTGCCGCAGCATAGGCCCGCCAGCGATGCGGCTCGCTCATGTTCCAGGCCGTCAGCATCAGAAGGGCCGCGAGGCTGGGCATGGCCAGGTAGCCTGCGGTGTCCGAGATCAGCAGGGTCGCCGCAAGTATGGTCAGGGCGTGGACGATGCCGGCCACCGGCGTTTTGGCCCCGGCCCTGACATTCGTCGCGGTCCGGGCAATGGCGCCGGTAGCGGGCAAGCCGGCGAAGATCGCGCTGCCGAGATTGGCCGCCCCCTGGGCGATCACTTCGGCATTCGGCCGGTGATGACCGTCGATCATCCGATCCGCGACCATCGCCGAAAGCAGCGACTCGATCGCCGCAAGGAAGGCGATGACAAGCGCAGACGGAAACAGTTCGACGACCCGCGCCAGGGAGATATCGGGCATGGACGGCATCGGAATGCCCGAGGGCAGGCTGCCATAGCGCGAGACCACCGTATCGACCGGCCAGTTGGCCATCGCCACGGCAAGCGACGCGAAGTCCCACCGCCACGATCAGGCCAGGGAATCGCGGCAGGAGACGGCGCAGCAGCACGATCCCGGCCATTGTCCCGGCAGCGATCGCCACGGCGTGGAGACTGGCTTCCGATGCATGCTCCCAGATGACCGGCACCTTTGCGATGAAATCGGCGGGAAGATCGCCGATCCTCAGTCCGAGAAAATCATTGATCTGGCTGGTCGCGATGATGATGGCGATGCCGATGGTGAAGCCGTTCACCACCGCTTCCGGAATGAAGGCGACAAGCCGGCCGGCGCGAAAGAACCCTGCAATCAGCAGGATCAGACCGGCCATAGCCGTCGCCAGCACCAGACCGTCATGGCCATGTTCGGCGATGACGCCATAGACCACGACGATGAACGCACCCGTCGGCCCGCCGATCTGGACGCGGCTGCCGCCGAGGAAGGAGATCAGGAATCCGGCCACGATCGCCGTCGTCAGGCCTTCGGCCGGTGTCGCGCCGGAGGCGATGGCAATGGCGATGCTCAGGGGCATCGCCACCATGGCCACCGTCACGCCGGCGAACAGATCGGCGCGGAACGTGCCCCAGGAATAGGCACGGAGCGTGGTCAGAAGTTTCGGGGTTCGCATGGACAGGGGACCGTTGAGGTCCCGGGACGCTACTGCACCGTGGTGTCGCCGTCATCCCCTTCCAGCAGAGCCATCTGCATCAGCGTCACCATGACCTCAGCCCGACGGGCGATGTCGGCGGCTTCCAGCAGGGCCTGCTTCTCCGGCGGCGCCAGCGGCAGCACCATCGACAGGGAGTTCACCAGCACGGTGTCGGACGCGCGCTTCGCCGCGTCCCAGTCGGCCTTCAGCCCCCGGCTGTCGAGAAACTGCCGGAGCGTCTCCACCAGCCGGTCGCGGTCGATCGCGGCCGGCTTCCCGCCGGAAGCGAAGTCGCCCTTGAAGGGCTCGTAGTCGGCCAGGATCTGACGATAGGGCGTGTCGCGGCTGAGTTCTTCCTTCACCCGGAACCGGCAGACGCCGGCCAGGGCGATCAGGTAGCGGCCGTCATCGGTCTCTGAGTAGTCGACGATCCGCCCGAGGCAGCCGATGTCGTAGACCGGCGGTTCCGGCCCGCCATCATGCTCCTCACTGGGCTGGATCATGCCGATCATGCGCGGACCGCTCATCGCGTCGCGGATCATGGCGAGATAGCGCGGCTCGAAGATGTTGAGCGGCAGCCGGCCGCCCGGCAGCAGGATGGCCCCCGGCAGCGGGAAGATCGGAATCCGCTCCGGCAGATTCGCCGGGCTGTTCGGACGCTCTGAACTGGTCATCGTTGAAAAGTGGGGCATCGGCGCCGCCAACTCAAGCGGGCCTGTGCTCCGTCCCCTCGCCGAAGGTGATCACGGTGAGATCGCCGGGCTCGACGGTCCGGGCGAAATGCCAACTGCCGCGCGGGATGACGAAGCTCTGCCGCGCCACCAGCCGAACCGTCCGTGTCGATTTGCCGTCATCGAGATCGATCTCGATGGCGCCCGAATGCAGCACGAAAAGCTCGTCGCCCTTCGGGTGCATCTCCCAGTGCGGAAAGTCGCCCGTCATGCGGATGAAGGTGACAAGCGCATCCGGCGCAATCTCGCCGCCCAGCAGCTTCGGCCAGAAGCTCTCGGGCTCGTGCGCCTCGAAGGCGCCGTCCGAACTGCCGACGGCATAGACCGTGCTGTCGACATCCCTCGCTTCTCCGGCCATGGCCATCCTCCTTTCCGTCACGTCCTGATATGGTCTAACAGAAACCTGCGACCAGACGACGACAAGGGGAGGAATCGATGGACAAGAAGACATTCGACAAGGCGAGGCTGCCCAGCCGCTATGTGACCGAGGGCTATCAGCGCGCGCCGCACCGCTCCTACTACTACGCCATGGGCATGACCGACGAGGAGATCCATCGTCCGCTGGTCGGCGTGGTCACCACCTGGAACGAGGCCGCGCCCTGCAACATCGCCCTCGCCCGCCAGGCCCAGTGGGCCAAGAAGGGCGTCACCGAGGGCGGTGGCACCCCGCGCGAATTCACGACCATCACCGTCACCGACGGTATCGCCATGGGCCATCAGGGGATGAAGGCCTCACTGGTCAGCCGCGAAGTGATTGCGGATTCGACCGAACTGACCGTGCGCGGCCACTGCTACGACGCGCTGGTCGGACTGGCGGGCTGCGACAAGTCCCTGCCCGGGCTGATGCTGGCCATGGGCCGGCTGAACGTGCCCTCGGTCTTCATGTATGGCGGCTCGATCCTGCCGGGCAAGTTCGAAGGCCGCGACGTCACCGTGGTCGACGTCTTCGAGGGCGTCGGTCAGGTCGCCGCCGGCAACTGGACCGAGGAAAAGCTGCACGAACTGGAATGCGTCGCCTGCCCGTCCGCCGGCTCCTGCGGCGGCCAGTTCACCGCCAACACCATGGCGATGATCTCGGAAGCCATCGGCCTGGCCCTGCCCGGCTCGGCCGGCGCGCCCGCGCCCTACGAGAACCGCGACACCTTCGCCACCGCCTCCGGCCGCGCGGTGATGAACCTGCTGGCGCAGAACATCCGCCCGCGCGACATCATCACCCTCGACAGCCTGGCCAACGCCGCGACCGTCGTCGCCGCGACCGGCGGCTCCACCAATGCCGGCCTTCACCTGCCGGCGCTGGCGCATGAATGCGGGCTGAGCTTCACGCTGGACGACGTCTGCGACATCTTCAAGAACACGCCCTACATCGCCGACCTGAAACCGGGCGGGAAATACGTCGCCAAGGACATGTACGACATCAACGGCATCTCGGTGGTGATCAAGGAACTGCTGGACGCAGGCTATCTGAAGGGCGACTGCATCACCGTCACCGGCAAGACACTGGCCGAGAACGTGAAGGACGTGGTCTTCCCCGAGGATCAGGACGTCATCTACCACGTCGCCAAGCCACTGACGAAGACCGGCGGCGTGGTCGGTCTGAAGGGCAATCTGGCTCCCGACGGCGCCATCGTGAAAGTCGCCGGCCTGGGCCGGATGCAGCATTCCGGTCCGGCGCGCTGCTTCGATTCGGAAGAGGACTGCTTCGCCGCGGTCGAGAAGCGCGACTACAAGGAAGGCGACGTGCTGGTCATCCGCTACGAGGGTCCGAAGGGTGGCCCCGGCATGCGCGAGATGCTGGCGACCACGGCGGCGCTCTACGGCCAGGGCATCTCCGACAAGATCGCCCTGATCACCGACGGCCGCTTCTCCGGCGGCACCCGCGGCTTCTGCATCGGCCATGTCGGTCCGGAAGCGGCGGTGGGCGGTCCCATCGGCCTGCTGCAGGACGGCGACATCATCCACATCGACGCCGATGCCGGGACGCTGAACGTCGAACTGACCGACGAGGAACTTCAGAAGCGCAAGGCCGCCTGGCAGCCGCGCGAGACGGACTACCAGTCCGGTACCATATGGAAATACGCCCAGACGGTCGGCCCGGCCCATCTCGGCGCGGTCACCCATCCGGGCGGCAAGGCGGAGACGCATTGCTACGCGGACATCTGAGTGGAAACCGCCATGCTGGGGATGGATGGGTCGGCCAGCATGGCGGCGCCCTTGCTTGAGGACCGAAATCGGAGGGGAGGCCGAAGCGCATGAACTGGACGAAGGACGAGGAGCGCCTGCTGGAAGTGAACCGGCAGGTCGCCGAAGTGGCCGCATCGGTGGCGGCGGACTGCGAGGCGAACCGCCGCCCGCCGCGCGAGGTCTGGCAGGCCTACGCCGATGCCGGGCTGAAGGGCATGCTGGTGCCGAAGGCGAAGGGCGGCCATGCGCTGCGCGCCTCGGTGATGGCGGCGATGTCGGAGGAACTCGGGCGGGCCGATCCGGTCGCGGCGCTCACCTTCGTGCCGCAGGAATACTGCATGAGCGCCATCGCCACCTATGGCGCCCATGACTGGCACGACGAGATCCTCGCCAGCCTGATGGCGGCGGAGATCACCACGGGCTTCCTGCTGACCGAACCCGGCGCCGGATCCGACGCCACGGCGATGGCGACGCTGGCGACGGAGATGCCCTTCGGCTGGCGGCTGAACGGCACCAAGGCCTGGGTCACCAACGCGCCCTATATCGACGAGTATTTCGTCTTCGCCCAGACCGAACCCGGCGCCGGCGCGAAGGGGATTGCCGGCTTTCTGGTGCCGCGCGAACGCGACGGGGTCATCGTCGGCGAGCCTTACGAGATGCTGGGCGGCTACGTCGCCTCGATCGCCGACGTCACCTTCGCCGACGTGATCCTGGAGCCGGAACGCATGGTCGTGCCGCCGGGCGAGGGCCTTCGCGCGGCGCTGTCGGCCATCGACATGGCCCGCATCAATGTCGGTGCGGAATGCTGCGGCGCGCTGTCGGTCGGGCTGGAAACGGCGCTGGACTACACCACGCAGCGCAATGCCTTCGGACAGAAGCTGGCGAATTTCCAGGGCCTGCAGTGGCAGCTTGCCGAGGTGGCGACCGACCTCTACGCCGCGCGGTTGATGGTCTATGACGCCGCCGCGAAGCTGGAAGCCCAGGGCAAGGCCTCGGTCGAGGCGGCGCACGCCAAGAAGTTCGCCACCCGCGCCGCGATGGACGGGCTGGATATCTGCATGGGCCAGATGGGCTCCAACGGGCTGAAGCACGACACGCCCCTGCCCCGCCTGTTCGCCGCCGCCAAGATCGCCAAGACCCTGGACGGCGCCACCGAAATCCAGAACCTCGTCATCAGCCGCGGGCTGCTGGCGCCCTACCGCGACCGGCTCTGACGCACGCCTCTGTTGCACGGGTTACCCCGGAAACCCACACTGTCATCCCCGCCCTGTGCGGGGATCCGGTACTGAGTTGAAACCAGACTGGACGGTCGCGATCCGTCCAACAACGCCGCAACCGGACCCCGGCACAAGGCCGGGGTGACAGCTCGGGCGCGGCGACAGGGAAGGAAACCGACCATGACCGCCGAGCAGCAGACCGCCGACTACATTGCCCGCATCGCCAAAGAGGCCTGGGTCGTCCCGGCCCTGCCGACCGGCACCCCGATGCGGAAGATCGAAAGCGTCGGCATCATCGGCGCCGGCACCATGGGCGGCGGCATCGCCATGAATTTCGCCACCGCCGGCTATCACGTCCGCATCGTCGAGACGAAACAGGAAGCGCTGGACCGGGGGCTGGGCGTCGTCCGCACCAACTACCAGCGCTCGGCCGACCGCGGGCGTTTCCCGCAGGACGAGGTCGATGTCCGCATGGGCCGCATCCACGGCACGCTGAAGATGGAAGACTTCGCCGACTGCGACCTGATCATCGAGGCCGTCTTCGAGGACATGGAGCTGAAGAAGACCATCTTCGGCAATCTCGACCGCATCGCGAAGCCGGGCACGATCCTGGCCACCAACACCTCGGGCCTGAACATCGACGAGATCGCGGCTGAGACGAAGCGGCCCGAGGACGTGATCGGGCTGCACTTCTTCTCGCCCGCCAACGTCATGAAGCTGCTGGAGATCGTGCAGGCCGACCATACCGCGCCCGACGTGATCGCCACCTGCATGGACATGGCGCAGAAGATCAACAAGGTCGCCGCCCTGGTCGGCGTCTGCCCCGGCTTCGTCGGCAACCGCATCCTGCGCCAGCGCCAGGTGCAGGCGACCGGGCTGGTTTACAAGGGCGTCATGCCCTGGGACGTCGATGCGGCGCTGAACGATTTCGGCTTCCGCATGGGCCCGTTCCAGATGTCCGACCTCGCCGGGCTCGATATCGGCTGGAAGAAGGGCGCAAAGACCGAGAATCCGATCCGCGACGCGCTCTGCGAGCTCGACCGCCGCGGCCAGAAGACCGGCGCGGGCTATTACGACTACGACGAAAACCGCAACCGCCAGCCCTCCCCGGTCACCGAGCGCATCATCGGCGAGATCACCGGCGTCGACACGAAGGCTGGCAGCCCGATGACGAAGGATGAGATCATCGAGGCCTGCATCTATCCGATGATCAACGAGGGCGTGAAGATCCTGGAAGACGGCAAGGCCCAGCGCCCCGGCGACATCGACGTGATCTGGCTGAACGGCTACGGCTGGCCCGCCGACAAGGGCGGCGTGATGTATTACGGCGACACGGTCGGCGCGGCGAAGGTGCTCGAGGTGATGGAGAAGATCGGCGCCGAAAACCCCGCCATGGCCCCCGCCGCCACGCTCCGCGAGATCGCGGCCAGCGGCGGAAAGTTCACCGAGATCGACAAGGGCGGGTTGCGGGTCGGCTGAACGCTGACGCCGTCGCCACTCTCCTTTGCATCCCTCGGTCTCGACCAGAGGGTCTGAGTCTCGGCCGCACCACAGGTCCTCGGGTCGAGCCCGAGAACAACAAGAGTGCTGAGGTCATGCCCGCCTCGCGCGGGCATCCGGTCGACTCATCGGACCGGCGGCGAAGCCGCTCCGGACCCCCGCGTGGCGCAGTGCGCCAGCGGGGGTGACCCGACTATCCGACCGCCGCCGTCTTGCCCGGCAGCGCCTTGATCCCCCTCACGATCCCCTCCCACATCGCCGGGTCTGACGCATAGGGGGCGTAGAGGGTGAGGCGGTCGGCGAAGCTGCCGACGCGGGCGTCGATCAGGGCGGGGATGTCTTCGGGCGCGCCCTTCACGCAGAGTTCGGCGACCATCTCGTCGGGCAGCAGGTCCGGCATCTCGGCCCAGCGGTTCTCCTTTGACATGGAATTCAGCACCGGCCCCAGATCGCCCCAGCCGTGCGCCTCCATCACCCGCCAGTAGGCCGGCGTGGTGCCGTAGAAGGCGAGCAGGCGGCGGCAGTTGGCCTCGGCGGCCTGCATCTCTTCCTCGGTGCGCCCGGTGATGGTGATGACCATGGCCGGCATCTCGAAATCGGCCAGCGTGCGGCCGCTCTTCGCCAGGCCCCGCTGCAGCGCCGGCATCTGCACCTCATGGATGAAGGTCGGCGTGTTGAAGGGATGACCGAACAGCCCGTCCGCGACCTCGCCCGCCATCTCCACCATGCGCGGGCCCAGCGCGCCGACATGGATCTTCGGCGGCGGGCCGTCGATGGGCGCGGGCGTGAAGACCGGGTTGGTGATGGTGTGGGTGTAGAACTCACCGCGGAAGTTCAGCTTCGATCCCGTCGCCCAGGAGTCCCAGATCGAACGCAGGGCGAGGACGTATTCGCGCATCTGCTTCGCCGGGCCGTGCCAGGGCATGGAGAAGCGCCGTTCGATATGAGTCTGGATCTGCGAGCCCAGCCCGAGGATGAAGCGGCCCTTCGAGTATTGCTGCAGGTTCCAGGCCTGCAGCGCCACGGTCATGGGCGAGCGGGCGAAGGCGATGGCGACGCCGGTGATCAGTTCGATCCGCTCGGTGTGTTCGGCCGCCAGCAGCAGGTTGAAGAACGGATCGATATTGGTCTCGATGGTGTAGAGGCCGTCATAACCGGCGGCCTCCAGCATCCGCGCCCGCTCGGGCACCAGAGACAGATCGCCGTCATAGAGACGGAGGTCGTCGACCCCCGGAAACAGTGCGCCGTCGACTTTCATTTCGCGTCCTCCCCTTCGCGCCGCCATGCTAGCCGAGCCGCGTGCGAGTTGCGAACCGGCGATCCGCAGGCCATATTGCACCGCAACATGAAATGAAGAGGCGCGGCGCGCCTGCCCCTGAGCCGCGAAGACCCAATGCCGAACGACCGGACCGTGTCCGGCTGGTTCAACCGGTTCACGGAAGGCACGGGCAGCGCCGAGCTGGCCATCATCCTGCTGACCGCCGCCGCCATCGTGGCCGCGGTCATCCTGCACGCCATCGCCTTCGCCATCCTGCGGCGCGTCTTCGACGAGGACGGGCCGGGGCGGCATGCCGTGCAGCGCGTGCGCGGCCTGACCCGGCTGGCCGCCATCCTGCTGGCGCTGTTCATCGTGCTGCCGGCGGCGGATTTCGACCCGGCCATTGCCGAGACGGCGCGGCATGCGCTGAAGATCGGCATGGCGGTGCTGTTGGGCTGGAGCGGCGTCGCCGCCATCGGCACCGTCTCCGGCTGGATCGAACGCCGGCACCGCATCGACGTTGCCGACAATCTGGAGGCGCGCCGGATCCACACCCAGATCAAGATCCTGCGCCGGACCGGCATCGCCATCGTCGTGCTGTTCGCCGCGGGCGCGGTGCTGATCACCTTTCCCGCCGTCCGGGCCTTCGGCGTCAGCTTCTTCGCTTCCGCCGGGCTGGCCGGTCTGGTGCTGGGCTTCGCCGCCCGGCCGATCCTGACCAACCTGATCGCGGGCATCCAGGTGGCGCTGACCCAGCCGATCCGCATCGACGACGTTGTCATCGTCGAGGGCGAATGGGGTTGGGTGGAGGAGATCAAGGCGACCTATGTGGTGATCCGCATCTGGGACTGGCGGCGGCTGATCGTGCCGCTGTCGAACTTCATCGAGAAACCGTTCGAGAACTGGACGCGCGAGACGGCCTCGATCATCGGCACGGTGTTCTGGCATGTCGACTACCGCGCGCCCATCGGCGAGATGCGGGCGAAGCTGGAGGAACTCGCCGCGGCGAACCCGCGCTGGGACAAGGACATCGTCAACCTGCAGGTCGTCGACAGCGGCCAGGCGACGATCACCGTCCGCGCCCTGCTCAGCGCCCGCTCCTCGCCCGAGGCCTGGGACCTGCGCTGCGAGATCCGGGAGGCCATGCTGACCTGGCTGAGAGAGGAACACCCGGAGGCCCTGCCGCGGGTCCGGGCCATCGTCGGCCAGCCGAAGATGGACAATCCGGCGCTGGACCCGCTGGCGCGCTGATCCGCCTGATGTAGCCTGACCGACCGCAACCGAGGAGGCGACGACGATGCGGAACCGCGCCCTTTTCCTGATGGCGATCCTTGGCTGCGCGGCCGGCGCCCCGGCGGCCGCCGACGGCATTTCCGAAGCGACCCTGCAACGGCTGCAGACCTGCGCCGATACGGCCGGTGCGGCGGGTCCAGCGGCCACAACGGACTGCATCGACGGCGCCCTCGAGGCCTGCAACGAGGGCGGTGCCTGGTCGGGTCTCTCCTGCTACTATGAGATGCGTGAGGGAATGACGATCCTCGCCGAAGCACGCTTTGCGGACCGGGCGCTATTCTTTGCCTGGCTGCTCGATGCGGGCGACGGCATGTGCGGCGACGTGATCGCCGAGTTGCCCGCCGGCACCCCGCAGCGCGGAAGCTCGGCGCTCTGCGCCTATCAGGCGGCCCGGACAGCGTTCTCCGCGGCCGCATGGATGGACGACAGGAGGTGAATCCATGTCGCAGGTCACGGTCCAGGGTATCCTGAACATCCTCATCGGCACCGAACTCGGCGGCCGGATGGAGCATCGCTACCGGGTCAGTTTGGCAGTGCCCAACAGCCTGCTCGGCAAGACCAAGGGGCGGAACTCCAGTGGCTTCGCATTCGGGGCGGTGCAGCTCGACATCGGCGGCAACACCTATGCCCGCGCCGCCTACCGCGCCGCGCTGGACCAGGCGCTCGAGAGCGGGCTGATCGACCGGGAAAAATATGACGACCTGATCGTCTATGACGGCATGAAGCGCCCCGATCTGGTGCACGCAGTCGCTACCCGCCAGCGCGCCGACCGGGACTTCATTCAGAACACGATCCTGGCCGACGCGGCGGTCCGCGCAATCATCGACGCGAAGGAACTCGACTATCTGGGCGACACCCTGCACCCGTCGGTCGACAGCTTCATCGACGCCGTGGTGGCGAAGTGGGGCGCCGGCACGGTGTTCGAACCGGACCATGCGGATTTCCACACGGCGGTCGCCGCGATGACCTCGATCTCGAACCGGACCGGCGGGCTTCGCGGCTCGACGAATTATTTCGTCGGCGCCGCCACGCCGCCGCGGACGCTGGACGCAGTCCGGACCCGCTACAACAAGGTGCTGCCGCCGCATGACTGGCATCTCATCGAGCTCGGCGCCGGGACCTACCGCGACGGCGGCGTCATCTGATCCTGGCGGTGACGCTCGCTGCTTCCGCGCCTCAGGCCTTCCGTGTAATGTTGCACCGCAGCAAACGGGAGGCCGGCCGGTGAGCGTCAGCAGTCATTTTTCAGCGTCCTATGAAGAGGCACGGTCGAAGTTTCTCGACGCAGCGGCCGCCGCGGGCGCCACGCTCGAACGCTTCGACAACCCGGCGGAGAATCCGCGCGGCGTGGACCTCTCGACCGATGTCGCCCGGCTCGGCGATCCGGCGGCGCCGGCAATGCTGCTGACCTTTTCGGGTACCCACGGCGCGGAAGGCTTCTGCGGCTCGGGCGTGCAGGTGGCATGGCTGGCCGACGGCTTCTGGAAGGAAGTGCCGGACAGCGTCCAGCAGGTCCATGTCCATGCCATCAATCCCTACGGTTTCGCCTCGCTGTCGCGCACGACCGAGGACAATATCGACCTCAACCGCAACTTCGTCGATCACGCCAATCCGCCGGTGAACGAGGGCTGGCCGAAGATCCAGCCAGTGTTGTGCCCGACTGAATGGAACGACGGCACGCTGGATCAGATGAAGGCTGGCGTGGAGGCTTTTGTCGAGGAGCACGGCTTCTGGGCCTTCCGCGAGGCGGCGACTTCGGGCCAGTACCGGGACCCGAAGGGAATCTTCTACGGCGGGTCGGCGCCGGGTTGGTCGCGGCGCACAGTGGAGACCATCGTCGGGAAATACTGCAAGGGGCTGAAGCAACTGGCGGTGATCGACTATCACACCGGCCTCGGGCCGCGCGGTTTCGGCGAACGGATCATCGACCATCTGCCGGACACGCCGGGCTACGGCCGCGCCATGGACTGGTACGGCGGCGACGCATCCTCGCCCTATCTCGGCACCTCCACCTCGGCGAAGCTGACCGGGCAGATGCTGGACTGGATCGACCGGGCGCTCACGGGAACCGAGGTCACGGCCATCGCGCTCGAATACGGCACTGAACCCGAGGACAAGGTGATCGGCGCGCTGACCTCGGACAACTGGCTCCGTTTCCATGGAGACCTGTCCTCCGCGCGCGGCCGGGAGATCAAGCAGAAGGTCCGGGACGCCTTCTACCAGGACGCCAACGACTGGAAGCAGATGATCTGGGACAGGGCGCTGGACACGCAGCGCCTGGCCCTGCAGGGCTTGACCCGCTAGGCGCCGCCGCCATCTGAAAGGGCAATAACAAGAACGACAAGGGTAACCGCGATGCTCGAACTGCTGTCCGATCCATCCGTATGGGCATCGCTCGCCACGCTCACCGCGCTGGAAATCGTTCTCGGTATCGACAATCTGGTCTTCCTGTCGATCGTCACCAACAAGCTGCCGGTACATCAGCAGAAGCTGGCGCAGCGCATCGGCCTGGGCCTTGCGCTCGGCATGCGGATCGCGCTGCTGTCGATGATCGTCTGGATCGTCGGGCTGACGGCGCCGCTGTTCGAGGCCTGGGGGCATGTCGTCAGCTGGCGCGACATCATCATGCTGGGCGGCGGGCTGTTCCTGCTCGGCAAGGGCACCTACGAGATCCACCATCAGGTCGAGGGCGGCGGCGGTGAGGAAAGCGCCGGCAGCGCGACCCTCACCATGGCGATTGTCCAGATCGTCATCCTGGATGCTGTGTTCTCGCTGGATTCGGTGATCACCGCCGTCGGCATGACCGATCAGCTGCCCGTCATGATCGCCGCCGTCACCATCGCCATGGCGGTGATGCTGTTCGCGGCCGGCCCGGTCGCCACCTTCATCGAGAAGCATCCGACCGCGAAGATGCTGGCGCTGAGCTTCCTGCTGCTGGTCGGCGTGACGCTGATCGCGGACGGCATGCACTTCCACATCCCGCGCGGCTTCCTCTATTTCGCCATCGCCTTCTCGATCCTGGTCGAGGCGCTCAACCTGTGGGCCAAGACGTCAGCGGAGAAGCGGCGGAAACGGGAACGCGAGATCCGCGGCGGCTGACCGCGCCGGTCAGGCGTCGACCGCCTCCCGGACCGCTTCGATCAGTTCCTCGTCGTCGAAGGGTTTGTAGAGCACACGGAGCGCACCGTAGAGATCCGCCACGGCGGTCACGTTCTCCAGCGTCGCATCGGGACCGCCGCCAGAAACGATGATCACCGGCAGTTCGGGATGGGTCTCGGTGATTTCCTTCATCAGGGCGAGTCCGCCTTTCTTTGGCATCCAGATGTCGAGAACGGCCACGTCGTAGTCGCCGGCGCTCAGCCGTTCGGTGGCAGCAACGCCGTCCTCGGCCAGCACGACCTCGTGTCCCTCGCCCTCGAGGACGATCTGCATCGCCTCACGCATCTCGGCCACGTCTTCCGCGATCAGCACGCGCGCCATCGCCTCACTCCCCCTCGACAGAGCCGTTTGGAACCAGGGGCAGCAGCACCTCGACCCGTGCGCCCTCACCGGGTCTGGACAAGATGTCGATCGCGCCGCCCCAGCGCTTGACGATACCGTATACCACCGAAAGTCCCAGCCCTGTCCCCTTCCCCGTTTCCTTCGTCGTGAAGAACGGTTCGAAGATGCGGTCGGCGACATCCGGCGGGATGCCCGGACCGGTATCGGCCACGCTGAAGCAGGCGTAGTCGCCCGCCGCGAGGCCGATGACTTCGCCATCTCGAAGGACCCGCTCGGTCAGCGCTATGCTGATGATGCCGCGCCCTTCCATGGCGTCCGCGGCATTGCGCAGCAGGTTCAGCAGGATCTGCGTGAACTCGGTCTCGTTCACCCGCGCCACCAGATCGGAATCGGGCAGCTCGAACTCCAGTTCGATGTCCCGCATCGACAGGTCGCGGGAAAACGAGAGCCCGCTCGCCAGCAACTGGTTCAGCGAGCGCGGCTGCATCTCCTGTCCGTCGCCGCGCGCGAAACTGAGCGTCTCGCGGACAATGGTGCCGGCCTTGTCGGCACAGTCGATAACGCGCTCCAGCAGCTGCTCACGCCGCGCGGCATCGTCGGCACGGCCCGCCGCGCGAGCGAAGGTGCGGATCGGGTGCAGCATGTTGTTGATCTCGTGCGCGACGCCGCCCGCCAGCTGTCCGATGGCTTCCATCTTCTGGACTTCCTGCAGATGGCGTTCGATCTCGGCCTGACGCTGCTCCAGACGCCAGCGGTCGGTGCGGTCGATCACCAGCACCAGGCGGCCGATGCCCGGAAGCGGGGTCGAGCGGGCGTGCAGTTGCACCTGCTGGCCGTCCGGCAGCGACATGATGAACTCGGGATAGACGAAGGATCGGCTGCTGCTGTCGGCGAAGGTCCGGCTCTCCGCCTCGATCTGGGCCTTGACCTCTTCCGGCAGGCGGACGGTCTTTATCCAGGGACGGCCGAGCAGATCTTCCTCGCGGTCAATCTGCAGGGTCTCGCGCAGGGTTGGCGAGGCATCGTAGATCCGCCCGTCCTCGTCCAGCACGCAATAGCCGATGCCCGCTGCGTCGATCGCCTGGAGGATGGCCCGGAAGCGGAACTCGCGCGCCTCGATTTCCTGGCGCGCCTGCCGCTGTTCCGTCTGGTCGAGCACGATCATGGCGCGTTCGCCGCCCGGCAGCGGCGCCAGCCGTACCAGGACGGACAGCCGGTCGCCATTAGGCCGCACCCAGTCGATGTCCAGATTCCGGATGCGGTCGGGCGCCATGCCATCGGCAGCGCTGTCAATGGTTGCACCATAGCGGGCTCGGATATCGGTGCCGCCGGGCCCCTGGATTTCCGACCACAGCTTGCCGAGCACATCGCCTTCCCGCTCGATCCCTGCGATGTGCAGAAGCGCCGGCCGTGCGGCAATGATGTGCCCACCATTGTCCTGAACCCCGATGCCGACCCCGGCGCGGTCCAGGGCATCGAAGATGTTCTGCAGCCGCTCGTCTGCCTCCCTCCGCTGCCGTTCGGCGACGACCCGTTCGGTCACGTCCTGGGTGGTGCCGAAATAGGCTGTCAGCATGCCGGTCTCGTCGAACTGCGGCTCGCCCACGACATGCACGATCTTCGGCGACCCGTCCGGGGTCCGGATATCGGCCTGATAGCGGTACCCTTCCTGCCGCGAGATCGCCGCCTCGCGGATGCGGCGCACTTCGTCCGATTGTTCCGGCACGATCAGGTCGAGGATGAAGGTGGTCCAGATCTCCATGTCCTTCGGCACGCCCAGGATGTCGTAGATGGTGTCTGACCAGAACAACCCGTCGGTTCTCTGATCGATCCGCCAATGGCCGATACGGCCCATGGTCTGGGCGCGTTCCAGCGCCATGTTCCGTTCCCGAGCCAGCCGCTCCGCCTCCCGGAGGCGGGTCACGTCCCGGGTAATGCCGAAATAGCCGGTGAACCGTCCGCGTTCGTTGAACTCCGGCTGGGCCACGGTCTCGATGCTGATCGCCCGCCCCTTCGGCGTGACGACGTCGGCGACATAGGAAAACTCGCTCAGATCGGCATCCGCCTTGCGCCGCCCGGCCTCCGCCCTGGCACGGGACGGCGCATCCATCAGCGCATGCATGTCGTCGATCGTGAAGCGTGTACCGGGTTCGATATCCAGCAGTCTGAGCAGCGTCTCGGAAAAGTCGACGGCCTGACTGCCGCGCGGGATCCGCCAATGCCCCATCTGCCCGACGCGATGCGCGCGTTCCAGAAGACGGGTCTGCCGGGCAAGGCGACGCTGGATCCGGTGCAGTTCGGTGATGTCGCGGGTGATGCCGAAGAAGCCCAGAAACTCGCCGTCGGCGTCGAACTCCGGCTCCGCAACGGTCTCGATGGTGATGCGACGGTCATCGCGCGTGATCAGGTCGCAGACATAGCTGAACGCCTTGCGGTCGGCGACCGCCTGTTCGCGCTGGCTGACGATGCGCTCCCGCTGTTCCGGCACCAGCATGTCGAAGAAATCATCGACCGAGGCGGCCGCCCCCTCCGGCACGCCCATCAGCTCGTACATGACGTTGGACCAGACCAGCGTGCGTTCGCCCGCCGGCATCCGCCAGTGCCCCATGCGGCCGACAGTCTGGGACCGTTCCAGCATGCGCCGGTGCTGGGCCGCGTCCGCCGATGCGTCCTGCATGGCGGTGATGTCCTGGGTCGAACCGCGGATCGCCGTCACCGAGCCCGATCCGTCAAGTTCCGGCTCGGCCCGGACCTGCAGCAGGCATCGCTCGCCATCGGGACCGCGGGCCGCGACTTCGCGGGCGAACGGTTCCGAAGTCGCGATCATGCGGTCCAGCGCCTTCCGAATCGCCGCCAGGTCATCGGACTCGAACGGCTCGAAGATGCTGCCGATGCTGCGCGTGTCCGGCGCCGGCGCCGCTGGATCGGCCGCGCCGAACTGCCAGAGCATGGTCAGTTCCATTGTCCCGACATCAATGCGCCAGACCCCGAGCCGTCCGGCGGGTCCCGCGGCGCCCCGATGCGAATCAGTCTTGCTGCCGTCCGCCATTGACCGCGCGCCCGGACGCCGCCTCACCAGTCATGCCGTTTGACATCCGTGCCGTGATGTCGGCGAGGCTCTGACCGAGCGTTTCGAACTGCTCGTCCGGAAGATCCTGCAGTGCCCTTGCCAGACGGAAGATCGGGTCGGACTGAAGCAACTCCCGGCCAGCCGGCGTCAGCGAGATGACGGAGACGCGGGCGTCCTCGGGGTCCTTTTCGGTACTGATCAGACCATGCCTTTTCAGCGCACTGACCGTCCGCGACGCCGGCGCAAGCGTGACGTCGAGATAGCGTGCGAGCCCGGCCACGGAGCGGGCGCGCCGGTTGGCGCGGGCAAAGAAACGGAGCGCCGCCCACTGGACCGGATGAATGTGGGCCGGTCCCCGCTGATCGTAGATCCCCCGCGCCGTCTGCTCGATCAGCGTCGCGAGTGCCACGGCGGGCCGTGAAGGTTGGGCGATCTCCGGCTTCATGGGGAAGGCGTAGCAAAACACCTTGCTGTTAGCAATTTTTATGTTGCACGTGCTCAGCCCTTCTCATATACATTGCTACTAGCAACTATATGAACACGGAGCACAGTCATGAGCGGCGACATCTCCTGCCGGATTTCCGATGTCGGCCATACCGAATTCGCAGCCTGGCTCGATCATCGAGAGCTGCCCCAGAACTCGGCGCACCTGTTCGCGCGGCTGTCGCATTTCTGGTTCTCGATTGCAGAGGGCGACCGCAAGCCCCAGCGGAAGGATTTCGGGCCGCAGGACATCGTCTTCGCATTGCCGCATCTCTTCATGGCCGACGTGACCCGAAAGGGCCTGATGCGCTACCGGCTGGTCGGAACGGAGATGGCGCGCCAGTTCCACCGCGATCCCACCACCCGCGAAGTCGGCGCCAGCGGCGAGCAGTGGGAAACCAGGATCATGTCCCGCCTGGTCGGCGGCGTCTCCAACAGCGGAGTCCCTGCCTTCGCCGTATCCCCGTCGTCAGGCGGCGACGCCGGTCCGTCCAGTTTTGCGGCCATCGCCTTTCCCCTCTACAATGAGGCCGGCGACATCAACATGGTCCTCGGGGCGGCGGTCTTCCGCAGCAAGGCGCGCCTGCTCCGCGACCGGCTGGAGGCCGTCGAAGGGTACAGGCTGATCGCCTGAGAGGGGGCCCGCCGGACGGCAGACGCATTGGAGTGAGATCACCAGGGAATGCCTACCCCTCGGACATTGCTCATCGTCGGACATGTGCCTTCCGGGAACACCGCCCGCCTCCGGGCGGCCGCGGCCGAAGGCGCGAAGGCGGACGGGATCGAGGGGATCGGGATCGTCGAGAAGTCGCCTTTCGACGCCGGCCCCGAAGACGTGATGGCCGCCGCTGGCATCATTCTCGGCACGACCGAAAATCTCGGATACATGAGCGGTGCTCTGAAAGACTTCTTCGACCGTACCTACTATCCGGTGCTGGAGGAGAAGCAGGGGCTGCCGTATGCATTGTATGTCCGCGCAGGGCATGACGGCACCGGCACCTGCAGGGCGGTCGAGACCATCACGACCGGCCTGCGCTGGAATGCCGTCCAGGAGCCGCTGGTCTGCAGGGGCGAATGGCAGGAGGAGTTTGTCGATCGATGTCGCGAGCTGGGCACACTGATGGCGGCGGGGCTGGAATCCGGGATATTCTGATCCGGGCGGCCGGCGCGTCGCGGTGTCACATCTCTTGCGCTTCTTCCGCCCGCTTCCAAATCGTTTCATCAGGCCGCAACTGCGGCAAAGAAGGCGGGATTTCAGCATCTTAATCAACTTCCAAGGTCTCGCCATAGCGGCGGCGCGGGGACTTGCCGCGGCGGCGCTGCTGCTTTCCGGCGCATGCTCGATCCTGGAGGAGACCGGGATTACCGGTCCGCAGACGGCGCTTGAGGGCGAACAGCCCGTCAAATACACCGCGACGATCGAGGGGCTGGACGATCTGCCCGGGGAACGGGAGATCGCGCGGGCTTCGACCCGGACCTTTCAGCTTCAGTCCCGCGGGGCGCCGAGCGTTGCCGGTCTGGAGCGCCGCGCAGAGCAGGACACGCAGGAGATTCTCCGGGTGCTGAGCGCCGAAGGCTACTACGACGCCACGGTCGAATCCCGCGTCGTCACCGCCGGCCCCGATCTGGTCCAGGTCACATTCACGGCCGATCCGGGGCCGCGCTACGGCTTCGGCGACGTCACCGTCCAGCTGGACCCGGCAAGCGAGGAAGCGCCGGTGCCTGATGCCCTCGCCGCCGCCGGCGGCCTTGCGTCCGGACAGCCGGCCCGGGGCGAGGCGGTGGTTGAATCCGAGGCAAAGGTGGTCACCTATCTGCGTAACCACGGCTTCCCCGAAGCGAAATTCGTCGAGCGGAAGGCAGTAGCGCAAAAGGAAGACAGTACCCTGGACGTGACCCAGATATTCAATCCAGGTCCGTTCGCCCGCTTCGGCGACCTGGAGATCGATCCGAACAGCAGTCTCGAACCGGACTACATCCTCGGCCTGGTGCCCTGGACAAAGGGCGACATCTACAATCAGCAGAAGGTGGACTCGTTCCAGGCCGCGCTGAAGTCGACCGGCCTGTTCGACACCGTCAAGATCGCCCCCGACAAGGCCGCCGAAGACGACGAACCCGGCCCCGAGCGCGATCTGCTGCTGTCCGTGGACAACGCCGAACAGCGCTCGATCGGCGGCAGTCTCCGCTACGACACCGACCAGGGCCCCGGCGTCCGCGCCTTCTGGCGGCACCGCAACCTGTTCGGCCGCGCCGAGGACTTCAGGGCTGAAGCCGACGTCTCGCTGGACGAGCAGAAGGTCTCCTTCGGACTGACCCGCCCGCGCTACCCCGGCGAACGCTGGACCACCAGCGAGAGCCTGACATTCCGGCGGCTGAACGACGAGGCCTTCGACGAAAAGTCGGTGACCGGCCGCGTCGGGATGGAGATCGGGCTCAAACGGGGCTGGACCCTGGGCGGGGCGGTCGAGGCCAGTGCCTCGCGCGTCGATTCCGACGTCCAGAACGACACCGCCTATCTGGTGGGTCTGCCGCTGTTCGCGCGGCGCAACCGGACCAACGATCCTCTGGATGCCACCGAAGGCTACCGCTTCTTCCTGCGCGCCGGCCCCTTCGCCGGCCTCAACAATGGCGAGCCGGTCCAGTTCGGCATCGTGGGCGGCGGCGGTTCGGTCTATTTCCCGCTCATCGGCGAAAACCGTCTGGTTCTGGCGATGCGCACCGAGGTCGGTTCGATCCTGTCGCAGGACCTCGACGACATTCCGGTCAACAAGCGCTTCTTCGCCGGCGGCGGCGCATCGGTCCGGGGCTATGAGTTCCAGTCGATCTCGCCGGCGGATGCGCAGGGCGACCTCTCGGGCGGCCGGTTCCTCAATGAGAACAGCCTGGAACTCCGCATGCGCTTCGGCGAGAGCTTCGGCGTCGTCGCCTTTGCCGATGCCGGTCTGGTCGAGGAGGAACCCTTCCCGATCTTTGCCGAGGAGTACCAGGTCGGCGTGGGCGGCGGCTTCCGCTACTACAGCCCGGTCGGACCGATCCGTTTCGACCTCGCCTTCCCGCTGAACCGAAGGAACGGCGACAACTTCTTCGAGTTCTATATCAGTCTCGGCCAGGCATTCTGATGCGCCGCACACGACGGATCATACTCTGGGGGCTCGCGCTCCTCATGCTGCCCGTGCTCGCGGCGGCCATCGGCTTCCTCTGGTTCATCTACGTCGCCGGTCCGGACACCTGGACCGCGGCGCTCAGGGCCGGCACCGACGCGGCGAGCAGCCCCGACCTGCAGATCGAAGCGGGACAGTTCTCCCGCCGCGACGATGGCGTGCTGGTTCTGGAAAGACTGTCGCTGGCCGACGGCGAAGGCGTGTGGCTCACCGTCGAGGATGTGGCGCTGGACATCGACACCGGTGCACTTCTCGGCCGTGAAGCCGTGATCGAGGGCGTCGTCGCCCGTCGCATCGAGGTCCTGCGCGCACCGGCCAGCGCCGAACCCGAACCGGAACCCGATACCGAACTGGCGTTGCCCGACCGCCTCGAATTGCCCGAACTGCCGCTCGGCGTGCGGCTGCGGAGCCTGAAGGTCGAGGAACTGGTGCTGGCCGAGGGTCTGGCGCCGGAACGCACCCGGCTCGGCATCGAAGCCAGCGCCGACTACACCGGCGCCGAGAAGCAGGTCCGCCTCAACGTCTCACCCCTCGACCTCGACCGCAGCCATCTGAATGTGCTGGCGAGCGCCGACGCCGCCGCCAACCGCCTTGACGTCGACATCTCCGGCGATCTGCCGGTCATCGCGCCGCTGGACGAAGCGCTCGGCACGCCGGAAGGCGCTCGGCTGCTCGTCGAGATCAAGGGCGGAGGCCCCCTAGACAATGCCGCGCTGGAACTGACGCTCAACATCGACGGCGTCGCGGACCTGGCCGGTGACATCATGGTCGCCAATGCGGCGGATCGCGGTCTGAGCCTGCGGATCGACGCACTGGCCAATCTGACCGGCGGCGCGGTCGCCGAGCCGGCGGCGCTGATCGGCAATCCGGTTGCCGTCGAAGGCGTCTTCCAGCTGCCGAGTTCGGAAGTCCTGACCATCGAGAAACTGCATGTGGGCGCGCCCTGGCTGGATGCGTCAGTATCGGGCGGCGTCGAGCTCGCCGAACAGGCGCTCGACCTCAGAACGCGCGTGACGCTGCGCCACCATGAGGGCTTCGATGCCTACCTGTCCGGGGCGAGTTTCCGCCAGCTGGTGCTGCAGGGATCCGTGAAGGGGCCCATGGACCGGCTGGCCGCAGACCTCTCCGCGCAGGCCGAGGCGCCGGTCTTCGCCCCCTACAGCGCCGGCAGCGCGGAAATCGGCATCACCGGCGTCACCGATCTCGCCTCCTTCGAGGGCGACCTGACAGCCACGCTGGCGAACCCCAGGACCGGCGACGAAGGGACCCAGGCCCTGGTCGGCGAGACGGCCGAACTGAAGGCCCACGTTTCGGCCGATCCGGAGCGCGCCGAGGTCACCGGCATCCGGCTGGTGAGCGCGTTTGCCCAGGCATCGGGTCAGGTGACCGCAAGGCTGGCCGCCCCGGAACTTGACGGACAACTGAATGTCACCGTGCCCAATCTGGCCGCAGCGCCGCAGATCGCGCCGCAGCTCAACAGCGGCAGAGCATCGATCGATGTTTCCTTCAACGGTCTGTCGCCCGAAGGCGGCAGCTCGAAGCTCGCGCTGAACCTGAGCGAGCTGGACTGGAAGGAAGCGCAGATGCAGTCGGTCGTCGGCTCCAGCTTCAGTCTGGAAGGCACCGCCGGGCTCAGCGCAGGCGGACAGCAGACCGCCGATATCGCGATCCGTTCGGGCGGCGGCATCAATGGCGACCTGAAAATGGTGACCGATGGCGAGGCCATCGACGGTTCCTACGACTTCACCATGTCCGCGATTCCGCCGGGCCTCGCGCCGCCGGCGCTGGCCGGGCTGCGGAACATCCGGCTGAGCGGCGATGTGGCCGGCACGGTGGAGGACCCGAGGACAAAGGGACGCCTGCAGGCCGCCACCCTGGATCTGAACGGAATCGAGATCGGCAGCCCCGTGATTGCCTTCGATGCGAGCGAACTCACCGGCTCGCCGCTGGTCCGTATCGACGGCAGTGCAAACGTTCTCGGCGCACCGGCGAAGTTCGGAACGGCGGTGCGCGCCGATCTGGAAAACCAGCGCATCACCCTGGCCGACACCAGCGCCGGCTACCGCTCCGCCAGCATCGGCGGGCAGGCGCGCGTCAACCTCGCCAGCACGGCCGTGGACAGCCGGCTGACGATCCGCGCCGCCGACCTCGCCGATTTCAAGGCGCTGGCGGGCGTCGATCTGGGCGGTGAGATCGACGCGACCGTCGATCTCAAACCGCGCGGCAAGACGATGGACCTGATCGTACGACTGACCGGAAAGGGTATCCGCGCGGAGACCGCCACTGTGGGCGATATCCGCGGCGACATCACGCTCTCCGACCTGCTCGGCAACGCACCCGCGCTGGGTGGCGACATCACTGTGACCGATATTGCCGCCGACGGCGCGGCGGTCGAACGGGTCGACATCGCCCTGGCCGGCGACATCAACAATCCGGGCGCGACCATCGCGGCAAAGGTGACGAAGCCGGAACCCGTCTCGGTGCGGACGCAGCTGTCAGCCGATCTGAGCGATCCGGAGGCGCTCGGCATCCGGTTCGCTTCGCTGCAGCTGGACGCCGAACCCGGCTCGATCACCGCCCGGTCGCCGTTCCTGATCTTGCTGCGCGGCGAGAATGTCGAGGCCCGCGGCCTCGATCTGGCCGCCAGTTTCGGCGGTGTCGTCGCGGGCGATGCCGTCTACGGTCCGCAGCGCGTCGAGGCCGACCTGGCCATCAAGACCCTGCCCCTCGGCCCGCTGGCGAAGATCGCCGGCGTCGAGGGCGTGACAGGCGAGGCCAATGCGACGGCCAGGCTCGACACGGCGGCATCTGGCGACAAGGGCGGCGTGAGCCTGAAGATTTCCGGCCTCACCCTGCCCGACCTGCCATCCGACACGCCGTTCACGATCCTCGTCGACGGCGCCTGGCGGCGCGGTCAGGCGCTGGTCGATGCCCGCATCGAAGGTCCGTTCGGCGAGCCCCTGACGGCGAAGATCGCCGGCGACCTTCCCTTCCCCCGCGGCTCCGCGCTGCCCGAGGTACCAATGAACGGCGATGTGACGGGCGAAATCCGCTGGGCCGGCGACATGGCGCGTCTGATCGCGCTGATGCCGTCCAGCGATCATGTGGTCAATGGCCAGGCGCGTATCGATGTGGCCCTGGACGGCACCTGGGCGAAGCCCCGCCTGAGCGGCGACGCGTTGATCGGCCCGGCCCGCTACGAGAATCTGACCAGCGGCAGCGTGCTCGAACAGCTGACCGCCAATATCGCGTTCGACGACACCGGCACAGGCAGATTCAGCCTTTCCGGGCAAGGCCCCGATGGCGGCACCGTCAGCGGCCGTGGCGATCTTGTCCTTCTGGGCGAGAACCAGAATGCCGACATACAGATCTCAACCAACCGGCTATTGGCGTTCCGCCGAGATGAGGCGCGCGCCGTGATCAGCGGAGACACGAAGATCGGCTGGGACGGCACCAGCGTCGATGTCTTCGTCCGGCAGACCATCAACGAGGCGGTCGTCTATCTGGCAGCACCGAACCTGCCGCCGAACGTCATCGCCATCGAGCTGGAACGCGACAAGAAACCCGAGGAAGAGAAGGCGCCGCCGCCCGACCTGCCGGTCAATCTGGACGTCGAGGTGACCTCGCCAGGCCAGTTCTTCGTCCGCGGCCGCGGCCTGGAATCCGAATGGCGCGGCGACGTCTCGGTGAAAGGCCGGATCGCCGATCCGCAGATCCGCAGCAATTTCCAGGCAGTTCGCGGCAGCCTCAGCCTGCTCGGCCGCACCTTCGAGTTGACCGAGGGCCAACTGGATCTGGACGAGAGCCTCAATCCGACATTCCGGATCGAGCTGGAACGGGAGACGCCGGACCTGACCGGCAGCATCATCGTCTCGGGCAATCCGCAGCAGCCCGACATCTCCTTCGCCTCGACGCCGGAACTGCCGCCCGACGAAGTGCTGCCGCGGCTGCTGTTCGACAAGTCCAAGCAGTCGCTCTCGCCGCTGGAGGCCGTCAATCTTGCCCAGGGCATCAACACGCTGACCAACGGCAAGCCGGGCACCACCGACCGCATCCGTGACGCCGTCGGCCTCGACGTGCTGCGCTTCGAGGAGGCGGACGATCCAGAGTCCGCGGGCGCCGTTTCCGTCGGCCGCTATGTGCGGGACGGCGTCTATGTCGGCGCCAAGAAGTCGGTCGACAACGAGGCCGGCTCGGTCGTGGTCGAAATCGACGTGCTGCCCAACGTGAAGGTCGATACCGAGGTCGGTCAGGACGGCGGCACCTCGACCGGCATCACCTGGGAGTACAAGTACTAGGCTGCACAAACGCCTAGTAGAGCCGCATTTCCCGATCCCGGTCGATGATGTCCTGCATTTCGGGAACATCGATCGACAGTTTTCCATGCGCGACCATGGCCTCTGCAAGACTCGGAAGACCATCCGTGTCCGGCCAGCGCTCGGGGCTCCAGATGTTCGACCGGACACTGCTCTTCGAGCAATGCAGAAACGCCTCCCGAACTTCAATCAGAAGGACAAACCGCGGCTCCTTGCCATTCACGGGGTACCGCGCAAGCAGTTCGGGATCGCGAGTTATACGACCATCGCCAGCAACCCGGAGCGTGTCGCTGTGGCCCGGTATCAGGAACAGCAGCGCAACGGTCGGATCGTCGAAAAGGTTCTCGTAGCTGTCGAACCGGCCATTGCCCAGCCGGTCGGGCAGAGCCAGCACTTTCGGGGACAGCACGTCAACAAACCCTGCCGGATCCCCCTTCGGCGAAACGTCGAGAAGGCCATTCGCGCCGCGCGTGGCCAATACCGCATAGGGCGATCGGGCAATAAAGGTCGCACAGATAGGGTCGATATGATCGATGACCTTCTGCGCCACCCGCGGCCCGACTTCGCCGACGATTTCACGGAGTTGCTCGCGTCGCGTGATGAGATGTCCCGGATCGATCTGCATGACTCGCGTCTCCTCTCCTTCTCTGAAAACTTACGGCAAGACGAGGCTACATCCGACCGCCAATCGACGCCGGATCCATGGTACGGCGGATCTCGAAGATATTCGTGATCGGAAAGCCGCTCAACTCCGAGTGGCGACGAATGACCTCTTCGTCTTCGGCGAGATAGACGCAAAATGTCTTGTCACCGACGACATAGGAATGTTGCCACTGGATATTGGGCGCGAGTTGCGCCAGTGCCGCGTTCGATGTCCGCGCGCCCTCCTTCGCCTCGTCGTCGTTCATGGCTCCGATTTCGGGGATATCCCGTTCGATCACATAGCGCTTCATGGCCTTCTCCTTCACTGTCTGGGCTGCCAGGCGGCAGTCGGGGAACAACACAGCGACCATGAGGAGAACAACTTCCCGCAACCAGTCCAGAATCTGTACTTGTTCCGCCCTGACGGGACGCGCGAAGATCAGGCGGCCAACAAGGAGGCGGCAATATGCAGGGAAGACCGCGCTACGGGCAGTACTGCCCCCTCTCCATGGCGGCAGAGATCATGGGAACGCGCTGGACGCTGCTCATTCTTCGCGAACTTCTGGAGGGATCGACATCGTTCAACGAGATCAGCCGGGGCGTGCCGCTGATGTCCCGGTCACTTCTGTCCCAGCGCCTCAAGGACCTCGAGGCCGCAGGCCTACTGCATCACCGCGACAGTGGCCGGGGCCGTACAGCGGCCTATGAGTTGACAGAGGCAGGCCGGGCATTGGGCGGCGTCGTCCGGAGCATCGCCGAATGGGGTCAGGAATGGATCGACACCGAGCCATCGCTTGACGATGTGGATACCGACTTCCTGATGTGGGACATGCGCCGGAACGTGAGGCGCCCCCCCAATTTTCCGGAAAGGTTTGTCGTCCACTTCCATTTTCCTGACGCCGCGGAAAAGAAGACGGACCACTGGTTGGTGATGAAGACCGACGAAGTCGACCTCTGCTACATTGATCCTGGCTTCGAGATCGACGTGTCGATCGAGGCGCCAATCAAGGACATGACCCGCGTCTGGATGGGCTGGCATCCGCTCGAAGAGGCTATCGAACGCGGCGTGATCCTGGTCGATGGGCCGCCCCGCTACACCCGCAGCGTGAGGACCTGGCTCGGCTTGAGTTCGGTCTCAGGGATCCGGAAACGCCCGCCCGAAATGCGTCTGCTTGTTGCAGGCGCGCATCGCACTCCGGCAAGATGATCCTGTAGCGCAGGAGACCGTCATGCCCGATACAGCACCCGCGAACCTTTCAGCCGTCGATCAGGCGGTCATCACCCAGGCGCTGATCGCTGCAGCGCACGAGATGGGCGTGAAGCTGATCCGCTCGGCCCATTCGACCATCGTCCGCGAGGCGGAGGACTGCTCCTCGGCCATTCTGGACGCGAAGGGCAATGTGGTGGCGCAGTCGGAACTGATCCCGCTGCAGCTCGGCTCCATCGCCCACACCTTCGGTCCCTGCGCGGCCTCCTTCCCCATTGAGGATCTGGTCGAGGGCGATTTCTACATCACCAACGATCCCTATCAGGGCGGCCAGCACCTGCCGGACGTCTTCCTGTTCAGCCCGATCTTCGTGGACGGCAGGCTGCTGGGCTTTGCCGCCACCGTGGCGCATCACATCGATCTGGGCGGCGGCGCGCCGGGCCTGAATCCCGACGCCACCGATGTGCATCAGGAAGGCATCGTCTTCCCGCCGTCGAAGTGGAACCTGGACCGCGACTGGCGGAACGATGGCGCGTTCCAGCGTTTCGTCCGCGCCAATATCCGCATGCCGGACCACACCATCGGCGATTTCGAGGCGCAGTTCGCCGCCAACCAGATCGGCATCGAGCGCGTCCGCGAACTCTGCCGCCGCCACGGCACCGGCCGCGTCGAGACCGCCATGGACGAGATGCTGAACTATGCCGAACGGCGCATGCGCGCGGCACTGGAGGCGGTCCCGGACGGCACCTATTCGGGCGAGGACTGGCTGGACGATGACGGCCAGGGCAACGGTCCGCTGCGGATCGCGGCGCAGGTCACGGTGAAGGGGTCCGACCTGACGGTGACCTTCGACGGCACCTGCGACCAGGTGAAGACCAACATGAACAATCCCTTTGCCTCGACGGTCGGCGCGGCGTTGTCGGTGATCAAGTCGGCCCTGACCGCGGCGGACCTGCCGTTCAACTCCGGCTGCGCCCGCGCCATCACCATCGAGGCGCCGGAGGGTTCGATCCTGAACCCGCGCTACCCGGCGCCGGTGCGCGCGCGCCTTCTGCCCAGCTACCGCGTCTTCAACGCCGTGATGAAGGCCATCGCCCAGGCCGCACCGGAGAAGGTCATCGCGACAGGCTTCGACACCACCTATGCCTGCTGCCTCAGCCATCTGGGACCGAAGGGCTACAACATCTATCTGGAGATCTTCGGCGGCGGCTACGGCGCGGGTCCGGCGAGCGACGGCTGCGACGCGGTCGACAGCCCGCTATCGAACTGCGGCAACATACCCGTCGAGAGCCAGGACATGTCCTATCCCTTCTTCCGCGTCCTGGACTACAGCCTGGTCGCGGGCTCTGGCGGCGACGGCGCGCACCGCGGCGGTCTGGGCTTCCAGCGCAGCTACGAGATCGTGGCGGACGGCGTCACCTTCGCCGCCTATGGCGACCGCTTCACGACCCAGCCCCAAGGCCTGTTCGGCGGCGAGCCCGGCGGCAGGGCCTCGGCCTGGATCGAGCGCGACGGCGCGCGCATCGAGCTGAAATCGAAGGTGCACATGCCGCTGAAGAAGGGCGACCGTCTGGTGGTCCGGACTGGCGGCGGCGCGGGCTATGGCGATCCCGCGAAGCGGTCGGCGGCGTTGCGTGAGCGCGACCGGCTGCACGGATACATCTGACATACTGCCGCCACCGGGCTGGACCCGAAGGCCTGAGGTCTCAGCTTCCGCGGCGGGCCGGAAGGGCCGATCCGGCAAGACAATGCGTCAATCTCAGATCCGCGCTGCGTGCCGACCGATCCATCCCACGCAGCGCGGTTTCCCGCTACATCACCGCCCCGATCTGCCAGGGCAGGAACTCGTCGTCGCCGAAGCCGAGGCGTTCGGAACAGGTCGGCTCGCCCGAGGCGGTGGCGAGGATCTTGTCGAAGATCATCTGGCCCATCTCCTGCACCGATTTCTCGCCGTCCACGACCAGGCCGCAGTTGATGTCCATATCGTCGGACATGCGGCCATACATGGCCGAGTTGGTCGCGAGCTTGATCGACGGTACCGGCTTGCAGCCGAAGACCGATCCGCGGCCCGTGGTGAAGCAGACCACGTTCGCCCCGCCGGCGACGAAGCCGGTCACAGAGACCGGATCGTAGCCGGGCGTATCCATGAAGACGAAGCCCTTCTCCGTGATCTTCTCACCGTAGGAATAGACATCGCAGAGATTGGTCGTACCGCCCTTGGCCGCCGCGCCCAGCGATTTCTCAAGGATGGTGGTCAGGCCGCCGGCCTTGTTGCCGGGGCTGGGGTTGTTGTCCATCGAGCCGTTGTTCTTGGCGACGTAGTCTTCCCACCAGTGGATCTTGTCGATCAGCTTCTGCGCCACCGTGTCCGAGACGGCCCGGCGGGTGAGCAGGTGTTCGGCGCCGTAGATCTCCGGCGTCTCACCCAGACAGGCCGTGCCGCCATGGCGGACCAGCAGGTCGGCGGCAGCGCCGAGGCCCGGATTGGCGGAGATGCCGGAATAGGCGTCCGAGCCGCCGCATTCGAGACCCAGGATCAGTTCGGAGGCCGGGATCGGCTCGCGGCTGAAACGGTTGGCGTGGGGCAGCATCTCCTTCACCAGTTCGACGCCCTTCCTCACCGTCGCCGTGGTGCCGCCCGAGTCCTGGATCGTGAACATGTGCAGCAGCGGTCCGGGCTTGAGCCCCTCGACGTCCATCATCATGCCGAGCTGGGCCGCCTCGCAGCCGAGCCCGATGAACAGGATGCCGGCGAAGTTCGGATGCCGCGCGTAGCCAGCGAAGGTGCGGGAGAGCATGCGCATCCCCTCGCCCGTCGAGGCCATGCCGCAACCGGTGCCGTGGGTCAGCGCCACGACGCCATCGATGTTCGGATAGTCGGCGAGCGCATCCGGATGGCGGAACTGGTCCGCGACATAGCGGGCGACGGTCGCCGAGCAGTTCACCGAGGTCAGGATGCCGATGTAGTTGCGCGTGGCCGCCTTGCCATTGTCGCGGCGGTAGCCGTTGAAGGTCGCACGCTCGGCCTCGGGCACGAATTCGACCGGCTTGACATCCTCGCCGACGCGGTAGTCCCGCTCGAACATGGCGAAGACGCAGTTGTGGGTGTGGACGTGATCGCCGGGCGCGATGACGCCCTCGGCAAAGCCGATGATCTGGTCGTATTTCCGCACCGGATCGCCGTTCGCCACCGCCGCAAGGGCGATCTTGTGGCCCGCCGGAATGTGCTGTGCTGCGGTGACACCACCGCCGATATCGGTGCCGGGCAGGATGTCGACCCGGGCCACGGCGACATTGTCCTTCGGGTTCAGCCTGAGGGTCAGCGCTTCGGTCATTCTCGATCCTCCCTTGTTGCCGCGACTATACGCCCGGTCGCCGTCATGCGACAGGCGCAACGGATGGCGGCATTCCGCCCTGTTCCAACCGTCGTCGGCCCGGCTATGATCCGCCCAGTTCAGGGCCGCAGCGTACCGCGCGGCGTCAACATCGCCTGTAGGGGAGGGCAATCATGGAATTCACGCAGACCGAACGCAGCCTGGAGATGCAGGAGCGCATCGCCTCGTTCATGGACAAGTACATCTATCCCAACGAGGACAAGATGGAGGATGAGATCGCGGACGGCGACCGCTGGCAGCCGATCCCGACCATGGAAGAACTGAAGAAGGTCGCCAAGGCCGAGGGTCTGTGGAACTTCTTCCTGCCCGAGCACGAGGGCGGGCCGGGTTTCACCAACCTGGAATACGCGCCACTTTGCGAACTGATGGGCCGCTCCCACTTCGCCGCCGAGGTCTTCAACTGCTCCGCGCCGGACACCGGCAACATGGAAGTGCTCGCCCGCTACGGCACCAAGGAGCATCAGGAGAAGTGGCTGACGCCGCTGCTCAACGGCGAGATCCGTTCCTGCTTCGCCATGACCGAGCCGGAAGTCGCCTCGTCGGACGCGACCAACATCCAGACCCGGATCGAGCGTGACGGCGACCATTACGTGATCAACGGCCGCAAGTGGTGGTCGTCGGGCATCGGCGACCCGCGCTGCAAGATCCTGGTGCTGATGGGCAAGACCGATCCGGACAATCCGGACCGTCACAAGCAGCAGTCCATGATCCTGGTGCCGCGCGACACGCCCGGCATCACCGTGAAGCGCCTGCTGCCGGTCTTCGGCTTCGACGACGCGCCGCACGGCCATGGCGAGGTGCTGTTCGAGGACGTCCGCGTCCCCGCCGACCACATCCTGCTGGGCGAGGGCCGCGGCTTCGAGATCGCCCAGGGCCGCCTCGGCCCGGGCCGCATCCATCACTGCATGCGCTCCATCGGCGTCGCCGAACGGGCGCTGGAGAAGATGATCAAGCGCCTGAAGTCGCGCGTCGCCTTCGGCAAGCCCGTGATCGAGCAGTCGGTCTGGCGCGAGCGGATCGCCGAAAGCCGCATCATGATCGACCAGAACCGGCTCTACGTCCTCTATGCCGCCTGGCGCATGGACACGGTCGGCAACAAGGAAGCCCGCCGCGAGATCGCCGGGATCAAGGTCTCGGTGCCGAACATCGCCTGCAAGATCACCGACTGGGCCATTCAGGCCCATGGCGGCGGCGGCGTGACCACCGATTTCGGCACCGCCTTCGCCTACGCCCACCAGCGCACCCTGCGCCTGGCCGACGGCCCGGACGAGGTGCACCGCGATCAGCTGGCGCGTCTGGAAATCCGCCGCTGGAACTGAGCCACCCGCTCAAGCGCAGAAGAACTGAAGGCCGGGGTTCACGCCCCGGCCTTTTTCATTGCACGTAATCGTTGTGCGAAACCGGATGACGTTGATATCGTTGATTATCTAATGCGTTTGGGGGAACGCAGTTGGCGGACGGGGACACGCGGCAGGATCAAGACACGCTGGCGGCCGAGGTCGCGCAGGATCTGCTCGGTCTGTCGGCGGCCATGCGGAAGCGAGGCCGCTTCTTCCTGTTCGCCGTCCTGATCGTCGTCCTGTTCGTCGCCCCGGCGGTGATGCTGGCGCAGAGCATCATCGGCCTGCTGGAGGAAAACCAGCGGCAGGCCGAATGGCTGAGAGCCAAGACCGCGGCAGAAGCGGCCCAGGCCGACGCCGAACAGAAGCTCGACGACAAGCTGACGGAAACGGAAGACCTGATCGAGGGTTACGGCTCGCTCGCCAGCGAGACTGGACATGCCTGGTACTTCAACACGTTCGACAGCGGTTCGAGGAGCGTGCTTCCGCTCGCCATCCTTCCGCCTCGTCCGGGTGTCCCTGGCTCCAATCCGGTCGCGGTGTTCGAACTTTCCGGCGCAGAAGGGCCGCCCGTCCTGATGGCGGCCATCCAGACCGGCCCGCACCGCTGGAGCGAGGATTACTGGCCGGCCACGGACCTGCAGGTGGAGGGATCCCGCTCGGTACGGCAACTCCACCGGCTGGGCGAGAACGAGGTTCTTGTCATCGACGGGGAAGGCCGAAGCGGAATCGGTTACGTGCCCGTCTCGACCGGGCAGACCTCCGGCGTTCTTGGGCCAAATGTCGGTGGCACGCCTTCTGCGCGGCCGCAACCGCTGGATTTCCAGACAAACAATCTCGTCGTGCTCGACAATGCGGTGCATCTGTTCACCCTGACCGGCGAGACCAGCATCAACCGCAGCAATGTATCGCTCGATCAGGTGACCGGCATCGAGTGGCGCAGCAGACCGATTGACTGGCTGCGCAGCTTCGTGAGGAGCCGAGGCCAACGCAACACGATCGGCGACTTCTTCGGCACGACCAATGCGAACGGGCGTGTTGCACTGGACGAAGAACCGCGCCGGTTTGCGCTTCCACCGGCGACCTACTCGGCAGGTGTGTGGCTGGCCGTCAACTCAGATTCGGCGACATCGCAGATACTGCTCGAGAAGGGGGACGACGGCTCGCTTATCGCCAACCCCGACGAGCCTGAGCGGCGCCCGGGTCTCCCGGGCCAGGTATTGTGGTTCGCCGCCGCGCCACCGCACACGACTTTTGCTGTTGCGAGAGAGGATAACGCCTCTCCGAACTGGACCCAGACCCGACAGCCCGACAACGAGTGCAACCTCACGCTGTTGCGTTCGGATACCCGTCTGTCGTTCCGGTCGTGCTTCAGTTCGGCTATTCCCGGCGTGACCGTCGGCAGCGGTACGCCAGTGGGACCGGCACTGGTTCGGGGCGACGGCTTCCTGCATCTCGTAGAACGGAAGAATGCGGGTTTCAGCATCTGGCGGATATCATCTGCCGGTACAAACGAAAGAGTGACCCCGATCGACATCGATCCCTTCGTCTTCGGAAGCCGCATCATACCGGTCACCGCATCGCTAACGGCTTCGGGCGAAATCGCACTCGCCGGCCGGCTGACGGATCCGGACGAAGGCGGCTCCAGACCCGTCATACTGGAGAGCATCGGCTTGCCGCCGTTCTCGGACAGCTCACTGGACTGGAACCGGACTGTCGAGCGGCTCAAATCGGCTATCGACTTCGACGCGCCGACGACGGCCGTCCTGCAGCCCGGCCAGATATGGGCAAATGACAGATTCTCCGGACGCCGAAAGGTCATGGACGCCCTGTGGTTCCACCTGGAAATGCTGCGTGGCGCGCAGATCGCCAGTTCCGAAGTCGGCCGTTTCACCCGACGGCTGGAAACCTTCCTCACCGACACCGAGGCACTGGCTGCAAGGGCCCAGGCAGCGGCCGACGAGACGGCGGACAAGCAGAAACCCCTGGAACCCGCATCCGAAAGCACCGAGTTCGACCCGGCCTTCGTCAATGGCCTCGCACTCCGGATCGGCCTGGTGCTGCTCGCCCTCTATGCGGTGCAGATCATGGCCAATCAGATGCGGTACGCGATGCGCATGGAGGCCTTCTACCGCAGCCGCTACGACGCGCTGCAGATCGCCCGCGCCGACGGCGGGGTCACGGCGGAGGAACTCGGCGCCATCGTCCAGGCCATGTCCTCGGACACCATGGATTTCGGCAAGCAGCCCGTCGCGCCGTCGCAGCAGATCATCGACATCGGCAAGACCGTCATCGGCCGCGGCGGGAAGCCCTGACCGGCCCGCCGCCGGCTTCGATCTACCGCATCTTCTGCTGGCCGGTCGTCAATCCGGGTTCACGACTCCCTCCGGAAGGCCTATGTAGCGGCTATAGCCCGCCCCGCCTGGAGCCTCTCCGTTCCCCATGCCGTTCTGGCCCTTCATTCTCGCCGCCTGCATCGTCGCTGCCGATCAGATCTCCAAGCATCTCCTTGTGGGCGTGATGTCGGAGCGCGGCTGCCAGATCCTGGCCGGTCTGCCCTATGGCTGCCAGCCGATCGAGTTGCTGTCCTTCTTCAACCTGGTGATGGTCTGGAACACCGGCGTCAGCTTCGGGCTGTTCTCCGACGGCGGCGAAAGCTCGAAATACCTGCTGGGCGTCATCAACCTCGCGGTCGCCGCCGCGCTCTGCGTCTGGCTGGTGCGCATGAAGAGCGGCGGGGCGCTGCTGAGGCTTTCGCTGGCGCTGGTCGCCGGCGGCGCCGTCGGCAATGCCATCGACCGCTTCGTCTGGGGCGCCGTCGCCGACTTCTTCGACGTCTACCTGTCGGGTGGCGCCGGCGTCTGGGCGCTGGAGAACCTCGGCAGCAGCCATTGGCCCGCGTTCAACATCGCCGACGTCGCGATTTCACTGGGCGTGATCGGCCTCATTCTCGATTCCTTGTTCGGCGGCAGGGAAGGCACTAAAAGGGCGACATGACCGGGATTCAGATGTCCAGATTCATCAAGATCGCTTCCGTCCTGACCGTGGCGGCGGGCCTCGGCGCCTGCGAGTCCGCGAAGGACGTGCTTGGCCTTTCCAAGACGTCGCCCGACGAGAGTCAGGTGACGGTCTTCTCGCCGCTCGTGGTGCCGCCGGACTTCGGTCTCCGACCGCCAGCCTCGGGCGCAACCGATACGGCGGCCGTGCAGAACCTGCCGCGTCGGCCGCGTTCCGGCGCGGTCATCGCCTCGGACGGCACCATCATCGGCGGCGCGACCGGCGAGGAGGAACTGCCCGAGAATGCCAGCGCCGGCGAACTCGCCTTCCTGCGGCAGGCCGGTGCGCTGACGCCGCCGCGCGGTGTCCGCGCCCTGGCGGCCCAGCAGGAACAGGCGGCCACCCGACTCAACCGGCTGCTGACCGAACTGATCCTGTTCGACACGGATGTCGGCGCGCGGCGGGAACCGAAGCCGATCGAACGCACCTCGATCGAGCGCCAGGGCCTGTTCTTCTAGCGGCGACCGTCACGCTCACGTTCTCGCGACTTGCCGCAGGGCTCAAGGTCGCCCAAATGCATTTCGAGTCATTCCAGAAACCGGAGATGGTCTTGGCACGGATCCTCTTTGCCCTCGCTGTCGTCTGCGCTCTGACGCTGTTCCAGAACCGCGCCGACGCAGGGCTTTTCAATCCCGAGAGCTTCACCCTCGACAACGGCATGCAGGTCGTCGTCATTCCCGATCACCGCGCGCCCGTGGTCGTGCACATGGTCTGGTACAAGGTCGGCGCTGCGGACGAACCGCCCGGCAAGTCGGGAATCGCCCATTTCCTGGAACATCTGATGTTCAAGGGCACCGACAACATTCCGCCCGGCGAGTTCTCCAAGATCGTCGCCGCGAATGGCGGACGCGACAACGCCTTCACCTCGCAGGACTACACGGCCTATTTCCAGACCATCGCACGGGACCGGCTGGAGCTGGTGATGCGGATGGAATCCGACCGGATGGTCAATCTGAAGTTCGGCGAGAAGGACATGCTGACCGAACGGGATGTCGTGCTGTCCGAACGCCGCCAGCGCACGGACTCCACGCCGCAGGGCCAGTTCGGCGAGCAGGTCCAGGCCGCGCTCTATCTCGCGCACCCCTACGGCATCCCGATCATCGGCTGGGAAGAGGAGATCAAGGCCCTCGGCCTGCAGGATGCGCTGGACTTCTACGGCACCTTCTACGCGCCGAACAACGCAATCCTGGTCGTCGCCGGGGACATCACCGCCGAAGAGCTCCGTCCGCTCGCCGAGAAGTATTACGGCGTGATCCCCGCCAATCCGGCGGTGAAGCAACGGGACCTGCCGCACGAACCGCCGCACCGCGCCGCTCGCCGCCTGAGCCACAGCGATCCCCGCGTCGCCGAAGCCAGCTGGCAGCGCATGTATGTCGCCGACAGCGCAAACTGGGGCGACCCGGAACGGATGGTCGGCCTGCAACTGCTGTCTGACATCCTCGGCGCGGGCAGCACCAGCCGCCTGAGCCGCGAACTGGTGGTCGGGCAGAAGCTGGCCGTCAATGCAGGGGCCTGGTATTCGGGCGTCTCGCGCGGGCCGGGCTCCTTCGGCATCTACGCGACGCCGGCGCGCGATGTGGACCTGCAGGCGCTTGAGAGCGCCATCGACGCGGAAATCGTCCGTATCGTCCGAGAGGGCGTGACCGAGACCGAGCTGGAACGGGCGAAGACCGGTCTGCTGGCCGATGCGGTCTATATGCGCGACAGCCTCTTCAGCGGCGCCCGGATCTTCGGCAGCGCCATGGTGAGCGGCGTCAGCGTCGAGCAGATCGAGAGCTGGCCCGACCGTGTCCGCGCCGCGACCGCCGAAGACGTCCGAAAGGCTGCGGAAGCCGTGTTCCGCGCCGAACGCTCCGTCACCGCCACCCTGACGCCGAAGGAGCAGTCCTGATGCGAAACGCGTTGTTCCTGTATGCGCAGCTGCTCGCCGCGCTGGCGGTCGTCCTGTCCGTCGCCGTCTCCGGCGCCCGGGCCGAAACCGGATCCGGTGAGGACATTGTCGAGGTCCGCACGGACAGCGGCATCGTCGCCTGGCTGAAGCAGGAACCGTCGATCCCGATGATCGCCGTCAGCGCCATGTGGCGCGGCGCAGGCGCGGTCGCCGACCCCGCCGACAAGGCGGGGCGGGCGAACCTGCTTGCCGCGACGCTCGACGAGGGCGCGGGCGACATGGATTCCCAGGCCTTCCAGCAGCGCCTCGACGACCATGGCATCCGGCTCAGCTTCGAGGCCGGGCGGGACAGTCTGAACATGACTCTGCAGACGCTGACCGAGAACGCCGGCGAGGCGTTCGGCATGGCCGGCCTCGCGCTGTCGGAGCCCCGCTTCGATGCAGAGGCGCTGGACCGCATGCGCGCGCAGATCCAGAGCAGCATCGCCCGCAGCCTGCAGAACCCGAACGCGATCGCCGGCCAGGCGTTTTCGGCGCTCGCCTTCGGCGACGACCGCTACAGCCAGCCGACCGACGGCACCCCCGAAACCGTCGCCGCATTGGCGGCAGAGGATCTCCGCAGCCACATGGCCACGACGGTCGGCCGCGAGAACCTGATCATCGGCGTCGTCGGCGATATCACGCCCGAAGCGCTCAAGCCGCTTCTCGAGACCGCATTCGGCAAACTGCCGGCCATTGGCGGCATTCCTGAACTCGGCGAAGCCTCGTTCAACGCAACGGGTGTCGAGAAATACATCGACTATGAAGGCCCGCAGACTGTCCTGGTGTTCGGCACCCCCGGAATCGTACGTACCGATCCCGACTTCGACGCCGCGCGCGTCATGAACCATATCCTGGGCGGCGGCGGCTTCAGCAGCCTGCTGACCGAGGAGATCCGGGAGAAGCGGGGCCTGACCTACGGCGTCTACAGCTATCTCAGGCCGCTGGACCGCGGCGGCGCCTGGCTGGGCGGACTGTCGACGAGCAACGAGAAGGCCGCCGAGGCGCTGACCGTCCTGAAGACCACCATCGCCGAATACCGCGACATCGGACCGGACGAGGAACAGCTGGCAAAGGCGAAGGCCAACATCAATGGCGCCTTCCCGCTGCGTTTCGCCTCCAACAGCGCCATTGCCGAGTTGCTGGTCGCGATCCAGCGTTACGATCTCGGCCGCGACTACATGGCCCGCCGGCCGGAGCGCATCGATGCCGTCACCGTCGACGACATCAAGCGGGTGGCGAACCGGATCCTGAATCTGGACGCGATGATCGTGGTCGGCGTCGGGCAGCCGAAGGGACTGCGGACCACGCCGACAGAATAGGCGGCGTGGCCGGCGTCAGCCGGCCAGCTTCTTCAGCCGGGCATAGATCTCGGCCGCATCGCGGTACCCGCCGATCAGCGTCCTGTCCGCGGGTTCGCAGTCGGCAGCTTCCGGCATCGCGTCCGGTGCAATCTCGTCCAGGCTCAGTCCGAAGACATGATCGGCCAGCGCCGGCGTGCCGGCATCCGACAGGCCGAGCCGCCGGCGCAGCGCGGCCGCGATGTCGCGCGGCGCGGCGTCGAAGGCGTCGAGGTCCACGGCGACGACGTCACCCTCGGCCGGAAAATCGGACAGGGCCGAGACGTAGATGCGGCTCCAGCCCTGCAGGAACCTGTGCAATTGCGGCGGCTTGCGGCCAGAGCGGGAATAGGCATCGAGCGTCATGGCCCACGCCTTTTCCGGCGAGCGGAAGGCGATCACGCAGTCGCAGGCGCAGAGCGGGTCTAGCCCACGGGCAATCTGCGGACTGTTGTCGCTGGAAATGATGACGCGGCAGCCGGCCCTGGCCGCAAGCGCGCCGTACCAGTCGGCGGGTGACTCGTCCGAAAGCGACTTCCGGAACTCGAGATCGAAACAGCTGCAATCCGGCGTGCGGCAGGTCTGACAGGACGCGAACTTGCGCTCTCCGTCTTCGCCCTGAACGCCCTGACCGGCGATCCACACCGACTCGCCGATGAACATCGCGTCGCCGCCGGCAGCCAGCATGGCGCCGAGCCGCCCGCTGCCCTGTCCCGGAAGGCCGAGCATGGCGACGTGACGCCGGCCCTGACGGTCGGGACGTTCGCCTTCGGCGGCGGCCGCCGTCTGGGCGATGCGCTCCATCCGCGCGCGCACCCCGGCATTGTCCGGCGCGAGTTCGGCGGCGCGGGCCACCGTGGCCACTGCCTCCGCCATCTCGCCTTCGCGGAACAGCGCCTCGGCCAGACCGTCCAGCATCGAAGGCTGGTCCGGCTGCAGTTCCAGAGAGTGCCGGAAGGCCAGAGCCGCCTGACGGTTGTCGTGATAATGCAGCCGCAGCCGCGCCACGATCGACCAGAGACCGGCATTGTCCGGGTCGATCTCGATGGCCGCGTCACAGACGTCGAGCCCCTGCCGCCCGCGTCCCGCAGCCAGTGCGAGGCGGGCGTAGGACGACGCCGCACGCGCCGTGTTGCGGGCGCCTGACACGTACTCGATCAGGCTGCCGGCGACGCGCTGCGCGATCTCCTCCTGGATCGTCAGGCACTCGTTCATCTGCCCCAGATCGCCTTCGGCTTCTGCAAGCACGCCGGCCGAAGCGACCGCCGTGAACAGGTTCTCCAACTCCGCTATGGCCAGCGGCCGGTAACGCCCGTCGGTGCTGTCCGACTGGCGGAGAAGACGGAACAGGGTCAGCAGCGCGGGGCGGAAGCGCTCACAACCGATCTCCGCCCTTGCCAGATTGAGCTGCGTGTTCTGCGAGGACTCGTCCAGGTCGACGGCCTTGCGGAGCGCCACGAGAGCGTCATGGCTGTCACCCGACCGCAGCAGGATCCGGCCGCGCACCTGCCAACCCTCGGCCGAACCCGGCGCGACCCGGGTCAGAATGCCCGACAGCCTCAGCGCGGTCACGTCGTCCTTCGCGTCCAGTGAGTTGCGCATGCCGAGAGTGAGATCGCGCGCCAGCCGGACGGAAAGCGCCTCGCAGCGTTCGGCGTCTGCGCCAAGCCTGTCCGCAAGGGCCAGCGACGAGGCGGCCTTGTCCACGGCCCCGGCGTCCGCATGCGTCTCGGCTGCGGCAAGACATCGCCCGGCCAGCGCACTTGCAGCAGCACTTTCCCGGCCAAGACTGTCCAGAGCCGCAGCAAGATCGCGAACCGCGGCCACGATGCCATCGTCGTCCTTGCCTTCGGACAAGGCATCCAGCGCGAGTGTAACGAGTTCCCTGTCGGAAAGGCAGAGGGCGATGAGCGCTTCGGCTTCACCGCGGGGCAGTTGCTCTTCCGTCTCCGCCGGTGCGCCCTCACCAGCTTCGACGGCCAACGCAAGTTCAGTCGTCATTATGTTCGTCCGATCAACGTGATACGCCGACCCGCGGGGTCAAGACGCCCGGCCTCTTCCGTAGCGGGGACCGGGCAACTTGCGGGACGGCGACGAACCTATGTGTATGTGACTTATCACCATAGGCGCGACGAAGGCTAGAACGAACCGGACAACATGCGGTAATCCCCACACTTGGTGCAGAAAATCCGGAACGCAGCCTGCGAACCCCGACGAGGATCATGACCAACAGATTGACAGACACCCTGTTGCGGCATTTCGCGGACAGGCCGGCGGATAGGGCGGCCTCCTTCGTCACGGCGGGCGGACGCACCGATCTCTCGTTCGGCGATGTCGCCGCCGACTGCCGGCGCTTCGCGGCTGCCTATAACGAGCGGATTGCCGGATCAGGCGGCACGGTGCTGATCTTTCTTCGCCACGTTCCCGAACTCTACGGCAGTTTCTATGGCGCGATGCTGGCGGGGCACGTCCCCTCGCTGATGCCGTGCACCTCGCCGCGGCAGGACCCGAAGCTCTACTGGCAGTCGCACAACAAGCTGCTGGCGCGCATTCGTCCGGCCGCGATCGTCGCCGACCGCGCAACCTTCGCCGAGATGGCGGCAGCCGGCCTGGAGACCGGCGAGGCGGCCCTGATCGAGGTCGAGACGGTTGGCGCCCGCGGCACCGATGCCGCATTCGCGCCGCGCGGCGTCGACGAGGTGGCGCTGCTGCAGCACAGCTCGGGCACGACGGGGCTGAAGAAGGGCGTGCGCCTGAGCTACGACGCGATCCTGCGTCATGTCGACAGCTACGCCGCGGCCCTGAAGGCCGATGGCGAGGACCGCGTCGTGTCCTGGCTGCCGCTCTATCACGACATGGGACTGATCGCCTGCATGGTGACGCCGATCGTGCTGGGACTGCCGGTCACCCACATCGACCCGTTTCACTGGCTGACCCGGCCGGGAATGCTGCTGAGCCTGCTGACCGAGGAGCGCGGCACGCTCTGCTGGCTGCCGAATTTCGCGTTCGAGCATCTGGCGCTGACGGCGGGGCGGCATGCCGCCGGTTACGATCTCGGCCATGTACGCGCCTTCGTGAACTGCTCCGAACCCTGCAAGCCCGGCACCTTCGACCGGTTCGCCGCCGCGTTCCAGCCAGCAGGCGTACGGCAGGACCAGCTGCAGTGCTGCTATGCCATGGCCGAGACGGTGTTTGCGGTATCGCAGACGCCGATGGGGCAGCCGCCGCAGCGGCTGTCGCTCGATGCAGACCGGCTGCGGACGGATGCCAGGGCGGAACCCGCGGGCGACGGCGCGCAGGTGCTGGAGGTCATCGAGTCGGGCGTGGTGCTGGACGGTCTGTCGGTGGAAATCCGCGATGCCACCCGAAAGGCCCTGCCCGAACGCCAGGTCGGCGAGATCGCCATCGCCGGAACCTACCTGTTCGACGGCTACAACGAGGAGCCCGAAAGGACGGCCGAGCGGCTCGAAGGAGGCTATTACCACACCGGCGACCGCGGCTTCATGGTGGACGGTCGGCTCTACGTCCTCGGCCGCAACGACGACTTGATGATCATCAACGGCCGCAATATCTACGCCCACGAGGCGGAAGCCGAACTGGCAGGAATCGAAGGGCTGAAACCCGGTCGTTCCGTGGTTCTCGCGCATGAGGACCCCAAGGTCGGCTCCCAGGTCATGATCGTCATCGCCGAACGGGAGGTCGGCACCGGACGGGCGGACGCCGATGTCCGCCGCGATGTCAGCGACAGGTTGTTCTCGATCTTCCAGGTGATGCCGCGCGCGGTGGAACTGGTCGATCAGGGATGGCTGATCAAGACCACCAGCGGCAAGATTGGGCGCGCCGCGAATCTCCAGAAATTTCTCGATCGCCCCGGAAAGGTTTGAGCCGTTGACTGCCGAAGAATGGATGAACCACGTGACCGCCGCCATCGCCGAGGAAACCGGGGCGGCTGCGGACAGCATCGGCCCCGGCACGACCGCCGCGGACGTGCCCGGCTGGGACTCGCTGGCCCATGTCCGCATCATGATGAACATCGAGGCCCGGGCCGGCGCCGCCGTCGATATCGACGCCAGCTACACGGTCGAGACCGTCGGCGAACTGGTGGAACTGCTATCCGGCTCGTGATGGCGGGCAACTTCCGATTGGCACGCTTCTCGCGTATTCTGAGCAATCGTGAACCGGGAATCGCAAGATGTTACTTGCTCGTACCAGTGTCGGAGGCCCAAGCGCCGCGGAGCCGAAAAGCTTCGCTGTGATAGGGACTTGCCGGGTTCACAACCCGATGCGGGTGCTTCTGGAGAACGGCCGGGCGGAACTCGTCTGGCGTGAGTACAACGCCTTCACACACGGCCCGCAGGAAGCGCAGCAATATCTCGAATTCGCGCGCGGCGATATCTGCGTTCCGGACGTCTTCGCTCCCTACATCTTCCGCACGGATACGTCGCCGCGCGTCAACGGGACCCTGCACGAGGCGCTGTCGAAGGCGGACTTCCTGATCGTGGAGGCCTGCTCGTTCTCCCGCCTCGTCTGCGGCATGTACGAGTTCCAGCAGAACTACTTCTCCGAGAACTTCATCCGCCGCGGGGGTGTCGACTTCCTCAACTGGTGGCGCGACGTGACCCAGCGCAATCCCGATGTGCATCTCAGCGCAGAGGAGCTTGTTGCAAAGCGCGGCGATGACCTGCGGCCCCATGAGGAAGAGATCATCCGCACCCTGCGTTTCGAGGAGCAGTCGGACGAGGCCTTCCGCGAGGCCGTCCACGATCTGGTGGAAAGCGCTGGCGTGCCGGTGATGCTTGTGTCGCATTTCAGCTTCGACGATCAGGACAACGCCATTTCCGCGCTGCGTGCGCGCAACCGCCGTCTTGTCGAGGAGACCGCCGCCGAGACCGGCAGCGCCTTCTTCGATCCGAGCCCCTGGCTCGCCGAATACGGGCGCGAGGCCGCGCTGAAGAACCAGGGCCGGGATCTCTATCATTACTCGCCGGAATTCGACGCGGTCATCGCCGACCGGCTGATGGACGCCATCGGCAACTGGCCGGCGGCCGAGAGCAAACGCGCGGCGGCGGGCTGATCCAGATGTCGGAAGCCCATATCCTCGAAACCGGCGAACAGGTCGCCGCCCTTCGCGACGAGGCGCGCGCACTTGTCGAGGAAGGACGCGACGCACAGGCCGATGTGCGCTGGCGCGCCCTGCTCGAGCTTGCACCGGATGACGGGGAAGCGGCCCGGTGCGTTGCCGCCCGCGCCTGCCAGCAGGGGCTTGGGCCGACGGCACTTGTCTATTTCGTCAGGGCGGCACGGCGTGCTGCGCCGGAGGCTTCCGACCTGCATCTGGGCGCGGCCATTGTCAGCCTGCTGACCGGGGAGCGCCAGAGCGTCGACCCGGCCACATGGCAGCCTGACGATCCGGCATCGTCCATCGCCGAGGCAGCGGCCAATCTGCCGCCCGCCGACCTGTGGCCGGAAGCGCGGAGCGTGCTGCAGTCCGTGGCTGCGGCAGGCGGCGCCGACATGACGGATTGCACCTCGCAACCCGGCGATGCGTTCTCGGACTTTCTGGACGCCGCGCCCGAAGCGGACGCACTGATCGAACGCTGCACCTCGGCGGTGCCGGCGGGCGAGCGCAGCGAAGGTTTCAACGCCGCGCTGGATCGGGCCAGAACCGAACCTTCCGACCCGGAATGCTGGCAAGCCCTCGGCCGCGAACGCCAGGCGCAGGAGGATTTCGACACCGCTGTGGCCTGTTTCCGCAAGGCGGCGTCGATCGACCGGCTCTGCATCCGCTACCGCATGGCCGTGGCCCGGGCGCTCACCGGCGCTGGCCGGTACGATCTGGCCTTTGCCGCCTACAACGGAATCGGCGATCTTCCGGTCCAGGGCCGAACGGACAGCTATCATCTGGAGGAAGCCGCTGCGAACCAGCGCTCGATCCTCAGCAATCTGATCCTGATGACACGGCAGGCCGTTGGCGAACTCGATCCCGATCGCGCCTGGTCGATCTTCGAACTGATCCGGGACAAGGAAGAGGTCCAGGACCGCGAAGGCATCCGCTCGTCGATCCTGCGGTTGTCCATCGATCAGGTGATGCGCGCCCACAAGTCCGACGCCGCGGACACGCTGGAACTGGCGCGCGCACATCTGCGCCGCGACCCCGAAAGCGTCTATGTGCGCCAGGTCCTGGGCCAGACACTGATGGGCCAGGGCCGGCACCGCGAGGCGGCCGACATCTGGGGCAGCCTCACGTCCAGCATGCCCGACAATGCCCGCATGTTCCTGCAGTATGCCAAGTGCCTCGAACGCATCGGCGACGGCGAGGCGGCGCTTGCAGCAGCCCGGCAGGCGCTGAAACTCGACTCCTCGCTGGAGTTCGCCGCGATCATCGAGGCGCGGCTGGCGACCTGACCGCGATAGGCCGATGACCGGCATCACTTGAAATCGGGCCTAAATATGTGACAAGGCCGACGCAGATCGGTCCGGACCCGGCGGCCAGGAGTATTGCCTGATGTGCGGCATCGCAGGAGTTCTCGACTTCAACGGCAGACCGTTGCCCGACGGCGCCCGCGAATGGCTGGGCGACATGCTGGCGGCCATTCATCACCGCGGCCCGGACATGGACGGCATCCATGTCGATGGCGCGGTCGGCCTCGGCCACAAGCGGTTGTCCATCATCGACCTCGACGTGCGCTCCGCGCAGCCCATGCTGGCCGCCGAGGGCCGGTTTCGCCTCGTCTTCAACGGCGAGATCTACAATTTCGAGGAAATCGCGAAGGAACTCGTCGAGGCCGGCCACACGCTCCGGACGACCGGCGACACGGAAATCCTGCTGCTGGGCTTCATGCACTGGGGCCATGCGATACTGGACAAGCTCAGGGGCATGTTCGCCTTCGCGCTCTGGGACGACGTCCGCCAGGAACTCTTCATGGCGCGCGACCGCTTCGGCAAGAAGCCGCTCTACTACCGACAGACGGCCGAGCGGCTTCTGTTCGCGTCGGAGATCAAGGCGATCCTGCGCGCGCCGGGCGTGCCGCGGGAAGCCGTTCCCGAAGTCGTGCACGACTATCTCGGGCTCGGCTACTGCACAGGCGAGCAAACGGCCTTCGCCGGAATCAGGCGCCTGCCGCCGGCGACGGCGATGGTTATTTCGGCGGACGGCCGCAGACGGCAATGGCGCTACTGGGCGCTTCCCGAGATCGACCACTCGCTGGAAGACCGCCCGGTCGAGGATCTGCTGGACGAATTCATGGCGCTGTTCGATGAGTCCGTGGCGCTGCGCATGATTGCGGACGTGCCGATCGGCTGTTTCCTGTCCGGGGGCGTCGACTCCTCGGCGGTCGTCGCGCGGATGGCGCCGAAGATGTCGTCGCGGCTGAAGACCTTCTCGGTCGGCTTCGGCAATATCGGCAATGACGAATTGCAATATGCCGAGGCCGTCGCACGCCGCTACGACACCGAGCACCGCGACTTCCAGATGGATTACGGGCTGATCGACGTCCTGCCGCAGATCATCTGGAACTATGGCGAGCCCTATGCCGACTCCTCGGCGCTGGTGACCTACGCGCTGTCGAAGGAAATCCGCCGCCATGTCACGGTGGCGGTGACCGGGGACGGCGGCGACGAGATCTTCCTGGGCTACTCCCGCTATCTCAGGATGGATCAGAAGGCCCCCACCAATCTGGCGAACCGCCGCGTCGGACCGCAGGCCAGCCGCCTGCGGCTCCGCGACCGCTACGAGCGCATGGTCGGCAAGTTCCGCGACGAGCACCGCATGCGCGGCTATGGACCGGCGCTTCTGCCCTACTGCCTCAATCCGCCGTCGGACTGGCTGGCGGATCTGGACAGCGCGCCCGACGGTGCCGTGGCTGAGCGGGTCGCCCGCATCGACGTCGACACCTACCTGCCGGACGATCTGCTGGTGAAGGCCGACATCGCCACCATGGCGCACAGCCTGGAAGGGCGCAGCCCGTTTCTGGATCACGTTCTGGCCGAATGGGCGGCGCGTCTGCCGCAGTCGAAGCGGATCTACCACCGCCACAACGAGTTGCAGTCCAAGGCGCTGCTGAAGCAGGCGATGGAACCCCATGTCCCCGAGCACTGTCTCTACCGGCGCAAGATGGGTTTCTCGGTGCCGGTCGCGCACTGGATGGCGAATGACATCGCCGATCTGGTCTACGACACGCTGACCGCGACACGGTTCCGCGAGCGCGGCCTGATCGATCCGACCTGGATGCACTCCGTCCTGGACGAACACATCTCCGGCGCCGAGGATCACGGAACCCGGCTCTGGACGCTGCTCTGCCTCGAGCTCTGGTACCAGACCTATATCGACGGCGACGGGCGCGAACCGCTCGGCATTGATGTGCGTGCGCCGGGCCTCTCCGAAGGCAGGGCCGCGTGAAGACACCCCGCATGATGGCGCCGCCGGCGGAGGCGGAGGATGGCGGCGATGCGCCATCGAACCCCGGCCGGAAACGGGAGGTCGATCCGGGCGTGGCCGCCAACCGCGCCGGCGACTGGACGGCTGCGGCCGATATCTGGGGCGCCCGCGCGCTGAGGCGTCCGGAAGACGCCCGCGCCCACGCCAACTACATCCGCGCCCTGCTCCGGCTCGACCGGCAGACCGAGGCTGTGGTCGCCGTCGACTTCGCCCGCACCCACCATCCGGGTCACGAGGACTTCCTGCATCGCCAGATCTGGCTGCTGGACCGCAACGGCATGGACCCGCAATTGCGCAGGCTGTTCGCCGAACCGGCAACCGCCGCGCAAATCCGCAATGCGCCCCGCACTGCCCTGCTGGCCGGACGCGCCTGTTCCCGGATGAACGCGTGGCGCCAGGCCGCATCATTCCTGGGGGCCGCCGCCGACGATGCCGAGACCGGTCTGAGAGCCAACATCTTTCTGGGACGTCAGGCCTACCGCGAAGGCCGATTTGCCGACGCGCAACGGCACTGGCAGGCGGTGATCGACTGGCCGGAAGACGCCCCGCGTCCGGAGGAACCGCACCTTTTCCTGGGCCGGATCGCCTGGCGGCAGGGGCAGCCTGAGACCGCACAGACCCATTTCGACGAGGCGCGGCGGATCGCCCCGGAGTGCGGATCCCAGATCGACGAATGGTTGCCGGACAGGCCCGCGCCCGCGCCGGAACCATCGCGCGATATCGCAGCCGAAGAGGGTCCTCATCCCACCGTGCCGGAAATGGAGCCGGAGCCAGCAGCGCCAGAACCGGCTCAGGATACCGAGCCGGCAGAACCGGAGCCTCTGCCGCCCGAGCCAGAACGCCTGACCGGCTCCGACGCCGCCGAGGCCCGCCGTCTGTTCGACGAAGGCAATCATGCAGAAGCCCTGGAACTGGCCATGGCGTTGCTGGCGGAGGACGACGACGATATCGGGGCGGCCGAAGTCGCCGGCTTCGCCGCCAACCGCGTGCAGGACTGGCCCGCTGCAGCGAAAGCCTGGGGACGGCTGGCCGAGCTTCAGCCGGGGCGCGTCGGACCGATGCTGCAGGCAGCCAGCGCGCGGGAAATGATGGGCGACCGGGAGGCCGCCTCCGCTCTTGCCAAGCGCGTGCTGGAGCTTGAGCCGCGCAACGAGGCCGCTCTTGTACTCGCCGCCCGTCAGCATGCGCGCTCGAACGACGCCGACCGGCTGGCGTCGTTTGCCAGTACGGTCGCAGGGTTTCCGGACGCTGCGCTGCCGGAACGGCTGATCACGACGCTGGCCGACGGCTTCATGTCGCTGGGACGGCGCGAAGAGGCCAGGTTCTGGGTCGAGCGCGGCCTTGGCGCGCATGAGGGATCGCAGCACATCCAGCTGCGCCGGGCGCGGCTGCTCTATGCCGAGCGCGACTTCGCCGGCGCCGCCGAGAGCTGGCACGGCCTGCTCGATGCGCCGGGCACCGTGGTCCGGCCGTTCGAACCGCACGTCTTCCTCGCGCGATGCGCCGCGCAGGAAAACGATTTCGCCACTGCGGCGCGGCACTACGAATCCGCCCTGCAGCTCAACCCGCAGCATCAGGATACGCTGGAGAACCTGGTCATCGCCCTGATGCGCAATGGCGACCTGCGGCGGGCGGACGCCGAGTGCGCCCGGTTGCGGCAGCAGGCGCCGCAGCATGTCCGGGCCTGGGCCACACATGTGCTGCTGGCCTACCGAACCGGGGACGAGGAAGCCGTCGCGGCCCGCTACGACGAGACGATGAAGGCTATCGGCGACGATCCGGCAGCGCTGCTGCAGATCGGCCGGACGATCGAATCCCAACGTGACGACGACCGTGCGCTGGCGCACTGGCGGCAGGCCTGCGGCCGGTTCCCGGACGATCCCGAACTGCGCTACCGGCTGGTGGTGCAGATGTTCAACATGGACATGGACGGCCACACCACGCTCGCCGAGGCCGAACACCTGCTGCTGTCCGCCCCCGACCACGAAGGCGGGCTGTTCTATCTGGCGACGCTGCGGCATCGTCTCGGCCAGCCGGAACTCGCCGGCGAGGCCTTTCGCCGCGGGATGGAACTCTATCCCTCGAACACGGGCTTCTGGATCGGCCACGCCGCCCAGCTGATGACCGCCGACAAGGTCGGCGAAGCCCGGCAACTGCTGGATCAGGCGCGCGCCTTCGCCGACGAGGAGGATCCCTCCGCGCTCGCCGATCTCGCACGGCTTGCCGAGGTCGTCGATCTGCCCGATCAGGCCGAGGATCTGTTCGATCGCGCTATCGGCAAGGCGCCGGAGGATGTCGGACTATGGCGCCGCGCGATCCGGTTCGAGAGCAATCGCGGGGCCTATGGCCGTGCATGGGAACGGGCGGTCGAGGCGCGCAAGCTGAGCAGGGCGGATCCGATGATCGTCGGAACGCTGGTAAACGCGTCCTCGCTGCTGTCCTGCACCTTCCCTGACTGGCGTGGCGAGCCGGACGAGAGGTTCCGCGGCGCGCTGTTCCCCGACGACGTCTTCGCCCGCATTGCCGAACGGCCCTGGCCCCGGCCCGCGGACGAGACAGGGCGGCGGGGCGCGATGATCGTGACCTCGACGCTGGGCAGCGGCGGTTCCGAGCGACAGGTCATGTTCTCGATGGAAGCGCTGCGCCGCGTCGATCACGGCTATGACGACATCCACCTGGTCGCCCGCTCGCTCAACCCGCATCACCGCCATGACTTCTTCCTGCCCCTGGTCGAGGAGTCCGGCTTTCCGGTGATCGACATGGGCTGGCACGACCCGATGGAGCTGATCCGGGACCTGGGCGAGAAGGCCATACCGCACCGGGAGGCGATACGGATCGCCGCCGCCATGCCGCCGGAAGTCCAGGCCATGGCCCTGCCGCTGCTGGCGATCTTCCTGAAACACCGGCCCGAAGTCGTGCATCTGTGGCAGGACACGGTGAACATCGCCGGCGGTCTGGCCGCGCTTCTGGCCGGCGTGCCGCGCATCGTCATGGGTACCCGCTCCACGCGTCCCGACGCCCGCCGGCGGATGCGCCGATATCTCGAACCCGGCTATGCCGCCATGCTGGCGCTGCCGCAGGTGGAGATGGTCAACAATTCAAGGAACGGCGCGCGCGATTACGAGGACTGGCTCGGTCTCGCCGCAGGCAGCGTCGGCGTCATTCACAACGGCTTCGACGTCGAGAAGATCCGCCAGTCGGCGGCCAGCGTGAGCCAGGGCACGATCCGGGAGCAGCTGGGCATTTCCGACGAGGCGCTCGTGCTGGGTGGTGTCATGCGCTTCTCCGAGGAGAAGCGGCCCGGCCTGTTCGTGGAGGCCGCCATCCTGCTGGCGCATCGTCTGCCGGAGGCGCATTTCCTGCTGATCGGCGACGGTCCGCTGCGCCCCGAGCTTATCGAGGGCGTTGCGCGGGCCGGCCTGTCGGAGCGTATTCACCTGCCGGGCGCAAAACGCCCGATCGAACCGTGGATGCGCGAAATGTCGGTTCTGGTGCTGACCTCGCGGATGGAAGGCCTGCCCAACGTGCTGATCGAGGCGCAGATCCTCGGCGTGCCGGTGGCGGCGACGCAGGTCGGCGGCGTACCTGAGACCATGATCCCGGGCGAGACCGGCATCATGGTCGACAGCGGCGAGGCCGGCGCGCTCGCCGACGCACTGGAAGCGCTGGTGTCGGACCGCAGCAAGCTGGACCTGATGGGCCTGGCGGCGACCGAATGGGCCGAACGGTCCTTCAGCCTGGAAGGCATGATCCGGACGACACTGGATCACTACCGCGTCCGCTAGCCCCGCATCGCCTCGAACTGGGCGCCGTAGCCGGACGGGTCGATCCGGATGTCGAGCAGCTTCGGACCCAGATAGGTCTTCAGAAGATCCAGGCTGGGCTGCAGATGATCCAGCCGGTCGACGGTCGCCGCGGGCCAGCCGAAGCCCCGCGAGATCGTCGCGAAATCGAATGTCTCCGACGCCACGCCGGACCTCGGGCGCTGCTGGTTCCGCTGCTTCACGTCGATCAGCGAAAGCGCGGAATCGTTGAGCACGACATAGGTGATGTCGAGGCCCAGTTCGGCCGCCGTCGCCATCTCGCCCAGGCACATCATCGCCCCGCCATCGCCGGTGATCGCCACCACCGGGCGGTCCGGGTCGGCCAGCGCCGAGCCGATGGCGGCGGGAAGCGCATAGCCCATGGTGGAGAGGCCGTTGGACTTCAGCACGCCAACGGGCTCCCGCGCGATCCACTGCGCCAGAGCCGGAATCATGTGAGCCCCGGCATCGCAGCAGAGCCGCGCCGCCTCGCCGGCCGAGACCTGAACGGTATTCACGGCGTCGTCGGGACTCACACCCTCGACCGCCGGATAGGCGACGCGGTTGCGGTAGCTCTTGCGGTGCCCGGCGATGGCGGCGTCCCAGTCCGCGCCGCGGGCGGTCTGCGCCAGTTGCCGCGCCATGGCGTCCAGATCGCCGACAGCCATGATCTCCGGAGCGGGATGCCCGCCCTCGGCGGTCCAGTCCCAGGTCGAGAGCGCCAGCACCGGCGCGTCGTAGAGCCACTTGCCGGGGATCGCCTCCACCGGGTCGTGACCGGCCAGAACGACGATCCCGGCTTCGTGGAGCACGGCTGCCTCGGCAGTGCCGCCGGTGAACTGCGCCACCAGCCGCGGATTGTCGTCGGCAATGGCGCCCTTCGCCTTGTAGGTCGTCAGGCAGGCGGCGTTCAGCGCCGCGGCCAGCGCGCGGACGCCCTCGCCCGCGTGCCGGGACTGGATCCCGGCGATCAGCGCCACCTTCATCGTGCCGTCCAGCATCGCGGCCATGCGCTCGAGTTCCGGCGGCAGGGCGCCCGCCACGCTCTGCGGCGCCGGCACGGCGTCGGCATAGGCCCGGCCCGCCTCGGCTGCGGTCATGTCGACATGCGCCGGTCCGGCCGGATGGCCGGTCATCGCGTCGAGCAACGCCGCGATCTCCTCGCCCGAGGTGGCCGGCGTGATGTAGGCGGCGTGCTTGGCGACCGGCGCGAACATGGCCGTCTGGTCGAACTTCTGATGCCAGCTCGGCCGGTTCGGATCGTCGGGCACGCGGTCGGTGAAGAGCACGACCGGCGCGCGCTCCAGCATGCAGTAGGCCATGCCGTTGACCGCACTCGCCGCGCCGGGGCCGACGCCGGCCAGCGCCGCGCCGGGCGCGCCGGTGATCTCGGCCGTGGCGGCGGCCATGAGCACAGCCGCCGTTTCGCCGCGGGCCATCACGAACTGCACGCCCAGCTTCCCGCAGGCCTCGATCAGGTCGAGGCTGGAGCCGCCGCCCGGCACGCCGAACAGATGCCGCGTCCCGCGCGCATGCAGCGCGGCCACCAGCGCTTCCGCGAATGTTGTCAAGTCTCACCCTCCCCGCAAAGAAGAAGGGGACCCGAAGGTCCCCTTCCCCGGTCTTCGATCAGGTTCCGATTACCACATGGCGACCGGATTGATGATCATCTGCACGGCGCCCTTGATGCGGGCCTGACCGAGCACGAACATGAACTCGTTCACGCCTTCCGCAGCGAGGCGGCCCGTATTCATGGTCTCCAGGATGTAGATGCCGTTCTCCTTCAGCAGGGTGACGTGGCCGTAGAAGACCTTGTCGCCCGGCGCCGGCGGCACGACGTCGACGCCCCAGGTGTCGGCGCCCACGGCCACCGGGTTCTTGCTGGCCAGCCAGACGGCCGCGGCATTGTCGGTGCCCGGCTCACCCGAGACCCAGGCCGTCGGATCGGACGCCAGCTTGGCATCGGTCCAGCCGGTGTGGATCAGGATCACATCGCCGTCCTTGAAGGTGACGCCCTGCGCCTTGGCAGCCGCGTCGAGTTCCTCTCCGGTAATCGCGTCGCCGGCATTCAGCGATTCGACGCCCCGGTGCTTGGCGATATCGATCAGCACGCCGCGCGCGACCAGCGGCGGAATGTTGTGGATGCCCAGCTTGGTGAGGCCGGTCAGGGCAGAGATGTCCTTCGGATCGTTGCAGTTGTAGTAGGTGCCCTCACCGAGGTGACCCAGACCGTCGATCTGCGGGCCGATGCCGAACCAGAGCTGTGCGATGTCGTCGTTGTAGATCGAGTCCCAGCCGAAGTCCTGGCCGAGCGTCCGGCCGTTCTGCTGACCGGGCGAGACGATCTGGAGCATCATCCCGCGCGGCGGGAAGGCCGGCATGTTGGGATCGACGACGATGCCCAGCGGATGGGTCATGCCCTTCTTCACCAGTTTCGTCGCGGCCATGACGCGCTCGGGCGTCACCAGATTGGCGGCGCCGATCTCGTCGTCCGCACCGTATTTGGAGGGCTGGCAGTCCTGCGCGAGCGCAGGGGAAGCGGCGAGCGCCAGGCCGAGGCCCGCGCCGATTAGCAGTTTACGCATTGATATTCCTCCCGAATCTTCGTTCGAAAAGCCGGGTTTCCCCCGACCCCCTGATCCCCTTCTATTACCTGAAGGGTAACGAATGATTGTGGAGAACGCTGCGTAAAGGCAAGTGTAACTGTATTACAATCAAAGCCTTGGCGGCTTCACGCCGACCTGCTTGCAGAGCGCGTCGACCATCGCCGAAAAGTCCTGATCGGAGTATCCGGCTGCCCGCGCGGCCGCGTAGGCCTCGCGGACCGCGGCGCCCACGAACATCGGTATGCCCGCTTCATGCGCGGCCTGCAGCGCCAGGCTGACATCCTTGTGGGCCAGCGCCACACGGAAGCCCGGCGAAGTGTCGCCCTTCAGCACCTTGTTCGGCCAGTTGGTGATCAGATGGCCGTTCGTTGCTGTGGTGCCGTTGATGACATCAATGGTCTTCTGCACGTCCAGCCCCCAGGACTGGGCCAGGGTGATGGCTTCCGCGTCGATCTGGCAGACAGAGATGGCGACCAGATTGTTCACCAGCTTGGTGCGGATGCCCGTCCCCGGCGCGCCGCAATGATGGATCGTGGTGCCCATGCCCTCGATCAGCGGCTTCACCCGACCGAAATCATTGCCGGTCGCGCCGACCATGAACAGCAGTTCGCCCGCGATCGCGTGGGTGACCAGACGTCCGACGGGCGCATCGACGAAGCCGATGCCCGCCTCGGTGAGGGTCCGGTGCAGCTTGTCTGTGGTCGCCGGCGCGATGGTCGACATGTCCATGACGAGTTGATCGGGCCGCCCGTTCTCCAGCACGCCGCCGGGACCCAGCACGGCCGCATCCACGTCGGGCGAGTCCGGCAGCATGGTGAGCACGATGTCGGCCTTCCGCGCGACATCCGCAATGCTGTCCGCCGCCTCGGCGCCCAGCCCGGCGATCTCCGCTGTTTTCGCGGGATCGATATCGTGGACCACAAGATCGTGGCCCTTGCGGATCAGGTTTGCGGCCATCGGGCCGCCCATCGCGCCCAGACCGATGAAGCCGATCTTCTCGCTCATGGCATCTCCTCCCCGGTTTCCGTCAGGATCGCCCGCGCCTTTTCGGCGTCTGCCGCGATCTGCGCCTTCAGCGAGTTCCAGCCCGTCGAATTTCCGCTCGGGCCGGATGAAGTCGATGAAGCGCACCTGCGCGCGCTTGCCGTAGATGTTGCCCTGGAAGTCGAAGACGTTCACTTCAAGCAGCACGTCATTCTTGTTGAAGGTCGGCCGGCGGCCCAGATTGGCCACGCCGTCGCGCCACACGATCTCGCCGTTCTCCGGCCAGCCGATCCGAACGGCGTAAACGCCGAACTGCGGCTCAAGATAGCCGCCCAGCGCGATGTTTGCGGTCGGGAAACCGATGGTGCGGCCGCGCTGATCGCCCTTCCGCACACGCCCGTGCACTTCCCACCAGTGACCAAGCAATCCGGCCGCCCGGCGCGGATCGCCCTGCCAGAGCGCGTCGCGGATGCGGGTGGACGAAACCACCTCCTCGCCTTCGCGGACCGGGTCGATGACAGTGAGTCCGAAGCCGTGCTCGGCAGCGGCTGCCCGCAAATAGTCGACATTGCCGGCGCGCTTGTGTCCGAAGGCGAAATCATAGCCGACGACGACATGGCCGACGCCCAGACGGCGCACCAGCATCTCGCCGACGAAATCCTGGGCCGACATCATCGCAAGCCGGCTGCCGAAGCTGGATACGGCCATCAGGTCGATGCCCGTCTTGCACAGGCTGGCCGCCTTGGCGCGGAAATTGGTCAGTCTGAACGGCGGCGCGTGCCGGGCGAAGAATTCGCGCGGATGCGGCTCGAACGTCAGCACACCGGACGGTGCGCCGATGGCGGTCGCCGCCTGCTGCGCGCGGTTGATCAGCATCCGGTGGCCGTGATGAACGCCGTCGAAATTGCCGATCGCGACCGCGGCGCCGCGAAGATCCGCCGGCGCAGGGCCGGACAGCCGGTGGATGCGCATCGGCGCGGTTAGGACTTGCGTCGCGGCGGCATGATCCAGGCGTCGCCGACGATCACGTTCTTGCCGTCGACCGAGCATGTGCAGGTGAAGTGCACGCGTCCCTTGTCGGCGAGCACCTCGTCGATCTCGGCGCGGGCCGTGACCTTGTCGCCGACCCGGACCGGCGCGACGAATTTCATGTTCTGGCTGAGATAGATGCCGCCCGGGCCGGGAAAGATGGTGCCGAAGATCGTCGACAGGAAACTGCCCGACAACATGCCGTGGGCGATCCGGCCCTTGAACATGGTCGTCTTCGCATAATCCTCGTCCAGATGCAGCGGGTTGTCGTCGCCAGAGGCGTCGGCGAAGGCCTGGATCCGCTCCTCGGTGACCACATCGGTGTACTCGGCGGTCATGCCGACTTCCATCTGGTCCAGATACCAGGTCTTTCCTTTCTCGGTGATCGCGGACATCGGCTCTCCCATCCCCTTCGCTGTATCCCCTGCGGCGGCGCGGACTATAGGATTGCGGCGGAAGGGCCACAAGGCTTGGCCGCCCGCCGCCCCCTTTACCGAAAATTGAGGTATCCAGGCACAGACTGGCGCGCAATCCAGTGTGAGCCGAGTACCATGCGTATCGATCCGGAAATGCCCATCCTCGTCGTCGATGACTACGTGCAGATGCTCCGCATCATCAACGGACTGCTGAGGGATATCGGCTTCGAAAATGTCGATACCGCGATGGACGGCGCCGAGGCGCTGCGCAAGCTGCGCCGGTTCCAGTACGGCATGGTGATCTCCGACTGGAACATGGAGCCGATGACCGGCTACCAGCTTCTGGAGGAGATCCGCTCCGACGAGGAACTGCACGACATGCCGTTCATCATGGTCACGGCCGAGAGCAAGACCGAGTTCGTGATCTCCGCCAAGCAGGCCGGCGTTTCCAACTACATCGTGAAACCCTTCACGTCGCTGACGCTGAAGGAAAAGATGGAACAGGTCTTCGCCGACTACTGAGCCGGCGCCGGATCATCCGCCCGAAACGTCGCTCAGCGCCCGGCCCATCAGGACCCGGATATCGGCGTCTTCATTGCCGGCCCCGATGCTGTCATAGAAGCGGGCGCCGCCGTCATTGAAACGCCGCACGCCCCAGAACACCGCGTCGCAGCCGCTGTCGAGCGCTTCGCGGGCGACCGCAGCCATGAGGGCCCGGGCGACGCCATGTCGCCGCCAGTCCTTCGCCACGAAAAGCATCTCCAGCCAGCGCGCCGGATGGGCGGTTTCCGCGTGATAGGCAAGGTTGTGGGCCGCCGCACCGATCACCTCGCCCGAAGCGGTGACGGCGACCTCTGTCGCCAGCAGCGCGCCGTCGCCGATGGCATCGCGCAGCACGATCTCCGCCGTGAAGGGGCAGAGCGCCTCATCGCTCAGATCTTCGAGATCCAGCCCGTTGAACATCTGCGCCACGCCCTCGGCGTCTTCCGTCCGGGCCCGGCGCACCGTGAATTCCGCCATGTCCTGCTCCTGCGTACCGTGCACGCTGCTCTATCCGGCAGCATCGCGCGCGGCAAGCTTGCAGGATTAATTGCGAATGATTATCATTTGCGTCGAAACGACCGAGGAGCCGAGCATGATCGTCGCGATGCAACCCGTCTCGTACCGGATGACCGTCAGCTGTCTGGAAGAGGGCGAGCGCCTGTTTCTGTGGTGCCTGCGCCGCTGGGTCGCCGCGGCCTTCCGCAGATCCGACGCGGTCGGCGAGCTCCGCCAGGCGCTCGCGTCGCATCAGTTGCAGGCGACGGCCGGCGATGTCGACGACCTGCTTTCCGGCGTTTCCGCCAGCGCCCGTCGCACCATCGACATCCGCATCAGCGGCGCGATGGCGCTGAGCCGGGACGAGGTCCTGTTCTGCCGCGCCCTCTCGGCCTCGGCCGACGGGATTTCCGATCTGGTCGATGCGCTGATGCTGGAGATCGTCTTTCCGCACGGGCTGGCCAGGGCGTCGGACGGGATCGAACGCATCGCCGCAGCGCTGCAGCTTGCCGGCGTCGAGACGAAGAACTGGCGCGCGCCGCGGCCCGCTGCCGGGGCAATGACGCTGCCGGCCGGCGTCGCCGCCATGCCTGTCACCCTATGAGAACGCGGCCGTTCCCGCCCCGCAGACCAGCACGACGACCTTCTCGTCAGGTCTGAAGGCGAACCGTGTCTGCTGCACCGCCGCCATGCCAGCGGCACCCGCCAGCTCGGCGGCAATCCCGAAATGGGACCACATCCAGCGCGCCGCCGCCGCCATCTCGGCGTCCGAGACCAGGACGATCTCGTCCACCAGCCGCCGCACGATATCGAGATTGATCTCGGAGGAGCGGCGCGGCGACAGCGTCGCCACCGAGCTGGTGATCGTCTCCAGCGTCACGAGTTCGCCGGCCTCGACGGAGCGTTTCAGTGTCGGCGCCCCCTCCGCTTCGACGCCGACGATACGGATGTCCGGCCTCAGTTGCTTCAGGGCAACAGACATGCCGGAAATCAGCCCGCCACCGCCGATCGCGATCACCACGGTCGCCGCATCCGGCAGATCTTCCAGCACTTCCAGGGCAACGGTCCCCTGCCCGGCAATCACCATCGGATTGGCGAAGGGATGAACATAGGTCGATCCATCGGTCTCGGCCCGCGCCAGCGCCAGGGCGTTGGCGTCGTCCCAGACCGCGCCCTCGACCACCACCTCGGCGCCGAATCCCTCCAGCCGCGCGACCTTGTCCGGGGTCGCGTTGGTCGACAGATGGATGACCGCCGGCACACCCGCCGCCTGCGCGGCAGCGGCGACGCCGAGGCCATGATTCCCGCCGGATGCGGTGATCAGACCCTTCTCAAGCGCCGCACGTCCCAGGGAAAGTGCGGTATTGGCCGCGCCCCGCGACTTGAAGGAACCGGCGAGCTGGAGGTTCTCCAGCTTCAGATACAGGTCGCAGTCCGGCCCGCCGCCAGCGATCGGCGCCGCCCGCATGAGGGGGGTGCGCCGCACGGCGCCGGCGATGCGGGCGCGCGCCTGCCGGATGTCCTCGAAACCGATACTGTCCATGTCGTCGCTCCCGGAGCATGTGAGGTCGCGTGCGGCCCTTGTGGCGCGTGGCCGGTTGGAACTCAATTGAGAAATCGGGGTTGACGGTGGGAGGTCCGAGGTCTATGTTGCAGTGCATATAAATTGCTGCATTGCAAAACAAGGTATGCTTGAAAAATGTACAGAAGTTGGCAATGCTTTTGCATTGATCAGAAAAATGATTCGTTAGTGGATTGAACATACGAACCGGTTTCGAGCCGACAAGGTCGCGTCTCCTCCCCAAATAGCGCCCGGCTCGAATACAGAAAGGGCGGCCCACTCCTCCCCGGGCCGCCCTTTCGCCTTTCTGGCTAACGCGTTGTGCGCGAAGCTATTTCAGGACGCTCTGCAGTTTCATCGCGACCCCCATCGAGCCTTCGATCTTCAGCTTGCCCATCATGAATGCGGTGGTGCCGTCCAGTTCGCCGCCCACCATCTTCAGGAAGTCGTCCTTCGAGATCTTCATGGTGCAATCGGCATCCTTGTCCTCATTCGTGACGGTGTTCGGAGACGAGACACCGTCCACATAGACCACGCCGTCATCGCCGAAATCGAACTTCAGGGTTGCATCCAGTCCGGAATCCTCGCCGACCCGCTCCCGCATGCCCTGCGTGATTTCTTCCAGTGTGGCCATTTCCGTTTCTCCTGCTGAATGGCGGTCAGTTATCGGCAAGCCGACCACAACCCCGTCAGGTTCGCAAGTCCCGACGTAGCGGCAGTCCGGGCGATTTCCGCCCCGGCGGGTGGATCGTCACATCGTCGCCGGGCCGCAGTTGCGCCAGCAACCAGGCCAGATCGGCGGGCCGAAAGGCGACGCACCCCGCCGTCGGCGTCTCCGCCTCGGCCATCACATGGACGAAAACGGCGCTGCCGGCGCCCGGCCGGTGCGGGCGGTCGTTGTGCCCCACGACAATCAGCGCGTCGTAGAGCCGGTCCGCGCGGCGCAGCCGTTCATGTCCGCAAGGATGCGGCAGCCTGACGAAGCGGTTGTAGAGCGGATCGGCAGGATCGTCGCTCCAGCCGTGGCTGCGCAGGACCGGAATCGCCGGCAGTGCCGTCTGCGGCCGCCAGCGGTCGGGGCGAAAACGGACGTGGCGGACGGGAAAGCGGCCCGTAGGGGTGGCGCCGTCGCCCTCCCGCTTGTCTGTGCGGACCCCGCCCCGGCCGAGGGCGCAGGCCAGCCGCACCCGGCGGAAAACGGCGTAGCCGTCGGCGAAGACGTGAAGGGTCTCGGGCCGCCTATTCGGCCGCATCGGCGGGCGGCGTCGCGTCCAGGGCCTCGCGTGAGACGTCGAACTGCAGCCGGGCCAGCCGGGCGTAGAGACCCCCCTGATCCATCAGTTCCTGATGCGTGCCCCAGGCCACGACCTGCCCCTGATCCATGACCACAATACGGTCGGCCTTCAGCACCGTGGCCAGCCGGTGCGCGATCATCAGCGTCGTCCGGCCTTCCATCAGCTTGTCGAGCGCCCGCTGGACCATGCGCTCCGATTCGGCGTCCAGCGCCGACGTCGCCTCGTCCAGCAGCAGGATCGCCGGATCGCGCAGCAGGGCGCGGGCAATGGCGATCCGCTGGCGCTGGCCGCCGGAGAGACGCTGTCCCTTTTCGCCGAGCTCGGTCTGGTAGCCCTGCGGCAGCCGGTCGAGGAACTCGGCAGCGCCGGCGGCTTCCGCAGCCCGGCGGACATCCTCATCCGAGGCATCCGGCGGCCGTAGCGGATATTGTCCATGGCCGTTGCCGCGAACATCACCGGGTCCTGCGCCACCAGACCGTAGCGGTTGCGCACGTCCACCGGGTCTGCCGAGGCGATGTCGGCGCCATCGATCAGGACCTCGCCCCGCTCGATGTCGTAGAAGCGCAGCAGCAGCTGGAAGACCGTCGACTTGCCCGCCCCGCTGGGACCGACCAGGGCGACCTTTTCGCCTGGCGCGATCGACATGCCGAACCCGTCCAGCGCCATGATCTCGGGCCGGGCCGGATAGCGGAAGGCCACGTCACGGAACTCGATCGAACCGCGCGGCTCCGGCAAGGCCGTGGCCTTTTCGGGGATGGCGATCGACGGTTCGGTGGACAGCAGTTCCATCAGCCGCTCGGTCGCGCCCGCGGCGCGCTGCAGGTCGCCCCACATTTCCGACAGCGTGCCGACCGAACCGGCGACAACGATGGCGTAGAAGACGAAGGCGGTGAGCTCGCCCGACGACATGGTGCCGCCGGCGACATCGGTCGCGCCAAGCCAGAGCACCACATCGATGGCGCCGAAGATGAACAGGATCACCACTGCGGTCAGCCAGGCGCGCACCATGATCCGGCGTTTCGCAACGGCCAGCGTGTCGGCGACGGCGCGGCCGAAGCGCTTCTCCTCGAAACTCTCCTGCGTGAAGGCCTGCACGGTCTGGATCGCGTTCAGACTCTCCTCGGCGCGAGAATTGACCGATGCGACCCGGTCCTGGCTCTGCCGGCTCAGCACACGCAGCCGGCGTCCGAACAGCAGGATGGGCACGATCACCAGCGGCACGATGGCCAGCACCATCCCGGCCAGCTTCGGGCTGGTGATGATCAGCATGGCGAGACCGCCGACGAACATCAGCAGATTGCGCAGCGCCATCGACGCGCTGGAGCCGACGACCGTCTGGATCAGTTCGGTATCGACGGTGAGCCGGCTCATCACCTCGCCGGTCTTGGTCTGCTCGAAAAAGGCCGGGTCGAGCCGAAGCACATGGGCATAGACGGCGTTGCGGACGTCGGCGACGATCCGCTCGCCCAGCCAGGTGACGGCCCAGTAACGCGCGAAGGTAAAGACCGCCAGCAGCGCGAAGACGCCGAACAGCGCCAGGAAATACTCATCCAGATATCCGGTATCGGCCCCATTGCCCGGCTGCACGAACCCGTAGTCGACCATGCGACGGACGGCCTGACCGATGGCCAGGGTCGCTGCGGCGGCGCCGACAAGCGCGAACACGGCGAAGGCGATCAGCGAACGATAGGGTTTCGCGAACGGCCAGAGGCGTTTCAGCGCGCCGACACGGCGGCTCTTCGGTCGGCCAGTCTTCTCGTCGTGCTCGTTCGTCGCCTCGGTGCCGGACACGGAACCCCCCGCTGCGTCAGGAAAATCCCGCCTGCTATAGCGTCCGCGAGGGCCAGCGCCAAGTGCGCGGCGATCACGCCCGGATCAAATCAGGGGGCTCAGCCTTCGCTGACACCGGCCGGGCCGAGCAGCGCACGGCGGAACCGGTCCTTCAGCCAGGCGCCGTCCTTGGGCGGCAGGGCGAACGGCAAGGCTTCCGCACGGATCTTGAAGGTGGCGAAGACAGGCCCTTCGGCTTCCCCGATCAGCGGAAAGAGCGCCTCCGATTCGTCCGCCGCCGCAGCGCTCGCGACGACAGGGATGCCGACCGAGCGGGCCACGCCGGCCAGATCGACACCGTCAGCGGTGTGGGTCTGCTGCATGCCGGTCTCGCCATATGATTCGTTGTCGAACACGGCGATCGCGAGATTCCTCGGCCGCTGAACCGCGACCGTCGCCAGCGCGCCCATGCCCATCAGCTGCTCGCCGTCGCCGGTAACCACGATGACGCGGCGGTCCGGCTGGGCCAGCGCCAGTCCGAGTCCCATCGCGGCCGCGCCGCCCATGGCGCCCCAGAGCGGAAAGGTCGTGTGACGGTCGCCGGCGGCGGTCAGGTCCCAGGCCGTGGCCCCCAGACCGGCGATGAAGAGCGCGTCCGGATTCTCGTCGATCAGGCGTTTCGCGATCTCGCGGCGGCGGAGCGGGTAGGTGTTGGCGCGGTCGGTCATGGCGGTCACTTCGCGAAGGTCTTGGTGCCGATCAGCTTCTGCGCGATCAGCACGGCGACGGGGCTCAGCCCCTCGAAGGCGATGCCGGCGGCGGCGGCCACGGTCGATGCCGCGTCCTCGGCCCGGTCCAGCCGGTAGGTCAGGGTCCCGAGCTGCTCCAGCATCGCGGCGGCGTTCTGGCCCATGGGGAGCTGCCACGGATTGAACTCGCCGAACTCGCCGCGCATCGTCACCAGCATCAGCAGCGGAAAACGGCAGGTCACGGAAGTGGCGATCATGTTCGGGCAATTGCCGACGCCGCTGGACTGCATCAGCAGCACGCCGCGCTGTCCGCCCAGCCAGGCGCCGGCCAGCACAGCCGGCCCCTCCATCTCGTTCGTCAGGGGAATGGCCCGCATGTCCGGGTCGGCGCGGCACTGCGTGATCAGCCGGCTGTGACCGGCGTCGGGCACATAGGCCACCTGCCGGATATCCGCGCGTTTCAGTTCGCCGAAAATGGCGTCCGGCCAATCGGTCACGTCTCAACTCCCCCCGTTCAGGCCCGTGGATCATAGTTGCGCAATTTTCGCCGTCCACCCAGACTGCGCCGCCTGAGGGGAGAGACATGACGTTCACGGCAACCCGAGAGGACGGCCCGCTGTATCCGTCCGCCAAGCGCCCGTTTCACGGCTGGATCATGGTCTGGGCCGCGTTTCTGGTGATGATGGTCGGCTTCGGCGTCGCCTACAGCTTTTCCGCCTTCTTCGACGCGCTGGCCACCGAATTCGGCGGGGACCGCGGCGCGACCTCGCGCATCTTCGGCATCGCCGGCTTTCTCTACTTCTTTCTCGGCGCATGGAGCGGTCCGGCCGGCGACCGGATCGGGGCCGCGCCGGTGACGATCTTCGGCAGCATCTTTACCGCCGCCGGACTGTTCCTCGCCGCCCGCGCCGGCACGCTTGAGCAGGTCTACTGGGCCTATGGCATCGGCGTCGGCATCGGCGTCGGCTGCATGTATGTCCCCGCCGTCGGCGTGGTGCAGCGCTGGTTTGCGGTCAAGCGGGCGACGGCCTCGGGCGTCGCCATCATGGGCATCGGCGTCGGCACCTTCATCGCGCCGCATGCCGGAGCCTTCCTGATCGATCTGGGCGGCTGGCGGCTCGCCTACGATGTCATGGCCGTCGCGGTGCTGGTGATCGGCGGCGGCGCCGGCCTTCTGCTCCGAAACTCACCCGAATCGCGGGGTCAGTTTCCGGACGGCGCCGACGGACCGCCACAGGGGGCCAACTCCGGCCCCTCCCTGACGCGGGGCGAGGCGGCGCGGACGCTGCCGTTCTGGATGATCCTGACCGGAGCGCTTCTGGTTTCGATCGGCCTGTTCGTTCCGTTCGTCCACATCGCCAAGTTCGCCGAGGATGTGGGCCTGAACGAGGCGCAGGGCTTCTGGGTGATCAGCGCCATCGGCATCGGCTCGATTCTCGGCCGCATCGCGCTGGGTCCGGTGGCGCAGCGGGTCGGCCGCCAGCCGGTCACGACGGCCCTCTATATAGGTATCGCGCTGTCGCTCGCCGGCTGGAACTTCTCCACGATGTTCTGGCAATTGCTGCTGTTCGGCGTCGTCTTCGGCACGCTCTATGGCGGCTTCGTCGCCCTCGCGCCGACGCTACTCTCCGACTATTTCGGGGTGGGGCACGTCGGATCGGTGATCGGCGTGGTCTACGCATCGGTCGGCGTGGGCGCACTGATCGGGCCGGCGGTCGCGGGCGATCTCTACGATCTCTACCGCAGCTACGAATTCCCGATCCTGATCGGGTCAGGCCTGTGCCTGATCGCCGCCGTCTGCGTGATGCTGCCGTCCAGTCCGGTCGACTGGCGCAACCGGCGATTCGGCACGCAACACCGCTGATACAGAAGGCGGACAGGATCGGCGCATCGCCACCAGCATGCCGCACCGCCCCCCGCTGACCGACGAGCGGGATGAACCGGGCAGCCGGCACGCTGATGGTTCCATCCGCCACGGGTATCGACACACCACCTTCCATGGAAACCCCGCCGATCTGAGGGGGCGGTGCCGTCGTCGCCGTTGAAATGCCCCTGTGACGCGCCTAGTAGAAGCGTCATGTCAGGCCCCGAACATGACTGTGCTCTGGCGGCCCTGCTGCCCGCGGATCCGCATGCGGATCTCGCTCGCTTCGCACTCTACTGGCTGTCGCGGCGGACCGACGGACCGATTCCGCACTATGCGGACATCGATCCCACCGATATCCCCTGGGCGCTGGACGCGATCTACGTGATCGAGCGCCGCGACGACGGCCTGTTCGCCTTCCGCCTCGCAGGTGAGGCGATGTCGCTCCGCATCGGCGAGAGCCTGAAGGGCAAGACCGCCTACGACCTGTTCGACGACGAGTATGCGGCATGGACCCAGGCCCGATGGGAACGCTGCCGCGCCGAACGCCTCGCTTGCTTCGTCGATACCCGACACGACAGCCGCGAAGGCAGGCCGATGTCGGCCCAGCGCCTGCACCTGCCCGTCCTGGACCGGCATGGCGCGCCGGACATGCAGATCGGGCTGAACGTCTTTACCGGCCTGTCTCGCCGCGAACAGTTCGGACCCGATCAGCCCGGCGAACGGGTGGTCCGCTGGACCAGGGTCGACGACCTGCCTTTCGCGCGCCCCTGAGCGAAATCGCAGTCGCTTGTCCGCGCCCGCACGCCTCGCTTAGTCTCCCTGCCGTGGGAGAGGACAAGGGGAGAGCGCCATGCTGATGGCTCTGACGCAATTCATCCGCCGGGCGCGGCAGGTCAACCGCGACGGCGTCGCGACGATCTTCGACGGGCGGACGCATACGTGGACCGACTTCCACGAGCGGATCGCGCGGCTGGCGGCCGGAATCCGCAGTCTGGGCGTTCAGCCCGGCGACCGCGTGGCGCTTCTGGCCAACAACTCCGACCGCTATCTGGAATACTTCTTCGCGGTGCCCTGGGCCGGCTGCGTCTTCGTGCCAGTGAACACCCGCCTGGCACCGCCGGAGGTTGCCTACTGGCTGTCGGATTCGGAAAGCCGCGTGCTGTTCATCGACGACGACTTCCTGCCCTTCCTGCCGCGGCTGCAAGGGCAGATGCCCAGTGTCGAAAAGATCGTCCATGTCGGCAATGGCGCGCCGCCCGAGGGGCTGATCGCCTATGAGAAGCTGATCGCAGACAACGCCCCGATGGAGGACGCAGGCCGCTCTGGCGAGGATCTGGCCGGCCTGTTCTACACCGGCGGCACGACGGGCGTGTCCAAGGGCGTGATGCTGAGCCACCGCAATCTCGTCTCCAACGCCATGAATGTCATGCGCGACATGGATTTCGAGGAGGACATGATCTGGCTCCATTCGGCGCCGATGTTCCACCTTGCCGACGGCACCGCCACTTTCGCGGCCACCATGCTGGCGGCGAGCCACCGTTTCATCCCGAAATTCGATCCGGGCGCGGCGCTGGCGGCGATCGAGGAACACGGCGTCACCAATGGGCTGTTCGTGCCCACGATGATGAACATGATCGTCAACCATCCGGATGTGAAGACCCGCGACCTCTCGACCATGCGCGGCATTCTCTATGGCGCCTCGCCAATGCCCGAAGCGGTGATCCGGAAGGCCATGGAACTGATTCCGACGGTCGGCTTCTACCACGCCTACGGTCAGACCGAGACATCGCCCCTGCTGACCTGCCTGAAGCCGCATCTGCACACTTTCGACGACAGCGGCCGCGGCAAGTCGGCGGCCGGGCGACCTATGGCGTCGAGCTCTGCATCAAGGATGAGGAAGGCCGGATCCTCGGCCCGAACGAGGTTGGCGAGGTCTGCGCCAGGGGCCCCAACGTGATGCAGGGTTACTGGAACAAGCCGGACCTGACCGCCAAGACGCTGAAGGACGGCTGGATCCACACCGGCGACGGCGGGTATCTGGACGAGGACGGCTACGTCTACATCGTCGACCGGGTGAAGGACATGATCATCTCCGGCGGCGAGAACGTCTACTCGGCCGAGGTCGAGAACGCGGTCTACCAGCACCCGGCGGTGGTGGAATGCGCCGTGATCGGCGTACCGGACGAGAAATGGGGCGAACGGGTCCACGCCATCGTCCGCTGCCATGAGGGCCAGAGCGTCGGGGAGCGAGAGCTCATCGACTTCTGCCACGAGTTGATCGCGAACTACAAATGCCCGCGCTCGGTGGAGTTCCGCACCGAACCGATGCCGCTCTCGGGCGCCGGCAAAATCCTGAAGACCGAACTGCGCAAGCCCTACTGGGACGGTGTCGCGAAGTCGGTGAACTGATCCGAAACAGCGAAGGCTCCGGCTTTTGGCCGGAGCCTTACTGGGGAGGAGACGCTACAGGGAGAGGTTGTCAGGCAGCCGCTTCGGCCGATTCCGGGTCGCGCAGCACGTAGCCACGGCCCCACACGGTTTCGATGTAGTGGTCGCCGCCGGTGGCCGACGCCAGCTTCTTGCGCAGCTTGCAGATGAAGACGTCGATGATCTTCAGTTCGGGCTCGTCCATGCCGCCGTAGAGATGGTTCAGGAACATCTCCTTGGTCAGCGTCGTGCCCTTGCGAAGCGACAGCAGCTCCAGCATCGAATATTCCTTGCCGGTCAGGTGGATGCGCTGGCCTTCGACCTCGACCGACTTGGTGTCCAGGTTCACGGTCAGCTTGCCGGTGCGAATGACCGACTGCGAATGACCCTTGGAACGGCGCACGATGGCGTGGATGCGCGCGATCAGCTCCTCGCGGCGGAACGGCTTGGTCAGGTAGTCGTCGGCGCCGAAGCCCAGACCCTTGACGATGCCGCTGGTGTCGCCGAGGCCGGAGAGGATCAGGACCGGCGTGTCGACCTTGGAAACGCGCAGCTTCTTCAGCACGTCATAGCCGTGCATGTCGGGCAGGTTCAGGTCGAGAAGAATGATGTCGTAGTCGTAGAGCTTGCCGAGATCGAGGCCTTCCTCGCCCAGATCGGTCGCGTAGACGTTGAAACCGTCCGACGCCAGCATCGTCTCGATGCCACGCGACATCGCCATATCGTCTTCGATCAGAAGCACCCGCATTTCAGTTCTCCATCACCCGTGCCCGAGGCATCCGTGGGTTGGATAATTTCCGATTAATCTTAAACAAAGGTTAACAGCGTTAACGAAGGTTATCGAGTGGCGCACGTCACGGTAACCCGACACCGCACCGGAGGCGACTTAACCCACTATTAAGGCCGGCATGCGAGCCTCCGTCGCGTTGTCAACAACGGGCCGGAAAGTTTCTGAATCGTGCGTAGCCTGCTGGCGGAACTGGAGCGGATCGAACCCCGGAGCTATTTCGGCCGGGTCGCCGCCGTTCAGGGCCTGATGATCGAGATCGGCGGCATTTCCTGGCGTCTGAGCGTCGGCGCCCGCGTCGGGCTTGGCGCCCGCGACGGCCGCGAGGTCGAGGCGGAGATCGTCGGCTTCCGCGACGAGGTCGCGCTGGCCATGCCGTTCGGTCCGCTGGACGGCGTCGGCGTCGGCTGCAAGGCCACCGTGAAATCCGACCAGCCAACCGTCTCGCCGGACCGCAGCTGGCTTGGCCGCGTCGTCAACGCGCTGGGCGAACCCATCGACGGCGGCCCGCCGCTGATCCGCGGCCCGCGCTCCTGCTTTCTCCGCGGCCGGCCGCCCCAGGCGCATCTGCGCGACCGCGTCGGCCCACCGATGGATACCGGCGTGCGTTCGCTCAATACCTTCCTGACCACCTGCCGCGGTCAGCGCATGGGCATCTTCGCCGGCTCCGGCGTCGGCAAGTCCGTCCTGTTGTCCATGCTGGCGAAGTTCACCGAGACCGATGTCGCCATCATCGGCCTGATCGGCGAGCGCGGCCGCGAGGTGAAGGAATTCATCGAGGACTATCTTGGCCCAGAGGGCCTCGCCCGCTCCATCGTCGTCGTTGCGACTTCAGATGAGCCCGCGCTGATGCGCCGCCAGGCCGCGCACATGACCCTGACGCTTGCCGAGTTCTTCCGCGACGAGGGCCAGGAAGTGCTCTGCATGATGGATTCGGTCACGCGCTTCGCCATGGCGCAACGCGAGATCGGCCTGAGCGCCGGCGAACCGCCGGCTTCCAAGGGCTACACGCCATCGGTCTTCGCCGAACTGCCGCAGCTGCTCGAGCGCGCCGGACCCGGCACGAAGGGATCGGCGATCACCGGCCTGTTCACGGTGCTGGTCGAAGGCGGCGACACCGACGAGCCGGTGGCCGATGCCGTCCGCGGCATTCTGGACGGCCACGTCGTGCTGGACCGTTCGATCGCCGAACGCGGCCGCTATCCGGCCATCAACATCCTGAAATCCATCTCCCGCACCATGCCGGGCTGCCAGACGAAGGAGCAGCGCGCCATTTCCGGACGCGCCCGCGAGTTGCTGGCCGCCTATGACGAGATGGGCGAACTGATACGCATCGGCGCCTACAAGAAGGGCTCGGATCCCCGGATCGACGAGGCCATCGCCCATAACGCACAGCTGGAAGCCTTCCTGTCCCAGGACATGGACGAGCACGAAACCCTCGCCGGCGGGTTCGAGCGGCTTGCTGGCATTCTCGGACATGAAAGGGCTGCCGCATGAAGACGCTCGAACGGCTGATCGGAATTGCGCAGCTGAACCTGGATCAGGCCCGGCAAGTGCTGATGGATCTGGAGGCCGTGCGCGACGACCTCGCCAACCGTATCCTGATGATCGACCGGGAAATCGCCGGCGAGATGGAGGCGGCGCAGCGCGATCCCATGCTGACGCAGAGCCTCGGCCATTTCATCAAGTCGGCGCGCGACAGGCAGACGCGCCTGCGCACCTCGATCGCCGAGCTGGACCAGCAGATCGAGGCCGCGCGGGAGAAGGTCTCGGACGCCTTCCGCGAGCGCAAGCGCTACGAAAAGGTGCTGGAGACCCGGCGCGCCGAACAGAAGCGCCGCCGCGACCGGCGCGAGCAGGAACAGATGGACGAGATCGGCATGCGGAACGCCCGCGAAGCCTCCGCCTGACCCCGACCTTCCCCAATCCGATTGACCTGCCTCCGCGGCGGGAATAGGGATAGCGCCGGATTTTCGAAGCCGCTCCGGGGAAGAGACGCCAAATGACCGCGCCAAAGACGCTGTTTGACAAGATCTGGGACAGCCACGTCGTGGAGACCCGCGACGACGGCACCGCCATCCTCTACATCGACCGCCATCTGGTGCACGAAGTCACCAGCCCGCAGGCCTTCGAGGGCCTGCGCACCGCCGGCCGCAAGGTCCGCCGGCCCGATGCGACGCTGGCCGTGGCCGACCACAACGTGCCGACGACCGACCGCACCAAGGGCATCGACGACGAGGAAAGCCGCATCCAGGTCGAGACGCTGGAGAAAAACTGCGCCGACTTCGGCGTGCCCTATTTCGGCATGGACGACATCCGCCAGGGCATCGTGCACATCATCGGCCCCGAGCAGGGCTTCACCCAGCCTGGCATGACCATCGTCTGCGGCGACAGCCACACCGCCACCCATGGCGCCTTCGGTGCGCTGGCCTTCGGCATCGGCACCTCCGAGGTCGAACACGTGCTGGCGACCCAGTGCCTGCTGCAGCGGAAGTCCAAGAACATGCGCATCACCGTCGAGGGCGATCTGCCGCTCGGCGTCACGGCCAAGGACATGATCCTCGCCATCATCGGTCGCACCGGCACCGCCGGCGGCACCGGCTATGTCATCGAATATGCCGGCTCGGCCATGAAGGCGCTGTCTATGGAAGGGCGCATGACCGTCTGCAACATGTCGATCGAAGCCGGCGCCCGCGCCGGGTTGATCGCGCCGGACGAGATCACCTTCGAATATCTGAAGGGCCGCCCGATGTCGCCCAAGGCCGGCGCCTTCGAGCAGGCCGTTCAATACTGGAAGGGCTTCACCTCCGACGCCGGCGCCCGCTACGACAAGGAAATCGAGCTGGCCGCCGCCGACATCGCGCCGCACGTCACCTGGGGCACCAGCCCGCAGGACGTCGCGCCGATCACCGGCCGGGTGCCGGATCCGGCGGATATCGAGGACGAGATCAGCCGCTCCTCGCTGGAGCGCGCGCTGACCTACATGGGCCTGCAGCCGGGCATCAAGCTGACCGATGTCGCTGTCGACAAGGTCTTCATCGGCTCCTGCACCAATGGCCGTATCGAGGACATGCGCGCGGCCGCCGAGATCGCGAAAGGCCGCAAGGTGGCGAGCGGCGTGCACGCCATGATCGTGCCGGGCTCCGGCCTGGTGAAGGAACAGGCCGAGCAGGAAGGTCTGGACAGGATATTCGTCGAGGCCGGCTTCGACTGGCGCGAGCCGGGCTGCTCCATGTGCCTGGCCATGAATGCCGACCGGCTGGAGCCGGGCGAGCGCTGCGCCTCCACCTCGAACCGCAACTTCGAGGGCCGCCAGGGCCGCGGCGGCCGCACCCACCTGGTCAGCCCGGCCATGGCCGCAGCCGCCGCCGTCACCGGCAAGCTGGCCGACGTGCGGGATCTGGGCTGAATCCATTTCCCGCCTTCGGACTTGATCCGAAGGCCTCCGGCGCAGGCGGATCGACAAGGTCCTCGGGTCAAGCCCGAGGACATCAAAGGTGGTGGCTCACCTGCCCCGTTCGATCCGGTCGACGACGCGGTTGTTCTCCGCGGCGACCATGCCGGGGATCAGGAAGATGTCGATGAACCACCAGATCGCCCAGGGGATCAGCAGCAGGTAGCCGATCAGGATGACGGCGAGCGCGGTGCCGATGCCCCAGAGCAGGAACATGAAGATCGCCGAGCCGATCCGGCCCAGATAGAACCGGTGCAGTCCGAGCCAGCCGAGGAAGAACCACAGCACATAGGTTACCAGCACCGATTTGGCGTTGGCCTGGTAGCGGGCCGTCGCGGTATCGCTCTGGCCGCCGGGAAAATCGGCGTCTGGGGGCATGGCTTCTCGGGTCCGTGTCGCTTCCGTCTTTAACTATGCACGCTGCGGCGCTATGACAACGCGGCCCAACCGGGAGGAGTGCTCAGACATGCAGAAATTCGATCACCTGAAGGCCATCGCCGCGCCGATGAAGATCAACAACATCGACACGGACATGATCATCCCCAAGCAGTTCCTGAAGACGATCCAGCGCTCGGGCCTGGGCAAGAACCTGTTCGACGAGATGCGCTACAATGACGACGGCTCGGAGCGCGCCGATTTCGTGCTGAACAAGCAGCCGTACCGCGACGCCGAGATCCTGGTCGCGGGCGACAATTTCGGCTGCGGCTCCAGCCGCGAGCACGCGCCCTGGGCGCTGCTGGACTTCGGCATCCGCTGCGTGATCGCCGAGAGCTTCGCCGACATCTTCTACAACAACTGCTCCAAGAACGGCATTCTGGCCGTTCCCCTGCCGAAGGCCGCCATCGACTATCTGCTCGCCGACGCCGCCGAGGGACTGGAGCTGGAAGTCGATCTGGCGAGCCAGACCGTGAAGGCCTCCAACGGCAAGGTCTTCGAGTTCGAGATCGACCCCTTCCGCAAGCACTGCCTGCTGAACGGCCTGGACGATATCGGCCTGACCATGCAGTCCGAGGGCTCGATCGACACCTTCGAGGGCGGCCAGAAGAACAGCCAGCCCTGGCTCTACGCGTCGTAGTCAGTTCATGTCATCCCCGCCGCCATGGCGCGCGGGGATCGGGTTCAGAATGGGGGGCCGAGGTCAATGGCGTCCCGATCCCCGAGTGCCGCTCCGCGCCATCGGGGATGACACAAGATAGATCGAGGGGGAGACACCGAAAATGGCATCCAACCGCAAGCTTCTGATCCTGCCCGGCGACGGCATCGGCCCCGAGGTGATGGTCACCGTCCGCCAGGTCATCGACTGGATGGACAAGCGCCGCGCGGTGTCGTTCGACGTGGCCGAGGATCTGGTCGGCGGCTCGGCCATCGACGCCCACGGCATTCCGGTGACCGACAAGACCGTCGACACGGCGATGAATTCCGACGCCGTGCTGCTCGGCGCGGTCGGCGGTCCGAAGTGGGATGAACTGCCCTTCGAGCAGAAGCCGGAGCGCGGCCTGCTGCGCCTGCGCAAGGATCTCGGCCTCTACGCCAATCTCCGCCCCGCCCTCTGCTTCGACGCGCTGGTCGATGCCTCGACGCTCAAGCCCGAGGTCGTCGCCGGTCTCGACATCATGATCCTGCGCGAGCTCACCGGCGGCGTCTATTTCGGCGAGCCGCGCGGCATCGAGGACCTGCCGAACGGCGAACGCCGGGGCATCAACACGCAGGTCTACACCACCTCGGAGATCCGCCGTGTCGCCGCGGTCGGCTTCGACCTCGCCCGGAAGCGCAACAACCGCCTCTGCTCAGTCGAGAAGGCCAACGTGATGGAGAGCGGCGTGCTCTGGCGCCAGGAGGTCACGAAGCTGCACGCGGAACAGTTCTCCGATGTCGAGCTTTCGCACATGTATGCCGACAACTGCGCCATGCAGCTCGTACGCGCGCCGAAGCAGTTCGACGTCATCGTCACCGACAACCTGTTCGGCGACATGCTCTCCGACGCCGCGGCGATGCTGACCGGCTCGCTCGGCATGCTGCCCTCGGCCTCGCTGGGGGACGTCGACGAGACCGGCCGGCGCAAGTCGCTCTACGAGCCGGTGCACGGTTCCGCGCCCGACATCGCCGGCCAGGGCAAGGCCAACCCGCTGGCCACCCTGCTCAGCTACGCCATGTCGCTGCGCTACACCTTCGACCTGCCGGACGACGCCGACCTGATCGAGAAGGCCGTCAACGCCGTGCTGGCCAAGGGTCTCAGGACCCCCGACATCATGGCGCCCGGCGGCACCGCGGTCTCGACGGAGCAGATGACGACGGCGCTCCTCCGGGAACTGGACGAGATGGCGGCGTAGCCCCGTTCCGCGCATGGGAGGGGCGCATTTTATTGCTCAGTCAACGGTCAATTTCCCTTGCGGAATGTTCAGCGACTGCGTAATTTCCATGCACATTTTGCCCAAGTCTCGGGAGGAAACCGGCGACAGCGCAGCAGCAAAATGCGCGCAGCCGGGCAGAGCAAGGCAATGAGGGGGAAGCCGGTCAGTTCACTGACCGGCTTTTTCCGTTATGGATCAATCGCTTTTACACCAGGTAGCCCCGTGCACGCCGCAGAGGTGATCTGCCGGAGATGCGTTCCGGCCGGGCCTTGAAATCGCTAGTCTTCGGTCCTGGGGAGGAACAGGCATGTCGCATCGCCACGTCCTGGACGGGGTGACCGTTCTCGATTTCACGCAGTTCATCGCCGGCCCGGCCTGCACGCGGCTGATGGCCGAGATGGGCGCCGACGTCATCAAGATCGAATTCGCCCCCGGCGGCGATCTCTGCCGGGTGCTGCCGGAAATCCGTGACGGCCGCTCGGCCTATTTCGTCCAGCACAATCAGGGCAAGAAGTCGGTCTGTCTCGACATCCGCAAGCCCGAGGCGGTGGAACTGCTGAAGGGGCTCGTTGCGGAGGCCGACGTCGTCATCGAGAACTTCTCGCCCGGCGTCATCGGGCGTCTCGGCCTGGGCTGGGACGTGGTCCACAAGGTCAATCCGCGCGCCATCATGTGCTCGATCTCGGCCTTCGGACAGTCCGGCCCGCTGAAGGACCTGCCGGGCTTCGACTATATCGCCCAGGCCTTTTCCGGCGTCACCTCGATGATCGGAACGCCGGACGAGGCGCCGCCCATCGTCGGCCTGGCGGTCGGCGACATGGCGACGGCGATCTCGTCGCTCGCGGCAATCAACGCGGCGCTGTTCCATCGCGAACGCACGGGCGGCGACGGCCAGCATCTCGATATCTCGCTGGTCGACGTCTACTTCCACTGCCACGAACTGAACGTGCAGTCCTATTCGATGAGCGGCGGCAAGAACCAGCCCATGCGCTCGGGCAACCACCACCCGCTGGTCGCGCCGCTCGGCATCTTCAAGGCGCCGCAGGGCTACATCGTGGTCGTGGCGCTGGGCGACCAGTGGAACCGGCTCTGCCGCGCCATGGGCCGGGAGGACCTGCTGCAGGATCCGCGCTTCGACGACGGGCCGAAGCGGCTGGCCAACCGGGAGGCGCTGGCCGCGATCATCGAAGACTGGCTCGCGACCTTCGAGACCGACCGCGCCGCGCTGGACGCGCTGGAGAAGGCGCGTGTGCCCGTGGCGCCGGTACTGACCGTCGCCGAAGCCACCGAACATCCACACCTGATCGGCCGCGGCACCGTCCGCGAGATCGAGGACCGGGGCGTCGGGACGTTCCGGATCCCCGGCATGCCGCTCAGATTCTCGGAATTCCCCGAACCGCTCGACCTGACGGCGCCGTTCATGGGGGAGCACAATACGGACGTGCTGACCGGCCGGCTGGGACTGGACGAGGGCCGGATCGCCGAATTGACCGGCGCCGGCGTGCTGCACTCACGCCGAATCTGACACGCTCCGCGCGTAGGCGCCCAGTTCGGCGGCCAGGTGCTCCATCAGCAGCCTGAGCGCGAGGCTGGTCTTCAGCCGTTCGTGCATCGCCAGCCAGATCTCGAGGTCGAACCCGACGGCGCCTGAGACGACGGGCACGAGGTCCGGGTCCCGCGCGGCGATCGGCGCCTGGCAGCCGCCTATGCCGTAGCCGGACCTGAGCATGGCCAGCTGCGCGGCCTCTAAGTCGCAGCGGAAGGTGAAGACGTCCGGTCCCGTTTCGACCCCGGCCTCGGCAAGACGGCGCAGGATAAGCGGATTGCTGTCATAGCCGATGATACGGTGTGTCCTCAGGTCTTCCAGCGTCAGCGGCGCCCCGTAGCGTTCCAGATAGTCCCGCCGAGCGAACAGGCCGATCCGCACGGTGCCTGCACGTCGCGCCAGCAGCGCCTGCTGTGAGGGCCGCACGGTGCGCACGGCAATGTCGGCCTCCCGCGTCAGAAGGTTCAGCGCATCGTTGGAGGAGACGACTTCCAGCTCTACGCCCGGGTGCTGTTCGACGAAGGCAGTGAGCATGGGCGGCAGAACTTCCTGCGCCATCACCTCAGGCGCGGTCAGACGGACCGGCCCGCGGATCTCGGCCTCGTCGGCGGAAGCGGCCCGGCGGAGCGCGGCCGCCGCGCTGGCCATCGCCTCGGCATGCGGCGCCAGCCGGAGCGCGGCCGCCGTGGGCGACATGCCGTTCCTCGAGCGGGTGAAGAGCGGCTCTCCCAGCGCGCTTTCGAGCGCGTCGATGTGGCGGCCGACACTGGGTTGGGAAAGACCCAGTCCACGGGCCGCCTGTGACAGGCCACCCTCTTTCAGCACCGCGAGAAACGTCTGCAGATGATCCCAGTCCGGCTCTTCTTTCATACAAAAATGAATATCAGACTGTCGAAATTGGTCAATTTCCATACGTCATCAGAATTGCCAGATTCCCACTATCGCATCGCGCAACATCGGAGGGTGACATGACGAACCGTATCCTGATCATCGGCGTGACCGGCGGGGCAGGCCACGCCGTATCGAAGGCGGCCCTGGACGCCGGCTTCCAGGTCAGGGCCCTGCACCGCAACCCCGGCAAGCTGGAGGTCGACTCCCGGATCGAAGTCGTTCAGGGCGACGCCATGAATGCCATCGATGTCCGCCGCGCGGCAGAGGGTGTCGATTTCGTCTTTCATGCCGCCAACCCGCCCGGCTACCGCGACTGGGACCGCACGGTCGAACCGATGGCGGTGAACGCGGCCGAAGCCGCAAAGGCTGTCGACGCCCGCATGATCATGCCCGGCAACATCTACAATTTCGGCCCCGACGTGTTCCCCCGCGTCGAGGAGGGCGCGCCGCAGCATCCGGTCTCCCGGAAAGGCGAGGTCAGAGTTCGAGTGGAGGCGGCGCTGAAGGCCACCGGTGCCCGGGTGACGATCCTGCGCGCCGGCGACTTCTTCGGCGGCTACGCACCGGCGTCCTGGTTTCAGACGGTCATGATCAAGCCCGGCAAGAAGCTGCGGAAGGTGACCTGGCCCGGCACCGAGGCGGGTCACGCCTTCGCCTATCTGCCGGACTTCGCTGCCACCGTGATCCGCCTGTTCGAGGGCGAAGCGCGCATGGAACGCTTCGAGGATCTGCACTTCGGCGGCCATCACATGCACCGCGGCCGCGAGTTCCCCGAACGCATCGCCGAGGCGGCCGGCCTGAAGCCCACGGCCGTCAGGCCCTTCCCCTGGGCCGTCGTGGGGCTGGCGCGCCCGTTCGTTCCCCTGTTCAGGGAGATCTGGGAGATGCGTTACCTCTGGCAGCAGGAAGTCCAGCTGGACAACCGCCGTCTTCTGCTCCGCATCGGCGAGGAACCGCGCACCCCGCTGGCGGAGGCGCTCCGGACGAGCCTGGTCGAACAGGGATGCGTTTCCGAGACGGCCACTTGGACCGGCGGGCACGCCACCCTATTCTCAGGGTAGTTCTGATCCCTGAAGCGCGGAGTATCGCATGTCCAGCCTGTCCCAGACCGACGAGTTGTTTTTCCAGAGGGCGGGGATGGACCAGTCGAAGACCGAGCGCCAGGTTGCGGAAGCGCTGGCAGGCGCCGATGACGGCGAGCTCTACCTGGAATACAGCCAGTCCGAGATGCTCGCCTTCGACGACGGCCGGCTGAAGAATGCCAGCTTCGATACCGCACAGGGGTTCGGTCTCCGCGCGGTATCGGGCGAGGCGCAGGGCTACGCGCATGCGTCGGAACTGTCCGAGAACGCCATCGCCCGCGCCACGGATACGGTCCAGGCTGTCACCCGCGGCCATTCCGGCCAGTTCGCCTCAGGTCCGGCCGGCACCAACCGCATCCTCTACGGCGACGAAAATCCGTTGGGCGAGCCGAGCTTCGAGCAGAAGGTGAAGCTGCTGCAGGAAATCGACGCCTATGCCCGCGCGAAGGACGATCGGGTCCGGCAGGTCACCTGCTCGCTGGCCGGCTCCTGGAAGGCGGTGCAGATCATCCGCCCCGACGGCCAGCGCATGGCCGATATCCGTCCGCTGGTCCGGCTCAACGTCGCGGTCGTCGTCGGCGATGGCGACCGGCAGGAGTCGGGATCGACGGGCACCGGCGGCCGCACCGGCTTCGAGGCCTATCTCGATCCCGCCCGCTGGCAGTCCGAGGTCGACGAGGCGCTGCGTCAGGCGCTGGTCAATCTGGAGAGCGTCGCCGCCCCCGCGGGGGAGCAGACCGTCGTGCTCGGCCCAGGCTGGCCGGGCATCCTGCTGCACGAGGCCATCGGCCACGGTCTGGAGGGCGACTTCAACCGCAAAAAGAGTTCGGTCTTCTCCGGCCTGATGGGCCAGCAGGTCGCTGCGAAAGGCGTCACGGTGGTCGATGACGGCACCATGCCCGACCGCCGCGGGTCGCTGACCATCGACGATGAGGGTACGCCCTCCAGCCGCACCGTGCTGATCGAGGACGGCGTCCTGACCGGCTACATGCAGGACCGTCTGAACGCGCGGCTGATGGGCGTCCAGCCGACCGGCAATGGCCGCCGGGAGAGCTTTGCCCACATGCCCATGCCGCGCATGACCAACACGGTGATGATGAACGGCGACCGCGATCCGGAAGAGATTCTGCGCAGCGTGAAGAAGGGCATCTACGCCACCAGCTTCGGCGGCGGCCAGGTCGATATCACCTCGGGCAAGTTCGTCTTCACCTGCACCGAGGCCTACGAGATCGAGGACGGCCGATCATCTGGCCGGTCAAGGGCGCGACCCTGATCGGCTCGGGCGAGGAAGTGCTGAAGAAGGTGGCCATGATCGGCAACGACATGGCGCTGGATCCCGGCATCGGAACCTGCGGCAAGGCCGGCCAGGGCGTGCCCGTCGGCGTCGGCCAGCCCACCCTCAGGATCGATGGCCTGACGGTGGGCGGTACCGGCTAGGGTCTATCCGACCAGGATCACGAACTGACCGGCGCCCTGCTCGACCTTGATGGTCAGGCCCTCATTGTCGGCGAGGATCTGCGCCAGGAAACACTCGATGATGCGCGCATCCTCGCCGGTCGAGGCCGGGGTCCGGCCTTCCAGCGCATCCACAACCTGTTCCGACAGGCCCGCGCGCTCGTGAACGCCCTTCACGATCAGGACGTCGGACGTCAGGTCGACCATCAGATCGCCGCCCCGCACCAGGCCGGACGCGCCGGCCATCAGCAGGTTCAGCACCAGCCGGACGCGCCCCTTGTTGACGCCGGACTCGTCGGTCTCGGGCCACTTCAGTTCGAGCCGGTGATCGTCGAAGAAGTCCTCGGCTGCGCGGCGGGCGTCGCGAACCGGCAACGGCATGTCATCGCCGCCGGACGACCCGAAGGCGAGCCGCAGGAAGGTCAGGCGCCGCGAGGCGTTGGTCGCGGAATGGCGCAGCAGGTCGAGCGCGTCGCCGGCCATGTCGGGATCGTCTTCCATCTCCATCAATTCGATGCCGTTGGCAATCGCGCCGACGGGGCCCACGAGATCGTGGCAGAGACGGGAACAGATCAGCGATGTGAAGGTGAGATCGGTCGGCATGGAACGGTCGCCGGATTCGGCCTTTCGAAGGCTGTTGTGCATGGGAAGGGTCCTGATCCTGTGACTACGGAACGCGCGGAAAGGTATGTCAGCACCCTGCCCCCCAATGGTTGAGGAGAAGTGAACGGGGTCCGCCACCGGACCCCGTTCCGGACCGTCAGTCCTTGATTTCCGGCGAGTGGATCACCGTCATCTTCTGAACCTGCATCTCGTGCATCGAGTGCGGCACGCCGCCGACGCCATGGCCGGATTCACGCAGGCCCGCGAAGGGCATCCAGTCGACGCGGAAGGCAGTGTGGTCGTTGACCATGACCGCCGAGGCGTCGAGGCGGCTGCTCACCCGCATCAGCTTGTCGATATCCTGGCCCCAGACGGCCGCCTGGAACGAGAACGGTAGCGCGTTCGCCAGATCGATGGCGGCGTCCATGTCGTCATATTCGAACACGCAGACAACCGGACCGAAGATTTCCGCCGTGGCGACCTTCGAATCGGCCGGCGGATTGAAAATGACCGTCGGCTTGTAGGCCGTGTCCGACAGCTTCTCGCCGCCGCACAGGATCTCACCGCCGCCGGCGCGGGCTTCCTCGACCCATTCGTGCACGCGGTCGACTTCGCCGGGCGTGATCAGCGGACCGATCTCGGTCGCCGCATCGGTCGGATCGCCGACGACCATCTTGTTCGCGGCCTCAGCGACCTTGTTCGCGAATTCGCGCGCCACGGACTTCGCCGCGTAGACACGCTGCACCGACACACAGACCTGACCAGCGTGATAGAAGCCGCCCTTGGCCAGCGACGGCACGGCACGGGCCAGGTCGGCACCCTCGGTCAGGATCACAGGTGCGGCGCCGCCATGTTCCAGCGCGCAGCGTGCGCCCGGCGCCAACTGGCTGCGCAGCGCCCAGCCGACCTTTGCCGAGCCGATGAAGGAGAAGAAGCCGACGCGCTTGTCGGTCACCATGGCCGTGGCGTCCTTGCGGTCGGCGGTGACGACAGCCTGGCACCACTCCGGCGGCAAGCCCGCCTCGTGCAGGATCTGCACGAAGGCGAGGCAGGACAGCGCGGTCTTGTCGGCCGGCTTCACGATCACCGGGCAGCCGGTGGCGACGGCGGGCGCGACCTGATGCGCGATCAGGTTCAGCGGATGGTTGAAGGCGCTGACCGCGACGACCACGCCCACAGGTTCCGGCCGGGTGAAGGCGACGCGGTTCTTGGAGCTTTCGGTGATGCACATCGGGATGACTTCACCGGCGCGGCTGCGCAGTTCGTCGATGCAGATGTGCACGCTGTCGATGGCGCGGTCGACCTCGACCAGCGAATCGGCCAGCGGCTTGCCGCCCTCACGGGCCGCATCAACGGCCATCTTCTCACGGCGTTCGCGCATGATTGACATGGCGCGGGTCAGGATCTGGACCCGCTCCCGCATGGGCAGCCACTTGTCGCGGTTGCGATAGAGCGCATAGGCGTTGGACAGCGCCTTCTCGACGGTGGCGCTGTCGGCGCGGGCAACCGTCGCGATCGGCGACAGGTCCCACGGCGCGGACACCGTGACCGGGCTGGCGCTGGTCTCCACGCCGGGTACGAGAAGCGGAATATGCGGCAAATCGGCGGACATTATCTGGAGACCCCCTCTTCCAGTTTCTTCACCGGACAGGAAGTCCGGATACCGTTGGCCCGATTGTTCACGACCGGGGCACGGAATCCTAGAGCCGATTTGGACGATTAACAGGCAACTGTCGGCGCGGTCACATGGACCCGCCCCGGCCCGGAATCAGTCGGCGGCGTCTTCCGCGGCTTCCGGCTGCGGAGTATTCGACGGATCCTCGCCGCCGTCATTGTCGCCGTCGCGCGGGCGTCGCGGCCGCCGGGTGCGGGTCCGGCGCACGGCCCGTTCCAGGCCGGCTGTCTCCGATTCGCCGCCCTGATCGCCGTCGCCATCGCCGTCATCGGCGTTCTTCGACTGCCTGCGGTCGTTGTTGTCCTGAACGTCGGGCTGGTCCTGATCGCCGGGATCCTGGCGGTTGCTGTTCCGCTGGTTGCGGCCGCCGCCCTGACGGTCATTGCCGCCGTCGCCATCGTTCTGGTCGCCCTGGTCGTTCTGGTCGCCCTGATCGTTCTGGTCGTTCTGGCCCTGCTGCTGCCGGTTCTGCTGCATCGACATCATGATGCGGTAGTAGTGCTCGGCATGCTGCCAGAAGCCCTCGGCGGCGACCAGATCGCCCGACGCTGCCGCATCCCGCGCCAGCTGGCTGTACTTGTCGTAAACCTGATTGGCGTTGCCGCGGATCTTGCCGTCCGGCCCGTTGCTCTCATAGCTGCGGTTCGGGTTCGGCGATCGCCGGTTCGCGCGGCCACGCGCACGCTTGTTGTTGGGTGCTCTCATCGTCCTGCCAAAGGCCTGTTCGCTACTGACCGGCCCGTCAAAGGACGAGCTCGAGTTCGATCATCGCAATGCGCTTGATACGAATGTATGGACGCTGCTGCGCAGTCGATCGCAAAGCAGTCGTCTTCCGAAAGCCAACGTACGCGTGGGTTCCGGCTTTTCCAAGTGTTTTTTTGTTACCCCATTGTAAACAAAAGCGCCCTCACATGACCGCCCAGATCGGCCGCGGCGCGATCGAACCGCAGTCCGGCCCGGGCCGCGATCGCGCGTACATCCTGCGCCTGTCCGGCGCCGATCTCGACCACGACCGCCCCGTTCGCCGCCAACCGCGAAGCGGCGCCGGCGAAGATTGTCCGGTACGGGTCCAGCCCGTCTGCGCCGCCCGCCAGCGCGAGGGCCGGATCGTGATCGCGGACGTCCGCCATCAGGCCGGCGAGATCTCCCGCCGGAATGTAGGGCGGGTTCGAGACGATCAGGTCGAACGGCCCGTCGAGACCGTCCAGCCAGTCGCCCTGCCGGAAGGCGGCGCGGTCAGCCAGTCCAAGCCGATCGGCATTCCGCTTCGCCACAGCAAGCGCGGCGGGCGAGAAATCGACGCCGATGCCGCTCGCGCCAGGCCTTTCCGCCAGCAATGTCAGCAGGATGCAGGCCGTGCCCGTACCGAGATCGACGATCCTGGCTGCGCTCGTCAACGACGACAGGGCAAGTTCGACAACCGTCTCGGTGTCTGGCCTCGGGTCCAGAACATCGGGCGTCACCTCGAAGGTCCGGCCGTAGAATTCGCGCCGCCCGAGGATTCGCGACACCGGCTCGCGCGCCGCACGCCGTGCAAGCAGGCTGCGGAACCGCACCGCATCCACATCGGCGACAATGGATGCATCTCCGGGCAAGAGCGTGTTCGGTTCGCGCGCCAGAATCTCTGCCAGCAGGATGCGCGCATCCAGACGCGCGCCCTCTATCCCCGCTTCGCGCAACTGCGTTGCGCCCTCGCGCAGCAGCACCTCGACGGTCAGGGCGTCAGGCACCATCGTCCAGGCTGGCCAGCCGCCGGGCCTGATCCTCGGCGATCAACGCCTCGACCACTTCGCCCAGCGCCTCGCCGGAGACGATCTCCGGCAGCTTGTAGAGCGTCAGGTTGATGCGATGGTCGGTGACCCGGCCCTGCGGGAAATTGTAGGTGCGGATCCGCTCGGAACGGTCGCCGCTGCCGATCTGGCCCTTGCGTTCGGCGGCGCGTTCGTTTGCCAGGCGCTGCCGTTCGGCCTCATAGAGCCGGGCGCGCAGCACCTTCATCGCCTTCTCGCGGTTCTTGTGCTGGGATTTCTCGTCCTGCTGGGTGACCACGACGCCCGTCGGCAGATGGGTGATGCGGACCGCCGAATCGGTGGTGTTGACCGACTGCCCGCCCGGACCGGAGGCGCGGTAGACGTCGATTCGGAGATCCTTCTCCTCGATGTGCAGGTCGACCTCCTCGGCCTCCGGCAGCACGGCCACGGTGGCCGCGGAGGTGTGGATTCGACCGCCGGACTCGGTCTGCGGCACCCGCTGGACGCGGTGGGTGCCCGATTCGAACTTCATCCGCGCGTAGACGTTCTGGCCGTTGATTTCGGCGCTGCCTTCCTTGAGACCGCCGAGATCGGTCTCGGCCATGTCGAGCACCTGGAACTTCCAGCCACTCAGTTCGGCGAAACGCCGGTACATGGCGAAGAGTTCCCCCGCGAACAGCGCCGCCTCGTCGCCGCCGGTGCCGGCCCGGACTTCGAGAATGGCGCTCCGGGCATCGGCCTCGTCCTTCGGCAGCAGCATCAGCTGCACCTCATGCTCGAGGTCCGGCAGAGCCTCCTTCAGTTCCGCCAGTTCGGCGCGCGCCAGTTCGCGCATTTCGGCATCGCTCTCCGCCTCGGCCAGTTCCTCGAGTTCGGCCTTCTCGGCCTCTTTCGCTTCCAGCCGGTCGATGGTTTCGACGACTGGAGCCAGTTCGGCATATTCGCGGGACAGGTTGGCGAAGTCCGACCGGCCGACCGCCGCCGGATCGCCAAGAAGGGACCCGAGTTCGTCCAGGCGCGCCCGGATCTGGCGGAGACGTTCGCGCGGAATCAAGCCCAGGCGCCCTCGAACGACCTGAGCGTCTCCAGCACGTCCGCATAGGCGACCTTCTGCTGCTGGCCGCTCTTCAGGTCGCGCAGCGTGACCTCGTCATGCTCCAGTTCCTCGTCGCCGAGGATGATGGCGCAGGACGCGCCGATCCGGTCCGCGCGCTTCATCCGCTTGCCGACATTGCCCTTGTAGCCGAGATCGACGATGACGCCCTCGCGGCGCAGCGTCTGCGCCCATTTCAGCGCCTCGAACTCCGCCTTCTCGCCGACCGGAACCAGAACAACCGGCCGCGGCGCGGGCGTTTCCGCCCCCGACAGCATGGCCAGACGCTCAATGCCGCCGGCCCAGCCGATCCCGGGCGTCGACGGGCCGCCGATCTGCTCGATCAGGCCGTCATAACGCCCGCCCGCAATGACCGCGCCCTGGGAGCCCAGCGCGTCGGTGACGAACTCGAAGGCGGTGTGGGTGTAGTAGTCGAGGCCGCGCACCAGCCGAGGGTCGATCTCGTAGCCGATGCCCAGCGTGTCCAGCCCCGTCAGCACTTCGCCGAAGAAATCCTGGCTCTGCTGGTTCAGGTAGTCCTGGAACAGCGGCGCATCCGCAACCAGCACCCGGTCGCCTTCGTCCTTGGAATCGAGGATGCGCAGCGGGTTGCGGTCCAGCCGCTTCAGGCTGTCTTCGGAAAGCCGGTCCTTGTGAGCGCCGAAATATTCGACCAGCGCGGCGCGGTAGCCATCGCGGCTTTCGGGATCTCCCAGCGTGTTGATGTGCAGCACCGTCTTGTGCAGCACGTCGAGTTGGTTCAGCACCTCGGCTCCGGCGGCGATGATCTCGACATCTGCGCCCGGCTCGGCTGCGCCGATCACTTCCAGATCGATCTGGTGGAACTGCCGCAGCCGGCCTTTCTGTGGCCGCTCGTAGCGGAACATCGGGCCTGCGGCGAAGGCCTTGAACGGCGCCGATTGCTGCAGCCCGTTGGAGATGAAGGCGCGGCAGATTGCCGGCCGTGTATTCGGGCCGGAGCGTGATCGAGTCGCCGCCGCGATCCTCGAAGGTGTACATCTCCTTGGAGACCACGTCGGATGTCTCGCCCATCGAGCGGGAGAAGATCTCCGTGAATTCGAAGATCGGCGTCGCGATCTCGCGATAGCCGTGGGTCAGCGCGACACGGCGCGCGGTCTCGATGACCGCCCGGTGCGCGCCGAAATCGTCCGCCAACAGGTCATGGGTCCCGCGTACGGGTTGTGGCTTCGCCAACGATGTCCTCCCGGATGGGATCAGGCCGCGTCCGCCGTCTCCGCCGCTTTCTCCGCCTCGATGGCGGCGGCCTTTTCCTCGACCATCGCGACGATGTGGTCAACCAGCTTGTCGTCGTCGATGTTGTGGTCGGCGATGCCGCCGACATAGACCTTGTGACTGCGGCCCTTGGACCCGCCGGTCAGTCCGATATCCGTCTCGCGCGCCTCGCCGGGGCCGTTGACCACGCAGCCGATGATCGAGAGCGACATCGGCGTGGTAATGTGGGCCAGACGATCTTCCAGCACCTCGACCGTCTTGATGACGGGGAAGGCCTGACGCGCGCAGGACGGGCAGGAGATGATCTGCACGCCGCGGCGACGCAGGCCGAGCGACTTCAGGATTTCGTATCCGACGCGGACTTCCTCGACCGGATCGGCCGAAAGCGAGACGCGGATAGTGTCGCCGATGCCGGCCCAGAGCAGCGAGCCCAGACCGATCGCCGACTTCACCGTGCCGCCGATCAGACCGCCGGCCTCGGTGATGCCCAGATGCAGGGGATAGTCGCAGGCCTCGGCCAGGCCCTGATAGGCCGCCACCGACAGGAAGACGTCGGAGGCCTTCACCGAGATCTTGAATTCGAAGAAGTCGTTGTCTTCCAGGATGCGGGCATGATCCAGCGCGCTCTCGACCATCGCCTCCGGGCAGGGCTCGCCGTATTTCTCCAGCAGATCCTTCTCCAGGCTGCCGGCATTGACGCCGATGCGCATGGAGCAGCCATGGTCCTTGGCCGCCTTGACGACGTCACGTACGCGGTCGGCCGAGCCGATATTACCGGGATTGATGCGCAGGCACGCGGCACCGGCCTCGGCAGCCTCGATGGCGCGCTTGTGGTGGAAATGAATGTCCGCGACGATCGGCACCTCGGCGGCGCGGACGATCTCCTTCAGCGCCTTCGTCGAAGTCCTCGTCGGGGCAGGAAACGCGCACGATATCGACACCGGCGGCCTCGGCGGCCTTGATCTGCGCGATGGTCGCCTGGGCGTCGGAGGTCAGCGTGTTGGTCATGGTCTGGACGGCGATGGGCGCACCGCCGCCGACGGGCACGTTGCCGACGTGGATCTGGCGGGACTCCCGGCGATAGATGTCGCGATAGGGACGGACGCTCATTGGACTGTTCCTCGGAGAATGCCTTGGGCTTCGGGCATGGTGGTAACATGCTTTCGCGTCCGCTTCCAATCAAGCGCACGCGGGTCAGGCAGACGTGTCAGTTGGTCGCCGACTGCAGGTATTCGAGATCGAGCTTCACCGTCGAACTGCCGCCGGAAAGACGGTCGCCGCGGCCGATCAAACGGCCGTCCAGCAGGATCTGAAGGCTGCCGATATTGTTCGATTCCAGCAGCACATCCGGCAGGTTCGGGGCGCGGTAGATGTCGCCGGGCTGCATCACCCGGTGCGGCATCAGGGTCCGGCCATCCTTCTGCTTGACGATGATCTGCGCAACCTCGGTGGCGCGGACGATGACGCGGGAGTCGCGGTTGGCGACGCCCAGCACCCGCGGCACATAGCCGTCGCGCGCCTCGACCGTCGGTACGGGCGGCGGGGCGGCGGCGACACGGGTTTCCTCGCCGCTCCGGGCAGCCGCACCTGCGGCCGGCGCATCGGCTGCAGGCGCCGGCGCATCGGCAATGGTCGCCTCCGTCACCGGAAGCGGCGCCGGCGGCAGGGTGTTCCCGGCTTGCGGGGTCTGTTCGACAACTGCCGCGGCCGCCTGGGAAACTGCCTCGCCTTCCAGGGGCGCCGCCTCGGCGGAATCGGCCGTCCCGTCTGGCACCGGCATCGCGTTCGCCGGCACGTCGCTCTCCACAGCCGGCGCAGGCTCGCGGCCGACAACGGCAAGATCGATCTCGCGCGACCTGACCGGTTCAGGCTCGCCGGCTTCCGCGGTGCGGAACGGACCGGTCGATTCAGCGGCCTGCGCCGAACCCACCGTCTGATCGGCTGCCGAAACGCGGATCCGTTCCGTGAAACGGGCCGGCACCTCGGAAACGAGGTCCTGACCGGGCGCCGCGTCGTCCTCGCTGATCACCCAGCCGGCATAGATCGCGCCGGTCAGCACGACCGAAACAAGCAGCGTCCACAGCGCCGGGCGGCGGTTCTCATCGGCGGGAACCGGGAAGCTGAGCTTGCGGCTGTGGCCGCCCGGTCCGGCTTCCTGCTTGAACAGTCCGACGCAGACATCGCCGTCGGCCCCCAGGAACTCGGCGTAGGAGCGCAGGAAGCCGATGGCATAGATACGCCCCGGCAGGTCGCCGAAACGCCCGGCCTCGATGGCTTCCAGATGCGAGATGCGGATGCGCAGCCGGCTGGAGACGTCATCCAGCGTCAGGCCGCAGCGCAAACGCTCGGCGCGCAGTTCGGCGCCGATCCCGTCGTAATAGGCCGCTTCCTCGCCTGCATCGGGTCCCGGATCGTGAATATTCAACCGGGTCGCCCCGTTGCGGCGCGGCGGATTGGTATGACGGCTGCTGTCCGGCATGGTGCCGAATCTTCTCCTAACGAGTGGCGGAACGGCGGCAGCATCCCGCGACACTTGGGCAGAATTGTGAAAGCAACGCTTGCGCGACCAACTCTTAACCGATGCAGCCTCAGATTTGAAGTCGATTTTCGACCATAACCCTCGGACGCAGCGGGCTAATTCAAATTTCTATGTGGTGTCTGCCGGCGAATTCTTGAAGCAGAGGGCGCAGCGTTCTTTCGTCACGGGCGAGCCAGCGCTCCATTTCGACCCTCAGTTGTGCGATGTCGGTCGACAGCACGATTTCCTTGATCCGGGCGATGACGTTGGAGCGCATCGAGAGCTGGCGGAAGCCCAGACCGAGCAGCGCCAGCGCCTCCAGCGGACGCCCCGCCATCTCGCCGCAGATCGAGAACGGCGTTCCGGTATCCTCGCACTGGCGGACGATGCGGCGCAGCACAGACAGGAACGCCGGGCTGAGCGTGTCGTAGCGGTCCGACACCCGCGGGCTGCCGCGGTCGACCGCGTAGAGGAACTGCATCAGATCGTTGGAGCCGACGGAGACGAAGTCCACCAGAGGCAACAGGGCCGGCAGCCGCCAGACCAGCGCCGGCACCTCCAGCATCACGCCGACACGAATCTCTGACGGCAGCGTGCGACCGCGCTGGCAGGCCCAGGCAATCTCCCGGTCGAGCACCTCGCGGGCCGACATGAACTCGGCGACGTCGGCCACCATCGGGAACATGATCGAGAGGCTCTGGCCCGGCGAGGCCGCGAGCAGCGCCCTGAGCTGCATCCGGAACAGGCCTTCATGGTCCAGCGAGATGCGGATCGCGCGCCAGCCCATGGCCGGGTTTTCCTCGGTCTCCCGCTTCATATAGGGCAGCAGCTTGTCGCCGCCGACATCCAGGGTCCGGAAGATCACCGGCCGGTCGCCGGCGGCCTCGAGCACCGATCTGTAGTAGCGCGTCTGTTCCTGCATCCGGGGCAGCCGTCCCCGCACCATGAAGTGCAGTTCCGTCCGGAACAGCCCGACGCCCACTGCGCCCGCGTCGCCCAGATGCTGCATGTCGAGCAGCAGACCCGCATTGCAGAGCATGTCGATCTCGACACCGTCCTTCGAGACCGCGGGAACATTGCGGAGTTCCTGCCACCGGGCCTCTTCCTCGGCCCGGATGGACTCGATTTCCTTGAAGGCGTCGACGACATCCGGCTCCGGCCGGACGAAGACCTGGTTGTGCTCGGCATCGACGATGACGCGGTCGCCGGGATCGATCACTTCGGTGGCGCGCCGCGCGGTGCCGATGACCGGAATGTTCATGGCGCGGGCGACGATCGACATGTGCGAGCCGGCGGAGCCGTCTTCCAGCACCACGCCCTTCAGCTTGCCCTCGCCGAAATCCAGAAGTTCCGCCGGGCCCATGTCGCGCGCCACCAGGATGACGTCGTCGGGCAGTTCGCTGTTGAAGACATTGGCGCCGCCCTGCAGCCGGTTCAGCAGGCGGTTCGCCAGATCGTCCATGTCCGACAGCCGGGCGCGGATATAGGGATCCGGGACCTGCTGGAAGCGGGCGCGGGTCAGATCGTGGGCGCGCTTGACCGCCGCCTCCGCCGTCAGGCTGGACTCGACGCCTTCGCGCATCCGCCGCTGCCAGCCCGGATCGTGGGCGAACATGCGGAAGGCTTCCATGACGTCGCGGGATTCGCCGGCGGCCAGCACCGGCTGGGCCAGCATCTCGTCGATCTGGATCTGGACATCACGGATCGCGGCCTCCAGCCGCTCCAGTTCAGCCTGCGGATCGTCGGCAATGGTGCGGGTGATGTCGAAACGCGGCGCATGCAGGACCGCGGTTCCGATGGCCGCGCCATCGGCCAGACGGCGGCCGCCCAGCCGTTCGGGCCCTCGGCTGGACCGCAGAGACTCGGCGACGAGGTTCGGCGACACCAGCGCGCCGTTGCCGATCATCTCGGCAAAGCCCATTGCGACGGTTTCCAGCGCCTCCTGCTCGGCGTCGGCATAGTCGCGCTGGCGCGCATTCTGGACCACCAGCACGCCGACCACCTTGCTGGAATACATGATCGGCACGCCGAGCATGGAACTGTAGATCTCCTCGCCCGTCTCCGGCCGGAAGCTGAACTTGGGATGCGCCGGGGCGTCGCGCAGACGGAGCGGCTTCGAGGTCTGGGCGATCAGGCCGACCAGGCCCTCGCCGACGGCCAGACGGGTCTGATGCACGGCTTCACGGTTGAGGCCCTCGGTCTCGAACAGTTCCAGCATGTTGCCGGGCTGCATGATGTAGACCGAGCAAACTTCGGCGACCATGGACCCGGCCACCAGCTTGACGACCTTGGCCAGCCGCTCCTCGGGCGTGTCGCCGCTCTTCATGATCTCGAGCAGGCGCCGCATCAGGAATTGCGGTCCGGTCATGGCCCCCCCGCTCATGGTCAGCCGCTGCCGATGCTGGGTGCTGCCGGATTCATGCGCCAGTCAGTCCGCGTCCAGACCGAAGGCGGTGTGCAGCGCGCGCACCGCGAGTTCGGTGTATTCGTCGGCGATCAGCACGCTGACCTTGATCTCCGAGGTGGTGATCACCTGGATGTTGATGCCCTTTTCGGCCAGCGCCTGGAACATGGTCTTGGCGACGCCGACATGGCTGCGCATGCCGACGCCGACGATCGACACCTTCACCACACCCGGATCGGCGGTCATCTCGGACCAGGCGATGGTCTCGCGGACGCTGTCGAGCACCTTCTTCGCCCGATCGAGGTTCTCGCGCGGGACCGTGAAGGTCAGATCGGTGGTCGAGCCGTCCTCGGACACGTTCTGGACGATCATGTCCACGTTGATGTTGGCGTCCGCCAGCGGGCCGAAGATGCCCGCGGACACGCCCGGGCGGTCGGGGACGTTGCGCAGCGTGACCTTCGCCTCGTTCGGCGCGTAGGTGACGCCGTTGACCATCTGCTGTTCCACGATTTCCTCCTCGTCGACCACCAGCGTGCCTTCGTCCTCGACGAAGCTGGAGCGCACATGAACCCGAACGCCGTGGTTCATGGCCAGTTCCACCGACCGGGTCTGCAGCACCTTGGCGCCCAGCGACGCCAGCTCCAGCATCTCCTCGTAGGTGATCCTGTCCAGCTTGCGCGCGCGCGGCACGATGCGCGGGTCGGTCGTGTAGACGCCATCCACGTCGGTATAGATATTACAGCGGTCGGCCTTCAGCGCAGCCGCCAGCGCCACCGCCGACGTGTCGGAACCTCCGCGGCCCAGCGTCGTCACGCGGCCATTGGCGGCCAGCCCCTGGAATCCGGCGACCACGGCCACCTGGCCCTCGCCGAAGCGGCGGATCAGTTCATCGGTCTCGATGCCCAGAATGCGCGCCGAGCCGTGCACGTCGGTTGTGCGGACCGGCAGCTGCCATCCCATCCACGAGCGCGCATTGACGCCGATATCCTGCAGCGCCATCGACATCAGGCCGATGGTGACCTGCTCCCCGGTGGCGACGACGACGTCGTATTCGCGGGTGTCGTGCATCGCCGCGGTGTTGCGGGTCAGGTCGACCAACCGGTTGGTTTCGCCCGACATGGCGGAGACGACGACGGCCACTTCATTGCCCGCCTCGACCTCGGTCTTCACGCGGGCCGCCGCACGCTTGATGCGTTCGATATCGCCGACGGACGTACCGCCGAATTTCATGACGATGCGCGCCATCGCAAAACGCCGTCCATTCAGGAAAATTATTGGCTTTCCAGCGGACTTGCCGCCGCCGCGCGCACCTCTTAACTATCGGTTCGTTGTCCCGCAAGGGCCGGGACGGCAGAAAGGCGGCACCCTTGTCCGAATCCATCGAAACCACAGTCGATCCGGACGAGATCGCACGGTTTTCCGCCATGGCGGACACGTGGTGGGACCCCGAGGGTCCGATGAAGCCGCTGCATCGCCTGACGCCGGCCCGGATGCGCTACCTCACCTCCCAGTTGAATGCACACTTCGGACGCGCCGAAAGCGGCAACTCGCTCGACGGCCTCCGCATCCTGGATATCGGCTGCGGCGGGGGGCTGGTCGCCGAACCGCTGGCGCGGCTGGGCGCGGACGTCACGGGCGTCGACGCCGCCGAGAAGAACGTCGAGGTCGCGCGCCTGCATGCCGCCGGGTCCGGCCTGAAGATCGACTACCGCCATGGCCGCGCGGAGGCCCTTGCCGAGGCCGGCGAACAGTTCGACGCCGTCATGGCGCTGGAGATCATCGAACACGTCGCCGATCCGGCCCTGTTCGTCGCCTCGGTCGCCAAGCTGGTGAAGCCGGGCGGACTGGTAATCTTCTCCACCATCAACCGCACGCCGAAGGCCTACGGTCTCGCCATCGTCGGCGCCGAATACGTGCTGCGCTGGCTGCCGCGCGGCACCCATACCTGGTCCAAGTTCGTCAAGCCGTCCGAACTGGCGCGCCACGGCCGGGCCGCCGGTCTGGAGATGCGCGACGTCACCGGTCTGGTCTATTCGCCTGTCAGCGGTTTCTCGCTGAACAGGACCGATGTCGATGTGAACTATTTCGCTTCGGCGGTGCGGAACGAGGCCGGTTAACCGCTCTCGGCATCCGCAAGGTCAAGTAGTAGGATACCCCCTCGGGCGCACACAGCCGATGGGGAAATCCGATGCCGTTCTACCGCCTGCTGGGACAGCGCCATCCGGACGGATCGGACGGGGAGGCGCTGCGGCTTCGCACCATTGCCGGACTGAAGCGTCTCCGCGCCGCGCTGGCCGGCCACTTCCCGGCGGATACCGACCGCACGCGCACCGTCCGCATCGGCACCTGGAACATCCGCGAGTTCGGCAGCACCAAGTATGGCGGCCGCGACAGTTACGAACCGCTCTGCTACATGGCCGAGATCATCGCCAACTTCGACATCGTCGCCGTGCAGGAAGTACGCGACGACATGGACGAGTTCCTGGAGCTGCTGCGCATCCTGGGCGCCGACTGGGACTATCTGGCGACCGATGTCACCGACGGCGGCGCCGGCAATGGCGAGCGGATGGTCTTCCTCTACAACACCGGCCGCGTCAGCTTTCGCAACATCGCCGGCGAACTGACCCTGCCCGACGGCAAGAAGGTCCTGGCAAGCTTCGGCGAAAGAGTCCGGCTCGAGAACGGCATCGCGCTGCAGCTGCCGCCCGGCACGGACCTGTCCGGCGTCTACGAGGCGCGTTCGCTGAAGAAGAACGGGGTGGTCCGGCTGGACGAGGATGTCGAGATCGCGCTGCCCCAGGGCGCCCTGCTCGACCTTCCCGACGGCAGTGCGTTGTCGGTCACGAAGGGCACAGTCGTCACGCGGCCGCCGGGCACGCGCGGCCAGGTCGACATCTCGGTGCCGCAGGGCGCTGTCCTGGGCGAGGACTTCCGCGTCCGTTTCCCGGGCGAGGCGCTGGACCAGAGCTTCAAGCAGTTCGCCCGCACCCCCTACATCGTCAGCTTCCAGGCCGGCTGGATGAAGATCGATCTGGCCACCGTCCACATCTACTTCGGCAGCAACGAGGACGAGAAACTGCTGGAGCAGCGCCGCCGCGAGATCCTGCGTCTGACCGAAGCGCTGGGCGACCGCGCAGCGAAGGAGATGGAGGACAATCCCGACAACCCGGTGCTCACCGCCGTTCTCGGCGACTTCAACATCATCAGCGCCGAGCACGAGACGATGGAAGCGCTCGAGGCCAATGGCTTCGAGGTGCCGCAGCAAATCCGCTCGATCCCGGGCTCGAATGTCAGCCAGGACAAGGCCTACGACCAGATCGCCTTCTGGGAGCCGAAGCGGAACCGCGGCCATGTCCGCGTCGATATCCGCGGCGCCAACGTCTTCGACTTCTACGAGCACGTCTACCGGCTGGAGGATCGCACGGTCTATCAGCCGCAGCGTTCGGAGGGTTCCTACAAGACCTGGCGGACCTACAAGATGAGCGACCACCTGCCGATGTGGATCGAGCTCACCAGCGACTTCTCCGACGCCTATCTCGACGCCTGCGAGGACTGACCGTTCAGGGCAGCCCCTTCTCCCAGTAGGGCGGATCGCCGAAATAGCCGGCGAGGAAGTCGATGAAGGCCCGGACTTTCGGCGAGAGGTGCTTGCGGTGCGGGTAGACGGCGTGGATGCCGCGCCCCGTCGCCATCCAGTCCGACAGCACCGGCACCAGCCGCCCGTCGCGGATCTGCTCATGCGCCAGGAAGGTCGGCGTGATCGTCAGCCCGCGTCCCGCCACAGCGGCATCGCGCAGGATCTCGCCATTGTTGGACCGCAACGGGCCATTGACGCTGACCGGCACCACTTCACCGCCGCGCCGGAAGGTCATGGTCGAGGTCTCGGTCGCGTTGGAATAGATCAGCATCCGGTGGTTCTTCAGTTCGGATGGATGCGCCGGGGTTCCGGACTTTTCCAGATAGGCCGGGCTGGCCAGCACCAGGTTCCGTGCGGGCGCCAGCTTGCGTGCGATCAGGCTCGAATCCGCCAGTTCGGTAATGCGGATCGCGACGTCCACGCCCTGGTCGATCAGATCGACGAAGCTGTCGGTCAGGTCCAGATCGACGGTCACGTCCTGATATTCGCACATGAAGGCCGCGACCGCCTCGGCCAGATGCATCGTGCCGAAACTCATGGGCGCATTGACCTTCAGCCGCCCGCGCGGGTCGCCCTGAAGCTGCTGTACCGCCTCCTCGGCGGCCTCGGCCTCGGCCAGCATGCGCGCGCAATAGCCGTAATAGGTCTCACCCGCCTCTGTCAGGCTGATCTGCCGGGTCGAGCGGTTCACCAGCCGCGCGCCGAGCCGCTCTTCCAGCCGCGCCAGCTGCTTCGAGACCGCCGATTTGGAAAGCCCGAGACGGTCCGCCGCCTGGCTGAAGCTCATCGCCTCGGCCACCGCCGCGAACACCGCCATCGCCGTCAGGTCCTGCATCGCCTACCTTTCGCTGATCGTCGATACATCTTGGCGCGACAGCGCGGACAGGCAAGCCCGCGGCAGGTGACGACCAGCGGCAAACCGGTTCGGGCCGGTCCGGCCCGCTCAGCGATCGCCTTGCGCGCCGGGCTCAACTGAGTGAGCCTGTGCGTTCATTGTCCCGGGGAGGCACGGATGAACATCAGCCCGACTCTCGCCGCAATCGGCGATGCCGAGCGGCAGTTCTACGACCGGAACGGCTACCTGCTGCTGGAAGGCTTCATCGGCCGCGACTGGCTCGAGCGGCTGAAGGACGCGGCGGCCGCCTTCGTGGAGGCCAGCCGGCAGGAGACGGAGTCCGGCAAGGTGCTGGATCTGGCGCCCGGCCATTCGGCCGACGCCCCGCGCCTGCGCCGGCTGATCTCGCCCGCGGACAATGACGGGACCTTCCGCGAATTCGTGCTGGACGGACCAGCGGCCGGCCTGGCCTCGGCGCTGCTGGACGGACCCGTCCGCTACCACCACGGCAAGCTGAACTTCAAATGGTCCAGCGGCGGCGAGGAGATCAAGTGGCATCAGGACATCCAGTTCTGGCCCCACACCGATTTCTCGCCGCTGACCATCGGGATCTATCTGGAAGACGTCGATGACGAGATGGGTCCGATGGGCGTGCTGCCCGGCAGCCATCGCGGCCCGCTCTACGACCTGTTCGACGGCGACGGAACCTGGACGGGGGCGATGCATGACCGAGATGCGGCGGGGCTGGACCTCGATGCGGTCGCCTGGCTGAAGGGTCCGGCCGGCTCCGTCACCATCCACAATTGCTGCATGGTCCACGGTTCGGCGCCGAACAATTCGCCGCGTCCGCGCCCGCTGCTGCTGCAGACCTATTCGGCGGCGCATTCCTGGCCGATCGCGGGTATCGGCGGCAACGGCTCGCGTGGCGGCGTCAGCGGCCGGGTGGTCGGCGGTTCAGGGGATGGCGTGCTGGAAATCGAAGGACGGCGCATGCGCGTCGCGCCCGACTGGGCCGGCAGAGTGCAGACGATCTTCAGGGCGCAGCAGAAGGACCGCTAGCCGGAGTCGTCAGCGGCCCACCATGAAGACGTTTTCCATGGTCATCTTCACCGTGCCATCCTGATCCTCCAGCTGGTGCTTCGCCAGCAGGAAGCCGATGTCCGACCGGCTCTTCGACGGGTACTTGTCCGCGATCTCGGTCACCAGGGTCAGTTCGTCGCCGGCGAAGGTGGGCTGACGCCAGCGCACCTGCTTCACGCCCGGCGCGCCCTGGCTCTTCATCGTCTTCAGCATCCCGTCGACCATCAGCCGCATGGCGATGGAACAGCTGTGCCAGCCCGACGCCGACAGCTTGCCGAACGGGCCGCGTTCGCCGCCCTCGACGCTGAGATGGAAATACTGAGGGTCGAACTGCTCGGCGAAGCGGATGATCGCCTCCTCGGTGACCGCATACGGCCCCGAACGGTGCACCTCGCCGACCTCGACCTCGTCCCAGGGCCGCAGCGCCTTCTCCCCCATCGACGCGTCCCCCCTCAGACGTTGAAGCGGAAATGCATGACGTCGCCGTCCTGCACCGTGTACTCGCGGCCCTCCAGCCGCATCCGGCCCGCATCCTTCGCGCCCTGCTCGCCGCCCAGGCTGACATAGTCGTCAAAGGCGATGGTCTCGGCGCGAATGAAGCCCTTCTCGAAGTCGGTGTGGATCACGCCTGCTGCTTCCGGCGCCGCGGCGCCGGTGCGGACCGTCCAGGCGCGAGCCTCCTTCGGTCCGGCGGTGAAGAAGGTGATCAGGTCCAGCAGGCCGTAGCCGGCATTGATGATACGGTCGAGGCCCGTCTCCTCGAGGCCGATCCCCTCCAGGAACTCGGCGCGTTCCTCGGGGTCGGTGAGCTGGGCAATCTCGGCCTCGATGGCGGCCGAAATGACGACGCAGCTCGCACCCTCTGCGGCGGCCTTTTCCGCTACGCGAGCGGAATGCTCGTTGCCTTCCGCGGCGTCCTCCTCGGCGACATTGCAGACGTAGAGCACCGGCTTGGCGGTCAGCAGCTGCAGCATCTGGAAGGCCTTCCGGTCGTCCTTGGAAACCTCCAGAACCCGGGCCGGCTTGCCGTCGCGCAAAAGCTCCAGCGCGCCGCCCATCAGCTCGACATCCGCCTTCAGGCTCTTGTCGCCGGACTGGTAGCGCTTCTGCAGCGGGATCAGCCGCTTCTCCAGGCTCTCCATGTCAGCGATCATCAGCTCGGTCTCGACGGTCTCGGCGTCGGCGATGGGATCGATGCGGCCGTCGACATGGGTGATGTCGTCATCCTCGAAGCAGCGCAGCACGTGGACGATGGCGTCGACCTCGCGGATATGGCTGAGAAACTGATTACCCAGCCCCTCGCCCTTCGAGGCGCCGCGGACAAGGCCGGCGATGTCCACGAAGGTCAGCTGCGTCGGGATCACTTCCTTGGACTTCGCCAGTTCCGACAACCGCGACAGCCGGCGGTCCGGCACGGCGACTCGGCCCAGATTGGGCTCGATGGTGCAGAAGGGATAGTTCGCGGCCTGCGCGGCAGCGGTCTGCGTCAGCGCGTTGAACAGGGTAGACTTGCCGACATTCGGCAATCCGACGATCCCGCACTTGAAACCCATGGTCAGACGTCCTCTTCCGTATCCGGCTTGTCGTTCTTCGGCTTCTTCGCCGGCTTCGGCGGCGGGCACTTCAGCGCCACCGCAGTCAGGAACCCCGGCGCATCGTCCTCGGCCAGTTTCGGCGCGGCGTAGGAGATAGCGTCCATCAGCTCCGTGAGAAGCGGCTGCTCCGCCCTAGAGAAGGCCCCGAGGACGTGGCCGGTGACCCTGGCCTTGTCGCCCGGATGACCGATGCCGATGCGGACCCGCTGGAACTCCGGCGTGATGTGCTGGGCGATGGAGCGGATGCCGTTGTTGCCGGCATGGCCGCCGCCCGTCTTCACCTTCACCTTGCCGAATGCCACGTCCAGCTCGTCATGGAAGACGGTGACGTCCCCCAGGCTCAACTTGTGGAAGCGCATGGCTTCGGCAACCGACTGTCCGGAGCGGTTCATGAAGGTGGCCGGCTTCAGCAGCATCACCTTGTGTCCGCCAAGGCGCCCTTCGGCCACGGCGCCCTGGAACTTGCTCTTCCAGGCGCCGAAGCCGTGGTCGGCTGCGATCCGGTCGATGGCCATGAAACCGGCATTGTGGCGATGCAATGCGTATTCCCTGCCCGGATTCCCGAGCCCGACGAACAGCAGCATCGCAGACCTCCAGCGCGGACGCCGAGGCGATTACTTGTCGCCGTCGCCCTCTTCGGCGTCGCCGCCCTCTTCGGCGCCTTCGCCCTCTTCACCTTCGGTCGCCTCTTCATCGGCCTCGGCCTCGGCTTCGGCTTCAGCCTCGGCCTGCTCCTCGGCAGCTTCCTCGGCGACCGCGGTCGCGGCGGCGATGGTGGCGATGGTGAAATCGCGATCGGTGATGGTCGGTTCGACGCCGTCCGGCAGCGAGGCGTCCGAGATCTTGAGCGCGTCGCCGATCTCCAGACCCGCCAGAGACAGCTCGACCTGCTCCGGGATCGCGTCAGCCGGGCAGTCCAGCTCGACCTCGTAGCGGACCACGTTCAGCACGCCGCCGCGCTCCAGACCCGGGCTATCTTCCTCGCCAACGAAGACGACGGGGATATTCACCGACACGCGGGCGTTGGCGGACAGACGCAGGAAATCGACATGCAGCGGATCGTCCGTCACCGGATGCAGCTGAACGTCGCGCGGCAGGCAGCGCTGCTTGCGGTCGCCGATCTGTACATCGTAGACGCGGCCCTGGAAGCCGCCACGGTGGAGTTCCTTGACGATGTAGCGCAGGTCCATGGAGACCTTCGCCGGATCCTTGCCGTCACCATAGATGATGCAGGGAACCATGCCCTGCTGACGCAGCGAGCGCAGCTCGCCCTTGGTCATGTCCTCGCGGAACGAAGCCTCGAGTACGTCAATATCGGCCATTGCCTTCTCTCCTCTGCCGTGCGCCGCAGCCCCTGTATGGGCCGCAGCCGCCGGTGAACCGCCAAAACAACATGGGCGCGCGCCCCTTCGGACACGCTCCCCGAATTCTCAGTCGAACAGGCTCGACACCGAGGACTCCGTCGAGATCCGCTTGATCGCTTCGGCGAGCAGCGAACCGATCGACACCTGCTGGATCTTCGGCTCGTTCTCGACTTCCTCGGTGGCCCGGATCGTATCCGTCACCACCAGCGATTCCAGCGCCGACTCGGAGACGCGCTTGACCGCACCGCCCGAAAGCACACCGTGTGTGACGTAGGCGGAAACGGAAGTCGCACCCCGTTCCAGGAGCACCGATGCGGCGTTGCAGAGTGTGCCCGCGCTGTCGACGATGTCGTCGACAAGAATGCAGCGACGCCCTTCGACGTCGCCAATCACGTTCATCACTTCCGAGACGCCGGCCCGTTCGCGGCGCTTATCCACGATCGCCAGGTCTGCGTCAAGCCGCTTGGCGAAGTAGCGCGCGCGCACCACACCACCCACATCCGGGGAGATGACCATCAGGTCATCCTCGCTGCCGAACTTGGACTTAATGTCGTCGATCAGAACCGGTCCGGCGTACAGATTGTCCAGCGGAATATCGAAGAAACCCTGGATCTGTCCGGCGTGCAGATCGACGGTGAGCACACGGTCGGCGCCAGCTTTCTCGATCAGGTTCGCCACAAGCTTGGCCGAGATCGGCGTCCGCGGTCCCGGCTTCCGGTCCTGACGGGCATAGCCGAAATAGGGCAGTACTGCAGTGATCCGGCGGGCCGACGCGCGGCGCAGCGCATCGATGCAGATCAGCAATTCCATCAGGTGATCGTTGGCGGGATAGGAGGTCGACTGCACGACGAAGACATCCTCGCCGCGCACGTTCTCCTGAATCTCGACATAGACTTCCTCGTCGGCGAAGCGCCGCACGAGAGCGTTGGTGGTGCGAACGCCAAGATAGTCGGCGATCTGAGCGGTCAATTGGGGATTGCTGTTCCCTGCAAGAACCTTGAGCGGCATGATCGCGATTTCCGAGGGTTTCTGGACCGGGCTGACGGCGCGGTTTGTATCAGCCGGGATATGGGCTGTCCATGCGCTGTGACCGTTTTCTGACAGCCGCGGCAGTCCGCCGCCCGGCGTCGGCCCGGGGTCACTGTGCCGTCCGCCGCAACTGCTCCACAAGATCGGCAATGCCCGGCGCGGCAGCCGCCGCAGCCAGTTGCGCGACCACGCCCCAACGGCGGGCCAGACGCCCGGAGGGCACCGTGTTCTGCTGCTCCAGCCGCCCGCGCTCGCGGCCGGAGCCGTCGCGGAGCAGCCAGATGATACGGACGAGGTCGTTGGAGGCGTCCATCGGCGAGACACTGACCAGCGCCTCCAGCACCGGCACCTGCCCCAGGCCGTCGTCCGGCGCGGTCTGCAGGTCGAACCGTTCAAGTTCGGACGCCATGGCGCCGGCGAGCGCTTCGGCCCCGTCTCCGGGCGCGCGTTTGATGGGAGCCAGCCGCAGATCGGGCCCCTCCGGCGCTGCAGGTTCGGGTGCCGCCGCCGCCGCCATCCCGATCAGTACCGCAATGCGTTCGACGGCCTCGTCGGCCAGCGCGCGTACCAGCGCCGGATCGCCGCTTCGCCAGGCCTCGGCGTCGACATCGCGGTTGTACAGATCCTCGCGCAACGGCGTCCTGTCAGGCTCGGTCAGTTGCCAGTGGATCTCCAGCGTCGAACGGCCCGCGGTGCTGTCGACGGCAATGGCCTGGCCGATGATCCGGTATCGGTTCGGCACCTCATAGGGGATGGCCGCCACCTGTTTCTGCTGCAGACCGGACACGATCAGACGGGTCATCCGGTCCAGCACGTCGGTCTCGACCCCCGCGACAGGGTGGACGATCAGTGCGGAAGACGGCCCGGGCGGGGGCAGTCCGCCCGACTTCGCGCCCGGGCTGAAGGGCCGGGGAACACTGCCGCAGGCCGTCAGCGCCGCCAGCAGCAGGGCCGCAGCAAGAAGCCTAGAAAATCGCACAGGTCGCCAGCGAGAACAGGATGAAGATGATCACGAGCATGATGATCCAGGGCATGGCTCAGGCCGACTTCAGGTCCGTGGAATGACGGCTGAGGACTTCCGGACCGCGGTCGGTCACCAGCGATGACCGGCCCAGCGTCATGGCGGTCCCGCTGTCGCTGTCCATCAGGATCATGTGCAGGAAGAAGGTCATCCCCGGCTGCAGCACGACCGGATTGTCGGCATAGAACATGGGCCAGTCCATCCAGATCGGCGGATAGGCGGTTCCCATGCAATAGCCGCAGGCATTGAGCCGATGATCGCCGTAACCAGCGCGGTCGAAGATGTCCGCGTGGACCTGGAAGACGTCACCCATCGCCGTCCCGGGCCGTAGCGCGTCCTCGCAGGCCAGCAACGCCTCCTCACAAGCGGCGTGCATGTCGCGCTGGCGCGACGTCACGCTGCCCACCGGCAGCGTATGCATCATGGCGGCATGATAGCGCCGGTACGTGCCGGCATATTCCAGCGTGAGCTGATCGACGGGGTCGAGATGCCGGCGGCCGGTCATGTAGCGGCAGAGCAGCGCGCCCTCACCGGACCCGATGATGAACTCATTGCCCGCGTAGTCGCCGCCACCGCGAAAGACGGCGCCCTGCATCGCGGCAAGAATATCCCCTTCGAAGGCGCCGGGCCGGACTTCGGCCAGCGCCGCATCCAGCGCGTCATCGGCCAGTTCGGCGGCCCGGCGGACATAGGCGATCTCGGCATCCGACTTCACCAGCCGCAGGCGGCTGATCAGCGTCGAGACATCGATCATCACGCCGAAGCCTTCCATGGCCCGGTCGAACATCCGCAACGACCGGCCGGTCAGGCCATAGGCCTCGAGTTCGATGCCGATCCTCGATCCGTCGAGTTCCAGTTCCTCGAGAATGTCCCTCAGTTCAAGGGCCGGATTGGCGCCCTCCCGGTCCCGCCAGATCCGTATGTCGGTCACGGTCGAGGTGATCTGCGCCTGCCGCAGGTCGGGCGCGCGGGTCAGCAGCACCAGCTGGCCGTCGGCCGTCAGCACCATGCACTGGAAGAAGGCGTATCCGAAGGTGTCGAAGCCGGTGAGCCAGTACATGCTCTCCTGCCGGAACATCAGCAACGCATCCAGCCGTTCGGCCTTCATCGCGGCGGTCGCCGCGCGCACGCGGGCATCGAACTCCTCGCGGGTGAAATGCAAAGCCACTTCAAACTGCCTCCTGCTTCCGTCTGCCAGCTATGCGCGGCCAGAAGAACTCCAGCGCCACCGAACCGCAGATCACCCCGATGGCCACGAACTGCAGCCAGCTGACGGGCTGCGAGAGGAACACGAGCGACAGCGTCGCTGCAATCACCGGCTTCAGGAAGAAGAGATAGGACCCACGCGCGATATCGGGCACGGCCGCCAGCCCCCAGAACCAGAGCAGCATGCCGATGGTGGTGTTCCAGATACCGATCGTCGCCAGCGCCAGCGCCTGTTCCGCCGGGCGGTCGAACAGCGTTGTCGGATCGACCCAGATGCCCCAGGCGGCGCCCACGACCAGCCACAGCGACAGCGCCCCGATGACCGTGTTCAGCGCCATCACCCGGATCCCGCCATATTCCAGGATCATCGGCTTCACCAGCACCGAGTAGGCCGACCCGGTCGCCGCGCAGGCCAGCCCGAGGAACAGCCCGAACAACTGGTCGTCGTCGCCGGCCAGCCGCTCCAGATAGCCGTTCGTCAGAAGGACCACGATGCCGAGAAAGGCGGCAATGCCGGTGAAGATCTTGCCGGCGCCAAGCGGCTGACGGTTGACCACCGCATTGGTGACAGCGACCCAGATCGGGATCGTCGTAGTCAGGGTCGCGACCTGGATCACCGTCGCGTAATCCAGGGCCCAGTGGAACAGCAGCATCGGCATGCCGATGCCGAACACCGAGAGCAGCATGGTCGCAACCGGCTTGTCGATCAGCGGGCGCCAGAAATTCCGTGTCCGCCGACGCGCCAGGGCGAACAGCAACAGGCCTGCGCCGCCCAGCACGTAGCGCCAGACCGATACCTCCGGTCCGCTGACTCCGGTCAGCACGGACACGAACTCGCTGGTCGAGTGTCCGAAGACCCCGATCAGCACCGCAAGATAGGCCAGAGTGGCCGGATTGCGCATTGAACCGGTCCCGCTACCGTTCCGTCAGCATGATCGCCGCGACCAGGCGTCCATAGTCGGGCTCGTTCCTGTGTACGCTGCGGCGGTAGCTGTAGAACAGATCCTCATCCGCATAGGTGTCCCGACCCAGATCGGTGTAGTTCTCCGGCCGGACACCCGCATCGCCTGCCTGCCGCGCAATGTAGCCCGGCAGATCGAAATAGGGCCGTGGCGCGCCCTCCGGATGAACGAAGAACCGGGCGTTTTCCGCATCGTCGGTTGTGAAGCGTTCGACAAACTCGGGTCCCACCTCGTAGGACTTCCGGGCCAGTGTCGGACCCAGCGCGGCGAGGATGCGGCCGCGTTCCGCGCCCAGCCCTTCCATCGCATCGACCGTCGCCGCGATGACGCCCTTGAAGGCGCCGCCCCAGCCCGCATGCGCCGCGCCGATGACGCCCGCCTCCGGATCGGCGAAGAGCAACGGCCCGCAATCGGCGGTGAGGATGCCCAGCGCCACGCCAGGCGTGCGAGTGACCATGGCGTCAGCTTTCGGCGCGTCGCCGTCGAACGGCCCGTCGACCGCGACGACGTCCGCGCTGTGGCACTGAAAGAGCGTGACCAGATGCGCCGCCCCGATGTCCCCGGCGATGCGGCTGCGGTTCTCGACGACATTGCCGGCGTCGTCACTCGAACCCATGCCCCCGTTCAGGCTGGCGTAGATGCCGCCGGAAATCCCGCCCTGCCGCGTGTAGTAGCCGTGCGCGACGCCCGTCAGGGCCTCAAGAGGCGTTGCGGAAAGCTTCGTCAGCGACATAGCCGGTCGGAACTCCCAGTTTCGGATCCGCGATGCAGAGAACCTTGAACAGATGGCCCATATGGGCCGGATCGGTCAGGCGGCGGAACCCCGCAGCCAGTCCGTCCGCGGTCTCGCCCTCGGCCCGCTTGAGCAATTGCGCCAGCCGCGCCTCGATACCCAGCCGGAGCAGGAACTGGCGCTGCCCGATGGGGCCGTGAACTTCGGCGCCCGCCCGTTCGGCCGCATTGGCCGCGGCGGCGAAATCGACATGGGCCGTGAGATCGGCCTCGCCCGGCGCTTCCAGCAGCGGATGGAAGGCGTGGCGCTTCATCGCCTGCAGCGTATCGCCCGGCGCCGTCACCTCGTGACCATAGTCGATCACGAGTGCGGCGCCGCCGCGCTCAGCGACGCTGCCGCCGATCGCCTGCGCAACCGCGTTGCGCGCCGGCGCGACCTCGATGATCTCGCCATCGGGCAGCGGCGGCAGGCCGGGCGGAATGTCGGTGGCCGGGTCGATCTCGACGATCACCAGGTCATCGCCCTCCAGTCCGACCGCACGCTCCCGCCATTGCCGCTCCCGGCGCAGAAGCTGCCGCACCGGCAGCGCATCGAGGAACTCGTTGGCGATCAGGATCATTGGCCGCTTCGGCACATCCTCGAAGCGGTCGGCGAAGTGCAGGTCGTAGCCGGCGAGGCGCTCGCGCTGCATCTCGCGCATCCGCGGGCTGGCCTCGACCAGCCAGATCTCCCGGTTCTCGGCGAAGGCCGGCTCGCCGCGGGCAATGGCGCGCAACGCATCCGCCATCAGCGTGCCGCGGCCCGGTCCCAGTTCGACGATCACCGCATCCCAGGGCATGCCCATGCGGCGCCACATGTCGGCCATCCAGAGGCCGACCAGTTCACCGAACATCTGGGAGATCTCGGGCGCGGTGATGAAATCGCCGGCCGCGCCGATGCCGTCGCCGCGGGTGTAGTAACCGTGCTCGGAATCGGTCAGCGCCAGCGCCATGTATCGGTCGAGCGGCAACGGTCCCTCCGCGGCGATCATCTCGCGCAGCCGTGTCTCGAGTGCATTCATGTCTCCGCCTGTCCCGCCTTCTCGACCACCGCCGGCTGCCTTTCAGCCTGCATTGCACGGACGATGAAGAACAGGCCGATCAGGATCATCGGCAGCGACAGCATCTGGCCGCGCGACAGCCATCCGAACACCAGGTCCAGCCCGGCATCCCACTGACGGAAGAATTCGACGATGAAGCGGCTGACGCCATAGCCCGCGATGAACGTGCCCATCACGAGTCCCGGCCGCCGGTAGGCGCCGAAGCTCCGGACCATGACATTGACGACGACGAAGAGGACCAGCCCTTCAAGAAAGGCTTCGTAGAGCTGGCTCGGGTGACGCGGCTGGCCGTCCGAACCGGGGAAGATCATGCCCCAGGGTGCGTCGGTCGGCCGGCCATAGAGTTCCCCATTGATGAAGTTCGCGATGCGGCCGAAGAAGAGCCCGATCGGCGAGACCGTCGCCAGCACGTCTCCGAAGGCAAGCATCGGGATGCCCTTTGCCCGGCAGAACAGCACGCCGGCAATGGTCACGCCAAGAATGCCGCCGTGGAAGGACATGCCGCCGCGCCAGATCTCCAGCGCGTCCAGGGGATTCTCCAGATAGAAGGGCAGGCCGTAGAACAGGACGTAGCCGAGACGGCCGCCGAGCACGACGCCGATCGCCGCCCAGACGAAGAACATGTCCGGATGCGCGCGCCGCACGACGGTGTCGCGGCGGGTGCCCAGGTGCATCGCATAGCGCCAGCCCAGCACAAGCCCGACGATATAGGCCAGCGCGTACCAGCGGACCGCGAACGGCCCGATCTGGAAGATAACGGGATCGATCTCCGGAAACGGCATGCAACGCCCCCGAGAAGCGGGGTGGGTACGAAACTATTCCTTCGGCTGCGGCGCGGGCGCCACCGGCTGGGCCGTCGGCTCGACCAGCGGCGAACCGTCGATCTGGAACTCCTCGATCTCGGCGTCGGCGCGAAGGTCCTCGACCAGCGCGGTCAGCACCTCGCCGCTCATCTCGCGGCGGAGTTCTTCGGCCTTCTCCTCGAAGGCCGGATGCTCGCGCCGCTCCTCGACCTTTATCACGTGCCAGCCGAACTGCGTCTGGACCGGAGTTCTCGGTGATCTCGCCCGGCTGCATCGCGAAGGCCGCCTCCTCGAAGGGCGGCACCATCTGGCCCTTGCCGAAAAAGCCGAGATCGCCGCCGTTGGGGCCGCTCGGCCCCTTGGACTTCGCCATCGCCGTCTCCGCGAAGTCGGCGCCGGCCTTGAGCTCCTCGATCACCGCCTTCGCCTCATCCTCGGTCTTGAGCAGGATATGGCGGGCATGGACGGACGGCTCCGGCTCGGCGGTCTTCACATATTCGTCGTAACGCGCGCGCACCGCTTCCTCGGTCAGCTCCGCCTCGATCCGTCCGATCAGGAAGTATTCGAGGATCTTCGAGCGGCGATAGGCCTCGACTTCGGCCTTGAGGTCTTCGCTCTCGGCGATGTCGGTCTTGGAAGCCTCGGCCAGCATCAGCTTGTTGTTGACCGCCCGCTTGACCAGCAGCGGATAGAGCGCGCTGATCGGCACCTGCTGATATTGCTGCGGCAGGTCCTGGATCATGCTCATCACCGCGTCGAGGCGGATTTCCTCGCCGTTGACGCGCGCGGCGACCGGATTTTCGTCGACCGGCTTCGCATCCGCCGCGGCGCCCGCGGTATCGGAAGCGGTCTGGGCGGCCAGCGGCTGGGCCGCGACGAGAACGCCGAGCGCAAGCGCGGCGCCCAGATTACGGTACTGAATCATGAAGAGAGTCCTTGCCTGTGGATTGCAGGTGCGTTGCGACACCATTACAGGCAGCGCCGCAGCGCCACAACCGGCTCCGGACGCCATGACACGCAAGTGTGCGCGCGGTCGGCGGGCCGCGTTGACACCTGAGACTGCCCCGCCTATGTGACGCAGTACCCGTCGCAGGACCGCCTTGCTGAGCTGGCCCCGGACGGCCTTTCCACAGACCCGTTTTCAGGGAACCAGAGTTCATGATCGGCGCCATCGCCCGGAAGATTTTCGGTACGCCAAACGACCGCGTGGTCAAGACCTTCAAGAAGCAGGTCGATCCGATCAACGCGCTGGAGCCCGAGATCGAGGCGAAGTCCGACGACGAACTGCGCCAGCGCATCGTCGAGATGAAGAAGGAAGTCGCCGGCGGCGCGAAGCTGGACGACCTGCTGGTCGAGACCTTTGCCATCGTCCGAGAGGCCGCCAAACGCACGCTGGGTCAGCGCCATTTCGACGTGCAGCTGGTCGGCGGCATCGCCCTGCATCAGGGCCGCATCGCCGAGATGAAGACCGGTGAAGGCAAGACGCTGGTCGCCACCCTTGCGGTCGTGCTGAACGCCCTGACCGGCCGGGGCGTCCACGTCGTGACGGTGAACGACTATCTGGCCAGCCGCGACAGCGAATGGATGGGCGAGATCTACCGCTTCCTGGGGCTGACCGTCGGCTGCATCGTCCACGGCATGAACGATCTGGAGCGCCGCGAGGCCTATGCTGCAGACGTTACCTACGCCACGAACAACGAGCTCGGTTTCGACTTCCTGCGCGACAACATGAAGTTCACGCGCGACGAGATGGTCCAGCGCGGCCATCACTTCGCCATCGTCGACGAAGTGGACTCCATCCTGGTCGACGAGGCGCGGACGCCGCTGATCATTTCCGGCCCCGCCGAGGACTCTTCGGCCATGTACCAGGCCATCGACCCGCTGATCCTGGAGCTTGAGGACGGCCATTTCGAAGTCGACGAGAAGGCGCGGGCGGCAACCCTGACCGAGGAAGGTCAGGAGTACATGGAGAACCGGCTGACCGAGCTGGAGATGCTCCAGAGCCCCAGCCTCTACGACATGGAGAACGTGACCGTCGTTCACCACGTCAACCAGGCCCTGCGCGCGCACAAGCTGTTCCAGCGGGACACCGACTATATCGTGCGCAACGACAAGGTCGTGATCATCGACGAGTTCACCGGCCGCATGATGGAAGGACGGCGCTATTCGGAAGGCCTGCACCAGGCGCTGGAGGCGAAGGAACACGTCTCCATCCAGCCCGAGAACCAGACGCTCGCCTCGATTACCTTCCAGAACTACTTCCGCGGCTACGACAAGCTGGCCGGCATGACCGGCACCGCGGCCACCGAGGCCGAGGAATTCGAGCAGATCTACCGCCTGCCCGTCGTCGAGATACCGACCAACGTGCCCGTGGCCCGAAAGGACCATGACGACGAGGTCTACCGCACGGCCGAGGAGAAGAACGCCGCCATCATCGACCTGATCGAGGAATGCCAGAACCGCGGCCAGCCGGTTCTGGTGGGCACGGTCTCGATCGAGAAATCGGAATTGCTCTCCGAACTGCTGAAGAAGCGCAAGATCAAGCACAACGTGCTGAATGCCCGTCACCACGAGCAGGAAGCGCAGATCGTCGCCCTTGCCGGCCAGTCCGCTGCGGTGACCATCGCAACCAACATGGCCGGCCGCGGCACCGACATCCAGCTGGGCGGCAATCTGGACATGCGTCTGGACACCGAACTGGCCGACCTGCGCGACGAGAGCAAGCGCGGCGAACTGGAAGCGAAGATCCGCCAGGAGGTCACGGAGGATCGGCAGAAGGTGCTGGCCGCCGGCGGCCTGTTCGTCATCGGCACCGAACGCCACGAGAGCCGCCGCATCGACAACCAGCTCCGCGGCCGCTCCGGGCGTCAGGGCGACCCCGGCGCCTCTCGCTTCTATCTCAGCCTCGAAGACGACCTGATGCGCATCTTCGGCTCAGAGCGGATGGACACCATGCTCCGCCGGCTCGGCCTGAAAGAAGGCGAGGCGATCGTCCATCCCTGGATCAACAAGGCGCTGGAGAAGGCGCAGCAGAAGGTCGAGGCCCGCAACTACGACATCCGCAAGAACCTGCTGAAGTTCGACGACGTGATGAACGACCAGCGCAAGGTGATCTACGAACAGCGCCTCGAACTGATGGACGCCGACGAGGTGCAGGAAACGGTCGCCGACATGCGTCACGAGACCGTCGAGGTCACCGTCGCCCGGCACATCCCGCCGAACGCCTATCCGGACCTCTGGGATTCCGAGGGGCTGCAGGAAGAGATCAAGCGCATCTTCGGCATGGATCTGCCCATCGTCGAGTGGGCGGGCGAGGAAGGCATCGCCGACGAGGAAATCGTCGAGCGCGTCAACAGGGCCGTCGACGCGCGGATGGCCGAGAAGGCCGCCCGCTACACCCCGCAAGTCATGCGCATGGTCGAGAAGAGCCTGTTGCTGCAGATACTCGACCAGACCTGGAAGGAACACCTGCAGCAGCTCGACTTCCTGCGTCAGGCCGTCGGCCTGCGCGCCTATGCGCAGCGCGATCCGCTGAACGAATACAAGGCCGAAGCCTTCGAGCTGTTCGAACTCCATGCTGAACCGCATGCGCGAAACCGTCACCGGCGCGCTCTCGCACATGGAATTCCGGGTCGGCGAGGATCCGCCGGTCGAACAGCCGACCGGTCCTGACGAGAGCGAACTCGTCGCCTCGCATCCCAGCGCCGATCCGCTGGAAGCTGGTGATGACGAAGGCGGCGCACAGACGGTGGCGACGCGGCGCGCAGCGGCGGTCGATCCCGACGACCCGTCGACCTGGGGCCGTGTCCGGCGCAACGCCGCCTGCCCCTGCGGTTCGGGAAAGAAGTTCAAGCACTGCCACGGCGCGGCGGTCTGAACCGCCCGCCGGCGCATCCGCTCAGTAGCGGCGGATGCGCACCGTGCTGGATCCGTTGTTGATGTAGACGGACGAACCGAGGCGGCGGAGCTTGCCGGCCGCCGAGGTGTTGCGTCCCAGCTTGGCACGCACATCCGCGCGCACTGCCTGCCGGACGCCGGCAGCGCCGCCGTTCCAGGCGGCGATCACCAGCTTGCGGTATCGGGTGGCGTGCTCGGGCGTGCGGCTGTGATAGTAGGACGCGGCCCGGGTCCAGGACTTGGTTTCCTGAAACAGTTCCGAGAGAAAGCGCCCCGCATAGTCGGCGTTGACCGAAGGCGTGAAAGCCGATTTCAGGTCTGCGAAGGCGTCGGGGTGGTACATCAGGTTCACCTGCATGCAGCCGACGTCGATATTGGTGACACCGCGGGCCTGAAGATCCTCGACCATCTCGACGGCCTGACCGCGGCTGTCCAGCCACCGCCCCGTGCCCTCGGAATGAATGGTCCAGGGCCAGGCAGTCTTTGCCGGGTTCCCGGAAATTGTGCGCCCCGACTCGACCAGGGCGATCGCCTGCAGCAGGCCAGCAGGGATCCGGTAGCGGCGCTCCGCCTCGGTGACGGCGTCGCGGCAAGACCGGGCGGTTGCCTCCTTGTCCGCAGAAGTCCGGGCTTCGGCGGCGGTTGCGGCCATGATGAAGACGGCCACGGCGATGGCGGAAATGATACGCATGCTACCCCTCGGGATCGGTGTGGTCACAACCCGGAGAAGCAAGCCGCAGGCCAGTTTCGGAACCGATCCCGCAACCTGACGCATATGAGATCTTCTCGCAATCGCAGCATTCTTTCGCTTGCGCAAAAACGCA